>CAYOCV010000029.1:1487-1888 GCA_964402645.1 uncultured Desulfovibrio sp. | reverse complement strand
AACTGCTCACCAGTTCCGGCTACAAGGTCCTCCTCGCCCGGGACGGCGAAGAGGCGGTCGACCTGTTCAACGCCCACCTGGGGGCGATACGGCTCGTGATCCTGGACGTCATCATGCCGAAGAAGAGCGGCGCCGAGGCCTATGAAGAGATCCGACGGATCTCCCCCGACGTCAAGGTGCTGTTCAGCAGCGGCTATCCCGCAGATATCATCCAGAAGCGCGGTGACGTCCTGAAAGGGGTCGAGCTGATTCTCAAGCCGGTGAAGCCAACAGAGCTTCTCGGAAAGGTCAGGGAGCTGCTCGACAGGTGACGGTGCATGACATCGCCCCGAGAGGACCGGGCGAGGGTTGACATCACGGTCCAATTAGGATACAAAGAATCCTTGTTTGCAGCCGTTTGC
>CAYOCV010000029.1:0-1477 GCA_964402645.1 uncultured Desulfovibrio sp. | reverse complement strand
GATTCGCTTCCCGCATTCCCCACAGATGCCACCTTAGCTCAGTTGGTAGAGCAATTGATTCGTAATCAATAGGTCGCCGGTTCGATTCCGGCAGGTGGCTCCACGCAGACACAAAGAAGGGTCCGGCAACCAGCCGGGCCCTTTTTCTTTCCCCAAAGGGGCGCCCATGCACTTTCTCGAACTGCTCAAGGAACAGGTACTGATCGGCGACGGAGCCATAGGCACCATGCTTTACGGCAAAGGGGTCGGCCTCGACGCCAACTTCGAACACCTGAACCTGGTCCGCCCCCAGCTGGTGGCCGAGCTTCACCGGGAATACCTGGCAGCCGGCGCCAACCTGATCGAAACCAACACCTTCGGTGCCAACGTTACCAAACTCCAGCCGATCGGGCTCGAGAAGAAGGTGCGGGAGATCAACCTCCGTGGAGCGGAACTGGCCCGGCGGACCGTTGCCGAGGTAGGGGGAGAGCGCCCCCGGTTCGTTGCCGGTTCCATGGGCCCCCTGGCACGGCACAAGGGAGACGAACGGGAACCGGACCAGGAGACGGTGAAGGCCATTTACCGGGAGCAGGCGGAGGCCCTGGCCGAAGGGGGGGTCGACCTCTTCATCCTGGAGACCTTTGCTGACCTCGGCCAGCTCACCTGCGCCCTGGAGGCGGCAAGGGGAACCGGACTGCCGGTCATCGCCAGCATGGCCTACCTGGAAGGGGGACGCACCGGGAGCGGGGTGGAGGCGGAGGTTGCCGGCCGCGTCCTGACCGATGCCGGCGCGGCCATGATCGGTGCCAACTGCGGCGCCGGCCCGCTGGAGGTCCTACGGGTCGTGGAGCGGCTGGCGCGGATCACGGATGCTCCCCTCGCGGCCTTTGCCAACAGCGGCTTCCCGGAATTCGTGGATGGCCGCTACCTCTATCGCTGCACACCCGACTATTTCGCCGAAAAGGCGCTGGAGATGGTGGCCGCCGGCGCCGGACTGATAGGGGGGTGCTGCGGCACCACCCCGGAACATATCAAACGGCTTGGCGAGCGGCTTAGCGGTGTCCGACCCGCGCCGAGAAAACGCCTCCCGCGGATAAGCGTCAGCGCGGACCAGCCGACGACGCCCCCCGTCGCCACCGGTTTCCTCTCCCACTGGGGGGCGCGGCCGGTGGTCACCGTTGAGCTCGATCCTCCCCGGGGGCTCGACTGCGGCAAGATTCTGGCCGGCGCCCGACTGTTGAAGGAGGCCGGTGCCGATGCCATCAATCTGGCCGAAAATCCGCTCGCCCGGGTGCGCCTGGGGAATATCGCCCTGGCCAGCCTGATCCAGCGGGAGGTGGAGATCGAGGTAATCGTCCACGTCACCTGCAGGGACCGGAACCTCCTCGGCCTCCAGTCCGACCTGATGGGGGCGAGCCTGCTGGGAATCCGCTCGATCCTGGCGGTGACCGGCGACCCGGCCAGGATCGGCGACCAGGCGGCAGCCTCATCGGTCTTC
>CAYOCV010000028.1:1089-2381 GCA_964402645.1 uncultured Desulfovibrio sp. | reverse complement strand
GCCACTTTTTGCATAGACACCGCCCGTTGGGCGGTGTTGGTCGTTTGCGGGCAGAGCTGATAGCTGGGTCCCGCGCAACGGAAGGTTATGAACCCCGTCAGGTCCGGAAGGAAGCAGCGGCAGTAATCGACTCCGTGTGCCGCGGGGGTGCCCAGCTATCAATTGTGCCCGCAAGCACTTTCCCCTGAGTTCCTCCCCACGGTAACCCAAGCCTGTTGTTGCGAGGTTGAACCCCCTTGTCCTATCTGGTCCTTGCGAGAAAATGGCGCCCCCAGACCTTTGACGACCTGGTCGGGCAGGAGCATATCACCCGGACCCTCGGCAACGCCATCGAGACCGGGCGGGTCGCCCACGCCTTCCTCTTCACCGGCGCCCGCGGTGTGGGGAAGACCAGTTCGGCCCGCATCTTCGCCAAGGCCCTGAACTGCGAACTGGGGCCGACCCCGCGCCCCTGCAACGTCTGCCCCGCCTGTACCGAGATCACGGCCGGCAACTCGGTGGACGTCTTCGAGATCGACGGCGCCTCCAACACCGGCGTCGACGATATCCGCGAACTCCGCGAGAACGTCAAGTACCTCCCTTCCCGCTCCCGGTACAAGATCTTCATCATCGACGAAGTCCACATGCTCTCCACCAGCGCCTTCAACGCCCTGCTGAAGACCCTTGAAGAGCCCCCTGCCCATATAAAGTTCATCTTCGCCACCACCGAGCCCCACAAGGTACCGATCACCATCCTCTCCCGCTGCCAACGTTTCGATTTCAAGCGGATACCGCTGGCAACCATTGTCGGCCGACTGCGCCACATCGTCGACCAGGAGTCGATCAGCATGTCCGACGAGGCGCTGACCGTGGTCGCCCGCAAGGGGGACGGGAGCATGCGCGACTCCCTCTCCACGCTGGACCAGGTGCTGGCCTTCTGCGGGAGCGAGGTGCGGGACGAAGACGTGGTCACCCTCCTGGGAGTGGTGGACCAGCGCCTGCTGGCGGAGCTGACCCGCGCCGTATTCGCCGGTGACACCCGCCGGGCACTGGAGGTCGTCAGCCAGGTGGACGAGTTCGGCTACAATTTCCGCCAATTCTGCCAGGAGCTGATCGGCCTCTTCCGGAGCCTGCTCATCCTGAAGGCGGTGGAGGGGGGAGCAGAACTCCTCGACCTGGCGGAGAGCGAACTTGCCACCCTGCGGGACATCTCCGGACAGACCGACGCGGCCCGGATCCAGCGCTCGCTTGCCATCCTGATGAAGGCCGAGACCGACTGCGCCCACTCCACCCTCCCCCGACTGGTGATGGAG
>CAYOCV010000028.1:0-1079 GCA_964402645.1 uncultured Desulfovibrio sp. | reverse complement strand
TGGTCCCGGCCCGGGAGATACTGGCACGCATCGACCGCCTGGAGTCCCGTCTCAGCGGCGGCGCAGCCCCCTCTTCCCGGCCGGTAGCGCCGGCTGCGGCACCGCCGCGGCAGTCGCCACCCCCGTACCAGCGGCAGCAGCCTGCAGCCCCGTCTCAGCGCCAGACATCTGAACCGCCACAGCGCCCTGCGGAGCCGCTGCCGGGATCTGCCCCCCCGCAGCCCGGAACGCCGCCCACCCAGCCTGCGCCGGCCGGCGGCGATTGGCCCGGTTTTGTCGCCTTTGTCAAACGCTCGAGGCCGCTTCTCGCCACCAAGCTTGAGAAGGGGAACCCCCTGCAACTAGAGGAGGGGGCGCTGCAGATCGGCTTTCCACGCGGGTCGCTGGAGCTCAGCATGCTCAAGGAGCAGGATTACCACAACCAGCTCCAGGAACTGGCTGCCACCTTCTTCCGGCGGCCGACCGCCGTGAAGATCGTCCCGATCTCCGCTGACGACCGGCATCTCCCCATCTCCCTGGCTGAAAAAAAAAGCCTTGAAAAAACCGCCCGGGCGACCGCCCTGAAGGAGACGGCCCTGCGCCACCCCATGGTCTCGGCGGCGCTGGAAATCTTCGGCGGCACCCTGGACGAATGCCGGGAGCCGGACGAGTAGATCAGCGTTACTCTTGTTCGCTGTAACAGAGAGCAGACCGTACCACGATAATCCAAAGGAGGAAGTTCGTATGTCCAAAGGCTTGGCCAATATCATGAAGCAGGCCCAGATGATGCAGCAGCGCATGGCGAAAATCCAGGAAGAAGCCACCCTGAAGACCGCCGAGGCAAGCGCCGGCGGCGGCGTCGTAACCGCCCTGGTCAACGGCAAGAACCAGATCGTTTCCCTGAACATCAAGAAAGAGGCGGTCGATCCGGAAGACGTGGAGATGCTCCAGGACCTGGTCGTTGCCGCCGTCAACGAGGCCCTGACCAAGGTGCAGGGGGAAATCGCCCAGGAAATGAGCAAGGCCACTGGCGGTCTCAGTATCCCGGGTCTCTTCTGATTCATGCCCACAGCGCAAACCGCTGGTATGGAGCGCCCTTT
>CAYOCV010000027.1:0-19681 GCA_964402645.1 uncultured Desulfovibrio sp. | reverse complement strand
CGGTGGCGGCCACGCGGCGGGCGTCGTTGTCGGTTTGCAGGTCGCCTTCGATGACCGCCATGCGGAATTCGCCGCGCAGGTCGGCCAGGGTGCGCTCCAGCACCGAGGTCTTGCCCGCGCCGGGCGAACTGATCATGTTCAGGACCAGAATGCCGTGCCGGGCGAACAGGCTTTTCAGTTGCACGGCCATCTTGTCGTTGGCTTCCAGCACGTTCCTGATCACGGGTATTTCCACGGAATCCCCCTATTCTGCTTCGATGTGTTCGACGTACAGCTCGCGCCCGGCCAGCACATGGTGTCCGGCCTCTTCGCCGCAGGCGGGGCAGGGCGCGAACAGCAGTTCCTTGCCCTGCGGCTCGAATTCCTTGCTGCAACCGCCGCACAGCAGCTTCACCGGGGCCATGACCAGTTCCAGCTTGGCGCCCTCGAAGTCGGTGCCGATGGTCATGGCCTCAAAGGCGAATTCCATGGCCTCGGGCACAAGGTTGGCCAGCGCGCCGAAGCGCACACGGACCAGCAGCAACCGGGTGGCGGAGTGCTTGGCCAGCTCTTCCTGAACGATGGAGATGACGCTGGATGCGACGGACATTTCATGCATCCGGCATGGATAAAGGAAAAGCCACGGCGCGTCCAGTTGGGGCGGGGATGGGAGAGGCCGGGACAACCGTGCGGGATGGCAGGGGCAGCGCGGGAACAGGGCCAACTGCATCGGCCCGCCTGCATCGGGCCGGATTCGGCGGGGAGCGGCAATGGGGGGAGCATGCATGAGGCAGGGGCGCGCCGCGTTTCCTGCCGCCGTACCGTCTGCCTCGGCCCGTTTGCAACGCCCGCGAAAAAGGGTACATCTGGGCCCGACGCGCCCGCGCCACGCGGTGCGCCGTGCCACAACGGCGCATCGTTCGCGGGCCTCGACAGGAGCAGATATGGAGACCGGCATCTTCAAGGGCGTCTATTCTTCCGCAGATCCCCGTCGCGTCGGCGGGGCCGTTCCGGGGCGGGGCGCAGCGCGCAAGCGCTACTGGTTCGTGTGGGAGCATGACGCAGGCGGCTATGTGGTGCAGCCCCTGTCGGCAAGCATGCAGCCCACCGGCGAACGGCGCGCCGTCAGCACTGCGGAACTGGCCAGAAGCTACGTCTTTGAACCGGACATCCTGGCCGCGCCCATCAAGACGGCCCCCGTGTCGCCGGTGACGCAAACGGGCAGGGCCGAGCATGGCAGCCTGAAAGGCGCAAGCACTTCGGGCGGTTTTGACGCCAAGGCCGCCCCCTACGGTGCGGCGCAACCCGACCTGCCAGCGCCCGCCGCACCCCGTGCTGCGGCCATGCGCGATGCAACCCGCCGAACCGGCGACATTGCCGGGCACGAGGTGGGCGCGCAGACCGAGCGCGCGTTGCGGGCCGATTTTGCCACCGCGCTGGCCCAACTGCGCCGGGGCGACCGTGACCGCGCCGTGCGCGCGCTGGAACGTCTGGCCGAGGCCCCCGGCGAATTCGTGCCCGCCCATCGCCACATGTTTACCGATTTCGGCATCAACCTGCGCAAGAGCAAGCTGCCGCGCATCGCCATACGGCATCATCTGCGCGCGCTGGATCTTTCGCCGGACGACAGCCACGTACTTTTCAACATTGCCCGTGCCTACTACGACATGGGCGACATGGAGCGGGCGGAAAAGCACCTGCGCGAGTCGCTGGAACTGACGCCCGACCTTGAGCCATCGCGCCGGTTCCTTGAGTTCCTGCTGGAACGCAAGGCCAGCGCTGCCAACGATGAAGGGGCGGCCCGCAAGGCTGCCCGGTAAGGAGACTTACGCGAGATGAACAGAACCATCGCCATGCTGATTCCCACCGTCGTGCTGTTCGCCATGGCGCTCATCCTGATCAATCATTTCAGTTCCGGCGACGACAAGCCCGTGCCAACGGAAGGCCCTTCCGTGCAGGCGCCCATGCAGTCCCCCGGCCAGGGGCAATCCCAGCCCGGCATGCCCTATTTCGAGCAGGGCGGGCAGGGTGCGCTGGCCCCCGGCCAGCCTTCCGCCGTGGTCCCCGGTCAATCTGGAGGACAGCCCGGCGGCATGATGACCGAAACCCCGGCGGGCATGGTTTCGCCCGGCGAAGGCGAGCCCGCCACCGTCCCTACCGGTCCTGCGGGCTCGGCCGCATCCGGCGAACCGCGCACGGCGCTGGGCCGCATGGCCTCCAAGTCGGGCGCGGACCTGGCCACCCCGCTGGAAAGCAAGAAGAAGGAACCGGTCAAGGGGACGGATAAGGGTACGGAAAAGGCTGCGGCGACCAAGCCGGCAGAGAAGGCCGCTCCGACCCCTGCCAAGGCCGAGAAGGCCACCCCAGCCGCCAAGCCGCAGGCCGCCGCACCGGCGGCTCCTGCAGCACAGGCCGCCCCGGCCAAGGCCGCTGCCGCGCCGACTGTGCCGCAAACGGCCAAGGGCGACCATGCCATCACCTCGGCCACCATCAAGTTTTCCGGCAACACGGCCATCCTGCACCTGCAAGGCGATGCGCCCATCCAGTACAAGTACATCGTGCTGCCCAACCCCGACCGGCTGGCGCTGGATCTGGTGGGCGCATGGTCGGTGTCCGCCCCTGCGGTGCCTTCCAACCGGGTCATCGAAAAGGTGCGTGTGGGCCGCTACGGCGAAAACACCCGCATCGTGCTGGACCTGAAGGCCGCGCCCACCAAGCACGAGGTGGTGAAGAGCGGGGACAAGGGCATTGAGGTCCGCGTCCAGTAGGGGCTGTTTCCAAATCGTCTTTTTGCCCGTTGGCGAACCGACCCGGAGGGCGCGAAGCGTGCCTGTCAGGTGAGCTTGTCAACCGTATGCGCAACGTGCGTATTGTGGGCAAAGCCAGCGAACAAGAATCCGGATTTGGAAAAATCCCCTGGCTATCGAAATTCTCCACAGACGCAAAAAGCGGGATGGCCATGCAGCCGTCCCGCTTTTTTCATGTCCGCCGACCGGAAAGGCGCGGCGCGCGACCTTGCGGCGCTATTCCACGTCGAATCCGGCCTTGCGGATGGCCGCCTTCACGGCATCCACATCCACCGGGGCCGCTTCGGTCCACACGGCCTCGCCCTTTTCCAGGCTGACGTCCACGTCCTTGACGCCGGAAACCCCGGCAACGGCCTTGGTCACGGACATCTTGCAGTGATTGCACGACATTCCCTTTACGGTAACGCTGGGCATGGTCTGGCTCCTTGGCTTGCGGGGCATGAATGTTGCGCACACCCTTGCCTTGCGGCGGGCACGGGATTACTTGAATGAGAACGCCTTTCAACAACATAGGCTCCGGGGTGCGGTTTGGCAACATGTCGCCGTGGTTCGGGGCCGTCGTTTCGGTCGGCGGCGGTGGGCCGTCGCAGTTCCCGCTGACCGCAGGAGTACCCATGACCACGCCCGATGCACCGTCCGGACTTCCGCAACCTTCCGCTGCCGCTTCCGGCACAGCCGACGTGTCCGGCACGCAGGTTCATCCCGACCAGTCTCGGCCAGACCAGTCACGGCTGGTAATGCCTGTGCGCGGCATGACCTGCGCGGTGTGCGCGGGCCGCATAGAACGCATGGTGGGGCAGATGGACGGGGTGTCGCGCATCAGCGTGAACCTTGCCACGGAGACTATGGACGTGGCCTGGAACCCCGCAGCCCTGCATCTGGACGACATTGCCGATCGGGTGAAGGAACTGGGCTTCGAGGCCGTGCTGCCGGACCCCGCGTTTGCCGACGGGCAGGACGACGGGCTGCTGCGCTATGCCGTGCGCGGCATGCACTGCGCGGCCTGCTCCGCGCGCATCGAGCGCGCCGTGGGCCAGATGGAGGGCGTGGCCGCCGTCACCGTCAGCCTGGCCACGGAAACGGCCCAGGTCACCCCAGCCCCCGGCTTGGCCGCCGGTGCCATGGATGCCCTTGCAGCGGCCATTCCCGCACGCATCGCGGAACTGGGGTTCGAGGCGGAACGCATCCTGCCCCGGCAGGATGGCGGCGCGGCCCTGTGGGAATCACAGCGCGAGGAAGCCGCCGCGCGCCTTGCCCGCATGCGCGGCAAGCTGGTGCGCGAATTCGCCTTCACCGTCCCGCTGCTGGTGCTGTCCATGGGCCACATGGCGGGCCTGCCCCTGCCCGCATGGCTCGACCCGCACCACGCGCCGCTCAGCTTTGCGCTGGCGCAACTGCTGCTGACGCTGCCGGTGATGTGGTTCGGGCGCGATTTCTACCGCATCGGGTTCGGCAATCTGGCGCGCCTTGCCCCCAACATGGATTCGCTGGTGGCCGTGGGCACGGGCGCGGCCTTTGCCTACAGTCTGTGGAACACCGTGGAGATCGGCCTTGGGGTCGAAGTGGCCCGGCGGGTCATGGACTTGTACTACGAGTCGGCGGCGGTGCTCATCGCGCTGGTGTCGCTGGGCAAGTACTTCGAGCTGCGTTCGCGCACCCGCACGTCAGAGGCCATCAAGGCCCTGATGGAGCTTGCGCCGGACACCGCCCTGCGCATGGAAGGCGGTGAGGCGCGCGAGGTGCCCGTGGCGTCGGTGCGTGCCGGTGACCGGCTGCTGGTGCGGCCCGGTGCGCGCATTGCCGTGGACGGCGTGGTGGAAGAAGGCGCCAGCAGCGTGGACGAGGCCATGCTGACCGGCGAAAGCCTGCCGGTGACCAAGAACCCCGGCGACGCGGTGGCGGGCGGCACCATCAACCGGCACGGTTCGTTCGTCATGCGGGCCGAGCGGGTGGGCGCGGATACGGTGCTGGCGCGGATCATCCGGCTGGTGCAGGACGCCCAGGGGTCGAAAGCCCCCATCGCCAATCTGGCCGACCGGGTGAGCCTGTGGTTTGTCCCGGCGGTGATGGCGCTGGCGGTGCTGGCCGGGGTGGCGTGGTACGCCGCCGGGGCGGAATTCACCTTTGCCCTGCGCATCTTCGTGGCGGTGATGGTCATTGCCTGCCCGTGCGCCATGGGCCTTGCCACGCCCACGTCCATCATGGTGGGCACCGGGCGCGGCGCGCAGTTGGGCGTGCTGATCAAGAGCGGCGAGGCGCTGGAACAGGCCGGTCGGCTGACCGCGCTGGTGTTCGACAAGACGGGCACGCTCACCGTGGGCAGCCCGCGCCTGACAGACGTGGTGGTGCTGGCTGGCGCTGCGGCCTCTGAAGTGGAAGCTGCAGGCGGTCCCGATGCCCCCGTTGCCGAGGCGGGCGACGAGGCTGCGCTGGTACGCCTTGCCGCTTCGCTGGAAGCGCTTTCGGAGCACCCCCTGGCCGAGGCCGTGGCGGCAGGCGGCACGGAGCGCGGCCTTGCCCCGTGGCCGGTGCAGGATTTTCTGGCCGTGCCCGGCAAGGGCGTGCGTGGCCGGGTGGTGGCGGATGACGGTTCGCAACGCGTTGTCGCCATCGGCAATGTGGCCTTCATGGAGGCGGAAGGCGTGGCCGGGCGCGATGCACCTGCCGTGATTGCCCGCGCCGATGCCCTGGCCGAACAGGGCCGCACCCCGTTGTACATGGCCGTTGATGGCCGCATGGCAGCCCTGCTGGGCGTGGCCGACCCGCTGAAGCCGGAGGCCCCGGCGGTGGTGAGCCGCCTGCGGCGCATGGGCGTGCGCGTGGTGATGCTGACCGGCGACAACCGTCGTACCGCCCTGGCCGTTGCCCGGCAGGCGGGCATTGACGACGTGCGGGCCGAAGTGCTGCCCGACCAGAAGGAGCAGGCCATCAGCGCCTTGCAGGCCGAAGGGCACGTGGTGGGCATGGTGGGGGACGGCATCAACGATGCCCCGGCCCTGGCCCGCGCCCATGTGGGCATTGCCATGGGCACCGGCATCGACGTGGCGGTGGAGGCGGGCGACATCGTGCTGCTGCGCGGCGGGCTGGACGGGGTGCTCACGGCCCTTGCCCTCAGCCGGGCCACGGTGCGCAACATCCGTCAGAACCTGTTCTGGGCCTTCGGCTACAACGTGCTGGGCATTCCCGTGGCGGCGGGGCTGCTGCATGCCTTTGGCGGCCCCACCCTGTCGCCCATGATCGCGGGCGGGGCCATGGCCCTGTCGTCGGTTTCCGTGGTCAGCAATGCGCTGCGGCTGCGTTTCTTCACGTCCGAAAGCGGACCGGAAAGCGCGCCGCACGGCAGAGCGGAAACAGGCGCATAGCCGCCGCAAGATATGACGGAACAGCAAGGGGCGTCGGGCTGCATGACCCGACGCCCCTTGCTGTTCCGTCACCGGCTGATTTGTTCGCCCGCTGCGTGAAACCGCGTGAACCCGCATGAACTGGCTCGCATCCGGGATGTTGCCTGGTGCGTTTGCGGGGCTGGCGCCAACCGTAAAACGGCTAGTACGCCTTGATGTATTCGTCCAGGCTGTCCGCGGTGCAGTTGCGGCTTACCCAGTAGGCGGCGGCCCAGACCATCAGCGCGGTGGCCTGGGTGTCGTCCAGGCGTTTCAGCTTGGCTTCCAGACTGGCCTTGCTGGCCCCGTGCTTGGTGTGGACCATGCCCACGTCGCAGGCGTCCATGACCCGCAGCAGCAGGTAGGACAGCCGCGTGTGGTCGGGCAGCAGGCGCAGGTCCTTGTGGGCCTCGATGATGGTCTTGAGTTCCGGACCGGAAAAGATGCTCTTGATGGCGGAAATGGCGCGGAAGAAGGTATCCACGGCCCACGGCAGAATGAATTCCGCCCCGGCGCTTTTGGTGCGGAAATAGTCCTTCAGCCAGCGTTCCTGCTCCGAAGATATTCTGGCGGCAACCTGAGGCATGTTCGCCCTCCCTGCTCGGGGGTGCGGCTGACGTCCTGCGGGTGGCGGACGGCGGCACGGCGTTACGGGCCGCGGCGGGGCGTCCCCGTTCCGGCGGGTCGGGCTGCATGGCCTGCATGTGCGTGCGCCGCATGGCGTTACACGCAATGGCCCCCAAGCATACCCCCGTACACACCGGTCTCACGGGGCACGTTAGGTCAGACGGAAAAAAAGCTCAAGAAAAAATCTAGAAATTGCCGCGCGTGGTTACGCGCCCGGTCTGCATGTGTAGGGGGTGCGGGGCAGTGGGTGGTCGCGCGGCGGGCTGGGGCACGACGGAAGACGGGCGGCAGACAGGGGGAGGCGAATGCGCCGCGCCGTGTGTGTGTGGGAGGGCCCGCAGGGCTGTTGCAGTGGCAACGGATGTGTCCGGGCAGGCCGACTGCGGCTGGAAAGGGCAGCCGTTGCAGGACGGGATGGCTGCGGCTGCGCGGGGCGCGGCTACAGGTTCACGTCGCCTTCCAGCACCGCGCCGTGAGGGATGGTGGCCTGCATGCACGAGGGGTTGCGCACCACCACCCGTCCACGCACGGTCACGTCGCGGCCGAACAGCACGTCGCCATGCACGGCCAGCGCGGCGCAGTCCAGCAGCGAAGGCGCACCGTGCGGAAAACGGGCCATCAGCCGGTCCCAGGTGCCGTAGTGCGCGCCATCCAGTTCCACCAGCACGTTGGCGGTGGTGCAGGCGGGGTTGGGACGCACGCGACCGTCGGACTCAAGCAGGGTGCGGTCGGACCACAGCACCAGCAGGTCGCTGCACTTTTTCACCGGCAGAAAGCGTTCGCGCCGGGTGACGATGGCCCGCGCCTTGGGGAACAGCGCAATGGCAGCACCCATGGCCGTTTCCACCTGCCAGACCTTTTCCGAATCGGGGTCGCGCGGGTTCACGGTCTTGGGGTTGCGGATCATGGGCAGGCGCAGCAGGCCGTGCTCGTCGATGTGCCGTCGCAACGCCCGCAGATCCAGCCAGATGTTGTTGGTGTTGAACAACCCGTAGCGTGCAATGTCCTGAAAGCGCGGCAGGTCTTCGTCAGGGCACTGGGCCAGTTCGCGCAGCACCAGCCCGCCGTCGCGCGAGCGGGCCAGGTGACCCCCCTTGCGGTCAGACGGGGTGCGCGGCGCGCATTCCATCAGGAAGGGGATGTCCTCTTCCATGAGGTAGCCAAGGATTGCCGGGTCCAGCGTTGCGCCCAGGTTGTCGGCGTTGGAGATGAGCGCGTAGCGCCGGCCCGATTCCAGCAACCGTTCCAGATGGCCGGAAAGGGCCAGTGCGGCGTAGATGTCGCCATGACCGGGCGGGTTCCATTCCAGGTCGGGGTTTTCCGGATACTCCACGGGTTGCAGCGTTGCCCGCGCCACTTTTGGAAAGCGGTGCTGCAGGAAGGCTCCCGGTCTGCCGGTGTGTTGCAGCCCCAGCACGTCCAGTGCCCGCTGGGTGTCCTGATGGGTGGAAAAGCTGTTCATGAACAGCAGGGGCGATGGCCCCCCGTGGGCGCGGCGCAAATGTTCGGCCTGGCGCACGATGAGCTCGAGAAAGGTGGCCCCGTTCTTGGCGGGCAGCAGCGATTTTGCGTGGGTCATGCCCATGCTGGTGCCAAGGCCCCCGTTCAGCTTGATGCACGCGGCCTCGCGCAGGCGGGTGCGCCCGGTGGCGGCGTAAGGGGCCAGGTCGTCCAGTTGGGGCAGATCGTCGCGGCCCACGGGCAGGATGTCCGCTTCGGGGATCAGTCCGGTGCTGCCGCAAGCCAGTTCTTCCAGGTACGAGGCAAACAGCGCCACCAGCAGCGAGGGCAGCCTGGCGCGGGACATCTTGGCGGCAAAAGGTTGCAGGGGCGCGGCACAAAGGCTGGCGTCCTCGACCGCATCGACAATGCGGACGGGGGCGATGGACGGGGCGGCGGGCCGGGCCAGCAACTCGGAGCCGGAATGGGGCATGGCAACCTCTGCAAAACGGTACGAAGACGTCCCGGCGGTGCGCACGACGGCGCCGAAGGGATGGGCACAAGAGAATGCACCAAATGTAGCATAACTTCAAGAAAAGGACAGCAGAAAAGGGGGGTTGCGCATGACGAACCGGTGACGGAAAAGTGGCGGAACGCGGTGTGGGGGGAATAAAAAAGAATATTCGTAAATGGTTGCTGACGAAAAGGCGGCACGGCGAACTGGTCGCCGCGCCGCCGGAATGTGCGGGGTTGAGGGGGGAGGAGAAGGGGCAGGGCTACAGGTACCCGTGCAGCGGGCCGCCAGGCGCGGCCAGCGCATCCACACGGCGTTCCACATCCGGGTCGGTTTCCAGCGCCGGGGCATGGAACGACTTCAGCCGCGCGTCGATGACCAAGGGGCCGGTGCAGCCCCAGTGCTTGCAGTGGGTGAATTCGCCCGCGCCGTACATGTCGGTGGCCGGGTCCGACCGGGTGAAGACCACCCACAGGAAGTTTTCCCAGTTGGCGGCGGTAAAGGCGGGGTCGTCCACCACCACGAACAGCGGCAGGCCGTCCAGCCCGCGCGCGTGTGCCAGCCGGGCGGCCAGCGCGTGCATGGCGGGGTCGTGCTCATCGCGTTTTGCCGTATGCTTCGGCCCGCGCAGCACCACGACGCCCCTGCCGAACAGGCGCGGATCGCCAAACGTGCCGTCGCCCGCAGTTGCCGGTGCGTCGTCGTCGGATCGCGCGTCCAGCGGCAGGTCGCCGGGCAGGGTGTCGGCCAGTTGCCGCCTGCGCGGGCCAGCCGCCGCCCACACCAGCTTGGAGCCCTGGTTCAGGCTGATGCCGGTGTAGTCCAGGGTGTCGATGGTTGTGCGGGTGACAAAGTGCAGGTCGCGGGTGAAGTCGGTGCGTTCCAGCATGTGCGTGAAGAAGCCGGGGAAGTCGTGCGTGGACATGGAGGGGGCGTCCTCGTGGGCCATGATCAGCACGTACTTGGACAGCGAGGTCTGGGTGGAACCCAACAGGGCCATGCCGCAGGTAATCAGTTCCTGCGGCTGGCGTTCACCGGCGTAGGGCACGTAGCGTTCGCTGCCGATGGCCAGCAGCAGCGGGTGAACCCCGGCGGCGTCCACGGCGTGGATTTCGCGTACCCCCGCGAACACCTGGGGCACCAGGTCGGCGGTAAGCTGGTGGATGAAGTCGCCGAACACGGTGTCTTCCTGCGGGGGGCGACCCACCGTGGTGAACGGCCAGATGGCGTCCGGACGGTGATGCACCGCGTCCACCCGCAGCACGGGAAAGTCGTGCGCCAGGCTGTAGTAGCCAAGGTGGTCGCCGAAGGGACCTTCCGGCTTCTGGTAGGGGGCGATGGTGCCGCTGATGCAGAAGTCGGCCTCTGCCAGAATGGGCAGGCCACCCGTTCTGTGGGATTGACGGATCATGGGGATGCGGAACCCCGCCAGCGCGCCCGCGAACAGGATTTCGGCAAGCCCTTCCGGCAGCGGCATGACGGCGGCAAGGGTCATGGCGGGCGGGCCGCCCACGAAGATGTTCACCTTCAGCGGTTCGCCCCGGCGCAGGGCCTGGGCGTGGTGGTACCCGATGCCCCGGTGGATCTGGTAGTGCAGGCCCACCTCGCGGTCCTTCTCGTAGTCCGGGCCGTCCAGTTGCACGCGGTACATGCCGATGTTGGACTGCATGGGGCCGGGCGCGTCGGGGCTTTCGGTGTACACCTGCGGCAGGGTGACGTAGCCGCCGCCGTCCATGGGCCAGGAGATCAGGCGCGGCAGGTCGCTGACGGCGCAGCGGTGGCGCAGCACCGGGCCGTCGGACACCGATTTCGGCAGCATGGACCACAGGGCGCGCGGTACGCCGGTGTAGCGCAGGGGATGGCGGAAGGCGTCGAAGGGGTCCAGCTTAAGGTGAAAGATGCCTTCCACGGCGCGCAACGTGTCGCGGAAGATGAACTTCGTGCGCTCCATGGTGCCGAACAGGTTGGCCAGCATGGGAAAGCGGCAGCCCTTCACCCGCGTGAACAGCATGGCGGGCGCGCCCGCGCGGTAGGCGCGGCGCTGGATGGCGGCAATTTCGAGGTTGGCGTCCACCTCTGCGTCGATGCGCACGAGGTGCTTGTGGCGTTCAAGGTCGGCCACGCAGGCGGAAAGATTGCGGTAGGTCACGGGTTCCTCGTCATGACGGCGTGCTGGCTATGGTTCGCGCGGGGCGGGCGGTTGCCGCAGCCCGTGCGGCGGGGACTGATGATGGCCGCTGGCGGCTGGTGGACGACCGGCGGCGCGGCGGGGTTCGGGAATGCGACAATGCGACAAGCTTGCCCGCGATGCAAGTCCGGAGTGTGCGTGCAGGGGCAAAGGGGCTGGCGAAGCAAGAGCAGGCAAACGGGACGGCGGGCGGGGGCGGGATGCAAGGGCAAGCCCGGTGCGGCGTCGGAGCGGGCGCGTGCGTCAGTCCGTTTCCAGCCGGTAGCCCACGCCGCGCACCGTGCGCAGGCGCGTACCGTTGATGGCGTTTGGAGCGAGGGCGCGCTTCAGCGTGCGCCGCAGGCGCGAGACCAGCACATCCACCTGGTGGGCATGGGGGGCATTGCCGCCCGGTGATGCGGCGTAGTCCAGGCACCAGCGGGCGATGTCCGCGCGGTGTACCACCGTTCCTGCCCGGCGCAACAGCAGTTCCAGCAACAGCCGTTCCTGCGGGTGCAGCGTGAGGGGGCGAAAATCGCGGGTGGCGCGCCCGGTGGCAGGGTCGAACACGATGTCGCCAAGGGCCAGCACCCCGGCTGCCAGCGGACCGCGTCCGGGCGGGGTCGTCAGTCCGGCAGCCCGCAGCGCGGCCACCAGCGCCCCGGCGGCGAACGGCGCGCGCAGCAGGCGGGCGGACGCCGGGAGTCCGGCAGCGCGGACGCGATGCTGCTCCATGCGGGCCGTGGCGGTGTGCAGCAGGATCAGCGGAACTCCGAGGGGGATGCCGGGGGGAACGGAAAAGGTATTGCCGGAATGGGGAACGGGCTGCGCGGCGTCGGGGTGCCCCGCATGCAGGGGCGGGGCCAGCAAGTCCAGGTCGGCCACCAGCGCGTCCGGCTCCGGCGCGGGCGGGCCGGGAACGGCTGGCGCGGCTGCGCCTGTCGTGGGCTCGGCGTGCGGGTTGTCATGCGGATCGCCCTGATCGCCCTGATCACCCAGATTGCCCTGATCACCCAGATTGCCCTGATCCCCCTGGTAGGCTGCATCCGGCGCATTGGGGGGCGTTGCGGGCAATTCCACCACCAGCCGCAACCCGGCTTCGGCCAGGGTGGCTGTCATCTGTGCGGCGATGCGCGCATCGGCGGTGCGGAGCAGGATCAGCATAGGTATCCCGGCGCGGCGAAGCGGGTGTGCATGGGGTGGGATACTGCACCCTCCGCACGGTGTCGAGGCGTCAGGTGTAGAGCGCGTGAATGACGGGAGGGCCCCGGTGATGCACCGGAGCCCTCCGAGAGGATGCCCGTCCGCGCAGGGAGCGGATAGGCACCTTGTGGAATGCGGATTACGCGACCTTGTAGAACGCGGACGCGGCGGCGTTGCAGATGGGGCACTTTTCGTCGTGCGGGCCTTCGTGGGTGTAGCCGCACACGGAACAGACGTAGTAGTCCACATCGGACAGGGCGGAGGGATTTTCCAGCGCCTTCTTGTAGAGGGTGGCATGCACCTCTTCCACGGCATTGGCCCAGCCGAAGTAGCGCGCGGGCACCTTTTCGCCTTCGGCTTCGGCCTCGGCGATCATCTGCGGGTACATCTTGGTGAATTCGTAGGTTTCGCCATCAATGGCGGCCTTCAGGTTGTCGAGGGTGGAGCCGATCTTGCCCGCGTTGCGCAGGTGGCCGTGGGCGTGAATGGTTTCCGCCTCGGCGGCGGCGCGGAACAGCTTGGCGACCTGGGGCAGGCCTTCCTTGTCGGCCTGCTTGGCGAAGGCGAGGTACTTGCGGTTGGCCTGGGATTCGCCGGCAAAGGCCGCCATCATGTTCTCGTGGGTCTTGCTCATCGATATGCTCCTTGTTGGTTTCGTTATGGGGTTCCTTGTCAGGAACAATTCCTATTTAGAGGCCATCCCCGAACTTGTAAAGCACTTTTTGAAAAAGGTGGAAAGAAATCGTCCGGAGCATACGCCATCCATCCGGATGGGGGAAGGGCGGTGCGTGGAAACGGGCAACGCAAAAAGGCCGCAGGCAGGAGTGCGGCGCGGGGCAGGGCCAGCTTGGGGCCAGCATGGAGAGAAAGCGGAAAGGAAAAGAATCGTCGCCCCTGAATGAGGGCGTGGGCGATTGGCTAGGGGTCGGTGCTGCTCGGCGTGCCCTATGCGTGGGGCGTGCCCGGAGAATCGGGTGTGCCTGAAGAGTGGGGCGTACCCGGTGAGTCCGGCGTGTCCGGTGTATTTTCTGATGCGTTCGGTATGCCCGGAGCGTTGGCCGTGGCAGGGCTGCCGGGCGTGCCGGGGGCGGCACTGCTGGCAGGCTGTGCGTTTTCGTCCGACTGTTGCGGGGCGGGCACGGTATCCGCCGCCTTGCGCGGCCCGTCCGGCACGAATTCGGGGCGCAGCCGCCCCCCCTTCAGCACCAGATGCGCCCGGAACGGCTTGCCCTGGCGCGAGGTGAAGTCCATGGCCTGCGCGGTGCGCCCGGTGGCCAGCAGTTCGCGCGCCGTGGGTTCGTCCAGTTCGCGTCCGAAGGAGGTGCGCCAGATGATGAACGGGCAGCGACCGCCATTGGCGCTGACCGGCGCCGCTCCTTCGGCAGCCCCTGCGCCTTGCGCAGCATCTTCTGCGTCGGCTTTTTTCGCGCCGCGCTTGGCGCGTGCGGCGTCCTGCCCTGTGCCGTCGTCCCCGTTTGCCGCCGCCTTGCTACGCTTTTTGGCTGGCGGCTGCCCGGTGCAGGCCCAGCCGCGCGGGGTTTCGCGCACCTCGCCGCCGCACAGGGGGCACAGGCCGTCGGGCGTGCGGGCATACCGTTCGGACGCCGTATCCAGCAGGCGGTCCAGGTTGCGCCCGCCCACCCGCTTGATGCGATGCACGCCGTTCCACACGCTTTCGCGGATGCCGTGCATGAACTGCGGGTAGGTGGCGTTGCCCGCTTCCATGTCCTTGAGAGCCTTTTCCCACGTGCCGGTCAGTTCGGGCGAGGCCACGTCGGGCAGCAGCGCCTCGATGACCTCGGCCACCTGCATGCCCCTGTCGCTGGCAATCAGCCGCTTGCCCTGCCTGCCAACGTAACCGCGCTGGAGCAGCGTTTCGATGACCTGGGCGCGGGTGGCCGGGGTGCCAAGGCCGCGTTCTTTCATGGCCTGGCGCAGTTCCTCGTCCTCCACCAGCTTTCCGGCGGTTTCCATGGCCGCCAGCAGCGAGGCATCGGTGTAGTGGGCCGGGGCCTTGGTCTGGCGCGTCACCCGGCGGATGTCGTCGGTGTGCAGCCTTGCGCCCTTGCGCAGGGGGGGCAGGGGGGTGTCTTCCGCCGCGCGCCACGGTTCCACGGCCAGCCAGCCCTTTTCCTTGAACACCTTGCCCCGCGCGATGAAGGCGTGCTCGTCCACCTTCACCGTGACGGTGGAGGTGGCAAACTTGGCCTCGGCGCAGAAGGCGGCGATGAACCGGCGGCAGATCATTTCGTAGATGTGCCGTTCCGGCTGGGAAAGGCGGGCCGGGTCGCCCTTGCGGGCGGTGGGGATGATGGCGTGGTGGTCGGTGACCTTGCGGTCGTCCACGCAGGCGAACTTGATCTTGCCGGACTTGATGCGCGCAACCGCCAGCATGGTCTCGTCCGGGTACAGGTGATGGATGGCCCGAAAGTGGTTCAGGATTTCCGCGAACAGTTCCTTGGTCAGGTGGCGGGAATCGGTACGCGGGTAGGTGATCAGCTTGTGCGTTTCGTACAGCGCCTGGGCGAGGGCCAGGGTGTCCTTGGCGGACAGGCCGAAGCGGGTGTTGGCCTCGCGCTGCAGGGTTGTCAGGTCGAAGGGCAGGGGCGGCTGCTGGCTGCCCGCCTTGCTGACCACCGATTCCACCACGCCCTCGCGCCCGGTGCAGGCGTCGGCGATGGCGGTGGCCTCGTCCTCGCTGTCCACGCGGGTTTCGCGCAGTTCCGGCGGGCGGTGCCATACGGCGGGGAAGGCGTCCGGGGTGTCCGGCGTGCCGGGGGCGGGTGCGTCCGGTGAGGCATCGGGTGACACTTCGGCGGCAGCCTCGCCGTCCTTTGCGGCGCGTCCCTTGCCGCCGGGGGTGAACACCCCTTCCACGGTCCAGAAATCCTGCGGCACGAACTGCTCGATTTCGCGGCGTCGGGCGGTGAGCAGGCACAGCACCGGGGTCTGCACGCGCCCCACGGACACAAGGCCGCCGGTCTTCACCGTGAACAGGCGCGAATAGTTCATGCCCACCAGCCAGTCGGCCTCGGCCCGGGCAAAGGACGCCAGCCCCAGGTTGCGCTTTTCCGCGTCGGGCAGCAGGCGGGCCAGGCTCTTGCGCAGGCCTTCTTCGGTCATGTCGCTGGCCCACAGGCGGCGCACGGGTTTGGCGCATTCGGCCATCAGGTAGATGCGCCGAAAGATCAGCTCGCCCTCGCGCCCGGCGTCGGTGGCGTTGATGACGCCGGTTACGCGCTCGTCGGTCAGCAGGCGGCGCAGCACGGCAAACTGGTCCGCCGTTTCCGGCAGCACCCGCAGCCGGAAGCGCGGCGGCAGCATGGGCAACTGGTCCAGGGTCCAGCGGCCCGCCCAGGCCGGGTCCTGTTCCTCCGGCTCGGCGATGCCCACAAGGTGCCCCACGGCCCAGCTGACCAGATGGTCCGGCCCTTCCAGAAAGCCTGCGCGGCGTTGCGTGGCGCCCACAAGGGGGGCCAGTTCGCGCGCGACGGAAGGCTTTTCTGCGATGATCAGGGTTTTGGACATGGTGAATCGGGTGCGTGCCGGGGGCGACGGGTGAAAGGTTGCAGTGCGGGAGCGCCATGGGCGCGGGGTATTCCGGCAGGCGCCTTGACCCGCCACCGGCGGGCGGCTACAGCCGGTGCCATGACCGACCCACGCAGCTCTACCCCACCCGGTATCCTATCCGGTATCCCATCCGGAGCTGGGCCGGAAGCGGACGCCGCTACGGGCGAATCCGCACCTGCTGCGGCGCAGCCCGCCCCTGCCCGTTATCCGGTGCCTTTCCTGTCGGGCCAGTCGGGCCAGTCGGGCCAGTCAGGCCAGTCGGGCCAGTCGGGCAGGCCGGATGCGGCAGGGCCGGATACGTTGGCGCAGGGGGCCGAACTGGTCCATATTGCCAGGTGTTCCGGAGGGGCCGGTTTTGTTGGTGGCGTGTACCGGCGGGAAGATTCCATCAAGCGCAGCCGGTTCATCGTCAGCGTGGCTCATGCGCCGGATACGGCCACAGCGCGGGCCTTCATCGAAGCGGTGCGTGCCGAATTTGCCGACGCCACCCACAACTGCTGGGCCTTTGCCGCCGGGCCGCCGGGCGACACCGCCCGCATCGGATGCAGCGACGACGGCGAACCCCACGGCACCGCCGGACGCCCCATGCTGCAACAATTGCTGCACGGCGGCGTGGGCGAGGTGGCGGCGGTGGTGACACGATATTTCGGCGGGGTCAAGCTGGGCACCGGCGGGCTGGTGCGGGCCTATGCGGCCATGGCCTGGCTGGGGCTGGACGGCCTGCCCCTGCGCCAGCGTATCGTGCCTGCGCGGGTATCCGTGGTGCTGGCCCATGGCCGGGCCGGGGCGCTGCGGCGGCTGCTGCCCGCGTACGAGGCGGCCATCCTGTCCGAAGTGCGCGGGGCCGACGTGGAGTGCATCATCGGCCTGCCCGTGGAACACGCCGCCGCATTCATGGCCGCCGTCGTCGACATGGCCGCCGGTGAGGCGCTGGTGGACGTGCTGCCCCCGGCGGAAGACTGACCCGGTAGCCAGCAGCCGCTAGCCTTTGGCCGCACCCTCGTCCACAATCCACACCAGATCGCCATTGGCGGGCTTCACGAACTGCGCGGGCAGGGTGGGTTCCGCCAGCAGGTCCAGCGCACGCGCCAGCACGGGGTGCTTTTCCCTGCCGGACACAAGAAATACGCAGCAGCGGGCGTTGTTCAGCACCGGCAGGGTCAGGGTAAGCCGGTCGCTCTTGGTTGCCAGCACGTACTGGTCGATGACCAGGCGCGTGCGCTCGGCAAGGCCCGTCCCGTCAGGGAACAGCGAGGCGGTGTGGCCGTCTTCGCCCATGCCCAGCAGCACCATGTCGAAGCGCGGCCAGGCCCCTTCTTCCAGGTCGAAATGTTCGCGCAGCAGCGATTCGTAGGCGGCGGCACCCTCCATCGGGTCCATCTCGCCCTTCATGCGATAGAAGCGGGTGGCCGGGGCCAGCGACAGCAACTCGCGCCGGGCCACGCCGTAGTTGCTCTGGGGGCTGTCCGGTTCCACGCAGCGTTCGTCCACCCAGTACACGGCGATCTTTTCCCACGGCAGGCGGTCGAGCCAGGCGGAGGTGGCCAGCAGGCGGAACAGCGGAACGGGCGTGCTGCCGCCGGACAGGGCCAGGGTGAACACGCCGCGCGCGGCCACGGCCCGTTCGCAGCGTTCCAGCAGCAGTTGGGCGGTCTTTTCGGCCATGGCGGCCGGGTCCTTCATGACGTGCAGGGCAAGGTTGACGGAACGATGAGGCATGGCGGCTCCGGTGGCGGCGATTTCGGTTGGCGGTTTCTTGTCGGGATTGTTCCCCTGGCGAATCTGCCACAGGACCGTCCGCGTGGGAATGGGCAAAGGATGGGGAGTGCAACCCGGCGGGCCAGCGGTGTCACGGTCTTGCGCGAAAAACGACAGCGCCATGGCGGGCCACGGCGCTGCGATGACAGGCGAAAATGGGGAAACTGCAGGCGCGCCACCCGGCGGAGACAGCCGCGCCTGCCGCAATGAGGGCGTTACGCCAACACCACCTCGAACGCAGGCGGCGTCATGATGTGCTTCTTCACGGTACACAATTCCACGGCGCGCACCAGCGCATCGCGGTATTCGTCCGGAAAGCCCTGCGGCGGGGTAACCATGAAGGTCATGCGGGTGACCTGAAAGCCCTTGGGCGCAAATTCGCAGCCCACGCGGATGCCCAGCCCTTCCGTGGAAATCTTGCGCGCTTCGCAGAAGCGCTGGGCGTAGACGCCCGCGCAGGTGGCCAGCGAGGCCAGAAACAGCTCGAACGGGGTGGGTGCGGTGCCTTCGCCGCCGTCCTTCACCGGCTGGTCGGTGCGGATGACGGTGTCCGATGCGGCGGGAGCACCCGGCGCGTCCTGCCCGGCGGGGGCAACAGGGTGGAGTATGGCGTCGATCTTCATGCCGCCGTTGAAGGCGACGTCGATGAACTTCATGGTCATGTGCGGCTCCTGTGGATGTTCCGGCGTTCAGGTGCGGTGGAGGGGGCGCGGGAACGGCGCGCCGTATCCGGTGCGTAGGGTAGCGCGGCGGCGCGGGCGGATCAGCCGATGGTCTCCATGCGCGCAAAGCGCGGTTCGTGCAGCGGAATGACAATGTCCGCCTGCTCCTTCACCTTGAGCATGATGTCGTAGCCCTGCTTGGGGTTGATGCAGGTGCCGGGAGGAATGACCTCCATCTCCATGCCCCGGATGGCGGCGGGCGGATTCATGTTCTCGTCGATGATGCAGAACCCGGTGATGGCGGCGGTGCCCTGTTCCGTGTCCACGAACACGGTAAGGCCACCCTCGGTGTGTACCGGGGTATGCACCACGCGGATGCCGGGCAGGATTTCGCGCTCTTCTTCCGTAATCACACGCAACTGGCCGTTATCTTCCACGTCGGTGATGTAGTCTTCAAGGTAGCGGAAATCGAGCGGATGCGGGTTGTGGATGGATTCCAGTTCCTTTTCATGCACCCAGATTTCCGCGTTTTCGCACTTGTAGTCGTTTTCGCAGTGGTCGCTGTGCAGGTGGGTGTGGATGACCACGTCGATGTCCGCCGGGGTGAGGCCGAATTTGGCCAGTCCCGCCTCGAAGGTGTAGATATTGCCGCCCAGGGCCGCCTCGCGGTCGGGCGAGACTATGGGGTTCAACTCGCCGGTGTCCACCAGGATGCGCTTGTCGCCGCCCTCGATGTACCAGGTGTAGATGGGAATGGTGTAGGGCGTGCCGTAGTCGTGCTGGTAGGTCATCATGCCCTTGTCGAACACCTTGGAACCCATGACGATGGGGTGGATGCGGTACTTCATGCGACGCCTCGCGTGCTGACGGTTGCCGGAAGGTTGCCGGGCGCTGCCTACATGCGGCCGGTCAATGGCGAAGAGCGATGGTTTGCGGAACTTGTCGTGCATTCAAGAACTGTTACGGTCCATGGATGCACTGCCGAAAGGGGGGCGTCCCCGCCACGGGGCAAAGAGTAAGCACTTCCGCTCCGGTTGTCACGATTCCCTCCTGTTTTGGTGGGAAATGGGAGCGGTGGCCGGGCGGATATGCGAAGCGCCCCGGCATCGGGTGATGCCGGGGCGCTGTGTTTCGTGCCGCGTTGTGTCGGGGCGGGCTGTTGCCCGCAGTCTAACTGCCTTCCTTCAGGTCGTGGATGACGTCTTGCAATTCCGACGACAGCCGGGCCAGTTCGCCCACCTCGCGGGTGGACTGGGCCATGGCTTCGGCCATTTCGGAGGCGATGCGGTTCACCTCGTCCGTACCCCGGTTGATCTGCTCGGACGCGGCGGACTGCTGTTCCGAGGCGGTGGCGATGGAGCGCACCTGGTCGGCGGTGGATTCCACGATGGACACGATGCGCGCCAGCGCTTCGCCCGCCCTGGAGGCCAGATCGGTGCTGCGCTGCACCACCTCGGCCGCGCGGCCCATGCCAGCGATGTTGTCCTGCGTGCCGCGCTGGATGGCGGTGATGGCGTCGCCCACTTCCTTGGTGGCGGTCATGGTCTTTTCGGCCAGCTTGCGCACCTCGTCGG
>CAYOCV010000026.1:0-23444 GCA_964402645.1 uncultured Desulfovibrio sp. | reverse complement strand
TAAGCTTACGAGAACCCCGCGCATAGCGCGGGGTTTTCTACATACAAAAAAAGGGAGGAAGCCGGGCTTCCTCCCCCTTTGTCACGTTGTCACGTTGTCACGCTACGGCGCGGCGGCGGCCACGCCATGGGTGTGTCTGAACTCGGACTAGCGTTCCGCCAGGGCGCGTTGCGGCGCTCGCTTGCGCTGTTCCTCGTAGCGGGGATCGTCCTGGCCGACCAGAGCAAGCGCATGTGTGGTGCAGCCGGTGACGCAGGCGGGCTTCAGCCCGGCGTCGATGCGGTCCATGCACAGGTCGCACTTCACAGCCTTGTCGCCGTCTTCGTTCCACTGGGGAATGTGCCAGGGGCAGGCTTCCATGCAGGCCCCGCAGCCGATGCAGTCGTCGGCCTCCACGTACACGATGCCGTCGGCCTCGCGCTTGGTCATGGCCCCGGTGGGGCACACGTCCACGCATTCCGGCTCCTCGCAGTGGAAGCAGGGCATGTACAGGGTGCGGTAGACGGGCGCTCCGCCGGGCCCGGCAACGGGACCGTCGGTGAAGTGTTCGCCCAGCTTGATGCCCACGGGCATGGCGTTCTTGACCTTGCAATGGACTTCACACGCCTTGCAACTGATGCAGCGGCGTTCGTCAGTGACGATGCAGTAGGTGCTCATGACTGTCCCCTATGCCCTGACCGCGGCCTTGCGCACGGCCACGAAGTGTTCCTGCATGGATATGCCGCCACCGGCCCGGTCGTAGCGTTCCAGCCCGCCGGGCATCAGTTCCTGGTCGGCCACGCCCTTGCCCCGCGCCCGCGATTCCACCGGCAGCCGGTGGCCGAAGCCATGCACCATGAACAGCGCTTCCGGATGGATGAAGTCGGTGACGAAGGCGCGGATGCGCCCGGCGGCTGTGCCGCGCGCGTCCAGCACTTCCAGCAGTTCGCCGTCGGCAATGCCCAGTTCGGCAGCCTTGGCGGTGTTGATCCAGGCCACGTTGGTGGCCATCTGCTCGGCCAGCAGCGGGTTGTTCACGGTGTGGCCCTGGGTGTGCAGCGCGGTGCGCCCGAAGGCGATGCGGAACATGCCCTGCGGCGGCGCGGGCGGCGCGGCGTAGGGGCGCAGGCTGGGTTCGCCCGCCTTTGTCCACTTGGGGCTGATCATCTCCAGCTTGCCGGAGGCGGTGGCGAATTTCAGTTCCGCGTCCTCGCGGTACTTGGGCGCGTCGCACAGTTCCACAAAGCCCTTGGCGTCAAAGTCGGCCATGGTCACGCCCGTGGGCTGCAACTGGTAGTCCCAGATGTCCTCGATGCGCTCGAAGGCCAGCTTGTCCATGCCCAGACGTTTGGCGAGGCCGCACAGGATTTCCCAGTCGGCCTTCGTGTCCAGCGTGGGCTGCATGGCCCGCTTGCGCACGAAGAACTGCGGCTTCAGCCCGCCCTTGGAGGCGATGATGCTTTCGCGCGAAAGGTAGGTGGACAGGGGCAGCACCACGTCGGAATGCCACGCCGTGTCCGACCACGAGAAGGTCACGCTGACCAGGAGATCCAGTGCTTCCCACTTGCGCTTCATGGCTTCTGCGTCGGGCATGGCCATCAGCGGGTCGTGCCGGTAGCAGATGTACGCCTTGACCGGGTACGGATCGCCGGTGGCGATGGCGTCATAGGCCAGGTTGATCAGGCCGGGGCCGCCGTCGAACTGGGTGTGCCGCCAGCCCACGCCGTCGGCGCGTTTTTCTTCGGGGGCGGGGTACAGGTCCACCAGCTTCTTCAGGCCCTTGCGGCCCACGTCGCCGGGCTTGTTGGCGATGGGCAGGCCGCCCTTGGCCCCGATGGAGCCGAGCAGGGCGTTGATGATGTACGCGGTGCGGCAGACGTGGAACGAATCATCATAGCGGGCCACCATCCAGCCGGGGTGCCAGATGACGCCCGGCGCGGCCTCGGCCAGTTGGCGGGCCAGCGCGGTGATGGCGGCGGCGGGCACGCCGGTTTCGCCTTCGGCCCACTGCGGGGTGCAGGCGGCCACGTGCTGGGCCAGCGCGTCCAGGTCCTGCACGTGCGCTTCGACGTAGGGCTTGTTGTACAGGCCTTCGTTGATCAGCACGTGGATGACGGCCAGGTTGAAGGCCAGGTCGCTGCCGGGGCGCACCATGTAGAAATTGTCGGCCTTGCCTGCGGTGTAGGTGGCGCGGATGTCCACCACGCTGAGCTTGCAGCCCTTTTCCAGGCCGTCGAGCACCGCGTTGGCCTCGGCCACGTTGATGGCTTCAAGGATGTTGCGGGTTTGCAGCACAAGGTGCTTGCAATTGCGGTAATCGTAGACCACTTCCTTGCGCCCGATGCCCATCATGGACTTGGCGGCGTGCTGCACGTTGCGCGCACAGGCGCTGTCGTGGTTGCAGTAGTTGGGCGAACCCAGGCCGCGCATGAACGCCTGGTGCAGGTCCACAAAGGGACCGCCCCGGTCGGAAAACAGCACGCTGCGCCCGCCGTGGGCTGCGGTGATGTCCTTCAGCTTTCCGGCCACGTAGTCCAGCGCCTCGTCCCACGAAGCTTCGCGCCACTTGCCTTCGCCGCGTTCACCCACGCGGATCAGCGGGCGCTGCGGACGTTCCGTATCCATTTCAAGGGCGATGCCTGCCGCGCCGCGCGCGCACAGCGAACCCTTGAGGGGCGATTTGGGGTTGCCCTCTATGCGAACGGCCTTGCCGTCCTCCACCTCGACCACGATGGGACAACGCACGCTGCACATGCCGCACACGCTGTACACCTGTTGCCTGCCTGCCATGGCTGCCTCCGGTGTTTGCCTGCCGTTGGATATCTGGTTGAGCATGCCCCGCCTATCAGCGCTTGTCCGCAACAGGCAAGCGAAGCCGTGCATGTGTCGTTTGTAACAGGAACACGCATTCCGATACACGCGTGACCATAAAAAATCGAGAGGGTTTCGTGAAAACAATCACGATTTGCGCGCATGCCGTGCTTGTTATGTTAAGTTAGGCATATGTGGCATTTCGACCCAAACGGCCCCGCAAGGTGGCCCATTCTGTCCCGCTGCCCGCCAGCCCGCGCCAGCCCTTGGCTTGCAGCAATCCATAGGCACGAAAACAGGATGTATCGTGTCCGGAAGGCAGGCATGACCGTTCGTGACCGGGCCAGTAGTCGCCAGCCAACCGCACGCAGAATCAGGCAGTATAATGGAATATAAGGAGAAGATGTTTTGGCCCCGTCCTTGCTCTAGTGGCGGCAGGAGTGTTCGCGGGGATTACGGGCCCCGCGATGACGTCGCTAACCCCAACTCAGCGAGGTAGGCAGACATGGCAGTGCAGGAACAGGTTTACGGGTTCTTCATTCCCCGCGTTACCCTGATCGGCATCGGCGCTTCCAAGGCCATCCCTGAAAAGATCAAGGCGCTCGGCGGGACCAAGCCGCTCATCGTCACCGACATGGGCATCGTCAAGGCGGGCATCCTGAAGCAGATCACCGATCTGCTGGACGCCGCCAAGATGGCCTACAGCGTGTACGACGAAACCATCCCCAACCCCACCGACGAGAACGTCCACAAGGGCGTGGACGTCTACAAGAAGAACAAGTGTGACAGCCTGATTACCCTGGGCGGCGGCAGCTCGCACGACTGCGGCAAGGGCATTGGCCTTGTCATCGCCAACGGCGGCAAGATTCACGACTTCGAGGGCGTGGACAAGTCGACCAAGCGCATGCCCCCGTATCTGGCCGTGAACACCACGGCGGGCACCGCCTCTGAAATGACCCGCTTCTGCATCATCACCGACACCAGCCGCAAGGTGAAGATGGCCATCGTGGACTGGCGCGTGACCCCCAACATCGCCCTGGATGACCCCATGCTGATGCTGGGCATGCCTCCGGCGCTGACCGCCGCCACCGGCATGGACGCCCTGACCCACGCCGTGGAAGCCTATGTTTCCACCATCGCCACTCCCATGACCGACGCCTGCGCCGAACAGGCCATCACCCTTGTCGCCACCTTCCTGCGCCGCGCCGTGGCCAACGGGCGCGACATCGAGGCCCGTGAACGCATGTGCTTCGCCCAGTACCTGGCGGGCATGGCCTTCAACAACGCCAGCCTCGGCCACGTGCATGCCATGGCCCACCAGCTTGGCGGCTTCTATGACCTGCCGCACGGCGAATGCAACGCCATCCTGCTGCCGCACGTCTCGCAGTTCAACCTCATCGCCAAGCTGGACCGCTACGCACGCATCGCCGAACTGATGGGCGAAAACATCAGCGGCCTTTCGGTGCGCGATGCGGCGGAAAAGGCCATCTGCGCCATCAAGCGCCTGTCGGCGGACGTGGGCATTCCCTCCGGCCTGGTGGCCCTTGGCAAGCGCTACGGCAAGGACGTGAAGGTCAAGGACATCGCCGTCATGACCAAGAACGCCCAGAAGGACGCCTGCGGCCTGACCAATCCGCGCTGTCCTACCGATGCTGATGTCGCGGCCATTTACGAAGCGGCCATGTAAGGGGTACAGACAAAGCCGGGCGTGGTCCTTTCAAGGGTGACGGCGGGCAACCCCACCTGCGACCGGCCCGTGCGGGAAATGCACCATCATTTCCGCGCGGGCGCATGAAGGCCCCCACGCCGGTTCCTCCCTGCCGGGAGTGAACCAGATCGGCCCGACCGGTTTTGTGACCAGTGTCCCCACTTGCGCTTTCAGCCGTCGCGGGGAGGAGCGTTTCTTCCCCTTCCCGCGGCGGCATCCGTAAGCGCGCAACCGCAACGTGCCGGGAAACGACATGGACGTGACCAACCTTGAATCTGTCCGCGACGACGACTTCATCCATGCGGTCATGGAGGAAAGCGGGCAGGATCTTACGCACTGTTATCAGTGCGGCAACTGTACGGCGGGGTGTCCGTGCGGGTTCGCCTACGACATCCAGGTCAGCCAGATCATGCGCAACCTGCAGGCGGGCCGGAAGGACAAGGTGCTGAACAGCCGCTCCATCTGGCTGTGCCTGTCCTGCTCCAGCTGCACAACCCGCTGTCCCAACAACATTGACGTGGCACGGGTGATGGATGTGCTGCGCCACATCGCCCGGCGCGAGGGCCGGGTGGCCGAGAAGGGCGTTACCACCTTCTGGGATGCCTTCCTCGCTTCCGTGCGCAAGCATGGCCGGGTCTACGAACTGGGCGTGGTGGCCAACTATGTGGCCCGCACCGGCAGGGTGTGGACCGACATAGACCTTCTGCCGCGCATTGCGCCCAAGGGCAAACTTTCCCCCATGCCGCACGACATTCGGGGCCGGGACGAGATCGCCCGCATCTTCCAGCGCTACGAGGAGGAAAGGACGCGATGAATCTCGCCTACTACCCCGGCTGTTCGGGGCTCGGCACCTCGCGCGAGTACGAACGCTCCACCCGTGCCGCCTGCGCGGCGCTGGGTGTGAAGCTGACGGACATCCCGGACTGGAGCTGCTGCGGCTCCACCCCGGCCCACGCGCTGGAGCACGCCCTGTCGGGCGCGTTGTCGGCCCGCAATCTGGTGGGGGCTGCCAGCGCGGGCTGCGACACCGTGGCCACCCCCTGTCCCAGCTGTCTTTCCAACCTCAAGACTGCCCGCCACCGCATGGCCGACGACGGCTTTCGCGCCAGGGTGGGCCGGTTGCTGGATCAGCCTGCCGAAAAGCTGGCTGACCTGCCCGACGTTCAGTCGGTGCTGGAAACGCTGGTGACCCGCGTCGGTCTGGACGCCATCCGCGCCAAGGTGCGCCAGCCCCTCGCCGGGCTGCGCGTGGCTCCCTATTACGGCTGCATCATGACCCGCCCGGCGGATGTCATGCGCTTTGACGATCCGGAAAACCCCACGTCCATGGACGACCTGCTCACCGCGCTGGGCGCGGAGGTGGTGCCCTTCCCCTACAAGGTGGAATGCTGCGGGGCCTCGTACGGCGTCACGCGGCGGGACATCGTGGCCCGGCTTTCCGGTCGGCTGCTGGGCGCGGCGCGCGACGCCGGGGCCCACGCCGTGGTGGTGGCCTGCCCGCTGTGCCAGATGAACCTGGACCTGCGCCAGACGCAGGTGGAATGGCCCGGCGGCAAGGCCGTGGACATGCCGGTGTTCTACTTCACCCAGTTGCTGGGACGCGCCCTGGGCGTGCCGGATGCGGAACTGGGGCTGGAACAGCTATGCGTGGACCCGGCCATTGCCTTCCGCCGCGCGGCGCAGGTTGTGGCGGCACGGCAGGCCGAAGAGGCCGCGCAGGCCGCCAAGGCGGCAGCCCAGGCAGCAGCCAAGGCCGCCCAGGCCAAACAGGCCGCCGCAGCGAATGAAGGGGGCAGGGCATGAGAATAGGTGTTTTTGTCTGCCATTGCGGCAGCAACATCGGCGGCACCGTGGACGTGCCCGGCGTGGCCGAGGTGGCCCGCGCCTACCCCGACGTGGTCTTTTCCTCCGACACCATGTACGCGTGCTCCGAACCGGGGCAGGCGGCCATCGTGGACGCCATCAGGGAACATGCGCTGGACGGCGTGGTGGTTGCCTCCTGCACCCCGCGCATGCACGAACCCACCTTTCGCCGCACGGTGGAACGGGCCGGGCTGAACCGCTACATGTTCGAAATGGCCAACATCCGCGAGCATGTCTCGTGGATCGGCAAGGACCGCGACGCCAACAGCAACAAGGCGGCGGAACTGGTCCGCATGGCCGTGGAAAAGCTGCGCCTGAACGCGCCGCTGTATCCCAAGTCGTTCGACGTGACCAAGCGCGTGCTGGTCATCGGCGGCGGGGTGGCGGGCATCCAGGCCGCGCTGGACTGCGCGGACGGCGGCATCGAAGTGGTGCTGGTGGAGCGCGAGTCGACCATCGGCGGCAAGATGGCCAAGCTGGACAAGACCTTCCCCACCGTGGACTGTTCAAGCTGCATCCTGGGTCCCAAGATGGTGGACGTGTCGCAGCATCCCAACATCCGCCTGTACGCTCATGCCGAGGTCGAAAAGATCAGCGGGTACGTGGGCAACTTCAAGGTGGATGTGCGGCGCAAGGCTACCTACGTGGACTGGGAACTGTGTACCGGCTGCGGCCTGTGCATGGAAAAGTGCCCCAGCAAGAAGTCGCCCGACGCGTTCAACGAGCACGTGGGCGTCACCACCTCCATCAACATTCCGTTCCCGCAGGCCATCCCGAAGAAGGCCATCATCGATCCCACGTCCTGCCGCCAGTTCGTCAAGGGCAAGTGCGGCGTGTGCGCCAAGGTGTGCCCCACCGGGGCCATCCGCTACGACATGGAAGATCAGGTGGTGACCGAAGAGGTGGGGGCCATCATCACGGCCACGGGCTACGACCTGTTCGATTACACCAAGTACGCAGAGTACGGCGGCGGGCGCTACCCGGACGTGATCACCTCCTTGCAGTACGAACGGCTGCTGTCGGCGTCCGGCCCCACGGGCGGGCACGTCAAGCGCCCGTCCGATGGAAAAGAGCCTAAAACAGTGGTGTTCATCCAGTGCGTCGGTTCGCGCGACCGTTCGGTGGACCGCCCTTACTGCAGCGGCTTCTGCTGCATGTACACCGCCAAGCAGGCGGTGCTGACCAAGGACCACATTCCCGATTCGCGCAGCTACGTGTTCTACATGGATATCCGCGCCAACGGGAAGATGTACGAGGAGTTCACCCGCCGGGCCATGGAAGAATACGGCGTGCAGTACGTGCGCGGCCGCGTGTCCATGATCGTCCCGCAGGGCGACACCTACCTGGTGCGCGGGGTGGATACCCTGCTTGGCGAACAGGTGGAGGTGCCCGCCGACCTCGTGGTGCTGGCCGTGGGGGCGGAATCCTCGCACGGTGCGCCGCAACTGGCCGAAAAGCTGCGCATCTCGTACGACAATTACGGCTTCTTCATGGAAAGCCATTGCAAGCTGCGTCCGGTGGAAACCAATACCGCGGGGGTCTACCTTGCCGGTGCGTGCCAGGGCCCCAAGGACATTCCGTCCTCTGTGGGGCAGGGCAGCGCGGCGGCGGCCAAGGTGCTGGGCCTGTTCTCGCGCGGCAGGCTGGAAAGCGACCCGCAGATCTCGCAGGTGGACGTGCGCCGTTGCGTGGGCTGCGGCAAGTGCATCACCACCTGCCCCTACGGGGCCATCGAATGGATGGAACTGCGCGGCGAAATGAAGGCCCGCGTCATTGAAACGGTGTGCCAGGGCTGCGGCATCTGCACGGTCACCTGCCCGCAGGGGGCCATCCAGCTGCAGCACTTCACCGACAACCAGATCCTCGCGGAGGTCAACGCTCTATGCCTGTCCTGAAGGGGAAGGAACTCCGCGTCGTAGGGTTCCTGTGCAACTGGTGCTCGTACGGCGGTGCCGACACCGCCGGGGTCGGGCGATTCTCGCAGCCCACGGACCTGCGCATCATCCGCGTGCCTTGCTCGGGCCGCGTGGATCCCATGTTCGTGGTAAAGGCGCTGCTGGGCGGCGCGGACGGCGTGCTGGTCTCCGGCTGCCACCCGCGCGACTGTCACTACAGCCAGGGCAACTTCTACGCCCGGCGTCGGCTTGAAACGCTGAAGACCTTCCTGCCCGCCCTCGGCATCGACCCGGACCGCTTCCAGTACACCTGGGTGTCTGCGTCGGAAGGGCAGCGCTGGAAGAACGTGGTCTCCAGCTTCGTCGAAAAGGTGCATCAGCTGGGGCATGCCCCGCGCATAGAAGAAGCCGCCCCGTACCTGCCGCTGGCGGAAAAGGGCGACACTCCGCGCGCGCTGCTGCGCCCACTTGCGTACCCGGCGGCGGGAACGCTGGCCGCATCGCTGGAGCAACTGCGCGAAAAGATTCGCGCGGCGCTGCCGGAACTGGACTGCGTCATCGGCTGGCAGCAGGGCTTTGACGCGCTGCACGCCACGCCGCTGTTCATGCGCAAGCCCGAAGACGTGGACAAGCTGACCTGGGGGCCGCTGAACGTCCACAACCTGGCCACCTACCTGCCGCAGTTCAAGAACCGCAAGGTGGGCGTGGTGGTGAAGGGGTGCGACAGCCGCTCGGTCATCGAGCTGTTGCAGGAAAAACTGGTGGAGCCTGACAACGTGCGCGTGTTCGGCATGCCCTGCGAGGGCGTGGTGGACATGACCCGCGTGCAGCAGGTTCTGGATGGTGCCGGCATGGACGGCGCTGCCTGCGCCGACGCGGCCCCTGCTGCGGTGGCGGTGGATGGTGACGGCCTGTCCTTTGAGGGCGACTCCCCGGCCCGCCTGAAACTGGCCGACGTGGTGGCAGAAAAGTGCCGCACCTGCGACACCCCGGTGCCCCTGCTGGGCGACGTGGTGGAGGGCAACGCCTCCGCCCCGGCTGGCCCCGCGCCCGACGCGCCGCCCAGTCTCGAAGCCCTGGACGCCATGACCCCGGAACAGCGGCGCGGCTTCTGGCGCGCCCAGATGGACCGCTGCCTGCGCTGCTACGCCTGCCGCAACGCGTGCCCCATGTGCGTGTGCCGCGACCACTGCATTGCCGAAAGCCGCGACCCGCACTGGACTACCCAGGAAGGCAACGTGCGCGAGAAGTTGCAGTTCCAGGTCATCCATGCCCTGCATCTGGCCGGGCGCTGCACCGAGTGCGGCGAGTGCCAGCGGGCCTGCCCGGTGAACATCCCGGTGCTGTCCCTCAAGCAGTGGATGAACCGTTCGGTGCGCACCCTGTTCGACTACCGCGCAGGCGTTGACGTGAATGCGGTGCCGCCGCTGCTGGCCTTTGCCGTGGAAGAAAAGAACATCAAGGAGCATGGGCTGTGATGAGCTTCGCACGATACATCGCGCGCGGCGAGCTTGCCCGCGCCCTCGACGACATGGCGCGGGGCCGCGTGACGTACGCACCCCGCAAGGAAGGCGATGCCGTTGTCTTCCGCACCCGTGCGGAAGGCGAGGAACCGCTGCTGGCCCGCGCCACGGTGCCGCCCAAGGGCGTCATCTTTCCGCAGAGCGAGCGGCTGTTCGCCTTCATCCGCGAAAAGGATCCCAACGACCCCGGCCACACCACCGTGCAGCTGGATTCCACCGTGGACATTCAACCGGCGTTGATCTTCGGCGGTCGCCCGTGTGATGCGCGCGGCTTCCACATCTTCGACCGGGTGTACCTGAACGGCCCCCACCGCGACCCGTACTACGCGGCGCGGCGCGAGGCCACCGTGGTGGTCACACTGGCCTGCACCAAGGCCGGGTCCACCTGCTTCTGCCACTGGACCGGCTGCGGCCCGGCGGACACCACCGGCTCGGACATCCTGCTGACCCCCGTGGGTGCTGGAGCCGATAGCGGCTTCGTGGCCGTGGCCCTTACCGAACGCGGCTGTGCCGTGCTGGAACAGGCCAACCTGCCGGAAGCCGACGCCGCGCGTTCTGACGCTGCCCAGGCCGTGCATGCGGCCACCCGTGCGGCGCTGGATGCGCAAAGCCCGGCTCCGGACCTGTCCGCCACGCCCGCCCGGCTGCTGGAACGCTTCGGCGACAACGACTTCTGGCGCGACATGTCGGACAAGTGCCTGTCCTGCGGGGCCTGCACCTACCTGTGTCCCACCTGCTACTGCTTCAACATCACCGACGAGAACGACGGCGGCGACGGCATGCGCGGCAGGCGTCTGCGCAGCTGGGACAACTGCATGTCCTCGCTGTTCACCCGCGAGGCCAGCGGCCACAACCCGCGCATGGGCAAGGCCCTGCGCCTGCGCAACCGCGTGGGCCACAAGTTCTCGTACTACCCGCAACTGCACGAGGGCGTGGTGTCGTGCAACGGCTGCGGCCGCTGCATCACCGGCTGCCCGGTATCCGTGGACATCCGCGAGATGGTGGTGCGCGCCACCGAAGCCAATGAGGAGACCCCCAATGCCTGATGCCATCACCCCGCAAGCGGGCGCGCAGGCCACCACCCTGGGCACGGGGTTCACCGACAACCCTTATCTGCCCGACGTGGCCACCGTGCTGGAAACCGTGCAGGAAACCCCGGCCATCAAGACCCTGCGCGTGCGCATAGACGACCCGGCGCGCATGGAGGCCTTCCGCTTCAATCCCGGCCAGGTAGGCCAGCTTTCGCTGTTCGGCGTGGGCGAATCCACCTTTGTCATCAACTCGCCGCCCACCCGCATGGACTACCTGCAGTTCAGCATCATGCGCGCGGGCGAGGTGACCGCCGCTCTGCACGGGCTGAAACCCGGCGACAAGGTGGGCGTGCGCGCGCCCCTGGGCAACTGGTTTCCGTTCGAGGACATGCGCGGCAAGGACATCGTGTTCGTGGGCGGGGGCATCGGCATGGCCCCGTTGCGCACGCTGTTGCTGTACATGCTGGACAACCGCGCCGACTACGGCAACATCACGCTGCTGTACGGCGCGCGGACGCCCACTGACATGGCCTTCCGCGACGACGTGCAGGAATGGCTGGGCCGTGCCGACATGCAGACCACGCTGACCGTGGACCAGGCCCCGGAAGACTGGCCGCACCGCGCGGGGCTGATCCCCCACGTGCTGCTGGATCTGGCCCCGTCCAATGCCAACAGTGTGGCCGTGCTGTGCGGCCCGCCCATCATGATCAAGTTCACGGTGGAGGCGCTGAAGAAACTGCACTTCGCCGACGAGCAGATCTACACCACGCTGGAACGGCGCATGAAGTGCGGCATCGGCATCTGCGGACGCTGCAACATCGGCACGAAATACGTCTGCGTGGACGGGCCGGTGTTTACCTACGCCGAACTGCGCGACTTGCCCAACGAACTCTAACCGCAAGTTGGCTTTTGCCCGCTGGCTGCGTCAACCGACGCCCGCCACGCGGTCGAATACGAGAAGAGTATGCTCCCGCCTGGCGGGCTTGGTTTCCTTGCCAGCGAACAAAATCCTGCCTTGCGGGCGGGAGCGCGGGCAGACGGGAAAACTGCTCCCTGCCAGCATTGAGAGTACTTTTGGACAGTCCACAAGCCCCCGGCGCGGAAACGCCGCGCCGGGGACCTACGGAGAGCATATGGCCGAGTTCTTCAACGCCGCAGACGTCACCGCCGCCGCCATCCGCATCGAGCAGCGCGGCCAGGACGTGTACAATCAGGCCGTGGCCGTGGCCACCAAGCCAGAGGTAAAGGCGCTGTTCCAGCACCTTGCCGCCGAAGAGGCCAGGCACGAGGCAACCTTCCGCGCCATGGCCGACCGCATCGGCCCCGTGGAACTGCCCGCGTGGAGCATTGCCGCCGAGTACGTGGAATATCTGCACGCGCTGCTTGATTCGCACGCGCTGTTCACCCAGGCAGGCACCCTGACTTCGCTGAAGGGCGCCGCCGACGATCATGCCGCAGCCCTGCGCATGGCCATCCAGTTCGAGAAGGACACCCTGCTGTTCTTCACCGAAATGCGCGAACTGGTGCCCGCCCGGGAAAAGGCGGCGGTGGATGCCTGCATTGCGGAAGAACGCGCCCATCTGCGCGCGCTTACCGCCATGCTGGCGCAGGTACACGCCTAGCATTTTGCGCACCGGTGGCCCCGGTGCGCACATCTTCCGCGCGCGACGACCGACGCAACGGCGCGCGCGGGGCCGGTACGCACCGGGTGCGGCCCGGCGTAATGGAGGGGCGGACGGTCGGAAAGAGGCACCCGACCGTCCGTCATCTCCATGACAACGCGTTGCATGTCCGTCCCGCGCAGCCTCCCGCGGGGCGAGGTCGCAGGCAGGCCGCCAACGGCGGGCGCACATCGCCCGTGCCGCAATCCGGCCCGCTGACGATCAGCCGGGTGCGCGCCGCGCGCCTGGCCAGCATGGGAGGCGCACGTGTTCGATTCATCCCCCTTCGATGTTTCTCCTTTGGGCGACCGGGAAAGCACTCCGCTGGCGTTCGCCAGCCGTCCCGCCGCATCCGGCGGTGTGCCTGCCTGGAGCATCGCCGACGAACGCGCCTTCCTCGACCATATCCCTTCGCTGTTTCTGGCCTCTGACCTGTTCGCCGCCGCCTATTTGCGCGCCGGGCGTCATTGCCCGCGCCCTGTGACCCCGCTAACCCTGTCCGCCATGGTCACCTGCGAGGGCCCGTGGCTGGATCAAGGCGATCTGGACGTGTATCTGGTCTGTGTGTCGCTGGCCCTGCGGCAGGGCGGACGCGCGCCCCGGTTGCGCTGCCTGGCCGAGGAACCCGCGAGGCTGGCCGGATTGACGGGCAAGACCGGCATGACGCGCTTTGTGGCGCGGTTGCACCGTCTGCATGCCGCGCACATGGCCTGCGGCGACGGGCGGTTTTCAGCCCGCATGCAGTTGTTGTCTGCCGTGATGCGCGATGAGGCCTCCGGCACCCTGCGCATGGAGTTTGGCCCGGAGTCGTTCGACGCGCTGCGCGATGCGCCGGGGGTGGCGCGGTTCATCACTGACCGGGCAACGCTGGGTCGTGACGGACTGGGTAAATGGCTGCTGGGTGTGGCCTGGACCCTGCGCGAAACCTGCCTGATAGACCCGCAGCGCCTGCGCGCCATGGCCCCAAGGGGTAAGGTCCGGGATATCCTGCCGCTGTTGCAGGAATTCGTCCGGCGTGGTTATATCCGCGATATGGTCACCCGTTCTGACGGGTGCGTGATCGTCCAGCCGGGCCACCACCCCGGCAGGACGCACGCCGCCGATACAAACGCCGCCGTGTGTGGGCAGGGCGGCGGTAACGCCTTGGCGGTGTGCAGGCTGCTGACATAGCCTTTGGGGCTTGGCGGCAGCGCCGTGACGTCGTTGTGGGACGATGCGCGGCACCCCGTGTGGTGCGTTGTGGGACGCAGTGCATGGTGATGCGGACTGGCGCGGACTGCCTGCAGGGCAGGACAAGCGACAGGCACGGCAATCGGCAGGCTGACAGGGCAGCGGCGCAGCGTCGCGGGACGTTGCGCATGGGGAGCAGGGAATACATGCGGATCACCAAATTCGCCATTCCGGAGATCATCTTCGGGCATGGCAGTCTTGACCACCTCGCGCCGTGCGCCCGCAGGCTGGGGGCATCGCGCGTGTTGCTGGTCAGCGACAAGGGACTGGAATCCAGCGGCTGGGTAGAGCGGGTCATGGACATCCTGGGGGCCAACGGCCTTGAGTGGGTGTACTTTGCCGACTGCAATTCCAACCCGCGCGATCATCAGGTACACGAGGGCGCGCGGATCTACCGCGAGGAACGCGCCGACGTGGTCATCGCCCTTGGCGGCGGCAGCCCCATGGACACGGCCAAGGGCATCGGCACCATCGTGGGCAACGGCGGGCGCATCAGCGATTACGAAGGGGCCAACAAGATCATGCGACCCCTGCCGCCCATGATCTTTCTGCCGACCACGGCGGGCAGCGGATCGGACATTTCGCAGTTCTGCATCATCACCGACGTGGAACGCCGCCTGAAGATGTCCATCATCAGCCGGTCCCTGGTGCCCAACGTATCCATCATTGATCCCCAGGTGCTGCTGACCAAGAGCGAGGAGCTGATCATCGCCTCGGCCATCGACGCCTTTGCCCATGCCGTGGAATCGTACCTTTCGCTGTTGGCTTCGCCGTTCACCGACCATCAGGCCCTGCGCGCCATGGAACTGATCATGGCCAACCTGATGCCCGCCGTGGAACGGCGCGACCCGGTGGCCCTGGAGCAGCTGAGCATCGCCAGCACGGCGGCGGGCATGTCGTTCAGCAACGCGGGCCTCGGCATCGGGCATTCGCTGGCGCATTCGCTGGGCGGCATGTTCGACGTACTGCACGGGCTGGTGCATCCGGTGCTGCTGCCGCACGTGATGCGCTACAACCTGCCGGTGAGCGTGGACCGGCTGGCGGCCATCGGGCGCATTGTGGTGGGGCCGCGCGTGGCCAGCGCGGACAGCATCGCCCGCGCTGGCATAGACCGGCTGGGCGAATTCTTTGCCGGGCTGGGGGTGCCGGTGCGGCTGGGGCAACTGCTGCCGGACAGGTCCGCGCTGGAAACCATCGCCCGCACGGCGGTCAACGACGCCTGTACCCTGACCAATCCGCGCGCGGTCACCTGGCAGGACCTGCTGGCCATCTGCGAAGAGGCGTGGTGACATGACCCAAGGCACAAGCCTCGACGACCTTATCGGCATAGAGCACAGCAAGCTGGGCTTCTTTCAGGAACTGCGCCAGACCATCGAGCAGTTGAAGGCCGCGCACCGCGAATCTGAACGCAACCGGCTGGAGATAGAGGCCATCCTGGACGGCATTACCGACCTGATGATGGTGCTGTCCAAGGACTTGCGCATCATTGCCGTGAACCATGTGTTCTACGACATTCTGGGCGTGCGCGAGCCGGAAGGCCGCTACTGCTACGAAATATTCCGCCAGCAGGACCATCCCTGCCCTGAATGCCCGGCGCATCGATCGTTCGTCACCGACGAGGTGTGCCGCGAAACGTCCATCTTCCGCATCAATGGCCGCAAGCTGCAGTTCGAGATGGTGGCCTCGCCCATCAAGGATCCGGCCACGCAGGACCGCCAGATTCTCATCTTCAAGCGCGACGTGACCCTGGAAAAGGAGTTCCAGGCCAAGTTCCATCAGGCCGAGAAGATGGCCACCGTGGGCATGCTGGCCGCCGGGGTGGCGCACGAAGTGAACAACCCGCTCACGGCCATCCACGGCTTTGCAGAGGGCATCCTGCGCCGGGTGGAGCGGCTGCGCGGCACGGTGGACCCGGCCATGCACGCCGACCTTGCGGACTACGCGGGAACCATCCTTGGCGAATGCGGACGCTGCCAGGAAATCGTCCATTCGCTGCTGACCTTCAGCAGGCCGCATTCCTCGGAATTTTCGCCCGTGAACCTGAACGTGGTGGTGGGCGACACCCTGAAGTTGCTGCACAACCACCTGAAGCAACCCAAGTATCGCCACGTGCGCATCGACGCCCGGCTGTGCCCTACGGCCCCGGTGGTACTGGGGTGCGAGGCGCAGTTGAAACAGGTGATGCTGAATTTGCTGGTGAACGCACTGGATGCCTTTGACGGGCCTGTCGGGCCTGTCGGGCCTGTCATGCCTATCGGGCCTGCCGAAGCGGACGGCACCGAGGATGCCAAGGCCCCGGTCATCACCGTCACCCCGTTCCGTGCCGGACGCCATGCGGGCTTTTCCGTGCGCGATACGGGCAGCGGCATTCCGCCGGAGCATCTGGACTCGCTGTTCGAGCCGTTCTTCACCACCAAGCCGGTGGGCCGGGGCATCGGCATCGGGTTGTCCACCTGCTACACCATCGTCACGGAACACGGCGGCGACATCTGCGTGGAAAGCCGGGTCGGCGAAGGCTCCACGTTCACCGTCACGCTGCCGCTTCCGCCGGAGTAATCGCCGTGCGCACTACCTACACCGTGCTGGCCGTGGACGATGAACCATCCATCGGCAAGCTGCTGGAGAAGGAGCTTTCCACCCCCACGCGCGCCGTGCATGTGGCCACCAGCGCCCGTCAGGCGCGCGAACGGCTGCGCCGCGCCACCTACGAGGTGGTGGTGCTGGACATTCGCCTGCCGGATGCCGACGGCATCGAATTCATGGTGGAATTGCGCCAGCGGTATCCGGATACCGAGGTCATCCTGATCACCGGGCACGGCAACATCGACAACGCGGTGGAGGCCATGAAGCTGGGGGCGTACGACTACATCACCAAGCCGTTCAACCTGACGGAACTGGAAGTGGTGGTGGAGCGGGCCTATCAGCGGGCCTTTCTGCGCAACGAGAACCGCGCCTTGCGCCACGCGCGGGACGGGGCGCGCCCGGGGGTGACCCTGATCGGCAATTCGCAGGGCATCAAGGAAGTGCGCTACCTGATTGAAAAGGTGGCCCCCACCGACGTGCCCGTGCTGATTACCGGCGATAGCGGCGCGGGCAAGGAGGTGGCGGCGCACGCCATCCAGTCGCTGGGCAGCCGGGCGGACAAGCCGTTCATCATCAAGAACTGCGCCACGTTGCAGAAGGAACTGGCCCGCAGCGAACTGTTCGGCCATGTGCGCGGATCGTTCACCGGCGCGCTGGAAAACCGCGACGGGCTGATGGCCTTTGCCAACAAGGGCACGCTGTTCCTGGACGAGATAGGCGAGTTGCCGGTGGAGGTGCAGGCATCGCTGCTGCGCGTACTGGAAAACAAGACCTACCGCCGCGTGGGTGAAAAGGACCACCGCAGTTGCGACATCCGGCTCATCTTCGCCACCAATCGCTCACTGGCAGGCGAGGTGGAGGCAGGGCGCTTTCACGAGGCGCTGTACCACCGCATCAATGTGTTCAACATCGAAATGCCCCCCCTGCGCGACCGCAAGGAAGACATCCCCCTGCTGGCCGAATTCTTTCTGGCCAGGCTGGGCAACGGGCGCGACGACCTGCGCATTTCAGACAGGGCCATGGCCTGCCTGATGCAATATGCGTGGCCGGGCAACGTGCGCGAACTGCGTAACGTGCTGGAACGCAGCATCATTCTGGCAGAGAACAACCTGATTACCGAACACGCCCTGCCGCGCGAACTGGCGGGCCTGGCTGGCGGGACGGGTGGGGCTGGCGGCGTTGGGGGCGGAACGGGAGGAGGCGCTGCGGGCGGCGCAGCGGGGCCGCATGGCTCAGGCGGCGAATCGCAGGGCCCGCTGACGCTGGAAGCCATGGAGCGCGAACATATCGCCCGCATTCTGGAATTCTACGATAACAACCGCTCGCTGGCCGCCACGGCGCTGGGCATCAGCCGCAAGACGCTGTACCGGAAGATGCGGGAGTATGACATAGGGTAGGGGCAAGGTCTCGGCGGGTAGCGGAGAGGCAACCGGGCGAGTTGTTCGCGGGAGGCGGGTTACGCATCCCGCGTTTTTTACGTGTCCTGTGCTTCTTGAGATTGGCCGGTGCCCTTGGCGTCTGGCTCGTCGGGACTATCCTGCTCACTCTGGTTTGTCTGAACCATCAGGCTTGCCTGGCTCATCCTGCTCATTCTGGGCGTCCTCAATGCGTCCCAGTGTCGTCTGGCATCGGTCTTCGATGAACCGGACGATGCGGCACACCAGCGGGGATGCTCCGTATTGTTCACAAAAAACCCCCGCCACTTTGGTGGCGTTGTTCAGCAGAAATTTCGCCATGTGCAGGACCGTTGCAATGACATCTGCAGGCGCAATGCATGCTGGTTCGGCAAGGCGTTCCCAGTGTCGCCGCATGATGTAGTCGGGGTCATATTTCCCGCCGATGCGCATGGACAGTCTGGTCGCCAAACCTGGATACACAGCGGTACACAAAACGTCGTAGAACGGGGCAAGGCGCGGCGTTGGCGGTTCGTCGTATAACAGGGAGATGTTCTTGGCGTGGGCGTCTGCGTTGCCGATCAGGAACATGAAGACGACCCAGCGCAACAGTTGCACCTTGTCTGCTGCAGGCGCCTTGCACCGGTCAAGCACCGCGAAGCATGCGGCAAGGTTTGGCCCGCCTTCATTCTCGTACTTTCGTTCGGGCGAAACCCCCAGTGTCTGACAGAAGTCTTCCTGATGCAAACGCAGGATTCTTCCATCGCGTACCGTGCGGTCGTAGCGAACGACCAGATAGGCGCGCGGCAGCTTGCCCACCAGTTGCACCGCAGGTGCAGGCAACCCGGCGGCGCGGGCCAGGATCATGCAGAACGCCTCGTTTTCCACGGTTTCCGGCAGGTCGGGAATGGGGGGCTTCAGGATGTGCGTACTGGGGGCTCCTTCAAGCGGCAGGTACACATCATTTCCTTGCAGCACCAGAGGCAGCTTGGCCTGTGCTCCGGCCAGCGACAGGCGAATGCCGTCCACCCCGGCAAGCAAGGGACGACCAGGCAGGGCTGCGATAAGCTGGTCCAACTCGTCCGGGGCGATTTTTTGGTATCTCTGTGACTGGGCTACGAAATGCGGCGTCGTGCCTTCCGGCAGAATGGCAAGCGCCCCTGCGCATTCCGCTCCCAATTCATGCAGCAGGCCGTATATGTTGCGCGAAGAGACATGAAGCGCCTTTTCCGTCAGCCTGCGCGCTTGTTGTTCCGGTAACAGATTGTCGAAGAAAGCCCTGGTGGGCTCGTGCGGATACGGCTCTTTCTGCAACGGCATGCTGTGTGAAATGGGAAAGGTACCAGGGCGTGACAGCCATTCCGGTGCGTACCTGAAAGTCATGCGGGCGTTACCCTTGCGGGAAATGACGCCGACAAGAGTTTCGTCAAACCAGACACACAGCTTGTCCTGCATGACTATGACCGCAGAGATACGGAAAGTTGCAGATTCAAGGCGTCCAGAACCTGAAGGATTTTGGCAACTTCAGCGGTGCGCTTGCCGTTTTCGACTTCCGTGACGAAACGCGCCCCGACACCGCTTTTTGCCGCAAGCTGTTCCTGCGTAAGGCGCATGTCCTGCCTGCGTTGGCGGATGGCGGCGCCCAGAGCGGCGGTATTCTCCAATTTTTGCGAGGGAAAACGCTGCGCTTTGTCGGTTGTCTTGCCCAGCAGGTGAGCAAGCCGCATGACGCCTCCCACGCCGAGGGCCACATTCGTGAGCGTTTCGGCAGGAGATTTTTCGGATGCACCTTGCTTGACCATGTCACGCAGGGCGTCCTTGTCCACCGTGGTGGGAAGGGGATTCGGTGTTATGATGGGCATGGCGGACCTCCCGTACGGGAAGATTGCGCACTGGAGGGGGAAAGTCAACCGACTTCCCGTACGGGGGAAGCGGTGTCGCTGCTTGGCCGAAGGAAATGAAGGCTCTAGCATCTCGCGCCATGGCCAGTGCGTGCCGTGCGGCCATCCATGCAAGAGATGTGTAGCGAGTGGCTGTGCTTTCGCCATTTCCGTGCTATGGTGGAGGTAGAACCGACAAGGGACATTGTCATGACTGACGGAGACGTTGCTCGTGACAAGCCATATGGAACCAGCATCCGGGGGATATCCCATGCTTGAACAACGCATGCACGATCGTGCCGCCGGGGCGCTGATGGGCGCGTGGATCGGCGATGGTCTTGGCCTTGGCCCGCACTGGTACTATGACCTTGCCGAACTGCGGCGCGACTACGGCCCGTGGATCAACGGGTACACCGACCCGAAGCCGGGCCGTTACCACGACGGCATGAAGGCCGGGCAACTGTCGCAGGCGGGGTTCATCCTGAAGCTGACGGTGCGCTCGCTGGCGGAGCGGGGCGACTACGACCAGGCCGATTTCTGCCGCCGCATGGACGAGGAGCTGTTTCTGCTGCTCAATGGCCAGCCGGTGAGCGGACCGGGCAACTACACCAGCCAGTCCATCCGCGAGGCATGGCGGCGCAGGGTGGAGCAGGGGCAGCCATGGGGGCAGACCGCAGGCCATGCGGATACCACCGAGGCCATTGAACGCACTCTGGCCATAGCGGTGCGCTACGCCGCCCACCCCGCCCGGTTGGCTGCCGCCGTCAGCGCCAACGCGGCCTTGACCCAGTGCGACGACGTGGTGCTGTCGCTTACCGTGGCCTATGGCGCGGTGCTGGCCCTGCTGGTGCAGGGGCATCGGCTGACGCCATCCATATCCGAAACCTTAATGCATCAGGTTAAGGATGGGGTGTTGCCCTTCCATGCGGTAACCCGCGAAGGCTTGCAGGCCCCGCGCCCCGGCGACCCGGACCCGCCGCGTGCCGGGCGGTTTGCCTCGCCCGATGCGCTGCTGTCGCCCGGCTACATGGCGGCGGCAGCGGCAGACCCTGACATCCGCATCGAACCGGCGTGGAAGGTTTCGCTGGTATACGGCATGCCCTGTGCCATCTACCACATGCTTCCGGCGGCCTACTATCTTGCGGCGCGCTTCCATGACGACTTCGAGTCCGCCGTGCTGCACGCCGTGAACGGCGGCGGGCAGAATCAGGTGCGAGCCATCCTCACCGGAGCGTTGGTGGGCGCGCAGGTGGGGTTGTCCGGCATCCCGCAACGGTTCATTGATGGACTGGAAGAGGGCGAAGAATTGCGCATGCTGGCCGTGCAACTGGCCGGGCAGGTGCAGTCTGGATGAGCGACAGCCTTCCAAGCTGCCAGCCATACGTCCGAATCCATCGGCTCCATTCCTGCACGAAGCCGCGTGTCGCCGACGTTGACCTTGACAATGCGCTGCGGCATCGTCTAGACACCATCGATTCCTGCGCCCGTAGCTCAGTCGGATAGAGCGATAGCCTCCTAAGCTGTAGGCCACAGGTTCGATTCCTGTCGGGCGCACCAGAAAGCAAGGGGATACGAGATCAACGTCTCGTATCCCCTTTGTTGTTCCCGGGCCGCACGGGCTTGGTTGCCCATTCGATGCCCACCTGCGACACCTTTTCTTTCGCGGATTTTCCATCCAGGGTAATCGTTGATGTTTGGTTGTTTTATTGTTGTCCATTGTGCATCGCGCGAATAAAACATGTCTTTCAATCTGTCGACGTATGGGGGTTGATGCGGATTGCCTTCCCCAATCCTTGACATTCCGGGCGGAAGGTGATGCCGGTACGGGCATGTCGCATCAGGATTCTTGCATCATGCCGCAGGGTAGTCGCCCGCCGTGCTTTGCGCCTGCATACAGCGCAGGGCAGTTGGGCAACACCGTGCCGACAGACCTCCACCGCCCCGTGCGCGGGCGTCTGGCCCCCAGCCCCACGGGGCACATCCATCTTGGCAATGCCGCTGCCTTTCTGATGGCCTGGCTGTGCGCCCGTGCCGCCGGGGGGCAGGTGGTGTTGCGCATGGAAGACATCGACCCCGATCGCTCCCGCCCGGAATTCGCGGCAGACATGGTCCGCGACCTGCTGTGGCTGGGACTGGACTGGGACGAAGGCCCGGAATTTCCTGAACTGCCTGACCTGCTGCCGGATACCCGGTCAGTTTCCCCGCCCTCCACGCTTTCCCCGCCCACAGCGCCCACCCGCCTTCGACTGCCTGCGCGCGGCGGCCCCCACGGGCCGTATTCACAGAGCGAACGCCTTGCCCTGTATGCCGATGTGTTGGCCCGGCTGGAGCGGGAAGGGCATGTCTATCCCTGCTTCTGCACCCGCAAGGAATTGCGGTCGCTGGCATCCGCCCCGCACGCGGGAGAATGTGGTCCGACCTATCCCGGCATCTGTCGCAATCTTGATCCCGCCGACCAGGCCCGACGGCTGGCCGAAGGACGACGCCCGGCCATGCGGGTGCGTTGCGCCGATACGGTGATTGCCTTTACCGACAGGCTTGCCGGGCCGCAGCGCATGTCGCTGGCCGACTGTGGGGGCGACTTTGCGGTGCGCCGCTCCGACGGGGTGTTTGCCTACCAGTTGGCAGTGGTGGTGGATGACATTGCCATGGGCATCACCCAGGTGGTGCGCGGCGACGACATCCTGTCCAGCACGCCGCGCCAGATATGGCTGTACCATCTGCTGGGCGCGCCGATGCCGGAATACGTGCATGTGCCGCTGCTGCTGGATCATGAAGGCGAGCGGTTGGCCAAGCGGCACGGATCGCTGGCGGTGGCCGCGTTGCGCGAGGCAGGCGTGAGTCCCCCGGCCATCGTCGGGTATCTTGCCTGGCGGCTGGGCCTGCGTGATGCGCCGGGGCTGGCCGCGCCGCGCGAATTGGTTGCTGGCTTCACTCTTGCCCGCGTGGTGTGTCAGCCGGTGGTCCTGCCTGCCAGCGTGGCGGAAGAACTGCACGGCATGCGCTAGGCGCTGGAGCTTCGGCTGCCTGTGCGATGTCACCTGCCGGACCGGTAGCGCAGGCCATCTCCGTGGAGTCACCTGCGTCGTTCCGTCCTGCCAAGGTCTTTCACTACGGGGGTTGCTTCGCCGCCCGGTGCGTGCTAGCCAGATTTTCCGCGAACTCCGGCAATGGCAAGGGGTTCGCCTTGACGGACCTGCTTTTGCCTGGCGCTTGACCCTGGTCATCGGCACCCGCCTGTTTTCGAGGTGGCGGGGCGGTGCCGCCGGGGAGAGGCCCAACCGCCTGACCCGCCGCAAATGGGAGAACCGTGATGTCCACCAGCCCCGACAGCCTCTTCACCCCGCAACGGCTTGCCGCCATGTTTCCCCCCGACCGGGCGGACGCCTTTTTCGACGCCCTGTATGGCGATGCGGAAGACGGCGCATATGACATCGCCCTGGCCTTTGAAGGCGAACACGAAAACGGCATGGAGTTTTCGTTTCGGCTCACCCAGCGCCCCGGTCACTGTCTGGCCTGCAACCTTACCTACGGACTGCCGCAGGTCTTTGCGCGCCACCCGGTCATTGATCTGCCCGGGCTTGTGGGCAAGATCGCCAGCACGCTGGATCGGGCCGAGGGTTCCCTGCAATGGAGCCTGCTGCCCACGCGGGAGCTGTCGCGCACGGTGCATGCCATACCGTTGCGGGTGACCTTCAGCTGATTGCCTTTGCCCCCGACCGTATTTTTGCTGCCCTTGGCCGCCTGACGCAGGCATATTGCCATTGGCAGGATGGTTTTTTACAGAGAAATGGGCCGCCCCCTCAGGGGCGGCCCATTTTGCGTGCGCCAAATAAAAATCCCCCGGCATAGCCGGGGGTATTTCATATGCGCCTGTAAGGCTCTG
>CAYOCV010000025.1:0-24175 GCA_964402645.1 uncultured Desulfovibrio sp. | reverse complement strand
GACCCTTCACGCGAAAGGCCCCGGTGAGAAATCACCGGGGCCTTCGTGCGTTTGCGGCAGGGCGGGGATGGGAGGACTGCACACGCGATGTTCCTGCGAAATAGTGGAGCCTCCTAGGGGTTCGCAGAAGAGGCATGTCGGTAGGGGGCGACCTGAAACGGTGAGCGCCCCCCGCTGTTGTCGACCGGGGCCGGGCGGGTGCTTCAGACAGCACGGGGACCCCACCCCGTGACAATTCCACGGCGTACGCACCAGAGCCCATAGCGGATTCCCGGAGCAGCGTTGTCGATCTGTCCTATTTGTTTTCAAGTGATTCCTTCAACAGGGTCTGGACTTTCAGGGCCTTGGGGTGCCCCTGCGAAGCTGCGGCCTGCATCAGCCGTAGTGTTTGATGTTTGTCGACAGGGCCTCCAAGGCCCTTGCCGCACATGTAGCCCAGCATGAACTGGCCATCTGCGTTGCCCTGGTTTGCGGCCTGTTGGAACAACGACCTAGCCCGCACGTGATCCTGCCGGATTCCACGGCCTTCGAAATAGATCATGCCAAGAGTGTAGTAGGCCGGTGCAAAGCCGGTCTTTGCGGAGCGCTCCAGGTAGAGAAGCGCCTTGGCGTCATCTCGCGGTACTTCATCACCATTGGTGTACATGAGGCCGAGGTTGTACTGGGAAATGCGATTACCTCCCTCCGCAGCGCGTTCGTACCATCTGACGGCTTCTACGCGGTCTTTGGGGACCCCTTCGGAACCATTGAAAAGCAGTTGGGCAAGGTTGTGCTGTGCGCAGGCTATTCCGCCTTCGGCCGCCTGCCTGAACCAATAGGCTGCCATGCCGATATCCTGTGCAACTCCTATTCCCTCGAAATATAACTGCCCAAGGGCCAGGGCCGCCTCGTGCTCCTTGTCGTTCGCGGCCTCTTCCAGAAGCTGGAAGCCCAGTTTGCAACTGTCGGACGTTCCTTTGTGGATAAGCGTGAGCCCGTTTCTTGTTCTGGGGGCTGAAGGGAGTGCGGCTGCGGACTTAATGCACCCGTCCGTTGCTGTCTGCGCCGCCGGCGTCTGTACCAGTGGCGCCATTACGGGAACCCTGTGCCAGAATATGAAATAGGCAGCCAAGGCCGTTGCCAGCAGAGTGGCCCCGCTGCATCCCCAGAGGCATACGTTCCACCAGAACCGGTTGTCGTTCACGGCAATGTTCCTGTTGCAGCGGTCTATTGGCAGTGTGGAGGATTCCCTCCTGCGTACCATGCGACCCTGATGCGGGCAATTATGTCATCACGGTTGGGCGACTGATGGCAGTGCGTGGAGAACGCGCGGCGATGGGAGGAGTTACCGGTTCTTCCTGCGCCACTCCCACGGGGGGGTGGGGTTGCGGGTCTTCCAAAGGCCGATGTTGGTCTCGCGCGCCTTCCCGGCGGCGAAGTACCAGGCAAGGCAGGGATAGGGCAGACGGCAGTATTCTCCATAGAACCACGCCTGTCCGGTGTGCAGCATGTCGCCGTTCACATCAGGAGAGAGTTCTGTTGGCAGGGTGGTGCTGGAGGGGGGCGCTGCGACGTCGCTGGAATCGTGCCGTTGCGCAGGTGTGATCGTGGTTCCACGGGCATCGCCGGGCGGAACCTCGTTTGTCGCCCAGGGGAACGACCTGGTGCGTACATGTGCCACGTCGCGGCCATAGGCGTCCCGGTCGATGGTCACAAGGTACGCCTTGCGGTCCATGACCATGCGCAGCAGGGCGGCGCGGGCCTGTTCGCCGCCGCGCTGGTGCAGTTCCGGGGCGTCGATGCCGTACAGGCGCACGCGCACGTCGTTGCCCCGTTCGTCGCGCACCACGATGGTGTCGCCGTCCGTAACGGCCACCACCCGGCCCTGCCAGGGTTCCAGCCCGGCCAGCGTCCACAGGGTCAGCGCCAGCAGCAGGCCAAGCAGGGATCGCGGGCGGGCCAGCGCGCGCCACGGAATGCGCCGCGCGAGGTGTGACAGGCGTGCCGGATTCTGCAGATTGAGGGGACGCCAGCCGGATGGGCAACCAGCTTGCCGGGGCAGCCGGAAGGGAAAGATGGGGGGCAGGCGCATCATGGGGGGCGTCAGCGCCGCAGAGCGTCCAGCTCGCGCTCGACCACCGGCAGCATGCGCTCCACGATGACCTGAACGCCCCTTGGATTCGGGTGCATGCCGTCCGGCAGGTTCAACGCGCGGTCCAGCACCACACCCTCCAGAAAGAAGGGGTAGAGCGTCAGGCCGTATTGCTTCGCCAGGTCCGGGTACACCGCATCGAAGCGGCGGGCGTAGTCTGCCCCCATGTTCAGCGGGGCGCGCATGCCCGCCAGCAGCACGCGCACGCCGCGCGCGCGACAGGCTTCGATGATGGCGGCCAGGTTGCGGCGCAGGGCGTCCACCGGCAGGCCGCGCAGCCCGTCGTTGGCCCCCAGTTCCAGAATCAGCAGGTCGGGCTTGTCGTCCAGCGACCATTCAACCCGTGCCAGCCCCCCGGCAGAGGTATCGCCCGACACCCCGGCGTTGGTGATGCGCACCGGGCGGCCCTTGGCGGTGAGCGCCGCGCCCAGCCGTTCCGGAAAGGCCTCGCCCGGCCCCAGGCCGTACCCCGCAACCAGGCTGTCGCCCAGCACGAGGATATGCGGTATGGAAGGGGTGGAGCCGCCGTCTGCGGCCCGCGCTGCGGGTGCAAGCGCCAGCAGGGTACACAGCGTCAGCAGCAGCGATTGGGCCAGCCACCGCAGCCGCAACAACGACGGCGACAACGACAGGGCAGAACCGCGCGCCGGGGCCGACGTCCGGCACATACCACAGCCGCCAAAGGTGATTCGCGTGACAGATCCGATCATTGTGCTCTCCGACGTATATCTCAACCTAGTGGGCGGTTCCGGCCAGGTCAACATCCTGCGAGGGGTGAATCTTTCCGTGGATGTCGGGGAAACCGTGGCCGTGGTGGGGCCGTCCGGTTCCGGCAAGACCACCACCCTGATGATCATGGCCGGGCTGGAACACCCCACAAGCGGCACGGTGCGCGTGGCCGGGCGCGACCTTGGCGGCATGGACGAGGATGCGCTGGCCCGGTTTCGGCGGGCGCATCTGGGCATCGTGTTCCAGTCGTTCCACCTGGTGCCTACCATGACTGCGCTGGAAAACGCCGCCCTGCCGCTGGAATTTTCGCATGCGCCGGATGCCCGTGACCGAGCCATGGCCGCACTGGCCGCCGTGGGGCTGGAAGGCCGCGCCCGACATTACCCGGCGGAACTTTCCGGCGGCGAGCAGCAGCGGGTGGCGCTGGCGCGGGCGTTCGCGTCCGCCCCGCGCGTGATCCTGGCCGACGAACCCACCGGCAACCTGGACACGGAAACGGGCCGTCGGGTCATCGAGCATCTGTTTCGCCTGCGCGAGGAACACGCCACCACGCTGGTGCTCATTACCCATGACCGGGAACTGGCGGCCCAGTGCGGGCGGCAGGTGCGCATGGAGGACGGCAGGCTGCACGAAGGCGGGACGACTGCGCCGGGCGCGACTGGCGGTGGCGCAATGACTGGCGATGATGGTGCGGCTGGCAGCGGCGGCGCTGCGGGCGTTGCGGAGCACGCATGATCGGCGCGCGCGACCTTGCCCTGGCCTTTCGGCTGGCCCTGCGCGAACTGCGTTCCGGCCAGCGGCGGCTGACGGTGTTTTTGGGCTGCATGTTTCTGGGCGTATTCGCCATTGCCGCCGTGGGGTCCATCTCGGAGGCGGTGCGGGCGGGCCTTGCCCGCGACGCGCGGGCGCTGCTGGGGGGCGACGCATCGGTAGAATTCGCCACCCAGCGTCCCTCGGACCAGGAACTGGCGTGGCTGTTCGCACGCGGCACGGTGAGTCAGGTGGTTTCGTTGCGCGGCATGGCCCGCTCGGCCACGCCCAGCGGCCCCAGTGGAGAGGACACCGCCATGGTGGCGCTGAAGGGCGTGGACGCGGCCTATCCGCTGTACGGCACGGTGACCCTGGACCCGCCGCAGCCGCTGGCCGTGGCGCTGGGCGAGGGTCCGGCGGGTGGCGGCCAGTCGGGTGACGACAAGTCGGGCCGCGGTCAGTCTGGTCATGACCAGTCGGATAAAGCCCCCTCCGGTGACGCCTCCGTGCTGCCCGGCGTGGTGGTGGATCCGCTGCTGCTGGAACGCTTCGGCGTGCGGGTGGGTGACGTGATCAGCGTGGGCACGCAGCGTTTCCGTATTGCTGCCGCGCTGCTGGGCGAGCCGGATCGGGTGGTGCAGGGCATCACCTATGGGCCGCGTGTGCTCATGTCGATGCAGGGGCTGGAACGTACCGGCCTGCTGGTGCCCGGCACCCTGCTGACCAGCGGCGCACGGGTGCGTTTGCCCGGTCCCGGCGAGGCGGCAAGGGGAGCGGCCCCGGATGGAGCGGGTTCCGCCGGGGGGGCTGGTGCATCGTCGGCTACGGGCGCAGCCGGGTCACCTGCATTCTCTCCAGCCGAATCCTCTCCAACCACCGCATCTCTCCGTTCCGCCGACGAGGCCACGGTGACGGCCTTTGTCGAGGCCGCGCGCACCGCCTTTCCCGATGCCGGGTGGCGCGTGGAATCGTACAGCCGCGCAGTGCCGCGCATCCGCAACCTGCTGGACCGGGTGGACACTGACCTCATGCTCATCGGCATCGCCGCGCTGCTGGTGGGCGGCCTTGGCATAGCCGAGGCGGTGCGCGGCTACCTTGCCAGCCGCATGGCCTCCATCGCCACGCTGAAATGTGTGGGCGGCGGCGTGGCCACGGTGCTGTGGACCTATCTGTTCCAGATACTGCTCATCGGCGGCGCGGGCATCGTGGCCGGGTGCGCCCTTGGCGCGGCTGTGCCGCCTCTGGCCGCCGGACTTACCGGCCAGCTCATTCCCGTGCAACTGGATGCCTCCATCCACGCCGCCCCCCTGTTGCGTGCGGCCTTGCTGGGGCTGGCCATCCTGCTGGCCTTTTCGCTGCGGCCCCTGCTGCTGGCCGGTGCGGTGCGTCCGGCCACCCTGTTCCGGGGCTATGTGGCAGGCGGCGGCAACGGGCTGACCCCTGCGGGCCGAGTGCTGGTGGGGGTGGGATTCGCCGCGCTGGCCGGTCTGGTGTGGCTGTTCACGCCAGATGCGCGGCTGGCCTTCGGCTTCATGGCCGGGTGCGCGGGGTGCTTCGCGGTGTTCCGCGTGGTGGCCTGGGGGCTGCGGACCGGTGCGCGCCGCGCGCCGCATGCGGGCAACCCCAGCGTGCGGCTGGGCCTGGCGTCCATCCACCGGCCCGGCGCGCCCACGGTGAACATGGTCTTTGCGCTGGGGCTGGGCCTGACCGCGCTGGTGGGCATCGCCCAGGTGGAGCGCAACCTTAGCGCATCCCTGGCCCGCGACCTGTCGCGCGATGCCCCGGCGTTTTTTTTCATCAACGTGCTGCCCGACCAGGTGGCGGAATTCGAGGCGCTGGGCAACGCCCCCGGCGTTACACGCATTGACAATGCTCCCATGGTGCGCGGGCGCATCGTGCGCATCAAGGGCGTACCGGTACAGGACGTGCCCGTGGCCCCCGACGCCCAGTGGGCCGTGCGCGGCGACCGTGGCCTGAGCCATGCGGCCACGCCCCCCCCGGATACGGAGCTGACGGCGGGTACGTGGTGGCCGCCCGACTACAGCGGGCCGCCGGTCATCTCGCTGTCGGATGATCTGGCGCGCGGCTTCGGCGTGACCGTGGGCGACAGCCTGACCTTCAACATATTGGGCCGCGAGGTGACGGCCAGCATCGCCAACGTGCGCAAGGTGGACTGGATGACCTTTCAGTTGCAGTTCGCCGTGCTGTTCGCGCCCGGACTGCTGGACCGCGCCCCGGCCACGTGGGTGGTGACGGCCTATGGCGCGGGGGCGGGCATGGACGGGCTGTACCGCACGGTGACGGCGGCGCACCCCAACGTCACGGCCATCAGCATGCGCGAGTTGCTGGCCGAGGTGCGCGTGCTCATGGAGCGCATGGGCGTGATGTTCCGGGCCATGGCCGGGGTGATGCTGGCCACGGGCCTGCTGGTGGTGGCCGGGGCCATTCTGGCCGACCGGCAGCGGCGCATCTACGACGCGGTCATCTACAAGGTATGCGGGGCCACCCGGCGGGACATATTGCTGGCGCTGGTCACGGAATTCCTGACCACGGGGCTGGTCACCGGGCTGTTCAGCGCGGTCACGGGCACGCTGGCCGCATGGGCCGCCGTGCGCGGCCTGCTGAAGCTGCCCTTTGCCGTGTACCCCGGCGTGGTGGCGTGTACGGTGGTCGCCTGCGTGGCCTTTGCGCTGGTCTTCGGGCTGGCGGGCACGGCGCGCGCCCTGAAGGAAAAGCCCGCGCCGTATTTGCGGAACGAGTAGAAAGAGAAATCATCAGAGCACGAAAACGAAAAGGCCCCACGGATGTTTCCGTGGGGCCTTTGTCCTCATGGTGGGTCGTGCGGGGCTCGAACCTGCGACTCTCTGCTTAAAAGGCAGATACTCTACCGACTGAGTTAACGACCCGAAAGGGACAGGTCATATACGCCGGGTTGCGCTATCCGTCAAGGTGCGACTGGGCATGTCATGCACGCTCCTGTCGTCCTTGTCATTCCGGTCAGTTGGACCGTTGCGACCGCTGCCGGAAGTGTCTGGCGTCTTGGCGGCGCGGCCCAACCCGGTGCATCCCGGCGGCTATTCCGCCGTCACCAGCTCCATGCCGCCCATGTAGGGGCGCAGCACTTCGGGGACGACGATGCTGCCGTCTTCCTGCTGGTAGTTTTCGATGACCGCCACCAGGGCGCGGCCAACGGCGAGGCCGGAACCGTTCAGGGTATGCGCGAATTCGGGCTTGCCGCCGCCCGCCGGGCGGAAGCGGATGCCCGCGCGGCGCGCCTGGAAGTCGCCGCAGTTGGAGCACGACGAAATCTCGCGGTAGGCGTTCTGGCCGGGCAGCCAGACTTCGATGTCGTAGGTCTTGGCCGCCGAGAAGCCCATGTCGCCCGTACACAGGGTAATCACCCGGTAGGGCAGGCCCAGGCGCTGCAACAGCACCTCTGCGTGGCCGCGCATCTTTTCCAGTTCGTCGAACGACCGTTCCGGATGCGCAAAGCGCACCATTTCCACCTTGGTGAACTGGTGCTGGCGGATCAGGCCGCGCGTGTCCTTGCCGTAGCTGCCCGCCTCGGAGCGAAAGCACGGGGTCATGGCCGCGTAGCCCAGGGGCAGTTGCGCCTCTTCCAGCATTTCGTCCGCGTGCAGGTTGGTCAGCGGCACTTCCGCCGTGGGAATCAGAAAGTAGTCCCAGCCTTCGAGCTTGAACAGGTCTTCCTCGAACTTGGGCAACTGGCCGGTGCCGGTCATGGTCTTGCGGTTGACCATGAACGGCGGAATGATTTCCGTGTAGCCGTGCTCTGTGATGTGCGTATCCAGAAAGAAGTTGGCAAGAGCACGTTCCATGCGGGCCGCCCATGTGCGGTACACCGCAAAGCGGCTGCCCGCCAGCTTGCCCGCGCGCTCGAAGTCCAGCCCGCCAAGGGCGGTGCCGATCTCCCAGTGTTCCCTGGGGGTAAAGGTGAAGGTGCGGGGCTGGCCCCAGCGCAGCACCTCCGGGTTGTCGGCCTCGCTGCGGCCAAAGGGCACCGAGGCGTCGGGAATATTGGGCACGGCCAGCAGCCAGTCGTTGACGGCGGCCTTTACCTCTTCGGTTTCGCGGTCCAGGTCCTTGATGCGGTCGGACAGCCCGGACAGGCGTTCCAGCAGCGGGGCGGCGTCTTCGCCAGCGCGTTTCATGCGGGCCACTTCGCCCGAAGCCTTGTTGCGTTCGCCCTTCAAGGCTTCCACCTCGGCCAGCAGGGCGCGGCGGCGTTCGTCAAGGGCGGTGAATGCGGCCATGTCGAGCGACGAGCCCCTGTCGGCCAGGGCTTTGGCCACCACTTCGGGGCTGCGTTGCAGCAGCTTGAGATCGAGCATGCGGGGGTTCTCCTTGTGGAAAAAGACGCCGGAGAATACCCGCATCGCGCGAGAGGCGTCAACACGCGCGCCGCACCGGACAGGCGGCAGTCCGCGCCATTGCCCTGTGTCGTGAACGGCGGACGCCGCGAACGTTTGAAGACGGCCGGGCGGACGGGCACGGGCTGAAGGGGGCGTGAAGGCCTGCGGTCGTGTGGGGGCGAGGGGGCGTGAGGATGATGCGGGACGGAGTAAACCAACGGCGAGTGCGCGGGAAGATGCGGCCAACCAGAGGGCATGCCGCCTGGTGGCGAGAACGTACGGAGCCGGAGGAATCTTGCGTGCAGCACGCGGCGAGCGGCCCCTTGCGGGGCGACTCCCTGCGGAGAAATCCCTTCCGGGCCAACCCGACGGAGGGCGGCGAGACCCTGCCGTCAGGCTGTCCCCGTGCGCAAGACCGAACCCCCGGTGTGGGGAGCGTATCCGGCGTGGCGCGCGGGGGCGGACGCCGATCAGTTGTCGGACATGACCTCGGGCGCGGCGCGCATCTGTTCGGGATGCATTTCACGCAGGAAGTCGATGAGCGTGGGGTAATCCTCGTCGTAGACCATCTCGTCGCTGTCGTCGCGCGCGTAAAAACCCGCCCAGGCGGGGCCGCGCAGCGAAGCGGGCAGGCCTTCGCGCGATTCGTCCGTAAGCCACACCACCACGGGGTCGCCCTTGCGGACCAGCGCACGGGTGAACGCGGGCACGCCGCGCGGGGTCAGCGCGATGACGTAGCCCAGCGCCAGCAGGATGCGGTGGGCGCGGGTGCGGGTGTCCTGGATGCGGCCGATCTTCTTCAGCCGGTTGCGGAACAGGGCCGCCTCGCTGTCCTTGCGAGGCTGGATGTCCTGCCGCGTCACGGGGATGCTGGAATGACGGGCGGGCATTTGTGAAACCTCCATACAGAAAAGAGTGTATCCGTCCCGGATGGTTCCGGGCGCTGTTTGATTGAACAGCCTACATGGTTGCGCTGTCAACCATTAACTACACTATGGGAGTTGAGATGGCTCATGTCAATGCTGAGAGTGAAAGCTCAATCGGGCGCGGCAGGGGTAGAATTTTTTGTATTCCCTCCTTGTGGCTCCCTGCGACCGGGTGAACGTACGCCCAAGACATTGTGAAATATGGAATTATCAGCAAGTCCGGGGGCGGTCCCCGAAAGTCTGCGGAGTGGAGTGGCGAGGTCAAAAAAAATGTCTGAGCGAACAGTTTATGCGCCGGGTGGGCGGGCCGGTTCAATTTTTTTTACAGAATCGGGTGTTCCCTCTTCGTGCCCGACAGGCGCAAATTGGGGCAATCCGCTTGATTTACGAGGTAAAAATGAAACGCCGCCCGAAATGGACGGCGTTGGCACACAGGTTGCTAGGTACTGGGTACCTTCCTTTCTTTTGCAGACAGCTTTTCCTCCAGAACGGCTTGCGGGCGGTCCGCAAGCCGTTCTGCATTGTGGGGGCGAGGATGTCGGCGTCAAGGCGGGCCGCAATCGACCGCGCCGTCTGGCCGTGCTGGCCGTCCGTTGCCCATCCGTACTTTTCGCCCGCCCGCGCCGTGCAGCGCGGACTCGTCAGCGCACGGCCTTGTTGACCATGTTGGCCACGGCGCGCGCGGCGTCCTCGTCCACATCCACATATTTCAGCCCCAGCAGGTAGCCCCCGGCCTCGTGCTCCACGCGGATCACCTCGGCGATGGCTTGCAGGTACTGGTCGGCGTCGTTTTCGTACACCTTGAAAAACCCCGGCGAATACTTGTTCAGCGTGGGGATGTGGACGCGCACCTGCAACTTGGCTCCCGTCTCGAACTTGCGGGGGCTATGCACGCTGAGACCGCCTGCGCTGATGTCGCAGCACTGGGTTTCAAACCGAGACTGGCTGGAAGGGGGAAACCTGATCTCGCTGGCCTCTACGGGGAAGGGCTTGGGAAGCCGGGAATGCTTGCGACGTTCGTTGGTGGGGTCTGTCATGGTCCCGAAGTCTCCTTGCGGGGGTGGATATGAGGCCGGGGTGGCGCGGTTCCTGTCGCGTCCCTGCCTGCAAGGCGCGGTGCGCCGCCCGGCGATGCTCCTGCGGGCCTCCGGCCCGAGCCATGGTGCAAGGGTATCACACGTGAGTGTGCCGCGCCACCCCGCGCCGTCGACAAGGTGACCGGAAAGCCATGTGCCCGTCCTTACAACTCCGTGCCGCTCCGTGCCGGTCGTGGTGGCCGATTTGACCCGGATTGTCCGGAGCAGGTCGGGGCGGACTCCGGCAGTCCTGATCTGTGCAGATATGCGCGGAACGCGGGGCAGGACGATGCTCGTCCCTGGCTGGAGTGTCCGCCCGCGTGGCGTGATGTAAGTGGTCATTGACTTTCCGGGTCAAAGGATTATCAGGGGCGGAAAGTACACTTGTTACGGAGGATATCCCCCATGCTCAAGATTGCCCTGCCCTCGAAAGACGGCATCATTGACGAACATTTCGGCCACTGCGAGTATTATACCCTGCTGACGGTGGACGAGACCCGCAACATTGTGAAAGAAGAGCGCCTGACGCCACCCCCCGGCTGCGGGTGCAAGTCGAACATCGTGCCCGTGCTGGTGGATCTTGGCGTCAGCGTTCTGGTGGGCGGCAACATGGGCGAAGGCGCCGTGATGACGCTGCGCCGCCACGGCATAGAGGTGGTGCGCGGCGCGTCAGGCCCGGTGCATGACGCCGCCCGGAGCTGGCTGGACGGTCGCCTGACCGACCGGCAGGAACTGTGTACATCCCACGGCCATCACGGCTGCGGTAACCATTAGCGGAACGCCGACGGGCTTCGCGGGGCGAAGCGGCGGGCGGCGGGCCGAAGGATCGACCCACATGTCCGAGACCACGCTTTGCCCCTGCGGCTCCGGCCTTGCCCTGGACGCCTGCTGCGGCCCCTACGTGCGCGGCGAAAAGCCCGCGCCCACTGCGGAAGCGCTGATGCGTTCGCGCTATTCCGCGCACTGCCTGCACGCCTTCGACTATCTGGACACCTCCACCCACCCGGCCATGCGCGAGGACGTCAGCGTTGACGAAATGCGCGCCTGGTCCGAAGCCGTGGACTGGAAAAGCCTGGAAGTGCTTTCCGTCAAGGGCGGCCAGCCCGGCGACGAGACCGGCGAGGTCTCGTTCGTGGCGCACTACGTGTTGGGCGGCGTGCCGCAGGAACTGCGCGAGGACAGCTTTTTCCGGTGCGAGGACGGCGTGTGGTACTACGCCGACGGCCTGGTGCATGGGCAGGAACCGTTCCGCCGCGAGGCCCCCAAGGTGGGCCGCAACGAGCCCTGCACCTGCGGCAGCGGCAAGAAGTTCAAGAAGTGCTGCGGCAAGTAGCCTGACCGCAGCCTGATTTTGCGCCGGGGATGGAGGGAAACCTTCCGTCCCCGGCGTTTGTGTTGCGGGGGGCGTGCGGCTGCGTGTGGCCGTGCGTGCGAGCGTGGGGGCAGCCCCTTCGGCGTGCCTGTTCCGTCCTGACGCGTGTCTGGCCACCTGTCTGGCCGCCCGTCCTGCCCGTCTTGCCTGTCCCGCCTGTCCTGCCCAGCGTCGCCGGGGGGCAGCCCTGTCCCGTACAGTTCCTCCCCCTTGCCCTTCACGCCGGTATCTGCTTTGCTGCGCGCAATCACGGAGCATTGCCATGCGCACCTTTCTGTTTGTTCCGCCGCTGCCCCGCATGACCGGGGGTATTGCCGTGCTGTACCGCATGGCCGCGCACCTGCATGCCGCCGGGTATCCGGTGTTTCTCGTCCCGCGCGAAGGGGGCGCACCGGGGCTTGACCCTGACAACCCACCCGCACCGGTCATGGGATGGGACGAGGCGGTCGCCGCCGTGACCCCGCGCGATGTCTGGCTGACCCCGGAAGGCTGGGTCAACGCGCTGGCCCCCGGCCTGCGTGCGGGCGCGAGGTGCGTGGTGTACGTGCAGAACTGGGCGTACCTGCTGTCCTCGCTGCCGCCGGGCGTGGCCTGGCCGCAACTGGATGTCTCGTTTCTGGCCGTGTCCGACCCGGTGGCCTGGTATACCCGCGAGGTGACCGGGCGCGATGCCCCGGTGCTGCGCCCCGGCATCGACCTTGAACTGTTCCGTCCGACATGGATGAAGGGGCCGGATGGACCGGATGGAGGGGATGGAGGGGACGGCGGTGATACCGAAGCCCCCATTCCTGACGGTCCCGCGCCGGGGCCGGTGCGCATCGCCTGGATGCCGCGCAAGAACCGCGCGCTGGCGCAGCAGGTGCGCGAATTGTTGACCGCCCGGCTGGCGCTGGCCGCTTCGCGCGGGGAGCGCCCGGTCGAGGTGGAGTGGCGCGAAATTCATGGCCGCTCCCATGCCGAGGTGGCCGAACTGCTGCGCACATCGCAGGTGTTTCTGGCCACGGGGTTTCCCGAAGGCTGCCCGCTGCCCCCGCTGGAGGCGCTGGCCAGCGGTTGCCTGCTGGTGGGCTTTGCCGGGTTTGGCGGGTGGGATTACATGCGCCAGGCCCTGCCCGGCGGGGTAACCCCGTGGTGGACAGGGGGCGGTCCGGAAGCGGACCCGGCAAGCGGGGGCATGGAGTTGCCGCCCAACGGCTATTTTGCCGCCGATGCCGACGTGGTGGCCGCTGGTCTGGCCCTGGAGCGGGCCGTGCGCCTTGCCGCCACGGGCGGGCCGGAGCTGGCCGCGTTGCGTCGGGCGGGCCGTGCCACTGCGCGGGCCTGTTCGCTGGAACGCCAGCGCGAGGCGGTGCTGGCGCTGTGGGGGCGGGCGGCCAAAGGAGAGCTGTTTCCCCCGGCCAGAATCTGAGCCGCAGGCCGGGCCTTGGGCGGGCGGCGTCCCGCTCTCTCCTGATGATCGCGGCCCGTCCCGGTTTTGGCGCTCCCTTCAGTGGACAAGCCTTCGCCGTGCCGCGTCCTGCCACTGGACAGGCGGTCCGCGAAGACGCATGTTCCCCGTGCTTCCCATGAACATTTCGTGACGCCCGCGTCTGGCGCATGGGCCGCTGACGCGTCTGGTATCGCCCGTCCACCAGTCGCCTGATTCGGGGCGCATGGCCGGTTTCGCACGCGTCCGTACGCATCCCTACGCATACGTACGCGCCCCTGCACGCATGCGCGCGTCATCACATAAGGAATCCGCATCATGTCCAAGAAGAAACCGGAACGCCCCGCGCCGGAAAGCCTGGGGTTGCCCTGTACCGGCGTGGAATCGCACGCCCATCTTGACGGCAGCGAGTTTGACGCTGACCGCGAGGCCGTGCTGGACCGCGCCCGCGCCGCTGGGGTGGCGCAGTTCGGCAACGTGTTCCTTGGCCCGGAAAAATGGAGGGCCAACCGTCATCTGTTCGCGCAGCGGCCAGAGGTGTTCTTTCTGCTCGGCATCCATCCCTGCGAGGCGCAGGCCTGCGACGATGCGGCCCTGTCCGCCATGCGCGATGCCTTTGCGCAGGACGACCGCCTGCGCGCCGTGGGCGAGATCGGGCTGGATTTCTACTGGGACGACTGCCCGCCCGACATCCAGCGCGCGGCCTTTCGTGCCCAGTTGGCCATGGCCCGCGAAGTGGGCCGCCCGGTGGTGATCCACTCGCGCGACGCCTTTGACGACACCATGCAGGTGCTGGAGGAGGAAGGCTTTTCCGGCTACCCGCTGCTGTGGCACTGCTTTGGCGGGGACGCGGCGCAGGCCGCGCGCATCGTGGCGCACGGCTGGCATGTCTCGCTGCCCGGTCCGGTCAGCTACCCGGCCAACGAACCCCTGCGCGAGGCCGCGCGCACCCTGCCGCTGGACCGGCTGCTGCTGGAAACAGATTGCCCGTACTTGTCGCCCGTGCCCTATCGCGGCAAGCGCAACGAGCCCGCGTACATGGTGTTTACCGCGCAGACCGTGGCCCAGGCGCGGGGCATGGACGTGGCCGAACTGTGGACGGTGGCGGGGGAGAACGCGCGGCGGTTTTTCGGGGTGTAGCAAGGCTGACGGCGGCATGCCGGGAACGGGAATGTCCGGATCGCCGTGACGGCGCACCGCCGCCGGGGAGACTGCATGCCTGACGACAAGACGCGAGATGACCGGGCTCCCATGCCGCCGGAAGGTGATGGGCAAGGTCGTGCCCCGGACGGAGATCTGCCGGGCGGCAGTTCCCCGGACGGCAGTACGGTGGACGGTCGCACACCCGACGAAATCCGCCGCTTCGACAGGGCGCTGGTCCTGTTCGAGGCCGGGGCGTGGTTCACCTGCCACGAGGTGCTGGAACACCTGTGGCTGGACGAAATCCGCCCCCAGCGCGATGTGTACAAGGGCATCCTGCAGATTGCCGTGGGCCTGCTGCACGAGGAAAACGGCAACCGCGCCGGGGCGTTGCGCCTGCTGGAACGCGGCACCGGGCACCTGGTCCCGTTCCTGTCCGTATGGTTCGGAGTGGATCTGGCGACCTTGCGGGACGAGGCGTTGCGCCTGCGCGCGGTGCTGGCCGAAGTGCCGCCCGGCCAGAGGCTGGAAGCCGCGCGATGGAAGGAATTGTTACCGCGCGTGCGGCGCGTTTATGCCTCCGGCGGGCAGGGGGGCCTTTAGCGAGGCCCCCCTGCCCGCCTGCGCTCCAGGGGCTCCGCCAGCTCTGCTATCTTCATCCGTAAGACACGCGCTTCGCGCTCGCCCAACGGCTGAAGTCCTTGGAACCCCGAGTCATCCTGCACCGCATTCCATGCCGGTCAGCTTCCCTCGGTCAAAGCGCCTTCGGGCGATCTGCCCGGCGGAATGCGCATATGCGCCAAGCTCCCGGTGGCTTGTTGATGGTTCGGGTCGTGCGGGTACCGTTTGTCAGTTTGCGGTGCGCCCGCGACGCCGGAGCTTCCGCCGTCGCAGGGCCTCCGGCGGTGATCTCCGGCTGCAGGCGCAATCCGCGTTGAAGTTTACGCAAGCTTTCATGGTGGGAAGCGCCGCGCATGTCCGGGAACTGCTTCTACAAGGGTAGGCTCGCGTAATCCGTGCTCTTCGCCGCATCGCCGAACCCTTCCAGCAGCCGCGCGATGAACCGGTCCACCAGCGCGTGTTCCGGCAGGCCGGTGACGCAGGCGTTCTCCAACATGCGCGCCGCAAGGCCGGGCAGGGCGGGAACGCCCACCCGCGTTTCGGGCAGGCCGGCCAGTTCCGGGCTGTCGGGCAATTGGGGTAGCTGGGGCAGGTACTCGTCCTCGGCGCAGGCAACGCACGGTCCGGCAAGCCGGTTCAGGGCCAGCACCTGGCGGTGCAGGCCAAGGCCGTGCGCCAGCCGGGCGATGTCCGCCGCCGTTTCCAGACTGCGCAGCCCCGGTTCGCTGACCACCGCCAGGCCATCCACCGCTGCCACGGTGCCCCGGCCAAGGTGTTCCACCCCGGCCTCCAGGTCCACCAGCACCCATTCGCGTCGGTCGTATACCAGGTGGGCCAGCAGGGCCTTCAGCAGGGAATTGGCCTCGCAGGCGCAGCCGCCCCCGGCCCCGGCCACCGATCCCATGACCAGCAGACGCTTGCGCCCCGGCGCAATGCCGGGGGCCGCATCCCCCCCAAGGGGAACATCCACCGCCAGCGCCTCGGGCAGGTCGCCCACTTCCGGCGTCAGGCTGATCATGCCCGTGCCGATGCGCTGCATGATCAGGTCGTGCCGTTCCACCAGCGGCACCGGCAGGCCGTCGCGCGCGAGACCGGAAGCCCTTCCTAGTGACAGGGCCGTGTCCGCGTCGATCATCCACACGTCGTGCCCGTGCCGGGCCAGATAGTCCGCCGTCCAGGCCGCCAGCGTGGTCTTGCCCGCGCCGCCTTTGCCCGCAAATGCCAGTTTCATGCGTGCCTCCTGCGTGGTGCCGCACTGGAGCGGCGAGAACCGGGAGCGAAGAGAACCGGGGGCGGGGAAGGGACCCTTTCGGGAAAGGGTCTCCTTCCCCGCCCCCGGACCCCCACCCCATCCCCCCAAAGCGTTCAAAGGGGGATACGGAGATGGCCCGGCAGCGTGCGCCGCTGTTGCCCCGCGTGGCCTTGTCAGAACCGAAACCCCCGGAGCTGGGCCGGAGCAGGAAGTGCCTGCCCCGGCCCGTCCCGGTGCGGGAAGGCGCGGCCACGGGCCGGTGACCGCGCCGCCGGGTGATGTACTGCGTGCTGCCCGATGCTGCGGCGCGCGCCTGTGTGTCGATGTGTTCTACACGATGCGTGATTTCAAATTAGGATTTTCGTTCGTTGGCAAGGAAAACGAGCCTGCCATGAGGGAGTGCCTCAGCCGTTAGGCGAGCACGCAGTGCGAGTCTTACGGATGAGGACCGCAGCGCGTACTCTTCTCGTATTCGACCGAGCCTTAGCCGTTAGGCGAGCGCGTAGCGCGAGTCTTACGGATAAGGACAGCAAAGCCATGGCAGGCGAAGTTTGACGTAGCCAACGGGCGAAAAGACAATTTGAACGCTTACGCGGAAAGGCCCAGCTTTTGGCGCCGCTCCACAATATGCGCCTCCAGCAGGTCCGCCGCCTTCACCGGGTCCGCTTCCACCATGAACGCCGCGCCCACCAGCCCGTTCAGGCCGTCCACGGCCATGCCGGTCACCACGTCGCTGCCCAGGATGTTGGGCGGCAGGCCGAGGTGGGTGGGGATGCCGCTGGCCACGGCGTACAGGCCGATGGCCGCCGCCTTTTCCGAATACCATTCCGGCGACGACGCCCCCACGGGCAGGTCGCTGATGTCCACGCCCAGTTCGTCGGCCAGAAGGCCGCACAGTTGCAGGATGCGCGAATTGTCCACGCAACTGCCCATGTGCAGCACCGGCGGCACGCCCAGCGCCTTGCACACGGCGGAAAGGCCCGGTCCGGCCATGTCGGCGGCCTCGGGCATCAGCAGCCCGGCCTTGCCCGCCGCCGTGGTCACGCAGCCGGTGGCCAGCACCATGATGTCGCGGCGGATGAGTTCCTTGGCCAGGCCCACGTTGCCGGAATCCTGCATGATCTTGGGGTTGTTGCAGCCCACGATGCCCACGAACCCGCGGACCTGCCCGGCCTTCACGGCGTCCAGCAGCGGGGCCGTGGTGCCGCCCAGCGCGGCCAGGATGGCCTCGTTGGAAAAGCCGGTGGTGATGGGCACCGGCTGCACGGGAATGCTGACCCGCGCGGGGTCGCGCTTCGTGAACGCCTCGATGGCCAGTTGCACGATCTCGCGGCACTTTTCCTGCGCATTGTGGGGATGCACCTCGATGTGCGTGGCCCCGGTAAATCGCCCCTTGGGCGAGGTGGTCACGAAGCGGGTGTGGTAGCAGGCGGCAATGCGCACAAGGCTGGGCATGATGCACTGGTAGTCGGCCACGATGGCGTCCGCCGCCCCGGTGACGATGGCCAACTCCGTCATCAGGTGGTTGCCCGCCATGGGAATGCCCTGGCGCATCAGCAGTTCGTTGCCGGTGCAGCACAGCCCGGCCACGTTCAGGGCCGCAGCCCCGGCATCGCGCGCGGCCTGCTGCAGGGCGGGTTCGCGCGCGGCGGCCAGGATCATTTCCGACACCACGGGGTTGTGCCCGTGGACAAGGATGTTCACCGCGTCTTCGCGCAGCACGCCCAGATTCACGGTGGACTGGCGGGGCATGGGCGTGCCGAACAGGATGTCCGACAGTTCGGTGCCGATCATGGACCCGCCCCAGCCGTCGGCCAGCGCGGTGCGCGCGGCGTGGGTCAGCAGGCTGGCGGGGTCGTTGTCGCAGCCCATGTGGGTGCGGTGCATCATCTCGGCGATTTCGCGGTCCACGCCGCGCGGCGTCATGCCCAGGCGTTCCCACAGGTCGCGCCGGACCTTGGGGGCGCGCTTCAGAAAGGCCAGTTCGGTGCGGCGGCTGCCGAAGTCGGCGTAGCAGACATCAACAAGATCGCGGGCCACGTCCAGTGTGGGGCGGGTGTCCGCGTCGGCCACCCCCAGTTCGTCGGCAATGCGGCGCAGCTTGGCCTCGTCGCGGATGGTGTAGCCGGGGGCATGGCCTTCCACCACGGCTTCCAGCGTTTCGATCAGGTCGCGGCCATGGTCGGAGTGCCCTGCTGCCCCGCCCGCGATGAACCGGCCGAAGTTGCGGGCCACGATGACGTCGGCGTCCGCGCCGCACACGCCGTAGCGCATCTTGCCGTCCTTGCGGTTGGCGATGCGGCAGGGGCCCATGACGCAGTTGCGGCAGGTGGTGCCCAGTTCGCAGAATTTACAGTGGGGCGTCTGCTCGCGCAGGCGGTCCCACGCGGTGGGGATGTTCTCGGCCTCGGCCTTGCGCAGCATCTGCCGCGCGTCTTCCCACAGGGTGCGCTCGGTGTCGGGGGTTCCGGAATTCATGTTGCCCTCCCTGGGCGGTGGCCCTGCACGGGGCCGCTGCGGTTGCACCACGTCCGCTGCCGTTTCCCGCGACGCGTGCGGACGCATCCGCCGCCCTCGCACGTCCTCTCTTGCGCGCGGGCGGCACTGTATGGTGCGAACGTAACGCGGCAGGGCGATGGGGTATGTCGGCTATCCGACAAACGGCGCGAAGGTGCGAAAAAAGTGGGAGGGAAGGAGAAAACGCGGCAAGCGTGCGGAAAGGCGGGCGGTGTGTCGGGAACGGCGGAGTGGCAGGCGCGGCGGAAACGGCGGCGGTGGGGATGGCAGGACGCACACCCCGTCGCAGGGCGTGGCAGGGCCGGGCCGAGCGGTGGGAGGAGCGTGAAGGGAACGGGCTAGGCGCTGGCCAGTTCGCGCAGGCGGTCCATGTCGCGCACGCGGTAGGCCCCGCGCCCCACTCGTTCAAGGATGCCGGAGCGGATCATGTCGTTGAGCAGGGTGGACACGGTCTGGCGGGTGGCCCCCACCATGCCGGCCAGCTGTTCCGTGGTCAGGTCCAGCCGGATGATCTGTCCGCTGCCGGGCTGCACCGATGGGGCGGGCATGGCATGACGCCGGGCGGGGGCATGGGCGGGGCGCATTGCGGCAGGGGTGTGGGCCGGGCCATGCGGCCCATGCGGCCCATGCGGCCCATGCGGAGAGACGCCGTCAGATTCAGATACGGCCGACACGCCCGTGGCGTCGGAGGCATCGGCGTTCGCGTCCAGTGCGGCGAGATCGACCGGGGCGGCGGGGGGAACCCGTTCGGCCTGCTCCAGCAGCAACGAAGCCAGACGGGTGTTGCTGTCGCGGAACACCAACCCCTCGATGAGAAAGAAGGTGGAGCGCAACATCTGCCCCAGCACCCGCACCATGATGGCCGAAACTTCCGGCAGGTCGGTCATGCGGCGGCGGAAGGCGCGGGTGTCGGCCAGCAGCACCTCGCCGTCGGCCAAGGCCTGCACATGCGCCCCGGTGTGGCTGCTGTAGATGTCGCCCCGCTCCAGAAAGGCCAGGGTGAACTCCTTGCCTCCATACGAAAGGTACACCCGGAACCGGCCCGACTTCACCACCAGCACCAGGTCCTCCTGCTCGTCCGGCCAGAAGATGCCCTGCCCGCGCGCCACCCGGCGCACGGCAAACATCTCGCGCAGGGGCGCGCTTTCGGGGCGCTCCAGTGCTTCCAGCAGGTCGACGTCGGAGAGTTTCATCATCATGGCGCGGGCTCCTGGCGTTCCGATGCGGCGATGGGGCAGTGGCGGTGGAGGCAGATGCGGAACGTACGGGCCAGCATGGCACAGCCGCCAGCCCGGAGCAACGCATCACCTGCGCGGCGCGGATGTCCCTATGTGTTGATGCCCCTATATGTTGAGGGCCGGATGCCCAAATGCCGGGACGGGTGCGCGTCCAGACGCGGGGACGCGGGCGTGACCAGACGCAGGGATGCCCAGACGCGGGGGCGCGGAAAACAGCGCATCCCCGTGCCGTCGCCGCTTGGCGAGGGCACGGGGATGCGGAAAACGCGGGATGGGGAGGCCGGAGGGCTGTCAGGAGGCCGTTCAGGGCGACCGGCAGGCAGCACGCGCGGCGACAGGCCGGGATGCCGCCCGGCGCGTTTCGCGCTACTCCAGCCCCGCCTTGCGGAACGCCTCCGCAATGCTCTCGGTGTACGGGGCGCGCAGCACGCCCACCTCGGTGACGATGCCCGCGATGAGCGCGGCGGGGGTCACGTCGAAGGCAAAGTTGTACACCGGCACCCCGTCGGGGGTGATCTGGGTGTCGCCCACGTGGGTCACCTCGCGCGGGGTGCGGTCTTCGATGGGAATGTGGTCGCCGTCGGGGGTGTTCCTGTCGATGGTGGACAGCGGCGCGGCCACGTAGAACGGTACGCCGTGCTCGCGGGCCAGCAGGGCCACGGAATAGGTGCCGATCTTGTTGGCGGCGTCGCCGTTGGCGGCAATGCGGTCGGCCCCCACCACCACCTTCTGCACCATGCCCTTGCGCATCAGGTGGCCGCAGGCGTTGTCGCAGGCCACGGTGACGGGGATGTGGTCCTCGTGCAGTTCAAAGGCGGTCAGCCGCGCGCCTTGCAGGAAGGGCCGCGTTTCGTTGGCGATGACTGAAATCTTTTTGCCCGCGTCCACCGCGCCCCTAATGACCCCCAGCGCGGTGCCGTATCCGGCGGTGGCCAGCGCGCCCGCGTTGCAGTGGGTCATCACCGTGTCGCCTTCGTCGATCAGCGCCGCGCCGTGGCGGCCCATGGCGCGGTTGATCTCGATGTCGTCGCGGTGGATGCGCCGCGCCTCCGATTCCCACAGCGAGATCAGCGTGGCAAAGGGCGCGTGCCCGGCGGTTTTCCATACCTTGCGCATGCGGTCCACGGCCCAGCGCAGGTTGACGGCGGTGGGCCGGGCTGCGGCGATGCGCTCCAGCAGGCCGTCCAGCACCGGGTGCCAGTGGTCGCCCGCCTCGGCGGCCTCGTAGGCGGCCAGTACGCAGCCCCATGCGGCGGTCACGCCGATGGCGGGCGCGCCGCGCACCACCATGACCTGCAAGGCGGTGACGATGTCTTCCGTGGTCCGGCAGACGAAATCTTCCTGCCGGGTGGGCAGCAGGCGCTGGTCGAGCAGGATCAGGGCACGCTGGGCGGCGTCGTAGCGGATATGGTGTTCCATGGTGGCCTCCGTGGAGTGGCGCGCGAAACGGGCGCGTGGGTCTGGCGTGACGGGGAACGGCGTACCGCCGAGGGGGCGTTGGCAGGAAGCGCCATGCGGACGCTGTACGGTCGGCCCCATGCCCCGCGATCAACCTTTCCCGCCGGGTGTATCGTTCCGGAGGCGACTCGGCAAGGGTGCGCCGGGTTGGATCGCATCGGGGGAAGGGACGCGGCATGTATGTCCCTGACCCTGCCGCGCTACACCGTCAGATTCGCCGCCAGCTACACCGCCAGCGATATGGCCAGCGATATGGCCAGCTACACCGCCAACAGCGCCGCGTCGGTCACGTCGGCGAACACCCCGTTCAGTGCGGCCAGAAAGGTTGCGCGCACCGTATCCGCATCCACCTGCGTGCCGCCGTATGTCAGCGCGGGCGAGGCGGTGGCGTCGCCCGCCACCCGGCAGCGGAAGCCCAGGTCGAAGGCCGCGCGCACCGTGGTGTCGATGCACATGTGGGTCATCATGCCGACGATGACGAGGTCGGTGACCCCAAGGTCGCGCAGGTGTTGCAGCAGCGTTGTGTCGCGGAACGAGTTGGGAAAGTTCTTGGTCAGCACGGCCTCGCCGGGCAGCGGGGCAACCAGCGGGTGAATGTCCGCGCCTTCCGTGCCGGGCAGGAAAAAGGTGGAGCCGGGGCGGATGCTTTCGTGGCGGATATGGATGATCGGCATGGCCGCATCGCGGCAGCGGCCCAGCACGTTTGCGGCGCGGCGGCCTGCGTTTTCCGCGTCGGGCAGGGCCATGCGCCCGCCGGGAAAGTAGTCGCGCTGGATGTCCACGAGAACAAGTGCCGTGACGGGCGCAGCCGGGGCTGCTGCTGCGGGGGTGCTTGCGGATGCGGACGACATGGCGGCTCCATTGTTGGGGTGCGGTTGTGGGGTTGGGGGATACGGTTGATATTGCGGAGCGGACAGGCATGCCGATTCGGTCGTGCCGAATGTGGCGCGTTCATATATGGATAACACCCACGGACCCGTCAGGCGAGGGCAGGCACGGGGGTGCCCGAAGTAATGGCCTGTTTTGCCGCCGGATTGGCCGGACTGGATGGGCCTGTTTTTGTCTTTCGCATACTGTATACAATTATTGACAGCCGATCCGATTCGCGGCATGAGCAATCCATGCACACCGCACTCTCCACATCGCCAGACCTGCTGCCGGTCGCACTCCCGCTGACAGCGGGGGCGCGCTGCTGCGCGCAGTTGGTCCACCGGTGGTGGCGGCCCTGACCCCAGGGCCGTGGAGGTTCACGCATGCCGACGCCATCGGGCGCGGCACCCGCTGACAAACCCACGCGGCCGGAACTCCGGGCGCGCCGCCGAACCCCCTGCGTGTTGGCCGCCGCATCAAGGCCGGAGTCCTGCTGCAACAGCATAAGGAGCTTCGACCATGTCCACCATTCCCCGCATGTTCCCCGCCGGTGTCACCTACGGCGCCACCCTGCCCACCGATGGCGGCTGCGCCTGCGCCGCCGCAGCCCGCGCGGCCAGCCTGGCCACGCCCCCCGCGCCGCCTGCTGCCGACGGTCTGTTCGGCCCCTACGGCGGGCAGTACGTGCCGGAGCACATCAAGCCCGTGCTCGACGAACTGGCCGCCACCTTTGAACGCTACCACGCCGATCCGGACTTCCTGGCCGAACTGGAATACTACCTGACCCGCTATGCCGGTCGCCAGACGCCGCTTTTCCTGTGCGCCAACCTTACCGCGCGCCTGGGCGGGGCCAAGATCTACCTCAAGCGCGAAGACCTGAACCACCTTGGCGCGCACAAGGTGAACAACACCATCGGGCAGATATTGCTGGCCAAGCGCATGGGCAAGAAGAAGGTCATTGCGGAAACGGGCGCGGGCCAGCACGGCGTGGCAACCGCTGCCACCGCCGCGCTGATGGGCATGCAATGCACCATCCACATGGGTGCGGAAGACATGGAGCGCCAGAAGCTGAACGTGTTCCGCATGCGCATGATGGGCGCGGAAGTGGTGCCCGCCATGAGCGGCCAGCGCACCCTGAAGGAAGCCGTGGACGAGGCCCTGGCCGCCTGGCTGGGCGATGCCGAGAACACCTTCTACCTGCTGGGTTCCGCCGTGGGACCGCACCCATACCCGCGCATCGTGCGGCACTTCCAGTCGGTGATCGGGCGCGAGGCGCGCGCGCAGATGCTGGAGGCCGAAGGCCGCCTGCCCGACTGCGCCGTGGCCTGCGTGGGCGGCGGCTCCAACGCCATCGGCCTGTTCGCGGACTTCATCGCGGATGAAGGCGTGCGGCTCATCGGCGTGGAGCCCGCCGGACGCGGCCTGAGCTACGGCGACCACGCGGCCACCCTGTGCATGGGCACGCCGGGGGTCATGCACGGGTTCCATTCCTACATGCTGAAGGACGAGAAGGGAGAGCCCGCCGCCGTGTATTCCATTTCCGCCGGGCTGGACTACCCCGGCGTGGGGCCGGAACACAGCCACCTCAAGGATCTGGGCCGCGCCGAGTACGCCAGCGTGACTGATGCCGAAGCCCTGGACGCCTTCTTCGTCCTGTCGCGCACGGAAGGCATCATCCCCGCGCTGGAATCGTCCCACGCCCTGGCCCACGCCATGAAGCTGGCCCCCGCCCTGGGCCGGGACGCCATCATCCTGGTGAACCTGTCCGGCCGCGGCGACAAGGACGTGGCCCAGGTGGAGGAAATGGTCAGCGCCGGGGTGGTTGTGCCGCCTGCATTGTAGGTCTTGTTCGCATCATCTCCGTTTGCCGGGCGGATCCAGGCGCTGCCCGGCAAACGGATGCATGTTTTTACTCCTTTAAATGCAGCGTGTTGGGTGAAAAGTGCGCAAAGACTGGAAAAAGGTTGTTGACCTTGTCCGGCGATACGCATAGATACCCGCTTCCGCGACGACGACCGGCGGCAGCGCGCGAACAACGCGCCGCCATTCGGTTTTTCGAGCGGAGTGCTCTTTCAACCTTGCGACCCCTGTCGGACGATGCGCCTCACCGGCAAAATCGACCGGCCACGAAAAAAAGTGAAAAAGGGTGTTGACAGCAGATGCGGGATGCGGCAAAAGGGCCGTCCGCGCTGCGACAAGGTCGGCGGCACGGCGGAGCAATGGCTCCGATGGTCGAAAGACCGGGTTCTTTGACAAGTAAATAGCGAGTCGGGAAGGAATCAGCCTTTACGATAGT
>CAYOCV010000024.1:0-24813 GCA_964402645.1 uncultured Desulfovibrio sp. | reverse complement strand
TTCGGGGGGGGGGGGTGAGTACCCTTGTTGTCTTGGGGGTCCACATCCTTATGTTCCGCGCTCCGCGCTAACCTCAGGGCGGCCCAAATTGGGTTACTCTCCCGCCCCCCGGCCCCCCACCCTCTCCCCCCAAAACTTTTCCATCGTGGACGACGTAAAAAACGCAATGGGCGCGGATCATTCCGCGCCCATTGCTTTAGTTATCTGCTCGCAACCAGCAAGAAGGACAGATGGTTACGGACCCAATTAAAAAGTTTGGGGGGATGGGGGGTCGGGGGAAGGAGACCCTTTTACGCGCTGCGGTCGCCATCCGTAACACTCGCGCGTTGCGCTCGTGTAACGGCTGCCGCAAAGGGTCCCTTCCCCCGATAATGCTTTCTCCAAACAAAATCTTTCCATGAAAATCTCCCACCACCCCCTACCCCGCTGAAAGCGGCAGGGGGCAGCGGCGTTCCAGCACCTTGACGGTGCGGTCGAAGGGCAGCGGGCGGGAGTACAGGAAGCCCTGGCCGTACAGGCAGCCCAGTTCCAGCAGCACCTCGGCCTGTTCGGGCATCTCTATGCCTTCGGCCACCACGCCAAGGCCCAGGCCCCGGCCCAGGCTGACAATGGACTGCACGATGCCATAGGCGGCCTTTTCCTCGTGGACACGGCTGGTGAACGACTTGTCGATCTTGATCATGTCCATGGGGAACTGGCGCAGGTAGTTCAGCGAGGAGTAGCCGGTGCCGAAATCGTCGAGCACCAGCGAGACGCCCAGTTCCTTGAACTTCCACAGCTTGTCGGTAACGGCGTCCACGCCGGTCAGCAGCAGGCTTTCGGTAATTTCCAGCCGCACGTCCAGCGGGTTGCAGCCCGACTCCAGAATGACCGCCGAAAAGCTTTCCACCATGTTCCAGCGGCGGAAGCTGCGCGCGGAAATGTTCAGGTTCAGGGCAAATTCCGCTGCCGGTCCGGCCCGTTCGCGCAGGGCGCGCACGGCGGAGCAGCCCAGTTCCAGCACGTGCCGGTCAAGGTGATAGATCAGCCCGGATTCCTCGGCCAAGGGGATGAACTCCGACGGCGGCAGCAGGCCCAGTTCCGGGTGATTCCAGCGCACCAGCGCCTCAAGCCCGGTAATGCGCGCGGTTCGCAGCGAAACCACCGGCTGGAAGTACAGCTCTATCTCGCCCCGCTCCATGGCCCGGCGCAATTCGTTCTCGCGGCGCAGCTTGTCCGGGGCGGCGGGGGCCACGTCCTCGTCGAACAGTTCGTAGCGCCCCTTGCCCGATTCCTTGGCCCGGAACATGGCAAGGTCGGCGTCGCGCAGGATGTCCTCGGCGGATGCGTAATGCCGGGCGCGCACCACCACGCCGATGCTGGCGGCCATGTACACCTCGGTGTCCTGCACGGGAAACGGCGTGCGCAGGCCGTCCTGAATACGCTCGACGACAGCGCCCACCTCGGCCATGTCTTCCACGTCGTCCAGCAGCACGGCAAATTCGTCGCCGCCGCAGCGGGCCAGGGTGTCCACCTCGCGCAGGCAGGGCAGCACCCGGTCCGAAAACAGCCGCAGCAGTTCGTCGCCCGCGCGGTGCCCCAGGCTTTCGTTGACCACCTTGAAGCGGTCGATGTCCAGGAACAGCACGGCAAAGCGGTAATGCTCGTGCCGCCGGGCGCGCTTGAGGGCACTTTCCACGCGGTCCAGCAGCAACACCCGATTGGGCAGCCCGGTGAGCACGTCGTGGAAGGCGGTCTGGGTCAACCGTTCCTCATCGCGGGCGGCGGGGTCGCGCCCCGCGCGGCCATTGCCGCCCAACAGCGGGGTGACCTGCAACAACGCGCACGGGGGGTGGCCCGCCTCGCCGGGCAGGATGCGCAGGCTCTGCTGCATCCAGCGCTTTTCGCCGTCCGCCCGCAGGAAGGGCCACGAGGTTTCCACCATGGCCCCGGCGGCCTCGTCCATGCCCGCCGCCGCGCGGATGGCCGACACGGAAAGCCACAGCCCGCCGAATTCTCGCAGGGCCTGCCCGGCCACGTCCGGGGGCAGCAGGTCGCGCAGTTCCATGCCCGCCAGCACGCCGTCCGGATAGCCGAAGGCGGATTCGAAGGCCCGGTTCACGGCCAGCAGCCTGCCCCCGGCGTCCAGCAGGGCCATGCCCGTCACGGCGTCCCGGAACGAGGCGCGAAACCGAACCTCGTCCTGGGTCCGGCGACCCTGGTCGCGCCGGGCGGCCAGGGCATCGGCCACATGACCGGACACCAGCTCCAGCAACCGGCGGTCCTCCGCCGAAAAACCCGGATGCGGCCGCATGGGCGCAACGCGGGGCAGGGGCTGCTGCGGCGCATCATCCGCGCAGGCGGCCCTGCCCGCGCCTTCCACATGACACACGATGGCCCCCAGCACCTCGCCGGTGCGGGTGCGCAGCGGCACGCCCATCCAGTGGGCGGGGACGGGGTCGGGCAGCAGGCATTCGCCAAGTTCGGCCAGTTCGCGCAATTCGTCGGCGTCCGCCCGCACGGTTTCGCCACGCAGGTAGACACGGGCCGCAAGGTCACACGGGGGCGCGGCATCCTTGCGTCCGGCCCCGTCGTCCGACGCATACACGGTGCGGCTTCCGTCGCCGGGGTAGACCACCAGTTGCGGCGGTTCTCCCGGCAGCAGCGAACGGAAGATGCGCGCAAAGGCCAGGCCCAATCCGTCGGTTTCCGGCTCGTGCAGGGTGGCGTGGGCGATAAGGTGCAGCGCGGCGCGGTAGCGGTCGGGGCGTGCCGTGCCGGGGGTCTGGGTTCCATCGGTGGCGGACCAGCCCACGGGAAAGGGGACATCGTCAAAACGCCGCTTGGCGTACGTGCCCGCCCTGTCGCCTGCGCCGTCCCTGCGATCTGCCCTGTCTGCTCGGTCTGGCCGGTCTGCTCGGTCTGGCCGGTCCATACGTTCCGTACGGTCGAGGGGGCGAACCAGATGCACCACATGCAGCGGCTGGCCGTGGGCGTCATGCACCGCATACAGGGTGACCGAGGCCAGCATGGTGCCGCCGTCGCCGCACAGAAACCGCTTGCGCACGCTGCCGCCCTCGTCCTGGCCGGACGCGGCACGCAGGAACAGCGCCAGCACATCGGCGGTACCTTCCAGCCCCACCATGCGGGCGCAGAACAACGAGGGGATGTCCTGTGGCGTGCAGCCCAGCAGGTCGGCCATGCGCCCGTTCATGTACAGCAGTTGCCCTGCCGGATCGAACACGCACACGCCAATCCCCGCCGCGCCGAACTGGGCAGCAAGGTCACCGTGGGGCGAGGGCCGGGGAGACGGGGCAACAGAAGAAGTTGAGGCAGTGCTGCCGGCAGGTTGGGCAGGTGGGGCGTCCGCGCCGGAATCAATCGTGCCAGACATGTCGCTCGCCGGGGGCGTGTCCTGCCCTTCCTGCACCGTGCAGACGGGCGGCGTACCCAGCATGGCGGCAAGGTCCGGCAACCCCGCGAACAGGGAATCTCCGGTAACGCGCATGTCTTGCGGCAGCGGCTCAAGCGGGAGCATGGCGGGAACGTGCGCGCCCTCCGCATCCGGCTGACCGGATGAGGACGCTGCAACAGCCTGCACGCCCGGGTCGGACATTGTGGAACACTCCGGGGCCATGCCGGAACACTCCGGTCCGGCCATGCCGGAACGCTCCGATCCGATGGACGGTTCGGACACGCAGGACACGGAATCGACATGAGATGGTTCGCGCAACACGTCTCCCCCTGCGGGCCGAAGCCCGTCATATCGACGGTTTGCGATGCATGCCCGGACGAAACCGGATGGCCCGGCTCCGCACCCGGCGGAATCCGATGGCACATGCACACGGCGCGAATGCACGCGGGTGATCTGGGCCATCAGAAAAATCTGTTCGAGCTGAGCGGCGTAGACCGCTTGGGCAGCCTGGCATGAAAGACGTCAGCACACCCGCAGCACTATCCCCTCGCCACGGGCGGCTCGGCACCACGCCCAGTTCACGGCCTACCGGTAACCAGGGAAAATGGCAAGAAGGCTACGGACCTGCGAAATCCGTGCGTTTCCCGCCCTGCGGCGCCGCAGCGGTCCTTCACCGGCCCTTACTGGCCTTCACTGGCCGGGGCTGACGTTTACGGGGCTGCGCAAAAAGTCTACCCGTCTCCAGCAGAAGGCGACGCTTTTTCCGCGCTTGCCGCACTTGCAGCACGTGGGGCGGGCGGCGGACAATTGCCCCCCTCCGCCGCCTGCGGGGCCAAAATATCGCGGTACTCTTCTCCGTACAGGGTCAGCATGACCATGGTGAAGCTGAGAATGAGCGGACCATAGATGATGCCCGCCATGCCGAAGGTTTTCAGCCCGCCCAGAATGGACAGGAAGATGTAGAACACCGAGGCCCCGGAACTGCCCCGCATGAAGTACGGACGCAGGATGGAGTCGGCCCCGGCCACCACCAGTGAGCACCACAAGGTCAGAAACACCGCCCCCTTCCATTGGCCCATCAGCAGCAGGTAGATGGAGGCCGGTCCCCAGACCAGCCCCGTGCCCACCACCGGCACCAGCGAGGCAAAGCCCATCACCGTGCCCCAGAACAGGCCGGGCATGCCCACGATGGCCATGCCAAGCCCCCCCAGCAATCCCTGCACCACGGCCACCAGCAGCCCTCCCACCAGCACGGCCCGGGCCACGCGGCGCAGGCTCTGGATAATCATGTCTTCCTGGGCCTCGCGCAGGGGGCACAGGTATTTCACCCCGTCCACCATGCGCTTGCCGTCCTTCAGCATGAAGAACATCACCAGCAGCAGCAGCAGAAAGTGCAGGAAGAACAGCATGGTGTTGCCCAGCACATACGAGCCCCACTGGATCAGCGTCTGGCCTGCCGTGCGCGACAGTTGCAGCAGGCTGGTCTGGAAGTCGATGTGCCCCAGGTCGATGAACGGCAGATTCACCCGCACCCATTGCAGCCATGGTTCCAGGTTCGATTCCGACATCAGTTCCGCCGGTCCGCCGCCGCTCAGCCACTTGTTGATGGCCGTCACCGTCTGCATGCCCTGGGGAATCAGCAGGGCCACGAACACGCACAACGGAATGACGATGCATACCACCAGCCCGGTCAGCACCAGCAGCGCCGAAATGATGGAACTGCCGCGCACCAGCGACTTGCAGCGCAGGTACAGCGGATAGCAGATGGCCGAGAACACTGCCCCCAGGATGAGGGTGTGCAGGAAGGATTCCACCAGTTGGTAGGACAGCCACAGGGCCAGCAGCAACAACAGGAAGAGAAAATACGAGAACAGGTTGCGCGAGGCGGTGGCGCGATTTCCCTTGGCCGGGGTGGTATTCATGGATGGGAGTCCGATGGATGCATGGTGATGGAACGAAACAGCAGCGTCATCGACCGGCATGCTGGCGACCGGCATGCTGGCGACCGGCATGCTGGCGACTGGCATGACGGCGACCAGCTGACGCCGGGCGGGCGTCCGACTGATGCCCGGCAAAAGCGCGACGGACGTCCGACGGACATGCGGCGCGCCTTCAGCGCTTGCCGTGCCGCCCCTTATGGCTACGATGGCCGCCGACCGGTCTTGCGGCCCGTTCAGGCCCATTCAGACTCGTCGAAGAGTCAGGCCGTGACGCATGCGCCACGGAGCAGCGGCCCTACATCGCCCCTGCGGGCTTTCCGGCCAGTCCGCAGTAGCCTTCGTCATTTTCTTCATGGCGTTGGGGATGCTTGTAGCGCCACATCATGCACTGGGCCCCGACACAGAAGCGCATCTTGTCGTCGCTGGTCTTCAGCAAGGGACAGTAGCGAAACTTGGCCTCGTTCTGCGGCATGAGCATGGCGGCCTCTCCCATGGGTTCGACCCGGCTGATTCGGCATGCGGCATGGCGGACGCGCCCCGGCATGTCTGACGACCGGAGGAACGGGGCTGCGTCCGGACAATTCCCTGTCCGCTTTATAGCCGATGATACGCAAGACAAGCCCGGAATGCATCCGTTTTCGCGCGACCCCCTGCGGGAAAAGCGAAAACTGCCGATGGGAAGAATACGGGGGGATTGCCCCCCGGAAAGGAGGTGCGCCATGCGGATAGACCAGTTTACCGGTGGCGCGGAGAGCATCCTGAACGTGCTGGAGCAGACCCGCCTGATGCAACAGGGCGGGCAGCAGCTTACAGCCGCGCAGGCCGATGCCCTTCCCCGGCAGGAACGCCGGGACGCCGGACAGGCGCAGACCGAAACCTCCGTGGCCGTACGCGGCCTTGGGGAACACGTGGACGTCACCGTCTGACGCGCGAGCGCCAATGGGCACCGGGGTGTGCCGTGGCGGAACGGTTCCGCTGCGGCGCACCCGACCTTTTTTGGGGGCCGCAAGCGCGTGCCGGGGCGGCGGCCCGAATATGAGGGTGATGCTGTGGCGTTTCCTGCCAGCCCCACCTTCAGGCAGAAGCAGGGGACAAAAGGGCGCTCACGGCGGCAGCCTTTACGAAAGCAGGCGCATCAGGTCGTCCAACCCCGTGGCAGGGTCGAACGCGCCCAGGTCGTGCCCGTCAGGCACACCGGGCACACCGGGCACACCGGGCACACCGGGCACACCGGGCATCGCGGCGCCCATGCCCTCTTCCGTCGGGTCCAGCGCGGCGGGGCGGCCCAGCACGGCCAGGCACATCCGGTCCATCAGGCGCACCTGGCGGCGCGCTTGCGCCGCATCCAGCGCCGGGGCATGCACCCCTTGCAGCATCAGGATTTCCATATTCAGGCGGGCCAACCGCGCGGTAAACTCGTCGGCCTCGCGTGCGGCGCGGGCCAGGCGTTCGCGCCGGGCAGAAAGGGCGGCGTGTGCGCTTTTTCCGGGCGGCAGATCGTGCAGCAGATCCAGCCACAGGGCCAGCGCGTCTATGTAGCGGGGATCGGACGGCGGCATGCGCCGGATGAACCGCAGCACCAGATCGGGGCGCGATTCACGGGGGGACACGGTGGAGGTGCCCGGGGTGTCGGCACAAGGGGCCGGAGACGGTTCCGTCAAGGCAAAGCGGGCGTCGCGCAGGGCCAGACGCACTGCAAGGGCCTGCGGTTCCGGCAGGCTGCTGGCCACGACGGCGGCCACGGGTGCGGGAATCACCCTGTCCAGCCGCAGGCGGCGCACCAGCAGGGTCATGGCCCAGCGGGGAACGGGCAGGACAAGCCGAGCGAGGCTGCGGGAATCAGGCGGATCAGGGGTACTGGGCGAATCAGGGGTGCCGGGCACATCTGGAATGTGTACGACGACGTTCGCCTCCGGGGACAACTGGGCCAGCACCGCGTCGGCAAGACGAGCGCCGACCTCGCAGGGGCTGTCCTCGCGTACGCAAGACGCATCCGCAATGGTTGGCCCGCTGGCTGTCCTGATGACTGGCGCGGCGTCTTGCCCGGCATCCAGCCCGATGCATTCCGCCAGCACCCGCTCCACGGACAGCCGCAAGGCGGCATCCGGGTACAGCAGGTATTCCAGTGCGCCTTCCGCGTCGGCGGTATTGGTCAAACCGGAGGCGGCCTGCCCTTCCGACCCGGCCCCCAGCAACGGGGCCAGCAGTGCGGCGGCGTCCATCGCAGACAGTCCCGCAAGGCCGGGCACGCCCAACTGGGCCTCCAGAAACGCGCACGTTGCGGGGTCCAGATGCACCCCGCAAGCCAGCCACGTGGTGATGGCATCTGCAATACGCCGGGCGCGCGGGTCAGGTACAGCGCCCGAACTGTGGTCTGGCGCAGCACCCAACGCAACGGCTGTCATCGTCAGCGACGGAATGACGGCGCCGTCTGCGGCGGCGTCCTGCTCGGTCCCAATGCGGGCGCGCGCGCCGCGCGGCGCGGGGGCACAGGCGGCAAGGCGCGTTCCGCGCCCTGCGCACCGCTCCGCCGCCACACCGCTGTGGCTGCCGGGCATCAGGCCTTTTCGGCGGCCTTCACCTCGTTCCACAGCGCGTCCTTTTCTTCAAAGGCAAGGTTGGGGAAGTCCATTCCGCGTTCGCGCGCCAGGGCCTCCATGCCTTCGAAGCGGCGCAGGAACTTCAACGTGGCGTAGTCCAGCGCTGCGTTGGCCTTGATGCCCTTGCGGCGGCCAAGCTCCACGATGGTGAACAGGAAGTCGCCCAATTCCTCTTCCTGGCGTTCCTTGTCACCACTGGCCGAGGCATCCAGCCATTCCAGCCACTCGGCTTCCACCTGCTGCTCCACGTCCTCGTCGCTTTCCCAGGTAAAGTCCACGCGGGCGGCCTTGGAATGCAGACGGTAGGCCTTGACCAGCGGAGGCAACCCCTTGGGCAGGCTGGCGAACACGCCCCCCGGAGCATCGCCGGACGCGCCTTCGCCGGACGCGCCTTCGCCGGACGCGCCTTCGCCGGACGCGCCCTGCGCATCCCCGTCGGCGTCGGCATCGGCGGCCAGGGCCGCGGCCTTTTCCTCGCGCTTGATGCGTTCCCAGTTGCGCAGCAGTTCTTCGCGGCTGGCGCATTCGCCCTCGGCGAACACGTGCGGATGGCGGCGGATCATCTTGGCGGCGTTGCCTTCCACAGCGTCGTCCAGGGTGAACGCGCCCTTGTCGGCGTACAGCCGCCCGATGAACGCCAGCAGAAACATCACGTCGCCCAGTTCCTCGCGCACGTCATGCGCCTTGCCCGAACGGATGGCCTCCACCAGTTCGAAGCATTCCTCGATGACGTAGTCGGCCAGCGATTCCGGGGTCTGTTCGCGGTCCCACGGGCAGCCTTCGGGGGCCAGCAGGCGGTCGATGACGTCGGTGATGGCCTGAAGGCCTTTGGGAGAGGCGGTGGACACGGGTTCGGTGCTCATGGTCTGCAATCCGTCGGATGCACGGCTGGGCCGCACGTTGGGGGTGAAGTTGGAAAGGCGGAGATTCAGGAAGCGTCCGCCGTCGGGTGATACTCTCGACCAGCGTGCGCCGACCATCAGGATTTCATGCCAGCGGACGCTGGCCGTCAGAACAACTGCTGCGGCAAGAATGTCTTCACGTAGCCGGTAATCATCGAAAGATACGGAATCACACGAGAATCGCGCACGAATGCGGCGTCGGGCAGAAAGTGCAGCAGCACGGCCAGCAGGATGGAGCAGATCAGCAGCCCCTTGGCCGCGCCCATGACCCCGCCTGCCATGTGGTCCAGCCACCCCGCAAAGGTGATGACCAATAATTTCCGGATAATGCGCGCCACGATGGCCACCACCAGCAGCACGCTCAGAAACACGCCCACGTACGCGATGACGTTGACCCATCCGGGGTCGCCCACCACCTTGGCCACGTGGGGCGCGGCATCGCCGTGGTGCCGATTGGCCAGGATGAACCCGCCGATGACGCCCACCAGGCCCGCCACTTCTTCCACGAAGCCCCGAAACAGCCCGCGCAGAACGAACAGCCCGACAATGATCAGGAAGGCGGCGTCCAGCATGTTGAAATTCATTCAGTGTCCTTGGACCGAAGGAGGGGGGTACAATCCGGCGGCGTGCCGCCCAAGGGGCAATTACCGACCGCTCGCAGCCGGACCGGGCAGTGGCGCGCCGTTTCCATCCGCGCACAGCGCCCATTCGGCGTCCGCCCGATGCAGCGCGTTCCGGGTACGGAACTACCAGAACTCGCCCCGGAGGGGAAGCAACGCCTCGGCCCCTGCACGTCGCAGACGCCCCGCAGCGGGCGGCAGCCCGGCAACAGGCACGGAAGGAGGCACTGCGCGGCAACACTGTTGCATGCGCCCGGTCACTTCCTGTACTATGCATTCGGTTCGTGCCGCCCAACCGCCCCTCGCCGGGCGGGACCCGCGTGACGGCGCACAACCGGCCAGCCGGGCCACCATGCAGGCGGCGCGCTGCCTTGGCACGTGTTCCGCAGTCCCGGACACGTTCCGCAGCCCCGCACGGAGCCTCATGACACGCATCAGCATCGTAGACCTGAAGCCCGGCATGCGCGTGGCCGACGACATCCGTGACGGTAACGGACGCCTGCTGTTCAAGTGCGGCGACGTGCTGTCGCCCGCCGGCCTGCGCATTCTCAAGATCTGGGGCGTCACCGAGGCCGCCGTCATCGGCGAAGAAGACGGCGAAGGCGACATGCCCCCCACCGTGGCCGCCCGTTTCGACGAGGCCATGGAACGCACCCGCGCCTATTTTCGCCTGCACGACCCGGCCAACCCCCACGTGGCCGCACTGATGCGCCATTGCGCCCTGCGTCTTGCCTCGACCCCGTTGCCGTGGCCCCCCGCCCCCGGCGAGGCCCACTGCCCCGTCCGGCCCGATCCGGCCCCGCAGCCGGTAACGCTGGAATCGGTGCTGCGCGAGGACATGCGCTTCGGCACCCTGCCCAGCGTGTTCCATCGCCTGGTCGAGGTGGTCAACGACCCGCGCAGTTCCGCAGCCGACGCGGCGGAAATCATTTCCAAGGACACCGATCTTTCCGCGCGCCTCTTGCGCATCGCCAACAGTGCCTACTACGGGCTGCGGGCGCGCATAGAAACCATCACCCGCGCCGTATCCATCATCGGCACCAACCAGCTGGTGTCGCTGGCCATGGGCGTCAGCGTGGTTACGGCCTTCCGGGGCGTGCCGCAGGACCTGGTGGACATGCGCGCCTTCTGGACGCACTCCATCGCCTGCGGCGTGGCCGCGCGCATCCTGGCCGGGCTACACCGCATGAGCAACAGCGAACGGTTCTTCGTGGCCGGGCTGCTGCACGACCTGGGGCGGCTGGCCATATACGGGCAGTTGCCCGAGCATGGGCGGCTGCTGCTGGCCGAGGCCCGCGAACGCGGCGTCACGGTGCGCTCGCTGGAACGCGGCATTGTCGGCTTCACCCACGACGAAATGGGCGGGGCCATCCTGCGGCAGTGGAAATGCCCGGTATCGCTCGAACGCAACGTGCAGCGCCACCATAGACCCGAAAGCTCCAGCGGCAGTTGCGAACCGGCCATAATGGCCGTGGCCGACCTTCTGTCCAACGCCCTGGGCTACGGCAGCAGCGGCGAGGTGCTGGCGCCCCCGCTGTCCGACGAAGGCTGGGCCGCGCTGGCCCTGCCCCCCGGCGCGGTGGTGCAGACGGCCAACCAGATGGAATATCAGGTGCTGGAAATCATCAGGTTCCTGGAAACGCATGACTAACAACGACCCCACCTTCGGCAGCGCGGGCCTGCACGCCCGGCTGCGCCATCTGGAAGACCAGGCCCGGTTCACGCTCGACGTGCTGGACATGGCCTTCAACCTTGGCGACTTCCAGACCTGCATCAACCGGCTGGAAGAACCGTCCGCCCTGCTGGACGAGGCCGTGGCGCGCATCGGCGAACTGGTGCAGTTTTCCGTCACCGCGTTCTACCTGGTGGACGAGCATACCTCCGACTTCGTGCAGGGCCTGTGCCGCCCCAGCGAGGAAGGCCCGGCCATCGAACGCGAGGTGGAGCGGCTCATCGAAACCGGGGTGTTTGCCCTGGCGGTGCGCGAAAACCGGCCCATCACGGTATATTCGTCGGACAACAGCCACCGCCTGGTGCTCAGCGTGCTGGCCACCACTTCGCGCGTGCGGGGCATGTTCATCGGGGCCATGCCGCGCACCGAAAAGAATCTTTCCGGCATCCTGCTCTCGCTGCTGTCGCTCATCCTCAAGCATTGCGCCAACGCCATCGAGAGCTTCGAGCTGTACCGCCTGCTGCGCGAACACGAACGCCGCCAGCGCGAATTCATCGACACCCTGTCCGTCACCGTGTTCGAGGCGGACCCGGCGGGCGTCCTGCGCTCGCTGAACCGCGCCGCCACCACGCAGTTCGGCATCAACCCGGCGCCCCTGCCCCCTGCGGCGGGCCTGCTGGACCTGCTTGCCCCGGACGAACGCCCGCGCATGGCCGCCGCCATCGCTGAAGCACTGCGCAACGGCCAGCCCGTTGCGCTGGCCTGCGATGCCCAGCACGCCGAAGGCGCAACCTTTCCCGCCGTGCTGCACCTTGCCCCGTGCATGCATGACGGATTGTGCATCGGCCTGCGCGGCGTGATCGGCCGCCGCCCCACGGAATAGCCCAACACATTGCGAAATGCGGCAAGAGGGGGCGGACTTTCGCCCCCCCCCTTGCCCTGTCCTTGCCCCGCGACGGGTACTGACGCCCCTGCCGCGTGCCTGGCATCAGCCCCTTGCGGCGCGCGACGCGCCCTGTTAGTGTTCGCATACTTGATACGCGTAGGGACATGGCAAACGGAAATCGCCAGACGTTCCTGCCATGCGCGCCAACATGCAAGCCGACATGCACACGGACATGCGATACCTTGCACTGACTTTCGACAAACCAACTGCCGATCACCCGACCTTCTGACCGTCCATGCCCCAACACGGTTCCGCCTGCCGCACCCCCCTTTCGGAACACGCCATGCCCATAACGCCCAACATTCTGGTCATTGATGACGACCCGCAGGTGCGCGGATCGCTGGCCGACTTCCTGTCGGACAGCGGCTACGGCGTGCTTCAGGCCGAAGATGGCCGCGCCGGGCTGGAGGCCTGGGAGGCGCACAAGCCCGACCTGGTGCTTGTGGACCTGCGCATGCCGGTGCTGGACGGGCTTGCGGTAATCCGGGCCATTTCCGCCTCCAAAAAGGGAACGCCCGTGGTGGTGGTTTCCGGCACAGGTGTGTTGAGCGATGCCGTGGCCGCCCTGCGCGAGGGGGCCTGGGACTACCTGTCCAAGCCCGTGCAGGACATGGGGGCGCTGGAACACACCGTGGAACGCTGCCTGGAGCGCGCCCGCCTGCTGGCGGAAAACGAAAACTACCGGGCAGAGCTGGAGGCGCGCATCGCAGAGCGCACCAGCGAACTGCGCAATGCCTACGACCAGCTGAGCGGCATGCTGGAAGCCACGGTGAACTCTCTGTCGCTGGTCACCAACCTGAAGGACGCCTATACAGGCACCCACCAGGCCCGCGTCACCGTGCTGGCCACGGCCATGGCACGCAGGCTGGGCATGCCCGCCGACGAGGTGGAGGCGGTGCGGGTGGCGGGCATGCTGCACGACATCGGCAAGTTGTGCATCCCCGCCCAGTACCTGCTCAAACCCACCGTGCTCGACACCCATGAAATGGCCTTCATGCGCCAGCACCCCCAGTTCGGGTACGACATTCTGGAAAGCATCCCCTTTCCGCACCCCGTGGCGCGCATGGTCTTGCAGCACCATGAACGGCTGGACGGCTCAGGCTACCCGCACGGAGTATCGGGCGACGCCCTGTTGCAGGGGGCGCGCATTCTGGGCGTGGCCGACGTGGCCGAGGCCATGTGTTCGCACCGCCCTTACCGCCCGGCCCACTGCATAGAGGCGGCGATGGACGAACTTTCCGAGAACAGCGGCAGGCTGTATGCCCCCGATGTGGTGGAGGCCTGCCTGGAGCTGTTGCGCGGCGATCACGCCGACAACCCGGATGTGGCCGAAGTGCTGCGCCAGTTGCGCAACGGCGACGCCGTCTGCTCGTAAGCCAGCAGCCAGCGCACCTGTCTGCACCACGCAGCAGGACAAGGACCGGGACCGCCCCATGGGACGATCCCGGTCCTTGTTTGTGCGAATACGATGCGTTCAGCCGTTACGGCGCGTTGCCTCAGGCGTTCTCGCGCTGCATCTGCTCGATGACGGCCTTCAGCTTCTGAGCCTGCGCCGCAAGCTCGGTCACGGCTTGCGCCGACTGGCGCATGGCGTCGCTGGTCTCCGTGGAAATACGGTTCACCTCTTCCACTGCCCGGTTGATCTCTTCGGATGTGGCGGATTGCTCCTCGCTGGCGGTGGCGATGGAGCGCACCTGATCGGACACGGAATCCGCCAGGGTCAAGATGGCTCCCAGCGACTGCCCGGCCTCGCGCGCCCGGCCGGTAACGCGTTCAACCTCGCGCACCGTCTCGCCCACCTGGGCTATGCTCACCTTGGCCCCCTGCTGCATGCCGCCGATGGCCTCACCCACTTCCTTGGTGGCGGTCATGGTCTTTTCGGCCAGTTTGCGCACCTCGTCGGCCACAACGGCAAAGCCGCGCCCGGCGTCCCCGGCGCGCGCCGCCTCGATGGCGGCGTTCAGCGCCAGCAGGTTGGTCTGGTCGGCTATGTCGGAAATCACGCCCAGAATGGCCCCGATGCGTTCCGTGCTCTTGCCCAGAGCATCCATGTCGCGGTTCAGGGCCTCGGAATGATGCTGCACCACGCCGATGCCGTCGATCATGGATTCCACAATGCCCGACCCCGCTGCGGCCTTGGCCTTGGCGTCGTTGGCGGTGTCGGCGGCAAGCCCGGCGCTGCGGGCCACCTCCAGCACGGTGGCGTTCATCTCTTCCATGGCCACGGCGGTCTCGCCAGTGCGGCGGCTTTGCAGCTCTGCCCCGCGAGAAGATTGTTCTATCTGCGCCGAAAGTTCTTCCGACGCGGCGGACACGATATCCACGATGCCTTCCAGTTCACGCGCGGCATGCAGCATGCCCTCTCGCCGGGCCTGTTCGCCCCGGGCGCGGGCCTCTTCTGCATCGGCCATGGCCTGGTGGGCCTTTTCCGTTTCCGCCGCCGCAAGCCGGGTCTGCTCCTGGGCCTCGCCTATCTTGTCCCTGAGCGTGGCCACCATGGAACGCAGGGCGTCAGCCAGTTGCCCCACCTCGTCCCCGGTACGCACGGCAAGTTCCGAATCAAGGTCGCCCGCCGCCACGTTTGTGGCAAAGGCCGTGGTACGCGAGATGGGCCGCGACAGGGCGCGGGCCAGCAGCCAGGCCACCCCGATCATCACCGGCAGCACCCCGCCCATCACCGCCAGCGAGGAATCGGTCACCCGGTCCTGGGCCGCAATGATGCTGGATACCGGCATGCCGATGAACCACATGCCGATGGTCTTGCCCTCCATGTCGCGGATGGGCCAGTAGGCCGTCTCGTAATCGCTGCCCAGTATCTGGTTGCGCGCAAGAAAGGTCTTGCCCGCCGTGAATACCGTCTCCAGCACCCTGGGGTTGTCCATGCGCGTGCCGATGGCCCGCTTGCCATCGCGCACGATGGTGGTCATGACCCGCGTGTCCCCCTTGAACACGGTAACCTCCAGCCCGGTGAACGACTTGACGTCGTCCACAAAGCCTTCACGCACCAGCGAGGTGCCGATGGACACGGTGCCCACCACCTTGCCGTCCCGGCGAATGGCCGCACCCGCCCGCAGGGTGAACGGCACCACCGTGCCGGATATGATGCCCACGGTGGCTTCGCCGCGCAGGGCACGGCGCACGGTTTCCTGGTCCAGCACCGAATCGCCCGTCTTGTCCGAATGCCCCCGCGCCAGCACGTTGCCCTTGTCGTCGGTGACAGTCATGAAGTCGGAGCTCACGTCACGCATAAGGCGTCTGGCAAGCTCCGCAGTGCGCGGCCCATCGCCCGCCGCCACGGCGGCGGCAAAGTCGGCGTGCGCCGCCACAAGGCTTACTTCCTCAAGAAATTTTGCAGCCCTGTCGTCTATATTACGCGCTACCACGTCGCGGAACCGTGTAACCGCCTGCGCCGATTCATCGGCGAAGCCGCGTTTCATGAAATGATGCGCGGTGCCGAAAATGGCGGCAGAGGTTAACAGCACGATACAGATGACCATGAGGAGCAGCTTGCGAAGAATCGTCAATTTCATGCGCGCCTCGTACTGTAACAAGGTGAGTGTGTGCTGTTTATATCGGACAACCGCTCACGAACATTAGGGAACGCGCACCGAAGGATAAGGGGCGGAGCGGTGGGGCAAGCCAAGGGCATGCCCGCCGACGTTTGTTCCATATAACATGAATGTCAGTGTGTTGTCGCGTTTCTTGACCCGCAATTCGTGCGAAAACAGACGACGATGCCAGGCGGGAGGCCAGGGGACATCCGCAGGGCCGGGCACGACATGCCGGACAGGAGCCTGCCCGCCAGGTCATGCCGGTGCAGACCATGCCGGTGCAGACCATGCCCGGTCAGGGCGCATGCCCGGTCAGGGCGCATGCCGGGTCAGGGACATTGCTGCCAAGACAGCCCGCGATACGGGGCAGTGCTCGTGAACCGAAAGGATATCCGGCGCGCGTGGAAAGGGAGGGGGGCGAAAGGGGACAGGGATGCGTCAGTTGTTGCTGCGCAACGAGATGGAGTGCTTCTGCAACAATTCGTACAACCGGGCGCGGGAAAGGCCCGAAAGGGCAATGGCCGAGGCTATTTCACCCCGGCTGCGACGAATGAGTTCCATGAGGTAGGCGGATTCCATGCGGTCCATGGTCACTTCACGCGCAGAACGGAATGAAGGGAACCCCTCGCTGGCAAAGCCGAACCCTGCCCGCTCCACGGGCGGCGCGCACGAATCCGGTAAAGGCGGCACCATGTCACCCACTGCTGATGCCCCCCCCGAAACGCCGCCACCTTCTGCCCGCAACGCCGGACCATGCAATCCGGGCGAACCGGCGAAGGCCTGCCCCTCCGGCGGGATGGACGAAACGGTCGGACCGTAAGCCACGGACGCCGCAAGTATGCCGGGCATGACGCCGGGACGGTTGCCGTTGCCGCCTGGCGCGGGGGCGTGGTCTTCTTCCTCGTGTTCGCGCGCGGGAACCGGCTCGCGGCGGTTGCGCATGACGTGCCCGCGAATCTCCACCGGCAGGTGCTGCGGGTACAGCCGCTGCTCCGCAAAGGCAGCCTGTACCGCGTAATGCAGCGCGTTGATCAGGTCGCGCACGTTGCCCGGCCAGTGATAGATCTGCAACGCATCCACGAAATCGGGCGACATCTGCTTGGAAGCCAGGCGGTGCTGGCGGCAGATGCGGTCCACGTAATGCCGGGCCAGAGGTTCGATGTCATCGCGCCGCTCGCGCAGGGCGGGCAACTGGATGATGCGGGTCTTCAGGCGGTGGTACAGGTCCTTGCGAAAGGCCCCGCGCCGCACCATGTCCTCAATGTCGCAGTTGGTGGCGGCCACCAGCCGGAAATCGCTGCGCACCTCGTTACGGGCACTGATCGGGCGGAAGGTGCGCTCTTGCAAGACCCGCAGCAGCGACTTCTGCACCGAAAGGTCAAGGTCGCCGATTTCGTCCAGAAAGATGGTGCCGCCGTCTGCCTGCTTGAACAGGCCGTCGCGTGCGGCGTCGGCCCCGGTGAACGAGCCGCGCTCGTGCCCGAACAGGATGCTTTCGGCCAGGGTGCTCGGCAGGTTGGTGCAGTCCACCACGATGAAGCCGCGTCCGGCACGCTCGCTGTTCTCGTGAACGGCCCGCGCGAACAGTTCCTTGCCGGTGCCCGTTTCGCCCAGGATCAGCACGTTGGTGTCGGTACGGGCGGCTACGCCCAAAGAATGCAGGCAACGCTCCAGAGGCAGGCTGGCCCCGATGATGTCGCCCCGCTTTATGTTGGCCTGGCCGACAAGGGCAACCTTGGCCGCATGGTGATACAGGCAGCGTTCCAGCACCTGCGGCACGGCGGATTCGGAAAAGGGATGCAGCAGCACGTCCCACGCACCGGCGCGGATGGCGTCCTCTGCTCTGTTTCCGGCCCGATCGGCAGTCAGGGCCAGCACTTCGGGCTGCCCGCGCATGGCGGCCAGTTCCGGCAGACAGGCAAGCCCTTCGGGACCTGGGGTGTCCACGTCCAGCAACACCACGTCGCACGCCCGGCGGCGTCCGCTGGCCACGGCCTCTTCGCAGGTCGAGACCACGCGGCACGCATGCCCGGCGGCGGTAATGGCGGGCACCAGTTGCGCCCTGTATCGCCGGCTGGGATCAATCACCAGAACGTCTGCCATGGTCCCTTCTGCCGGCCATTGTCGCCGGCCCCCGCTCTTCTACCGTTTGCCTTGTGCCGTGTGCCGCTACGCCATGCGCCACGGACACGCCCCCCGATTCCGAAACATCCGCATCTGCCGCGTCGGTCACGCGATGCTGCGGCGCCCTCACCCTTGTGCCAATGCGCTCACGCCACGCGTAGCTGTTCACATGCTATGCCACAGCATGATTTTTTCGGAAAGGGGGGTAGATTTATGCCGGACAACATTACGCGGCTCTTTCCACCCTTTTTCCGCCTTTTCCTGCGTGTGGTGTCCGCCTTCTCCGGACGCCACACGCCCTGTCAGGCCGGACAGAAGTCCGCCGCAACCGGAATGCCACCTCATTAAAAATTCACAACATGCTATTTTTAAACATAAATCAACAAAACAACGCAACAAGTAACCCACAAATGGCACGAACTTTTCATGTCTTGGCGACAAGCAATTTTGTCTGCCTTTTGTAGACAACACGGGAGAGCCGCCATGAGAAGATTCCGCGAACTTCGTGTTCACCACGACCTGCTGAAGCGCATCGACACTGCCGCGGAAGAAATGGGCATCACCACGACGGCCCTCGTGGAAGGATTACTGGAACGCTACCTTCTGCGCCGAGACGCCAAATCCCGGGACGATGCGGACCGGCGCTCCTTCGAGCGTCACCCCATCCGCCTGCCCGGGGTGGTGTACGTCACCGAGCCGGACGGCCACTACGGTCGCTACCAGCCCGTGGAACTGTATGACATTTCGTTGAGCGGCGTGGGCTTTCGGATGCCGCCCAATTCCGAACTGGACATGCGGCTGGCAGATGGCGAATTCGAGGTGATCTTTCGCCTGGACGACAGCAATCCGCCCGTGCGCATGCGCTGCCGCAGTTCGCGCAACGAGCGCGGCAAGGGGGCCACGCGGGTGGGGGCGGCCTTCATCGGCGGTGATTCCACCAGCCACGCCCTGATGGAGCGCTACTTCGTCCAGTAGCCGCCTGGCACAATCTGCATCTGCCGCCGCGCGGACCCGGAAGCCACCTTCCGCCGCGCGGAGGGCATGTTTTTGCCTGGCGACAAGACGCGGAATCCGTTCCTGCCCCCCCGCCTCCCCCCTGTCCGCTCCCCGCGTACCCACTCCCTGCGTACGCACTCCTCGTGTACGCACTCCTCGTGTACACATGACGCACCGCTTCCGTGCGCCTGTCGTCCGCCGCCTGCGGCACGCAGTTCACCGCCGTGCCCTTGCCTCCCTGCTGGTCCGGCTGCCCTTCCCACCCCTTCTGTCTTGACGCGCCCCGCGCCTTTCGCGCAAAGTCTCGTCCACGACAATGCGGGCAGGACCGGACGGCATCGCACGCTGCCGGACTCAACCGGACAGCACCGGACAGCGCCGTAAGGCCAGTCCATGCCGTACAACGCCGAATCGGCCCGCCATGCAGGTACGGGCAACGGCTCCGGCCCCCGCAAGTGCGGACGCGCCCCGACGTGCGCCGCCCAACACGAGCACAACCCCAGGAGACAGGGACATGGCGGAACATACTGCGGAAAAGCTGGAAGTGCAGCCCTACTTCGACGTGGAACTGCTGATGAACACCAGCCAGGAAACGCGCATCGGCGGCGAAGTGATGAACCGTCTGATGCAACGCTGGGAAGACTGGATGGACAAGCTGCACGCCCTGCACATCAACACCGGCAAGATTCAGTATCTTGTGGTGTGGCTGGACAGCGATGTGGAAGAAGACGTGGACGCGGCGTGGGAATCCTCTCCCTCCGACGCGTTCATCATCAACTCCCTGGCCCAGACCATGGTCATGAGCGCGGTCCACATGCTGCTGCCCGAAGTGGAAGACGTGGGCTGCGCCCCGGCCCCCAAGCCCACGGACAAACTGCGCGCAGCCCTGGAAGACGTGGGCCTGCCCTACAATGGCGACGGCCCCACCCTGTCGCGCCGCTACGCCGTGGTCACCCATTTTCCGTTCAAGGGCGGCTGCGAAATCTGCACCCTGCTCAAGGACTGTCCCAAGGGATCCGGGGCGGCGGGGGCACCGTCGTCCGTCGTGTTGCCGGGCTACGAACCGGGCAAGGAATAGCCGGACGCGCGGGCACGCCCCGCCGCTTCGCACACGGAACACTCAGGGCCATGACGCACACCGGCGTCATGGCCCTTTTCACAGAAACGCCTGCCTCCCCCGCAACGCCGCTGCACCGGCCAGTCGGCCAACTGCCCCGCATGCGCCCGGCGTTGCTGGCCGAGGATGGGCCGTGCCTTTACTTCACCCCGCGACTACCCTAGAATACCCGCCCAAGGAACCGGAGCAGAACCGACAAGGCCCAACGCCAGAGGTGGACATGTCTGCGGATTTCGCCACGCAGCTTCCCGGCCAACGCCGGATGGATATCGAGCTGCTTCGGACCATGTCCGAACCGCTTGACCCGTGGCACGACCCACCCTACAAGGTGCCTCCGTCCCCCTCCCTGCTGGACAAGACCCAGGCCGTCATGGACGACATGGAAGCCGATGCGGCTGCCCAACGCGAAAGCGCCATGCGTGCGATCCACAGACCTCCCCGTGGTGATGTGCGCCTCCAGAGCCCTCTGGTGACGCCCGAACGCATCGAAGGCTCGCTGGTTTCGCTGATCGGCTGACGCGCGGCATATCCGCACCGCCAGCCCCTTCCAGCCCTGTCAGTCTTGTCCAGCCTGCCCAAGCCTGTCTGGCCTGGCCCAGTCTGTCCGGTCCCATACTTTCCGCAAGGAGCGTCCATGAGTCAGGACCCGAAATACCCGACCCGAATCCGCTACGAATACGAGCACGATTCCGGCGTGCGGCTGGAATACGCCCACGGCGTGTGGGGCGGCATCAACCCGCAGGGCGAAATCGAGATGAGCTTCTACATAGAAACGGACAAGATGCCGCCGTTTTCCGAACGTCTTGTGGCGCCCGACGGCAGCTTTGGGCACGAGGTTGCCCCCTACGACGAGAACCTCAAGGTCATCACCCGCCACATCCGCTCCAAGGTGGTGCTGAACTACCACACCGCCCGCGCCGTTCTGGAATGGCTGGAAGAAAAGGTGGAAACCCTGGAGATGGAAGAAGAAGGCGGCATGATGTACGAGGGCGAAGGCGGCCTGGAACAGTAAGCCACCTCAGGCTGTCTGCCGGTCTTTCATGCACTGAAGCCTCCGTTGCGGTGACGCAGCGGAGGCTTTTTCATCTGGTCCGACTGTGGAAAGAAAGGAAAACGCGCGGGATGCGGTTGCGCCAGGCGTTCACCGGCGCACGTCAGCCATCACCCGCCCTGCCGCCCGCCCCGCAGGCGCGCCAGCAACGGACGCAGGCGGGCCAGCACCGGTTCCGCAACATCCGGGGCAAAACGGCGCGCCAGCAGCAGGTAAGCGAGGGTGAACACCGGGCCGCTGGCGGCCAGCGCCAGAAACGCCCCCCACAACTGGCCCGCCGGGCTGGCCGGGGCCAGCAGCGGCGCATACGCCAGCACGGGCCATGCGGGCAGCGCGGCAGCAGCGCACAAGGCCGCCGATTTCGCGCCGCACCCGATGATGCCGGAAAGTCCCGCTTTGCCGTGCCGTTTGCGCCACACAAGGGCCAGCGCCACGGTGTACACGGCCACGGCAGCCGTGCCTGCGGCAGCCACGCCCAGCGTGCCGTGCGTGCCCGCGTGGCCCGCCAGCACATACAGCGGCAGTGCGGCCAGGGTGGCCAGGGTGCCCACCACCGCCGGGGTCACCGTATCCTGATGGGCGTAGAAGGCCCGGCCCACCACCTGCTGCACGGCCCAGAAGGCCACGCCGCACAGCATCACCCGCAACAGGGGCGCAGAGGCCAGCGTTTCGGCGGCAGCAAACCCGCCTCCCTGAAAGATCAGGCGCATGGTGGGTTCCGCCGCCAGCAGCATCCACGCGGACAGGGGGATGATTACCGTCAGGGCGTTGCGCAGGGCCGTGGACAGGGTGGCGTCGAAGGCGTCGGTTTCTCCCTTGGCGGCCAGCGCCGCCAGAAACGGGTACGAAGCCACCCCGGCAGCCTGGGCCACCACGCCCACCGGCACCAGCATGATGCGCCGGGCATAGTTGAGCAGGCTCACCGCGCCCTCGCCAGTCATGGAGCCGAAGATGCGCACGAACTGCTCGTCCAGCACCACCACCGACTGGCCGATCATCAGCGGCAGGGCCAGCAGGGCAAAGCGGCGCACGCCGGGGTGGCGCAGCACTGGGCGCAGCCGCACCCCGCCGCCACGCGCGGCGGCAAGCACCGGCAGGGCAAAGCTGCCCAGCGCCGCGCCCGCCAGCACGCCCCAGCAAAAGCCCTCCATCCCGCGCGTCGGGTCCAGCGCCCAAGACAACACGCCGCCGCCGATGATGCACCCGTTGTACACCAGCGGCCCCATGGCGGGCACGGCAAACTGGCGGCGCATGTACAGCAGCGCCGTAACGCACGCCCCCGGCAGAAAGAACGCCTGCGCAGGCAGGATGATGCGCAGAAAGCGCACCAGCCGCGCCGAGGACGGTGCGTCAAAGCCGGGCGCGGCCACGCGGGCCAGTTCCGGCGCAAACCACCAGGCCACGCCGGTGAACAGGCAGATGGCGATGGTTATCCACCAGAACGCGGCGGCAAAGAAGCGCCAGCCGTCCTCCGGGTCGCGCTCGAAGCGTTCCGACAGCAGGGGAATGAGGGTGATGGAAAAGTAGCCGCCCGCCAGCAGATAGTTGATGAAATCAGGCACCACGAAGGCGGCGAAGTAAATGTCCGCCTCTGCCGTGGCCCCGAACAGGTAGGAGATGACCTTGTCGCGCAAAAGGCCCATGAACCGCGAGGCAAAGACGCTGGCAGCCATGATAAGGGCGGCTGCGCCCATCTGGTGGGTGCGGGTGAACAGCTTCATGCGGCGGCGGACTCTCCTGTGGCGGGCAAGGCATGGTGGACGCGCGGTACGCAGGAACCACTACCCCATACCGCCCCGCTTGACCATATGAAGGGGGTGTACCCGACACGACAGACGCCCGCCGGGCACACCCGCGGCGCAGGCGGCTGGTTGCGCGGACACATTTTTTCTTGCAGTAGTACTATCTGAGACTACTTTTTATGCAATGTAACAATGTGAAAAAATTGCTATACAAGTATTTCCTGATTTCCTGTTCATTCATTGACAACTGTTCACTCAAACGCTAGATATGGCCCATTCATGGAGAGAGGCGCGAGGGCACGGCCCTGTGACCGCCCGGCAACCTGCCCCGACGTGACGCCGTCGGTCGGGGCAAGGTGCCAACACCGACCGTGTCGCGCACGGGATCATGATCGCGGGCTTGCGGCGTCGGCCTCTCCACGCGAGGGGCTTTTTTCGTTTTGGGCGCATCGTGTGGCCGCTGGAAGGCGCACGATGCATGTGGGTGGATTTCAGGCCAATTGCGCACCCACAGAAAAAAAATGCAGCTAACAGGCCGTTGCGCCACGGGGGCCGCCACACACCCAGCCGGAACATCCGGCGGGACGGCGGACAGCCCAAGGGCGCACGGTGGTCCGCCGGACCAGCCCCCGGCGGATTGACCACGCGAGACCCGGACGGTCTCGTGAAAAAAGGGAGATACGATGAAGGATTTTCTGGAGAAGTTGCAGCCTGTTGGCGAGTGTGTGATCTACTACCTCTATCACAACGAGGACGAACCCATGCCCACCTGCTGGTCTGACCCGCTGGAACTCATGGGTGACATGACTCGCCTGCAACTCACCGACGCACAGATGCGCGAACTGCGCGACATCGTGAGCGAGGAAATCCGCAGCGAAGGCCCCGAGGCGGTATGGAAGGGGCGCACCCTGCGCAAGAACATCATCCATTCCTGCGGCTACCTGGTGTAGCCTGGCACCTTCGGCGGGCGCGTCCGGCAGCGCGCCCGGCCTGAACCGGCGCCAGTTCCGCACCATATCCGGCACCCAGCCGACGCCTGACCCGGCCTTCGACGCATCACCGTTCCGGTCCACTCCCCCGCCCCGCGTGCCCGCGCGCATCGGCGGCCCACATGGCCCGGCACACAGGACGACACAATACAACACCCCCGTCGGGATACCGGCGGGGGTGCTCACGTTGTCGGCACAAGGAATCTGACGCGACATGCACGGCGGCCAGCAATCCTGCCAGGCGCGGGGCTAAGCGCGCCATGCACGGCTGACGGCGGCACGGCCATGCAGACGCCCCCCTGCACAGTTGCGCCAAAGCTTTCGTCGGCACGAGCCCACGTTCCGGTCAGCCCGCAAACCCCAATTCTGCCAGCAGCGCAGGCAGTTCCCGGAAATCGCGCATGGTGCGCACCCGGGGCGCGGTGCGCGCCTCGCGCACGTTTCCGTTGCGCGGCGGGTCGAACCAGATGCCGTGCATGCCCGCCTGGGTTGCGCCCCACACGTCGCCTGTCCAATCGTCGCCGATCATCACGACGTTATGGGCGGGCAAGCCCAGGTCGCGCAGCACGTGCCCCCAGAACGGCGGCCACGGCTTGGGCGCACCTGCGGAACGCCAGGTGTACACGCCCGCCAGCAACGGCCCTACCCCCATGGGGGCAAGGGCATCGCGGATGGGCCCTTCATCCGATTCCGAGGCATTGGAGGCCAGCGCCAGCCGCCAGCTTGCGGCCAGCGCGCACAGCACCCTGCCCGCATGGGGCATGGGTTCCTCGTCGGTCCAGCCATGCTGCGGCCCCATCCAGCGGGGCATGACGCGCATCAGCGTTCCGCCCCAGTCCAGCAGCAACGCCCTGTCGGGCAGATTCGCAAGGCGCGGGTCGCCCGGCGCGGCGTCCGACGTGATGCCCGGCGCAGTGTCTGGGTCCGTGTGTTTCGCTTTCGCCATGATTCGTCTCCTGCCTCGTGGTGCCTGTGCCGCGTGCCCGCGTCAAGTCGGAATGGCAGCCGCCTGCGCCCCGTCCTTTCCGTCTGCCATCTCTGTTGCCCATTCACCCGCCAGCCGATCAACACCTGCGCCAGCCCCTTGCCCTGCCGGGCCGCCGCACCCCGAACAAACAATAAAAATCCCCCGGCATAGCCGGGGGTATTTCATATGCGCCTGTAAGGCT
>CAYOCV010000023.1:0-25919 GCA_964402645.1 uncultured Desulfovibrio sp. | reverse complement strand
GTCATCGAAGGCGACCTGCAAACCGACAACGACGCCCGCCGCGTGGCCGCCACCGGAGCCAAGGCCGTGCAGATCAACACCGACGGCGGCTGCCACCTGGACAGCAACATGATCCTTGAGGCGCTGTCCAACTTCGACCTCGCGGAGATCGACATCCTGTTCATAGAGAACGTGGGCAACCTGGTCTGCCCGGTGGAGTTCGACTGCGGCGAAGACCACAAGGTGGCCCTGCTCAGCGTGACCGAAGGCGACGACAAGCCCGAGAAGTACCCGCTGCTGTTCAATCTTTCCAAGGTGATGCTGCTGAACAAGATAGACCTGCTGCCCTACGTGGACTTTGACGTGGAGCGGGCCAAACGCTTTGCCACGCACCTGAACAAGGAACTGACCATCTTCCCCATGTCCTGCCGCAGCGGCGAAGGGCTGGATGGCTGGTACGACTGGCTGCGCACGGCGCGGGCCGCCAAGCGCGGGTAACGGCGAAGGGAACATTCGCCCACGGCCTTGCGGCATGGCGGGCGCGTGGTTACAGTTGCATACGTCGGGCAAACATCCCCGTTCCGACGCCGAATTCACCCCCCGGCCCGTCCGGCACGCAGTTCGTGCCAGGACGTTCCGGGGGTATGCCATTGCCGGAGGCAACACCCCATGAGCGATTCTTCTTCCTGTCAGGGCTGCCCCAGCGCAGCCGGTTGCGGCTCCGCCGGAAATCCCGAAGGCTGCCCCTCGTCTTCTTCTGCCGCCAGTTCCGGCTGCGGCGGCGGGTGCGGAGGCCCCACGCCTGAACAGCAGGCCGAAGAGGCCCGCCTGCAAGCCACCCTGTCGCACATCCGCAACACCATCGTGGTCATGTCCGGCAAGGGCGGCGTTGGCAAAAGCTCCACCGCCGCCAACATTGCCGCCGGTCTTGCCCTGGCGGGCAAGCGCGTGGGCCTGCTGGACGTGGACGTGCATGGCCCGTCCATCCCCCGCCTGCTGAAGCTGGACGCGGCGCAGGCCGACGTGGACGGCGACACCATCCAGCCCGTGCAGTGGCGCGAAGGCGTCTCTCTCAAGGTCATGTCGCTGGGCTTCTTTCTGCCCGATGGCCGCCAGGCGGTGATCTGGCGCGGCCCGGTGAAGATGGGCTTCATCAAGCAGTTGCTGTCCGACGTGGCCTGGGGCGAACTGGACTTTCTGGTGGTGGACTGCCCCCCCGGCACCGGCGACGAGCCGTTGTCCGTGCTTCAGTTGCTGGGCGACGCCGCCCGGGCGCTCATCGTCACCACGCCGCAGGCCGTGGCCGTTGACGACGTGCGCCGTTCGCTGGGCTTCTGCGAAGACCTGAACGTGCCGGTGCTGGGCGTCATCGAGAACATGAGCGGCATCGTCTGCTCCAAGTGCGGCAACGTGGAATCTCTGTTCGGGCAGGGCGGCGGCGAACGCCTGGCCAAGGAAATGAACGTGCCCTTCCTGGGCGCGGTGCCGCTGGACCCGGAAATCGTCCGCGCGGGCGACGAAGGCAACATCTACATCGCCTCGCACCCCGACCGCCCCGCCGCCACCGTGCTGCGCACCATCGTGGACGCACTGGTGGAAGCGGACGCGCCGCAGGGGTAGCAGCACCAACCGCCTTTCCTGTATTCGGGGGAGGGACCCTTTTGCACGCTGCGGTCGCCATCCGTAAGGTTCGCGCGTTGCGCTCACCTAACGGCTGCCGCAAAAGGGTCTCCTCCCCCGAACCCCCTCCCCCCAAAACTTTCAATTGTACTGCATGGTTTATAGATAAAAACAGCCCTCGCCATAACAGGCAGGGGCTATTTTTCATTCCCCCCCAATTGAAAAGTTTGAGGGTGGGGATGGGGGTTCGGGGGAAGGGGAGGGCACTTTTACGCTCTGCGGTCGCCATCCGTAAGGCTCGCAGGCTCGCCTAACGGCTGCCGCAAATTTTCCTCCCCTTCCCCCGATTACTCTTCATCTTTCCTTCCTACATCCCGGACTCAGGCAGCCATAGATAATGAAACCCGGCGCGCGAGGCGGCCTCCATGCCGGGCAGCCCCAGGTCGATGAGGGCCATGCGGCCGGACCCGGCGGGGGTGGCGGCGGTGGCGTATTCGGTGGCGCCGGGCAGGGGGTCGCGGCGATAGGTGACCACGCGCAGGTCGCTGGTCTCGGTCAGGCGGCTGGCCTCGGCCAGGGCGTCCTCGAAGTAGCCGATGCGGTCCACAAGCCCGGCGGCAAGGGCCTGGCGGGCGGTAAGGATGCGCGCGTCGGCAAACTCGGCTTCGTGCCCGTGGCTGGCGGGCCTGCGTTCGCGCACCAGTCCTTGGAACCGCCCGTACATGTCGGCGATCATGGACTGGAACAGGGCGCGTTCCTCGTCGGTGCCCTCGCGGAAGGGCGAGCCCATGTCCTTGTGCTCGCCGGACTTGGTGACCACGGCGCGCACGCCGATCTTGTCCATCAGCCCGGCCACCTCTGGCCGCAGAAAGATGACGCCGATGCTGCCGGTGACGGTGGAGGGGTGCGCCACGATGCGGTCGGCGGCGAGGGCGGTGTAGTACCCGCCGGAAGCGGCGGTATCCATCATCAGGGCAACGACTTTCTGGCCCGTGCGTTCGCGGTGGCGCATCAGCTCGTGGTACAGCACGTCGCTGGCGGTAACGCCGCCGCCGGGGCTGTCGATGGCCACAATGACGGCCTTCACGTCCGGGTCTTCGGCAGCCAGACGCAGTTGCGCCACAACTTCCTGCACCATGCCGGGCCGTTCGCGGAACAGGCCGGACTTGGGCCGGTTGTCGATGACGCCGTTGACATTGATGAGCACGGCCTTGTGGCGGCCTTCGCCGAACACGGTATCCTCGCCAAAGGGATCTGGCCCGCCAAAGAACGACGAGCGCGCGCCGCACCCGGCGAGCAGGGCGGAAAGCGTCAGCAGCAGTGCGGATATCAGCAGGAAGCGCGCGCCACGGCGCGGTGAATGCGATGCGGTCATGATGAACCTCCGTTGCGCGGTAACTACCACATTCCGCGTGCCATGGACAATGCACGCACGATGACGCACGTGTAACAACGTGTAACGGGCGGACCCGCAGGCGTTCCACCGCTCCGTGCCCCTGTCCGCCCCCCCTGCCCGTCACTACATACCTGCGTCACGCCATACCGTTGCCACCCTTGACAGCACCCCGTCCGGCACGGACAATCCCCTCCCTGAACAATGCCGGGGTTCGACGCCGCGCGGCCTTTCCGCGCCCACTTGCCCCGACCACATATTCCGGAGACACCCCATGGCCGACACCCGCGATGACGATTTCGACAGCGCCAACCCGTTCCGCTCGCTGAACAAGCGAACCTTCCGCGATGCACGCACCCAGAAGACGACGGTGCCTGCTACCGGAACGGGCACACGGTCCCCCAACCAGGTCAAAACGGGAGGGCAAGGGACGCACAAGGGGCAGCAGCGCCCCGGCACCAACAGCAGCCTGGTCGACGCCCAGCCCCTGCTGACCGAAGAAGACGCCGAGGCGTTCCTGTCGGCCATGGGCGCGGTGCAACGGCTGGACACGTCGAAAAAGCCCGGCAAGGGCGCGCCGCAGGGCAGGAAGGCAATGGACCAGACATCGCCCACCGCACCGCCCGTGCCCGCATCCCCCACGTCGCCTCCGCAGGCCGACGACGCTGCTTTTCCCCGCTCTGGCGGCGTGCAGTCCGCCCGGTCAGCCGTGCCCACGTCCGTGGTGCGCGCCGCCGAGCGGGACAAACTGTCGCCCGGCACGGCTGCCCGGCTGGACGCGGACGCGGGCCGCAACGGCTTTGCGTTGCAGGACCAGCCGGGGTTCCGGCAGTTACTGACGCAATCGACGGATACGCCCGAAGGCACTGGCGCGGACCAACCTGCCGCCCCTTCCCCCGTTGAGACCATGCCCGGCAAACCCGATGCCGTGCCCGCCACCGCCCCCGAACGCAAGGAAGTCGTACGCCAGCGTTCGCGGCAGGCCGTGGCAGAGCACGACCACACCCCGCCCCCCGACGAGGACAACCTGTTCAGCAAGGCCATGTCCGGCGTGCGCACGCTGGCGGGCAAGGGGCGCGAAGTGCCGCCGGAAACGGCCCCGCGCGAGGCCGCCGCGCCAGCCGTGGGCCATCCGTTGCAGGACTTCATGGACGGCGTGGTGGAATTTGCGCTGGAGTTCACCGACGAATACCTGGAAGGCCACGTGGTGGGGCTGGACGCGCTGACCGTGGGCAAGCTGCGCGCCGGGCAGTACAGCCCGGAAGGGCACCTGGACCTGCACGGCATGAACGCCCTGCAAGCCTACGAGGCCCTGATCGGCTTCATGCGCGCGGCCTATCACAAGGGCATGCGCACCGTGCTGGTCATACCGGGCCGGGGCAAGAACTCGCCCGACGGCATGGGCGTGCTGCGTGAAAAGGTGCAGGCCTGGCTGACGCACGACCCGTTCAAGCGGGTGGTGCTGGCCTTCTGCACGGCCCAACCCGCCCACGGCGGCGCGGGCGCGCTGTACGTGCTGCTGCGCAAGTACAAGAAGTCGCGCGGCAAGATCCAGTGGGACCGCACGCCCACGGACGCCGACCTGTTCCTGTAGGGGCTGTTTCCCCATCCGGAAGCATAAGGGGCGCCTCAGAATCGCATCCGGGCGCATTCGGGCGCATTCTGGCAGCACTCGGTCGCATCCGCTTGCCTGCGCCGCCTCGCCTTGTTAGTACATTTGTAATAACGGAGGTGGACATGCAGACCGTCAAGGTACGCAAGGTGGGAAATTCGCTGGGCATGGTCCTGCCCAAGGAAGCCGTGGCCCGCATGAATGTGCGCGAAGGGGACACCATCTACCTTACGGAAGCCCCGGACGGCGGGTTTCGGCTTACCCCGGTGAACGAGGAGTTCGCCGAACAGATCGGCCTTGCGGACGACATCATGCGCGAAGACCGGAACATCCTGCGCGAACTGGCCAAGCGATGATCCGGTGGATACCCGACGAGGTGGTGCTGGCCATCCACGACCGGCAAATCGACGAACACGGCGGCGCAACGGGCGTGCGCGACACTGGGCTGCTGGAAAGCGCCCTGCCGCGCCCACCGCAACTGGCCAATTACGATGCGCCGGACATTTTCGGGCTTGCCGCCGCCTATGCCTTCGGCATCGCGCGCAGCCACCCCTTCGTGGACGGCAACAAGCGCACTGCCTATGTCACGGCCATGCTGTTCCTGAGCCTGCACGGCAAGACCTGCCACGCCCCGCCGCGCGACAGGATTCTGGTCTTCGAGCGGCTGGGGCGGGGCGACGTGCCGCAAGAGGCGCTGGCCGCCTGGCTGCGCCGCTGGAACACGCCCGAAGGCAACGGCGACGAATGACCCCACCGAGCGGGCGTTGCTTTGCCCCGGACTGGCCGCCACCGTCTTGCCGCACCGCGCGCCCCATCATACAGGCAGCCGCCATGCCCGTTCCCCAGGCGCAGAAATCCCCCGCCGCGTTGCCGCGACGGGGGATCGTACGTTCCATGGTCCTTCCTCGACACCGGGCCGGGGAAAGCCAGAGAGCCTGGGAAGTACGGGGCCGGATGCCCCCGTTACTTCTCCATTTCCAGCCCGCGCGTGTAGGCCGCCAGCACCGCATCCATGATGCGGCCCCGCACGGCCTCGCGGTCCAGCTGGTTCATGGCGGCGATGGTATTGCCCGCAGGCGAACAGACCTGTTCGCGCAGCACCGAAAGGTGCGTGCCGGACTGCTCCGCCAGGGCCACCGAGCCGGAGAACAGGCCCTTGACCAGTGCCGTGGCGTCCTGCCGGGTGAACCCCAGCGTCACGGCCACCTCGGTCACCGCCTCCATGAAGTAGAAGACATAGGCAGGGCCGCAGCCCACCACCGCCGTGAAGGCGGTGAACCTGGACTCCGGCAGCACGATGGCCGTGCCGATGGCTTCGAACAACCCGCGCACCAGATCGCGCCTGGGCGCATCCAGTGCCGGGTCTTCGAAGCACAGCGCGTACACGCCCTTGCCCACCATGGCGGGGGTGTTGGGCATGACGCGCACCACCGGGCAACCAAGGCCGCCCGCGTCCGCCATGGCGGCCTTCATGGCCGCTATGGACACGCCGGAGGCGATGGACACCACCACCTTGTCCGGCGTGAGCGACGGCGCAATGGCGCGGAGCACGTCGGACACCAGGTACGGCTTGACCCCCAGCAGCACCACGTCGGCCTGTGCGGCCAGCGCGGCGGCATCGGGCATGGCGCGCACGCCGGCGTCGGCCAGCGCAAGCACCTTGGCGGGCGTGGGATTGTACCCCAGCAGGGAAAGCCCCTGGCGGCCCGAAAGACCGCGCAGGATGGCGGCCCCCATGTTGCCGCAGCCAATGCAGCCGAGAACGGCACCCTCAGTGCTCCTGACGCTCATGTTGTTACCCTACCATCTCCAGAGCATTGAAGAAGTACGCGATTTCGTACGCAGCCGTTTCGGGCGCGTCGGAACCGTGTACGGAATTGGCCTCGATGCTGACGGCGTAGGTCTTGCGGATGGTGCCTTCGGCCGCGTTGGCCGGGTTGGTGGCGCCCATCAGGTCGCGGTAGCGCTGGATGGCGTTGTCGCCTTCCAGCACGGAGCAGACCACCGGGCCGGAGCACATGTAGGTGACCAGACTGTCGAAGAAGGGACGCTCGCGGTGTACGGCGTAGAAGCCTTCGGCCTGGCTGCGGGTGAGGTGGATCATCTTCATGGCGACGACCTTCAGCCCGCTGTCCTGAATCATCTTCAGGATCGCGCCGGACAGGTTGCGTTCCACGGCGTCGGGCTTGATGATCGAAAAGGTGCGCTCGGCCATTCATTTCCTCCGGATACTGCAAGGGTTGCGGTTGCGGCGCGGGCGGCAACGGAACAGTTCACCCGCGCCCGTACAGGGGACATGCCATCAGGTGCGTGGCTGCACTGAACGCCGCATCACTCACATACGGCTTCCAACACATGTGACACGCACCAGCCACGCTGCGGCAATTTCATTCTCCGGCAAGGAGGACGAGCCGCGCGTGCGATACTTTCAAGCGAGATTTCCGTTCATTGGCGAGGAAAGCAAGCCTGACATGAGGGAGTATACTCTTATCGTATTCGACCGACATGGCAGGCGAAGCTTGACGACGCCAACGGGCGGAAGGCTCGCTTGAAGTCAGTGGACGAGTTGCCGGACGGTCACAATGGTCACCGTGCGATCCCGCGTCCGCTCCCACTCCTTGAGCGCGGCCACGGTTTCCGGCAGGGGGTGGCCGATGGCGATGGCCTGCCCCTCGGCCTGCGCGATGCGGGCCGCCTTGTCCAACTGGAACATGATGCTGCGCTTGTCGGCGATGACGTCAAGGAACACGTTCCGCTTGTAGGCGGGCAGGCCCGCGCGTTTCGCCTCGAAGTACAGTTTCGATGCAGGATGCGTCATGCTGTCGAGCACGAACATGCCGGTGCCGTCAAGGGCCTCGCACACGGTGCGCATGGCCGCCGCGTTCTGCGTGGCGCGCGACCCCATGTGGTTGTTCAGCCCCACGGCATGCGGCACGCGGCGCACGGCATCGCGCACCAGCGCCGCCATCTCCTGCGGCTGCTGGCCGGACAGGATGGCGCCGGGGCCGGGCTTTACCTGCGGGTAGCGCACCGGCTCCATGGGCAGGTGGATCATCACCTCGCGCCCGGCCTTGTGGGCCAGTTCCGCCGCCTCGCGCACGTGGGTGCTGCGCGGCCATACCGAGAAGGTTACCGGAAAGTTCAGGGCGGCCAGTTCGCGTGCGGCGGACATGCTCTCGCCAATGTCGTCGATGACGATGGCAAGGCGCGCCCCGCCCGGCTTCACTGCCACCGGGGGCGGTGCATCCTCGTAGAGCAGCAGCGAAATTTCATGGGTGGGCAGACCATCCACGGTGACAATGAGCAAGTCGTCGGCCCGCTGCTCGACGTTGGCGGTGTCGGACCAGGCGGCCAGCGTTTCCTTCAGGGTCTGCACGAAGCGGTCGGGTGCGCCGTCCAGGCGCATTTCCATGCGCTGGAAATGGAAGGTCTGGCCCTTAGCCTGGCGGTTTTCGATGGAGGCCAGGCGCAGCCGGTCGCGGCCAAGGCCAAGGCGCGTCACAGTCTGGACCAGAGCGTAGTCCACCTGCTTCACGCCCGCCTCCACAGGGGCGTCCAGGGTTTCCTCGTAGGGCAGGTTGCCGGGGGTCACGGGCTGGCGCACTTCACCGGCGGCGTCGGGCGCTGCTGCACCCGGTGCGGGCTTGCCGCCTGGCGGAGTGGCTGCCGATGTCGGGGATTCGCCACTGGCGGCGGACTTGGCGTCGTCGAGCGCCTCCGCCACAGAAGCATCTCCCTTCGGAGTTTCGCCTTTGGACGGCTCGCTCACAGGCGTTTGCGGCAGTTGCGGAAACTGGGGAAGCGTGGGCAGTTCGGAAGAATCGCCGCGCTTCGCATCGTCCTTCTGCGGCTTCTGCTGTGATTTCTGCGGGGCTTGCGGGGCCTGTTCCTTCTTGCCGGATCGCTCCGCAACGGCGGGCTTGCGCGTATCGCCGTCCGTAAAATGCCTGACGGGCGAACCGAACACGAACAGCAACATCACCAGCAGCGTGGCAGCCACACAAATGGCCAGCACGGCACGGGCCACCAGCGGCGTCAGGGTGGGCTTGCCGCGCTTGCCGCCGGAACGCGAACGGCTTCCGGTACTTCCTGACGACTTGCCGGATTTTCCGGATTGGCCCGATTGGGCGGGCTTGCGTCCCGCGCCCCCCTTGGCGTCATCCTTGCGGGGCGTCTTTTTCCCGGGGTTCTTCTCCCCTGCCATGCATTCTCCTGCTCCATGCCCGGCATGCAGCACGCGCCCTTGGCGAGCACGCGGTCTGCATCATGCCCCGGCATGTTCCGACATGTTCCGACATGTTCCGACATGACAGGGGCGCGGTTTCCCGCGCCCCTGGCTATCGTCGTGTAGCGTTTCAGCTTCATCGGCAGCCCGCCGCCCGTGCGGCGGCGCGCCTACTGGATATCCTTGAGGCGAGGCAGGCGCTTCACGAATTGCAGCGCCATGCGCAGCTGGTTGTCCTTTTCCAGGGCCTGCTTCACGTCATCCGCAGCCTTGGCGGAGGGACGCGCATCCTTGCCGGAAGAACCGTTTTCAAGGTGCCGGTTCAGGTCCTTTTCGCGCACCATGTTCAGGCGGTGGGCCTTTTCTTCTTCGCGCGGCAGTTCAAAGGGCACCTCGAAGTCGGGTTCGATGCCCTCGGCCTGGATGGAGCGCCCGTTGGGCGTATAGTACAGGGCCACGGTCAGTTTCAGGCCCGCGCCGTCGGACAGCGGGATGACGTTCTGCACGGACCCCTTGCCGAAGGTGCGTTCGCCCAGGATGAGCGCGCGATTGTGGTCGCGCAGCGCACCGGCCACGATTTCCGAGGCAGAGGCAGACCCTGCGTTGACCAGCACCACCATGGGCACGGTCACGTCGCCGGGCTGGGACTTAGCGCGGTATTCACGGCTGGCGTCTTCCATGCGGCCACGGATGGACACGATGACCCCGTCCTTGAGGAAGGTGTCGGACACGCTCACAGCCTGGTCCAGCAACCCGCCGGGGTTGTTGCGCAGGTCAAGGATGACGCCCTTCATGCCCTTCTTGTTGGCTTCCTTCAGCGCGTCCACCAGTTCGCCGGTGGTGCGTTCGCTGAAGCGGGTCAGACGCACCCAGTAGTAGCCGTCGTCCAGCATCTTGGACTTGACGCTGATGAGCGGGATGGCGTCGCGCACCAGGCGCACCACTTCGGGGGCCTTTGCGTCGCGGTGCAGGATGGACAGTTCCACCTCGGTGCCCTTGGCCCCACGGATGCGGCTGACCGCTTCCTGGGTGGTCATGTCCTGAGTAGGCACGCCGTCCACGGCAAGAATGATGTCGCCGCTCTTCAGGCCCGCCTTGTGGGCGGGGGTGTCCTCGATGGGCGCCACCACGATGAGCTGGCCGTTCTCGCTGGAAATCTCTATGCCGATGCCGAAGAATTCGCCGGAGGTGCTTTCCTGCATCTCCTTGAATTCCTCCACCGACAGGAAGGTCGAATGGGGGTCCAACCCTTGCAGCATGCCCTTGACGGCGCCGTTGATCAGGTCCTTGCGGGGCACGTCGCGCACGTAATAGCGTTCGACAAGGTCCAGAACCTGGCTGAAGCGCTTCAGCGAGTCATACTTGGCTTCATCTCCCGCCGCCCCGACGGAGTCGGGCACCAGCGCCGCCCCGCCGGAAATGGCGAGCACGCCAAGAATGAGCAGCGTGGCCGTCCACAGCGTCACACGCATAATGAATCCTCCGAAAGCCTGAAATGAGGCTAATTTGCTGAAAGGAGCCACGCATCAGGGTTAATGGCTTTTTGGTGAAAACGCAATTCGAAATAGACTCCGGGGCCATTGGCATCCGGGTAGAATCCGGCCACGCCCACCTGCTGGCCGCCGCCCACTTCCTGCCCCAGGCGCAACGGGCTGTCGGCCAGGAATGCGTACAGCGTATAATAGGCCTGCCCGTGCATCAGAATGACGACGCGCCCGAACCCGCGCATGGTGTCGTTATGTACCACGCGCCCATAAGCCACCGCGCGCACCGGTTCGCCCTGCCCCACCGAAATGCCCAGCCCGCGCACGGGCGGCTTGCCTTCCGGAGCGAAGCGGCGCACCACCTTGCCCTTGGCGGGCCACGGCAGACGGCCCTTCTGCTTCTCTATGTCGCCGCGCGACAGGGCCTGTTCCAGCCGGGCGTTGAGGGTCTGGATCATCTCGAACAGGTCGGCCAGTTCCGCCTCGGCATCCTCGCGCTGCTGGCGCACCGACGACAGCGACTGGCGAAAACGCTGCTTGTCGGCCAGCAGCTTGGAGCGGTCGGCCCCCAGAGCCTCCACCTGCTTGCGCACCTGCTCGGACAAGGCCTCGCGCCGGGTCAGGGCCTCGGCCATGGCGGTTTCCTGGCCGTGCAGTTCCTGCTGGCGTTCACCGATGACCTTGTAGATTTCCTGCGTCCAGACGTAGTCGCGCTCTGCCAAGCGCCAGTCGGTCAGGTCGCGCGCACCCACGCCCTTCTGGCGCATGTACAACGGCCAGAGCAGTTGCAGCAGCCCGGAAAGGGAGTCTTCCGTGCGGGACCGCTCTGCGGCCAGCCGCTCGTAGGCGGCACGCACGTCGGTGGCGGCGGCTTCCAGTTGGGTCAGTTCATGCTCCTGCCGGGCCACCTTGGCTTCCAGCGCGGTGATGCGGTCCTCGGCCATGGCCAGGTCGGTATTCAGGGCACGCTCCTGCACCGAAAGCTTGGTGATGCTATCCTGCCTGGCGCGCAGGCGGGCCTGCTGGGCTTCCAGCGCCTTGCGAATGTCCTCTTCCGTGGTCAGTTGTCCCAGGGGCGCGGCCTTGCCGCGCGCTTCCTGCCGCTGCGGAGATACCTTGCCCCCCGCGCCGCCCGCCCGTCCCGTGTCACCGGACGGGGGCACATCGTCATCGTCCGGGGCGGACCTGATCGGCCCCGCCTTGCCGATGGACCCGGAAGTGGCGGCGCTGGCCGGGCCGGGATGCACAGACAGTCCCATCGCCAGCGTCAGCATCAGAAGACAGCACAGCACCACGAGCGCACGGTTGACGCAGTTGCGGGCACCTTGGCGTGCCCCCTGCCCTGCCACGGCCAATGCCGCGAGGACACGCCACGATGGACGCTGCACCGACCGCATGGCTCAGGCCACCCCGCCGTCGAGAAACGGCGACAACGGGCACTCGGCGCAGCGCGGCGTGCGCGCACGGCACCACTGTGCGGCCACCCGCACAAGAAGGGCATGGAATTCATTGTAGAAGGGCGCGTCCGGTTCCAGCACGTCCATGAACACGTCCCGCAGTTCGTGATAGGGGATATCTTCCGGCACCAGGGCGTGCCGGTGCAGGATGCGCCGGGTGTAGGCGTCCACCACGAAGGAAGGGAGCCCCAGGGCGTACAGCAGCACGGAATCTGCCGTTTCCGGCCCGATGCCCGATACCGCAAGCAGTCGCGGGCGCAGGTCGTCGATGTCCTGCTCGGCCAGCAGATCAAAATCGAACCCGCACGCCTCGTCCAGATAACGCAGCAGGTTGCGCAGGCGCACCGCCTTGAGCCGAAAGAACCCCGCCGGGCGAATCAGTTCGGACAGTTCCGCTTCGGGCAGCGCCAGCAACGCGTGGCCACTGGCCAGCACCCCCGCGTCGCACAGGCGCTGGATGGCCTGCTTCACGTTGACCCACGCGGTGTTCTGGGTCAGCACCGCGCCCACGCAGACTTCCAGCGGCGTCTCGCCCGGCCACCAGCCGCTCGGCCCCAGCCGGTCGTGCATGGCCGCATACATCTCGCGCAACAGGCGTTCCCGTTTCCCTCGCATAGGCCGACACCCTAGCCTCATCGCGCATGCCCCGCAACCGGCGGCGCATCTCTGTTTCGGGCGCTTGCGGGCGGACACTTTTTTATCAGCCTCCGGCGGGCAGGGGGCCATGCGCGCTGCGATCGCCATCCGTAATGCTCGCAGACTCGCATAACGGCTGCCGTCCCCTGCACCCCCTTTCAAAAAAAGACGTACTTTTTTCCAACGAAAACACCGCCTCGCTCATTGAGCAACGCGGCGTTTACAAACAACCCCAAATGAAAAGTTTTGGGGGGAGGGGTCCGGGGAGGGAGACCTTTTTCAAAAGGTCCCCTCCCCGGTAATGCTTCTCTCTTGAAAGTTTTCCTACTCCCAGATCAGGGCGGCCCATTCGCCTTCCACGCGGCGGCGTGCGGGGGGCATGCCGAGGCTGGTGTAGGCGGCTTCCACGCCGTCGGCCTGCACGGCAAGCAGACCGGAGAGCACAAGGCACCCGCCGGGGGCCAGCAGGGCGAGGATGTCGGGGGCAAGGTCCTTCAGGGGCTGGGCAAGGATGTTGGCGAGGATCACGTCGTAGCGTTCGCCCTGTGCGGCGTCGGTGCTGCCGAGGCGCACGTCGATGGCAGGGGCCACGGCGTTGATGACGCGGTTTTCCTCGGCGTTTTCCACGGCCAGCATGTCGATGTCGGTGGCCACGCCGGTCAGGCCCAGCTTGGCGCAGCCGATGGCGAGGATGCCGGAGCCGGTGCCAAGGTCGAGAAAACGCAGGCCCGCGCGCAACCGACCGGATGCGGCAAGTTCGGAGACGCTGCCGAGACACAGGGCGGTGGTGGGGTGGTGCCCGGTGCCGAAGGCGGTCTTGGGCTCGATGACGATGGGGATGCGGCCCTGAAGGTCCGTGGTTTCGACCATCCACGGGGCGATGACCATGAAGTGCGTGCCGCAGGCCACGGGCGTGAAGAAGTCGCGCCAGGCCAGGGTCCAGTCGGTGTCGGGCACGGAATCGCGGGTTACTTCGGCGCGCGGCAGTTCGGCGCGCAGGGTGGCCAGAAGCTGTTCGCAGAAGGCGGGATTGTCGGTGTGTACGCGCAGGCGCACGGAACCGTCGGGCAGGCTTTCCTCTTCCCAGCCGAAGGGCACGGCAAGGGCCAGAACGGCGTCGACGGTTTCAAGGTCTTCGGGACAATCGGCGGCAATGACGATGCTGATGCGGATAAGGTCGGACACGTGGCTACCTTGCCTGGTACCGGGCCATCTGCCGTTCCAGCTTGCGGCTGGCGGCGGTCAGGGTCCAGCAGACGATGAAGTACAGCACGGCGATGGTAAAGAAGAGTTCGGCCGGAGCGGTCAGCTCGCGGTTGTTGATCTGGGTGGCCGTGCGGGTGAGTTCGGAAACGCCGATGATGTAGGCGAGGGAGGTGTCCTTGGTCAAGCTGACGAACTGGTTCACGAACGAGGGGATCATGTTGCGCAGGGCCTGCGGCAGGATGACGTAGACCATGGCCTGCGACTTGGAAAGCCCGGTGCCGCGCGCTGCCTCCATCTGGCCGTGCGGCAGCGCGATAACCCCGGCGCGCACGATTTCGGCGATGTAGGCCCCGGTGAACACGATGAAGGCCACAAGGGCGCTTTCTGCCTCTGGCAGGGTATGGCCGAGCACGATGGGCGCAAGGAAGTAGAACCAGAAGATGAGCATCAGCAGCGGAATGCCGCGGATGATCTCTACATAGATGATGGCGGGCAGGCGCAGCCACCAGCGGTCGGACAGGCGCAGCAGGCCAAAGCCAAGGCCCAGCCAGAACGCGCCGAAAATGCCGCCGATGGCCAGCACCACGCTCATGGCAAGACCGCCCAGCGGCCCCTGCGGCCACGAGCCCACAAGCAGGTAATCGAAATTTCTCCAGACGACGTCCCACTGCACGCCGGTTGCTCCTTGCGACTGCTTCTGAAACCGTGACGGCGGCGGCCCGGAGATGTCCGGGGCACGCTACCGCCGTGCGAAAAGACCGGGCCGCCGGGGCGGCGCGGGGTGCGTCAATACTTGATGGTCCGCAGGAAGTACTTGTTGTACTGGGTAACGCTGAACGACACCATGAGCGAGATGACGAGGTAGATCAGCGTGCTGACCGTGAACGCCTCGAACCCGTGGAAGGTGTACGATTCAATCTGGCGGGCCATGTAGGTAAGTTCCATGACCCCGATGGTCATGCACAGCGACGAGTTCTTGAACAGGTTGAGCGCCTGCGAAATGAGCGGCGGCACGATGATGCGGAAAGCCTGCGGCAGGACCACGTAACGCATGGCCTGCAGAAAGGTGAGGCCGCAGGCGCGCGAGGCTTCAAGCTGCGTGCGCGGAATGGAGAAGATGCCGGAGCGTATCTCTTCGGCGATGAACGCGGCGGTGTACACCGCAAGGGCGATGACCCCTGCCGCGAACTCGAAATTCTGCTTGTACAGCCACTGGTTGACGGCGTCGGGCAACACCGCGTCGGAACCGAAGTACCAGAAGAATATCTGGACCAGCAGCGGCGTGTTGCGGAAGAACTCGGTGAACCCGGCGCTGAACCACACCAGCGGCCGCACGCCGGAAAGGCGCATCACCGCGATGAGGGTGCCGAGCGCCATGGCCAGCAGCAACGATAGGGCGGAAATCTGGCAGGTGACCACGACGCCGTCGATGATCCACTGCAGGTATTCGCCGGAGAGGACGAGTTTCCAGTCGAAGTTGTACTGCAAGACGGTATCCGCGTGAAAACGGGGGGCGCGGCACGGCTGCCGCGTCCCCCGTCAGGTTGGTGCGTGCTAGTAGGGCCAGGTTTCCATCTTCCAGGTGAGCGGCAGGTAGTACTTGGTGTCCTTGCCGAACCACTTGTCGTAGATCTTCACGTATTCGCCGGTATTCCACAGGTCCACCAGGGTGCGGTTGACCAGGTCGCGGAACTTGGAATCGTTTTCGGCAACGCCCAGGCCGTAAGGTTCGGCGGCGATGTAGTCGCCCACGATTTCCCACTTTTCGGGCTCGGGGTCGGAGTTGCGCAGGCCGAGCAGGATGGTGGAGTCGGTGGTGACGGCTTCGGCCTTGCCCTGCTTGAGGGCCAGGAACGCCTGCGGGTACTCGTCAAAGGAAACCACGGTGGCGCCGGGCTGGGCGGCCTTGATGTTCTTTTCAGAAGTGGAACCCTTGGCGGTGGCCACCTTCTTGCCCTTCAGGTCCGCCGCGCTCTTCACGCCGCCGCCCTTCTTCACCAGCAGCTTCTGGCCGTCCATGAAGTAGGTGATGGAGAAGTCGATGACGTCGTCACGCTCGAACTTGTGGGTCATGGTGGCGGCCAGCATGTCCACGGAGCCTTGGGTCAGCATGGGGATGCGGGTGGCGCTGGTGACGGTCTTCAGTTCCAGGTTCACGCCCAGCTTGTCGGCGACGGCCTTGCAGATGTCCACGTCGAAGCCGACGATCTGCTTGGTCTGCTCGTCGATGAACCCGAAGGGCACGGTGGAATCCTTGACGCCGCAGACGAGCGCGCCGCGGGCCTTGATGTCCTCAATCTTTCCCGCGTGAGCGATGGTGCCGGAAAGCACCACGCACAGGGCCACGGCCAGTAGCACAAGACGCTTCATGAGATTTCTCCCTGCTGATGCGGTTCGGGGGGCCGCAGGCCCCCGGGATGGGCGTTCGTCCGTCGTCGAACCCGGCCTGCCGCATGGCGCGGCTGCCGGGGGTGTCGCGTGTCGTGCCCGAGGCGCGTTTGCGCCGCCCGGCTGTCAAAAGCGCAGCGCTATGCGGATTTTTGTTCTCTGCCAAGGAAGCAATGGCTTTTTATGGAGGAAGCATACCCTGTCAGTATTCGACCGGAATAAAAAACCATTCTGACGCTGGCAGAGGACAAAAGGCCCATAGTGCCACGTGCTACAGAATCTCTCGCAAGAAAGCCTGGGTCCGCTCATGCTTGGGATTGGAGAAAAAGACGTCCGGCGGGGCTTCCTCGATCACCTTGCCGCCGTCCATGAAGATGACCCTGTCCGCAACCTCGCGCGCAAAGCCCATTTCATGGGTCACGCAGAGCATGGTCATGCCCTCGCGGGCCAGGTCCTTCATGGCGTTCAGCACTTCGTTGATCATTTCGGGGTCAAGCGCGCTGGTGGGCTCGTCGAACAGCATGACCTTGGGCTGCATGGCCAGGGCGCGGGCAATGGCCACGCGCTGCTGCTGGCCGCCGGAAAGCTCGACGGGATACTTGCGGGCCTGGTCGTGAATGCCCACGCGCTCCAGCAGTTCCATGGCGACCGATTCCGCCTTGGCCTTCTGCATCTTGCGCACCTTGGTGGGCGCAAGGGTCACGTTGTGCAACACGGAAAGATGCGGATACAGGTTGAACTGCTGAAAGACGATGCCCACCTCGGTGCGCAGTTCGTTCACGTCCACGTCCTTGCCGTGGATGCTCTTGCCTTCAAGCAGTATCTGCCCCTTCTGGATGGGTTCCAGCCGGTTCAGACACCGGATGAAGGAGCTTTTGCCAGAGCCGGAGGGGCCGCAGATGACCAGCACCTCGCCCTTCTCCACCTTCTGGGTGATGCCCTTGAGCACGTGGAACTCGCCGTACCATTTGTGTACGTCGTGGAATTCGATCATCGCCATGCGGGGCCGTCCGTATCCTGTACCGGCGATGGCGCGGGCCGCCGCCGTCTTTTTACCAGATTGTCGAAGGTGCGCCCCGCAATGCGGGACGATGCACCGTCACGGGCGCAAACCCGGACGGTATGGCGGTCATCCTGATGCAGGAAGGGCATGCGCGGACGGAAAACCCGTGCTTCCGATCACGCGCCGCCGCACCGCGAAAGTCACACTACCGACCGGGAAAAGCCCCCGCATCGGCAGCAAGGAGTGCCGCACGTTTCTACAGGCGTGTTGCGGTGTTGTAGCGGACCCTTTGAAGCGCTGTCAAGCGAAATCATTAACAAAAACGTAAATAGCCTGTGTCGGCGGGGGATTGCGGGCGCATTGCCCGCACATCGTTCATGACGCATCCGTGACGCGTTCCGGCCAGCCGGGCCAGCCCCCAGGGACAGCGCACCGGGCCGTCACCACCCCGAACAGCGCCATATGTTCCACCTGACGAAAAAAGCGAAACGGCGTCCACCCGTACGGGCGGACGCCGCGAAATGACCACACGGCGACCGGAAGTCCGCGCGCTGCTCCCCGCAGGACAGGAAGCCCGGCATCCCCGCTCCGCCGGTTCAGACGAGGGTATCCACCAGGGCGCCTGCCCCCGAATAGGCCGACCCAAGCACCGACTTCTGGAAATCGTAATCGGCGCTCATGGAGCCGGACCACCCGGTGGAACCGGCGGACTTCGCTCCGCCCATATTCCCCAGGCCCGGAGAATTCATGTAGTCCAGCGTCTTGCTTACCACCGCTGCCCCAAAGGTCTGCTTGTCCCAGGGGGCAGCCTGAAGGGGGGACGACGCCACTCCGTTCATGGTGTCCAGCGTCTTGCTTACCACCGCTGCGCCAAAGGTCTGCTTGTCCCATACGCCAGCAGAACTGTTCGCAAAGCTTGTTGACGAGATACCGAGGTCGCTCATGCGCCACCCCTCCTTCGCGCGGGCCGGGCATCCGTGCCGTGCGGCGAGCGCGCCATGCGTGTACCGCGCGGCCACGTCCTGCCGGGCGGTTTTCCCATGTTCAGTGCATACAGTAGATACGACAACCGGGTCACGCCATTATTTTGCCGGGCGTGCATGCCCCCATGCGAAACGCCCCGCCGGCGGTCCTGAAACCATCCGGCGGGGCGTCGTGTCTGTTCCGAAAGGGGGTGAAGCATCCCCTGCGTTGTCTGCCGTACGGCAACTGCCGCAGACTCCCGACTTCTGGTTACGCAGGCTTGTGCGTGCGCAGGATATCCTCCAGCGTGTCGGCAAAGGCGTCCAGGTCGGCGCGGGGAATGGTCAGCGCGGGCAGCAGGCGCAGCACCTTGTCCTGGGTCAGGTTGCAGATGAAGCCCTTGTCGATGAGCGCCTGCCACACGTCCTTGCCGGGGAAGGTCAGCACCACGCCGATCATCAGGCCAAGGCCGCGCACGTGGTCGATGGTGCCGGGCAGCTTTTCGCCCATGGCCCGGAAGCGGGCCATGATGCGTTCACCTTCCGTGGCGGCCCGGCCCGCCAGATCATCGCGCAGCATGATTTCCACGGTCTTCGACGCCACCGCGGAAACCAGCGCCCCTGCCCCGAAGGTGGTGGCGTGGCTGCCCGCCACGAAGCCACGGGCCACCTCGTCGGTGGTCATCATGGCTCCCATGGGCAGACCGTTGGCCAACGCCTTGGCGCAACTGACGATGTCCGGCGTGAGGCCATAGTTCTGGAAGGACCAGAACCGGCCGGTGCGGCACATGCCCGCCTGGATCTCGTCGGTCATGAACAGCACGCCCTTCTCGCGGCACAGGGCCTGCACGGCGCGGGCATAGTCGGGGTCCAGCGGGCACACGCCGCCTTCGCCCTGCACCACTTCCACCAGCACCCCGGCGGTCTGCGGGCCGATGGCGGCGCGCAGGGCCTCGATGTCGCCTGCCGCCGCCTGCCGGAACCCTTCCGGCATGGGGTAAAAACCGTCCTGAAACTTGGCCTGCCCGGTGGCGGCCACCGTGGCCAGGGTGCGCCCGTGGAAGGCGCCGGTCAGGGTGATGATCTCGTACGCCTCGCGCCCCTGCGCGCGCTGCATGTAGCGCCGGGCCAGCTTGATGGCGGCCTCGTTGGCTTCCGCGCCGGAATTGCAGAAGAACGCCTTGGTGCAGTGGCTGGTGGACAGCAGTTTTTCCGCCAGGTCCAGCTGCTCTTCCTGATAGAAAAGGTTGCTGACGTGTACCAGCTTGCGGGCCTGGGCGGCGGCAACCTCGGCCAGTTCCTCGTGGCAGTGGCCCAGCGAGGTCACCGCAATGCCGGACAGAAGGTCCACGTATTCGCGGCCATCAACGTCCCACAGGCGCGAACCGCTCCCCTTGGCCACGGAAATGGGATACCGACCGTAAGTGCGGCACAACAGGGATTCCTCGCGCGCTTTCAGCGCCTCGAACCGTTCGCTCATGGCGTGTCTCCGGAAATTGGAAAAGATGTATTCGGATGCGGCGATGTGCAGAGGGGCAAAAAATCCGTACCGCCCGTCCAATGGCTGTTTCCGGTCGGAAACTGCCTCTACAGGCTGCCGGTATGCCCAAACCCACCCGCGCCGCGCGCCGTCTCGCCGAGGGCATCAGCCTCTTCGACAAGGGCGCGAAAATACGGCTGGAACACTAGCTGCGCAATGCGCTCGCCACGGCGAATTCGTCGTTCCTCGCCAGAGGTGTTCAGCAGCGAAACCACGATCTCGCCGCGATAGTCGGGGTCGATGACGCCGACGCCCTGGCTGACGGTAAGCCCCATGCGCGTTCCAAGGCCGCTGCGCGAGTACACGAACCCGGCAGCGCCGGGCGACAGCGGTTCCACGGCCACCCCGGCGGGGATGGCCAGCCGCGACCCGGCAGGCAGGACCGCCTCTTCCGCGTCCATGCAGGCGCGCAGGTCCATGCCCGCCGCAAGCGGCGTGGCCGGGGCCAGGCCGCCGGGGCCGTCGACACCGCCATCAGGGGCATACAGCGTCCGCGCGTCGCGCAGGTAATGCACCCGCACGCGCAACGTCGGCGTACCCTCGATAACGCTGCTTGCACTTGTCACGAAATAGCTCCTGTGAAAGAATACCATCATATCCGCAGACCCCACGGACACGAGGTCCGCCGGACCGTCTGTTCCTAAGCCACTCTCGCTGGCAAGTCAAAAGCACACCGACGCCGCGCCCGCCCGGAGGTACGTATCATGCAGCCGCTCAAGGTCTTTAGCGTCATCCCCAAGCTGCCCGAAGGACTCGAAGGGCTGTGGGAACTGGCCTACAACCTCTGGTTCTCGTGGAACAACGACATCGAGGCCATTTTTACGCAGATGGACCAGCGCCTGTGGCAGGAAAGCTACCGCAACCCGGTATGGTTCCTGAATCACGTACCCCAGCGCACGCTGGAAGAACTGTCGCGCGATGCGTTCTTCAAGGAACGTCTGTCCGACGCCGTGACCCAGTTGCGCCAGTATGTGGGCAGGCCGTCGCCCCACAAGTTCGATGGCGTGGCCCCCGGCACGCCTGCCGTGGCCTACTTCAGCCTGGAATTCGGCCTGGCCCTGTGCCTGCCCATCTATTCCGGCGGCCTCGGCATCCTGGCGGGCGACCACCTGAAATCGGCCAGCGACCTCAACGTGCCGCTTGTCGGCATCGGCATCGCCTACCAGCAGGGATACTTCCGCCAGTACATGACCCCCGACGGCTGGCAGCAGGAACGCTACCCCATTTATGATTTTGAACAAATGCCCATGCGCCCGGCCCTGACGCCGGATGGCCAGCCCGCCATGGTGCGTCTGGACGTGGGCGACAGGCCCCTTGCCGCGCGCATCTGGCAGGTGGCCGTCGGCCGGGTGACCCTGTACCTGCTGGACACCAACCTGCCGGAAAATCCACCCGATTTCCGCCAGATCACCGAACGGCTGTACGGCGGCAACATCGAAATGCGCCTGTGGCAGGAAATCCTGCTGGGCATCGGCGGCATCAAGGCGCTGAAGGTGCTGGGCATCGACCCCAAGGTCATCCACATGAACGAGGGGCATTCCGCTTTCGCGGGGCTTGAACGGGTACGCCTGTACATGAAGGAACAGGGGCTGTCGTTCGAGGCCGCCACCGAGGTGGCCGCCTCCGGCTCCATCTTCACCACGCACACCCCGGTGCCTGCAGGCAACGACCGCTTCGCCCCGGACCTGATGTACCGCTACTTTGAATCCTACGCCCGCGACATGGGCCTGGCCTTCAAGGTGTTCATGGCCCTGGGGCGCGAAGCCCCCCACGACGACGCCGAACCCTTCTGCATGACCGTGCTGGCGTTGCGCCTTTCACGCTCCAACAACGGCGTGTCCACGCTGCATGGCCGCGTCTCGCGCAACATGTGGAAACAGGTGTGGCGTCAGTTCCCGGTGGAGGACGTGCCCATCGGCGCGCTGACCAATGGGGTGCATGCGCCCACCTGGGTGGCCCAGGACATCGGCATGCTGTACGACCGATACCTTGGCTCCAACTGGCGTGAAGACCCGGACTGCGCCCGCGCGTGGAGCCAGGTGGACACCATTTCCGACGCCGAATTCTGGCGCACCCACGAACGCCTGCGCGCCCGGCTGGTGGACTTTGTACGCGAGCGGCTGCGCCGTCAGCTTGCCGCGCAGGGCGCGCGGCGGCAGGACATCCAGGCCGCCGAAGAAGTGCTGAACCCGGAGGCCCTGACCATCGGCTTTGCCCGGCGCTTCGCCACCTACAAGCGCGCCAACCTGCTGTTGCAGGACCGCGAACGGCTGGAGCGCATTCTGGGCGACCGCGAACGGCCCGTGCAGTTCATCATTGCGGGCAAGGCCCACCCGCAGGACCAGGACGGCAAGCAGCTTATCAAGGACCTGATCGCCTTCAGCCGTTCGCAGGGCGCGAACATGAGCGTGGTCTTTCTGGAAGACTACGACATGGAAGTGGCCTCGTACCTGGTCACGGGGTGCGACGTGTGGCTGAACAACCCGCGCCGCCCGCTGGAGGCCTGCGGCACCAGCGGCATGAAGGCCATGCTGAACGGCGTGGTGCAATTCTCCACGCTGGACGGCTGGTGGGACGAGGCCTACAGGCCGGACAACAGTCTGGGCTGGGCCATCGGCAAGGGCGAGGAATACGACGACCCGGACTATCAGGATTTCGTGGAAATGCAGACCCTCTACAATATCCTGGAAAACGACATCATTCCGGAATTCTACGACCGCGGTCGGGGCGGTCTGCCCCGCTCGTGGATCCGCCGCATGAAGGCCGCCCTGAAGGAACTGGCCCCCCGCTACAATTCGCACCGCATGGTGCTGGACTACCTGGGCACGGCATACGCCCCGGCCCACGGCTACTACATGCGCCTTGCGCGCGACGGCTTCGTGCCTGCGCGCGAACTTTCCGACTGGCGCATGGAAATGATGACCAAGTGGAGCGGGGTGCAGATCCGCAACGTGCGCAGCCGCGTGGAAGACACCCTGCACGTGGGCGATTCGCTGCGGGTAGAGGCGGAACTGTACCTTGACGACATTGCGGCGGAACATGTGCTGGTCCAGTTGTACGCAGGGCCGCTGGGGCAGGATGGCTCCTTTGCCCAGCGCCAGTTGACCGTCATGACGCCCGAGGGCGAACGGCGCGACGGCTGGCAGACCTTTGGCGGCAGCACCCGCCCGGCGGAAGCCGGACGCTTCGGCTTTACCGTGCGGGCTGCCCCCGTGCATCCGCTGCTGGCCGATCCGCACTCGCTGGGCCTTATCCGCTGGGCCTCGCCCGCGTAAGGAGGCCCGCGTGTTGCGCCCGCGCCCATGGCGCGCCGTCGGCATCCACCGCCGGATGCCGACGGCGGCGCTGGCTTGCTTGCGGCATGTCACGCGGCTGGCGATGCTGTGCGCACTGGCCGGGCTTGTGGTGCTGCCGGAGTTGCCGTGCCCGTCATGTACGGTTGGCACGGTTGGCACGGGAATGTTCACGCCGCCATCGGCCCTGGCCCAGCCGGGGCAACCCGGACAGGAGCAACCCGGACAGGGGCAATCTTCGCCCGGCCAACTTCTTCCCGGCCAGTCCGATCAGCCCGATCAGCCCGGTCAGCCCGGTCAGTCTGGTCAGTCCGGTCAGTCTGGACCGGGCAAGAACGCTCCGGAGCCTGACACTTCCGTTGCGCCCCCCAAGCCCGCCCACGCGCACCGCAATGAGTCCGGTTCCCTCGCCTCCCCCGCTCATCCCCGCAGAAGCGACACGGACACCGCCGCCAGCATCGTCATCGCCACGCTGGACTGGCCCCCTTATGTGGAACGTCACCTGCCCCACGGCGGATATGTCGTACAGGTCATCCGGGCGGCTCTGGCCTCTGTCGGGCTTGCTGCGCGGTTTGAATTCATGCCGTGGTCGCGGGCCGTCGTCCAGATGCAGGCAGGCAAGGTGGCTGGCATCGCCCCGGAATACCGCACCGCCGAACGCGAGTTCGACTGCGACTTTTCCGCCCCCTTTCCCGGCGGCACGCTGGTGCTGCTGGCCGTACACGGCAACGAGCGGAAGTGGCGGGACCTGCACGACCTGTCCAGCCTGCGCATCGGCGTGGTGCGCGGCTACGTGCATACGGACGCCTTCGACTCCGCCGCCTTCCTGCACAAGGACCCCGCCAGCGACGAACTGGCCAACCTGCGCAAGCTGCTGGCCGGGCGCATCGACGCCATGGCCGCAGACCGCAACGTGGTACGGTTTCTGTTGCGGCGCGATTTGTCCACCCAGCCCGCCAGCCTTGCCGAATTCGATCCCGTCCTTGGCGAACGCGACCTGCATGTGTGCTTCTCTCGCGCACAGCCGGAGCATGCCGCCCTGCGCGCGGCCTTCGACAGGGGCCTGGCCGCCATACGCGCTGCGGGGCTGCTGGACGAGCTGCACCGGGAAATGCGCAGCCTGACGCCGCAGCCACTACAGCCCTCGGCCGAAGGCCGGACAGCTCCGCTGGCGCAGCCTGCGGTACTGCCACAGGCGCAGCCCGCAGCACCGTAGCGCGGGGCGGTCATCCGCCCGCCATCGCCGCCACCCCACGCCGGGGGTGCCGCCCGCCCAATCCGGGCCGCGCCCTGCCGCGCCCTGCCGCGACCTGACCCGACCACTTCGGCCCAATCCGGGCCCGTTCAGATCGCCCCTCTCCAGCGTCCTCCCTTGCCTGCCGGGCGGAAATGCCCTACCTCACCCGCAGGCTTGGCGCGTCCGCCGCGCCGCAGGCCGTTTTCATTCCATCCGCCCAGCCCTTCCAGCCCTTCCGGAGGACATCTTGACCGCTCTCGTCACCGCCGCCATCGCCGGGGGGGGCCTTGCAGGCTGCGAATGCGCCCGCAGGCTCGCCCGCGCCGGGGTTGCCGTCACCCTGTACGAAATGAAGCCCCAGACATATTCCCCGGCCCACACCAGCCCGGACCTTGCCGAACTGGTGTGTTCCAATTCTCTGCGTTCGGACGACATCGCATCCGGCGTGGGGCTGCTGAAGCAGGAGATGCGCGAACTGGACAGCCTGGTCATGCAGGTGGCCGAGGCCACCCGCGTGCCTGCGGGCAAGGCCCTTGCGGTGGACCGCGAACTGTTCGCCCGGCGCATGACCGAGGCCATGGAGGCGGAACCGAACATCACCGTGGTGCGCCGCGAGATTCCTTCCATCCACGCGCCGGAACTGGCCGCCGCCGACGTGGCCGTGGTGGCCGCCGGGCCGCTGGCCAGCGAACCGCTGGCCGCATCGCTGGCCGAGGTTGTCGGCTCGCGCCATCTGTATTTCTACGACGCCATTGCGCCCATCATTGCCGCCGAATCCATAGACACATCCATCGCATTCCAGGGGTCGCGCTACGACGAGGGCGAGGGCGACTACCTGAACTGCCCCATGAACCGCGAGGAGTACGAGGCCTTTCACGCCGCCCTGCTGGCTGCCGAAAAGGCCCCCACCCACGATTTCGAGAAGGAAGTCCACTTCGAGGGCTGCATGCCCATCGAAGCGCTGGCCGAACGCGGCGAACGCACCCTGGTCTTCGGGCCGTTCAAGCCCGTGGGCTTCACCGACCCGCGCACCGGCCTGCGCCCCTACGCCATCGTGCAACTGCGCGCCGAAAACCTGAACCGCACCGCCTACAACCTGGTGGGCTGCCAGACCAAGCTCAAGTACGGCGAGCAGGAACGCGTGTTCCGCATGATCCCCGGCCTTGCCAATGCCGAATTCGTCCGCCACGGCTCCATGCACCGCAACACCTACGTCAATGCGCCCCTCGTGCTGGCCGACGACCTGACCCTGCGCCCCCACCGCCATGTGCATCTCGCCGGGCAGATCACCGGCGTGGAAGGCTACGTGGAATCCGCCGCCTGCGGCCTGTGGCTGGGCATGGTGCTGGCCGCCCGCGCCCTGGGCCGCGACCTGCCCCAGCCACCTGTGGACACCGCCCTCGGCGCGCTGCTCCAGCACCTGCGCACCCCCGCCAAGAACTTCCAGCCCTCCAACGTCAACTTCGGCCTGATGCCCGAACTGACCCAACGCGCCAAGAAACGCGACCGCAAGGCCCTGTACGCCGAACGCGCCCGCGCCAGCTTTGCCGCATGGTTGGTGGGTGTGCCTGGGTTGGAGAAGGCAGAATAGGAAACGTAAAGACGAACCGGGGAAGGGGGGCTTTAAAAAGCCCCCCTTCCCCGGACCCCATCCCCGCAAACTTTTTATTCGGGGAGGAAATGGATTGCAGAGGGGGCCCCGTGGCCACATGGTCATGACCAGTCCTCCTGCATAGCCGCCCCACGCCACCCATTTGAAAAGTTTTGGAAGGGAGGGGTGGGGTTCGGGGCGGGGAGGGGAACCTTTTACAAAAGGTTAGCAACCCCACCCCGTGTGAATAAGCAATAGTTCTCTCGCAAACCCGCTTGACGGCCCATCGGACA
>CAYOCV010000022.1:0-43963 GCA_964402645.1 uncultured Desulfovibrio sp. | reverse complement strand
AGAGCCTTACAGGCGCATATGAAATACCCCCGGCTATGCCGGGGGATTTTTATTCATTGCAGATCGTGCCGGATATTGCGGAACCATGCCATGCCATGCCATGCCGGGCCGTTGTTTCCGTCGCCTTCTTCATTGTTGTACTCTGCCGCCACGGTTGTCCCCCTGCTGTTTTGTCTGGCCCGCCCGCCGCTCCGCAGACTTGCCCCGCCATCTGTTGCCCTCCGCCCGCCCCTCCTGTTGACGCTCCGCACGCAAGACGGTAGCACGGCACCATTCCAGACCGGAGCAACCGTGAACAACACATCTCCCCTCCATTCCCCGGCTTCCCCCGCCGCCGGATATTCCGGCCCCCCCATCATCGATCCGTCCAGCGTGCGGCGCATTCTGGTCTGTCAGTTGCGGCAGATCGGTGACGTGCTGCTGGCCACGCCCTCGCTGGAGTTGCTGCACCGGCAGTTTCCCCATGCGGAAGTCCATGTGCTGACCGAACGCAAGTGCGTTCCCATGCTGCACGGCAACCCCGCCGTGCATACGGTGTGGGCCATCGACAAGAAGGATCTGGCGTCCCTGGCGCGCGAGGTGACTTTCTATTGGCGGGTGGCGCGCACCGGCTTTGACGTGGTGGTGGATTTTCAGCAGTTGCCGCGTTGCCGGTGGGTGGTGGCCATGTCGCGCGCGCGGGTGCGCCTGTCGTACACGCCCGCGTGGTACAACCGCTGGCTGTTCACCCACTGGGTGCGCCCGCGCGACGGGTATGCGGCCATGGCCAAGGCCAGCGTGCTGGAACCGCTGGGCATACGCTGGAACGGTGAACGCCCCCGCCTGTATTTGAGTGATGCGGAGCGCGATGCCGCACGCGAGCTGCTGGCGTCGCTGGGGCTTGCTGCGGGGCAGCGGCTGGTCACCGTGGACCCCACGCATCGCCGCGCCACCAGGCGCTGGCCTGCCGAGCATTACGGCAGGCTGCTGTCGCTGGCTGCCGCGCGCGATGCTTCGTTGCGTTTCATGCCCCTGTTCGGCCCCGGAGAGGAGGCCGACGTGCGCGCAGTGATTGCCGCCTGCGATTGCCCGGAAAAGGTGCTGCTGCCGGACCGCATGCTGTCGCTGCGCGAAATGGCCGCCTGCATCGACCAGGCTGTGCTGCACGTGGGCAACTGTTCCGCGCCGTGTCACATTGCCGTGGCGGTGGGTACGCCCACCTTCGTGGTGCGCGGGGCCACCAGCCGGGCGTGGTCATTCCCCGCGCCGGAACATTTTCACATGGCCCTGGGGTTGGACTGTCAGCCCTGCAACCGCAACGAGTGCGCCAATCCCGACCAGCTCGCCTGCCTGGTGCATCTGACGCCCGAAGCCGTGTGCCAGGCCCTGCTGACGCATCTGGCCAGCGTGACGTCGGCATAGACCGCCAATGGCGAGCGGCGGCCGGTCTGTATGGATGCCCGCCCCAGCCAATCCCGACATTATAAGCCGGGCAGCCTGTTCGGGCTTTCGCCGCGCGTTGAAAGCGGCTAAAGTGCCGGGGCTGCCCTTCGTGTCGGGGGGGGCAGAACTGTCAGGGCAGAACAGGAACAGGTCAGGACAGGACAGAGCGGAACAGGGCAGGACGACGCAGGGCGCTCGGGGGCAGATGCACCGGCGCGGGCGTGTGACCGCTCGGTACCGCAGTGGCAGGGGCTGCTTGCGTCATGCGCGTGCGGCACTGGGCTTCAGACAGGAAAACATGCGGAGAATTCATGTGGCGTTGTGCCGCTTTTTCATTCTTGCAACGCAAAAACCCCGCAGCGGGTTTCCACTGCGGGGTTTCTCTTGCTCTGGTGGGCCATCAGGGACTCGAACCCCGAACCAACTGATTAAGAGTCAGCTGCTCTACCAATTGAGCTAATGGCCCAGCGCCTCAACGCGAAGGGGAAACTAAAGAGAACCCGCTCCGAAGTCAAGCGGATTTTTTCGAGCTTTTTAATTTTTTCTAAAATTATGATAAAAGAAAACAATATCAATATGTTGAAGATTAATGCTTGTGGCGTCAGATTGCCGGTGATGCTGCTCGTGGGGCTGCTGGTCGTGCTTCTGTGGGCGGTCTCCCCCCTTCGGGCGGCGGATTTGTCGGTTTCGGGGGGGGGGAACGCCGGGTTCGGCCCCCGTCCCAACCTGGTCACCGAGGCCTTTCGTGAAGTACGCGCTGGCGAGAACGGCGTTCTGGTGGTTGTCTGGCTGGAGATGCCCGCCGGGTATCACGCCTATGCCAACGATGTGGACGGACGCGGCGCGCGAGAGGGCGGCGGTGGCGTGGGCCTGCCCACGGTGGTCTCCGTGCGGGCGGCCGCGACGCAGGGACCGTCCCTTGCGGGCGTGCCCGGGGTGTTGTACCCGCCGGGCCGCGAAATCATGGACCCCCTGTCGCCCGGCCAACGGGTGAGGGTGTATGAGGACCGCGCCCCGGTGTTCGTGCGGTTGCCGCAGGCTCATCTGGACAGTGATCTGGTGGCCTCCGTCTCGCTGTTGCTGTGTTCCGACCGCAATTGCCTGCCGTATCGCGGCGGGGTGGAATTTCGCGTGGACGCGGCTTCGCTGGGCGAATTGCCCGGTGTGGACGGGCAGCCCTGGGTGGAACAGTTGCGAACCGCCCGCCCGGCGGTGCAACCGGTTGCGGTCCGTTCGGGAGAAGATGCGTCTTCCGCCAGCCAGCCTCCACGCGGGAGCGCCGAGCAAGCGAACGTATCCCCGGCTTCTGCGTCAGCCGTTGCGGTGTCACCAGGAAGAACGGGCCAGCCGGGCCAAATCAGCCAACCCGCCCAAACCAGGCAAACCAGCCAGGCCAGCAAGCCCGGTCAGTCAGGTCAGACCGGTCAGGTTGGGCAAGGCGCGCCTGGCGGGCAGGGTGGACAGGACGCGCAGAACGGGCAGGAGCAGGGCGACCGGGTTACCATTCCCTTTGGCAAGGGGGGGCGCTCCGTGCCCCTGCCGGGCATGCCGGATGCGCAAGCGGCGGCCAATGCCACCGAAGGGGCGGGGTCGGGTTTTCTGCCTGGCGCGACACACTGGAATTTCGCGCCGCGCTATCAGGTGCCCGAACTGGAGGTTTCCGGCCTGGGCAAGGCGTTGTTGCTGGGGTTGCTGGCGGGCCTGCTGTTGAACCTGATGCCCTGCGTGCTGCCGGTGATAAGCCTGAAGCTGAGCGGTTTTGTGGCCGTGGCGGGCCTTGGCGGCGACGATGAACGCCGGACGCGCTTTCGTGAGCACAACCTGCTGTTCGCGGCGGGGATCATGGCCTGGTTTCTGCTGCTGGCCTTCATTCTGGGCGGCGCGGGGCTGGCCTGGGGGCAGTTGTTCCAGCGGCCCGGCGTGATCATGGGGTTGTTGCTGGTGGTGTTTGGCCTTGGGCTGAGCATGTTCGGCGTCTTCACCCTGCCCGTGCTGGACCTGAAGGCGGTGGGCGCTGGCGGTTCCAGCCGCGCGCAGCCGTTCTTCACCGGGCTGGTGGCCACGTTGCTGGCCACCCCGTGCAGTGGCCCGCTGCTGGGCGGGGTGCTGGGCTGGGCGTTTCAGCAGCCGCCGGAGATCATGGCCTTCGTGTTCACCTCGGTGGGCGTGGGCATGGCCCTGCCGTATCTGGTGCTGGCGGCCAGGCCGGGGCTGGTGCGTCATTTCCCCAAGCCGGGCGCATGGACGGGCACGCTGGAACATCTGGTGGGCTTTTTTCTGATGGGCACGGCGTTGTACCTGCTGACCATCCTGCCCGATGCTTGGCTGATGCCGTCGCTGGTCTCGCTGTTGGCCGTGGCCTTTGCCGCATGGATGTGGGGCCGTTGGGGCGGGCTTGATGCCCCGCCGCGCCGCCGCTCCACCGTGCGGCTGGCGGCGCCGGTGCTGGTTGCCGTGGTTGTGTGGCTGTCCTTTGCCCCGTCGGCCCCCCCCGCGCGCTGGGAACCCTTCGAGCCTGCCGCCTTTCATGCCATGCTGGGGCGCGAGCCGCTCATCGTGGACTTTACCGCCGACTGGTGCCCCAACTGCAAGCTGCTGGAACAGACCACCCTGTCCAGCGGGGCGGTGTCCGAATGGGCGCGCCGCCATGGTGCGCGGCTGATACGGGTGGACCTGACCGAGGAATCGCCCGAAGCCCAGGCCCTGCTGCGCGCACTGGGCAGCAGCAGCATTCCCGTTGTGGCGCTGTTCCCCAAGGGACTGCTGTCCGCATCGCCGGTTGTGCTGCGCGACCTGTTCACCACGGGGCAGATGGAGCAGGCCTTGCTGGATGCGTTCGGCAAGCCGAAGCAGGAATGGGTGGACTGATCGCTGGCCTGTGCCGCGTTGCATTGGGGGTGTTAATCGTATGCGTTGACCGGTTTGGGCAACGCAGGCCGTCTGTATGCGATGCGCCGTCCGGGAGATGCGCCGTCCGGAGGATGCCCCGGACGGCGCTTTTCGCGTGCCGCCGAGAGGTGTGGCGCGCTGGTGCAATGGCAGCGGCAGGCGCGCGCGTGCGGATTATTCCCTGACGAAGGTGCGGTACATCAGCGACATGCCCAGCATGTTCGAGGCCGCCTGCACGGCATCCACCACGTCCGATTCGCGCCAGCCCAGTTCCACCAGCGCCTCAATATCGGCGCGGGTGATGGCGGCAGGCTCGTTGACAGCCTTGGTCACGAAGGCCAGCAGGGCGCTTTCGGTTTCGTCCAGCGGGGTTTCGGCAGGCTTGCAGGACAGGCTGGCGATGTCGTCCTCGGTCATGCCTTGCATGCGCAGCAGATCGTGGTTGAACACGGCGCAGGGTGCGTAGGCGAACTTTTCCGAGGCCACGTAGCGGATGGACGCCAGCAGCGGGGGAGAAAGGCGGTCGTGGTGGCGGAAGTAGCGGATCATGTTGGCCTGGCGTTCCATCAGGCCGGGGCTGACGCTGAGGAGGCGCATGGGCATGGGAATGTCGATCTGCGGGGGAACCAGGGCGTAGGTATCGGCCACGATGCCTTCGGCCTGGTCGCGTTCCACGGTGTTCACCAGATACATGAGTGGCTCCTTTGTCTGTGGGTGGTTTATAGTAGACCGGTCGTCTATTTGGATGGCCGGATGTTCCCTGCGGGGCGATGTTGTGTGGTTCTGGACCGGATCACCTGTGCGGCGCTGTTGCTGTTGCAGGTCCGGTCCGCATGGGGTTGGCGGGCTGGAAGACGGGGCTGATGGATCGGCGTCGGGACCAACTCGGTGAGCCAGCCCGGTGAGCCAGCCCGGTGAGCCAGTCCGGTGAGCCAGTTCGGTGAGCCAGTTCGGGTGGCTAGTTCGATGGACCGTTCCCGGCGTCGGTCAGTAGAAGTGCGAAGACCATTTTTTCCAGCCGCAGCAGCGGTTGAACATTCTTTTCCGCTTTCATGCGCATGATTGCCCCTTCCCAGGAATCCATGACGAAGGAGGCGGTCTCGTAAGGGTCGAGCCCGGACGCCAGTTCGCCTCGCGCGGCGGCCTCGCTCAGGACATCACCCATGGCCCGCGACAACCCGTCGAGCACCTCGCGCAGTTTGCCGCACATGGCCGGGGACAGGTCGCACATTTCCTGGGCCAGGTTGCCGAAGGGGCAGCCGCGCTCATAGTCCCATTCCTGATAGCGTTGGCGGGCCAGTTCAAAAAACCTGCGCAGCCGGTCCAGCGGCGGCGTTGCGGCATCGCGCAGCACCTGGGCCAGGGCCGGGGTGCGCACTTCGCGGTAATGGTCGATGAGCGCCAGGCCGAACTCTTCCTTGCTGGGAAAGTAGAAATAGAACGACCCCTTGGGGACTTGGGCCAGGTCGAGGATTTCCTTGATGCCGGTGTTGTTGAACCCCTTGCGGTGGACCAGTTCGGCCCCGGCGTCCAGGATGGCTCGGCGTGCGTCGCGTTTCATGTGGCCACTAATAGACCAGTCGTCTAGTTGGAGTCAAGCAAAAAAAGCACCCGACCGTCTTCGTGCGTTGCGCAGGCGGTCGGGTGCTGTCGTTGTGGTGAGTTGCGGGCGTGAATGCGGCTGACGGCTCTACACGCAGACCATGTCGTAGGCCGTGCCGGTCAGGGCGCGCCCGCCCCCGGCGGCAACCTCGAAGGTGTTCTCCACCCCCACCATGCCCACCCCGGCAATGCCCATCTTGGGTTCCAGGGCGATGGTCATGCCTTCTTCCAGCGGCTCGTCAAAACGGTGTGCGATGACCGGATATTCGTCGATGGTCAGGCCGATGCCGTGCCCCAGAAAGGTGACCTTGTTGGACCCCAGCCCCATGAACCCTTCGGACAGGCCTGCGCGTTCCACGATGTCCAGTGTGGACCGCCAGATGTCCGAGGGGATTTCGCCGGGGCGCAGCCGTTCCGCCGCGCGGGCCTGCACTTCTATGCACAGGTCGTGGGCGCGGCGCACCGCGTCGGGGATGGAGGCGGCGTTGCCTGCCCAGTACAGTTGGGTCTTGTCGGTGTGATAGCCTTCAAGGCAGAAGCCGATGTCCAGCGCCAGCGGCGTGCCGTGCCGCCACACCGAGCCTGCATAGCCCATGAACGGGATGGCCGGGTGCTCGCCCTTGAGGCCCAGCGGGCCGTTGAAATGGCTGGGGTAGTTGCCGTTGTCCCCGGCGGCGATGTGCCCCAGAAAGCATTCCTCGCCCGGCGCGCCCATGCGCATCAGCCCGCCGTGCCCCCGGCTGAAGAACACCTGCCACGACAGGTGCGAAATTTTGCGTTCGGTCATGCCGGGGCGCAGCAGGCCGGGCAGCACGTCGTGCAGGCATTCGTGATGGCGGGCGCCGGCCAGGCGCAGCTTGACCAGTTCCCATTCGGTCTTGCGGGCGCGGGCACGGGTAAGCACCGCGTCGCCCGGTACAAAAGCAACCCCCGCCAGGCGTTGTTGCAGCATGGTGGCCAACGACCACGGCAGTCCGGACATTTCCGCCGCAGCCACCGGGGCCAGCGGGCTGCCTGCGTCGGCGCACAGTCCGGGCAGGTCGCCGTAGGAACGGAAGGACACGATGTTGGCCAGCTGGCTTTCCAGCCGGGCGCGTTCCTCGCCCTTGCGCACCAGCAGCACCGGTTCGCCCTGGCGCGGCAGCCACAGCACGCCGTTGCCCGCCGTGCCGGTCAGGTAATAGATGGCCACGCGCGAAAAGGCCATCAGTCCGCCCGCATCGGGGGCCTGCGCGGCAAGGATGTCCAGCGCGCGCGATTGGCGCAGCCGCGCTTCTTCGGCGGGCAGGCGTTCGGCTGCGGTGAACGGTCGGGGAGCGGGGGCGTGCGAAGCGTGGGCGTGGGACATGGTGAGGAAGGCTCCTTTGCTGCTGCGGTTCCGGCGATGGGCAGAGGGTAGGCCAAGGCGAAGCCGGGTGCAACAGGACGAAGCCGGGTGCAACAGGACGCAGCAGAAGCGTGCCGACATGCGTGGCGGGCATGGCGCAACGGGGCTGACGCACAGGGGCCGCGGCGGGCGGTTTCGCACCCGGCGTCACGCCAATGCAATGGCCGGGCGCGCCGATTGCGCTTGGCGACAAGGCCGGGTAGAGAGGATGTTTCCGGATTGTTGCTCGCGGTCGGCAACGGCAGCGCGACCACAGAAGAGGGCAGGGCCGCGTCCGTTCACGGAATGCGCGGCTACGGTCTTTGCCGTATATTATGATTGTTTCAGGGGTACAGGATGCTGCTCGACGCCACGCTTCGCACCATACTGCGCGAATCGCGCACCATTGCCGTCATCGGCGCCAAGGACAAGCCCGGCCAGCCCGTGGACATGGTGGGCCGTTATCTGATCGAGGCCGGATACGACGTGCGCCCGGTGCATCCGGTGCGCCGCACCGTGTGGGGCATGCAGGCCTATCCGACCATCGCCGACGTGCCAGTGGACGTGGATATCGTCAACGTGTTCCGCGCGCCGGAACATTGCCCGGCCCACGCCGCAGAGGTGCTGGCCCTGCCGCGCCTGCCGCGCCTGTTCTGGATGCAGTCGGGCATCACCAGCCCGGAAGCGGGACGGATGCTGTTTGACCGGGGCGTGGCCGTGGTGGAGGATTTGTGCCTGATGGTGGAACATCGCAGGCTGATGGCCGGGGGGCTGCTGTGAGCGCCGCCGCTTCTTCCACACCGTGGGACGACGCCTTCGACTGTCGCATGTGCGGCCAGTGTTGCCAGGGCGAGGGCGGCATCGTGGTCAGCCCCACCGATCTTGCGCGCATCTGCGCCTTTCTGGGCATGACGCCCGATGCGTTCGAGGCCGCCTACGGCGAACGCCGCAACGGCAAGCTGAAGGTGCGCACCGGGCCGGACGGCAACTGCGTGTTCTTTGCCGCCGGGCGCGGCTGCACCGTACACGAGGGCAAGCCGGACATCTGCCGGGCCTGGCCGTTCTTTCGCGGCAATCTGGTGGATGCGGACAGCCTGGGCATGGCCAAGGAATACTGTCCCGGCATCCGGTCCGACGTGCGCCACGCGGAATTCGCCGCCGCCGGACGGGCCTACCTTGCCGCGCGGGGGCTGCTGGCCTCCGACTGCACGTGCGAGGCCAACGCCCTGGTGCTGGAACGGGACAGGAACGGCAGTAAGTAAGCCGGTCGTCCGGTCCAAAGGGCAAGGACCGGCGGTAAGGTTTTCGCCAAAACAGCCGAAAGGGCTGCGGGCAGGGTAAATGGGGGCGTGGAGGCTTCGTGACGCTGAGGGAATGCTACCGGATATTGCAAGTCGGCAACGGCGCGTCGCTTGACGAGGTCAAGAAGGCGTACCGCAGGCTGGCGTTCGAGCTGCATCCGGACCTGAACCCCGGCAGGCCCGAAGCGGCCCGCCGTTTTCAGCGCCTGAACGAGGCGTACGTGCTGCTGTCGCGCACGCTGGATACGCCCGGGCCCGGCGGCAACGGAAACGGCACGGGCGCGGCTGGCAACACGGCGGACCGGGAATCCGCAGAGCGCGAGGCTACCCGCGCCTACGAACAGGCCCGGCAACGCTTCGGCGATATGGGGACTGGCGGGACTGGCGGGGGCAGCGGCGCAAACGCCGGAGCTTCCGCGTCGGCTTCAGCCTCATCGTCGTCGACCACATCGTCTTCAACCACATCTGCCGGGGGCGCAAACGGCGGCGCAGGAGGGGGAGCGGGCGCCGCTTCCTCGACGTATGGTCCCACCGGGGCTGACCGCAACCGCCGCAGGGCCGAGGCCACCTATCAGGGCCGACAGGACGAGGTGTTGCAGGACATCCTGCGCGACCCGTTCGCCCGGCGGGTGTTCGAGGACATCTACAGCCAGATCCGCCGCGACGGCGGAGGACTGGCCGCCCGCCCGCCCAAGAAGCGCAAGCTCAGCCTGGAATGGGGCGGCAAGGCCCTGACCCTGGACCTTACCCACGGCATCGGCGGTGCGGTGAAGGGCTGGCTGCGCCGCCAGATAGACGACGAGCAGACGGTGTACCTGCCCGCACCCAGCATCGTGCCGGGGGCGCGGTTGCGCTTGCAGGTTACCCAGGGACTGTCCGGAGAGGTGCGTACCGTGGAGGTGGCCCTGCCCCCGGATTACGTGGTGGGGCGGCCCATCCGGCTCAAGGGGCTGGGCAAGCGCATCGGCCCGTGGCAGGGCGACCTGTATCTGCGCATTCTTGCCAAAATCGCGTAGCGGTTTCGCCGACAGGCGTTGCGTTTTCGGCGCGTGTTCCGGACATTCTTTCGATCATTCCACGGGCATGTGCCCGCGCGCGAGGCCGGTATCTGCATCGGCCTCTTTCATTTCCGGCGCTTCGACGATTCCGGCGGCGCGGGATACGCCCCCGTCATGCTTGTCACCCATGCCGGTGCTGCGCGCGCCGTCCAGCACCACGCAGAACACCGCCGCAATGACCAGCCCGGCCCCCAGCCAGCCGGAAGGCGGAAACAGTTCGTCCCACAGCCAGTAGGCCAGCAGGGCCGCCAGCACCGGCTCGAAGTTGGCCACCACGGCCACGCGGGTGGGGGACAGGCGGCGCATGCCTTCGCAATAGGCCATGTACGCGCCGTAGGTGGTCACCAGCCCCATGCCCAGCACCAGCAACGCCCAGGCCAGCGGCCCCTTTGGGGCAAAGCTGACGAAGGGCAGCAGGGCCAGCGCCCCCACGGGCAGGCAGAACAGGTACAGGGTGACCGGCGAATGGCGGTGCAGAAAGTGGCGGCTGAACACGTAGTGCAGCGAATAGGTAAAGCCCGCCAGCAAGCCGTAGCCGATGCCCGCCGCACTGGCCCCGCCCTGCAATCCCCCGCCGGAACGGCAGATCAGAAAGGCCCCGGTCATGGCCAGGCCCAGGGCCGCCAGCTTGGCGCGGGTCAGCGGTTCCGCAAAGCACAGCCGCGAAAGCAGCGCCACCCACGCCGGGGCGGTGTACAGCAGGATGGAGGCCAGCGCCGCCCCGCCCTCGCGCACGGCCAGCTGGTACGACCCGAAAAACAACGCCACACCCACCAGCCCGAAGGCCGCAAAGGTGGCGGCGTCGCGTGCCGGGGCGCGCCACAGCCCGTGCCGTGCCGCGTGCAGGCCGAAGAACAGCGCCCCGAACGTGGCGCGCCAGAAGGCGATTTCCAGCGGGGTCACCCCTTCGGCAAGGCAATAGCGGGCCAGCGGGCCTATCAGCGCCCACAACCCGGCGGCAAGCAGCACAAAGCCGTATCCGGCCAGCGGCATGGCATCCTCCCGTTGTCGTCGTACTGGTGTTGTGAACGATGGCGGGGGGGATGGCAAGCGGCGAACCCGCGAAAAAACGGCTGCATGGCCGCGTGATGTTTCCGTAACCCTGTGGCGACTTCACAGTGGCCTCCGGCGGTGGTACACAGTGCGGAGACATGCCCGCCGGAAACGGACCGGGCAGGCGTGGCCGCCAGCGCAACCGGCCAGGACTCCGCCGGAACCCCGTCAAACCCCGGATGTCCCCGGATGCCCCCGGATGACGTGGTCCGGACACGCCGCCGCAGACACTCTCACCCGATCACGCCCGACCAATGGGGCCTGTGCCGCATGGCCAGCGCCCACAGGAGGATGCCACGGATGGCCCCCAATACGCCCGATACGCCTGATACGCCCGACCAGAATCCCGACCAGACCCCCAATCCTGCTTCCCGCCGCGGCATCTCCGGCCCCACTCGGCAGGATGGCAGCCTGCTCGACATGCCCCGCCCCCCCAAGCGCACGCGCAGCAAGCTTGTGTGGGTGTTTCTGCTGGCCGTGATCGTTGCGGGCGCGGCCCTGTGGCAGTTGCGCGACCTTGTGTTGCGTGACGCCGTGCCCGACCGGCAGGCCAACATGACCGGCACGGACGCCGCCATCCTTGGCCCCAACGCCACCAACGGCACGCTGCCCTCCATGGTGCCCATGGACGGCGATGCGGCTGCCGCCGCCGCGCAGGCCAACGCCACCGCCTCCGCGCCGGGCGTCAACGCCACCAGTCCGGACGGGGCCTTTGCCCAGGACGATGCCGTGGTGCGCTTCGCCTTTGCGGAAGACGTGGCCAACTGGCTGGTGGAAGGCTACTACCCCAAGGGCACCCACATGGAGGCCCGCAATTCCGGCTGGGTGGCCCCCAGCCTGAAGTCGGCCAACATGCGCTATGGCGTCAGCATGACCGGGCTGTCCTGGTCCGGCGAGGATATCTCCGCCGGGCGCGCCAGCGTGCTGGACTACGCCTTTACCCCGGCCATGCTCGAAGCCCTGCAACGCCTGTACGCCGACCGGTTCATGACGGCCATGGCCACGGCGGCGGCAAATGCCAAGGTGACGGACAAGGGCAAGGAGCGGGCGCTGACCCCCGCCGAGGTGACGGAAATGTACACCCTGTATGCCACGCGGCTGCGCGGCCTGTCCGGCGCGTTGCGCGAGATTGCGGGCATGTCCGACGCCGTGGTGCGGGTGAACGCCTGGCTTGCCGCGCAGCAGACCGCGCTGGAAGCTAACGCCAAGTATCAGGACGCCGTGTTCGGCTATGACACCGCGCGCGAGGGCAATTCCGCGCATCTGGCCGAGCAGGCCCGGCGCATCATGGAACTTTCCGGCAAGGCGTACCAGCAGGCCATCATGGCCCGCGAGCGCGCCCGCGAAACCCTGGCCGAGGCCATCCGCCGCAACCCCGACGCCCGCAGGCTGGACGACGACACCCTGGTTTACGCAGCCGGGTGGGTGTACCGCCGGGCGAACGGCAAGCCGGAAAAGATGGACGCCGTGCGCATGGCCGCCACGGTGCTGTCGGACACGGCGGCACGTTTCGACAAGGTTGCGCAGGCGTCGCGGCAGTAGACCCGGAAAGACGACACAGCAATGACGACGCCGCGAGGGAGCAATCCTTCGCGGCGTTTTTGCATGTAGATGTGCGGGGAAAGAGGCTGTCGGCGCGGGTCGTCAGAACTGCCGGTCCAGCAGCAGGTGCGAGAAATACCCCAGCGCGGCGGCCAGATACCACGGCGCTGCCGCTTGCCAGGCCCAGCCGTACAGCACGACCGGGGCCAGCAGCAGCGGCAGCGGCACCAGCAGCATGGCCCACCATGTGTGGGTCCAGCCCCGGTGGCCGTCGATGGCGGGCAGCATGGCCAGCAGCCCCAGCAGGGCGGCCCACTGGTAGCGCCGGGTGGCGATGAGCGCCACGTCGGCCAGCACCAGCAGCCCGTAGAACCAGGTGCGCCCGCGCGAGTGGGTGTCCACGTCCGGGGCCAGGGCAAAGGCTGTGGACACGGCCAGCAGCGCCGCCTGAGTGGGCAGGCCGGGGGAATAGACGCGCAGGGCCTGCGCGGTGAACAGGGCTCCGGCGGCCAGCACTGTGCCGCCGATGAGATGGGTGCGGTATCCGGGCATCGGTAATGTGGCGCGTGCGGGTTGAGGTGGGGAATGCTGATGGGACATGCGGCGCGGATGGAATCGCGCGGCGCGGGGCGCAGTCCGTGGGACCATGCCGTGCGCCGGGGCGACCATATGCCAGCCCCGGCCCGGCGGGCAAGCGGGCCGCGCTGGCGAGGCCGGGGCTGTCCGTGGTACATGGGCGGGGGTACAACAGGGGCGGGGTGCGCGGGCCGCCATGCGGCAAGAGCCGTCCGTACCGCTCGTCCGCATGGCACCCCTTGTCCCTTATCCCTTGCCCTTCGTCCTGTCCCGTGCCGTCCGGCGCAGGCCTGCCACCTCCAACCGCGGAATCCTCCATGTCCGAACCGCTGCCCGACACTCTTGCCGCCGCCCCCAACGCCACCAACGCCACCAATGCCACCAATGCATCTGGCGCCGTTGCTCCCGCCCGCACCATCCTGTTCACGGGCGGATGCCGCAGCGGCAAGAGCGGGCTTGCTCAACGCTGGGTGGAATCGCTGGGGCCGGAGCGGGTGTACGTCGCCACCGGGGCCGCCCGCGATGCGGAAATGGCAGAGCGGGTGCGCCGTCATCAGGCCGCGCGGGGTGCGGGTTGGCGTACGGTGGAGGAACAACTGGACGTTTGCGCCGCCTTGCGTGCCTGCATGGGGCCGGGCGCGGGACAATCAGCCCCCCAATCCGCCGGGCAATCCGCCCCGCAATTCCCTCCTCAGTCCGGCCCGCACGGGGTGCTGCTGGACTGCATTACCCTGTGGCTGACCAACCGCATGCTGGCCGACCATGACGATGCGGCCATCCTGCGCGGGGTGGGGGATCTGGCCACGCTGCTGCGCGCGGCCAGCGCGCCGGTGGCGGTGGTCACCAACGAGGTGGGCTGGGGCGTGGTGCCGGAAAGCCCGCTGGGCCGCCGCTTCCGCGATCTGTCCGGCGAGGCCAACCAACTGCTGGCCACAGCCTGCACCGATGTGATCCTGGCCGTCAGCGGGCTGCCGCTGGCCGTGAAGGGCAGGGTGCCCGCCGCCTGCGCGGGGTAGGGGCTGGACCCCGGCCCGCCGCTGGAGTAGAAGCCGCATGTGCCGCCCGTGCGGCCCCAACCCCAGAACAGGAAGCCCACATGTCCGGATATCTTTGTCGTTTCCGTCCGTCCCGTCTGATTTCGTCTGGTCTGATCTCGTCTGGCTTGGCGTCCCTTGGCCAGATTTCGGGCGGCCTGCTGCTGGCCGCCGCGCTGCTGGCCGCGTCCGTTTCCGTTCTCGCCCCCTGCCTGGCCGCCGCCGAGGAAACCCCGGAAGCCGCCCTGCGCCAGGTGCAGACCGCCATCGACACTAGCGACGCCGCGCTGCTGGAAAAGTACATGGACGTGGGGCGCATTGCCCAGCGCGGGGTGGACGCCTTCATGGCCGACCTGGTGGCCCGCCCGCCCAAGGCTGTTTCCGGCGGCGGTGAAACCCTGCCCCTGCTGGCCATGCTGTCCAGCGCGGTGCAGTCGGGCGCGCAGTCCCAGACAGCCCAGACCATGAAGATGCTGGTGGCCGAAGAAACCCGCAAGTTCGTGGTGTGGGGCGTGTCGTCCGGCAACTTTTCCGGCAAGCCGGTCAAGAAGGAACGCAAGGCCACCGACGGCGGCCTGTTCTCGCCCCTGTTCTCCGACGCATCCGTGGGCCGCAAGGAACTGCGCAGCGTGAAGTCCGTGACCCGCGACGGCGACAAGGCCACCGCCTCGGTAACGCTGTTCGACCACGGCAGCGAACGCTCCTACCCCGTGGACCTGGCCCTGACCCGGCGCGAGGCGGGCAACTGGCAGGTCACCGACGTGACCAACGCCGCCGCGCTCATTTCCGCCATCCGCAAGGAAGCGGAGAACAGGTAGGGATTCGGCGCACGCAGCCGGGTTGCCTTATTGCGGATTTCGGGCCGCAGGCATCCGGAACCGTGCAGCCTCTCCGCCCCTCATTCCTCCCGCACTATCGGGCCGCATGCGATGACCGCGTGCGGCCCGTTGCGTTGCGGCGTCTTGCGCAAGCGCGCACTACACGAGACGCAAGCGCCGTCCGAATGTCATGCGCGCGTCACATGCATGGGCGACATGATGGGCACTCGCATCGCCCGTCCGCCGTGCCGCCGGTATCCGCCCCTACGCGTTCGGATGCCGCCCCGGTTCGCCAGGGGCTGTTTCCACCTTGTCCCACCATGCAGGAGGTCCGACCCATGAACTGTTCCCGTTGGCATCACGCGGCGCGGGCGGCCATCGCCCTGTTCGCCATTCTGCTGTGCTGCACCCTGGGCGTTGCCCATGCGAAGCAGGCGGCGCAGGCAAAGTACGTCATCCTGCTCATCGGTGACGGCATGGGCATGGTCCAGCGCAACGCCGCCGAACTGTATCTGGCCGCGCAGAAGGGCGACACCACCCCCGGCATCGTCAAGCTGAACATGAGCCAGTTGCCTGTGCAGGGGGCCACCACCACCTATTCCATCGACTCGCTGATTACCGATTCCGCCGCCGCCGGAACGGCCATGGCCTGCGGGGTGAAGACCACCAACCGGGGCCTTGGCGTGGACGGCAAGAACGTGCCGGTGACCTCCATCGCCGAAATGGCGCGCGACAAGGGCATGAAGGTGGGCATCGTCTCCACCGTATCGCTGGACCACGCCACCCCCGGCGCGTTTTACGCCCACCAGCCCAGCCGCAAGAACTACTATGAAATCGGGCTGGAACTGGCCGCCAGCCGCATGGACTACTTTGCGGGCGGCGGCTTTCTGGACCCGGCAGGCAAGAAGTCGAAGATGGAAGGCGAAAAGCGCAACGTGCTGGACGCCATCCGCGCGGGCGGCTTCCGCTACATCAACGACGCTGCGGAGTTCCGCGCCCTGAAGCCCGGCAAGGAACGCGTGGTGTTCGTGAACCCGCGCCTGCAGGACGAGCAGGCCATGTCCTACGCCATGGACGCCGCCCCCGGCGACGTGACCCTGGCGGAAATGACCGGCAAGGGGCTTGAACTGCTGGACAACCCCAAGGGCTTCTTTCTGATGGTGGAAGGCGGCAAGGTGGACTGGGCCTGCCACGCCAACGACGCCGTAAGCTCCATCACCGACGTGCTGTCCTTTGACGCCGCCGTGGCGGAAGCCATGCAGTTCCAGCGCAAGCACCCCGCCGACACGCTGGTCATCGTCACCGGCGACCACGAGACCGGCGGCATGTCCATCGGCTTTGCGGGCACCAAGTACGATTCGTACCACACCCGCCTGAAGCACCAGAAGATTTCGTACATTGCCTTCGACGAGAAGTTCGCGGCGTTCCGCAAGGCCAACCCGCAGGGCAAGTTCGAGGACGTGCTGCCCATGGTGAAGGAAAACTTCGGCCTGTCCGTGCTGTCCGACGCCGAACTGGCCGCCCTGCCCAAGGAAGGCGACGCGGCGGGCATGGTGCTGAAGCCCCATGAAGTGGCGGAACTGCGCGCCGCCTTCGACCGCAGCATGCAGGGCGGCGATGCCAAGAACCAGTCGGAGCAGGACTATCTGCTGTACGGCGAATACGAGCCGTTCACCGTCACCATCACCCACTTGCTGAACCAGAAGTCGGGTATTGCGTGGACGACCTACTCGCATACCGGCGTGCCGGTGCTGACATCCGCCGGTGGCGTGGGTGCCGAACGCTTTGGCGGGTTCTACGACAACACCGACATCTTCACCCGCATGGCCGAAACCATGGGCCTGAAGGCCGCCGTGAAGGCTGGCGACAAGCCTGCGCCCAAGGCAGACGCCCTGCCTGCACGTCAGCCTGCGGGGCAACCCGCGCAGGCCGTGGCCGCCAATTAGGCGGATAAGGGCCGAAGGGCTGGACTGACAAGGACAACCGCACTGCGGGCCGGGCGGCGGGGCAATCCCGTGGCCCGGCCCGTTCCCGCATGGGCGAGGGGGGGCGGGGGCAGTCTGGCGCTCAATCCGTCGGGTTCATGCACGCGAATTCGGGCGGCGGGTTGTTTTCAGCGGAAAGCGGCGGGGCATGATGTGGCAGCTCGGAACACAGCGGATGGCGTGGTTAACTCCGCGCGGGAGAGCATATGACCAACGGGCTTGAAGGAATGGCGGACGGGATTGCCGGAGCGGGCGGGATTGTCGGAACTGGCCGAACTGGAGAAGTTGGCGGTATGGGCGAGGCGAGAGGGGACGACGTGCCGGGCGTGTCCGGTTCGGATCAGGGTTCGGATAAGGGTCCGGATCAGGGTTCGGGGCAGGGCGCGGCAACGGCGTCTGCATTCGCGTCGGTCGCCCCGGCGCACCTGCACATCCCCCTGCGCTCCACCCGGCGCGATACCCTGCTGTGCGTGGTGCTGGCCCTGGTCTGTCTGGCCCTGTACCTGCTGCCCACGGGATTCGAGGACCGCCTGCCGGACAACGCGGTGCGCTGCCGGGCCACGGTGGTGTCCGTGGACAACGAGCGGGTGCATCAGTACGGCATCGTCCGCATGGGCACCCAGTACGTCAGCCTGTGCGCGCTGGACGGCCCCTACGCCGGGCAGACGTGGCAGGCGGGCAACGAACTGGTGGGCAAGATGGAACTGGACAAGGTGTTCGCCCCCGGCGACACGGCCCTGCTGGTGCTTACCCTGCGCGACGGCAAGGTGGTCGACGCCGTGGCGCAGGACCACTACCGCCTGCGCACCCAGGCCGTGGCCTTCGGCGTGTTCGCCCTGCTGCTGGTGGTGTTTGCCGGGCCCACCGGGGTGAAGGCGCTGCTGTCGTTCGTGTTTTCCGCGCTGATGATCTGGAAGGTGCTGGTGCCCGCGCTGCTGCGCGACGTGGACCCCATCCTGCTGGGGCTGGGCGTGACCACGGCCATCACCGCCGCCACCATCCTGCTGGTGGGCGGCATGAACCGGCGCGGACTGGCCGCGTGGCTGGGCACCCTGCTGGGCATTGCCGCCACCTGCGGGCTGGCGCTGGCCTTCGCCGGGCCGTTCCGGTTGCACGGTGCGGTGCGCCCCTATGCGGAAACGGTGCTCTATTCCGGCTACCCGCACCTGCACATGACGCGCATCTTTCTGGCCAGCATCTTCATGGCATCGTCCGGGGCGCTGATGGACCTGGCCATGGACGTGGCCGCCAGCATGGCCGAACTGGTGGCCCAGAACCCCGGCATCTCGCGCCGGGCCGCGCTGGCATCCGGCCTGCGGGTGGGGCGGGCCGTGGTGGGCACCATGACCACCACGCTGCTGCTGGCCTATTCAGGCGGCTACATCGCCACGCTGATGCTGTTCATGGCGCAGGGCATTCCGCTGGAGAACGCCCTGAACCTGCCTTTTGTGGCGGCGGAAGTCATGAACACGCTGGTGGGCAGCATCGGCTTGGTGACAGTTGCCCCGTTCACCGCGCTGACGGGCACGTGGTTGCTGGTGCAGTCGGGCGGCGTCGACAGCACTACGTAGGGTGATGGCCCGGATGGAGGGTTTTTAGGTTAGCTGCGGGGCGATTTCGCGTCCTTTACGGGCAGACGCATGAATACAACGAAGATGACAAGGCCGAGAATGGCAGGCCACCATGCCTGCTTGGCAATGCCAAGGCACACGAAGGCAGCACTCAACGTGCTCAGCACGTCTTCAAGGTCTGCCTTGCGATACAACGCTGCACCAAGGCAGATTGCCGAGACGATGAAAAAATCCATTCGGGATGCGTACAGGCTGGCAACAATACCTATTGAGCCGAATGTGCTGAGTATGCGTGTGAGCTGCTTGTTCATTTCATGATCCGTCGCATGTTTGTGGTGGGTGTGAGCTGCAGTGTTCTCTATGGATTGCTCGTAATGTTGCATGCTAACAATTGTGTGTAGTGAAGTGCAATATGTAATTTTTGTGAGTTTTGGATTTTGTTTGCTTTTTGTCGCGGATAGAGCGGGGGCGTGTGGGTACGGGGCAGGAATGGCAAAAAACAAAGTGGCCTGTGGGCGCATTTCTTGATGCGTCACAGGCCACTGCTTCATTCTGGTACCGGGAGCGAGACTCGAACTCGCAAGGTGTTGCCACCGGCGGATTTTGAGTCCGCTGCGTCTACCAATTCCACCATCCCGGCAGGTGTAGGGAAAGGGCTATGGCACAGGGGGCATGGTCCGGTCAAGGGCAGAGTTGTGTGTGGACCGGAATGGTGCCTGTTGGGTTGTTCGGGCCGGTTCCTCGGTCCACAGGGCCAGCCCTCAACCTCTCAGGCCCGTCGACTCCCCACGCAACCCCGCAACCCCCTCGCCCTGCGCTACTTGCCTACTTTCCGTCGGCGGGCAATACCACCTTGGAAAAGGCGCTGCCGTTCCAGCGGTACAGCACCTTGTGGTCAAACTTCACCTGCGCAAGGCCGGTGGATGTCCACAGCAGGGCGCGGGCTTCCAGGCCGTCCTCGCCAAGGCAGAGCATGACGGATGGGCTTGTCCCCGGGGGCAGCTTGTAGCCCGGCGCAAAAAAGTCCGCGATGCCCGGCTCTTCCGGCGTTGTTGCTGGGGCCAGTCTGCCGTCGGGCTTGCGCCGCCACAGTTCCAGCGCGCAGGCCTCGCCGTTCTTCACGCCCATGGCGGCCAGGGTGTCGCCGTTGTCGGCACGGAACACCCGCACCGAAACGCGCGTGTCCAGCGCGGGCAGCGCGCCCACTTCGTAATGTTCCGGCGTGCTTTCGATGACCGCCCAGAAATCTGTTTCGCCTTCGTCGGCAAGCTGCTGCTTTTCTTCTTCGTTCAGCCCTTCGGCGGTATTTTCGAAGATGGTTGCGGGCAGCATCCGGAACATGTCCAGCGCGGTGACCTGTCCCCCGGCGGCATGGGCCGTTGCCGCGCCCGTTGCCGCCACCGTCAGTGCCGCCAGAAGGGCGACAACGCGCAGAATGCGATGCATGGTGAACTCCTTCCTTCTTTCGATGCCGCCGCCAGCCTGCGACGGCACAGCCATGATACGCGGGCCATGGGGCCGTGTCCATTTGCAGGGTGCCTGAACCGTGGGAAATTTCCGTGAGCGGGGTCACGCTTCGGGCGGCGGCATGCCGGTTTTGCCCCAACGTGTTGCGCTCCTGCGCCCCGACCGATTGCGCCCTGGCCGATTGCAGCGTGGTCGGTTGTAGCCAGGCCGGATGCGGCTTTCATGATGAGGTGAGGCGACGGGGGAAAGTGCTCCGCAATGCCATTGCGGCATACACCCGCGCAGAGTAAAGCGCCCGCTGTGAAATGGTGGGCAAAGTTGCTTCCAAGTCCCCGTGGTTTCCGGTATCACGGTGCTCCAACAAACGGAGCATATCGTGACTCTTCCCGTCGGTTCATTCATCAACATGGCCGCCGTTGTCGGCGGCGGCGCGCTGGGCATGCTGCTGGGCGCGCGCCTGCCCGACCGCGTGCGGGCCATCGTGTTTCAGGGGCTGGGGCTGTGTACCATGGTCATCGGCATGCAGATGGCCTTCAAGACGGCCAACCCGCTGATCATGATCTTCAGCATTCTCAGCGGGGCCATCATCGGCGAACTGCTGCGCCTTGAAGACGCCTTTGCCCGCGCGGGCGAGGCGCTGAAGGCCAAGCTGCGTTCCGGCAACCCGCGCTTTACCGACGGCTTTGTCACCGCCACGCTGTTGTTCTGCATCGGGTCCATGGCCATTCTGGGGCCGTTCGACGAGGGCCTGCGCGGCGACCGCACCATCGTGCTCACCAAGTCCATCCTCGACTGCTTCGCGGCCATCGCCCTGGCCTCGGCCTATGGAGTGGGGGTGCTGTTTTCCGCGCTGCCGCTGTTCATCTATCAGGGATCGCTGACACTGTTCGCCGGGGTGCTTCAGCCGTTGCTGGGTCCGGCGGTGATGAACGAACTGACCGCCACGGGCGGGCTGATGGTCATCGGCATCGGCATCAACCTGTTGGAACTGAAGCGCATTCCGTTGGCCAACATGTTGCCCGCGCTGCTCACGGCGGTGCTGCTGGCCTCCATTTTCATGTAGCGCGGCGGCAGGGCGGGGCAAATCCGCCGCACCGCCCACCGTGCGGAACTTCCGCATGCGTTGCGCATTTTTCCGGCGCGTTCGCGTACCCGCCAGCACAGGGTACACGGCGCGCCGGATGCCGTTTGACGCGGGCGCTCGACGGGCGGCCTGCGGGCATGGGCCAGGCCTTGGCAGCCATCAGACTGACGCCGGGCAGGACACAGGCACGCTCCGGCACGCTCCGACAGGTCCCGGTCAGAGGCCGGTCACGCAACGGTAACCGGACCATCTTGCGTCGGGTACTTGCCCCGCGCGCCGGATGTCGTATCTTACCCCCTGTTGCAATAGACACCCCCGTCACACCAACCCGCGCGTCCCGCACGACGCCTCGGCGGTTTCGCCGCCCGCCCCATACGAGACCCACCGCATGAGCAAGCCCTGCATCCATATCGAGGGAGCGCGCCAGCACAACCTCAAGAACGTCACCCTCGACATCCCCCGCGACGAACTGGTGGTGGTCTGCGGCCCCTCCGGTTCGGGCAAGTCCACCCTGGCCTTCGACATCGTTTACGCAGAGGGCCAGCGCCGCTACGTGGAATCGCTGTCGGCCTACGCCCGCCAGTTCCTGCCCCAGATGGACAAGCCGGAGGTGGAGAAGATCGAGGGGCTTTCCCCGGCCATCTCGCTGGAACAGCAGACGGCCACGCGCAACCCGCGATCCACCGTGGGCACCGTGACCGAGGTGTACGACTTTCTACGCGTGTTCTGGGCGCGGCTGGGGCGCATGTACTGCCCGCAGTGCGGCCTGCCCATCGAGGCGCGCGCGGCGGACGAGATCATCGCCGATATCCTTGCGCTGGGCGAAGGCACCCGGTGCATCGTGCTGGCCCCGCTGGTGGAACACCAGAAGGGCACCCATCAGGACCGGTTCAAGAAGCTGAAGGCCGAAGGCTTTGTGCGCGTGCGGGTGAACGGGGCCATCATGGGCATCGACGAGGTGCCCGCGCTGGACAAGAACCGCAAGCATACCATCGACCTTGTGGTGGACCGGCTGGTCATCAAGGACGGCATCCGGGGGCGGCTGGCCGATTCGGTGGAGCTGGCCCTGCGCTACGGCGACGGGCGACTGGTGGTGCATCTGCCAGCCGAGGGTGATGGCAAGGGCGGCGCGGCCAACGCCGGGCGCGACATCGTGCATTCCACGGAATCCGTCTGCCCGGCCTGCCGCATCAGCCTGCCCGCGCCCAGCCCGCAACTGTTCTCGTTCAACAGCCCGCAGGGGGCCTGCCCGCGTTGCCTGGGCCTTGGCAGTGTGGAATATTTCGAGCCTGCACTGGTTGCGCCCAACCGGGGCCTGTCGCTGAACACCGGCGCGCTGCTGCCGTGGAAGAACACCAAGCTGTTCGAGCGCCACAGGGACGCGCTGACGGCCCTTGGCAAACGCTGGGGCTTTTCCCTGTCCACGCCGCTGGCCGCCTATTCGCCCGATGCCCTTGACGCGCTGTTCCATGGCGAAACCGAGGACGGTCGCCCGGCTGGGCGCGGCGCGGGCAGCAACCTGCGCCGCAACTGGCTGGGCGGGTCCGTGGTGGTGGGCGGCAACGGCCAGAACGCGAACGGCGGTAACGGCGAGAACGGGCATGCGGGGCACGACCACGGACCGGCGCTGCCCGTGGCCCCGGCAGCCGCCAACGGCACAGTCACGGACGACCGCTGGCCCGGCGTGGTGTCCATCCTTGAACAAGGCATGCAGTACGGCGATGCCTGGCGCGAACTGCTGTCGCGCTACCGCCAGAGCATGGCCTGCCCGGTGTGCTCCGGGGCGCGCCTGCGCCCGGAATCGCTGTCCGTGCGGGTGGACAGCCTGAACATCCACGAATTCTGCTCCATGTCCGTGGCCCGCGCGCTGGACTGGCTGCGCGAACGCCGCTTCGAGGGGCGTCACGCGCTGGTGGCCGAACCGCTGATGAAGGAACTGCACCACCGGCTGGAATTCATGGTCAACGTGGGGCTGGACTACATCGCCCTTGGCCGCAACATGGCCACCCTGTCCGGCGGCGAGGCGCAACGCATCAGGCTGGCCTCGCAACTGGGGTCGGGGCTGGTGGGTGTCACCTACGTGCTGGACGAGCCCTCCATCGGCCTGCACCCGCGCGACAACGAGCGGCTCATCAAGACCCTGCGCAGCCTGCAACGGCGCGGCAACACCGTGCTGGTGGTGGAGCACGACGAGGCCACCATCCGCGAGGCGGACACCGTCATCGAGCTTGGCCCCGGTTCCGGCGCGCTGGGCGGCGAGGTGGTGTTCAACGGCCCGGTGGATGCGCTGCTGTCCTCGTCGCAAAGCCTTACCGCGCAGTACCTGCGCGGCGACATGGCCATTGCCCGGCCACGGGCGCGCCGCGCCCCGCGCGGCTGGATGACCCTGCATGGGGTGACCACCAACAACCTGCAAGGCATCGACTGCCGGGTGCCGCTGGGCGTGCTGACCTGCGTGACCGGGGTTTCCGGCTCCGGCAAGAGTTCGCTGGTCATGGACACCCTGTACAAGCACCTGGCGCTGGCGCAGGGCATCCGCGTGGATCAGCCGGGCAGCATCGAGGGCATCGAGGGCGCGGAGACCATCGAGCGCATCGTGTCCATCGACCAGACGCCCATCGGCCGTACCCCGCGCTCCAACCCGGCCACCTACACCAAGATATTCGACGAGATACGCGGCATCTTCGCCATGACGCCCGATGCCCGCAAGCGCGGCTACAAGCCGGGCCGGTTCAGCTTCAACGTGCGCGGCGGGCGCTGCGAGGCCTGCGGCGGCGACGGGCAGATCCGCGTGGAAATGCACTTTCTGCCCGACGTCTACGTGACCTGCGACGTGTGCAAGGGCCGCCGCTACAACCACGAGACGCTGGAAGTGCGCTACAAGGGGCTGAACATCGCGGAAGTGCTGGACCTTACCGTGCGCCAGGCGCGCCAGTTCTTCGAAAACTACCCGGTGCTGGAGCGCCGCCTTGGCGTGCTGGAGGACGTGGGGCTGGAATACCTGCGCCTTGGCCAGCCCGCCACCACGCTGTCCGGCGGCGAGGCGCAACGCATCAAGATTTCGCGCGAACTGGGCAAGCGCAGCCTGCCCGGCACCATGTACATCCTGGACGAACCCACCACCGGCCTGCACATGCACGAGGTGGGCAAGCTGATCACCGTGCTGAACCAACTGGTGGACCGGGGCGCAACGGTAACGGTGATCGAGCACAACACCGACGTCATCCTGGCCTCGGACCACGTGGTGGACCTTGGCCCCGGCGGCGGTGAGAACGGCGGGCGCATCGTTTCGGCGGGCACGCCGGAAGAGATCATGGACGACCCCCACTCGGTGACCGGCACCTTTCTGGTGCAGGAACACGCCACCCGCCATCCCGGCGTGCCCATGCCGCGTGTGCCCGTGGCCGACGCGCCCGCGCCCATCCAGATTCCCGGCCTTGAAACAAAGGACGCGGGAGATGCGGGGGACGCGGGAGACCTTGGGGACGTCGGCGGCGACGGGGCCGATCAGAACGATACGGATGGTGTGGACGACACGGAAGCCGACGTGGCCCCGGCCAAGCCGGGCCGCAAGTCCAGGGCAGGGCAAACCGGCGCGGCGGAGAAATCGTCCGCAGCTTCCGGTGCTGGCAAGCCCGTCCAGAAGGGCAAGGCGGCACCGGCTTCCAGTGCCCCCGCTGCTGCGGACGCCCCGCGCAAACGCGGCAGGCCCCGCAAGAATCCTTAGGCATTGCGGACGGCGTTGCCGTCTGGGCCGCAGCCAGACCGACAGCACAGGTCGTTCCTCCCATTCCCATTGCGGTTGACCCCGTGCGTGCGCGCACGGGGGCGCCGCATGTCCGCTCCGCCATGGCGAAATTGTGCAGGGTTTTACAGGGGTTGGCAGGTTTTTGCAGCACATGCCCCCGTTGACGGGCACGCCAGTGGCCAGCGCGCCGCACGGGGTGGATGCGTGCAAGGAAATGTCAGGCTCTGCACCGTGCCCGTGTCCGGCGTGGTAAGCGCCTACTCCGCACCTGTCGATGTTTCCGTTGCCGCATCCATCGCATGGGTGTAATATCCCCAACGAATTGACTGCACGTTTTCCCGCACAGGAGATGCACATGGGCCGATTTGCCGGCTTTGATGAAGTATATGCCGCACTGTATGTGGACTTCGACAACATCTATTCCCGCCTGCGCGAGCAGGACGAAGATGTTGCCCGCGCCTTTGCCACCAACCCCCAGCGCTGGGTGAAGTGGATAGAAGGGCACGCCCTGCGCATGTTGTACGGTGACGGTGTGCGCCGCCGTATCCTGAAGCGTATCTGCTACATGAACCCGCAGTGCTTTCACGAGTTCCGTCCGTTCTTCATCCGCGCCGCCTTCCAGGTGGTAGACTGCCCGCCGCTGACCAATCAGGGCAAGACCAGCGCGGACATCCATCTGGTCATGGACTGCATGGACGCGTTGAACCATTCCACCCGCTTCGACGAATTCATCATTCTTTCGGGCGATGCGGACTTCACCCCGCTGCTCATCCGGTTGCAGGAACACGCCCGCCGCCCGCTGGTGCTTTCCGTGGGGTACACCTCGCCCGCGTACACCGCCGCCGCGTCGTGGCGCATCCGCGAGGACTGGTTCATCCAGCAGGCCCTGGAAGACGAGCGCGCGGCGGAACCCGTGGCCGCGCCCACGCCGTATGCGCCGCGCGGCAACGGCGAACGCCTGGCCCGCGTGGCCGAGGTGGTGCGCCGTACCGTGACCGAGGCTCCTGCCGCCGTGGGCTTTGCCTCGCTGGCCCAGACCCTGCAGCGCGAGGTGGACCCCGGTGCGGACTGGCTGGGCTATGGCCGCCTGCGCGAGCTGCTGGACGCGCTGGACCTGAAGGGGCTGGAATTCTCGCCCGTGCCGCCCGGCTACCTGTACGACCCGGAACGCCACGAACAGCCGGAGGAACGCGACGCCCACGACGATTTCCGGTCGCGTTACCCCGACCTGTACGATTTTGCGCTGAAGGTGCATCGCCTGACCGACATGCCCCTGCTGCGGCCCGACCACTTCCGGCAACTGTTGGGTTTCATTGTGGAAGAGGTCAACGCCAACGGGTTCTTCATGACCACTACCTCGCGCAGCGTGCGCGACCGGTGCGTGGAAGCTGGCCTGCCCATTGCGCGGGGCCACGTGAACTTCGTGCTGGTGGGCATTGCACGCGGGGGCTACCCCCTCAACGAGCAGGACGGCGTGAGCCTGCGCGAAGTGGGCAAGGCCTTTCTGCGCAACGCCTGGGACCTGTGCCGCATGTCGCAGATCGACCTGACCAAGGCGGAACAGCAGATGCTGATGGTGTGGATACTCCCGAAGGAGTCCATGGGCGATTAGGGGCTGTCCCCCGAATTGTCCTTTCGCCCGTTGGCTGCGTCAAACTACGCCCGCCATTTCGGTCGAATACGAGAAGAGTATACTCCCTCATGACGGGCTTGTTTTCCTTGCCAACGGACGAAAATCCTAATTCGGGAAACAGCCCCTGAAAGGCAGAAGACTACAGTGCCAACGGCAACCGAAAAGTAGATGTAGTGCCTGCCCGAGGGCGCGTCACAACGAAATGAAAAATGGACCGGCTTCCCGCGAGGGGGGCCGGTTTTCTGTTGGCGCAATGATGCTGTCGCGGGGTGTAGGCGAGGGTGACCAAGAGGTGTTGTTATCCGGTTTTTCTATGACACACCACTGAATCTATTGATAATTTGACTTTGTGAGCCTTCCTCGCGGTGTATAGGGTGGCGCCACTATCCATTACACGCGGAGGTGTTCATGCGTCAGTTGCAGGATGAGGGGCGGCGCGGGTTTCTGCGCGCCTCGCTGACCGGGGTGGCGGGACTGGCCGCTGTCTCTTTGCCGGGTGCGGCGCAGGCTGCGCCGTATCCCGGCGGCAGGTTGCAGGTGTGGTCGTGCGGTGGGCTGGCCGAGGCCATGCAGCCTGCCCATGCGGAGTACGAACGGCGCAGCGGTGCGGCGGTGGTGTACACCGGGGCGTTTGCGGCGGCGCTGGGCAAGTCCCTGTTGGGCAGCGGCTCGACAGAGGTGTTTGCCGGGCGGGTGCTGGACCTTGCCAAAAAGCTGCGTGCGGAAGGGCGGATGATCTATTTCAAACCCTTGTGCTTCACCAGCTACGTCATCGTCACGCCCACGGGCAATCCGGGCAACGTGCGTTCCGTGGACGACATGGCCCGTAAGGGCGTGCGGGTGGCCATGGCCCCGGAGGCATCACCCCCCGGCGGCGCGGCGGTCATGGGGCTGCTCAAGAAGGCAGGTTGCCAGGATGCGGTGATGGCCAACGTGGCCGACCCCGGCACCTGCGTGCAGCGTTCGGTAGAGGCGGTAACTACCGGCAAGGCCGACGCCATGATCGTGGAATTGCGCGTCACCCGCCTGCCTCAGTTCGCGGGCAAGCTGGACATTGTGGAAATTCCCGCCGGGCTGTTTCCGCCGCCGCCGCTCACCTTCACCGTGGGCGTCATGCAGGAAGCGCGCAACCGCGCCCTGGCCGACGACTACGTGGCGTGGGTGACGTCTCCCGATGGTCAGGCGCATTTCGAGCGGGCCGGGTTCATCCCCGCCATTTCGCCGCGTGGGCAGGAACTGGTGGAAAAGCTGGGGGTGAAGGATGTCTGATGCGGGCGTGAGCACCGTGCAAGCGGCGGGCGGCACGGCGAACCTGACGGAACTGAAGCCCCGCCTGAGTGCGCGCGCCCGCACCGTGAGGTTGTGGAACCGGGCCGTGCAGGCGGTCATGTTGCTGGCCATCGGCCAGTGGTCATTCTACGGCATCTTCCGCTGTCCCTTCGTGGTGCCATACATCAGTTGCCAGAACTGTCCGGTGGTGGCCTGCCACGGGCGGCTGTTCACCATGTTCTGGGGCGTCTGGGCCGGGTGGCTGGCGCTGGCGGCCCTGTTCGGGCGCGCCTTTTGCGGGTGGGCCTGCCCCGGCGGCACGGTGAACCGCCTGCTGGGCCTGTTTGCACCTCTGCGCCTGAAGCCGGGCGGCCTGGCCGCGCGCCTGCTGCCGCTGGGCAAGTACGGCGGGCTGGCGCTGGCCCTGTGGGCCTACTTCGTGCTGGGGCAGCCGCGCGTCAACGTGCCCATCCGCACCGGGGAATTCCTTGGCGCGGTGGCGCTTACCTTCGAGCACGCCATGCCGCTGTGGCTGGCGCGCACGTGGACGGTGGTGGGCATCCTTGCGCTGGGCGTGGCGGTGTCCGCCGCGTGGTGCCGCTTTGCCTGCCCGGCGGGCGGGGTGCTGGACGTGGTGCGCCGCTTTGCGCTGTTCTCGGTGTACAAGACCGATGCCTGCAACGGCTGCGACAAGTGCCGCAAGGTCTGCTACATGGCCACACGGCCCGAAGAAACCAACTGTACCAACTGCGGGGACTGCCTTGGCTCGTGCCCGCAGGACTGCATCGGCATGGGGCGGAAGCCGCGATGAACGCGGGCGATTCCCGCCACCCGTGCTTTACCGCCGGGGCGCACGCAACGCACGCGCGCATCCACCTGCCGGTTGCGGCGGCCTGCAACATCCGTTGCGGGTACTGCGACCGGCGGCACGACTGCGTCAACGAGTCGCGCCCCGGCGTGACCAGCCGAGTGCTGGCCCCGGCAGAGGCCGCGCAACTGGTGGACCGCGCCGTGGCGAAGCTGCCGCATCTGTCGGTGGTGGGCATTGCCGGGCCGGGCGACCCGCTGGCCAACCCCGGCCCCACGCTGGAAACCCTGGCCCTGGTGCGCCGGGCGCATCCGGGTTTGTTGCTGTGCCTGTCCACCAACGGGCTGGCCCTGCCGGAGCATGCGGATGCGCTGGTTGCGCTGGGCGTGGGACACGTTACCGTGACCATGAACGCCGTGGACCCGGCGGTGGGTGCGCGTTTGTACGCCCACGTGACCGGGGATGACGGGCGCGTGCTGCACGGCGCGGAAGGTGCGGCGCACCTGCTGGAACGGCAGGAAGAAGGCCTGGCGCGCCTTGCGCGGGCGGGCATTGCCGTGAAGGTGAACACCGTTGTGGTGCCCGGCATCAACGACGCCCATGTGGAGGCGGTGGCCGTTCGCGCTGCCGCGCTGGGGGCATCGCTGATGAACTGCATCGGGCTGATTCCGGTGGCAGGCACGCCGCTGGGCGGGGTGGATGCGCCGGGGGCGCGGCTGATGGACGCCGTGCGCGCGGCGGCGGGACACCATTTGCCCCAGATGCGCCACTGTGCCCGCTGCCGGGCCGACGCCGCCGGACTGCTGGGCGACGGCGGCACGCTGGGCGGGCTGGGGCTGTTGCCCATGCAGCCGGAACATCCGCGCCGGGAACATGACCTGTCGAGGCAATCGGGCATGTCTGCCTGTGCCGGACGGCGGCGCTGCGACTGATTCCGGTGCGGCCTTCGGAATACCCAAGGGCGCTCCCCGGCAGGAACATACGGAAAACAAAAGGACGCCGACCCGTCATGGGCGGCGTCCTTTCCCGTTTCCGGCGTACGGGGTGATGCCCCCGCGCGTCGATCACTTTTCTGCGCCCCACACCTGCTCAAGCCGCCGGTCGCGTCCGCAGCCGCTGCGGTAGTAGGCATAGCGGATGGGATTCTTGCGGTAATAGTCCTGATGATAGTCTTCGGCGGGCCAGAAGGTGGAGGCTTCTTCTATGCCGGTGGCCACCGGCTTGCCCAGGCGTGCTTCTATGGCCTTCTTGCTGGCCTCTGCCGCGCTGCGTTGCGCGGGGTCCGCCACGAAGATGGCCGAGCGGTACTGGCCGCCCCGGTCGCAGAACTGGCCGTCCGCGTCCAGCGGGTCCACATTGCGCCAGAAGACATCCAGCAGGGCTTCGTAGGTTACCTTTGCCGGGTCGTAGGTCACCCGCAGGGCCTCCGCGTGGCCGGTAAGGCCGGAGGACACCTGCTTGTAGGTGGGGGAATCCACGTTGCCGCCAGTGTAGCCGGAGGTGGTTTCCAGCACGCCGTCCAGCAGGTCGAAGGGTTTTTCCATGCACCAGAAGCAGCCCCCGGCGAATACGGCGGTGGCCGTGGCGCCGACGGGCGTTGTTCCGGTGGGCGGCTGCGGGGTGGCGTCCTGCGCGGCACGGGCCGGTGCGGGCAGCAGCAGGGCCGTCGCCAGCAGCAGCGGAGTCAGCAACAGGACGGGCAAGGCGGCAAGGTTCGCCAGCGCGGTCAGCGCCGACGTAACGGTCTCGATGAGGGGGGATTGAAGCAGGGTGGACATGATGCGCACTCCCGTGCCGGGGGCGGCGCGCCGGAAGTGGCACGCCCCTTGGGGCACCATGTCAGATATAGCACGCCCGCGCCGCGAGTACAGGGGGGAATGTTCATTCAGGGCGCGCGGCGTGCCCTTGCTCCCCCGCCCGCATGCCCGCCAGTCGCTGGCGGGATGGCTACCCGCCGCACCATATCTCCGCCAGCCGCTGGCGGTGGTGCAGCAGGATGTCGCAGTAGTCCAGTTCCATTTCCAGCATGTCCCGGTCATTGCGGCGCAGCCATTCCGACAGCCACCCGAAGCGGGATGCCAGCACCATCAGCGGCAGGTGGCGCAGGGTATCGGCTGCCATTCCGGCAAGGCCATACGGGGCCACCCCCTCGCGCAGCGCGGTGGTGAACCCGGCGGCAAAGCCGCGCCCCAGGCCCGAAGGATGCTCGAAACCTACGCAGCCCATGCAGTTGACAACGTCGTACAGCATGGGCTGCGCCCCGGCGAATTCCCAGTCGATGACCCCGCGCAGCGCGGCCAGCGGTTCGGATGAGGGCGGGATGTCGTCGCCATCCCCGCAGGGCGTCCAGATCAGGTTCAGGGGGTGGGCGTCGCCATGGGCCAGCACCACCGGCTGGGCGGCCAGCACGTCGGGCAGGGCTTCCAGCGCGTCGCGTACCGGGTGCAGGCGGCGGGCGGCTTCCGGCAGGCGGCGGGCCACGGCCTCGTGCAGCCCGGCGATGAATGCGGGCAGCGGCGGCACCGGTGCGGGGGGCAGCCCGGCGGGCAGGTTGTCCCCGGCCCGGTGCAGGGCCAGCAGCAGGGCGGCGACGGCCCGGCCCCGCCATGCATGGTCAAGGTAGTCCGGGCGGGGCGGTTCCGCGCCGTGTACAAAGGGTGAAAGCTGCCAGTACCCGGTGTGGGGCGGGGTGTCCGCTTGCAGCACATGGCGCAAATCGCCATTCTCCACCGGCAGGTATGCGGGCGTCAGCGCGGCCAACTCCGGTCCGGATACGTCCGGGTCCGCCAGTTGCATCAGCAGGTCGCCCATGGCCTCGCGTCGGGGAACCTGCGCCGGGGCCAGCCGTTCCAGCATCCACAGCCGTCCATTGTCGTCCTGCACCGCCGTGCGGCTCAGGCAGCGTTCCGGGCTGCCGGGCAGGGAAAATTCCGTGGCCAGACGGCGGGGGGTGATGCCGAAGCGGTACAGCAGGTCGAGCATGAAAACTCCGGGGCGGTTGGCGTGGCGGCGCGGCGGCCGAAAAACGGAAGGGCAGTGTTCCATGCCGGACGGTCCCATGTCCAGCCGCCAGAACGCGTTGCGCGGCCATGTCGTTTCGTGAGGGTGGGGAGGTGAGGTGCGCGCCAGGGCGCGAGGAGGGCAGGCAGGATGCTGCCCATGCATGGTGCGGACCGGACATCCGGGCGCTTCCCGGCATTGCCACGGTCGCCGGGGCAACGTAGTATCACCCCGCGTCGTTGTCCCGCATCCTGCGTCCGCCAGCCCGGCCCCCGGCCATTCCGGAGTGTTTCCGCCGTGACCTTCGCCGAACTGCCCCTTGACGCCCGCCTGCTGGCCGGGGTGGAAAGCATGGGCTATCATCTGCCCACCCCCGTGCAGCGCAGGGCCATTCCCGCCGCGCTGTCCGGGCGCGACGTGCTGGCCCTGGCCGCCACCGGCACGGGCAAGACCGCCGCCTACGCGCTGCCGCTCTTGCAACGCCTGCTGGAAGGTCCGCGCGGGCAGGTGCGGGCGTTGGTGGTGGCCCCCACGCGCGAACTGGCCGAGCAGATCCACGATCACATCCGGCGGCTGGGATCCATGACCCGCCTGCGCTCCACCACCGTCTACGGCGGGGTGGGCATCATGCCGCAGGCCTTGCGGCTGCGCACCGGCGTGGAGATCGTGGTGGCCTGTCCCGGTAGGCTGCTGGACCACCTGCGGCGCGGCAACCTGGACCTTTCCGCCCTTGACGTGCTGGTGCTGGACGAGGGCGATTCTCTGTTCGAGCTGGGCTTTCTGGCCGACCTGCGGGCATTGCTGGCCGCCGTGCCCGCGCGGTGCCAGCGCATGCTGTTTTCCGCCACCTTGCCGCAGGCCGTGCAAGGTTTGGCGGGCGAGGCCCTGCGCGACCCCGTGACCGTCAGAGTGGATGCGCAGGCCCCGGCAGCCACCGTGGATCATGCCCTGTACCCGGTGCCCGCCCATCTCAAGACGCCGCTGCTGAAAGCCATGCTGCGCGCCCGACTGCTGCCCGGCGCGGTGGAGCATTCCGGCGCTTTCCATGCGCCCGATTTTGGCGATATCTCCGATTTCCCCGAACGACCGGAAGACATTGACGACGGCCTTGATGCAGGAATGGACGACGGCTCCGGCCCCGGCTCCGAAGCTGACATCGACGATGCCGCGTGCGTCGGCGAGATCGGCGACGACCATCCCCCCCTGCACTGCATTGAGGACGAGCCGCTGGCCGGTGCGGTGCTGGTGTTCGTGCGCACCCGGCACGGGGCGCGCCGCCTGTGGCAGCAGCTGGCCTCCACCGGGCTGCGCGTGGGGTGCCTGCAAGGCAAGCTTTCGCAACGGCGGCGTCAGGCAACCCTGGAAGGCTTTCGTACCGGGCGCTACGCCGTGCTGGTGGCCACCGACGTGGCCGCGCGCGGGCTGGACATTTCGCGGGTGACCCATGTGGTGAACTATGACGTGCCCGCCACCGCCGATGTGTACATCCATCGTATTGGCCGCACCGGGCGCGCCGCCCGCGCGGGCACGGCCATGACCCTGGTGGCCCCCGGAGACGAGGCGGCGGTACGCCACATCGAGCGCGCTTTGGGCGGCCCGGTTACCCGCTGCCGCTTCGAGGGCTTCGATTACGGCGCGGCGGCGCGCAGCCCGGAAGGGGCACGGCCAGCGCTGCCGCCCCGGCAGGCCCGCCTGCCCGGCGGGCGCAAGCCGCAACTGCAACCCGTCGAGACCCCGGAACCACCGCGTCAGCCCGCCCGGCCCCGCCCGGCCCGCCATGCCGTGCCCCCGGCGGCCCAAGGGGCCTTGGGCGGCGCACAGCAGCCGCAGGGACAGCAGGCGGCCAAGCCCGCCAGACAGCAACCCGGCCCCGGCACCTCCGGGCATGCGGGACAGGATGCGCGGCCCAAGGTCGGACGGGACGGGATGGGCCGCGAAGGCGGGGGGCGCGGTTCCTCTGGTGGTTCCTCTGGCGGTTCCGGTCCCCACTCCGCAAGCTGACGGTGCATTCCGTCCGCCTGAACCGACGGACGCCCGGCCCATGAACCGGCCAACCCGCGATTTTGGACGCCGGGCATCGGCTTGAACCACAGCGCGCCCTTTGCTACATCCTGTATCCTCATGCGGGATCGGAAGGTTCTTTTCCGGTCAGGCAGAACGTGATCGAAACGCTGACCAGTTTCGTGCAGGCCGTCTCGTTCCGGTAGCCCCGTCACCAGAATTCATTTCAATCCGCGTGCTGCGGCACGCTTTATCCGGAGGTTTGCATGCCCTCGTTCGACGTGGTCAACAAGGTCGAGATGCAGGAACTCGACAACGCCGTGAACAACGTGAAGAAGGAAGTGGAAACCCGCTACGACTTCCGCAATTCCGTCACCGAAATCGAACTGCATCGCGGCGACAAGCGCATCCACCTGCTGGCAGGCGACGAAATGAAGATGCGCGCCCTGCAAGACATGCTGCAATCCCACTGCATCCGCCGCAAGGTCGACCCCAAGTGCCTTGAGTTCAAGGATATCGAGCCGACATCCAAGGGCCAGGTCAAGCGCGACGTGGTGATCCAGGAAGGCATCGCCAAGGATGTCGCCCAAAAGATCGTCAAGAAGATCAAGGACTCGAAACTGAAAGTGCAGGCCGCCATCCAGGACGACCAGGTGCGCGTCACCGGCAAGAAGATCGACGACCTTCAGGAAGTCATCCAGTTGCTGCGGGGGGAGGAGCTTGGCATTCCCCTTCAATTTGTCAACATGAAGGCCTAAGGGCTGTCTCCTGATTGTCTTTTTGCCCGTTGGCTTTGTCAAACTTCGCCTGCCATATCGGTCGAATACGATAAGAGTATACTCCCTCATGGCAGGCTCGTTTTCCTCGCCAACGAACAAAAATCCTAATCAGGAGACAACCCTTGGCGCATCGAGCGCTACCCGCTGACTGTGCTTCCCCGCTGGCTGCGTTGCGGCACGCCCCGGCTTCCTCGACGTAGCTCTGCTACGCCGTCGTCGCCGTAGCGCACCGCGCCTTGCCTTCGGGGCCGCCGCCGCGTTTCGCCATCGCAGGCCGCCCCCTCGCCCCGCCCGGTGCGTGGGCTTAAGGCGTGCGCGGGGCGAAGAGTAGAAGGGCGGAATAACGCACGGCGTATTTTTTTGTGGAGGGGCATTTCGCCCCGCCACGAGGGGCTGCAACAGGCTAATCAACGAAAAACGCCCGGACACATTGTGTGTTCGGGCGTTTTCGTATCATCCGTCTGCGGGTTGCCGGGAGGCCTCGGTGTGTCGTGTTCCGTCCTGCCAGACACGTCCTGCCAGACACGTCCTGCCAGACACGCCCTACCCGGCGCGTCCTTCGCGCACTGCGGCGGCGAAGGCTTCCAGATCGTTGGGGTGCCCCGGCGCGTAGTCTTCCGGGTAGAGCAGGGCGGACATGTAGAACACGGAATCGATGCGCAGGGCGTTGGATGCGCTGGAAGCAAAGCGGGACAGCCGGTCGGCGATGGCGTCGCGTTCGCGCCCCTCGAACTGGGGCAACAGGTCGCGGGCGCGGTCAGGCAGCGAGGTCAGCAGTTGCGCCTTGCGGCGCATCAGGTCGCGGTAGGCGTCCTGGTCCTCGTTCTTGTGCAGTGCCTGTTCGGCCTCGCGTTCGATGTCGCGCACGGCGGCAGCCATTTCGTCAAGCCAGTGTCCAAGGGCTTCGCGTCCCTTGCGGGCGTCGGGTTCGGTGGCGGGCATGGGTGGCTCCTCCTGTTATGGCCTTAGTACCCCTGCTAGGGGCGGTGCGCAAGCATGCCCCGCCGCCGGACGTGCGGCGTTACCCCGGCACGAAGGAACAGGCGGAGTTGGCGGCCAGGGTGCGGCCCGCCCGCTCGTGCAGGATGGAAAGTTCGGTGCGCAGCTTCATCAGTATGCGGTCCAGTTCCGGCAAGGCTTCCGGCGCGGTGGCGGCACGCTGCCGCTCCAGTTCCTGAATGCGCCCTGCCAGCACCACTTCATGCGGCACGCCGCCGCAGCATTTCAGCGAACGGGCATCCATGCGCGCTTCAGGGTCCAGTCCCTCCAGTCCGTCCAGTCCATCTGGCCCGTTGCGCGCCAGGGGTTGGCCCATGCCTTTCACCTTGTCGAACCCGCCTTCGTTGGTGAATTCCCGGATGCGTGTTTCACTGAGCAGATGCAGCAGGCGGTCGTCCATGTGCCCCTCCGGCGAGATGCGGCGTGTCTGAACTGGCGTACGGCAGGTATGCAATACCAGGGCTGTGGTCAGGCTTGTACCGCGTATTGCGCCATCGCAAAAGGGGGGGGCGCAATGGCAAGGGGCGGGGCTTTCGCCCCGCCCCGTCTGCGGTCTTGTTGCAACGGCGTCAATGCGCCGGTGCGTTGCGTCGGCTCAGCGGCGCAGTTGCAGCGGGCGTGTGCCGGAGGTGTGCGCGGCGGACAGTTGCGTCTCGTGGGCATCGCGCCGGTAGGATGCGCTTTTGAAAAAGTCGCACTTGGCGCAGTTGCCGATCTTTTTGGCAAAGGTTTCCTGCACCTGCCCGCCGCAGTAGGTGCCGGTAACCCCGGCGCAGCTGAAGCCGTGGTCGGGCCAGGCGGGGCAGACGCCCATTTCCTTTTCCTTGAGGCCGCCCTTTTCGCGGCCACACTTCTTGAATTCCCAACAGGGCAAAGGTTTGCCTGCCTCGTCGGTTCCCGTGTCGGCGCCGTCGCCCCCCTCAGACGAGATGCGCGAAACGGTGCGCGAAAGGTCGCTGGAACGTCCGGCCAGGCTGAAGATGTCCTGCGCGGCGTGGTTCATCATCTCCATGGTGCGCCCGGCAATGCCGGTAATGGCCTCCACCGCGCGGTTGATTTCGGCGGATGTGGCCGACTGCTGCTCTGCGGCGGTGGCGATGGACTGCACCTGCATGCTGGTGTTGTCGGTAAGGGTAAGAATTTCTGCCAGCGCGGTTCCGGAATCCTGCGCACGGCGGGCGGCCTCGTTGACGGCGTTGCGCGCGCCGTCCATTTCACGGGCGGCGGCGCGCGAACTCTGCTGGATGCCGGTAATGGCCTCGCTCACTTCGCGGGTGGCGTTCATGGTCTTTTCGGCCAGTTTGCGCACTTCGTCGGCCACCACGGCAAAGCCGCGTCCGGCGTCCCCGGCGCGGGCCGCCTCGATGGCGGCGTTCAGCGCCAGCAGGTTGGTCTGGTCGGCAATGTCGCTGATGACGTTCATCACCTGGCCGATGTTGCCCGCCTGCGTGTCCAGTGCGCCCACGCGTTCAGCCAGTTGACCGATGACCTGCTCCACGCCGCCGATGTGGGTCACCAGTTCGTTCACCTGGCGCGCGCCGTCCACGCTGCGGCGGCGGGTTTCGGCGGCCTGGTCGGCGGCGTGGGATGCGTTGCGGGCCACCTCGATCACCGTGGCGTTCATTTCTTCCATGGCGGTGGCGGTTTCTGCGGTGCGCTCCTGCTGGCTGTTCGCGCCCGCGTTGGCCTCCTGGATCAGCGCGGCCAGATCCTCTGCGGCGCGGCTCACTTCGTCGGCTGCCGACATGGACGTGGCGGCAAAGCGTTCGATGCGCGAAGAGGTGCTGGCCAGACTACACTGGGCGGCGCGCAGCGCGGTCATGTCGCGCAGCAGCACGAAGCTGCCGTGGGCGCGGCCTGCCGTGTCGGTGATGGGGCGCGCGATCAGGGTAAGGTGGATCAGGCAGGACGCGGCTTCCTTGTGCGCCGCGGCACTTGCGCCCACAGCCGTTCCGCAGGCGACGGGAATGGCGATTTCTCCGCTGGCGGCGCGGCCTTCGCGCGCCTGGCGCAGCAGGTCCGCACCCTTGGCGTCGGACGGGGCGGTGCGCAGTCCCAGCGCTTCGAGCGAGGCGGGCAGGGTTGGCGCGGAGGCCCCCGAATCAAGCAGGGCCAGCAGGGACGGAGACGCGCAGGTCACCATGCCCTTGGCGTCCAGCAACATGTAGGGTTCAACCCCGTCCAGCGAGTTCAGTATGGCCTGTCCGGTGGCGGCGCTGCGCAACGCTTCGTCGCGCAGGGTGGTAATGGCGGCAGCCGCTTCGGCCAGGGCGGCGGGCGTGTCGCGTGCGGCGTCATGCCGCCGCGCCGCGTCGTGCAGCATGTGCGCGTCGGCGGCCTGCCCGCGCAAACGGCACACCAGCATGCCCGCCCCGGCAATGCCCGCGACGAGGACTGTCATTGCGCCGTGGAATATGGAGAACGTGTCCGTTGCTAACGGCGCCATGGCGGCTGCGCCAGCCGCGAGCAAACCGGCGCCTACGGAACAGGATATGAGTTGTGGCGAGATATGACGCATATGTACCTCGAAATATTGTGGCGTGTTCGCCATTTCTCATGGCGCATGAACGGGTGGCAGTGCTGCGTCTATCGTTTGCTGTGAATACATGTCAATGTTAGCGCGCGCTTACGTACAAAGGGTCTGCGTTGCAGTAACATTCCGGTATCGTGACGTTTTGTGGACTTTTTTTGTCCGGCTTGCCCGTAGGCTTGTTGCGCGCTAAACTGTTTGATTGAAGGCGATATTCTACTGCTCACGTTTTTTTTGCACTTTTGTGCGGGCGCATGAACTTTTGTGCGCTTTTTTACGGTAAACGTATATTTCTGGTGGGATACACGAATGGCACTGCTCGGCATACAGGACGTCACGCTCAACCTCGGCACCGGCAAACTGCTGGACGGGGCAACCCTGCACGTGGAGCAGGGCGAGCGCATCTGCCTCGTGGGGCGCAACGGTGCGGGCAAGTCCACGCTGCTCCGGCTGATGGCCGGAGACATCCGCCCAGACGCAGGCGAAGTGGTGCGCACGCCGGGCATGCGCTTTGGCAGCATGCCGCAAGAGGTGCCCGTGAACATGACTGGCCCGGTGTTCGGCATCGTGGCCGGGGGGCTTGGGCCGGAAGGCGCGGCGCTGGCCGCCTTTCACGTGCTGGAGGCTGCGCGCGAGGCGGGTCGCCCCGTGGACGAGGCCGCCCTTGCGGCGGCGCGGCGCGGCCTGGAATCTGGCGAGGGGTGGGAGCATTACGGCGACGTGCTGTCCGTGTGCAACCACCTGCGGCTGGACCCGGAGCGCGAGTTCTCCACCCTGTCCGGCGGGCGCAAGCGCCGCGTGCTGCTGGCCCGCGCGCTGGTGGCGTCGCAGGATCTCTTGCTGGACGAACCCACCAACCACATCGACATCGACACCATTGCCTGGCTTGAAGAATATCTGATGCGCCGCGCGCGTACGCTGGTGTTCGTCTCGCACGACCGGGCCTTCGTGCGCCGTCTGGCCACCCGCATCGTGGAGGTGGACCGCGGCAAACTGCATTCCTACGCCTGCGGGTACGACCAGTACCAGGAGCAGCGCGAAGCCCGGTTGGAGAACGAGGAGCGCCAGTTTGCCCTGTTCGACAAGAAGCTGGCCCAGGAAGAGGTCTGGGTGCGCCAGGGCATCAAGGCCCGGCGCACGCGCAACATGGGCCGCGTGCGCGCCCTGTACGCCCTGCGCGAGGAACGCGCCCGGCGGCGCGAACGGCAGGGCGGGGTGGCCATGCTGGCGCAGGAGGCGGAACGCTCCGGCAAGCTGGTCATCGAGGCGCGCAACGTGTGCTTTGCCCACGAGAACGCCAAATCGGTGCTGCGCGATTTTTCGGCGCTGATCCAGCGCGGCGACCGGGTGGGGCTGATAGGGCCCAACGGTTCCGGCAAGACCACCCTGTTGCGCCTGCTGCTGGGCCAGCTTACCCCCCATTCCGGCGAGATTCGCCATGGCACCCGGCTGGAAATCGCCTATTTCGACCAGTTGCGCACGGCCCTGGACGGCGAGAAATCGGTCATGGACAACGTGGCCGAGGGCGCGGACACCATAGACGTCAACGGCAACCGCCGCCACGTGGCCGGGTATCTGCGCGACTTCCTGTTCGAGCCGGACCGGCTGCGCCTGCCCGCCAAGGTACTGTCCGGCGGCGAACGCAACCGCCTGCTGCTGGCCAAGCTGTTCACCCGGCCCTCCAACGTGCTGGTGCTGGACGAACCCACCAACGACCTGGACGTGGAAACGCTGGACCTGCTGGAAGAACTGCTGGCCGAATACCAGGGCACCGTGCTGCTGGTGAGCCACGACCGGTCCTTCCTGGACGACGTGGTGACCAGCACCCTGGCCTTTGACGACGACGGCAACGTACGCGAGTACGTGGGCGGCTACACCGACTGGCTGCGTCAGCGCCCCAAGCCGGTGGCCGACGTGGCCGGGGAAGGCGAGGCCGCCCCGCGCAGGAATGGAGAGGGTGACGGCAACGGTTCCGGTCCTGTCCAGATCCGCAAGCTGACCTTCAAGGAACAGCGCGAACTGTCCGGCCTGCGTGAAGAACTGGCGGCCCTGCCCGGCAGCCTGGACGCGCTGGAACGCGAACAGGCTGCGCTGGAAGCCCGCCTTGCCGAGCCGGATTTCTTCACCACCGATCCGGAGGGGTTCAACGCCGCCGCCGCGCGCGTCGCCGCGCTGGAAGGCGAGCAGACCGCCCTGCTGGAACGCTGGGAACTGGTGGAGGCGCGCATAGCGGAGTTGGCCCAATTCCGCGAATGACCGCGATTACTCGGCGCGCATGATAGTTTGGGGACGCCCGCGCCAGTTCGTCTGGACACGCGGCGTCCCCGTTCCTATCTGCACGGGCCGCCACTGTATGGTCCGCTGTTGAGCGGTCCGCTGCTGCGCGGGGCGCTATTGAACGGACCAGCGGGTGGCGGGTTTTCTCCGCCGCCCCGGCTTCCGCACACGACACACACTCATGCATTGCCCCGGCAGCCGCCGGGCCTGAAAGGATATTCCCATGTCCCGGACCTCGCACGTCCCGGCGGCATCGCACCAGCCGCCGCACCAGTCCTTATCGCAACCCGCCCCCAATGCGCTGGCCCTGTTGCCGCTGGGGGTGTTCCTTGTGCTGTTCATCGGCGCGGGGCTGGCCCTTGGCGCGGCGGGCACGGAAATGGCCTTCTATCAACTGTCGCCCACGGTGGCCATTCTGCCCGCCATCGCCCTGTCCCTGGTCCTGCGCGAAAAGGACATGGCCACGGCGGCCCGGCCCGGCGGGCTTACCCGGCGGGTCAACATCTTTCTGGCGGGCGCGGGCGAGATCAACATCGTCACCATGTGCGTCATCTACCTGCTGGCCGGTGGCTTTGCCTCGGTGGCGTCGGCCATCGGCGGGGTGGAATCCACGGTGAATCTGGGGTTGTCGTTGGTGCCGCAGCGGCTGGTGCTGCCGGGGCTGTTCGCCATTTCGGCCTTCGTGGCCACGGCCATGGGCACCTCCATGGGCACCATCGCCGCCGTAGGCCCCATTGCGGCGGGCGTGGCCACCCAAACCGGCATGGATGCCGCGCTGCTCATGGGCGCGGTGGTGGGCGGGGCCATGTTCGGCGACAACCTGTCCATGATCTCCGACACCACCATCGCGGCCACGCGCACCCAGGGCTGCGACATGCGCGACAAGTTCCGCATGAACTTCGCCATTGCGCTGCCCGCAGCCCTGCTGGCCGTGGCGGTATTCTGGATGGCGGGCGATACGGGCCGGGCCGCAGCGCCGGGCGATTACCGGCTGGTCACGGTGCTGCCGTACGTGGCCATCCTGGCCATGGCGCTTTCGGGCATGAACGTGTTTGCCGTGCTGTTCGCGGGCATCGTCATGGCGGGCGGCGTGGGCATGGCCGTGGTGGACGGCTACACCCCGCTGAAATTCGCCCAGGACATCTACAAGGGCTTCACCGGCATGCACGAGATCCTCGTGCTGTCCATGCTCATGGGCGGCCTTGGCGAACTCATCCGCTATCAGGGCGGGGTGGCCTGGCTGTTGGCCGCCGTGCGCCGGTTCACCGACCGTTCGGGCAGGCAGGGCGGGGCCGCCATCCGCACCGGCGAGGCAGGCATATCCGGGCTGGTGGCCGTGGCCGACCTGTGTACTGCCAACAACACGGTGGCCATCATCCTGACCGGGGGCATGGCCCGCGAGATTGCCGCCACCTCCGGCGTGGATCCGCGCCGCAGCGCCAGCCTGCTGGATATCTTCTCGTGCGTGGTGCAGGGGCTGGCCCCGCACGCGGCCCAGGTGCTGCTGGCCGGGTCCATTGCGGGCATCTCGCCCGTGGCGGTGCTGTCGGCCAATTACTATTGCCTGCTGCTGGGCGCGGCGGGGGTGCTGGCCATCCTTACCGGCCTGCCGCGCGCACCGCGTACGGCGAGGCCTGAATACACCTAGCGTCCGGGGACGGGGCGGTGATTCATGCTGTGCGCGTAACATGCTGAATTTACAGCGCGGCAAAAGAAAATGCAAAAAAATGCACACCGCCCCCTTTTCAAGCGCGGCAGCCGCCTTATAATCCAACGCGGTTGGAGCGCACCGACTTCGCGTCAGCGGATGCGGGCGAGCAGCCACACCCGGCGGTCGGGACGAACCTGAGGTTCGGGCCGATATCTGCCAAAAAAGCCACGAAACATCGGGCGAGACGAATTTCGCCCCCCGCCGCAAGGTGGGTGGGCGCGCGCATGACACGGTCATGGCGCGCGGCGAGATGACCGCCCTTGTCGTTGGCACTCGCAGCCCGCGAGTGCCAATGGCGGGACAAACAGCGATCACCTAAAGTTGGAGGACTAGTTGTCATGAATCTGAAGCCTTTGAATGACCGCGTTCTGGTGAAGCGCCTCGAATCCGAAGAAAAGACCGCCGGCGGCCTCTTCATCCCTGACACCGCCAAGGAAAAGCCCTCGCGCGGCGAAGTCGTCGCCGCCGGTCCCGGCAAGGTCGCGGAAGACGGCAAGCTCATCGCCATGGCTGTCAAGAAGGGCGACCTGGTGCTCTTCAGCAAGTACGCCGGCACCGAGATCAAGCTGGACGGCGTCGAGCACCTCGTCATGCGTGAAGACGACATTCTCGCCATCATCGAATAACGCCCCGCGAACTTAGCACTTACTCCCGAGGAGGATGAATACAATGGCTTCCAAGGAAATCCTGTTCGACGTCAAGGCCCGCGAAAAACTTTCCCGCGGCGTGGACAAGCTTGCCAACGCCGTCAAGGTGACCCTCGGCCCCAAGGGCCGCAACGTGGTCATCGAGAAGTCTTTCGGTTCGCCGATCATCACCAAGGACGGCGTGACCGTGGCCAAGGAAATCGAACTCGAAGACAAGTTCGAGAACATGGGCGCGCAGATGGTCAAGGAAGTTGCTTCCAAGACCAGCGACATCGCCGGTGACGGCACCACCACCGCCACCATCCTTGCCCAGGCCATCTACCGCGAAGGCGTGAAGCTGGTGGCCGCTGGCCGCAGCCCCATGGCCATCAAGCGCGGTATCGACAAGGCCGTTGAAAAGCTGGTGAAGGAACTTGGCACCCTGGCCAAGCCCACCCGCGACCAGAAGGAAATCGCCCAGATCGGCACCATTTCCGCCAACTCCGACACCACCATCGGCAACATCATTGCCGAGGCCATGGCCAAGGTGGGCAAGGAAGGCGTCATCACCGTCGAGGAAGCCAAGGGCCTTGAAACCACCCTCGAAGTGGTCGAAGGCATGCAGTTCGACCGCGGCTACCTGTCGCCCTACTTCGTGACCGATCCCGAAAAGATGGTCTGCGAACTCGACGAGCCCTTCATTCTCTGCAACGAGAAGAAGATCTCCAGCATGAAGGACATGCTGCCCGTTCTCGAACAGGTGGCCAAGATGAACCGTCCGCTGGTGATCATTGCTGAAGACGTGGAAGGCGAAGCCCTGGCCACCCTGGTGGTCAACAAGCTGCGCGGCACCCTTCAGGTTGTGGCCGTGAAGGCCCCCGGCTTCGGCGACCGCCGCAAGGCCATGCTGCAGGACATCGCTGTCCTGACCGGCGGCACCGTGGTGTCCGAAGACATGGGCGTGAAGCTTGAAAGCATCTCCGTGGCCGACCTTGGCACCGCCAAGCGCGTGGTTGTGGACAAGGAAAACACCACCATCGTCGACGGCGCCGGCAAGTCCGAAGACATCAAGGCGCGCGTGAAGCAGATCCGCGCCCAGATCGACGAAACCACCTCCGACTACGACCGCGAAAAGCTGCAGGAACGCCTGGCCAAGCTGGTGGGCGGCGTGGCCGTTATCAATGTCGGTGCGGCCACCGAAACCGAAATGAAGGAAAAGAAGGACCGCGTCGAGGACGCCCTGAACGCCACCCGCGCTGCGGTGGAAGAAGGCATCGTCCCCGGCGGCGGCACCGCCTACATCCGCATCTGCAAGGTGCTGGATGACGTGAAGCCCGCCGATGACGACGAAGCCGCTGGCGTGAACATCATCCGCCGCGCCATCGAAGAACCGCTGCGCCAGATCTCCACCAACGCTGGCTACGAAGGTTCCATCGTTGTCGAGAAGGTGCGCGAAGGCAAGGACGGCTTCGGCTTCAACGCCGCGTCCGGCGACTTCGAAGACCTGATCAAGGCCGGCGTCATCGACCCCAAGAAGGTGACCCGCATCGCCCTGCAGAACGCGGCCTCCGTTGCCTCGCTGCTGCTGACCACCGAATGCGCCATTGCCGAAAAGCCCGAAGCCAAGAAGGACATGCCCATGCCCGGTGGCGGCATGGGCGGCATGGGCGGCATGGGCGGCATGTACTAGGCCGAAAGGCTGGTACAGTCCGCGCAGTATCGCACGTGACTGTGGGCCGGAACCTTCGGGTTCCGGCCCTTTTTGTATGTAGAAAACCCCGCGCTATGCGCGGGGTTCTCGTAAGCTTACAGCT
>CAYOCV010000021.1:0-49454 GCA_964402645.1 uncultured Desulfovibrio sp. | reverse complement strand
GCCTTACAGGCGCATATGAAATACCCCCGGCTATGCCGGGGGATTTTTATTGCGTGCGCATCATTTTTTGCCCTCGTCCACGTGCTCGACGTAGCCGACGCCCTCCATGCCGGGGGCATCGCGCCAGGGCAGGTCTTCGGCCCGCGCGGGCGGTGTCCAGCCGGGGTAGATGGCGGGCAGTTTGTCCCGCATGATGGTGAACAGGTAGTCCCGCGCGGCGGTGCCGAAGTAGGTTGTCACTTTGCGGATGTCGTCTGGCTGCCGGTAGGAGACGCGCACCAACCGGACATCGAGCGGTCCGGTGGGTTGGGGGTTGAGCACCAGCAGGAAGGATCCCAGGCTGAGGTATGGCTTGTAGAACAGGATGCGGCACCCGAAAAGCCAGTCCCGAACGCCGTTGCCGTCCCAGTCCAGCGAGGCCATGAGGGGGATGGTCAGGCTAACTTGCGGATTGTGACCAAATGGCTTGTCCTCCACGAGCAAGGTATCGGGCTCTTCGGCCTCATAACGAATGCCCAGGTCGGCAAAGGTTGGCTTGCCCGACGCCACGGGCAGGAACGCGGACGGGAAGGCCGTGAGGTCGGCGCGTTCGAACAGTTCGCGCGCAAAGGATTCCGGAGCGTACTCCCCGACAGGTATTGCGTCGGCCATTGGGTAGCGCCCTTGCGCATCGACGATGCCGGGGCGTTGCAGCCATTGCAGATTTTCCTGCACGAATCCTTTGAAAATATGCGGCTCTGGAGCCACCACGGGCAGCCGCTGCATGGCGGGCAACGGTTCGGCATGCACAGGAAGCCACGCCCCAAGGCAGGACAGCCACAGGGCGAGCGCCAGCAGCATGGGCCGCGTGCGGCGAGGACGGGGGGTCCGTGCGGCCCATCGGAAGACAATGTGCAAGAGAGATGCGGGGCGCGTCATTTTTTGCCCTCGTCCACGTGTTCGACGTAGCCGACGCCCTCCATGCCGGGGGCATCGCGCCAGGGCAGGTCTTCTGCCCGTGCGGGCGGGGTCCAGCCGGGGTAGATGGCGGGCAGTCTGTCCCGCATGATGGTGAACAGGTAGTCCCGCGCGGCGGTGCCGTAGTACGTGGTGAAGTTCAGGACATCGTCTGGGGGCGAATAGGAAATACTGAGTACTCTGACGTCAAGAGGACCAGTGGGCTGCGGGTTGAGCACCAGCAGGAAGCAACCGAGATCCACGTTTTGTTTGTAAAGCAGGATACGACATCCGAAGAGCCAGTCGCGTGTTCCGTTGCCGTCCCAGTCGAGTGAGCCAAGGTGGTCGATCGTCAGGCTTACTTGCGGGTTATGACCCAGCGGTTTGTCTTCGATCAATAAAAGATAGGGTTCCTTGGCTTCGTACGGGATACCGAGGGGAGTAAAGGTTGTTTTGTCCTTTACCGCCGGCAGAAACATTGAAGGAAACGTTGTGTGGTCAGCGCGTTCGTATAACTCACGGGCAAAGGACCGTGGGCTGTATTCCCCGGCAGGGATAACCTTGGCTTTGGGATAATTGCCCTTAGCATCGATGACGCCCGCCCGAAGGAGTATCCCGCGATCTATTTTTGTGATGCGCCGAAATATATCAGGTTCCGGAGCCACCACGGGCAGCCGCTGCATGGCGGGCAACGGTTCGGCATGCACAGGAAGCCACGCCCCAAGGCAGGACAGCCACAGGGCGAGCGCCAGCAGCATGGGCCGCGTGCGGCGAGGACGGGGGGTCCGTGCGGCCCATCGGAAGACAATGTGCAAGAGAGATGCGGGGCGCGTCATTTTTTGCCCTCGTCCACGTGTTCGACGTAGCCGACGCCCTCCATGCCGGGGGCATCGCGCCAGGGCAGGTCTTCTGCCCGTGCGGGCGGGGTCCAGCCGGGGTAGATGGCGGGCAGTTTGTCCCGCATGATGGTGAACAGGTAGTCCCGCGCGGCGGTGCCGAAATAGTTGATGTATTTTGACGTATCGTTGGATGGCCAGTAGGTGACGCGCAGAAGCCGGACATCAAGCGGCCCGGAGGGTTGCGGGTTGAGCACCAGCAGGAAGGAGCCCAGATCCACGTTCTGTTTGTACAGCAGGATGCGGCATCCGAAGAGCCAGTCCCGAACGCCGTTGCCATCCCAGTCCAGCGAGGCCATGAGGGGGATGGTCAGACCTATTTGAAGATTCTGATCCCACGGTTTGTCTTCAACGAACAATGTGTAGGGCTCTTCGGCCTGGTAGCGAACGCCCCATGTACTGTAGGTCGTTTTTTCATCTATCGGAAGAATCATGGACGGAAAGGCCGTGAGGTCGGCGCGTTCGAACAGTTCGCGCGCAAAGGATTCCGGTGCGTACTCCCCGGCAGGTATTGCGTCGGCCATTGGGTAGCGCCCTTGCGTATCGACGATGCCGGGGCGTTGCAGCCATTGCATATTTTCCTGCACGAATCCTTTGAAAATATGCGGCTCCGGAGCCACCACGGGCACCCGCTGCATGGCGGGCAACGGTTCGGCATGCACAGGAAGCCACGCCCCAAGGCAGGACAGCCACAGGGCGAGCGCCAGCAGCATGGGCCGCGTGCGGCGAGGACGGGGGGTCCGTGCGGCCCATCGGAAGACAATGTGCAAGAGAGATGCGGGGCGCGTCATTTTTTGCCCTCGTCCACGTGTTCGACGTAGCCGACGCCCTCCATGCCGGGGGCATCGCGCCAGGGCAGGTCTTCTGCCCGTGCGGGCGGGGTCCAGCCGGGGTAGATGGCGGGCAGTTTGTCCCGCATGATGGTGAACAGGTAGTCCCGCGCGGCGGTGCCGAAGTATCGAGTAAAATTGAGTACATCATCGGGTGGCGAATAGGAAACGCGCAGGACCCGCACGTCGAGCGGCCCGGTGGGTTGGGGGTTGAGCACCAGCAGGAAGCAGCCGAGGTCCACATGGCGATTGTGAAGCAGGATGCGGCAACTGAACAGCCAATCACGGATGCCGTTGCCGTCCCAGTCCAGTGAACCGATGTGAGGCATGGTCAGGCTGATTTGCAGGTTTTGATCCCATGGTTTGTCTTCAATGAACAGGATGTAGGGCTCTTCGGCCTGATAGCGAACGCCCAAGGCTGAAAAAGTGGCCTTGTTTGCAGACGCGGCAGGCAGGAACACGGAAGGGAAGGCGGTGAGGTCCGCGCGTTCGTAGAGTTCGCGGGCAAAGGACCGTGGCGCGTATTCTCCGGCGGGAATGGTGTCAACCATGGGATAGCGGCCTTCCGCGTCCATGATGCCCAGCCGCTGGAACCATCCGTGGTTTCGCTGCATGTAGTTCCGGAAGAATTCCGGTTCCGGTGCCACCACTGGAACCCGCTGCATGGCGGGCAGCGGTTCGGCATGCACCGGAAACCATGCTCCAAGGCAGGCCAACCACAGGGCGAGCGCCAGCAGCATGGGCGGCGCGCTACGAGGACGGGGGGGCCGTGCGGCCCCCCGGAATGTGATGTGCAGAAAGCTTGCGGGGCGCGTCATTGGCGCAGCCTGTCCAGGCCCTGTTGCATGAGGTCGGCCTCCGTGTTGCGGCGGGGGTGGTACTTGTAGTCCGGGTTGGAACTGAAGTTGCGCAGTTCCTTGATGGCCCCGTCCCAGTCGCCTTTGGTGGAGTTCTCCCAGAATTTGGGGAATTTCTCCGTGCTGCCGTGCTGGTAAAGCACCGAGGTGATGGTAGCCTGCATTTCCTTGGGCAGTTCTTCGAACTTGCGAATGGTCTTGCCTTGGGCGTCCTTGTTGTCCGGGGCGTTGTTGTACTGCTGCCGCGCCTTGTCGTTGAAATGGGTGAACATTTTCTCGTTGAGGTGGCGGGCCTGTTCGGTGGTGAGCTTAACAGCATCACCTGTTTTTTTAAGATTCTCCATTTCCTGTTTCGCCTGCGTGGCGTTTTTGCCAAGCAGAGGACTCAAGCGATTGATAACCGCCTCATCCACTCCGATTCCTCGCAACCCCTCCGCTCTCCATTGCCCCAGGTCGACCCCCGCCCCGATGGTAGCGCTGCTCTTGTCCATGGGCTTGCCGTCCTTCATGGGGATGTAGGCGTACAGGACATTGCCTTCCAGCTTGTGCAGCGTGTCCGCCGTGATCCGGTTGATGTCTTCCGGCTTGTCGGGGGCGGCCAGAACGCCGTTGCCGCCTTTACCGGGCGTTGCCGCATCAGGCGAGGCCCCTTTGCTGCCATCCGTGGGCGCGGGAACCGGCTCGGCGGGCCGGGGTTGTTCCGGCACCTTCGGCTCCGTGAGCGGGCCGGGGCCAGCCCCTTCCAGAAAAGTGCGCGCGGCGCGTTGCAGGGGGCCTTCCTGCGCGTTGCCCGAGCCGGGTCGGGTCGTCCGGCTGCCCGGTTGTACCGCAGGCCCAGCACCGACGGAGGTTCCGCCATCCGCCCCCGCAGCCGAAGGGCCGGACGCATCGCGCGCCGTGCCGTCGGCGGACATCAGCTTGACGAGGTCCTGTACGGGCTGCTGGCCGGGTTTCCAACGCATGACCGCAAGCCGTTGCCCGTCCACGTTGTCCCGATCGAAAGGTTCCTGTTCGCGTCCCGTGATGCCTTCAAGTTCCTCCGTGGGCACGAGGCGGGCGTTGCGACCCTCCAGCGACGGCCCCAGCGGCTTGCCGTACACGGACATGCCAAGCCGCCTGGCGTCCAGTTCCAGCCCGCTGTCGCCTTCCTGCCGGGGAAAGCGCCAGAAATCGTCAAAACGGTCGGGCCGCGCTTCTTCGAACATGTCGCGCAGAAAGCCCTGCCGCAGCGCGTCGGATTCGTTGTCCGGCAGCTTGCTGCCCTTGTGCTCGAAGCCCCGGATGGAGCGCAGCCCACCATCGAACAGCCGATACCACTCCTGCATGGTGGCGGCGCCCATGGCCTGGCGCGACGTGTCCCGAACCTGCCGGTACAGGCCGCGCCGTTTGTCGTCGTAAGATTCGCCGTTGCCTTGCAACCAGTTGTTCCACATATGCATTCCTCTCTAGTGGGTGTCAACGCGGCACGTCCGCTCCGGCCGGGTGTTCGGCGGGGTACGCCCGGCCAATCCGGGCTGCGGTGCGCGCCAGTGCAGCGGCAGGCATAGCGCACCGGTTTTCCGGGATGTGGCCTGCAAGGGGGCGGGAAGGGGGTGGCAAGGCCGTCCGAAGGGGGCGCGGTCATGGCGTGGGCGAAGGACTGCGCATGACAGCCCTCGTCGTTCGCTCGCGCGTCCGTCTGTCTGGCGCCCCCCGTGGCTGGGCAGCCCAATCTGCCCCGAATGCGTTCCCCGGCATGGCCGGGAACGCGAAAGCCCCCGCCACGGAATATGGCGGGGGCTTGGAATGGCAGTAGTTCAGATGGGTTGCCCCATAAAGGGGTCAAGGGGGCGCGGCCCCCTTGCTCCAGCCGTTGGGCGAGCGCGTATATCGAACCGAAGGGCGCGAAGCGTGCCCGTTGGCGAGCTTGCAAGCCGTACGATCATCGTACGCAACTCGCGAGTCCTACGGATGGAGACAGCAGAGCTGCGGGGGTGCGGGGCAGCGCCCCGCTCCTTTCTGTTTCTTTTTCAACGCGTTCTTCCAGATTCTTGCCGGCGGGCTATTCCTCGCTGCCGCCGTCTTCGTCCAGGTCGCGGGAATACTTGCAGGTCTTTTCCGGACAGGCGATGTGGCGGCTCCGGGCGCGGGTGTTCTTGATCACCAGCAGGGGCGAATTGCAGTCCGGGCAGGGTCCGGGCACGGGCCAGTCCCACAGGGCGTAGTCGCACTTGGGGTAGGCGCTGCACGAATAGAAGATCTTGCCGCGCTTGGAGCTTTTTTCCACCAGCACGCCCTCGCACCCTTCGCGCGGGCAGGGAACGCCGGTGGAGAAGGGCGCGGTATAGGTGCAGTCCGGGTACTTGGTGCAGGCGATGAACCGGCTGCCGGTGCGGGCTTTTTTCAGCACCAGGTCGCCACCGCATTGCGGACAGGTACCCACCTTTTCCGGTTCTTCGCGCAGCTTCTGTTCGACCTGGATGTTGCCCTTTTCGTCGCGGGTGAAGTTCTTGGTGTTGCGGCAGTCCGGGTAGCCGGAGCAGGCCAGGAAGGTGCCCGCCTTGCCGAACTTGATGACCATGGGCTTGCCGCACTGTTCGCAGTCTATGCCGCTGGGCAGGCCGCCCTTCACGGTGTCCATGGCCTGGGCGGCGCGTTCCAGCACCGGGTTGAACCCGCCGGTAAAGTCTTCCAGCAGCTTCACCCAGTCCAGCTCGCCTTCGGCCACCTTGTCCAGCGAACCTTCCATCTGCGCGGTGAAGTCCACGTCCATCAGGGTGGTGAAGTGACCGGCCAGCAGGTCGCACACCACCGCGCCAAGGTCGGTGGGGGCAAAGTGCTTTTCCTCCAGCCGGGCGTAGTCGCGGTCGAGCAGGGTGGAGATGATGGCCGCGTAGGTGGAGGGGCGGCCTATGCCGCGCTCTTCCAGTTCGCGCACCAGCGATGCTTCGGTGTAGCGGGCCGAGGGCTGGGTGAACTTCTGTTCCTTTTCCACGGAAAGGGCGGTCAGTTCCTCGCCCACGGAAAGCTTGGGCAGGTCGCCTTCTGCCGCTTCCTCGCCGTCCTGCGCCTCCTTCTGGGGCGATGCGGCCAGAAAGCCGGGGAACAGCAGCCGTTCGCCCTTGGCACGCCATTCGACCGGGCCGCAGGCGATGGTCACCGTGGTGTCGTGAAAGCGCGCCGCTGCCATCTGCGAGGCGACAAAACGCTGCCACACCAGCCGGTACAACTGGAACTGGTCCGGCGGCAGCAGGTGGCGCACGGAATCCGGCGTCACGCTCACGTCAACGGGGCGGATGGCTTCGTGCGCGTCCTGCGCGCCGCCCTTGGTCTTGAACTGGCGGGCCTTGGCGGGCAGGTGGTCGTTGCCCCAGGTGGCGGCGATGAACTCGCGCGCGGCGTCGCGCGCCTCGTCCGCAATGCGGACGGAGTCGGTACGCATGTAGGTGATCAGGGCCACGGTGCCCGCCTCGCCCAGTTCCACGCCTTCGTACAGGCGCTGGGCGATGTTCATGGTGCGCTTGGCCGAATACCCCAGCCGCTGGCTGGCCGACTGCTGGATGGTAGAGGTGATGAACGGGGGCTGCGGCTGGCGCTGGCGTTCCTTTTCGTCGATGCCGGTAATGACGAAGGCCTGGCCCTGCATGGAGGCTTCCACGGCGGCGGCGTCTTCCGCGCTGCCGATGGCGGGCTTCTTGCCGTGCAGCTTGTGCAGGTCGGCCCGGAAGGGGGGCGGGGTGGCCCCGGCAAGACGCGCGCGGAACAGCCAGTATTCTTCGGGGTTGAAGGCGCGGCGCTCGGTCTCGCGGTCCACGATCAGGCGCAGGGCCACGGACTGCACGCGCCCGGCGGAAATGCCGCGCTTCACCTTCTTCCACAGCAGGGGGGAAAGCTTGTAGCCCACCAGGCGGTCCAGCACGCGGCGGGCCTGCTGCGCGTCGAACAGGTTGCGGTTCAGTTCGCGCGGGTTCTCCAGCGCTTCCTTTACCGCGCGGGCGGTGATTTCGTTGAACTGGATGCGCTGGATGTTCTGGTTCTTGTCGCGGATCAGCTCCGCCACGTGCCAGGCAATGGCCTCGCCCTCGCGGTCGGGGTCGGGCGCAAGGTACACGTTGTCGGCCTTGGCGGCAGCTTCCTTGAGGGCGGAAACCACCTTCTGCTTGCCGTCAATGACCTGGTAGCGGGGGGCAAAGCCGTTGGCCTCGTCGACGCCCAGTTCGCTGGTGGGCAGGTCGCGCACGTGGCCCACACTGGCATGCACGGCGTAGTTGCCGCCAAGGAATTTCTTGATGGTCTTCACCTTGGCGGGGGATTCGACGATGATCAGGTCCTTGCCCATGACTGTTCCTTTCCGGGAAAATACGCTATTGGGGGCGCGTTTCCGGCAGGGTGCCGGAAGCCCCGCCGGAAGGGGGCCGCGTTCGGCCCCGTCAGGTAGGGGAAAATACGGCAATCGACGATTCCGTCAAGCCGCACGGGTTTCCCCGCTGCGGCGGACAGCGGGTCCACGAGGTGGAACCACATGCAATCGTTCGGCAATGACAATGGTATGGGCAAGGCTGTGCAGGGTGCCGTACATGCAGCCGCGCTCCCCTTCGGGCGCGGTTTGCGCCACGTGGCGGCCCTTGCGCTGTGCGTGTTGCTGCTGGGCCTGGCCGGGTGCGCCAAGGCTCCCTATACCGGGCGCAGTCAGCTGATCATGTATTCCGAGGCGGACGAGGTCAAAATGGGCTTCGCCGCCATGCAGCAGGTGCTGAAGAAGGAAAGGGAAGTCACCGGCACGCCGGAATCCGCCCGCGTGGAGCGGGTGGGCCGGCGCATTGCCGCCGTGGCCGAACGGCCCCAGTACCGTTGGGAATTTCACACCATAGAGAAGGACGCGGTCAACGCCTTCTGCCTGCCCGGCGGCAAGGTGGCTGTGTACACCGGCCTGCTGGACCTTGCCGACACCGATGCGGAGCTTGCCGCCGTGGTGGGGCACGAGGTGGCCCACGCCCTGGCCCGGCACAGCAACGAGAAGATGAGCCGGGGGCGCATGGTGCAGGTGGGCCAGTTGGCCGCCATGGTGGGCGTGGCCGCGGCAGGCGGTTCGTCGCAGGCGGCCCAGGCCGTGGGCGACGGCTACGCCGGGGCCATGAACATGGCCGTCATGCTGCCCAACAGCCGCGAGATGGAATACGAGGCCGACCACATCGGGCTCTTGCTCATGGCCAAGGCCGGGTACGACCCGCACGCGGCCATCGAGTTCTGGCAGAAGATGCTGAAGCAGTCGGGCGGGCGCAAGTCGGACTTCCTGTCCACCCACCCCACCGAGGCCAAGCGCATCGACGCGCTGCGGGGCATGCTGCCCGAGGCCATGCGCTACTACCGCCCGCGCGATGACGCCAGTTCCGCCAGTTCCGGCAGTTCCGGAAGCAGCGGGGCAAGCGCCGGAGGGAATGCAGGCGGCAAGGCCGCAGATTCCGGTTCCGCTGGTTCCGCTGGTGCTGCCGTTGCGGCTCCTGCCAGAAAGTAGCAGATTCCCGCCGCCGGGTTGCATCATCTTTCGCCACGGCGTTCATTGGCAGAGGCCCCGTGTTCAGCGCGGGGCCTTTTCCTTTTTTTCGCGTGCGGGGCGGGGTTCACGGTCCGCTGACGCGCAGCTTGTCCATTCCGACAAGTCCTGCGGCATGCCGTTTCGGACGTCCCGTCGGCGGTTTGACGCACTGCCCGCGCCCGCAGCCCGCAGGGTGATGTCATCCGCCCTGCGCCAATCCGCAACATGCCGTCATGCAAGGTAGAGTGGCGGTGCTGGCATTCCCCTTGCTTTGCCCCTTGCGCCGCCACTCCGTTCCCCCGGCGGCAGGAGGATTGCGCATGGCCTACGGAAAGAACATCTCCATGGACGCCCTTCAGACTGTGATCGAAGGTCGGTCCACCGAAGGTGCCCGGCGTACCGGCATCGCCCCCAAGGCGGGCCAGCGGTCTGCCGCTGATCCGCGTTTTGCCGCTCTGCTGGCCAAAGGCGGCGCAGGGTCCGGCGCATCACCCCTTGGGGGGGTGCTTGCGGGCGGTCTTGGCGGCGGGGCTGCGTCTTCTCCGCAACTGGCAGCCCTGCCCGGCCTGACAGCGGCGGGCGGCCAGACAGAAGGCGCCCTGGCTGCCGACGACCGCGCCTCGCGCGCGGCCATGGACATCGTCAATTCCCGTGCCCTGGCCACCCTGGCCAAGGTCATGGAAGGCGGTGCGGGCGGGCTGGATTCGCTGCGCGGGGCCATGAACTCGCGCAACCTGATGGCCCTTTCGGGCAATCTGGACATGGCGGCCTCAGGTATGGGGGGCATGGGCGGCGGCGCACCCACGGTGAACGTGGGTGGCGGACCCGGACGCGGCGGCGCGCAGACCGGCGTGGGCAAATCCACGCGGCGCGACCGTGCAGACAGGTCTGACGGGGCTGGCAAGTCGGGCCGTCGGGACGCCGCAGGCGCAACGGCTGGCGACATCGGGGGGCTGTCCGCGCAGTTCGAGTCGGGCGAGGACGGCATTGCCGCCGTCGGCTACGACCGGCACGGGGGCACATCGTACGGCAAGTACCAGATTTCGTCGCGGGCGGGGACCATGGACCGCTTTCTCGACTTTGCCCGGCAGGCCGCGCCGGACATTGCCTCTCGCCTGGAGGCTGCCGGGCCTGCCAACACAGGCGGCAAGACCGGCGAAATGCCCCGCGTGTGGCGCGAAATTGCCGAGGAACAACCGGACCGGTTCGAGGCGCTGCAAGAACGGTTCATCCATGAAAGCCACTACGCACCCGCATTGCAGGCCGTAAGCCGCGCCGCCGGGCTGAACAAGGGGGCGCTGTCGCCCGCGCTGCGCGAGGTGCTGTGGAGCACCGCCGTGCAGCACGGTCCCGCCGGGGCCACCCGCATCTTTGCCCGCGCCCTCGACAACATGGCCGAGCATCAGTCAGAGGCACAGGATGGGGGGCAGGGTGGGGACGCCACCGTACAGGCGGGCACCGCCAAGGCGGGCCGCAACTTTGAAAAGCAGCTCATCCGCGAGGTGTATGCCGTGCGCTCCGGCCAGTTCGGGTCTTCGTCCGAACGGGTGCAGGTTGCCGTGCAGAACCGCCTGGACCGCGAGATGAAGCTGGCCCTGGCCATGACCGACGGCAAGAATCGCGCATAGCTGGCCGGTACCGGCACGGCCTGCCAGACGGGCAGTGGACCCGCAAGGGCGCGGGGGCGTTACGGCCTGGCTGGTCCGCAGTGCGCTTGTCTGCTTGCGGTTGCGGGCCGGTCCCTCTAGCGGACTGGCTGGCTGGCTGGCGTCATGCCTGTGTCCTCTCTCGGTAAGGGCTGTTGTGCGCCCTGACATTTTCGGGCGTTGACTGCCGACGAACGCGGGTGTCGGCCTTTTGGCGCGCCCGCCTGTTTTCGCGTGCGTCCGTTCCGGACGTTTTTCCTTCATGTCATGCAGCATGTATCCGGCCTGTTTCCATCAGGAACAGACCGGATTTTTGGCGTTTTTGACCCCCATGACGCGAGGCGTGATAACGCGCGCATTTTTGCCGTCCTCGTCGCGCCGAGCGGTTGACACCGTGGCATCTCCCGCATACTCTGCACATATGAACACGTGTTCATATGTGCAGACAGAACCGATGGCCGGGCGGCATGCAGGCGCGCCCCGCCGTTTCCCCACGGAGATACGCCCATGACCGCCTTTCGCATCGAAGAAATGGACTGCGCCAACGAGGTGAACATCCTGCGGCGCGCGCTTACCCCGCTGGTGGGCAGCCCCGACCGGCTGGAATTCGACGTGCTGTCCCGCCGCATGCGCGTGGACATGGATGGTCTGGATCTGCATGCCGACGACGTGGTAGCCGCCGTGGCCCGCACCGGCATGCGCGCCGCGCCCGAAGCGGCAGGCAGGCCCGGCGTGGTGCTGCGGCCCGCCCCGTCGGCCAGTCACCGGCACGGGGACGGAAGTTGCCCGCCCCATCAGGCTGGACCGTTTGCTCCGGCTGGCCCGGCTGTTCTGGCCATGCATGCTCACGACGATCATTGTCATGACGGCTGCTGCGGCTCCGGGCATGCCAGTGCTACCGCCGCCCCGCACACGCATACGCATGCGCACGACATCGCCCCCCGTCCCGCGCAGATTCCGGCCCTGGCCGGGTGCTCGTGCTGCGGCGAGGCGTGCGACGTGCCCGCGCCCGGCGATACGCCGTCAAGTCTTGCGGCGCTGCTGCCTTCCGGGGTCGTCGCGTTGTGGCAACGCCAGTCCTCGCTGCTGCTGTGCGCGTTGAGCGGCCTTGCCCTTGCGGCGGGCATAGGCGTGGAATGGGTGCGCACCGGGTCGCTGCTGGATGTGTTTGCGGAATCGGGCGTGCCCCACGCGGCCACCCTGGCCCTGTGGCTGGCGGCGGCGGTTGCCGGGGCGTGGCGGGTGCTGCCGCGCGCGCTGCATTCGGTGCGCACGCTGCGTCCGGACATGAACCTGCTGATGGTAACGGCGGTCATCGGCGCGGCGGCCATCGGCCAGTTTTTCGAGGGGGCCTCGGTGGCGTTCCTGTTCGCCGTGGCCAACCAGTTGGAATCGTGGAGCGTGGACCGGGCCCGCTCGGCCATTGCCGCGCTGCTGGACATTTCGCCCTCACGGGCCTTGCTGCTGTCGCGTCCCGGTGAGGTCAGGGGTGATGTTGGGGGCGCCCTGCCTGGCGCTCCCGTGGAGACCGGGGTTGAAAGCGTACACGTGGGCTCGCGCATCCTCATCCGCGCGGGCGACCGTATACCCCTGGATGGCACGGTGGCGGCGGGCACGTCGGACATCGACCAGTCGCCCATCACCGGTGAATCCATGCCCGTGCCCAAGCGGGTGGGCGAGCCGGTGTTTGCGGGCACCATCAACGGCGACGGCGTGCTGGAGGTGCTGACCACCCGCGCCGCCTCGGACACCACCCTCGCGCGCATCCTGCACATGGTGGAGGCGGCCCAGTCGCGCCGCGCCCGCGCCGTGCAGTGGGTGGACCGCTTTGCCGCCGTGTATACCCCCGCCATGCTGGCCGTGGCCGCGCTGGTGGCCGTTGTGCCGCCGCTGTTCTTCGGCGGGGCGTGGTCGGCCTGGGTGTATGAGGCGCTGGTGGTGCTGGTCATCGCCTGCCCGTGCGCGCTGGTCATTTCCACGCCGGTTTCCATCGTGGCCGGGCTGACCAGCGCGGCCCGCAACGGCGTGCTGGTCAAGGGCGGCTCGTTCCTCGAACTGCCCGCCAGCCTCACCGCCGTGGCCTTCGACAAGACCGGCACCCTGACCCTGGGCCGCCCCCGCGTGGCCCGCGTGCTGCCCGTGGACGGCCATCCGCAGGTGCGGGACGCCGCATCCGCATTGCGCATTGCCGCCGCGCTGGAAGGCCCCAGCAGCCACCCCCTTGCCCGCGCCATCGTGCAGCATGCCACGCAGGAACTGGGTACCGGGCCGGATGATGCTGCCGATGACGCCGCCACGGTCCGCGATCACCGCACCCTGCCGGGCCTGGGGGCCGAGGGCGTGGTGGACGGGATGCGCTGGCGCATCGGCAACCGCCGTTTCTTTACGCAGCATGGGGCGCCGGACGGGCCGTCAGATGGATCGCCGACCGCCAGCGGCGCGGGGGGCAGCGACGCCGGGTCTTCCGTGCTGCTGTGGAACGACGCGGGCCTTGCCGCCGTCCTTGAACTGGAGGACGACCTGCGCCCCGACGCACGGGCCGTGCTGGACGATCTGCGCGCCGCCGGGCTGCGCCGGGTGGTCATGCTGACCGGCGACAATGCGGCCACCGCCGCCCGCGTGGCCGCCGCCTGCGGCGTCACCGACGTACGGGCCGACCTTTTGCCCGCCGACAAGACCGCCGCCGTGGCCGCGCTGGTGGCCGAAGGCGAACGGGTGGCCATGGTGGGCGACGGCGTCAACGACGCGCCCGCGCTGGCCACCGCGCACCTTGGCATCGCCATGGGCGGCATCGGCAGCGACGCGGCCATCGAAACCGCCGACATCACCCTGATGTCCGACGACCTCGGAAAGCTGCCGTGGCTGGTGCGCCATTCGCGTCGCACCCTGGGCGTCATCCGCCAGAACATTGGCTTTGCCCTGGGGCTGAAGGCGTTGTTCCTGGGTCTTGCCGTGTTTCAGGTGGCCAGCCTGTGGATGGCCATCGTGGCCGACATCGGCGGCTCGTTCCTGGTCATCATGAACGGTCTGCGCCTGCTGCGGCCCAAGGCGTAGCAACGGGTGCCCGGCAAGACCGGACAGGATGGCAAATCAAAACGCGGGGCGGATGGTCGCCCCGCGTTGCGTTTGCGTTGCGGGCAGTGGGTGAGGATGGGCGGCTCAGGCCGCCACGTCTGCGAAGGTGGCCCCGGTCAGGGCCGCAAGGTCGGCAGGCGAAAGTTCTATCTCCACGCCCCGGCGGCCCGCGCTGACGTAGATGGTGGGGTATTCCTGCGCGGAGGCGTCGATGACCGTGGGCAGGCGCTTTTTCTGGCCCAGCGGGCTTACCCCGCCCACCACGTAGCCAGTCACGCGCTCGGCTATGGCCACGTCGGCCATGGCGGCCTTCTTGGCCCCCACCACGCGGGCCAGTTGCTTCAGGTCAAGCTGGTGCAGCACGGGCACCACGGCCACCACCAGCCCGTCGCCAGCGGCCACCACCAGGGTCTTGAACACGCGGGCCGGGTCCACGCCCAGCTTGTCCGCCGCCTCGCGGCCATAGGATTCCGCCGCCGGATCGTGGGTGTATTCGTGGATGGTGTAGGCGATCTTGGCCTTTTTGGCGCGGTCGATGGCCGGGGTCATGGGGGGTCCTCCCTGCGGATGCTGTCGAAGGCTGGCGCGGGCCAGCGGGGACGAAGGCTGCCGACACCGCGCCATACCCCCGTTGCGCCCGGCGCGCAACGGCACGGCCTTGCCATCCTGTCCGGCCTGTCTGGCCCGTCTGGCCAGTCTGGCCCCGCCTGTGGCGGCGTGCCGTCCGGTCAGCGGTTGCTTCCCCATGCCGCCATGCCTATGTGAAGCGTCAGACCTTTGCAGCATCTTTCAGGAGCAATGCATGAAATCTTTCCGTCTGATTCTATCGACCGCCCTTGCGGTCTTGATTCTGTCCAGCGTCGCCCACGCCTTCTTCGGCTTCGGCGGCAAGTTCGAAACCGTGCAGCCGGAAGGCGAGACGGTGCGCATCAAGGCCGCCGACATCTCCGACACGGCGAAGTTCTACGCCTACAAGGACGGCGGGACAGAAGTCCGTTTCTTCGTGGTCAAGGGCCCCGATGGCGCGGTGCGCGCCGCGCTGGACGCCTGCGACGTGTGCTGGCGCGAGGGCAAGGGCTACCGCCAGCAGGGGGCCAGCATGATCTGCGAGAACTGCGGCATGGTCTTCAACACCGCGCGCATCAACGAGGTGCGCGGCGGCTGCAACCCGCATCCGCTGGAGCGCGCCATGGACGGCGGCGACCTGCTGCTGCGCGTGGCGGAATTGAAGGCTGGGGCCAAATACTTCGCCACCGCCAAGTAGCCCCAAATGGTCCTTTCGCCCGTTGGCTGCGTCAAACTTCGTCCGCCACTCGGTCAAATACGATAAGAGCGCGCTGCGGTCCTCATCCGTAAGGCTTGCTTCGCTCACCTAACGGCTGAGGCATACTCCCTCATTGCGGGACTCGTTTTCCTTGCCAACGAACGAAAATCCTCATTTGGGGATAGTCTTGGAGCGGGAGCGGGCAACCCCGACCACGAGCACCTGATGAACATCCTGACCATTCCGTTGCGCTGCGCACGCAAGAAGTGGCTGCGCACCCTCTCGCTGTTCTGCATCTTCACCCTGGGGGTGGCCTCCATCGTGGCCCTGCGCGAGGTGTCCGCCGTGGTGGGCGAAAGCCTGGAGCGCAAGCTGACCAGCTTTGGCGCCAACATCATGGTGTCCCCCGCGCGCGAGACGCTTACCGTCAGCTATGGCGGCCTGCCCCTGGGCGATCTGCTGCTGGACGAGGGGCATCTGGCGCACGCGGACACCGCCCGGCGCATCCGATCCATCGAGTTCAACGCCAACATCGCCGCCGTGGCCCCCAAGCTGGTGACCATGACCCGCATCGGATCGCCCGCCGGAGCAGCTACGCCCGTGGCGCCGCTGCCGGTGGCCGTTATCGGCGTGGACTGGACAGAGGAACTTGCGCTGAAGGGCTACTGGGCCATCGACGGCACCACCCCCAAAACCCCGGAAGGGGTGCTGGCGGGCCACACCGTGGCCGCGCGGCTGGGCCTTGCGCCGGGCAGCGTGGTTGACGTCAACGGCCATGCGGTGACCGTCGCCGGGGTCATCGGGGCCACCGGCAGCGACGACGACAACGTGCTGCTGGCGGACATCGGCTTCGTGCAGCGGGTCTTCAACCTGCCGGACAAGGCCAGCTTCGTGGAAGTGGCGGCTCTGTGTTCAGGCTGCCCCATCGACGACATCGTGGCCCAGTTGCGCACCGCGTTGCCGGGGCAGGACATCAAGGCCCTGCGCCACGTGGTGGAGCAGCGCATGTATTCCGTGCATTTTGCCCAGCAACTGGCGCTGGTGGTCAGCCTGGTCATTCTGCTGACGGCCTGCGCCATGGTGGTCATGTCCATGCTGTCCGCCGTCAACGAGCGGCGGCGCGAGATAGGCATCCTGCGTTCGGTGGGTTTTTCGCGCTGCGGGGTGTTCACCGTGTTTGCGTCCGAGGCGCTGCTGGTGGGCGTGGCCGCCGGGCTTGCGGGGCATCTGGCCGGGCACGGCCTGGCCCTGAAGGTGCTGGCGCTGCTGCACATGGCCGATGTGGCCCCGCCCGCGTTCAGCCTTGCCGCGCTGGCCCTGACCACGGGCGGCATCGCCGCCGTGTGCGTGCTGGCTGCGGCGTTCCCGGCGTGGAAGGCGTCGAGGATCGAACCTGCCGCTGCCCTCGTGTCGCTGTAGGCCAGTGCCGTTATGATCCGTAATCCTCGTAACGGGTCAGGCCCTGACCGCGAAGGGCATCCCCCCATTTCCATCTCCGCACAGTTCTGTTTGTTGAAGAAAGGCACCGCATGACCACAGACCACACCGCCAGCGCCCCGGCCATCATCGAGGCGTGCGACCTTTGCAAAAGCTACCCCGCCACCGACGGCGGCGCGCCCGCGCCCGTGCTGCGCGGCGTTTCGCTGCGCGTGGCCCCCGGCGAATTCGTGGCCGTGGCGGGCCGCTCCGGTTCGGGCAAGTCCACCTTGCTCAACGTGCTGGCCTCGCTGACCCTGCCCGATTCGGGCACGGTGCTGTTCGACGGGCAGGACATCACCCGCGTGCCGGAGGCCAGGCGCAACCGCCTGCGCCACAGCGACTTTGCCGTAATCTTTCAGGCCCACCACCTGATGCCCTACCTGACCGCGCTGGAAAACGTGCTGTTGCCGTTCATGAACGGCCTTGCGCCTGTGCCCGCCGCCATGGCCGAAAAGGGCCGCCGGGTGCTGGACAGGGTGGGGCTTTCCGGCAAGGCCGGGTCGCTGCCGGGGGCGCTTTCCGGCGGGGAGCAGCAGCGCGTGGCCATTGCCCGCGCCCTGGTGCGCGACGCCCGCGTGCTGTTTGCCGACGAACCCACCGGCAGCCTGGATACCGCCACGGGCGAGGCCATCATGGAACTGCTGGCGGAACTGGGCCGCGACGGCCTGACCACGGTGATGGTCACCCACAATCCGGAATACGCCCGCCGTGCCCACCGCACCCTGGTCATGCGCGACGGTCAGATGGTGGACAGTCTGGACTGACAGCGCCGCCCGTATCCACGGGCACGTCACCCCCGCAGCTTTTCGGCGGGGATTCGCCACTGCGCACTGCGAAGGGAGGGCTGAACGCCCTCCCTTTTCCTGTTTTCTGCCCGGCATTCCGCGCCCCGGGCGGGCAGAGCGGGGCGCACCCTTTCTTGCGCCACCATGCGCCTGCACGACTAATGTAAACGACATCCTCGTCGATAGACTTTGTATGGCGCGGTGTTGTACAAGAGTTGAAGCTCATGTTTCCGTTGCGGGAGGCCTGTAGCGGATAATGTTTGCTGGTTGGGCGACCAATGATGCGTGTGTGTCGCCTTTCGGCAATGACCGCAGGATTGAAATGTTTTTTTTCAAAGGCGGGGCACTATGCAATTGCGTTCCATCAAGCAGAAAATTGCGTTCATGGCCGGGGTGTGCCTGCTGGTGACGGCAGGCATTCTGGTGGCGTACGGGGTGTACTCCGCAGGGCAGACCCAGAAGATGGTGTCCGAGCGCGTGGGCACGCTGATGCACCGTAGCGCGGCGGCAAGCCTGGAATCCCTTGCGGCAAGCCAGGCCGCCGTGGTGGAAAGCGCCCTGCAGGACAACCTGGACACGGCGCGCACCACGGGCAAGGTTTTCGAGGTGTTGCGGGCCAGGCTGGACAAGGATTCGCTACGCGACACCTTCAACGCCATCCTGCTGGCCAACCTGGAAAACAACCCCACCTATCTCGGCTCGTATTCCGCGTGGGAACCCAATGCCCTTGACGGCAACGATGCGCGGCACGCGGGCGCGGAAGGGTACGACGCGTCGGGCCGCTTCATTCCGTACTGGAACCGCGACCCGTCGGGCAAGATCGCCCGGCAGGCCCTGGTGGAATACGAAAGCCAGGAAAAGCACCCCAACGGCGTGCGCAAGGGCGGCTGGTATCTTGGCCCCAGGGAAACCGGCAAGGAAAGCGTGCTGGATCCGTTTCCGTACATCGTGCAGGGCCAGAAGGACTGGCTGACCACCCTTTCGGTGCCCGTGAAGCAGAATGGCAAGTTTCTGGGCGTGTCCGGCACCGACCTGCGCCTGGGCTTCCTGCAGGAAATGGCCGTGCGGGTGAACAAGGGTCTGTATTCCGGCAAGGGCGAGGTGTTCATTCTCAGCTTTGAAGGCCTGGTTGTGGCCAACAGCAAGGACGCCCAGACCGTGGGCCAGCCGCTGAAGACCGTGCTGAAGGATGCGGACGAGATCGTCGCCAACATTCAGGCGGGCAAGACCTATGTGGGCGAGGCCGATGGCGGCAAGCTGATGGTTGCCTACGCGCCCATCAAGCTGGGCCGTACGGGGCGGCCCTGGTCCGTGCTTATCCGCCTGCCCAGCGACGTGGTGCTGGCCGACGCCAACGCCCTGGACAAGGAACTTGCCGACAGGGCCGCCAGCGGGACCATGCAGCAGGTGGGCGTGGGCGCGGGCATTGCCGTGCTGGGCATCGTTTTCCTGTGGTTCTTCTCCGGGTCGCTCACCCGGCCCCTGCGCATGGCTGCGGACTACGCGGGTCAGGTGGCGTCGGGCGATTTCAGCCGTCAGCTCGACATCCGGCAGAATGACGAAATTGGTACGCTGGCAGACGCCCTGCGGACCATGGTGCAGAACCTGCAAACCATGATCGGCGAGGCGCAGGCCAAGGGCGAGGACGCCCGCCGCGAAACGGAAAACGCGCGCAAGGCCATGCAGGAAGCCCACGAGGCCAAGGCCAGGGCCGAAAGCGCCAGGGCCGAGGGCATGATGCAGGCCGCCATGCAACTGGAGCAGGTTGTCGAGGTCGTCAGCAGCGCCAGCGACCAGCTTTCCGCCCAGGTGGAGCAGGCCAGCCGGGGGGCCGAACGCCAGGCTGTGCGGGTGGGCGAAACGGCCACGGCCATGGAGGAAATGAATTCTTCGGTGCTGGAAGTGGCCCGCAATGCCGGGCACGCCGCCGATTCTGCCGCCGGAGCCAGCAAGAAGGCCGACGAAGGCCGCCGGATCGTCGATCAGGTGGTGGCGGGGATAGGGACCATGCAGCAGGTTTCCGTCGAGATGAAGACGGACATGCAGGCCCTTGGCACGCAGGCCGAAGGCATTGGCCAGATCATGAACGTGATCAGCGACATTGCCGATCAGACCAATCTGCTGGCGCTGAACGCGGCCATCGAGGCGGCACGGGCCGGGGATGCCGGACGCGGGTTTGCCGTGGTGGCCGACGAGGTGCGCAAACTGGCCGAAAAGACCATGAACGCCACCCGCGAGGTGGGCGACGCCGTGGGCGGCATCCAGCGCGGCACCCGCAAGAACCTGGAGAATGTGGAGCGCGCCGTGACCACGGTGGAAGAGGCCACCACGCTGGCGAACCGTTCCGGCGACGCCCTTGCGGAGATCGTGCAGCTTGTCGGCACCGCCGCCGACCAGGTACACAGCATTGCCACCGCCAGCGAGCAACAGTCCGCCACCAGCGAAGAGATCAATCGGTCGGTGGAAGAGGTCAACCGCATCAGCACCGATACAGCCAGCACCATGCAGCAGTCTGCACGGGCCGTGGCGGAACTGACGGTGCAGACCCAGAACCTGCGCGGCCTGATCGACAAGATGAAGTCGGGCGGGTAGCGCGGCTTTCGGCAGGCTGCATGCCGAACGTCCGCCGCAAGGCCGGATTGTTGACGCAACAAGAAACGCGGGGGGTACGTTGGTCGTACCCCCCGCTTGCTGTTGGAGAAACACGTGATGCTGCGGCAGGTGAGTCGGGCCGGATGTGTCAGGCTATCATGGCGGGCAATCATGCCTGACTGTCATGTCAGGCCGATGGCCTGCCTATCGTGTCAGCCCAGGCGTGTCCGGCAGGGCCGTCGGGCCGTCACGCCGCAGCAGGCAGGCGTCGTGCGTCTGCCTGATGCCCCGCTTGATCCGCTGGCCGCGCCATGGGGGGGACAGGCTACTTGAAGCGCGCCCTGGCCGAGGCAAAGGCCGCCTCCACGGCGTCCCAGGCCAGTTCCAGGCCCGCCTTCATGTCCTTCCAGGCATGCTCACCGGCATGCTGCAATTCGTCCAGCTTCCGCTTGGCCTCGTCGCGCTTGCGGCGCAGGTCGGTGATCTGCTCGTGGTATTCCACACGGGCTTCGGCCTTGGCCAGCGCGGCCTGCACTTCCAGCTTCTCGAGCTGGGCCTTCCACAGTTCGAGCTTGTCGCGAAGGGTGCGGATGTACTCTTCCCTTGTGTTGGGCATGGTCTGCACTCCCGTGGCTGGAGGTTGGGGTAGGGCCGGAACGTCCGGCATCCGCGCGGCCCCTTGCCGCGCCTTCACTCATAAAGGTAGGCATCGGCGCGCGGCGGGGCAAGGGCGGGGCGGGGAAACGGCGGGGTATTGTGCCGGAAATTCCCTGTAATAGTTGAGGGTCCGCACTGTGCTATCCAACACCATCAACAAGACCGCCCGCCGCGTATGCTCGCGGCGGGCGGTCATTTTTTCGTCGTTTTCCCCGCAGGCCTTGCAGCGTATGGGGTTTTGCGTCTTGCACACCCCGCGTTGCCGTTGCGCTCCGGTTGCGGGTGGGGCGGGGCAACGCGATGCGGTTTGCCGCTACCGGCAGGTGTTCTCCTGCCGTTGCAGCAGGTTACCCTGCGTGGTCAAAGCCCGCCTGCAACGCGTCCGCGTTTTTCGGAATCAGATGGCTGTAGTGGGCGGAAATGACGCTGGCCAGGCTCTTCTTCACCACTTCCAGGTCCACCACGCCGGTGGCCCGCACGTACGCGCCCAGCGCCACCATGTTGGCCATCTTGGTGTTGCCCAGCTTGTCGGCGATTTCGTTGGCGGGCACGGCCACGGTGCGCACGCGCGCCTCGGCCTGCGATGCGTCCACCAGCGAGGAATTGAGCACCTGCACCCCGCCGTCTTCCAGCCGGGGCTGGAACTTGTCCAGCGAAGGCTGGTTCATGACGATCAGGCTTTTGGGCCGCTGGATGATGGGCGAGCCGATGTCCTCGTCAGACACCACCACCGTGCAGTTGGCGGTGCCGCCGCGCATTTCCGGCCCGTACACGGGAATGTAGGTCACGTTCAGCCCCGCGTTCATGCCTGCATAGGCCAGCAGGTTGCCGATCAGCATCACGCCCTGGCCGCCAAAGCCGGCCATGATCACGTCCTGATAGAGCGCCATCAGCACACCCCCTCGCCTTCGGTCACGTCCTTGTACACCCCCAGCGGAAAGTAGGGGATCATCTCTTCGCGGATGCGGGTGTTGGCCTTCACCGCGTCCATGCGCCAGTTGGTGGGGCAGCCGGACAGCAGCTCCACGAAGCCGAAGCCCAGACCCTGCTGCTGCACGTCAAAGGCCTTGCGCACGGCCTTTTTGGCGGCGCGGATGTTCTTCACGCTGTCCAGCGAGGCGCGGGCCGCATAGGCCACCCCGCCAAGCCCGGCGATGATCTCAGCCATTCGGATGGGCATGCCCTCGCGGTCGCGGCAGCGGCCGCCGGGACAGGTGGTGGTCTTCTGCCCGATGAGGGTGGTGGGGGCCATCTGCCCGCCGGTCATGCCGTACACGGTGTTGTTCACGAACACGATGGTGATGCGCTCGCCACGGTTGGCGGCGTGCATCACCTCAGCGAGACCGATGGACGCAAGGTCGCCGTCGCCCTGGTAGGCGAACACGATCTTGTCCATGCGGCTGCGCTTGACGCCGGTGGCCACGGCAGGGGCGCGCCCGTGCGGGGCCTCTACCGAATCCACGGCCAGGTAGTTGTAGATGAACACCGAGCAGCCGATGGAGGCCACGCAGATGGTGTCGTCCACCACGCCCATTTCCTCCAGCACTTCGGCCACCAGGCGGTGGGCGATGCCGTGGTGGCAGCCGGGGCAGTAGTGGGTGGCGCGGTCCACCAGCACGTCGGGAACCTCGAAGGCCATCTGCTCGTCGTCGGCGAGCGCCAGTCTTTCGTCAGCCTGCATCACTTGCCCCCCATGGCGTCCAGAATGGGCGCGAGGAAATCGTCAGAACCAGGCATTTCGCCCGGCATGTGCCCGTAGAAGGCCGAATCCACGATGCCGCGAATGGAAAGCCGCACGTCCTCCACCATCTGGCCGCAGTTGTGCTCGATGGTCAGGAAGCGCTTTCCCTGCTCCGCCAGGCCGCGCAGCAGCTGGCCGGGGAAGGGGAACAGCGTCTGCGGCCGCACCAGACCCACCTTGTGGCCCTGCGCGCGCAGCTTGCGGATGGCGGACTTGGCGATGCGCCCGATGGAGCCGTAGGCCACCACGATGAGTTCGGCATCGTCGGTCAGGAAGCTTTCGGCCTTGGCCTCGGCCTGCATGGCCGCGTACTTGACCTGAAGGTGGCGGTTCTGGCCTGCCAGCGCGCCGTCCTCGAGGAACAGCGACTTCAGCAGGCGCGGCTTGCGGCCCCTGGCCCCTTCCAGCCGCCAGTCAGCGGCTTCGGTGGGGGGCACGGCGGCGGGCTTCCACGGGGTTACCGGTTCCTTCATCTGACCCACGATGGCATCGCCCAGCACCATGACCGGGTTGCGGTACTTGAAGGCCAGTTCGAAGGCATCCACCATCATGTCGTAGCATTCCTGGCAGGTGGCCGGGGCCAGCACCAGCAACTTGTAGTCGCCGTGGCCGCCGCCCTTCACCGACTGAAAGTAGTCGCCCTGCGAGGGGCCGATGTCGCCAAGGCCCGGGCCGCCGCGGTTCATGTTCACGATCACGCCGGGCAGTTCGCTGCCCGCCATGTACGAAATGGCTTCCTGCATCAGCGAGATGCCGGGGCTGGACGACGAGGTCAGCGCGCGGATGCCTGCGGCGGCGGCGCCCAGCAGCATGTTGGCCGATGCCACCTCGCTTTCCGCCTGCACGAATTCGCCGCCCGCGTCGGGCAGGGCGTAGGACATCATTTCCGGAATGTCGTTCTGGGGCGTGATGGGATAGCCGAAGTAGCAGCGGCAGCCAGCGGCCAGCGCGCCGTGGGCGATGGCCTCGTTGCCCTTTATGAAGATGCGCTCAGTGACGAAGATGCGTTCCGGCGTGCCCGTGTCGGTTGTGTTGTGCGGCATGGGGCTACTCCTTCCCGGCCTTCTTGGCCTTGCGCGACTTGATGACGCGGATGGCGACGTCCGGACAGATCAGCGCGCACGAGGCGCAGCCCGTACAGTCCTTCATGGCATCCGCCGGAACCTCGGCAACCTTGTAGCCCTGCCTGTTGAAGCGAGAGGACTGCACGATGATGCCCTTTGGGCACACCGTGGTGCACAACAGGCACCCTTTGCAGCGCTCGTCCAGAAATACGACCCGTGACATGAAACCGTCCTTTGGGATGGAGGTTCGAAAGGCTGGTGGATGAGATGCGCGCCCGCCGGTCTGCATGCCGGTGGCGGCGTGCCCGCCGGACGGCGTTCCGCGTTGCCCGTAAAAGGCGCGGGGATGCCGCGCGGCGGCTTTTACCTATAGGACAAGTTTCGTCGCTTTTCAAAGCATGCTGCGCCGCCCGGCAAACGGGCCTGCACCCGGCTGCTGTGGTGGCCGCAACCACCTGTCAGAGCAGCAGCATGGCATCGCCGTACGAAAAGAACCGGTAGCTGCGCGCCACGGCCTCTTCATAGGCGGCCAGCACACGCTTGCGCCCGGCAAAGGCGGAAACCAGCATCAGCAGCGACGATTCCGGTAGATGAAAATTGGTGATGATGTGGTCCGCCACCGTGAATTTGTAGCCCGGCTTGATGAAGATGTCCGTCCAGCCGGTGAAGGCGCGCACCTCGCCGCAGGCGCGCACGGTGCCTTCCAGCGTGCGGGTGGAGGTGGTGCCCACGGTGACCACCGGCCTGCCTTCCGCCTTGGCCGTGCGGATGGCGGCGGCGGTGGTCTCGCTGACCTCTATGTATTCGCGGTGCATGGCGTGCTGGCGGATGTCGGCGCAGCGCACCGGGCTGAAGGTGCCGTAGCCCACGTACAGGGTTACTTCCGCCCACTTGCGGTCCGTGGCGGCCAGGCGGGCGCGCAGGTCGTCGGTAAAGTGCAGCCCGGCAGTGGGGGCGGCCACGGAGCCAAGGCGGCTGTCGTCGGCGTACACGGTCTGGTAGCGGTCGCGGTCTTCCGGCGCGTCAGGTGTGGCTGCATCTGCCTCGCGGCGGATGTACGGGGGCAGGGGCAGGTGGCCCTGTTGCAGGAACAGTTGGCGCAGGTCGCCCCGCCAGTGCAGGCGCACCGCGCTGCGCCCGAAATCGCCGGGCTGGATCACCTCCACCCGCAGATGGGGGCCAAAGTCCATGACATCGCCGGGGCGGATCTTTTTGGAGGCGCGCAGCAGCCCTTCGGCGGGCACGCTGCGCCAGCCGTCGCCAGCGTCGCGCAGGCCGTCAGCCCTGCGGGCGGCGGTATCACCCGCCCCACCTTCCGCCCCGGCCAACTCCTCCAGCAGGGGCAGGGGGGTCAGCAGCAGAAATTCCACCTTGCCGCCAGTGGGTCGCACCCCCAGCAGCCGGGCGGGCAGCACCTTGGAGTTGTTGGCCACCAGCAGGCTGCCTTCCGGCAGGTGGTCGCACAGGTCCGCGAAACGGGCGTGGGTCAGCGCGGATGCACCGCCTTTTTCCACGGCCCGGCGGTCCAGCACCAGCAGGCGCGAGCCGCCCCGTTCGGGTGCGGGGTGCTGGGCTATCTGGCCTTCCGGCAGGTCGAAGCGGTACGATTCCAGCCGGTCGTCCACGGGGATGTCGCCCGCGGCGCTTTCGGCCAGATTGCTGAAGTCGCCGAAGTCGTCCGTGTCGGCAGCAGGTTTTGTGGCGGCGTGCATCTTCTCGTGTCCGGTGTTGCCCATTGTGTCATCCATACGCATATATACCTCGCGGGGCATGCCCCGCGTGGCGCGTGCCGTTTGCAGTCCGGCACGACATCCGCTAGTGTCGGCGCAGTTTTCGCGGCGGGCGCAGCCCCCCGCATGGCCCGTGTGCGGGCCGTACAGAAACCCCGGTCATGCACTGCTGGCCGGTCGCGGATGCCGCCGCAAGGCTGGCCCGTCCGCATCATCAAGCACAGGAGAATCCCATGCGCAAGCTCGTCATAGCCGCCGCCCTTTCCGCCACCCTGCTCACCGTGCAGGGCTGCTCCTCAACGTCCATCCCGAACCCTTTCGAGCCCGCCCCGCCCGCAAACGTGAACGAGGTGTACTTCGGCGAGTTCCGCGACGTGCCCGTCCCCAGCGACATGACCGAGCAGACCAAGTACACGGCGGTCTCTCAGAACTCTGACGGTTCCAAGACCGGCACCCAGGTGTTCGAAGGGCGCATCGACCGGCAGTCGCTGGTCAACGCCATGATCCACAACATGGGCCGCCAGGGCTGGGCGCTGCGTTCGGTGTTCCGCGGCCAGCGCAGCGTGCTGCTGTTCGAGAAGGGCGACCGCAATGCCATCCTGGGCATTACCGACGGGCAGGCCTATTCCACGCTGGAAGTGTGGGTGACCCAGCGTCTGGCTGACGGCGCTGGCGTTTCCGCCGGTGCGAACACCGCGTCGGAAGGCACGTACCCCAGCGGCAACTTTTCGGTCGCTCCCAACGCGCCCGCGCCTTCCGGCGGCGGCGTGAAGGAACAGGGGCTTTCGCAGTAGTCCGTACGGCGGCGGCTGTCCAGTGGCCGAGGGAGCGCGCGTCAGCGTGTGCCATGTCGTAGTCTTCCTCCCTGGAACACCGCCTGGAACACCGCCGGGGAGCTTCCGCAGATAACCCGGTCATATCCCAGAGGGACCATGGACGCGCATCTCGCCTTTACCCGCTTCACCGGCCGCAGGCTCCACCTTGGGGTCTGCGGCTCCATTGCGGCCTACAAGGCACCCGACTTCGTGCGCATGTGGCGCGATGCGGGCATGGACGTGGGCGTCACCCTTACCGATGCCGCCCGGCGGTTCATCGCGCCGCTGACCTTTGCGGCGTTGGGCGCGTCCCCGGTGTTCACCACCATGTTTGCGGGCGGGAAGTCTGGCGGTGAAACCGCTGCGTCTCCTGACGACGACGTGTTCGGCCACCTCATGCCGGGTCAGTCGTCCCATGCTTTCGTCATCGCCCCGGCCAGCGCCTCCACCATGGCCCGGCTTGCGCACGGCCTTGCCGACGACATGCTCTCGGCTCAGGCGTTGGCTTTTCCGGGCCAGTTGATTATTGCGCCTGCGATGAACCCGAAGATGTGGGCCAACGCAGCCACGCAGGATAATGTGGACCTTCTGCGCCGCCGTGGCCACGTGGTTGTGGAGCCCGGATGCGGACGCACCGCCTGCATGGAGGAAGGGCAGGGCAGGCTGGCCGACCCGCGCGACATCTATCTGCACGGCCTGCGCGCCGCGTCCATGCTGGACATGCAGGGCAAGCGCGTTCTGGTCACCCTTGGCCCCACGCGCGAGCAGTGGGACGGCGTGCGCTACTGGACCAACCCTTCCAGCGGCGTGATGGGAGCGGCGGTGGCCGTGGCTCTGTGGCTGCGCGGGGCAGATGTGCATGCCGTGTGCGGCCCCGGTACGCCGTGGCTGCCTGCAGGCATCGCCCGGCACGACGTGACTGCTGCGCGCCAGATGTTCGACGCTGCCGACACCCTGTGGGATTCCATGGACGCAGGCGTATTCACCGCTGCCGTGGCCGACTTCAGCCCCGTGCCGCTGGGTGCCGAAAAATTCAAGAAGGCCGACGCGCAGGACGGCTTCAGCGTGGCCTTCACCCCCAACCCGGACATTCTGGCCACCCTTGGCAACCGCAAGCGCGATGGGCAGACGGTGGTGGGCTTTGCCGCCGAAACTTCCGGCCTTGCAGAAAGCATGGCCCGCAAGCTGTCCGCCAAGAACGCGGACATGATCGTGGGCAACCTGGTGGGCGGCCCGGATGCCGGATTCGGCGCCGCAACCAACCGCGTTACCGTGCTGGCCAGGGGCGGAGAACCAGAAGAATGGCCGGTGCTGCCCAAGCCCGATGTAGCCTGGAGGATCGTGGATTGGCTCGTCCGCCGTTAGGCCTGCTGGAAACCCTGCGTCCGTGGCACGGCGCGGGGCTGCTGCACGTGCTGCTGCCCGAAGGGCAGGGTGCGGCATCTGGTGGTGCGCCCGATGCGTCCGGTCCGGATGGGGCTGATGGTGCGGGCGGGCAAACACCGGCTGGAAGCGGCAGTGTATCCGATGCTGGCGCCCCAGACATGGGTGCATTTCCTGCCGCCTGCGACGCCCCCCGGTCCATGCAGGGCGATCAGCCGTCTTTCCGGCACGAGGCAAATGCGCCCGTAGGTCATGATGGTGACCCCTCCTTTGACCCGGACGCCTATGACATCCCTCCCGACCCTGCGGACGGTACCGACGTGCCGTATGCCGCCCCCATGGGCATGAGCCGTGGCGCAGCACCGGCGCAGGCTTACCGCCAGCAACCCGCCCGCGCTCATCAGGCCGTTGGCGGCATGTCGCGTCCTGCGCAGGGTGCGCAACCCGTCCCGGCCACGGGCCTTGCGGCGACCCCGCCGACCATGTCTGTCGGGCCTACTGGGCCTGGGGCAGCCGGGTCTGCCGGGCCTGCCCCCAGCACCGTTCCGCCCGAACGCTGGCCCGCCCCGTGGCGCGACCTGCTGGCCAAGACGCCGCAACCCGCCCCCGTGTTGTGGACCTACTGGGCTCTGGGGCTTGATCTTTCCGGCTGCGCCGATGCCGCCCGGCGCGACACCCTGCGCCGCATCCTGGGCGCGCTGCAACAGCCCAAGGGCAGTAATGCGTTCTGGCCCGTGGCCATGCCGGCGGCGGGTGTCGCTGCACCCTCAGACGGGCTGGACGGAGAAGCAGACGCCGCCCCTGAACCCGTTGTCGATCCTGCCCTGTTCCTGGCCGGAGTGGACCGCATTGCGCCGCGCCTGGTGGTGGTCATGGGGTCCAAGGCCCTGCGGGCCTTTGCGCCAGACCTTCGCGCCCGGCCCTATCAGCAGATTCCGTGGCGGGGCAAGCTGCTCATCGTCCTGCCGGACATGGACAACCTGATCGCCGCGCCAGCCACGGTAGAGGCTGTCATCGCCTACCTGCGCACGGCGCTGAAGCCTGCCGCCCGCTAGCCCCAATCCATTCCGCAGCCGCACCTGTCGCATCTGTCGCTACTGGCGCTTCTGGCGCGTCTGGCGTGTTTGGCCCGACGGACGCATTTGCCACGCCGCATCGGGCTGCGTCAGCCGCCTGTACGGTGTTTTCGCGTTCCTTCTCGATTGCACCGCCGTTTGCCGGGCTGTTGTCCGTTTCCTTCGCGCCCGCATGTGCTATATTCAGGGCATGCGGCCCGCGTCAGGCTCGCCGTTCCGGATGCTCCGGTGCGGATGCAGCCAGCCACGGCCACGCGAGGTTCCCATGTATGGCATCATTCCTTTCGTCGCTGTTGCCGTCTTCCTGCTGGTTGCATCGCTGAAGGTGCTTAACGAATACGAGCGGGGGGTCATTTTTCGGCTGGGCCGCATCATTCGCCCCAAGGGACCCGGCCTTGTCATCGTCATTCCCGTCATCGACCGCATGGTGCGGGTGGGCATGCGCGTGTTGACCATGGACGTGCCCAATCAGGACGTGATTACCCGCGACAACGTGTCCATTCAGGTCAACGCCGTGGTCTACTTCCGCGTTGTGGACCCCATAAAGGCCATCAACGAGGTGGAAGACTACCTGTACGCCACCTCGCAGCTTGCCCAGACCACCCTGCGCAGCGTGTGCGGCGGTGTGGAACTGGACGACCTGCTGGCGCACCGCGACAAGGTGAACGAGGACATCAAGTCGCTGCTGGATACCCAGACCGAAGGGTGGGGTATTGCGGTGCAGTCTGTGGAGTTGAAGCACATAGATCTGCCGCAGGAAATGCAGCGCGCCATGGCCAAGCAGGCAGAGGCGGAACGCGAACGCCGCGCCAAGGTCATCAGCGCCGAGGGCGAATTCCAGGCTTCCGACAAGCTGGCCCAGGCTGCGGCGATTATTGCGCAGCACCCGCAGGCGCTGCAACTGCGCTACTTGCAGACAGTCCGCGAGATGGCGGCGGAAAGTTCGTCCACCATTCTGCCCATTCCGCTGGATCTGCTGCGCGGCCTGCTGCCAAAGGACTAGAGACTTCCACCCCCCGGTCCGTTATCAGGGGCGGTGGGGCAAGGCAGGGGCGGCACGCACGTGCAACAGCGTGGCTTGCCGCCTTTTCCTTGTGACCTTCTTCCGCTACTCTCGCTCCTACGTCACGCCGCCATCGGGAGAACGCTTTCGGTGAACGCGACAACTCCCTACGGGCGCACCACACGCATGCCCGTGTAACAGCCATACAGGACAGCATCATGCATATTCTTGTCACCGGAGCCGCCGGGTTTATCGGCTACCATCTTTCCCGTCGTTTTCTGGAAGCAGGGCACACCGTGGTGGGCCTGGACTGCCTGAACGACTATTATGACGTGCAACTGAAGAAGGATCGGCTGAAGCAGCTTGAGCCGTATTCCGGCTTCACCTTCGCCCATCTGGACATGGCGGACGATGACCGCATGGACGCGCTGTTCGCGGAACAGAAGTTCACCCACGTGGTCAACCTGGCCGCGCAAGCCGGGGTCCGCTATTCGCTCAAGAACCCCCGCTCGTACGTGCAGTCCAATCTGGTGGGCTTCGGCAACATTCTGGAAGGCTGCCGTCACAACGGGGTGCAGCATCTGGTCTACGCCTCTTCCAGCTCGGTGTACGGGCTGAACACGGCCATGCCGTTCAGCGTGCATCACAACGTGGACCACCCCATCAGCCTGTACGCCGCCTCCAAAAAGGCCAACGAACTGATGGCCCACACCTACAGCCACCTGTATCGGCTGCCCACCACGGGCCTGCGCTTCTTTACCGTGTACGGGCCGTGGGGCAGGCCGGACATGGCCCTGTACCTGTTCACCAAGGCCATTCTGGAAGGCAAGCCCATCAATGTGTTCAATGAAGGGCGCATGCGTCGCGACTTCACCTACATCGACGACATTGTGGAAGGCGTGGTGCGGGTGACGGAACGTACCCCGCAGCCGAACCCTGAATGGCGCGGCGATGCGCCGGACCCCTCCACCAGCCCGGCCCCCTACCGCATCTACAACATCGGCAACAACAATGCTGTCGAGCTTGGGCGGTTCATCGAGATTCTGGAAGACTGCCTTGGCCGCAAGGCCGTGCGCAATCTGATGCCCATGCAGCCGGGCGACGTTGAAGCCACCTACGCCGACGTGGATGACCTGATCCGCGACACCGGCTTCAAGCCGCACACGCCTCTGGAGCAGGGCATAGAAGCCTTTGTGCGCTGGTTCCGCGACTACTACAAGATGTAACGCCTGGCCTTCGGCCTGGCCCCTTGTGCTGGCGATGGTGCGCACAGGCCACGGATAGCGCGAATCTTCGCACCTTTTCCCTTTCTTCCTGCCGCATTGCCATACACACGAAACGGGCATCTTCCGCAAAGAAGGTGCCCGTTGTTTCATGTGAAACTTCACATCTGCCTGAAATGGTACCAGTTGATTCCAGTTGATGCTCGTGGCCCCGCAATTTCCGCAATGCCGTCTGTGAGGGGGGGCGTCCGTGTCGGCTGTGGGGAGCGGGCGGATGCGCGTTGAATCGGGGGGCGTCGGGCAGGGCGTCGGGCGGCGGCATGTGCTGGTCAGGGTGACGGCTGGTGTTGGGACTTCTCCGCGACTCGCCTGTGTTCCGCAGCCTGCTGCACGGATGTTCGACACGAGGACAGCGTTGTTCACGGCGCGCGCGGTTTGCGTTGCGCTACCCGTTCGGTTGGCGTTTGGCATCGTCAGTTTTTGGTTAGGGCTTTGAGGCAGCATATCTGACTGTAATTACACAGTATGCTTCCGGCTGGTTTGCCGTTTGCGCAGCCTTGCCCTGCCGTGCCGCCGTGTTTTGCGTGTTGACAGGGTGTCGTGCCTCAACTAGCTATAGCCCTGTGCTTGGCGAGCCCGGCGGCCCCTTTTGCCGCTGTTTTTCTCCCTCCGGCGCGCGCACGTTTCATGTGAAACATGAATTTTGCCTCTTACCCCAACAGGATAGGCAGCCGTGGCACGAATCATCGCAGTCGCCAACCAGAAGGGCGGCGTGGGTAAAACCACATCGTCGCTCAATCTCGCCGCTTCCCTCGCCATCATGGAGAAAAAAGTGCTGCTGGTCGATTGCGACCCTCAGGCCAACTCCACCAGCGGTCTCGGCATTGACCAGGAAGAAGTGGGTCACAACCTCTATTCGGTGTTCTTTCAGCCGGAAGAGGTGGTAGAGGCCGTCTACCCCACCCAAACGCCGTACCTGTCCATCCTGCCTTCCACCACCGACCTGGTGGCGCTGGAGCTGGAGTTGGTGGACAAGATGGCGCGAGAGTACTTTCTGGCCGATTTGCTGAAGCCGCTGGACGCCAAGTTTGATTACATCATCCTCGACTGCCCTCCGTCGCTGGGGCTGATTACCCTGAACGCCCTGTGCGCGGCGCGTGAGCTGCTGATTCCCTTGCAGTGCGAGTTTTTTGCGCTGGAAGGCATCGTCAAGCTGCTGCAAACATACGAGCAGGTGAAGAAGCGGCTGAACCCCGGCCTGTCGCTGCTGGGCGTGGTGCTGACCATGTACGACGTGCGCAACAAGCTGTCCCGCCAGGTGAAGAACGAAGTGCGCAAGTGCTTCCCGGATCACCTGTTCGAGACGGTGATTCCGCGCAACGTGCGCCTGTCTGAAGCGCCCAGCCACGGAAAGTCCATCATCCACTACGACATAAAGTCGAAGGGCGCAGAGGCGTACCTGGCACTGGCCAAAGAGGTGGTGCTCAGGCGTCCTCAGCGGCGTGAAGGGCAGGGCGGGTAGAAGGAAGGGCGGTTCGCCGCGCCAGCGCGCGGCGAACCGTGTTTATTTGGGGCTGGCGGGCGTGAATTCGAAGCAGATGTGGTCCTTGAAGTGCTTCTTGCGCACGGCGGCTCCGCACTTCACGCAATCAAAGACCAGCATGCCGCTCAGGGTGGCATTGCGCAGCCGGAACGGATGGAAGGGGTCGTGCTCCCAGTCCTCGGTGGCTGCGCCGCAGCAGTCGCAATGCACGTCTGCGCAGAAGGGATACTTGAAGTCCCAGTAGTCCTTGAAGGTCTGCCAGTCGTCCATGGGTTCCGGCCTGGCGCTGGGGTACATTTTTTCCAGGGCCTGTTCCAGCAGCGGCGCTACCTTGTGCTGCACGGCGGCCCATACCTGCGGGCTTAGCAGCACGCCGTAAAGCTCGCCGTGTCGATCGTGCAGATGCACCACGTGCGCTTCGCGTTCGTTCATCCGGTTGGCACTCCATAAGGGTGTTTGTTGGTAAGTCCAAAGATTTAGGCAAAGATTCATGTCTATGCGGCCCAAAGTCAAGGAGAACACGATGGCAGGACCTTCGCGCGGACTGGGAAGGGGACTCGACGCCCTGTTCAAGGGCTATCAGGAACAGCCCAAGCCCTCGGACATCCGCACGCTGCCCCTGCGGGCGCTGCACCCCAATCCCAACCAGCCCCGCAAGATGTTCACAGAGGCGGCGCTGGAAGAACTGGCCGCCTCCATCCGCAGCCAGGGCGTGTTGCAGCCCCTGCTGGTGCGCCCCATACCGGGCACGGACGGGCAGGGCGAAGGCGCGCAGCAGGCCTACGAGATCGTGGCGGGCGAGCGCCGCTGGCGGGCCAGCCAGATGGCGGGCCTGCGCGAAGTGCCGGTGCTCATCCGCGAACTGACCGATCAGGAAACGCTGGCCGTCGCGCTTATCGAAAACTTGCAGCGCGAAGACCTGAACCCCATGGAAGAAGCGCTGGCCATGCAGGAACTGCGTGAGCAGTTCGGCCTGAGCCAGGAAGACCTGGCCCAGAAGCTGGGCAAAAGCCGCCCTGCCGTGGCCAACACCCTGCGGCTGCTGCACCTGCCCGAATCCGCGCGCGAGGATGTACGCGAGGCGCGGCTTTCCGCCGGTCATGCCCGCGCCCTGCTGACCGTCACTGATCCGGAGCCGCAAGACACCCTGCGCCGCCGCATCCTGTCCGACAGGCTTTCGGTGCGCGAGGCCGAAGCCGCTGCTGCCCACTGGCGCGACCGTGGCGCGCTGCCGGAACCGCTGGCCGTTCCCCCCAAGAGGGAAGAGGCGCGCCCCGCACGCCCCCCGCAGCGCGTTGCGCCTTCCATGCGCAGCTTGCAGGGCCGTCTTCACGAGGCGCTGAGCCTGCGTGTTTCGGTCAGCGGCACGGAAGAGAAGGGCAAGATCACCCTTAATTTCGAATCGTCCGAGCAGCTTGCGCTGCTGTTGTTGCGGCTGGGTCTGGAGTCACGCTAAGGGCAACGCCTTGAGCTGGCACGTGCCCGCAGTTTCGTATTACACTTTGCAGGATGAATTGATGGTCAATTACAGCATCGATGGCATAGCCCTTGGCGAGATGGTGGCCCAGCTTGCGGGTGCCCGCGTGTGCGTGGTGGGCGACGTGATGATCGACGAATATCTGGTGGGCGACGCCCAGCGTATTTCGCCTGAAGCCCCCGTGCCCGTCATCAGCGTGAGCGAGGACCGCCACCTGGTGGGCGGCGCAGGCAACGTGGCCAAGAACATCCGCAGCCTGGGCGGCGTGCCGCGCCTGGTCAGCGTGTGCGGCAATGGGCCGCGTTCCGCGTTGTTGCGCCGCGTGCTGCGAGACGAGGGCGTAGACGCGGTGTTTGTGGAAATTCCCGGTCGACCCACCACGCTCAAGACGCGCGTCATTGCCCGCCAGCAGCAGATGCTGCGCATCGACCGCGAGGAAACCAGCCCCATTGGCGGTCAGCACCTAGCCGATCTGCTGCGGCTGGTGGATGCGGCCAGTACCGATTGCAATGTGGTCATCGTGTCTGACTACGGCAAGGGCGTGGTGACCGGAGAGTTCATGGACGGGCTGGAGGCCCTGTGGGCGACGCGCGCGGCGCGGCCTGCCGTGCTGGTGGACCCGAAGACCCCCAATTTCCATCTGTACCGTAACGTGTTCATGCCCACGCCCAATGCCAAGGAAACCAGCGAAGGGGCGCACCTGCCCACGAGTACGCGCGATGAAATCCTGGCAGCCGGACGGGCAATTTTCGACAAGCTGCATTGCCAGCACCTGCTGACAACCCTTGGCCCCAAGGGCATGGCCCTGTTCGAGGCGGCGGACAAGGTGTGGCACATTCCCACCACGGCGCGCAGCGTGTTCGACGTGACCGGCGCGGGTGATACGGTCATCGCTACTGTGGCGCTGGCCCTTGCTGCCGGTGTGGACTTGCTGGAAAGCTGCGTGCTGGCCAACTATGCGGCGGGCATTGTGGTGGGGCAGGTAGGTGCGGCATCCGTGTTGCCGGATGAACTGCGCGAGGCCATCGCCACCTTGCCGGTTCCGCACGTGGACCGTTGGGTCTGATTGCACACGGACATTGATTTCTTGCAGGGCTCCCGAAAGGGAGCCCTGTCCGTTTTGGTGACGGTGTGCGATTTCACGTGAAACACGAAGTGTAAACGCACTCGAAAACGTAATACGATCTGTCGCTGTGAAAGTTGGCGAATGCATGCAGCACCTGCGGCACGTGACGGCAAACCGCTAAGATTGACAAGGCGCAGCCGGTGCGGCGGGGCAGGGGGCATTGCCGAACGCCCGGCGTAAGCGTATGCGCAAAAAAGGAAGGTAGTGGGGCGGTGCCTGCCCGTGAGTCTCTTTCCGTGGCGCGCGCAGCGCGCCAACGCCAGCCAGCCGCAGCATGACGGAGGTTCGATGGACGCCATAACGCTTATTGCCGAACGGCGTATAGCCGAGGCGCAGGAAGATGGCGCGTTCGACAACCTGCCGGGCGCGGGACGCCCGCTGGATATGGAAGACGACTCCATGGTGCCCGAAGACCTGCGCATGGCCTACAAGGTGCTGCGCAACGCGGGCTACCTGCCGCCGCAACTGGATACGGCCCGGGAGATCCAGACGGTGATGGACCTGCTGGAAAGCTGTACGGACGAGCGCGAGACGTACCGTCAGATGCAGAAGCTGAACCTGCTGCTGCGCAAGGTGGGGGCCAGTCGGAGCAGACCGCTGAATTTCGAGGAGTACGAAGCGTATTACCGAAGCATGGTCAATCGGATGCGTGTGGCGGGGCAGTCCGGCAACCGCGACGACGACAATACGTAACCACCATGTGGTGAACGCCTGCGCAGCCAGTCGGCAACGCACGCAAAAGGGACGCCCGGAGCAGACAGCTCCGGGCGTCCCTTTTGCGCAGGCTGGCACAACGCGACCAGTGGCTACCCCTTGCGCAGCACAACGCCGAAAAAGAATTCGCGGGACGGAGTGTCGGCGGGCGTGGTGTAGTTCACTTCAACCGTGGGGGGAACAGTGCCGACCGCACGGGCGGCGGACAGCAGCCGGTCAATCTGGGCCTGGTTTTCCGCTGGGTTCAGCGTGCAGGTGATGTACACAAGCCGGCCACCAGACGGCAGCGCGGCAAGGGCGGCATCCAGTATCCGGGCTTGCAGGGCGGTCAGCGCATCAAGGTCGGCAGCGGTGCGGCGCAGCTTGATGTCCGGGCGGCGGGAAAGGGTGCCGAGGCCGGAGCAGGGTGCATCGATAAGAATGGTACGGAAGGCGTCCGTGCTGTCCGCCGCGTACGGCGGTTGCGTTGCGGAAGCGCGGACGAGGGCAGGCAGCGCCACCCCCAGCCGTGCGGCATCAGCCCGCAGGCCGCGCAAGCGTCCCGCATTGGGATCGCTGCACAGGCACACATCCACCCCGCGTTCAATCAGCGCCAGCGCCTTGCCGCCGCGGCCGCAGCAGGCATCCCACACCGGGCCTTCCCAGGTGTCCGGGCGCAGCGCATCCAGCACTTGTTGCGATGCACCACCCTGACGTGACAGCAGCCCCTGACGCTCCAGGGCGGCTACCTCCGCCGGAAAGCCGCCGACAGGAAAGATCACACCGGCATGGCCGCAAGCCGCCCCGCCGTGGTCCGCAATCAGGGTGTCGCGCAACGTCTGCCAACCGGGGCGGGCGGCGTTGACGCGCACCGCCGGGGCCGGGGCCTGAGCGCTTGCCGCCAGCAGGTCGGCAGCCTGGTCCATGCCGTACGCATCGCACCACAGATCCACCAGCCAGCGCGGCGCGGCATGCTGCACGGACAGAATCTCACGCGGGTCGGCTGTGCCTTCGCGGTACAGGTCCGCGTTGCGGGCGGCGTCACCCAGCCGGGCCACGTTGCGCAGCACCGCGTTGGCAAGTTTGCCGAGGTCAGGGCCGAATCGCTGGCTGATGTGGGTGACAGCCCAGTCCACCGCCGCGTAGTCGGGGATGCGGTCCAGATGGACGATTTCGTGCGCGGCCACGCCAAGGGTCAGCAATGCCTCCGGGGGCAGCTTGTCCGGGGCTGACAGGAAGCGGCGCAGGAGCCACGAAATGCGAATTTCCGACCGCAGATATCCGTAAACAAGTTCCGTGGCCAGGGCGGCGTCCTGGCGCGAAATACCGGCATGCCGCAATGCGGAGTTGGCCCCGGCGGATTGATCTGCTTTTGGCCTGCGCGCAGCACTGCCGTTTGCGGGTGCGCCGCTTGCTGTCGCGCGAGCATGCGCTGCATTGCGCGCAACAGGGTCCGCAAGCGCGGAGTCGGCAAGTACGCTGTCGAGGGCCGCCTGCACTTCCTGTCCCTTGCGCAGCACCTTGTCCAATGTGGCAAGGGCTGCGGCGCGGGCAGGGGGCAGGGACGAAATCCTGGGCCGGGGCTGGGGGCGTCGGGTGCTCATTGCGGTTCCGATGGCGCACCAGGGGGGGCGTCCGTGGAGGAAGCAGCAGGCGCGCCATCCCGTGTGCGTCGGGTTGTGCCGTTGCCGGACCCGAAAGCGGCGTCCGCAACAGCCCCGGGTGCGGGACGAGTTTGTTCCCCTGTGTCTGCCGTATCTCCCGTGCCTGCCACATCCGCCTCATGGGGCGGCAACACGTTCAGAAAGTGGCGCAGGGCCTTTTCCACGTTGGTCAGGCTGACCAGCGTATCCAGGCAGGGGCCGTTGGGGCGTTCGTTGAGCACGCCGTACACCGGAATGGGATGGGTGTCCTGAATGCCGCTGGCAAGGTCGCGTTCGCAGGCCACGGCAATGATCAGCCGGGGCCGCTCCTTGACCACAATGCGCCGGGCAATGGTGCCGCCGGTGGCGATGGCCAGCTTCACGCCGTAGCGGTCGCGCAGGGCCAGCAGTTGCTCTATGGGGCACTGGCCGCAACGCTTGCAGTGGTCCACGCCGTAGGTCAGGCGCACCGCGCAGTTGCTGGATTGCAGGCAGTGCGGCAGCAGGATCAGCACGTCGGACGGGGCAAAGCTGCCCGTCTCGCCGCGCACCAGCTCGTTGTTGACCTTGATGAACGAGTGGCGCACCTCTTCGCGCGAGATGCCGAACAGCCGCCCCAGCAACTCCATGAGCGGCAGGAACAGCTTTACCGCCACGCCGCGCACCCGCTGCGATCCGAACCAGGGCCGCCCGGTGTAGATGTGCAGCACAAGGCCCAGGGTGGCCCACACGATAAGCGCAATGCACGCCACCAGCAGCGCGCCGGTAATGTCCGGCACCAGCGGATGGATGTTGCCCAGCCCGATGAACGGAATGATCCACCCCACCAGCAGCACCAGGCACAGAGCGGCGGACGTCAGGCTGATCAGCCCGATGAACAGCCGCTTGCGCGCGCCGTGGTAGTCCTCTCGCGGGAGGGAATCCGGGTTCTTGCGGATGGGTATGGACATGGCGCTCGTGCTTGCGGAATGGCGGAAAGGGGTTGGAAACGCGATGGCTGGCGGCGGGGTACCCGGTTGCAGCGGGAACTGCGTCGTCGGTCCGTTCGCGGGCGACAGTCTGCGTTGCTGCCGGAAAGGGCTATGCTGACTGTTGCGTGCTTACACGCACACGGCAAGACCGCCGTCGCACTCGCAGGCGTTCAGGTAGCCGCACAGAAAGGCGCGTGCATCCATGGGCTTGCGGTCTGCCGGGCGGATGGAATCGACCAGGTACAGCCGGTCGGCGCAGGCAATGGCCAGTTGATCGTCCACAAGCCCGACGATGGTGCCTGGGGTGCCGGGCGCGGCAGCCTGGTCTTCCGGGGCATCCGACAGCAGCGGTCCGATGCGTCCGGGGCCGAGGGCAACACGCAGTTCCTTCTGACCTTCACGCTGGATGGTGCAGTACGCGCCGGGCCACGGGGTAACCCCGCGAATGTGAGCATGCACCTGCGCGGCAGGGCGGTTCCAGTCGATGAGCCCGTCGGCCTTGGTCAGCTTGGCCGCGTAGGTGGCCCGGTCGTTGTCCTGCGGAATGGCAATGGCAGTGCCGTCGGCCAGCTTGCCGAGCGCCACGGTCAGCAGTCTGCCGCCAAGGTCGGCCAGCTGGTCGTGCAGGTCGCCCGCAGTATCGTTGATGTCGATGCCCATGGCCTTTTGCAGCAGCATGGGGCCGGTATCCAGGCTGGCCTCCATGCGCATGATGGTCACCCCGGTCACAGCGTCGCCAGCCATGACCGCGCGCTGGATGGGCGCGGCCCCGCGCAGGCGGGGCAGCAGCGAAGCATGCACGTTGACGGGGCCAAGGCGCGGGATGTCCAGCACCGATTGCGGCAGTATCAGACCGTAGGCGGCCACCACCAGCACGTCGGGCCGCAGGGAACGCAATTCCGCAACGGCTTCTTCGGTCTTGAAATTCAGGGGCTGGTACACCGGCAGGCCGTGTTCGATGGCCAGCAGCTTCACCTCCGGCGGGCGGCACTGCTGGCCGCGTCCGCAAGGGCGGTCTGGCTGGGTGTATGCGGCGATGACCTTGCAGCCGTCCCATTCCAGCAGATGGCGCAGGATAACGGCGGCAAAGCCGGGCGTGCCCATGAACACCACGCGCAGGGGATCACGCGCGGGCACGGGCTGAAGGGCCTCTGCCTGCTCCGCGTCCGCAACGGCTTCCGTCGTCCGCGGGCTGTTCTGCACGGCGTCCTGCCCGGTCATGCTAGCGCGCTCCCGTGCCGGCCTTGCCCGCTGCCGTGGGCATGGGCCGGGGTGCATTCTTCTGCATCTTCTTGACGCGCGAATCGTACAGGGTGCGCTTCAACCTGCTGATATGGTCGATGAACAGGGTGCCCTTCAGGTGATCCACCTCGTGTTGCAGGCACACGGCCAGCAGGCCGTCCGCGTCCATGCACACCTCGTTGCCGTCCAGGTCGCGCGCGGTCAGGCGCACGGTATCGCTGCGGGTGAGGGTGGCGCGGTAGCCGCCGGGCACGGACAGGCAGCCTTCCTCCGAGTCGACCTTCTCGCCGGTCAGCTCCAGCCGGGGGTTCACGAAGGTCATCAGCGCCTCGCGCTTTTCCGGGCCGGATACGTCAACCACGATGAGGCGGCAGTGCTCGCCCACCTGGGGCGCGGCAAGACCGATGCCGTCCTGCCGGTACATGGTCTCGGCCATGTCGGCGGCAAGCTGGCGAATTTCGTCAGTGATTTCGGCAATGTCGTCACATTCGACGGCAAGACGCGGATCGGGATATTGCAGCACTTCTCGGATCATGGGCGGTCCTGTGATGGGGGCGTTTGATGCGGTCACCCTACGGTAAGCACGCCGTGCGGGCAAGGAAAGGGCCGGAATCGACCGGAAACGGCGGGCGAAGCGACGGGGGAGGAAAGCGCGCGGCCTTCCTCCCCCGTGCGGAGCAGACAATGTGCGGGGCCTAGCCCTGCGGAGCGTCCTTTGCGGCGTCCGACGCGGCGTCCTTTGAGGCGTCCTTGCCCGTTTCGCGCAGGCGCAGACCAAGGTCGCGCAACTGGCGGGCAGACACGCTGTCCGGGGCCTGGGTGAGCAGGCAGGTGGCCTTCTGCGTCTTGGGGAAGGCGATGACGTCGCGGATGGACGACGAGCCGGTCAGCAGCATGGCCAGACGGTCCATGCCGAAGGCGATGCCGCCGTGCGGCGGTGCGCCCATTTCCAGCGCCTGGGTCAGGAAGCCGAACTGCGCTTCTGCTTCTTCCGGCGAGAAGCCAAGGGCCGCGAACATGCGGCGCTGCTTTTCCGCCGTGTGGTTGCGGATGGAGCCGCCGCCCAGTTCGTAGCCGTTCAGCACCATGTCGTAGGCGCGGGCGCGGGCCGCCGCCGGGTTCTCGACCATGACGTCCATGTGGCCGTCCTTGGGCGAGGTGAACGGGTGGTGGCAGGCCACGTAGCGCTTTTCTTCCTCGTCGTATTCGAACAGCGGGAAGTCGGTCACCCACAGGAAGTTGAAGGCGTTCTCGTCGATGAGGCCCAGGTGTTCGCCAAGGCGCACGCGCAGGTTGCCCAGCGCGGCGTTGACCATGCCCGGTGCGCCCGCCTGGAAGAACACGATGTCGCCGGTTTCAAGGCCCAGGGCTTCCTTCAGCCCGGCGCGTTCCGTATCGGACAGGAACTTGGCGATGGGCGACTGCCATTCGTCGGGGCGGATCTTGATCCAGGCCAGGCCCTGCGCGCCGTAGATCTTCACGAACTCGGTGAATTCGTCGATCTCCTTGCGGGTCATGGTTTCGCCGCCGGGCACGCGCATGGCCTTGACCAGTTCCGCCGTGGCGAACAGCTTGAAGTTGGAGCCACGCACGATGTGCGTGACGTCCTGCAACTCCAGCCCGAAGCGGGTGTCCGGCTTGTCCACGCCGTAGCGGGCCATGGCGTCGTCATAGCTCATGCGCGGGAAGGGGGTGGCGATCTCGCGGTCCAGCGCATCGCGGAACACGCGGGCCATCAGGCCTTCGGCCATGGCCATCACCTGCTCCTCGTCCACGAAGCTCATCTCGATATCGATCTGGGTGAACTCCAACTGACGGTCGGCGCGCATGTCTTCGTCGCGGAAGCAGCGCACGATCTGGTAGTAGCGCTCCATGCCCGACATCATCAGAAGCTGCTTGAACAGCTGCGGCGACTGGGGCAGGGCGTAGAACTGGCCCTGGTTCAGCCGGCTGGGCACCAGGAAGTCGCGCGCGCCTTCCGGCGTGGACTTGGTGAGGTAGGGCGTTTCGATTTCGAGGAAGCCCAGTTCGTCCAGGTAGCGGCGGGTGGCCTGCGCGGCCTTGTGGCGCACGATGAAGTTGTTGGCCATGCGCGGGCGGCGCAGGTCGAGGTAGCGGTACTGCAGGCGCAGGTTTTCGCTGGCCTCGGTGCGGTCCTCGATGACGAAGGCGGGCGTCCTGGAGGTGTTCAGCAGCTTCCATTCGGAAACGTACACCTCGATCTCGCCGGTCTTCATGCCGGGGTTGGTCATGCCTTCGGGCCGGGGACGCACCGTGCCGCGAATGGCCAGCACGTATTCAGAGCGGATGACGTGTGCGCGCTCATGCGCGGCGGGATTGACGTCAGGGCTGAACACGATCTGGGTAAGGCCCTGGCGGTCGCGCAGGTCCACGAAAATGAGGCCGCCGTGGTCGCGGCGGTACTGCACCCAGCCCATCAGGCAGACTTCGGCCCCGGTGTCGGCGGCGGTCAGCGTGCAGCAATCGTGGCTGCGCACCCAGTCGCCCAGCGGTTCGATGTACTGCTGGTGTTCCTGTTGGACGTCAAGTTTCTGGTCGCTCATGAACGGTTCCTTTGGATGTTACCCGAGGATGACAAGTCGGAAAGGGACGGAAACGGGGGAGGAAGAGTACCGGTGAGGGGACCCTTCATCAAAAATGTCTAAAAAAAGAAAGCGTCAGGGTGAATCGGGGGTGCCGCCTGCTGGCGACTACACGTGCTGGGCTGCCTCACCCTGCGGCACGCTGTTCTGTTCGCCGCTGTCCATGTCCTTGATGACCACGGTGCCGTTGGCCATCTCGTCGCCGCCCAGCAGCAGGGTCTTGCGCGCGCCGGTACGACCGGCCTGACGCATCTGGCCCTTGATGCCGCGCGCGGCAAAGGACACCTCGCCCGCCTTGCCAGCCGCGCGCAGTTCCTGCGCCAGCAGCATGGCCGCGTCCGCCGCAGCCGGGTCCAACACGGCGATGTAGAAATCAGGCCGCTTCTTTTCCAGCGCGGGCAGCATCAGGGCCAGGCGTTCCATGCCGCAGGCAAAGCCCACGCCGGGCACGTCCGGCCCGCCCAGTTGCGCCACCAGGCCGTCATAGCGCCCGCCGCCCGCCACCGACGACTGCGCGCCGATGGAGCCGGACACCACCTCGAAGGTGGTGCGGTTGTAGTAGTCCAACCCGCGCACCAGGCGCGGGGTGAGCACGTAGTCCAGCCGCGCGGCGTCGAACACGCGCAGCACCGTGTCGAAGTGGCTGCGGCATTCCGGGCAGTTGTGGTCGATGATGCGCGGGGCGTCGGCGGTCAGCTCGCGGCAGGTGGGCACCTTGCAGTCCAGCACCCGCAGCGGGTTGGTGTCGATGCGGCGGCGGCAGTCCTCGCACAGGGCTTCGCGGTCGATGGAATCCAGAAAGTCGCGCAGCGCGGCCCGGTACACCGGGCGGCATTCGCGGCAGCCCAGCGAGTTCACCTGCAACGAAAGGTCGGTCAGCCCCAGTGCGCGCAGGAAGGTCATGAGCATCAGCACCAGTTCGGCGTCGGCCTGCGGTTCCTGCGGGCCAAGGCATTCGCAGTTGATCTGGTGGAACTGGCGCATGCGGCCCTTTTGCGGGCGTTCGTAGCGGAACATGGGGCCGGTGGTGAACAGCTTGGAGACCGGCTCCTGCGCATGGCGGCCCGCATCGATGAAGGCGCGCATGACGCCCGCCGTGGCTTCCGGGCGCAGGGTCAGCGAACGGCCCTTGCGGTCGGGGAAGGTGTACATTTCCTTCTGCACCACGTCGGTCTCGGTGCCGATGGAGCGGCAGAACAGTTCGGTGCGCTCCAGCAGCGGGGTGCGCAGTTCGGCGTAGCCGTAGCGGCCAAACACTTCGCGCGCGGTGTTCTCCATGAAGGTGAACACGTCGCTGTCGGGGCTGAACATGTCGGCAAACCCCTTGATGGTGCCTACCTTGTCGCCCGTAACCTTTTGTGCGGTCTTGTCGGAATTGTTGGTGCTCATGGCTCGCTTCCGGATGCAGGCTTGCGCGGCAGGGGGCATGCACACGGCACGCCGCGCCCCGCCGGTGCGGAAACAGCCATGGATAGTCCAATGGGCGGGTATTGTCAAAATCGTCGAATACCACGGGTGGGAATGGGGTGCCGCCGCCATTAGCGGGCAGAAGATACGCCGTGGTCGATTACCCGACGTGCTTGTCGCGGCAGGAAAAGCCGTCCGTGGCAGGCTGGCGGCCGGGCGCCAGACGCGAAACGGCGACCTTGCCCGTGCGCAGCATCAGCGGGGTGACCGGCATGCGGCGGCCAAAGTCCATGCGCATGGCCACGTACGCCCCGAAGGGCGAAAGGCTGATCCAGCCGTTCAGCATCTCGAACAGGCGCGATTCGCGCCAGGTGCAGGCCGGGCCGTGCAGCACCGAGCGCATGGTGACGGAGCAGGCCACCCCCGTGCCGCGCACCAGCGCGTACATGGACGGCACGCTGAACCAGTGCGCCTGCCGCATCAGCGAGTTGCGCAGCCCCGGCACCGGCAGGCCGTGGGTGGGGTAGTAGGGCGATATACGGTTCAGAAAGCCCACCAGCACCCCGCGCGAAGCCACCCGGAACGCCTCGGCCAGCGCCGCCGCCGGGTCGGGCATGAACTCCAGGCTGGTCAGCAGGGCCACGTAGTCGAAGGCGTCGTCGTCAAAGGGCAGATGGTCCGCCACGCCCAGGTGGAAGTCCGCGCGGCAGTTCATGCGCTCGCGCGCGGCTTCCAGCATGGCCTCGCTGCTGTCCAGCCCCGTGACGTCAAACCCCGCCCCCCAGAACGATTCCAGGAACACCCCAGGACCGCAGCCCACTTCCAGCAGGGTATGCCCGCGCCGGGGCCAGCCCGACACCATGTGGTGCAGCAACCGCTGCTCGTGCCGTACCGCAAACGCCCCCTTGGGCGTTTCCAGCCACTGCATGTAGCTCCGCACCGTGTCCGCATCCCACCGCTGGTTCATGCGCCTCCCCATTGCTTCCGCATCCGGTTTGGGCGCAGCATACGCCAAGACCCCCCGCGCGAAAAGGGTGTGAAGGGCAGAGGGGGGCGGGGAAGATGGGAAGGAGGAGAGGAAGAAGGAACCGGGGGCGGGGAAACCCACTTTTCCAAAAGTGGGTTCCCCCGCCCCCGGACCCCCACCCCTTCCCACAAAACGTTTCAATTGGGGACTCAATGGGATTTCGCAAGACTTATCCGCAATGCGTATCCCACCACAATTAAAAAGTTTGGGAGGTAGGGGGTCCGGGGGAAGGAACCTTTTTCAAAAGGTTCCTTCCCCCGGTTACTCTTCAATGGTTGCTGTGATTAAACCCCTTCGCGCACCCGTGCGGCGGCGGCCACGAGGTGGGCGAGGCTGGCGCGGGTTTCGGGCCAGTTGCGGGTTTTCAGGCCGCAATCTGGGTTGGCCCACAGCCGGTCCAGGGGCAGGACGCGGGCGGCGGCGCGGAGCAGGGTTTCCATTTCGTCGATGGACGGCACGCGCGGGCTGTGGATGTCGTACACGCCGGGGCCGACCTCGTTGGGGTAGGCGTGGGTGGCGAAGATATCCAGCAACTCCATGCGACTGCGGCTGGCTTCCAGACTGATGACATCGGCGTCCAGGGCGGCCACGTGGTCGATGACGTCGTGGAAGTCGCAGTAGCACATGTGGGTATGGATCTGGGTGGCGTCCTGCACGCCGGACGAGGCCAGGCGGAACGCGCCCACGGCGGCATCCAGGTAGGCGGCGTGCGCGGCGCGGCGCAGGGGCAGCCCCTCGCGCAGGGCGGGCTCGTCGATCTGGATGACGTCGATGCCTGCGGCCTCCAGGTCGGCCACCTCGTCGCGGATGGCCAGGGCAAGCTGGCGGAACACAACGGGCCGGGGCACGTCGTCACGCACGAAGCTCCAGCAGGCGATGGTGACCGGGCCGGTAAGCATGCCCTTAACCGGTTTATCGGTAAGTGACGCCGCGTGGGTGATCCAGCGCACGGTCATGGGGCCGGAGCGCGAGACGTCGCCGTAGAGCAGGGGCGGCTTGACGCAGCGGGTGCCGTAGCTCTGTACCCAGCCGTTGGCGGTGATGCAGAACCCGCGCAACTGCTCGCCAAAGTATTCCACCATGTCGTTGCGTTCCGGCTCGCCATGCACCAGCACGTCCAGCCCAAGGGCTTCCTGCTCGCGGATGGCGACGGCAATGGCCTCGCGCATGGCGGCATCGTACTGGGCCTCGGTGATCTGGCCGGTGCGCAGCTTGCGGCGCTGGGCGCGGATGTCGGCGGTCTGGGGGAACGAGCCGATGGTGGTGGTGGGCAGCACGGGCAGACGCAACGCGGCGCGCTGGGCGGCGATGCGGGCGGTGTAGGGCGTGGCGCGCCAGCCCATTTCCGGGGTGACGGCGCCCGTGCGGACCGCAACGGCGGGGTCGTGGATGGCCGGGCTTGCGGCGCGGGCTGCCAGCGCGGCCCGGTTGCGGGTCAGGGCGGCGGCGGTTTCCGGCGCGTCGGCGCGGCCATTCAGGTCGCACATGTCGGCCACCAGGCGCACCTCGGCGCATTTCTGTTTGGCAAAGGCCAGCCACTGCGCCACTTCCGGGTCCAACCCGGTTTCCGCGTCGAGGTCCACGGGGCTGTGCAGCAGCGAGCAGGAGGGGGCCACCCACACCCGGTCCGGGCCAAGGGCGGCCACAGCGGCGCGCACCGGCGCGGCGGCCTTGTCCGCGTCCGCACGCCACACGTTGCGGCCATTGATGACGCCAAGGGAAAGCGCAATGCCGGATTGCGCCACGGATTGAGGCAGGCCGGAGTCGGCGGGCTGCCGTGCTGCGGTGCGGGTCAGGATGTCCAGCGCCGGAGCCAGGTCTTCCGGCCCGCGCACCAGATCCAGATGCAGCACGTCAACAGGAAGGGAGAGTGCCACGGGCAGATTGTCGCCCACCGGGGCGAAGTAGCTGGCCAGCAGCAGGGTGGCGTCCGGCACGGCCACGCGCAGCCGGGCATAGGCGGGCACGAAGCGCGAACGGATGTCGTCCGGCAGATCGAGCGCCAGGATGGGCTCGTCCAGCTGGATCAGCGGGCAGCGGGCGGCCACCTGCCGCAGCAGCGCGCCGTAGGCGTCGAGCAGGGCGGGCAGCAGCGACCAGCGGGTGCCGCCGTCCACCCGCTTGGACAGCCACAGGAAGGTCATGGGGCCGGGCAGCACCGCCTTGGGGGTGAAGCCTGCGGCCAGTGCCTCGTCGATCTGGGCCAGCAGGGGGGCCGCGTCGGGAGCAAAGGTGGTGTCTGCGTCCAGTTCCGGAACCAGATAGTGGTAGTTGGTGTCGAACCACTTGGTCATTTCCAGCGGGGCCACGGGGTGGTCGCCGCCCTGGCCGCGCGCCATGCGGAACATCAGGTCCATGTCGCGGGGCGCATCGCCGTCGCGGAAGCGTGGGGGCACCACGCCCAGCAGCAGGGTGGCGTCCAGAATGTGGTCGTACAGGGCAAAGTCGCCCACGGGCGCCACGTCGATGCCCGCATCGCGCTGGAGGGTCCAGTTGCGCAGGCGGATGGCGCGCGCGGCGTCCTCCAGTTGCTGCCGCGTGGCAGCGCCTTTCCAGTAGTCCTCGACGGCCTTTTTCAGTTCACGGTTGCCGCCGATGCGCGGAAAACCAAGGATGTGAGTACGCATTTCCACCTCCGGAATGCGTGAAGACAGGTGAGAGCGATTCGCGGGCGCTCGCCCGGGTAACGGGCGGGCGCATGCCGGGGTCCGGTTCGCGCGGCCATGGGCGGTGTGCGGAGGGGACGTCTTCCGACTGACGGGCGGTAGGTGAAAGGCTTCGTAACCACGCGAGCGCCCTTGCGAGGGGCATCGCGCGGTACGGAGCCGCGGCCCGCGCCCTTCCCGCAGGGCCATGCTCCGGCTGCCGTCGCCCTTGCAGACGAGGAGGCCGGGATGGCCAAACGGTGGACGCGGGCGGCATGCCCGAACACGGCAGCGCGCCTGTACCGGATTCGCACCGGTTTCCGTTTCCCTTCCACGTCCGAGCATGCAGCGGTCTGCGTTGCTCGGGGATGATAACATCACTAAATCAGCAAATACTGATATAGTGATGCCGTGTCAAGTGCGAGATCGGGCATTGTGCCGAAAGCCCACCCACTGCCGCCACAGGCTGTTGAGAACTCCAAATCGCACGAAGGGAAGGACTCCGTTGGAAAAAGGAGCCTCTTCCCCCGCCTCCTCCAAAAAATGTTCTGTTGTGTTCATTGGATATTGCGCAGCCATAAAATATGGGGTTCCAAGGGGCTGCCGCCCCTTGGCCGCCGGAGGCGTTCAAAACGCAGACGTTGTGAATAAGCTGAAACGGCCCGCCGCACCGGGTGGTGCGACGGGCCGTCAATGAATGCAGCGGAGTGCGGGCGTTTCGGCGGGCTACTTGCGGTACATGGCCCCGGTGGCCGCGCTGGTCACCTGGCGGGCATAGCGGCGCAGCAGGGGCGAGGTGACCGGCTTTTCCAGCGGCACAAAGGTTTCGCGCCGGGCGGCCAGTTCCGTCTCGTCTACCAACAGGTCCAGCCTGCGGGCCGGAATGTCGATGCGAATCCGGTCGCCTTCCCTGACCAGCCCGATGTTGCCGCCATCGGCAGCTTCCGGCGAAACGTGGCCGATGGCCGCACCGCGCGTGCCGCCGCTGAAGCGTCCGTCGGTGATCAGCGCCACGTCCGCGCCCAGGCCCATGCCCGCGATGGCGGCGGTGGGCGAAAGCATCTCGCGCATGCCGGGGCCGCCGCGCGGCCCTTCGTAGCGGATGACGATGGCGTCGCCCTTGTTGATCTTGCCGCCCAGGATGGCGGCGTGCGCCTCGCCCTCGGAATCGAAGACGCGGGCCACGGCCTCGCGCACCATCATCTCCGGCGCCACGGCGGCCTGCTTGACCACAGCGCCCTGCGGGGCCAGCGAACCCTTCAGGATGGCGATGCCGCCCTGCGCCGAATACGGAGCGTCAACGGAACGTATTACGTCCTGATTGAGCACGCGCGCGTTCAGTTCGGTCAGGTTTTCGGCCAGGGTCTTGCCGGTGACGGTCATGACCGAGGTGTCCACCAGCCCCTTCTTGGTCAGTTCCGCCATCACCGCCGGAATGCCGCCTGCGGCGTGCAGGTCCTGGATGTGGTGGTGCCCGGCCGGGGAAAGCTTGCACAGGTTGGGGGTCTTGCGGCTGACCTCGTCGAAGATGTCCAGCGTCAGGTCCAGCCCGGCCTCGCCGAACACGGCGGGCAGGTGCAGCACCGTGTTGGTGGAGCCGCCAAGCGCCATGTCCACGGCCACGGCGTTGGCCACCGCGCGCGGGGTGACGATGGAGCGCGGGGTGATGTTCTTTTCCAGCAGTTCCATCACCTTCATGCCCGCGTGCTTGGCAAGGCGCACGCGCGCCGCCGTCACCGCCGGGATGGTGCCGTTGCCGGGCAGGGCAAGGCCCATGGTCTCGGCCATGCAGTTCATGGTGTTGGCCGTGAACATGCCCGCGCACGAACCGCAGCCGGGGCAGGCCGTTTCGGTCATCTCGTCCAGTTCCGCCATGGTCATGTCGCCGCGCTGCACGCGGCCCACGGCCTCGAACACGCTGATCAGGTCGGTGCGGCCCGCCAGGGTGCCGCCCGCCAGCATGGGGCCGCCGCTGACCATGATGGACGGAATGTCCAGCCGCAGCATGGCCATGAGCATGCCGGGCACCGACTTGTCGCAGTTGGGAATGAACACCAGCGCGTCAAAGGGGTGCGCCGTGGCCATGATCTCGATGGAATCGGCAATGATCTCGCGCGACGGCAGCGAAAAATGCATGCCCTCGTGGTTCATGGCCAAACCATCACAGACCGCAATGGCCGGAAACTCCATGGGCGTGCCGCCCGCCGCGCGTACCCCGGCCTTCACCGCCTGGGCAATGGTGTGCAAATGCACGTGGCCGGGCACCACCTCGTTGGCAGAGTTCACCACGCCCACCAGGGGGCGCTCGATCTCCTCGCGCGTCAGCCCCAGGGCATGCAGCAGCGAACGGTGCGGGGCCTTCTCCAATCCATGGGTCATCTTCTTGCTGCGCATTGTCTGCGTCCTCGTTGTGTCGGAATTAGGGATGCGGAGAGCGCGGGGGAGAGGGAGAAAACTTTTCGCTCTGCGGTCGCCATCCGTAAGGTTCGCGCTACGCGCTCACCTAACGG
>CAYOCV010000020.1:39996-54167 GCA_964402645.1 uncultured Desulfovibrio sp. | reverse complement strand
CACCGGCGTTGAAATGTTCCGCAAGCTGCTCGATCAGGGCCAGGCTGGCGACAACATCGGCGCCCTGCTGCGCGGCATCAAGCGTGAAGACGTGGAACGCGGCCAGGTTCTTGCCGCTCCCAAGTCCATCAAGCCGCACCGCAAGTTCAAGGCCGAAGTGTACGTGCTGTCCAAGGAAGAAGGCGGTCGTCACACCCCGTTCTTCTCGGGCTACCGTCCGCAGTTCTACTTCCGTACCACTGACATCACGGGCATCATCGCGCTGGCTGACGGCGTCGAAATGGTCATGCCCGGCGACAACTCCACCTTCACCGTGGAACTGATCGCCCCCATCGCCATGGAACAGGGCCTGCGCTTCGCCATCCGCGAAGGTGGCCGTACCGTCGGCGCGGGTGTTGTTTCCGAAATCCTGGAGTAAACGATGCGCGTCAATCTCCTGCTCGCCTGCACCGAGTGCAAGCGACGCAATTACGCGACAGTCAAGAACAAGAAGAATACTACTGGCCGTATCGAGCTGAAGAAGTATTGTCCCTGGGACAAGAAACACACGCTCCACCGCGAAACCAAGTAGTATCCTCATAGTGCAGGGCAGTAGCTCTAACGGCTAGAGCGCCGGTCTCCAAAACCGGATGTTGGGGGTTCGAATCCCTCCTGCCCTGCCACTTCCCTTCTTCGCGGGACAGCGCACGGCAACGTGCCAAGGCGCCCCAAGGCACCTTTCCGCCCGGCCCGGTGAACCGCAAGGTTCGCCCGCCGGGCGGGCCGGTCCCCCACCGAACGACGGCAAGTCGACAAGTCGAAATGGCTCCAGAGGCGACCATGGCGAAAAAGCAGCAGAACGCGCCCGAGGCGACCCCCGCCGATTCCGGCAACGGCATTGGCGACAAGATCACCCAGCTCAGGGATTACTTCGAGGAAGCCAAGGGCGAACTGCGCAAGGTCACCTGGCCCACGCGCAAGGAAACCACGGCAACGGGCATCGCCGTGCTCGTTCTCGTTTTTGTCATGTCCCTGTTCCTCGGTGCCGTGGACCTTGGGCTGACCAAGCTCGTCGAATACATCCTCTCGTGATGGACACCCCAATGACCGAAGAGATCCCCTCCGCCGGCAAGGCCCGCTGGTTCATCGTCCATACCTATTCGGGCTTCGAGCAGCGTGTCGAGCAGACCATACGCGAAATGATCCGTACCGGTCAGGCGCAGGGACTCATTGAAGAGGTCGTGGTGCCCACCGAGAAGGTCATCGAGCTCGTCAAGGGCGAGAAGCGGACTTCCACGCGGAAGTTCTACCCCGGGTATGTCATGGTCAAGATGGCCATGACGGATTTCTCGTGGCATCTCGTCCAGTCCATTCCCAAGGTTACCGGTTTCGTCGGCGGCAAGAACCGTCCGACTCCCATGCGTGACAGCGAAGCTGAACGCATCCTGGCCATGATGGAATCGCGCCAGGAGCAGCCCCGTCCGAAGTTCAACTTCGACCGCGGGGACGAGGTTCGCGTCATAGACGGGCCTTTCGGCGGCTTCAATGGCGTCGTCGAGGACGTCAACTACGACAAGGGCAAACTCAGGGTGTCGGTCTCCATCTTCGGCAGACAGACCCCGGTCGAGCTGGACTTCGTCCAGGTTTCCAAGGGCTAGCCCCCTTTCGTTGATTTAGCGCGGTAACCATCGCGGCCCGCGCCGCCCATAGAGGGACAGAACAATGGCTAAGAAAGAAGTTGCCAAGATCAAGCTGCAGATTCCGGCCGGGGCGGCCAACCCTTCCCCGCCGGTTGGTCCCGCGCTCGGCCAGCACGGGCTCAACATCATGGAATTCTGCAAGACTTTCAACGCGAAGACCATGGAGCAGAAGGGCATGATCACCCCCGTGGTGATCACCGTCTACTCCGACCGTTCCTTCACGTTCATCACCAAGACGCCCCCCGCTTCCGTGCTGCTGCTGAAGGCCGCCAAGCTCGAAAAGGGCTCTGGCGAACCGAACCGGAACAAGGTCGGCTCGGTGAGCATGGCGCAGGTTGAAGAGATCGCGAAGCTGAAGCTGCCCGACCTCACCGCCAAGGATATCGATGCGGCCACCCGCTCCGTTCTGGGCACCGCCCGGAGCATGGGCATCGAAATCAAGTAGCGTTTCGGATCAGTTGCACTGCCGTCCGCCGACAAGATCGGCCTTCCCGGCCAAGCCGGGGCGCATCCCCTGAACTTCAGGACGCGTGACCATGGCGGCAGGAGATTGCGAACGTCAGCAAAAGGAAAAGGTGGGTACAATGCCCAAGCACGGCAAGAAATATCGTTCGGCGTCTGAAGGACGCGACATCGCCGAGCGCTTTGCGCTCGAAGACGCGGTGGCCAAGTCCCTTGAGGCTTCGTTCGCCAAGTTCGACGAAACCGTCGACGTGGCCATCTGCCTCGGCGTCGATCCCAAGTACTCCGACCAGATGGTGCGCGGCGCCGTCACCCTGCCCCATGGCCTCGGCAAGACCGTGCGCGTGGCGGTGTTCTGCAAGGGTGACAAGGAAGCCGAAGCCAAGGCTGCCGGTGCCGACTTTGCCGGCGCCGAAGAACTGGTCGCCAAGATCAAGGAAGGCTGGCTGGACTTTGACAAGGCCATCGCCACCCCCGACGTCATGGCCCTGGTCGGCCAGATCGGTCGTGTGCTCGGCCCCCGCGGCCTGATGCCCAACGCCAAGACCGGCACCGTTACCTTCGACGTGGCCACCGCTGTGAAGGAAACCAAGGCTGGCCGCGTGGAATTCAAGGTCGACAAGGCTGGCGTGCTGCATGCTCCGCTCGGCAAGGTGTCCTTCGGGGCCGAAAAGATCCTGGACAACCTGAAGTCGCTGCTTGATACCGTGAACCGCCTGAAGCCTGCCACGGCCAAGGGCGCCTACATGAAGGCCATGGCGGTTTCCACCACCATGGGCCCCGGTTTCAAGGTCGACCCGACCACCATCAAGAAGTTCCTCGAAGGCTAACCCCTTCGGTGATATTTGGCCCGACTGCTTGCAGTCGGGCCTTTACCGGCTACAGGCCCGGAAATACGAGTCGAAGAAAGCAGGCAGCACGGGTTCTCCGCCCTTGCGTTAAGCCCTGCCGAGACCACTGTGTCTTTGGCTCGGCATTTCCACCCAGACACACCCGAACCTGAGGAGAGTCACGTGAACAGGTCCGAGAAAGCAGCCATCATCGAGCAACTGAAAGCTCGTGCCGAAGGCGCTTCCATCGCGGTCGTGACCGACTTCAAGGGTATGTCGGTGGAAGAGCTGACCCGTCTCAGAGTGAAGCTTCGTGAAAACGGCGCGGAATACCACGTCGTGAAGAACACCCTGGCACGGATCGCCTTTACCGACGGAGCGCATGACGTCATCAAAGACGTGTTCAAAGAGAACTGCGCCGTCGCCCTTGGGTTCGCTGATCCCGTCGCTGTGGCAAAGGCGGTTACCGACTTTGCCAAGACGAGCAAGATCTTTACGGTGCGCCACGGCAGCCTTGAAGGCAAGTTCCTTTCCGGGGAACAGGTCTCTGACCTTGCCAAGCTGCCCAGCAAGCCCGAACTGATCGCGCGCGCTCTTGGCACGATGAACGCCGTGCCCACCAACTTCGTTTCACTGTTCGCCAACATCATCCGTGGCCTTCTCTACGCCCTGAAGGGCATTGAAGAGAAGAAGGCCGCGGCCTAGGCGACACAGGAACCGAACCCAACCCTTACGCCAAAGACACCCGAAAGGAGCAAATCATGTCCAGCATCACCAAGGAACAGGTCGTCGAATTCATCGCCAACATGACCGTCCTCGAACTTTCCGAGTTCATCAAGGAACTTGAAGAAAAGTTCGGCGTGTCCGCCGCCGCCCCGGCCATGGCCATGATGGCTGCCGGTCCTGCTGAAGCCGCCCCGGCTGAAGAAGAAAAGACCGAATTCGACGTTATCCTGAAGGCCGCTGGCGCCAACAAGATCGGCGTCATCAAGGTTGTGCGCGCCCTGACCGGCCTTGGCCTCAAGGAAGCCAAGGACAAGGTTGACGGCGCTCCCTCCACCCTGAAGGAAGCCGTTTCCAAGGAAGAAGCCGAAGAAGCCAAGAAGCAGCTGGTGGAAGCCGGCGCCGAAGTCGAAGTCAAGTAGACTCGGTTCGCTGCGCCGCACAGGCGATCGGAATGGCGCGGGCGAGTTCATCGCCCGCGCTTCTTCTGCTTTGTCGCTCCGTACGGCAGTTTGGCATTTCGGGTGGCGGCCACGCACCAGGCGCATATACCGGAATTTTCGGCAGATGCATGTGGTCGCGGTCTTCACGGGACGGAATGAGACGGGATGACAGGAAGGGCTTCCCTGCGGGAATGCCGTGTTGGATCGGAAGCGAGTATGTGGCAAGCCGCACGGACTTGCATAATTTTTCCGAAACGACTATTGTTGCAATTTGGTCGAACTCACTTCGCACCAATCCAGCTCCTGACCCGGGCGGTACGTTGTACGCTGCACCCCTCTTTCCTACCCCCCGAACCGACAGCCTTTCCGGTGGGCGCGTCGCTCTTGTCGCGCGTCCGCTTTGCCTCGTCTGCGGTACGGCGTTGAAGAATCTCCCTCTTCACGCGGCCGCCTTTCGTTGTCGCTTCGCCCCGGCAGCCACGCATCATGCGCCTGCTGCCCCCGAAACGCGGAACCATGGCACGGCCACCGGTTCCGCTGCCAGCGTGCCGGGCACGCGTTCGCTCCATCCGACCCCCACGGGTCGTTCGGCCTCTCGCGCTGAGAGCCCCGCCGGAAAACCGTCTTTCTGAGGTGAAACCATGGGCCAACTCACGAAAAAGTTCGGCAAGATTCCCGTATCGCTCGGCATTCCGCACCTCCTGAACCTTCAGGTGGACTCGTACATCAAGTTCCTTCAGGAAGGCCTTGCCGAACGCAAGCCCGACGAGGGCCTTGAAGGGGTCTTCCGGTCCGTGTTCCCCATCGAGGACTTCAACCGCACCGCCAGCCTCGAATACGTCAGCTACGACATCGGCGAACCCAAGTTCGACCAGGCGGAGTGCATCTCGAAGGGGCTCACCTACGAAGCGCCCATCCGCATCAAGGTGCGGCTCGTGGTTTACGACGTAGACGACGATTCCGGCAATCGCACCATCCGCGACATCAAGGAACAGGACATCTATTTCGGCACGCTGCCGCTGATGACCGAGAAGGGCACCTTCATCATCAACGGCACCGAACGCGTCATCGTCAACCAGTTGCAGCGTTCGCCGGGCATCATCTTCGAGCACGATTCGGGCAAGACCCATTCGAGCCGCAAGGTGCTGTACTCCTGCCGCGTCATCCCCATGCGCGGCTCGTGGCTCGACTTCGACTTCGACCACAAGGACATCCTGTACGTCCGCATCGACCGCCGCCGCAAGATGCCCGCCACCATCCTGTTCAAGGCCATGGGCATGAACAAGACGGACATTCTGGACTACTTCTACAAGAAGGAGTTCTACCGCCTGTCCGACGATGGCCGCGTGTTCTGGGAAGTGCAGAAGGACATGTTCCGCAAGGATTCGGCCTTCGCCGACATTGCGGGCGCCGACGGCACCGTGTTCGTCAAGGCGGGCAAGCCCATCACCAAGCGCGCCTGGCGCCAGATCTGCGAATCGGGCCTTGAAGCCATCGAAATGGCCCCGGACACCCTGGACGGCCTGTTCCTGGCCGACGACGTGGTGAACCCCGCCACCGGCGAAGTGCTGGCCGAGGCCGCCGACGAAGTGACCGGCGGCGTGCTGGAACGCCTGCGCGAGGCGGGCATCGACCGCCTGCCCATCCTGCACACCAAGGGCATCGACACCTCGTCCTCGCTGCGCGACACCCTGGTGCTGGACAAGACCGCCGACAAGGAAGCCGCCCAGGTAGAAATCTACCGCCGCCTGCGCCCCTCGTCGCCGCCCACGCCCGAGATTGCGGAAAGCTTCTTCGACAACCTGTTCCGCAGCCCGGACTACTACGACCTTTCGCCCGTTGGCCGCTACAAGCTGAACCAGCGCCTTGGCCTTGACCAGTCGCTGGAACTGCGCGTGCTGACCGACGAGGACATCCTGACCGCCATCCGCGTGCTGCTGCACCTGAAGGACAGCCACGGCCCCGCCGACGACATCGACCACCTTGGCAACCGCCGCGTGCGGCCCGTGGGCGAACTGGTGGAAAACCAGTACCGCATCGGCCTCGTGCGCATGGAACGGGCGATCAAGGAACGCATGAGCCTGCAGGAAGTCTCCACGCTCATGCCGCATGACCTGATCAACCCGAAGCCGGTGGCCGCCGTGCTGAAGGAATTCTTCGGCACCTCGCAGCTTTCGCAGTTCATGGACCAGACCAACGCCCTGTCGGAAGTGACGCACAAGCGCCGCCTGTCCGCCCTGGGCCCCGGCGGCCTGACCCGCGAACGCGCGGGCTTTGAAGTGCGCGACGTGCATACCTCGCACTATGGCCGCATCTGCCCCATCGAAACGCCGGAAGGTCCGAACATCGGCCTCATCGTGTCGCTGACCACCTACGCCAAGGTGAACGACTACGGCTTCATCGAGACGCCGTACCACGTCATCCGCGAAACCGGGATGACCGGCGAAGTGGTCTACCTTGACGCCTCGCGCGAACATGGCGAAGTCATCGCCCAGGCCAACGCGCCCTTCGACGCGGAAGGCAAGCTGGCCGACGAATACGTCACCACCCGCGTGAAGGGCGACGTGCTCATGTCGCCCCGCGAAGAAGTGACCCTGATGGACGTTTCTCCCAGCCAGATGGTGTCCATCTCCGCCGCGCTGATTCCGTTCCTGGAACACGACGACGCCAACCGCGCGCTGATGGGTTCGAACATGCAGCGCCAGGCCGTGCCGCTGCTGCAGTGCGAAAAGCCGCTCGTGGGCACGGGCATGGAAGGCCCGGTGGCCCAGGACTCCGGCGCGTGCATCATTGCCGAAGGTCCGGGCATCGTCCGCTACGCCGATGCCGACCGCATCATCGTCAGCTACGAGAACGGCCTGTACCCCGAACGGGGCGGCGTGCGCGCCTACGACCTGCAGAAGTTCCACAAGTCCAACCAGAACTCCTGCTTCGGCCAGAAGCCCACCTGCCATCCCGGCCAGATCGTCGTCAAAGGCGACATCCTGGCCGACGGCCCCGGCATCGAGGACGGCGAACTGGCGCTGGGCAAGAACTTGGTGGTCGCGTTCATGCCCTGGTGCGGCTACAACTTCGAAGACTCCATCCTCATCTCCGAGCGCACCGTGAAGGAAGACACCTTCACCTCGGTGCATATCGAAGAATTCGAGGTTGTCGCGCGCGACACCAAGCTGGGACCGGAAGAAATCACCCGCGACATTCCCAACGTGGGCGAAGACATGCTGCGCAACCTGGACGGCAGCGGGATCATTCGCATCGGGGCCAACGTGAAGCCGGACGACATCCTCGTCGGCAAGATCACCCCCAAGGGCGAAACCCAGCTTACCCCGGAAGAAAAGCTGCTGCGCGCCATCTTCGGCGACAAGGCCCGCGACGTGAAGAACACCTCGCTCAAGGTGCCGCCGGGCATCGAGGGCACCGTCATCGAGGTCAAGGTGTTCAACCGCCGTTCCGGTGAAAAGGACGAGCGCGCGCACCTGATCGAGGAATACGAACTGGGCCGCCTGGACCGCAAGGAACAGGACCACATCCGCGGTCTTGGCGACGCCACCCGCGTGCAGTTGATGGCCCTGGTGGAAGGCAAGCAGCTTGCCGCCACCCTGGCGGGCAAGAAGAAGGGCGAGGTCATTGCAGAAGCCGGTGCATCCGTCACCGCCGAAATGCTGGCCGACGTGCCCCTGAAAAAGTTTGCGGGCCTGTTCAAGAACCGCGAGGTGAACGAGGCCGTGGACGCCCTGCTGGAAAGCTATGACCAACAGGTTCAGTTCATCAGCAACATCTACGAATCCAAGCGCGGCAAGGTGACCGAAGGGGACGACCTGCCCCCCGGCGTCATCAAGATGGTCAAGGTCTACATCGCCGTGAAGCGCAAGCTCTCGGTAGGCGACAAAATGGCCGGCCGTCACGGGAACAAGGGCGTCGTCTCCTGCATCCTGCCCGCCGAGGACATGCCGTTCTTCGCGGACGGACGCCCGGTGGACATCGTGCTGAACCCCCTCGGCGTGCCTTCGCGTATGAACATCGGCCAGATCATGGAAACCCACCTCGGGTGGGCTGCCAAGGAAATGGGCCGTCAGCTTGCCGAAATGCTGGAGCGCAACGACCCGCTGAAGGCACTGCGCAACGAAGTGAAGCGGGCGTTCGATTCTGCCGCCATCAATTCGCTGGTGGATACGCTGGACGATGACGACTTCCGCACCGCCGTGTCCAAGCTGGGTCGCGGCATCGTGACCAAGACCCCCGTGTTCGACGGCGCGGCGGAAGAAGAAATCTGGTCGTGGCTCGTACGCGCCGGCATCGACGATGACGGCAAGACCGTGCTGTACGATGGCCGCACCGGTGAACGGTTCCACAACCGCGTCACCACCGGCGTCATGTACATGCTGAAGCTCCACCACCTGGTCGACGAAAAGATCCACGCCCGCTCCACCGGCCCCTACTCGCTGGTGACCCAGCAGCCGCTGGGCGGCAAGGCCCAGTTCGGCGGCCAGCGTCTGGGTGAAATGGAAGTGTGGGCGCTGGAAGCGTACGGCGCTGCCTACCTGCTGCAGGAATTCCTGACCGTGAAGTCGGACGACGTGACCGGCCGCGTGAAGATGTACGAAAAGATCGTGAAGGGCGACAACTTCCTGGAAGCCGGTCTGCCCGAATCGTTCAACGTGCTCGTCAAGGAACTCATGTCGCTGGGCCTCGACGTCACGCTGCACCAGGAAGAAGGCAAGAAGCGCCCGAAGCGTGTCGGCTTCATGAACGCGCTGTAATGGTATACGATTTTGGGTAAGAGCTGCCGGGGAGGGGATCTTTTGAAAAAGGTCTCCCTCCCCGGCCTCTCCCCCCAAAACTTTTCATAAGTCTGCGCACAACGTTTTCTCCGCCCCCCTCAACCGTCGCACCCGCGCACCGCGCGAAGGGTGACGAAAACGGGGTCAAGGGGCCACAGCCCCCTTGTGGGGGTGCAGGGGGCAAAGCCCCCTGCTCACCGAAGGCGTGCAAACAACCTTTTCGGGTAGGGACACGATATGACCTTAGACGATCTGTTCACCGTCCGGGGCTCGTCGGCCAACGTCGCGAACATCCGCAACCTGAAGGCGATCCAGATCTCCATCGCCGCGCCGGAAAGCATCCGGGAATGGTCGTACGGCGAAGTGAAGAAGCCCGAGACCATCAACTACCGCACCTTCAAGCCCGAGCGGGACGGCCTGTTCTGCGCCAAGATCTTCGGGCCTGTGAAGGACTACGAGTGCAACTGCGGCAAGTACAAGCGCATGAAGCACCGTGGCATCGTGTGCGAGAAGTGCGGGGTCGAGGTCATCGCCTCCAAGGTGCGCCGCGAACGCATGGGCCACATCGAACTGGCCGCGCCTGTCGCGCACATCTGGTTCCTGAAGACCCTGCCCTCCAAGATCGGCACCCTGCTCGACATGACCATGGCCGACCTTGAAAAGGTGCTGTACTTCGACTCGTACATCGTGCTCGATCCGGGCAGCACCAACCTGGCCAAGATGCAGGTCATCTCCGAAGACCAGTACCTTCAGGTCATCGACCACTACGGCGAGGACGCCCTTGTCGTGGGCATGGGCGCCGAAGCCGTGCGCAGCCTGCTTGAGGAACTGAACCTCGAGGAACTGCGCGCCATGCTGCGCGAAGAATCGCAGGCCACCAAGTCGCAGACCAAGAAGAAGAAGCTTACCAAGCGCCTGAAGATCGTCGAGGCGTTCCTGGAGTCGGCCAACAAGCCGGAATGGATGGTGATGGAAGTCATCCCCGTCATTCCGCCCGAACTGCGCCCCCTGGTTCCCCTGGACGGCGGCCGCTTTGCCACGTCCGACCTGAACGACCTGTACCGCCGCGTCATCAACCGCAACAACCGCCTCAAGCGGCTGATGGAACTGGGCGCGCCCGACATCATCATCCGCAACGAAAAGCGCATGTTGCAGGAAGCCGTTGACGCCCTGTTCGACAACGGTCGCCGTGGCCGCGCCATCACCGGCACCAACGGCCGCCCGCTGAAGTCGCTGTCGGACATGATCAAGGGCAAGCAGGGCCGCTTCCGCCAGAACCTGCTCGGCAAGCGCGTCGACTACTCCGGCCGTTCGGTCATCGTGGTGGGCCCGAAGCTGAAACTGCACCAGTGCGGCCTGCCCAAGAAGATGGCGCTGGAACTGTTCAAGCCCTTCATCTATTCCGAGCTCGAGAAGAGAGGCCTGGCCTCCACCATCAAGAGCGCCAAGAAGATGGTGGAGCGCGAGGAACTGGTGGTGTGGGACATCCTGGAAGAGGTGGTGCGCGAGTACCCCATCCTGCTCAACCGCGCCCCCACCCTGCACCGTCTGGGCATCCAGGCCTTTGAACCGCTGCTGGTCGAAGGCAAGGCCATCCAGCTGCACCCGCTGGTCTGCTCGGCCTACAACGCCGACTTCGACGGCGACCAGATGGCTGTCCACGTGCCCCTTTCGGTCGAAGCGCAGATCGAATGCCGCGTGCTCATGATGAGCACCAACAACATCCTTTCCCCGGCCAACGGTACCCCGGTCATCGTGCCCTCGCAGGACATCGTCCTTGGGCTGTACTACATGACCGTGGAGCGTTCGTTCGAAAAGGGCGAAGGCATGGCTTTCTGCGCCCCGTGGGAAGTGGTGGCGGCGTACGATTCCGGCTCCGTCTCGCTGCATGCGCGCGTCAAGGTGCGCATGGAAGACGGCAAGACCGTGGACACCACCCCCGGCCGCATCCTGGTCTGGGAAGTGCTGCCCAAGGGCGTGGGCTTTGAATTCGTCAACTGCACCCTGACCAAGAAGAACATCGCCCGTCTGGTGGGCGCCGCATACCGTGACGCTGGCACCAAGGCCGCCGTCATCCTGTGCGACCGCCTGAAGGACGTGGGCTACGAATACGCCACGCGCGCGGGCATCACCATCGGCGTGAAAGACCTGCGCATCCCGTCCAAGAAGAAGGGCATGCTCGAAGCCTCGCAGAACGAGGTGGACGACATCGAGCGCCAGTACCGCGACGGCATCATCACCCGTACCGAAAAGTACAACAAGGTGGTGGACGTCTGGACCAAGGCCACCCAGGACATCTCCAACGAGATGATCAAGGAAATCTCGCACGACATCCTTGTGGACCCCAAGACCGGGAAAGAAGAAGTCAACAGCAGCTTCAACCCGATCTTCATGATGTCCACCTCCGGCGCGCGAGGCAACCAGGACCAGATGCGCCAGCTTGCGGGCATGCGCGGCCTGATGGCCAAGCCTTCGGGCGAAATCATTGAAACGCCCATCACCTCGAGCTTCCGCGAAGGTCTCGACGTGCTGCAGTACTTCAACTCCACCCACGGCGCGCGAAAGGGCCTTGCCGACACCGCGCTGAAGACGGCGAACTCCGGGTACCTTACCCGCCGCCTGGTGGACGTTGTGCAGGACGTCATCGTCAGCGAGCTTGACTGCGGCACCGTGGACGGCATTGAGATCGGCCACTTCATCAAGGGCGGCGACATCAAGGTGCGCCTGGCCGACCGCGTGCTGGGCCGAGTGCTGCTGTACCCGGTGTTCGACCCCGAAACCCGCGAACTGCTGTTCGACGAAAACACCCTGATCGACGAAAACGTGGCCCAGACCCTGGAGACCGCGGGCATCAGCTCCATCACCATCCGGTCGGCGCTGACCTGCCAGAGCGAACGCGGTGTGTGCGCCCGTTGCTACGGGCGCGACCTTGCGCGCGGGCACCTCGTCAACATCGGGGAAACCGTGGGCATCATCGCGGCGCAGTCCATCGGCGAACCGGGCACCCAGCTCACCATGCGCACGTTCCACATCGGCGGCACCGCGTCGCGCGAAATCGAGCGTTCCAGCATCGTGTCGCAGCATCCGGGCCGCGTGATCCTGTCGCGCGTGAAGGCCGTGCGCAACCGCGACGGCCAGATGATGGTGCTTGGCAAGAGCGGCCAGATCACCATTGTGGACGACCAGGGCCGCGAACGCGAAAAGTACATCCTGCCCAACGGCTCGCGCCTGAACGTCACCGACGGCACCGAGATCAAGAAGGGCGTCATCCTTGCCGAATGGGACCCGTTCAACGAACCGTTCGTCTCGGAAGTGGAAGGTACGGTCAAGTTCACCGACATCGTCGAAGGCAAGACCTACCAGGAAAAGATGGACGACGCGACGCGCATGACCACGCAGTCGATCATCGAATACCGCACCACCAACTTCCGCCCGTCCATCTCCATCTGCGACGAGAACGGCGACCCCAAGATACGCAGCGGCAACCTGCCCGCCACGTATTCCCTGCCCGTCGGCGCGCTGATCATGGTGAAGGCCGGACAGGAAGTGCAGGCCGGCGACATCATCGCCCGCAAGCCGCGTGAATCGTCCAAGACCAAGGACATCGTGGGTGGTCTGCCCCGCGTGGCCGAGCTGTTCGAAGTACGCAAGCCGAAAGACATGGCCGTGGTTTCCGAAATCGACGGCTCCGTCACCTTCGCTGGCGAAACCAAGGGCAAGCGCAAGCTGGTGGTCACACCCGAAACGGGCGAGGCCAAGGAATACCTGGTGCCCAAGGGCAAGCACATCACCGTTTCCGACGGCGACTTCGTCGAAGCCGGTGAACTGCTGACCGAAGGGCATCCGGAACTGCACGACATCCTGCGCACCAAGGGCGAGAAGTTCCTGGCCCGCTACCTGGTGGACGAAATCCAGGAAGTGTACCGCTTCCAGGGCGTGGGCATCGATGACAAGCACATCGAAGTCATCGTGCGCCAGATGCTGCGCAAGATCACCGTGCTCGATCCGGGCGGCACCAGCTTCCTGGTGGGCGAACAGGTGGACAAGGGCGAATTCCGCCAGGAAAACAGCCGCGCCATGGGCGAAGGCCGCACCCCGGCCACCGCAGAACCTCTGGTTCTCGGCATCACCCAGGCCTCGCTGACCACCTCGTCGTTCATCTCGGCGGCGTCGTTCCAGGAAACCACCAAGGTGCTGACCGAAGCATCCTTGCGCGGCAAGATGGACTACCTGCGCGGCCTGAAGGAAAACGTCATCGTGGGTCGTCTGATCCCCGCCGGTACCGGCTACCGCGAGTACGTGCATTCCGGCATTTCCGTGCCGGAGCAGAAGGAACGCCCGGACAAGTTCCTGGAAGACCTGGAAGAGAATCCGCTGCTGGTGGATATCTTCTAGGCAGGGCTTGCGCTGGGAAGAAAGAAGAAGAGAAAAGACAGGGCCTCCGCTTTCGGGCGGGGGCCCTTTTCTTGTGCCGTGCGGTGACGGTGGGGAGGCGCGGGGATATGTTGTGCCCTTGTTGCACCCGGCTTCTACGAAGACAGTTCTGCCCTTTTGATTGCCCCCGATTTCGTTATGTCTCCGACGGGCAGGGGGTGTTGTAACGAACACCCCCTGCACCCCCGCGTTCCAAGGGGCACGCCCCTTGGAACCCCGTGTCGTCATGCACCGCATTCCTGTGCCGGGCAGCTTCCCGTCGGCCAAAGCCCCTCCGGGCGATCTGCCCGGCGGAATGCGAATGTGCGCGAAGCTCTCGACACCTTCATTATGCTTGGGTGCCCTTATCCTCACATTCATGGCGGCACGCATCCGCAACGCCGGAGCTTCCGCCTCGCAAGGCCTCGGCGGCGATCTCCGGCTGCGCACGCGTATCGCCGCACAAAGGTTCCTCACCCTTAGGCGAAGGGAATCTCTTTTTATGAAGATAAGCAGGCAACCGGCAAAAGAGTACACGCTGCCCACCGACCACGTGTCGTGCGTAGAAGCGTGTGACGCCGCGCTTTGGCGGCGGCACATGCGTCGCAACGGGGGCGTGGGTAAGGCACCCTCACTTAGCCATGCCTGCGGGAACAATGCGCGCATTGGCGTCACTGGTGGCAGACTGCCGCCGGAGGGACGCCGCTCGAGAAAACCCGCGCCCTTTCCCCAAACCAGCCCATACCCGGCAACCGTGGACAACACGATTGCCCACCGACCACGTTTCGTGCGTAGAAGCGTGTGACGCCGCGCTTTGGCGGCGGCACATGCGTCGCAACG
>CAYOCV010000020.1:0-39896 GCA_964402645.1 uncultured Desulfovibrio sp. | reverse complement strand
GGGGCGTGGGTAGGGCACCCTCGCTTAGCCATGCCTGCGGGAGCAATGCGCGCATTGGCGTCACTGGCGGCAGATCACCCGAAGGCGCTTTGGCCGAGGGAAGCTGCCGCCGCAGGGACGCCGCGCATGAAAACCTGGGGGTCCAGGGGAGGCGAAGCCCCCCTGGAGCGCGGGGATGCAAGGGGCCATCGCTCAATGGCCCCTTGCCCGCCGGAGGCATAACGAAATCAAGCGCGTTCAACAGGGCACGACCGTCTTCGTAGAAGCCGCCCCCAACAACGCACAACACATCCCTTCCCCCTCCCCATCTTCCCTCCCCGCGCCAGCGCCCCACACCCAACCACCGTCACCTTCTTGCCATCATTGCCCGGCTGTGCGAAAACGTGGTGCCTTGAGCGGGCATCCACGACAAGGACATTCAATGCCGCCGCATTCCCAACTTCGCCATTCCACCTCACAGCCGCACCGGCCCGCTCCGGTCCGGCCTTTTGGCGTGCGTGTCCTGTCCGCCGTCAACAGCCTTGCCGCTCCCCTTCTTCTTTGCGCCCTGCTCGCCCTGTTCCTGCTGCCTGCCGCCACTCCCGCGCAGGCTGCGCCGCCGCGCCAGTTCGTACTCGACACCTTCGCCATCGAAACCCGCGACGGCACCCTTGTGCTGCGCCTTGGCGTCGGCGTGGACGATCCCGACGGCCTGCGCGACCTGCTGAAGGACGGCGCAGAGGTGGAACTGCGCGGCACGGCCACGCTCACCCGCCGCCGGGGCGTGCTGCCCGACGTGACCCTGGCCGAAAAGGTCTTCGCCTGCGTGCTGCGGCACGACACCCTGACCCGCGAATTCGAACTGCGTCTGGAAGGCCGCGAGGCCCCCTGGCGCGACAAGAACCTTGGCCGTCTGCTGGAGGGCACCTGGAAACGCCTGGTGCTGCCGCTGGCCCCCATCGCCGGGTTGGAAAAGGGTGAACCGCACCGTGTTTCGCTGGCCCTGTCCCTGCGTCATACCGACGTGCCGCCCTGGCTCTCGCGCACCCTGTTCTTCTGGTCCTGGGAAGTCGTGCCCGACGCGACCTTCACGCAGGACTTCACCTACTGACCCCCCTGCCGCCCATGGCACACCGCACCGAGACGCCCGATCCGCCCTCCGGCAGCCCCCCAGACAGGCGTCGGCAGGACAGGCGTCGGTCAGACGGACGCCAACCGGACGACGGGCATGATGCCGTGGGTGGCGCTTCCGGCATGTCCTCTGCACCACATTCCGGGGATCCTCATTCCGCTTCGCCTCCCTCGCTGTCCGCCTCACCGGCCTCTCCCGGTTCCCCTTCGCAGCCTCACCGCCCTTCCCTGCCCCCGGAATCCGATGATCCGGAATTTCCCCGCGTCATCCGGGTCAACCCCACGGATACCCGCGAACGCAAGCGCCGCCAGCGCGAAATCTATCTGGCCGCAGGCGTGCTGGTGGCCATGCTGGTGGGCACCTGGGTAGAGCTGAACCTGTTCGGCGTCGATTCCTACATCTTTCTGGTATTACTGAACATCAATTTCATCCTGTTGCTGGTGGTGCTGTTCATCGTGCTGCGCAACGGGGTCAAACTGATCCTGGAACGCCGCCGCCGGGTGTTCGGCTCGCACCTGCGCACCCGGCTGGTGCTGGCCTTCATGGCCCTGTCGCTGGTGCCCACCATGATCATGTTCCTGGCCTCCAACCGGGTGGTGGGCACTTCGGTGGACTACTGGTTCAACAACCAGGTCGAGGTCTCGCTGGACAGTGCCCTGGACGTGGGCCGCAGCTTCTACACCGCCTCCGCCGACCGGCTGCGCGCGCGCGGCGAATCCATCGTGGCGGAAATAGCCGATCGCCACCTGACCTGGGGCGGCCAGGGCATGGATGCGTTGCTGGAACGCAAGCGCAAGGAATACGGCCTGTCGCTGGCCGGGGTGGTCACGCCCGCCCGCGTGGAGCAGAACTGGCACGCTCCGGCGGACCTGGCACCCACCTGGAAAGAGGCCCGCCGCAAGATCGCCTGGGATCAGGCGGCGGCACAGCAATACGTTTCCCTGCTGTGGAAGGGGGAGAGCGCGGATTATGTCTTCGGCGTGCTGGCCGTGGATGGAGGCCGCACCGGGTACCTGGTGGTGGGCGAATCCATCGGCGAAGGGGTGATGCTGAAACTTGAACGCATCGCCCAAGGCTTTGACGACTACAAGAAGCTGAAAACGCTGAAGCGCCCGCTGAAGGTTTCATTCCTGTTCATCCTTGCGGTGCTCAGCCTGCTGATCATCCTGGGGGCCATCTGGTACGGCTTCCGGCTGGCCAAGGAACTTACCGCGCCCATCCTGGCCCTGGCCGAAGGCACGGAACGCATCGCGCGGGGCGACCTTGCCTTCCGGCTGGAGGACGCGGCCTCGGATGAACTGGGCCTGCTGGTGCGGTCGTTCAACCGCATGGCCGAAGACCTTTCCGTCAGCCGCACCCGGCTTACCGACGCCAACGACATGCTGGCCCTGCAAAACGTGGAAATGGGCGAACGCAGCCGGTACATCGCCACGGTGCTGGACAACATCGCGGCGGGGGTGGTCTCGTTCGGGCCGGACGACAAGGTGGCCACCATCAACGCCGCAGCCTGCACCATGTTCGGGGTGGAGCCGGGGTCCATCGTGGGGCGCGACCCGCACGACTACCTTTCGCCCGAAGACGCGGCCATAAACCGCCAGATGCTGGACGAGGTGCGCGGCCGCCCGGGCCGCCGCTGGCAGCGTCAGGTGGAATACGGCGCGGGCGACCGCGCCCTCAAGCTGCTGCTCACCGCCGTCAGCCTGACCACGCCTGAAGGCGAATACCGTGGCGCGGTGGCCGTGTTCGAGGACATCACCGAACTTGAACGCATGCAGCGCATGGCCGCCTGGCGCGAGGTGGCGCGGCGCATCGCGCACGAGATCAAGAACCCCCTCACGCCCATCAAGCTTTCGGCCCAGCGGCTGGAGCGCAAGTTCTCCGCCGTCGTGGGCGACCCGGTGTTCGGGCAGTGTACCGACCTCATCGTGCGCCAAGTGGAACATCTGCAACAGATGGTGGAAGAATTCTCGGCCTTCGCCAAACTGCCGGAGGTAACCCCACGACCCGGCAACCTTACCCCGCTGCTGGAAGAACTGACCGCACTGTTCCGCAACAGCCACAGCAACATTTCGTGGACGCTGGACATCCCCGTTCCGTTGCCGGTGCTGCCCATGGACCACGAGGCGCTGCACAGGGCCTTCCTGAACATCCTGACCAACGCGGCTGAGGTGCTGCAAGGCCGTGACAACGGCGCGGTGACCATCACGGCGGTACACAACACTGCGCTGAATCTGGTGCGGGTGGACGTGGCCGACAACGGCCCCGGCCTGACGCCGGAGGAGCGGTCGCGTCTGTTCGAGCCGTATTTCTCGCGCAAGAAGGGCGGCACCGGCCTTGGGCTGACCATCGTGAAATCGGTGGTGACGGACCATCGCGGCTATGTGCGCGCCCACGCCGCGCCCCAATCGCCTGAATCGGCTGGCCCTCTGGCTTCGTCTGCCCCGGCTGGCAGCGGCACCGTTGTCACCATCGAGCTTCCTGTGGCATAACGGACGGCATGCCGGAAATCCGCGTGGCGCACAGGGTGCGGGGCACGCGGACGTTCCGTCCCTTTCGCGCTGGCGGTTTTCGCACCGCCAGGGCTGACTGCGCACCACGGGAGTTCACGCATGCATGTCGTCATCCTGGGCGGCACGGGCTTCATCGGTTCGGCCCTTGCCCGCGCCCTGCTGGCCCGTGGCGATACGGTCACCATCCCTTCGCGCGCGCCGCGCAACACCGGCGTACACGGCATCACCCACGCGACATGGAACGGACGCGATCCGGAGCAATTGGCCCACCTGCTGGGGGGGGCACACGCGGTGGTCAACCTGCTGGGTGAAAACATCGCGGGCGGCCGCTGGACGCCGGAGCGCAAGGCGCGCATCGTGGACAGCCGTGTCGCCGCCGGGCAGGCCGTGGCAGCAGCATTGGGTTCCCTCAACGGCGCGGGCACGGCGCACGGCGCCCACGGAACCTCCGAAGTCAACGGATCGGCCGGATTGGACGGATTGGCCGGACTGGCCGGACTGGCCGCGTCGGCCCTTCCCTCGGTACTGGTGCAGGCGTCGGCGGTGGGCTATTATGGCGGCTGGCCCGACATGGCCGCCGCTCCGCGTTGCGGCGAAGGCGACCTGCCGGGCACAGGATTTCTGGCGGACACCTGCGCACGATGGGAAGCATCGTCCGCTCCGGCAGAGGCCATGGGCGTACGGCGTTGCGTCATCCGCAGCGGCGTGGTGCTGGGCGCTGGCGGCGCGCTGGAGCGCATGCTGCCTGCGTTCCGGGCCTGGCTGGGCGGCCCGCTGGGTAGCGGCAGACAGCCCTTTCCGTGGATCCACCTGGCTGACGAGGTGGGGGCCATCGTGCATCTGCTGGATTCCCCGGCCTGTTCCGGGGCATACAACCTTGCCGCGCCGCAGGCCGTGGACAACGCCGGATTCACGGCGGAACTGAACCGCGCCGTGGGCCGCCCGCACTGGCTGCCCGCACCGCCCGTACCGGCCTTTGCCCTGCGTCTGGCTTTGGGCGAACTGGCGGATGAAGCGTTGCTGGCCGGGCAGATCACTCCGCCGGGCCGGCTGGCGGATTTGGGCTATGCCTTCCGGTTCCCCACCCTGCGCGAGGCGCTGGCGGACCTGGCTGCGGCCTGACCCGAGTCCCCCGATGCCGCTCTCCTGACGCAGACAGGCACGCAGAACAGATACGAAACCACATCCCGCAGCAACGGCCCCTGCCGTGCGGGTCACGAATCATCACAGTCCCGGAGCGGGCATGGCATACTGCAAGATACTGCTGGTCGAGGACGAGGCCGTTTCGGCGCTGGACATGCGTCGACGCCTGCGTTCGCTCGGCTATGGCGAACCGGTGCTGGCCACCAGCGGCGAAGAGGCCATGCAAAAGGCCCAGGACGAAAAGCCCGACCTCGTGCTGATGGACATTGTGCTCGGCGACGGCATGGACGGCATTGAGTCCGCCGGGCGCATCCTGTCCCGCCATGCCGTGCCCGTCATCTACATGACCTCGCACGAAGACCCGGAAACCTTGCAGCGCGCCAAGATCACCGAGCCGTTCGGGTATCTGCTGAAGCCCTTCGCCGACCGCGACCTGCGCACGTCCATAGAGATGGCGCTGTACAAGCACCAGATGGACCACGAAACACGGCGCAAGGAACGCTGGTTCGCCACCACCCTGCGCTCCATCGCCGACGCGGTGCTGACCGTGGACCCCCACGGGCGCATCACCTACATCAACGCCAGCGCGGAAGCCATGACCGGGGCGGATCATCACGCCTGCATCGACCGCTATTTCGCCGACCACGTGGACATCCGGCCCGGCAACGGCGGTCGCCTGCACGATCCCAACGAGCTTCTGGCCCCGCCGACACCGCCAGCCGGGTCAGCCCTGTCCTTTCAGCCATCCCCTGCGCCGCAATCGCCCGTCGGCCCGTCGGCACCCGCTGGCCCCTCCGCAATGACGGAAGCCTTCGTGCATGGCCCTGACGGTGCAGCCCACCCCGTGGAGATGAGCGCCTCGCCCCTGGCCGACCCGGATGGCCGCCGCGTGGGTACGGTGCTGGTGTTCCGCGACATCACCGAACGCCGCCAGTCGGAAGAGGCCCTGCGCCGCAGCGTGGAAGACCTGCGCCGCACCCTGCGCCAGACCGTATCCGCCCTGGCCACCGCCTCGGAAAAGCGCGACCCGTACACGGCGGGGCACCAGGCCCGCGTGGCCGAACTGGCCCACGCCATGGCCGTGCGGGTGGGCCTGTCCGGCGAACGCCTGGAAGGGCTGCGGGTGGCGGGCATGCTGCACGACATCGGAAAAATCCATATCCCAGCGGAAATACTTGCCAAACCAACCCGCCTGTCCGACCTGGAAATGGGCATCATGCGCACCCACAGCCAGGTGGGCTACGACATCCTGAAGGAAATCGAATTTCCGTGGCCAGTGGCCCAGATCGTCCTGCAGCATCACGAACGGCTGGACGGCACCGGCTACCCCAACAATCTGGAGGGGGAAACCATCCTGCCGGAAGCGCGCATCCTGGCCGTGGCTGACGTGGTCGAGGCCATGTCCTCGCACCGGCCCTACCGCGCCTCGCTGGGCCTGGGCCCGGCTCTGGCCGAGATTGCCGCCGGGCGCGGCACGCGCTACGACCGCACCATGGTGGACGTGTGCGTCAGCCTGTTCCACGACGGCTTCATCCTTGCCTGACCATCTCCTTTCCGCACCAGCAACCGGACACGCCATGCACGCCCGCATCCTGATCATCGACGACGAAGACGGCATCCGCTTTTCCCTGCGCGGCATTCTGGAAGACGAAGGCTTCGAGGTGCTGGAAGCCCCCAGCGGCGAGGACGGACTGGCCCTGCTGGCCCGCGAGACGCCCGACCTGGTGTTTCTGGACATCTGGATGCCCGGCATGGACGGCCTGGCCGTGCTGGACCATCTGCACGCCCAGCGCCCCGACCTGCCGGTGATCATGATTTCCGGCCACGGAACCATAGAGACGGCGGTCAACGCCATCCGCAAGGGTGCGCACGACTTCATAGAAAAGCCGCTGTCGCTGGAAAAGGTGCTTATCGCCGCACAGCGCGCCCTGGAATACGGCGACCTACGCCGCGAAAACGAGGCCCTGCGCGACAGCCTGCCCACTGCCCACGCCGATGAAATGAATGGCCGCTCACCAGTCATGGAAGCCCTGCGCGGCCAGATTGCACGCGTGGCGCCCACCGACGCGTGGGTGCTCATCACCGGAGAAAACGGCACCGGCAAAGAACTGGCGGCACGGGCCATCCACGCGGGCAGCCGCCGGGCCGACCGGCCCCTGGTGGCGGTGAACTGCGCGGCCATACCGGAAGAACTCATCGAAAGCGAACTGTTCGGGCACGAGAAAGGGGCCTTCACCGGGGCGGATTCCGCCAAGGCGGGCAAGTTCGAGATGGCTCACAAGGGCACGCTGTTCCTGGACGAAATCGGCGACATGAGCCTGAAGACCCAGGCCAAGATATTGCGCATCCTGCAGGAACAGCAGTTCGAGCGGGTGGGCGGCCACCGCACCATGCGCGTGGACGTGCGGGTCATCGCCGCCACCAACAAGAACCTGGAGGACGAAATCGCCGCCGGCGCCTTCCGTGAAGACCTGTACTACCGGCTGCGGGTATTCCCCCTTGTGCTGCCGCCCCTGCGTGAACGCGAGGGCGATGTGCCCCTGCTCATGGACATGTTCGCGCAGCGCCTGGGCCGCGACTACGGCGTGCGCCCGGCCACCTTTGCCCCCGACGCGCAAGAGGCGCTGGCGCAGTACCCGTGGCCCGGCAACGTGCGCGAGTTGCGCAACTTCGTGGAGCGCATGCTCATCCTGCACGCCGGGCAGGAAGTGACGCGGGCCATGCTGCCCCCGGAATTCCTGCCCCGCGCGGGCATGGGAGCAAAGCCTTCCTGCGCCTCCGGAGCGGCCACCGGTCCGGACCATCCCCATGGCCACGCGCCGGATGACGCCGCCCAGGCAGACATGGCCGCGCTGCTGGCCCCCGGCATGGACCTGAAGGCGGCCCGCGCCGCCTTCGAGGCGCACTATCTTGCCGCGCGCCTGGCCGAATGCGGCGGCAACGTCACCCGGCTGGCCGAGGCCGTGGGCATCGAGCGCAGCCACCTGTACCGCAAGCTGAAGGGCTACAACATCCAGACAGCCGACTGACGCCCGCTCCGGGCCACCGCACCGGCTGCAAATGGTCCGCACAGCGGGCCGACGGGAGGCCGCATGCACACGCTGGTACTTCTGCGTCACGGGCAAAGCGCCTGGAACCTGGAAAACCGTTTCACCGGCTGGACCGACGTGGATCTTTCGCCAGCAGGCGAACAGGAGGCGCGCGACGCCGCCCGCCTGCTGACCGAGGAAGGGCTGACCTTCGACATCTGCCATACCTCGGTGCTTACCCGGGCCGTCCGCACCCTGTACGTCGTGCAGCACGAAATGGGGCTGTCCTGGCTGCCGGTACACAAGCACTGGCGGCTCAATGAGCGCCATTACGGGGCGCTGCAGGGGCTGGACAAGGCGGAAACCGCCGCCCGCTTCGGCGACGAGCAGGTGTTCGAATGGCGGCGCAGCTACGACACCCCGCCCCCGCCCCTGCCCGCCGACGACCCGCGCAACCCTGCCGGGGACGCCCGCTACGCGGCCCTTGCGCCCGACGTGCTGCCCGCCAGCGAAAGCCTGAAGGAAACCGTGGCCCGCGTGCTGCCCTACTGGCACGACGTCATCGCGCCGCAGGTGCTGGCCGGGCAACGGGTGCTGGTGGCGGCGCACGGCAACAGCCTGCGCGCCCTGGTCATGCATCTGGACGGCATGGCCCAGGAAGCCGTGACCAGGCTGAACATCCCCACGGGCTTGCCGCTGGTCTACACCCTGGATGACCAACTGCGCCCCTTGGGCCACCGCTACCTTGGCGACCCGGCGGAGGCAGAGGCCAAGGCCAGGGCCGTTGCCGCGCAGGGCACGGCGCGCACGTAGCGTCGGTACGACTGCCGGGCCAGCAGGCACGACGGCACGCTGTCCGGACAGTGGCCGGCGGGCCGGGCCCCGGCCAACCCGCAACCTGCCCCCGGCAGGCCGATGCGGGCACGGACGCTTCGAACACGTGCAAAAGGAGAAAAGAGCGGACCCGCACCCCTCGCCACGTTCCGCTGGCTGTGCTATGCCGCGAAGGCGGGGCATTCCGACCGGACGGCGACACGCGGGGGCGTGGCGCTGCGCACCGGAGGCGTGGCCGACGTCACCCCGGCCGATGCCGTCCGGGCAGCACCGGGACAGCACCAACCGGCCTTCCCCGAACAGCATCCCCAGCCGTACATTGACAAGCCACGCGCGCGTACCTACCGTCCCCCCGCGCACAGCGCAAAGACACACTCACAGGCCAGCGCCCTCGGCGAAGGGAAGCCTGTCGCAAGGAGCAAGCATGGCGAGCAACATCAACCTCAAACTCAAGCAGAAACAGTACGAAAGTACCGTCGTCGAATTCATCACCGAGAAGAAAGGCTATTTCCTCGTGGTGAGTGACGACCAGAATTTCATCTCCCTGCTGCGCAACACGGTGGCCAAGCACCTCGCCATCGCCACCGACGCGCTCGCCGTGGTCACCAATACGGACTACATCATCAAGTCCATCCGCGACGTTTCCATGCGCAAGAAGAACGTGCTGGTGTTCATGGAGCGCATGCTGGAAGGCCGAGACACCGGCATTCTGGTCCGACAGGTCAAGAACGCCTACTCGGACGTGAAGATCATCATCCTTACCGGTGAGACGGAGCGTCAGCGCCTGGTGCTGCTGCACGAAATCGGGGCGGACAACTTCATCAGCAAACCCATCTCGGTGAACACGCTGATCGAAAAGATCGCCTTCACCATCAAGCCGCAGGGCAAGCTGGGCCAACTCATCGACACGGCCCGGGCCATGGTGCAGCAGGGTTCGCACGAAAGCGCGCTGAAGGTCTGCCGCAAGATACTGGAGCTGAAACCCAACAGCGCCGCCGGGCTGCTGGTCATGGGCGACGCCTACCAGGCGCTGGGCAAGATGGACCGCGCCCGCGAATGCTTCGAGGAAGCCAGCCGCAACGCCGACCTGTACCTGGAGCCGCTGAAAAAGCTGGCCGATCTGAACAAGCAGATCGGCGACAACGAGGCCCAACTGGGCTACCTGGAAAAGCTGGACCGCCTTTCGCCCCTCAATGTGGAGCGCAAGGTGGACATGGGCGAAATCCATGTTGAAATGGGCAACCAGGAAAGGGCCGAAGAACTGTTCGAACTGGCCGTGGCCCAGGCCACGCGCGAAGCCATGGCCTACATCGGCGAAATTTCCGAGCGCATCGCCACCATCTACAGCGAACGCGACCCGGAACGGGCCGAACGATTCCTGCGCAAGGCCCTGGACGCCAAGGGCGACATGCTGGACCGGGGCGACCTGGGCACCTTCAACCGCCTGGGCATCGCCCTGCGCAAGCAAGGCAAATGGCGCGAGGCCACCATCGAATACCAGAAGGCCCTGCGCATCGCCCCGGACGACGAGAACCTGTACTACAACATGTCCATGGCCTGCGCCGAGGGCAAGGAGTTCCGCGAGGCGCGCTCCAGCATGCTGAAGGCCATGACCATCAACCCGGACCTGCCCCGGCGCGACAAGACCATCGCCTTCAACATGGGCCTGGTGTTCATGCGGGCGGGCGGGCGCGACTACGCCGAGCGCTGCCTGAAGGTGGCCCTGGAACTGGACCCGGACTTCGAATTGGCGCAGCAGGCCCTTGAACGCTTGGGGCAGTCATCCTGAGGAATTCCCGCCTGTTCTGGATCTGATCCGCGATCAGTCCGGCAAAATTTCGGGGGACCTGCGCAGGTCCCCTTTTTTGCAGGTTGCAATTCGGACTGCTTTTCCATATGCTGATATCCTGATTTATTGAACCGGCGCAACGCGCCACCAACGGAGGTTAGCAAGATGGCGAGTTTCAAGGTGAACAAGACGATCGCGGAAATCAACGAACGCATTCGCCAGGGCAAGGCCGTGGTTCTGAATGCCGAGGAGATGACCGAGGCCGTCCGTCGAATGGGCAAGGAAAAGGCCGCCCGCGAAATCGACGTTGTCACCACCGGGACTTTCTCGCCGATGTGCTCCTCCGGGTTGCTCTTCAACATCGGCCAGCAGGATCCGCCCACCCTCAAGACCGCCAAGGTCTGGATGAACGATGTGCCCGCCTACGCGGGGCTTGCCGCAGTGGACTCCTACCTGGGCGCCACCGAACCTACCGAGGACGATCCCCTGAACAAGGTCTACCCCGGTCGGTTCAAGTACGGCGGCGGCCACGTCATTGAAGACCTGGTGCGCGGCAAGGCCGTACACCTGCGGGCGGAGGCCTACGGTACGGACTGCTACCCGCGCAAGTCGCTGGACAAGAAGATAACCCTGTCCGAACTGCCCTATGCGCACCTGCTGAACCCGCGCAACTGCTACCAGAACTACAACGCGGCCGTGAACCTGACGAGCCGCATCATCTACACGTACATGGGCCCGCTGAAGCCCAACCTGCGCAACGTCAACTTCGCCACGGCGGGCCGCATCTCGCCGCTGTTCAACGACCCGCTGTTCCGCACCATCGGCCTTGGCACCCGGATATTCCTGGGCGGCGGCACGGGGTACGTGCTTGGGGCGGGCACACAGCACGTGGCGGCGCCCAAGCGCACCGAACGCGGCCTGCCGCTTTCCCCGGCGGGCACGCTGATGCTGAAGGGCGACCTGAAGGGCATGAACCCCCGCTACCTGCGCGGCCTGTCCTTCCTGGGTTACGGCTGCTCGCTGGCGGTGGGCGTGGGCATTCCCATCCCCATCCTGAACGAGGAAATCGCCTGGTTCACCGGCGTGGACGACAGCGACATCCAGATGCCGGTCAAGGACTACGGGCACGACTACCCCAACTGCCTGCCGCGGGTCATCCAGCACGTGACCTACGAAGACCTGAAGAGCGGCGAGGTGGAAATCATGGGCAAGAAGGTGGAAACCGTGCCCATGACCAGCTACCCGCTGTCGCTGGAAGTGGCCAACACGCTGAAGTCGTGGATCGAAAAGGGTGAATTCCTGCTTACCGAGCCGGTGGAACTGCTGCCCTCGGCCTAGGGGCCTCCTCCAAATTGCCCTTTCGCTCGTTGGCTTCGTCAAACTTCGCCTGCCATGTCGGTCGAATACGATAAGAGTATACTCCCTCATGGCAGGCTCGTTTTCCTCGCCAACGAGCGAAATGCCTGCTTTGGAGAAAGCCCCTAGCAGCCGCACGCACTGAACAACCCGCCGGGCGCGAGCAATCAACGCGCACCCGGCGGGTTTCGGTTTTTGGCTTGGCGGGGCGGCTTGCCACAATGAAACGGCCTGCGGCTCGGTCTTATTCCCAACGGCAACCTTGCCGATCGGCATGGCGGGCACTACATCTTTGCTTGGCGTCCCCGCAACACGAGCGGCCCCCCTAGCTTTCGGCTCATGGTTGTTCTCTTCCTGTCCGGCAATTGCCTTTCTTCCTTATGCTCCGCGCCGGTCTTCCGGCGCGGATGGCTGTGCGGGCAGAATGCGAGAAATTACGTTTTTTTGTGGCCGGGCAAGGCGGCGCGCGATTTCCGCGCGGAGCGTACTGGAGTACGTGAGCAGCGGAAATCAAGCGCCAACGCCGCCCGGCCCAAAAAGGCGGATTTCGACGGCAGGCTGCACGCGCACCTTCAGGCCCAGACACACCACATGACCAGCATCGCCCCCCAGCGCACCAACACGCCCCCCGACGCCCTGCCCCCTGCCCTGCTGCGCCTGCTGGCCACCATGCCGGAGCTGGCGGTGGCCCTTTCCGGCGGACTGGACAGCCGTTTCCTGACCCACGCCGCCCTGCTGGCAGGCTGCCGCGTCACCGCCCTGCACATCACCGGCCCGCACATGCCCCCGCGCGAAACGGAAGAAGCCCGCCGCTGGGCCACCGCGCGCGGGGCCACCTTCATCCCCGTGGCACTGAACCCGCTGACCATCCCGGCCATCGCGACAGGCGACCGCGACCGCTGCTACCACTGCAAGCACGCCGCCTTCACCGCCCTGCTCGCCACGGCAGCCCCCCTGCCCCTGTGCGACGGCACCAATGCCGACGACCTGACCGCCTACCGCCCCGGCCTGCGCGCCCTGCGCGAGCTGGGCATCCGCTCGCCCCTGGCCGAAGCGGGCCTGTCCAAGGCCGACATTCGAGCTTTGGCCGCACGCACCGGCATGGACAGGCCGGACCAGGCAGCCCGCCCCTGCCTGCTCACCCGGCTGGCCTACGGCATGCCCCCCGACGCGGACACCCTGGCCCGGCTGGCCGCTGCGGAAAACGCGCTGGAAGACCTTGGCCTGTACGACTTTCGCCTGCGGCTGGCACCGGACGCGCCGCCTCGCCTGCAAATCGGCCCCGCACATGCGGGACATGGCGACCCGGCGAGCATCCCCACCCAAGACGTGCCGCCCCACGACGTGCTGCTGCCCATCCTTGCCCGTCACGGCTTCGGCGATGCCACCATCGATACGGACGGCCCGGTAAGCGGCTACTTCGACCGTTGACCCAGGCCCACGCGCCCCGGCAGTCCGCTTTAACCAGCCCGGCTGGCCTGCGTGGCCGGTCGGCCAGCGTGCCAAGCTCGCATCACCTGTCACGCGGCACTGGACAAAACCTGTGGTTCGCGATAGGTGGTCCCTCTTATCTCACGCGATTTCACGGAGGAGTCCCCCATGGCCCACAAGAAGATCGAACGCAAGAAAGAACTGGATCGTCGCCGTCAGCGCCGCGAAAAGCGCCTCAAGCAGCGCGTGCGCGAAGCGAAGGCCGCCGCCAAGTCCTAAGGCATCCAGGTTTTTCGTTCCGCCGCTAGAACGCCCCGCGCTTCGCGCAACGTGCCCCCTGTTGGCACGTCGCCCGAGGCGCGTGTGCTTCCTGCGGTGCGGCCCGCCCCACGTGCCCGTCCCTGCCCGCCGCATTGCATGCGGCATGCACCGGAACGTCACGGCGGTTCATGCAGCATCCGGAACATATACCTCGCCATGCATGCAGCACCAGGCAGCGGGCATGGCGGTGACCACGCCCCGCCCGTCGCACGACGCCACACCGTCGTGCATGCCGTACCATGCTCCATCGCATGGCCTTCCCGTTTGACAACGCGTACGACGCTGTTTAGGCTCGTCCATCACGCGTAGGTTCTGCAAGGAGGGCAACATGCCCATCTACGAATATCGTTGCAGCGACTGCGAGCAGATCTTCGAGGAATGGCTGAAGACCTTCGACGAAGCCCCCCGCTCCTGTCCGGTGTGCGGCGGCCACGCCGACCGCATCGTGTCCAACACCAGCTTCGTGCTCAAGGGCGGCGGCTGGTACGTCACCGACTACGGTAACCGCTCGTCCACCGATTCGCACGCAGGCGCCAGCGCTGAAACCTCTGGCGGCAGCGATGCCGGGTCCAATGGTTCCAACGGGTCCAATGGCGCTTCCGGCGGTTCCGCTGATTCCGGAACTGCCGCCGCCGCATCGACCGGCACCGCCGCTTCGGGCGAAAGCCCGGCCAAGTGTGCTGCTGCCGCCCCGTCGGGCGGCTGTGCCGCCGCGTCGGCCACAGGCTCGTAGCATCAGGGGCAGTCCGCAAGACTGCCCCTTTTCACGATTGATCCAGTCCGCAGGGCTGCCTCTTTTCACGATTGGCCCCAGCCCTGCGCATACCAGAGCATGACACCGCGCATGCCCCGCAACTGACTGCACGCAACCGTCCGGACAATCCAGGCGCACCGGCCCGCCGGTCCGCCATGCCGTCCCGGCGGCCATACGCAAACGCACAGCACCGCACCAGCAAGGAAGCCGCGATGATCGACCGTTACTCCCGCCCAGAGATGGCCCGCATCTGGACCCTCGAAAACCGCTTCCGCGCCTGGCTCGACGTTGAACTGGCCGTCTGCGAAGCCTGGCACCGCCTGGGCGTCATCGGTGCGGACGACATGCGCGTCATCCGTGAAAAAGCCGACTTCGACGTGGACCGCATCCTGGAAATCGAACAGGAAACCCGGCACGACGTCATCGCCTTTCTCACCGCCGTGGAAGAAAAGGTGGGCCCCTCGGCCCGGCTCATCCACCTTGGCTGCACCTCGTCGGACATCGTGGACACGGCCAACGGCCTGCTGCTGGCCCAGGCCGGCGAACTTATCCTGAAGGGCTTCGAGCGGCTGCTGGCCACTCTGGAAACCCTGGCCTTCGCCAACAAGGGCCGCCTGTGCATGGGCCGCACCCACGGCATCCACGCCGAACCCACCAGCTTCGGCCTGAAGATGGCGGGCTTCCACGCCGAATTCCAGCGCCACGTGGCCCGCTTCCGCGACGGGCTTGAAAGCGTGCGCGTGGGCAAGATTTCCGGAGCCGTGGGCACTTACGCCATGCTCGACCCCTGCGTGGAATCCATTGCCTGCGAAATCCTGAACCTGAACGTGGACCCCATCTCCACCCAGGTCATCCAGCGTGACCGGCACGCCCATTTCTTCACCTCGCTGGCGCTGGCCGCAGGCGGCGTGGAACGGCTGTGCGTGGAACTGCGCCACCTGCAGCGCACCGAAGTGCTGGAAGCCGAAGAAGGCTTCGCCAAGGGGCAGAAGGGTTCGTCGGCCATGCCGCACAAGAAGAACCCCATCTCGGCGGAAAACATGACCGGCCTTTCGCGCCTTATCCGCACCAACTCGCTGGCCGCCATGGAAAACATGGCCCTGTGGCACGAGCGCGACATCAGCCATTCGTCCGTGGAACGGGTCATCATGCCCGACTCCACCATCCTCATGGACTACGTGCTGCACCGCCTGTCTAGCCTATTGTCCAACCTGCGGGTGATTCCGGAAAACATGGACCGCAACCTGGCCGGTTCGTACGGACTGTACTACTCGCAGCGCGTGCTGCTGGCCCTGGTCGAATCGGGCATGGCCCGCCAGGAGGCCTACGTGATGGTGCAGCGCTGCGCCATGCAGAGCTGGGAAACCAGAAAGCCCTTTCCGGACATGGTGCGGGCCGACGCGGACATCGCCGCGCGCCTTGCCCCCTCCGTCCTTGATGAACTGTTTGATCCCGGCTACTATCTGCGCCACGAAAACATGATCTTCGAACGGGTGTTTGGCCGCAGCTAGCCTTTGGCCTGCTCGGTTCACCCGGTTTTTCCAGATTATCCGTTCACCCAGAGCGCCCAAGGAACCCCATGAACGACCTGCGCATCCGCCTGGCCCGCCTGCTTGTGGAAAAATCATACCGGGAAGGCGATTTCACGCTTACTTCAGGCCGCAAGAGCGACTACTACTTCGACTGCAAGCAGACCGCCCTCAATGCCGAAGGCTCGTGGCTCATCGGTTCGCTGTTCAACGATCTGCTGCGCGACGTGCCTGTGGTGGGCGTGGGCGGCATGACCCTGGGGGCCGACCCGCTCATTTCCGCCACCACGGTCATCTCGCACGAGCGGGGCCGCCCGCTGGCGGGCTTCATCGTGCGCAAGCAGCCCAAGGGGCACGGCACCGACCAATATGTGGAAGGACTTGCCAACTTTGCCCCCGGCGACCCGGTTGCCATGCTGGAAGACGTTGTCACCACTGGCGGTTCCCTGCTAAAGGCTTGCGAACGGGTAGAGGCTGCGGGCCTGCGCATCGTGGCCGTATGCACCGTGCTGGACCGCGAGGAAGGCGGCAGGCAGGCCATCAAGGATGCCGGGTACGACCTGATCTCGATCTTTACCCGCAAGGAACTGGTGGAAGCCGCGCGCGCGTAGGCACCCGCCCGTCCTGAAGAATATGGCGGGCCCGGTCGTCGGACCAGCCCGCCCCCCGATTGTTCCAGACGGATTTCGCAGACTTCGGCCAGTCCGGCAAAACCGGCAAGTCGGCAGTCCGGCAGACGCATCACAAGGCCCCGGCGGCCATGCCTCCCACGGCGTCACGCATCATCAGCGTTTCGCAGCAAGGACCAGGGGGCACAGACGCCACATCCGCCGTTACGACGGATCACCGTGCCCCCCCGTGGGGTACACAGCCCGCGCACCGAGATGCATCGAAGCACCATCCGCGCCCTTCACCGTCTGCTGCCTGCCGCTGCCCTGCTGCTTTCCCTTTTCTGTCCCCTTTCCGCTGCCGCTGACGGCTGGCACGTGCGCATTCCGGACGACCCCGGCACGCCGCGTAGGATCGTGGCGGTGGACAAGGAAGACCAGAAGCTGCTCATCTACGAACGCCACAGCCCGCTCAAGCTGGCCGCCAGCTACATCTGCACCACCGGTCAGGCCACGGGCGACAAGCAGACCGCTGGGGACCTGAAGACCCCCGAAGGCATCTACTTTGTGGTGGGCAAGCTCTCCGCCGGGCTGGACATGGAGATGTACGGCGGCATCGCCTACACTCTGAACTACCCCAACCCCGTGGACAAGCTGCGCCGCAAGACCGGCTCCGGCATCTGGATCCACAGCAAGGGGCACGACATCATCCCGCGCGAGACCAAGGGCTGCATCGCCCTGAACCGCGCGGACATCGACAGGGCGGGCAAGCTGTTCGTTCCCGGCACAGCAGTGGCCGTGGCGGGCGACGTGGCCACCGACGCATCTCCCTCCAGGGACGACAAGGCCACCGCGCGCAAGCTGGAAGACAAGGTCAAGGGCTGGGCCAAGGCCTGGGGTTCGCGTTCGCCCGCCATGTTCGACTATTACGATCCCGACGCCTACACCGCCGCGCAAGAAGAATCCTTTGCCGCCTTCCGCACCCAGAAGGAACGGCTGTTCAAGCAACTGGCGTGGATCCAGACCTCCATTTCCGACGTGCAGGTGATGCAGGGACCCGGCTACTGGGTGACCTGGTTCAACCAGTACTACCGCGCCCCCAACATGACCACGGAAGGCATCCGCCGCCTGTACTGGCAGCCCGACAAGAAGGGCGAGTACCGCATCGTGGGCATGGAATGGGTGCCCGCTGACGTGGGCATGGAAGCCAACTATCTTGAAACCGTCTCGCCGCAGGTCACCGCCTTTGTCGAAAAATGGCGCAAGGCATGGGAGCGCGGCGACGTGAAGGGCTACATTGCCTGCTACGCGAACGACGCCGAACAGGCCCCGCGCAAGGGTGCCGCGTCCATCCGCCAGCAGAAGCAGGACCTGTGGCGCAAGGCCAAGCCTTCCAAGGTCCAGCTGAAGGGCCTGCGCATAGAAGCAGTGGCTGGCGGCGTGCGCGCCGACATGACCCAGGAATATCGTGACGTGACCGGCAATGGTGACCGGGGCGTGAAGACCCTGTTGCTGCGCCAGAGCGGCCAGAACTGGGAAATCGTCAAGGAAGAATGGAGTCCCGCCACCCGATGATGACCGACGAGAAATACAGCCTGCTGCTCATGCGCGACGACTGCCGTGTGCGTCGCCTGCGCGTGAGCCCCCTGGCCCTGCGGCTGCTCACCATTTCGCTGGTGCTGCTGCCGCTGTTGGCCGCCTTCGGGGTATGGGCCGGTTTCTCGTTCTGGCAGGCCAATCGGGCTTTGGTGGGTCAGAACCAGACCCTGGACCGCGAACTGAAGGAAGCGCGGGTGGAACTGGAGCGTCTTTCCAATCTGGAATCGCTGCTGCGCAGCAGCGACCCGGAGGAACTGCGCGCCCTGCTGGGCAGCGCGGCTCTGGCATCCCCCCCCGCGCCTGCCCCGGCCAAGCCGGGCGACGCCAATGGCGCGGGGGATGGCGTGGTGAGTGCGCCCGCACAGGCCCCCGCCGACGCCGCCGGGACCACGCCCGCGCAATCCGCCCCCACCACAGGCGCAGAGGCCCGCGTACCCGATGCCGCCAGCCAGGCCGTTGCCGCCGCCGTGGCCGACACCCCCGGTGAAGCGCGCGAAGCCCTGAGCACCGGCGAGGCCCGCGTGGACAACGTGGGCGTGCGGCACGGATCCGGCAAGCGGCTGCGCATCAACTTCGACCTGACCAACCCGGACCCCAAGAAGCAACTGACCGGGCAGGCCGTGCTTTCCGTGGTAACCGCCAACGGACGCATTCTGCCGCTGAAGCTGGAGCCGGACACCAACCGGTTCCAGATTTCCCGCTTCAAGAAGATCGTCACGTCCGCCCCGCTGCCCGAAGGGGTGGCTGCCGCAGACGTGCAGTCCATGGTGGTGGAACTGGAGACAGAAGGCCGGGTCATCTACCGCGAACAGTTCCCCGTGCCCGCCCCGGAAAAATAGCGAGGGATGCGGCGCGCAGCCTGCGCTGCCCGCCTGCCCTCCCGGCCCGTCCGGCCTCTCCTGCACAGCCCATTGCGACCGCCGCCCGGCGGTCGTTTGCATTTGCGGCGCGGACCCACGCTCGTCCTGCCTGACGTACCGTGCCCGCGCGCATCCTGCCCTGTACCTTTCTGCCCTCCCATCCGTTTGCTGCGGCTGCACCGCCTGCACACCGCCACGCTGCACCAACCGCCACACCCATTTCGCCCATCGGACGCACAACCGCCCGGCATGTACAGACATGCCGGGCGGTCAATTTTTCATTCCGTATGCCCACGGTGCGCCGTGCGGGTTACTCCCGCAAGGGGGCATCCCCGCCGTCCGCGCCCACCAGGGGCTGCCGGGCGTCGGGTTCGGCGTCGCGGTCGCGGGTTCCCGGCACGCCATGTCCGTTGCCGTTGCGTCCGTCGGCGGGGCGCACCGCGTCCAGCACCTCACGCACCGTGTCCAGGGCCTGCCCGCGTTCCTGGGCCAGGCGCTGCCACTTCTTCTTTTCCTTCTTCAGCGCCTCCACGGTCTGCAACAGGTCGCGCACGGTGTGCGCCGGATAGCCCGGCGTGGCGTGCGCGCCCCGACGCAGTTCCTCGTCGTTGCGCTGGCGGATGGCTTCAAGCTGGGTGGCGTTCAGGATCACGGCGTCACGGGTGGAACCGTGCGCGGTTCCGGGTTCGAGTCAGGACATGACAGGGCATAATACCGCAAACAACGCAGCACGACCGAGCGAGGCGCAACAACGCAGCCCTAGTCGGCCGTGGCAGGCTCCGGCAGCCTGGTATCCACTTCGGTGGCCGGCGCGCCGCAATCGCAGAACGATCCCATGCCGTACTCCACGCGTTCCTTGTATTCCTGCTGCTTGCCAAGGTTCCAGCGGCTGACCGGGCGGTAGTAACCCACCACGCGGGTGTACACTTCCGCCTCTTCGCCGCATTCGGGGCAGTTCATGTGCTCGCCGCGCAGGTAGCCGTGGGTCTGGCACACCGAGAAGGTGGGCGTGACCGAGATGTACGGGATGCGCGTCTTCTGCATGGCCTTCAGCAGGTAGTTCTTTACCGAAGCCTCGTCGGGCGCGGCCTCGCCGAGGAAGGAGTGGAACACCGTGCCGCCATTGTACAGGGTCTGCAACTCGTTCTGGTGCTCCAGCGCGGCGAACACGTCTTCGGTGAAGCCCACGGGCAGCAGGGTGGAGTTGGTGTAGTACGGCGTGTCGCCGCCGGAGGTCGCAATGTCTTCGTACAGGGCGCGGTCGATGCGCGCAAGGCGGTAGCAGGTGCCTTCGCCGGGCGTGGCTTCAAGGTTGTACATGTGCCCGGTTTCTTCCTGGAAGCGCACGGTCAGTTCACGCAGGTGATGCAGCACGCGCTTCATCAGGCGCAGTCCGGCCTCGGTCTCGATGCCCTTGCCCAGAAGGTTCAGGCAGGCCTCGTGCCCGCCGATGAGCCCGATGGTGGAGAAGTGGCCCGCGTAGCCGTTCTTGAGGTAGCGGCGCGAGAACGGGAACATGCCCGCGTCCAGCATCTGGGTGCAGAGCTTGCGCTTGTATTCCAGGGCGTCGCGGGCCATTTCCGCGTACTCGGTGATCATGTCGAGGAAGTCTTCCTCGCCCTGGGCCAGGTACGCGTACTTGGGCAGGTTCAGGGTGACCACGCCGATGGAGCCGGTAAGGTCGCCCGAACCGAACAGCCCGCCGGTGCGCTTGCGGATTTCGCGCAGGTCCATCTGCAGGCGGCAGCACATGGAGCGCACGTCTTCGGGATTGAGGTCCGAGTTGATGAAGTTCTGGAAATAGGGCGCGCCGTACTTGGCCGTCATGCGCAGCAGCAGCTTGCCGGTGTCGGTGTCCCACGGAAAGTCGGGGGTGACGTTGTAGGTGGGGATGGGAAAGGAGAAAATGCGCCCGTCGGCGTCGCCTTCCAGCATCACCTCTATGAACGCCCGGTTGAACATGTCCATCTCTGCGGCGTAGTCGCCGTAGGTGGAATCCTGGAACTCGCCGCCGATGATTACCGGTTCCTTGGCGATGTGCTTCGGCGGGGCCATGTCCAGGGTAAAGTTGGTGAACGGGCTCTGCCCGCCCCAGCGCGAGGTGGTGTTCAGGTTGTACACCAGCTTCTGCACGCCCTGCTTGACCTCGTCATAGGTCAGCTTGTCGTGGCGGATGAACGGGGCAAGGTAGGTGTCGATGTTGTTGAACGCCTGCGCACCCGCCCATTCGTTCTGCAACGTGCCAAGGAAGTTGACGATCTGCCCGCAGGCCGCGTCAAAGTGGCGCGCCGGGGACGCGCAGCAGCGGCCCTTCAGGTTGAAGCCTTCCAGCAACAGGTCGCGCAGGCTCCAGCCCGCGCAGTACCCGGCCAGACCAAAGGACAGGTCGTGGATGTGGAAATAGCCGTGGGTGTGGGCCAGGCGGATTTCCTCGGGGTACTTTTCCAGCACGTAGCGCGCCTGAACCGAACCCGCCATGTGCAGGATAAGCCCCTGGAACGAATGCCCCATGTTGGAGTTTTCGTTCACGCGCCAGTCGGACCGGTCGAGATAGCTTTCGATCATCCGGGCCACGTCCAGGTAGGCCTCGTTCTGGCTGCGCATTTCGCGGCGCTTTTCGCGGTAGATGATGTACCGCTCGGCCACGGCATACAGGCGGGCTTCCATCAGCACGCGCTGGACAAGGTCCTGCACCTGCTCCTGCTCCGGCATGTCCACGCCGTCGAGCTTGGCTTCCACCCGCTGCGCCAGACGCTTGCCCAGCAGGGGGTCCTTGATGCCGCTGGCCTTCAGGGCCTTGTTGATGGCGTGGCCCACCCGGTCCACGGACCAGGTTTCCACGCGACCGTCGCGCTTGCGAATATGTTGGGGCATGGGCAATGGCTCCCGGACGGCGGGCCGACGGAATTCCGCACGCCAATGGCGCACGGCGGCGGGCCGCCCGTGGTAAGGCGCGTCGCGGGGGTACGTCGGTAACGTCCCTCGGCGCGCGGCGTGTTCCATGAATCTTCTTGAGTCCGTTGCGGGCATCCGCGTGCCCGTGGCGGCAAGAAGCGCTCCGGCCAGGTCTTCTGGCTTTCCCCCGTCCGACCCGCCTTCCCGGCGCGGGCGGAACCCGGTGCCAGTGGCGCTACGGCGGCGGGAAGAAGCTGGATGCTTCCTGCCCGGGCCGGGGCGGACGTTGCGCGCCATGCGCGCGGGGATCACAGCGGCGGGACCGCTCCGGTGTCGCACCGGATTCCCTTTGCCGGAGATCCTTGAAAATCTTCGTGGCTGTTTTTCGTGGGGGCGGCGTGGCCATGCGGCACACGTCGTCAATGCCCCCAGCATGTAGCAAAACGGGGTGCCGGGTTCAACCGGCAAACTCGCCGCAGGTCACCCCAAACGACGCTGCCACACCCCGCAGCCCTTGCCGCCCTAGGCAGAAAAAAAGCCGCCCGCATGGGCAGCTATTCCGCCATGCCCGCCATGCCCGTCGACAAGTGCGCCTGCGCACGAAACGGCGATCAATTCGACAACATGCCCCTAAAGCATGGGGGAAATCCGCCGATACGGTCCACAAGGCGTAGTGTATCGCACGCCGGGGAGCGGACGTGGCCGACAAGTCGCTGAACACCATGCTGGTGGAATATTCGCTGCAACTCATGCAGCAGGACATGCTGACCAACTCGCTGTTCATGGGCGGATCCGTCGGCACGTCGCTGCGCGACATGCTGCTGACCGAAAGCCAAACCCGCAAGGTGACGGACCCCACCGCCGCCGCGCTTACCGGCAGACTGCGGGCCGATGCAGGCATGCTGCGGCAGGCGTCCAGCAACGTGTCCGAGGCAAAATCCATCGTGGACCTGGCCAACGAAGCCACCACCACCATCAACACTGCCTTCACCCGCATGAAGGAACTGGCCAACGGCGTGGCCACCGGCACCATGACCTACGCCTCGGTTCAGGCGGAGTACAACTCGCTGGCCTCGCAGATAACCCAGACCATCGCCTCTGCCTCGTACAACGGCATTGCGCTGCTGGACGGTTCGGCCTGGGCGTCCGACAACCGGGTCACCGTGTCCGGCGGCGCGGGCAACATCAAAATCCAATCCGGCACCGGCAGTTTCGACCTGGCCCTGTACGACTTCTCGTCCCTCAAGAACGCCTTCACCAGCACCCAGATCAACACCGTAGGCAAGGCTGCCGCCATGGTCACCACCCTCTCCGGCCACATCACCACGGTGAGCACGGTGGCTTCCAACTATGCCTCGCGCTCCACCAACCTGGCCAGCCAGGCCACGTCGCTGGCCTCGCAGGCGGACATCATGGACACCGCCGCCGAGACACGCGCCAAGACCAACGAAAGCCGGTCGCTTGAAGAACTGGTGCTGGACCTGCTGCTGCGCGAAAGCGGCACCATCACCGACGAGACGGCCTGAGCGGCGGCAGCGGTCACGCGCCAGCCCCTTTGCCGCATCTGCCTCACCCCTGCCCGCCTGCACACCATCCGCCCCCAATCGCTGCCCAGTCGCGGCCCAATCCCCCCTCGGCTGCAGTTGAAGGCGTCACTCGCGCCTGCAACATGGACACCCGCCCCCTGGACTGCCGCCCTGCGCTGTGCCTCGCAAATTGCCTTGATATCCCAGGCAGTCACTCCGCTGTCCGTTGCCGCCCTGCTACGTGATGTTACGAAGTGTAACTTGTGGCCCGCCTCCGTTGACTTCATGCGGCTTCGGCGCAATATGCGCCTCGACGTGCCGGTGTGTCCGGTACGGGCGACCCCTTTGTGCCGCGCGGCCACCGCCGCAACCATGCAGGGGCGCTGTTCACCGACTCCAGCCGCCGCACCTGCGGCGCACCCCACGGTTTTCATGAAGGAGAACCGACATGTTGCAGAAAACGACCACCCTGTTCGCCTCGCTTGCCCTTGCCGCCGCCATTGCCCTGCCCGCGTTGACCGCACTGCCCGCACGGGCTGACGACGCCGCGCCCGCCGACGGTCGCCCCGACCTGCGCAAGGAACGCAGGGAAGAACGGCGCGAAGAGCACATGCAACAGCGTGACGACCGACGCGACCAGCACATGGACCGTAAGGACGAGCGTAAGGATGATCGCATGGAGCGCCGCGATGACCGCCGCGAACATCATGACCAGAATATGGAACGCCGTGACGAACGACGGGATGACCGGCGTGACAAACGGGATGACAAACGCGACGAACACATGGAGCGCCGCGATGACCGCCGCGAAGGCCATGACCAGAACATGGAACGCCGCGATGAACGGCGTGACGACCGCCGCGACAATCGGGACGACCGGCGCGACAATCGGCCCGGCCAAATGAATGACAAGCGTCCCGGTGACCGCCCCGTGCCCCCCGCCGCCCAATAGCACGCGGATGATCCGTGCCGTACGCGGCACATGTTGACGACGGACAGGGGCCGCCGATCCATGAAGATCGGCGGCCCCGCCAACATTGCGCACCCTGCGCTTCCCCCCCGCGCCCCGGCAAGTCCATCGCCCCGCGCAAGCCCGCGCCCGCGCTACATTCAGGACGCCTTGCCAGCCGCCGCCCCCCGTGCGAAAAAGCGGCGGTCCCGCAGGGCGCGCCATATCGCGCACCCCGCGACTTCACGCGGCTTGCCGCCCCCTTCCAACCGGAGCCTTTCCATGCCTGCTCCCTTTACCCTGCCCGTGCCGGTGGTCACCGTCGGCCTGTTGCTGCTTTCCAACGTGTTCATGACCTTCGCCTGGTACGGCCACCTGAAGTTCAAGGCCAGCCCGCTGATGGTGGCCATCATGGTGAGCTGGGGCATCGCCTTTTTCGAGTACTGCCTTCAGGTGCCCGCCAACCGCGCGGGCTATGGCCATTTCAACGCAACAGAACTGAAGACCATCCAGGAGATCATTTCGCTCTCCGTGTTTCTGGTCTTCTCGGTGCTCTACCTGGGTGAGCCGCTGAAATGGAACTATCTGGTGGGGTTCGTTCTTATCGTGGTGGCCACGTTCTTCATCTTCAAGGAATGGTGATCAGGGTACCGGCTGCGCCGCCCGTTCCCGGCTTGCGGACAGGTCACCGGGCAAGTCGAACGACCGTTCCACCCGGTTCCGACCGCCCGCCTTGGCCTGATAAAGCGCCCTGTCCGCTTCGCGCAGCAGCGTATCTGCCCCGTCGCACGGGGGGCTTGCGGCCACGCCCAGACTCAGGGTGACGGACAGCGGCCCGGCGGCGGTCAGCAGCGGTGCTGCCTGCACGGCCACCCGCAGTCGTTCCGCCACGGCCATGGCTTCTTCCGGGGTCGTATCCGGCAGCAGCACGGCAAATTCCTCGCCGCCGATGCGCCCCACGGTATCCACGTCGCGCACCTCTGCCCGGCAAATGGCGGCCAGCCCGCAGAGCACCTCGTCGCCCACGGCATGACCCCAGGTGTCGTTGACCCGCTTGAAGCGGTCCACGTCGATGGAAATCAGCGCCAGGGGGGTGCCGTAACGGCGGTGGCGTTGCACTTCGTGCTCCAGCGCCTCCAGAAACCGCCTGCGGTTGGCCAGCCCGGTCAGCCCGTCCGTGGTCGCCAACTGGCGCAACCGTTCCTGCGCCGCGCGGTGTTCAGTGGTGTCGGTGATGATGCCGCAGTAGACGATGCCCGGCTCCCCGTTCAGGTCTGCCACACCGGACAGTCCCGCATGCACGGGCCTGGCCTCGCCCCGCCACCAGCGCACCTCGCCGCCGGGCAACACCAGCCGCCCCTCGAATGTCCAGTCGCCGACCCGCTCCGTCGCGTCGCGCAATGACATCTCCCACACCGTACGGTCCGCCGGATGCACCGGCAACGCCCGCCAATCCTGCAGTAGCTGCTCGGGCGGCACGCCCAGTATCTCGCGGCTGCGCGGACTGACGTAGGTAAACCGCCGGTCGCCGGGCGTCTCGCGCCATTGCAGCACCACGCCCGGCACGGTGGCCGCCATGGCCCGCAAGCGCGCCTCGCTGGTGCGCAACTCTTCCACCATGCGCCGCAGCGCCGTAATGTCGCGCCCCACGCCATAAACCAACCCTTGCTCCGCCACGAAGGCAGAGTTCCAGGATATCCAGCGCCACGAACCATCGCGGCACTGGTAGCGGTTCTCCACGTTGGTGAGCACGCCGCGCTCGCGCAGCGTTTCCAGGCCCTGCATGGTGGCGGCACGGTCGTCGGGATGCACCAGCGACACCCAGGGGCGGTCCAGCAGTTCTTCCTTGGACCAGCCCAGCACCTCTTGCCAGGCGGGGTTCAGTTCGCGGAAATAGCCGTCCAACCCGCCCACGCACATCAGGTCGGGCGAAAGGCTGAACAGCCGCCGCCGGTCCTCTTCGGCTCGCCGCCGGACGGTCACGTCGCGCACCATGCCCGCCACCCGCAGGGGCAGACCGTCGCCGTCGCGTTCCACCACCCGGCCTGTTTCCTGAATCCAGCGCCATGCACCGTCTGCACCCTGCACGCGGTATTCCGCCTCGTAACGAGCAGTGAGTCCTGAAAGATGCCGCCGCCGCGGCCGTTCCAGACCCGGCAGATCGTCCGGATGCACCAGGTTGCGCCACGATTCCATCATGGGGGCGCACTCCACCCGACCAAGGCCCAGCACATCGCCCCAGCGGGCGTCGCAGCCCACCGCGTCGGTGCGCACATTCCAGTTGAAGCTGCCTATGCCCGCCCCGTCCATGACCATTTCCAGATGCTGTTCGCTGCGGCGCAGGGCTTCCTCGGCGCGAACACGGTCGGTGATGTCGTGAATGATGGAGTACAGCAGGACGCGTTCAAACAGCCGCACCGGCACGGAATGTACTTCGACATCGCGCACCTCGCCCGAAGCCAGGCGGTGGCGCGAGGTGAAACGCGTCAGTCGCCCCTCGCGCAGTTCGGCCAGCCGCCGGGCCTGCTCTTCCTCCCCCATGGTGCCAATGACGTTGACGGACATGCCGCACAGCGCCCCGTCCGGATAGCCGTAGAAAGACGCTGCCGCAGGGTTGCCCTCGATGATGCAGCCCGTTTCCGCGTCCACCAGCAGCATCACCGCCGAATGGTACCGGAACAATTGCTCGTACAGCGATACGCCAAAGGACAGTGACGCCGAGGAGGCGCAAGCATGGGGCCCTGGTTGGCCGGAAGTGGACGAGAACGGGGGTACGTCTGAAATTGCGGAGGCTACGGGGGGTACGGAGGAAGCAGGGGAATCGCAGTCCTTGGGCGCGCCGGAAACAATGGATGCATCGGACAATCCGGATGGATCGGGGAACGGGGCGTGACGCCCGCGCGAGGGCTTTCGCCCCTTGTCGCCCTGCGTCGTCCCCGGGTCCGCCATCTCCGAAGCACCCGGAATCTGCTGCTCACCGGGGGTCTGTCGCCTGTTGCCGTGCGCCATGTGCCACCCTCCCTACAGCCTTCTATGACCGCTCCGGTGAATATGCGCAAACCCGTTAGAATGGCGTCAGCCGTGGCGTGACCCAAGCCGCCCGGCTTTCCACGACAATGAAAACGCGCGGGAAGGACCTGCCCTCCCGCGCGCCGTTATATCGCATGGCGATGCATGCCGCCGTGGCGGCTGCCTATTCCACCATCACGAACTTCCCGCCCTTGACCTGCAGCATGACCATGGAATCCTCGCCCAGGCCGTTGTGATCCTGCGGGCCAAGGGTGAACACGCCGCTCACGCCCACCAGGCCCTTGGTGGCTTCCAGCGCGTCACGCACCTTTGCCGGTTCCGTGCCCACCTTGCGCATGGCGTCCACCAGCAGCAGCAGGGCATCCCATGCATAGCCGGAATGGGTGTTGACGGGGTACTGCGCGTCGTACTTGTACTCGTCGCGGTACAGGCGCACGAATTCGGCGATGACCTTCTTCTGCGGGTCGCTGTCGGGCAGGGCTTCCCAGGTCATCAGCTTGGTGGCGGGCATCAGGTCGCCCTCGGACGCCTCGCCCGCCAGCTTGATGTAGGCCGGGTCAGGCAGGCCGTGGCATTGCAGCAGGGGCATGGTCAGGCCCAGGGCATGGTGGTTCTTGGACACGAGCGCCCCGGCGGGTCCGATGGTCCAGCAGATCACCGCCTGCGGGCCCTTGCCCGCCAGCGCGGTGAGCTGGGTCTTCATGTCCACGTCCGTGGGCTTGAACTGCTCGGTGGCCACGATCTCGACGCCGTATTCCGGTGCCAGCGAGCGCAGCCAGCGTTCGCCGTCCTGCCCGAAGTTGTCGCCGGAAAGCAGCAGGGCAACCTTGTTCAGGTCGTGCTTCTTCAGGTACCCCAGCACCTTGCGCACCGCCGTGGACGACCGCTGGGGCGACTTGAATACATAGCGGGCCGTGCCGAAATCCATGTTGCCCAGCTTGCCTTCCATGATTACCGGGTCGCCGCCCACGGTCATGACCGTGGGAATGCCGGAGGATTCGATCTGACGCTTCACGGCCATGCCCTCGTCGGTGCGGGTAGGGCCGATGACGGCAACCACCTTTTCCTCGCTGACAAAACGCTTGAAGGTCAGCACCGCCTTGGTGGGGTCGCCCTCGGTGTCGCCCAGCACCAGTTCGATGGGCCTGCCGTTGATGCCGCCTTCCTTGTTCACCTTGTCCACGAACATCTGGGCCACCAGCTTGGTGGGAGCGCCCACGGGCGCGGTGGGCCCGGACAGGGCGAAAAACGCGCCGATCTTCACCGGATCGGCAGCCTGCGCGGTGGCGGCGGGCAGGCCCGCGCCCAGCAGCAGCGCCGGAACGGCCAGAGCGGCCACGCCCAACCGGCACGCCGTGCGGAACATGGATGCGAAGTTCATGCGAATCTCCTCTCCCACACGGCGCAGGGGGCGGCGCATGGGGCGTGGTTGCGCGCCGTGCCGACACCGCAGGACACCACGGCATCGGGGCGGCGCGGAAGGTTCATGGCTTCTTTGCCGCGGCCTTGGCGGAAGGACGCCCCGTGGGGGCAGCATCTGAGCCGTGGGGGGTATCCGCGCCATCGGACCCGGCGTCCGTTGCAGCATCGGACCCGCCGCCTTTTACGCCATCCGGCCCATCCGGCCCATCTGGCCCATCTGGCCCATCTGGCTGACGCAGGGAGTCCAGCACGGCCTCGCCGCCGTGCAGCACGTGGACGCGCATGGCCTCTGCGGCCGCATCGGCATCACCCGCCACCACGGCGGCCACGATGCGGGCGTGGTCCTCGTCCGACCATTCCCCGGCCTCGCGCAGGGGCACCAGCGCGCGGATGATGCGCTCCACCACCCCTTCGATCTCGTCCAGTAAGCGGGCCAGCAGCAGGGAACCGCCCGCCGCCCGCAACAACAGGTGGAATTCCATGTTCAGCTCGGCCAGCCGGACCACGTCGCCCATGGCCGCCGCCCCGCGAAAGGCCGTCAGGTTGGCGCGCAGGGCCGACACCTGATCCGGCGCGGCGCGGCGCGCGGCCAGCGCGGCCACGCGCGCTTCCAGCAAGGCGCGCACCTGCACCGCCTCTTCCACTTCCTCGGCGTCGAAGGGGCGCAGCACGTAGCCCCCGGCAGAACGCTTCTGCAACAGGCCTTCCTGCTCCAGCCTGTGCAGCGCCTCGCGCAGGGGGGTGCGGCTGATGCCCAGTTCCGCGGCCAAGCGGTCCTCCACCAGCCGCTGGCCGGGTTCCAGCTCGCCGTCGATGATCATGCGCTTGAGCATGCGCGTCACTTCCTGCCCTAGCGACTGCTTGACCAGTCTCGCCATCAGTTGCCCTCCTGCGCGGCGCTGCCGCGCCGTGGGTCGTCCTGCATGCCGTCCTGCATGCCGTCTGCTGTTCCGGGCGCTGCGCCTGTCTCTCCCCCGTCCCTTTCATTGACGGGGCCAAGGAACGCCTCGCGCAGCAGTTCGTCGGAAAGTATGTCGGCGGAAGTGCCGGAAAACCGGATCTGCCCGCTGGTGATGATGTAGCCCCGGTTGCAGATGGCCAGCGCGCCCAGTGCGTTCTGCTCCACCAGCAGCACCGAGCAGCCCATGGAGGGCAGGTCGCGCACCACCCGGAAGATGGCCGCCGTCACCTTGGGCGCAAGACCCAGGCTGGGTTCGTCCAGCAGCAACAGGCGGGGGCGGGCCATCAGGGCGCGGCCCATGGCCAGCATCTGCTGCTCGCCGCCGGAAAGATTGCCCGCCGGCTGGCCGATGCGCTCGCCCAGCACGGGAAACATGTCCAGCATGCGGGCCAGATCGTCGGCCACGGCGGCTCGTTCCGCGCGACCGCCCTTTTTCAGGCGCAGGTACGCGCCCATCTCCAGGTTCTCGCGCACCGAAAGCTGGCTGAACACCCGCCGCCCTTCGGGCACCTGCACCACCCCGGCGGCCACGATCCCCGCCGGGCGCGACGGCAGCGGCGCGCCGTCCAGCATGATGGACCCGGAAGCGGGCCGGGCCAGTCCGCTGATGAGCGACAGCAGCGTGGTCTTGCCCGCGCCGTTCATGCCCAGCAGGCACACCGCCTCGCCCGCGCCCACCGCAAGGGACACGTCGAACAGCACCTTTGCGCCGCCGTAGGAAAAGGAAACGTCGCGCAGTTCAAGCATGCAGGCCGAACTCCTCGCCCCCGCCAAGGTAGGCGTTGACCACTTCGGGATTGCGTTTCACCTCGCCGGGTGCGCCCTCGGCGATCTTTGCGCCGGAGCACAGCACCACCACGGCGTCGCTCACGCGCATGACCAGCGACATGTCGTGCTCGATGAGCAGCACCGCCACCCCGCGTGCGCGCAGGGCCAGGATAAGCCCTCCCATCTCATGGGTTTCCGCCGGGTTCAGGCCCGCCACGGGTTCATCCAGGAGGATCATGCGCGGGTCGCCCACCAGGGCGCGGGCCAGCACCAGCCGCTTCTGATCGCCGTAGGGCAAGAGCCCGGCGGGCTCGTCGGCCCGGTCGGAAAGGCCGGTGAAATCCAGCGCCTGCATGGCCGCATCGCGCATGGCCCGTTCGGTGCGGCGCACGCCGGGCAGGCGCAGCATGCTGGACAGCATGCCGGTGCGCACGTGGCCGTGCAGTCCCACCATGACGTTTTCCAGCAGGTTCATGGAACCGAACACCCGCAGGTGCTGGAAGGTGCGGGACAGGCCCAGGCGCGGCAGGCGATGGGCCGCCATGCCGGTGATGTCCCGCCCGTCAAAGGTGACGCGACCGGAATCGGGCCGCACCATGCCGGTGACGCAGTTGACCAGGGTGGTCTTGCCCGCGCCGTTGGGACCGATGAGCGCGGTGATGGCCCCGGCCTGCGCCGTGAAGCTGGCCGCGTCCAGCGCGCGGATGCCGCCGAAGGCCACGGAAAGGTCGCGTACCGCAAGCAGGGTCATGGCCGGGCCTCCCCGTCTCCCTTTTCGCGGCTGTCCCGGCTGTCGCGGCTGACTCCGGGCCGTCCGCCGTTCCTCCTGCCCTTCTGCAACACATCCCGCAGCCACGGCGAAACCCCGCGCGGCATGAAGATGAGCATGAACAGCAGGATCGCGCCGAATATCAGGTCGTGGTGCTCCTCGAACACGCCCAGCATCTGGGGCAGCACGGTCAGCAGCAATGCCCCGGCCAGCCCGCCCCACAATGAACCCATACCGCCGATGAGACACATGGTCACGAACTCCACCGACTTGAAGATATCGAAAGTCTTGGGGGCCACGATGCCCAGGTAGTGCGCGTGCAGCGACCCGGCCAGCGAGGCGAACACGGCGGACAGCACGAACACCTGCACCTTGTAGCTGGCCGTGGGCACGCCGCAGGCCTCTGCCCCCGGCTCGGAATCGTGGATGGCCCGCAGGGCGCGTCCCACCGGAGAATGCACCAGGTTGCGCGCGGGGATGAGCAGCAGCAGCGCCACGCCCCAGGCCAGCCAGTAGAACGAGCGGTCGGTGTCGAACGAAAAGCCCGCCACGGCCAGCGGCGGCACGCCCACGAAGCCGCTGGAGCCGCCGGTGACGTCGCTCCACTGCACCAGGATCACGTCCACGATAAGGTTGAAGCCCAGCGTGGCCATGACCAGATAGTTGCCCTTCAGCCGCAGGGTGGGCACGCCCACCACGGCGGCGGCCACGGCCACCCCACTGGCGGAAACGCCCATGGCCAGCCACGGGTCCACCCCGTGGGTGGCCGAAAGGATGGCGCTGCCGTAGGCCCCCATGCCGAAGAACGCGGCGTGTCCGTAGCTGATCTGCCCGGCGTAGCCCATCAGCAGGTTCAGCCCGGTGACCACGACAAGGTTCACCGCCACCACGTTGAGCACGGTGAACTGGTAGCCGGAACGCAGGGCCAGCGGCAGCAGGGCCACGGCCACGGCCAAGGTCAGCCAGCCCCGCATGAAGCGGCGGGCGGGCGCGGTGAACAGCGGATGACGGCCCGTCACGGGTGCGGACGCCGGGGAAGGAGCGGAGACGGGAGCGGTCATGCGCGCCTCCCGCTGACGCCGAACAGCCCCTGAGGCCGCACGAACAGCACGAGGATGAGCAGGCCGAACACCAACACGTCACGGTAGGCGCTGGTCACGTAGCCCGCGCCGTAGCTTTCGAACAAGCCCAGCAGCACCCCGCCCGCCACGGCCCCGGCAAAGCTGCCGTAGCCGCCCAGCACGGCGGCGGCAAAGCCCTTCAGCCCCAGCATCAGGCCGATGTCGTACGAAAGGGAGGTGATGGGCGTGATGAGCATACCGCCCAGCGCGCCCAATGCCCCGGCAAAGGCGAAGGACAGCGTGGTCAGCCGTTCCACCTCCACCCCCATCAGCCGGGCGGTGCGCGGGTCCGCCGCAGCGGCGCGCATGGCCTTGCCGGTCACCGTGGCGCGAAAGAACCAGGCCAACGCCGCGATGCCGCACAGGGTCATGCCCATCACCCACAGGTTCTGCGGGGTCAGCACCGCGCCCAGCAGGCGGAAGGGTACGTCGGGCGACAGGGGCGGCAGAGCCAGGGGCAGCTTGCCCCAGCCCTGTTTCATCAGGCCGCGCATCAGCGTGGAGGCGGCCATGGTGATGAAGATAAGGATGATCATCTGGCGGCTGCGGGCCGGGCGCAGGCACACCCGTTCCACCAGCGCGCCCGCAAGGGCGACAAGCAGGATGGTGGCGGGAAAGGCCGCAAAAACGGGCAGCCCCTGGCTGACCAGCAGGCTGTACAACACCAGCCCGCCAAGGCTCAGAAAGTCACCCTGGGTAAAGTTGACGATGCCCGTGGCATTGAAGATGAGGCTGTAGCCCAAGGCCAGCAGCGCGTAGACCGACCCTGTGGTCAGCCCGCTGAGGGTGTACTGGGCAAGGACGTTGATGGCGTCTGGCGGCATGAAGGTGTGCGTCCGGTTGCGGGGGGCGGCGTGGGCCGCAGTGAAAAGCGCCGCGCACACGGGCGCGGCTGTTGCTGCATACCGTATACAAAGTACGAAGGTGGGTCAATCCCGCGATTGCCGTGCGAACATTGACATGCCGTTCCAATACAGAGAGACAGAAAGCAGGATTGCACCCACGTGCGGCGTGCCAGAAATTGCCGAGGTCGCCCTTCCGCCACGCTGACTCGGCTGCCCGCCACCTTCCAGGTTCCAGCCGCCAAGGAGCCGCCCATGTCCCCAGCCAGCCCTTTCCCCGGCCCGGCCCTCAGCCCTTCCGCCGATTCGTCCGCCGATTTTTCCACGGCGCACCACGCCCCGTCCCGCCCGTCCCTGCGGTTTGCCCCCCGCGTGGTGCGCACTTCGTGCCGGGGGTGCCACGGCGTCTGTCAGGTGCTGGTACATCTGGACGATGCGGGCAACCCCGTGCGCATCACCGGCGATCCGGACAGCCCCACCAGCCGGGGCTACATCTGCCCCAAGGGCGCGGCGGGGCCGCAGTTCGTCGCCCACCCCGACCGGGTGCGCCGCCCCCTGCTGCGCACCGGGCAGCGTGGCGCGGGCCAGTGGAAGGAGATCGGCTGGGAGGCGGCGCTTACCCTCATGGCCTCCACCTTCGACCGGGTACGGCGCGAATCCGGCCCGGAATACATCGCGCTGTGCCAGGGCACGGGCCGTCCGTACACCGAATTCACCGGGCGGTTCATCCATGCGCTGGGGTCGCCCAACTTCGTCTCACCGGGGCACAACTGCTTTCTGCCGCGCGTCATCGCCTCGTCCATCACCGTGGGCTGGATGCCCGTGGCCGACGTGTACGGCCAGGGCGGCGTCATGCCGCGCTGCATGCTGGTATTCGGCTGCAACGCCATGGAGGCCGGGGCCGCCGACGGCATGTGCGGGGCCATGATGCGCCGCGCCCTGCGCGGGGCGGAACAGGTCATCGTGGCCGACCCGCGCCGCACCTCTGCCGCGCGCGCGGCCGCACGGCACCTGCAACTGCGCCCCGGCACGGAGTGCGCGCTGGTGCTGGCCCTGCTGCACGTGATCATCGGCGAAGGGCTGCACGACGCGGACTTCGTGGCCCGCCACTGCACCGGCTTTGCCGAACTGGCCGACCACGTGCATGCCTTTTCGCCGCAATGGGCCGCGCCCATCACCCGCGTGCCCGCGCAGGACATCATCGCCGCCGCCCGCGTGCTGGCCACGACAAAACCCGCCAGCCTGCTGTGGGGCAACGGCATCGACACCAGCGTCAACGCCTTCCAGACCGGGCGTGCCCTGCTGCTGCTCATGGCCGTCACCGGCAACCTCGACGTGCCGGGCGGCATGGTCCACTGGGTGCCCCCGCCGGACATCCGCTGCAAGTCGCCGCTGGAAAACAAGAAGGTATTGGGCATGCACCTGCTGTCGCCGAAGCAGAAGGCCCGCATGATCGGCGCGGGGCGCTTTCCCTTCGGCCCCGGCTGCCACCAGCCCAGCTTCTGGCAGGCCTGCGTCAACGGCAAGCCGTACCGCCCCCGCGCGGTGTGGCTGGTGGGCACCAACCCCATGCTTACCGCCACCCGTGGCGACGTGGTGGAAGCCGCCCTGCGCGACCACGTGGAATTCAGCGTGGTGTCCGATTTCTTCCTGACGCCCACGGCCCAACTGGCCGACCTGGTGCTGCCCGCTGCCCACTGGCTGGAACAGGACGACGTGGTCTACTTCCACAAGCTGTGGTGCGTGCTGGCCCGACGCAGGCTGGCCCGTGGCCCGCATTCCGGAGAGGCCCGCGACGACCGCGCCGTGATCCTGGACCTGGCCCATCGTCTTGGCCTGGACGAGGCCTTTCCCTGGCCGGACTGGGACGCCTATCTGGCCTGGCTGCTGGAACCTTCCGGCATGGACTTTCGCGCTTTCACCGAAAAGGGGCTGGTGCTCGGCCCCATGCGCTACCGCAAGCACGAGGCGGATGGCTTTCCCACGCCCAGCGGCAAGGTGGAGTTGCTAAGCTCCGTCATGGCCGGGGCAGGCCGCCCGCCCTTGCCCGTGTACGTGGAGCCGCCCCTGTCCCCGGTGTCCACGCCGGACGTGGCCGCCGCATACCCGTTCATTCTCATGTCCGGATGCAAGGTGCTGCCCTTCTTCCATTCCGAGGGACGACAGATCAACGCGCTACGCCGCCTGCGCCCGGAACCCCGCGTGGCCGTACACCCTGACGCGCTGGCCCGCCTGGGCCTTGCCGACGGCAACGCGGTGCGGGTGGTCTCCCCCCACGGGCAGGCGCGCTTTGTGGCCGCCGCCGACGACGGCCTGCCGCCCGACGTGGTGCAGGCCGACCACGGCTGGTGGTTTCCCGAACGGCCCGGTCCGGACCATGGCTGGCGAGAAAGCTGCGCCAATCTGCTGTACGGGCACGATCACTTCGACCCGGACAGCGGCGCGGAAGCCCTGAAATGCGGATTGTGCCGCATCGAACGGGCCTGATGGACGAAGGTACCGACAGGGTGGGCATGCGCTGACTGCACGCACCGGCCCTGGCGGGCATAGTGCATGGGCCGATGCCGGAACACGACGCATCCCGTTGCGCGCATCGTGCGTCCCGCGCTACACTGGCGCCATCTGCAATGCGCAGCCCTTCCGCCCTTCTCACAACGGACCTGCCCATGCCCACCATGCCGCGCTCCAGGCTTTCCGCCCCTTTCGCCGTCGCCATGGCCGTTGCAGCCGCAGTTCTGCTCATGCTGCTGGGGCTCTGGCTGACCGCCCGCGAGTTCAATGCACGCACCGTGGAGGAACAGGGACGAAACCTGCGCGAACGGCTGCTGCTGCGCGTGGCTCCGGCCATTACCGCGCTGCAACTGGCGGGCGATCTGCTGGCCTCTGCCACGCCGGGCCGCCCCACTCCGGCGGATGCCCGGGAACTGGTGCTTTCCTCGCTGGACAACAACCCCGGCGTGGACGCGGTCACGGTTTGTGACGGCAGGGGGCTGCTGGCCATGGCCGTGCGCGTCCACAACGGCATGCTGCTGCACGTCCGCAACCCCGCTGGCCCGGACGGTTCGGATGGCCCGGATGGTTCGGATGGCCCGGACGGTTCGGACGGCGGACAGGAAACCCCGTGGCTGCGCATCAATACCGACGCCACCCCGCCCGGGCCCGGCGCGCCCATGCCCCCTGCCACCGGAGAGCTGTGTCGCCGCATGGTCGCCGCCACCAACGCCCAGACCGCCCGGGTCGAATCCGGGCGAAAAACGACCACCGCCTGGACCGGCGCGCACCCCCTGCCCATGGCAAGCACACCACCCGGCAACAATGCAGGGGCGGGCGCGGCATCCCCTGCCAGCAGTGCTGCCATGACCGTAGTGGTTGATGCGCGTGATCGGCAGGGGGGCGGGGAGCGTTCCATGGGCTACAGCTTTCGGCTGGACGGTCTGTTGACAGCTCTCGCCGTGGGGCTGCCCAAGGAGGCGCGCGTGTTGGTCACCTCGCCCCACGGAGACAGTCGTTCCCCCCGTGAGGCGGCATCCCTGACCGAGGATGGCGACCCCATGCACAAGGCCGCCCTTGCCGCGTGGAGTGCTGCGGGCATGCCTGCCGGTGCCGCCTTCACGTTCGAGGCGCAGGGTTCCCGCTGGTGGGCGTACCTTGCGCCCGCCACCGATGCCGACACCCGCACCTTCGCCGGGGTGGCCATGCCGCAGGGGCTGCTGCTGCACATGCTGCTGCGCGATGCCGCCATCCCCCTGCTGCTGGCCTGCGGCGGGCTGGCCGTGCTGTTGGGCGCGTGGTGGACGCATGCCCGCAGGGGTGCATCCGGCGCGGACACCGGCCCCCTGTCCGACGACGCCCTGCGCACCCTGCTGGCCGGGGGCGAAAGCGACCGCCTGGAATTCAAGTCCACCCTGCGGCACAACCTTTCCAGCGGCAAGCACGGCAAGGAGATAGAACTGGCCGCCCTGAAAACCGTGGCCGCCTTCCTGAACACCGATGGCGGCACCCTGGCTGTGGGCGTGGACGACAACGGCCAGGTGCTGGGCCTTGTTCCCGACGGCTTCGAGGATACCGACCATGTACTGCGTCATTTCAGCGCGCTGCTGGCCCAGCACATCGGCGTGGAGCACCAGCCGCACGTGCGCTTCACCGTGCGGATGCTGGACGGCAAACAACTGCTGCTGGTGGAATGCGGCAAGGCAGCCGAGCCGGTCATCCTGCACACCGGCAAGGAAGAAGAGTTCTATGTGCGCATGGGCCCCACCAGCCGCAAGCTCGCCCTCTCGCAGGTCATGCGCAGGTTGCGCGGCAACGGCGCTTCACCCGAATGACGCCCGGCGGGCCTGCCCCGCCCGCACCGCAAACCCGCCGCAGTTGCCCCCTTGCATCGTCCCGAATTGACCGGGCACACCACTTCCCGTATCCTGCCGCATCTTTCTTTGCATCCCGGACGGACCGCCTGAACGGCCGCCGGAAAACCCCCAGCAGGAACGCACGATCATGAGCGATCACAACGCCAGCGAGCCCGACCGCAAGGCCGAGCCGGGTCTCGATTTCATCCGCGCGCTGATTACGGCAGACAACGCCAATGGCCGCTTCGACAGCCGGGTACACACCCGCTTTCCCCCGGAACCCAACGGCTACCTGCACATCGGGCATGCCAAGTCCATCTGCCTCAACTTCGGGGTGGCGCGGGAATTCGGCGGCAAGTGCAACCTGCGCTTTGACGACACCAACCCGCTGAAGGAAAGCCAGGAATACGTGGATTCCATCCGCGAGGACGTGAAATGGCTTGGCGGCGACTGGCAAGGCCGCGAGTTCTACGCCTCCAACTATTTCGAACAGCTCTACCAGTACGCGGAACAGCTTATCCTGGCGGGCAAGGCCTATGTGGACAGCCTGTCGGCGGACGAAATCCGCGAGCATCGCGGCACGCTGACCGCCCCCGGCAAGGAAAGCCCCTATCGCAACCGCAGCGTGGAGGAAAACCTGGACCTGTTCCGGCGCATGCGCGCGGGCGAGTTCAAGGACGGCGAACACGTGCTGCGCGCCAAGATCGACATGGCCTCGCCCAACGTGGTCATGCGCGACCCCACGCTGTACCGCATCCGCCATGCCCATCACCACCGCACCGGCGATGCGTGGTGCATCTACCCGATGTACGACTACACGCACTGCATTTCGGATTCCATCGAGGGCATCACCCACTCCATCTGCACGCTGGAGTTCGTGAACAACCGCGAACTGTACGACTGGACGCTGGACACCCTGGGCGTCTACCACCCGCAGCAGCTGGAATTTGCCCGGCTGAACCTGACCTACACCGTACTGTCCAAGCGCAAGCTGATCCAGCTTGTGGAGGGCGGCTACGTGAACGGCTGGGACGACCCGCGCATGCCCACCATCAGCGGGCTGCGCCGCCGGGGCGTCACGCCGGAAGCGTTGCAGGACTTCTGCGCGCGTATCGGGGTGGCCAAGGCCGATTCGGTGGTGGATTTCTCGCTGCTGGAATTCTGCATGCGCGAACACCTGAACGCCGTGGCCCCGCGCGTGATGGGCGTGCTGGACCCCATCAAGGTCGTCATCGAAAACTACCCCGACGACCAGGTGGAAACCTTCGACATGCCCTACCACCCGGAAGACGCATCGCACGGTTCGCGCACGGTGCCCTTCTCGAAGGTGCTGTACATCGAGCGCGATGACTTCCGCGAAGACCCGCCCAAGAAGTACCACCGCCTGGCCCCCGGCGCCGAGGTGCGGCTGCGCTACGCCTACTACATCACCTGCCGCGAGGTGGTGAAGGACGCGGACGGCAACATCACGGAACTGCGCTGCACCTACGACCCGGCCACCAAGGGCGGCTGGTCGCAGGACGGGCGCAAGGTGAAGGGCACCATCCACTGGGTGTCTGCCGCGCATGCCCTGCACGCACAAGTGCGCCTGTACGACCACCTGTTCAGCGTGGAAAACCCCAACGCGGCGGAAGAAGGCAAGACCTTCGTGGACTACCTGAACCCCGATTCGCTGAAGACCGTCACCGCCATGCTGGAACCGGCCCTGGCCGACGTGGCCCCCGGCACCCGCGTGCAGTTCGAGCGCATCGGCTACTTCTGCGCCGACAAGGATGGCACCCCCGGCAAGCCGGTGTTCAACCGCACCGTGGGCCTGCGCGACAGTTGGGCCAAGATCGAGAAGAAGGAAGGCGCGTAAGCCGCGCCGACCGAAGATGGCAGAATGCACGACACCCCGGCGGGAGCATCCCGCCGGGGTGTTTGCATTTGTCGAGTGTGTAACGCGGCAAGCTGATGCCGCAACCAATCAGTATTTGTCGAGATCGGATAGCAAATTCTGTGTCGGCAGGCCTACGGTTGCCAAGCCATGCTCGATCTGGAAAAGTAAAATCGCGCGCTTCGTCTGCAACCCGTACACCCCGTCAACTGCCCCTGAATAGTACCCCTTTGCCTTAAGTTTCGTCTGTATACTCGACACCAGCGTCTTGTCATGTTCACCCAGCTGGGCTGATGGAGTGGTTGCTTTCGAGGCATTTTTCGGAAGGGCTACAGCAGGAGTAGAAGGCTTTGAGCCATACGAGGGTGTCGATGGAGAAGAGTATGACGGCGCGGAATACGGCGTATAATACCCGCCTCCGCCTGATGATGAATAATGGCTACTATGGCTTGAATGACTTCGGTGGCTCGAATGGCTTCTGTGGCTCGAATGGCTTCTGTGGCTCGAATGGCTTCTG
>CAYOCV010000019.1:0-55314 GCA_964402645.1 uncultured Desulfovibrio sp. | reverse complement strand
ATCCGGGCGACCGCAACCGCACCAGCCCCTTTGCCTTCACCGGCAACCGCTTCGAATTCCGCGCCGTGGGCTCGTCCATGTCCATCGCCGGTCCCCAGGTTGCCCTGAACACCATGATGGCCGAATCGCTGGATTACATCGCCACCGAACTGGAAAAGGCCACCAAGGGCGACCCCGCGAAGCTCAACGAAGCCGTGCAGAAGCTGCTCCAGAAGATCATGAAGGAGCACGACAAGGTCATCTTCAACGGCGACGGCTACTCCGAAGAATGGCACAAGGAAGCGGAAAAGCGCGGCCTGCCCAACCTGAAGACCACGCCCGACGCCCTGCCCGTGCTGAGCAGCCCCGAAGTGGTGAAGCTGTTCACCTCCTACGGCGTGTTCAGCGAAGCGGAAGTGAAGTCGCGCGAGGAAATCTACCTCGAGCAGTACTGCAAGACCGTCGCCACCGAAGCCAACCTGGTCATCCGCATGGCCCGCACCATCATCTTCCCCGCCGCCATGCGCTACCAGGGCGAACTGGCCGCCACCTGCGCCAACCTGAAGGCCGCTGGCCACGACTACAAGGTCGTCACCCTTGAAGACGTGACCGCCAAGCTGCGCGCCATGCAGACCGCCGTGGTCGAACTGGAAAAGAAGATGGAGCACGAGGCCGCTGGTACCCACGCCGAAGCCAAGCACATGTGCGACGTGATCCTGCCCGCCATGCTGAAGGTGCGCGAATACGCCGACGCGCTGGAAGCCGTGGTGGCCGACGACCTGTGGGCCCTGCCCAGCTACCAGGAAATGCTGTTCATCAAGTAGGGCCTGCGCCCTGCCGGACGGCAGACATGCAATGACACGGGCCGCCCTTCGGGGCGGCCCTTTGCGTACCTGCCCACACAAGGCACACCGGGGGGCGCAGACGAAACGGGCCGCATGGCCTGTGCGCCTTGCGCTTGACGCCGGGCGCGCCCCCGTCTAGGCAAGAGACCGCGCGGCGGAACCCGCCTTCCACGGGGCGGGAGGCGAACGCGCACATCCCACGAACGCGACGCAGCACGAGGTTTCCATGGCCAACCACGAAGAAGACGACGGCTACGACTACCTGTTCGAGGCAGCCTACGAGGCGCTGGAGGAAAGCGGCTTCACCGGCCTTCTGGTCAGCGGCTACGAGGACATGCCCGAACCCGCCCCGGTAGAGGGGCACATGCCCGACCTGACCGCCACCAACGCCAAGGGCGTGGCCTGCATTTTCGAAATTTGCCCGCGCGAGGCCTTTGCCACGCAGGAGCTTGCGGAGCGGCTGCTGGCCTTCGCCCGTCACGCGGAAGCCATCAAGGGGCATCTGGTGCTTATCGTGCCCGAAGGCGAAGAGGACGTGGCCTGGGCCTTCCTGTCCGAGCACGCCATACCCGAGGACCGGCTGGACGTCTGGGAAGCATAGGCCCGGCAGCCGGGACGCACAGGCTGCCGGTGGTTTCGGCTGACAGCGCACCCTCCGGGCAGTTGCGGCGGATGGCGCGGACGGCCCCGACGGCTGCATCCGACGGTTGCGCCCGCCGCAGCAGGCCGCTATCCCCTGCCGCTATCCCCTGTCGCGCACGTCGTGCCGCCACGAGCACAGCGGTGCGCAACAGCCAAGGCCCTGACGCAACTCGGTCAGGTCCGGCCCGGACTTGCCGGACTGCGCACCGGGCATGACGGGCGTATCGGGCATGACGGGCGTGGCAGGCAAAAACGCCGCACGCGCCGGGGCCATCAGCAGGCACAGGTAGCGACCGAGCGCGGCGTCCCAGACCAGTTCCGGACAGCGCGGCACGTAGCCGTGCAGCCGGTGCGACACCTGGCACTGGTCGGACAGACAGCACCAGCCGCAGCCGACACAGGGCGTATGAGACATGTAGGTACCGTGAACAGCTTCGCGGGCAAGCCGTCCCCCTGTTGACGGACGTATTGCGGGGGTGGCTCCGGGCCGCGCGCATTCCTGGCCCCTTGCGGGGCAGGCACGGTCTTGGGAGGGATTGTGCGAAACCGTACACCCCGGCAACAGCCATGGCAAACCGGGCCTCCCTCTCCGGCCCTCTCCGGCCCTGTCCGGTCCTGTCCGGTCCTGTCCGGCCCGTAGCCCATCGGCACGCCCCGCATGTCCGCCGCCCGGTTACACAGCGTTACCATTTGCCTCTTGCCATCCGCCCCCCGTGGTTCTAGAACGCATCCAGCAAAACCCCGCTGCACCCCGACCGAGTCCCCACGCCCCACTGTCCTTCCTCAGCCGCAATGCCCGCCGGAAAGTCCACCATGTCGCGCCGCTCCCGCCTAGTCCGCCTCCTTGCCGTGCCCGCCCTGCTGGCGATGGCTGTACTGCTGCACGCCCCCCTGCGTGACAGCCTGGTGGGTCTGGCCCGCTACACCAAGGCCCGGCTGTACGACTACCGACTGTTCGACGATTCCGACCTGGTCACCGATGTCTCGGCCCGCGAACCGGTGCCGCTGGAACGTCTGGCCGACGGCAACACCCTGTACGTACTGGTCATGGGGCAATCCAACGCCGCCAACGAGGTGGATACCCCCCTGCCCTCCGATGAACTGGAAAACGTGTTCATCGAATACGACGGCACCCTGTACCCTGCCGAAGACCCCATGCTGGGCGGCACGGGCGAACGGGGGTCGGTCTGGTCGCGCTTTGCCCGGCTGGCCCTGGCCACCGGGCGCTGGCGGTACGTGGTGCTTTCGGTCATCGCCGAGGGCGGTTCGCCGCTGGCCTACTGGCTGCCCGGCGGTCCGGTGCGGCCCAAGCTGGAGGACCGGCTGCGGGCCATTCAGCAATTGCCCATCAGGCCGGACTACGTGTTCTGGTTCCATGGCGAATCGGACGCCCTCAATTCCCTGCCGCGCCTGCTGTACAAGTACGACTTCCTTGATCTGGTGGGCACCTTGCGCACCTTCGGCATCGAGAACCCGGTGCTGGTTTCGCAGACATCGCTGTGCCGCCGCTATGGCGCGGAATCCGTGCGCCAGGCCCAGCAGGAACTGGCCCGCCAGGTGCCCAACGTGACCCTGGGGCCGGATACCGACGAGGTGGGCCTGCCCTTCCGCCGTGACGGTTGCCACTTCACCGACGAGGGCGGCGACATCGTGGCCGGACTGTGGATGGACGCCATGCTCGACGCGGAACACGCCGCAGAATAGCAGCCCTGCCCCCCCCTTTTTTTGCACCGCTCGCTGCGGCCCGCCCTCTGTCCTGCGTGCAAGGACGCTGGCGGGCCGCAACTTTTGCACATTCCCTTATCCGTTACCCTTGCCCGCCGCAGGCCGCAGCACGTGCCCCGGCGGCATTTCGGCGTTCCTGCCGCGCCAAAACCGTCCCTCACACGCCCCCCCGACTGCCTGCGCGCCCCCCTCCTCTGCCGGACACGCGCCTGACACCCATGCAGGCAGCATCCAGACTCCAAAAGTCAGCATTGACGGCATGTTCTGGAAAAACTTCTTTCGCCGTTCAACCAATGTGGTTGTCTGCCCGGACAATTTCCCTCCTACCCCCCGCGCGCCCCCTGTTGACGCCTGTTTGCCCCGTTTTCACGCGCCGCGCAGGAATACCCCTGGACCGCGCACAAATATTCCCACGTGAATTTCCAAACATGGTAGCGGTTACTGACATTCGATGATATGTGGATGATAGACCTTTAGTCTGTTCGGTACGCGAACCTGCCAACGCCCCTCGCCGGGCGGGCCTTTTCGCGTCGGCTTCGCCATACAGGACGACGGGGGGAAACGGCCGGGCACATTCACGGGCTGCGGAATCGGGCATGGAAGGGACGGCAACGTGCGTCTTCACCCCCGCCCGCCGCAGGCCGACGACGCCGGGTTGCTACTCCACGCGTCCCAGGCAGGGCGCGCCGAAAATGCCGAGCGCAGCAACGCGCTCCAATCAGTAACACCAATTTGACAAACGTAACACCACGAGGTACCCCACCACAACTCCACTTCCTCCGCGTTTCCGTCCTCCATCGACGGGCAAACGCCAACCCGGCGGACACGGTCGCCGCCGGCGCGCACCGCATGTCAGGCGCTCCTGACATGGCATGCGCACGCAACGGGCATTCCAATGCCGCAGCCGCGCTGCGGTTTCACTGGTTTCCGGAGGTGACCGATGGTTTTCGACATCCTGCATCTTGCTATCATTCTCTTCCTCATCGCGGGGCTCGCGTTCGCGGGCGGCCCGCTCATCCTCGCCATGCTCGTGGCTCCACGGGCGCGCGGCGGCGACCTGGGCATGTCCTATGAATGCGGCATGCGCCCCCACGGCAATGCCTGGACCCGCTTCGGCATCAACTACTACGTCTACGCCCTGCTGTTCATCGCCTTTGACGTGGACGTGCTGTACCTGTTCCCCGCCGCGGCCCACTACCACGCCACAGTGGGCTGGGGGGCCTTCATCGAACTCTGCGTTTTCCTGTTCTTCCTCGTGCTTGCCCTGGTCTATTTCCGCGCCAAGGGGGTGTTCACATGGCCGCGCAAGATTGCCCTGTAAGGCCCCCGGTCATCGCACCGGCCACGGGCGGGATTGATGCACCCATCGTCAATGTGGCGCCGGTGCAGAAGATCCTGGATGTGTGCCGGGCCATGTCGTTGTGGCCCATGACCTTCGGCCTGGCCTGCTGCGCCATCGAAATGATGGCGGTGGGCATGGCCCGGTTCGACATCTCGCGCTTCGGCGCGGAAGTGTTCCGCCCCTCGCCGCGCCAGTCGGACCTGATGATCGTGGCAGGCACCGTCACCCGCAAGATGGCCCCGGCGCTGGTGCGCCTGTATGAACAGATGCCCGCGCCGCGCTACGTCATGGCGCTGGGCAACTGCGCCATCTCCGGCGGGCCGTTCAACTTCGAGGGGCAGTACGCCATCGTCGAGGGCGTGGACAACCTGGTGCCCGTGGACGTGTACGTGCCCGGCTGCCCGCCCCGGCCAGAGGCGCTGCTGGAAGGGCTGTTCCAGATCCAGCACAAGATCACGGGCCGCCGCTGGTGGCCGGTGCCTGCCGAAATCTCCGGCTCTATGGGGGGTGGCGCATGACGGCCGAAACGGCTTCCGTGACCCCCGACGTGCTGCTGGCCCCGCTGGACCCCGCCTACCTGGCCGAGGAAAACCCGGCCCGCACCGGCCTGCGCTGGTCCGCCTTCCTGTCCGCAGACGCCCTGCCCCGCGCCGCAGCCCTGCTGCTGCAAGCGGGCTGGCACCTGGAGGACATCTGCGGCCTGGACGTGCGCGAAGGGCTGATGGCGGTGTACCACTTCGACCGCATGACCGCTCCGGGCCGCCTGGCCATCCGGGTGCTGGCGGACCGTGCCACCCCGGTGCTGCCCTCCATTGCCGACATCTACCAGGGCGCGGAATGGCACGAACGGGAAACCGCCGACTTCTACGGCATTACCTTCACCGGCAATCCCAACTCCATGCCGCTGCTGCTGCCCGAAGGCATGCAGGGCCACCCCCTGCGTAAGGACGATGCCGCCCGCGCGCCGCTGGCCACGCTGCTGGCCGCTCCGGACCGCGAAGCCACGGTGCTGCGCAAGGCCGAGGGCTTTGCCCTGCTGGAACCGGCAGAGGACGCCAAGCCCGCCAAACCGGCCAAGGCAAAGGCCGCCGCAACCGAGGAGGGCGCAGACAATGCATAGCACCGAGACCCTTCGGTCGCACGGCCCCGCCTGTCCCGCCGCCTCGGCGGACGGAGGCTGCGCCGACGACCAGATCGCGGGCGACGGCTACACCTGCCACTTCGAGCAGGGGGCCCGCCCGGAATCGCTCATCCTGAACATGGGGCCGCAGCACCCGTCCACCCACGGCGTGCTGCGCGTGCTTCTGGAACTGGACGGCGAATACATCGTCCGGGCGGAACCGGTGCTGGGCTACCTGCACCGCATGCACGAAAAGATGGCCGAGGTGAAAACCCCCGCCCAGTTCATGCCCAACATGGGCCGGGTGGACTACCTGCACGCCCTGGCCTGGAACTGGGCCTACGTGGGCGCGGTGGAAAAGCTGGCGGGCATCGAAATTCCCGAACGGGCCGAGTACCTGCGGGTAATCACCTGCGAGCTGAACCGCATCTCGTCGCACCTTCTGTGGTGGGGCGCGTACCTGCTGGACCTTGGGGCCTTCACCCCCATCATGTACGCCTTCGATGACCGCGAAATGCTGCTGGACCTGTTGCAGCTCATGACCGGCTCGCGCCTGACGTACAGCTCGTTCCGCTTCGGCGGGGTGTACACCGACGCCAGCCCCGCCTTCGTGCAGGGGGTGCGCCAGTTCGTCCCGCACCTGCGCGCGCGCCTGCCCATGTACACCGCGCTGGTGACGGAAAACATCATCCTGCGCCGCCGCATAGAGGAAGTGGGCGTCATCCCGCAGGACATGGTCGCCCGCTACGGGGCCAGCGGCCCGGTGGCGCGCGGCAGCGGCATTGCCTACGACGTGCGCCGGGCGGAACCGTATTCCGTGTACGACCGCTTCGACTACGAGATTCCCGTGCGCCACGAGGAATGCTCCATGGCCCGGTACATGGTGCGCATGGCCGAAATCGAGCAGAGCCTGCGCATCATCGAGCAGGCCATCGAAAGCCTGCCCGATGGCGACCACATGCACCCCAAGGCCCCCAAGCCCAGCTTCAAGCTGCCCGCCGGCGAATCGTACTTCGCGGTGGAAGGGGCGCGCGGCAAGATCGGCGTGTGGATCGCCAGCGACGGCGGCAAGACGCCCTACCGGGTCAAGTTGCGCGCGCCGGGCTTCTCCAACCTGGCCCTGTTCGCCGAATGCGCGCGGGGCACCCTGCTGGCCGACGCCGTTGCCATCCTTGGCAGCCTCGACATGGTCATCCCCGAAATCGACAGGTAGGCCGCCATGAATGCAACCATCTCCTTCGATTCCGTGCTGCACGTGGTGCTCGCGCTGGTGGGCGTGGCCGTCTTTGTGGGGCTGAACGGGCTCTTGCTCGTCTACGCCGAACGCAAGGTGGCGGGCTTCATCCAGCGCCGCCCCGGCCCCTACGAAGTGGGGCCGCAGGGCATCCTGCAGGCCGTGGCCGACGCCCTGAAGCTGATCGGCAAGCAACTGGTGCGTCCGGACAGGGCAGACCCGCTGCTGTTCTGGATGGCCCCGGTGCTGGCCTTCTTTCCCGTGCTGCTGCTGTTTCTGCCCATTCCCTTCAGCCCGCTGCTCACCGGGTGGGACGTGAACCTCGGCCTGCTGCTCATCCTTGCCTTTGCCGGGTTCAACGTGCTGGCCCTGCTGCTTGCGGGGTGGGGGTCCAACAACAAATACGGCCTGCTCGGCGCGGCCCGCGCCGTGGCCCAGTCCGTGGCCTATGAAATCCCCCTGCTGCTGGCCGTGCTGGCCATCGCCTTCCAGGAAGGCACGCTGAGCCTTTCCGCCATCGTGGGCGGGCAGGGCGGCATGCCGTGGCAATGGAACATCGCCGTGCAGCCGCTGGCGTTCCTGATCTTCTTCGTCAGCGCCCTGGGCGAGACCAACCGCGCCCCCTTCGACCTGCCCGAAGCGGAATCGGAACTGACCGCAGGCTTCCACACCGAATATTCGGGCATGGGCTTCGGCATGTTCTTCCTGGCCGAGTACGCCAACATGATCGTGGCGTGCAGCGTCTGCACCGTGCTGTTCCTGGGCGGGTGGAAAGGCCCGTTCCTGGACGGGGCGTGGTGGTTCCTGGCCAAGGTGTACGGGCTGCTGCTGTCCATGATGTGGTTCCGCTGGACGTACCCGCGCGTGCGCTTCGACCAGCTGCTGAACCTGAACTGGCGGTGGCTGCTGCCCCTTGGCGTGCTGAACCTGCTGGCGACCGCGTTCGTCATGAAGCTGTAGGAAAGGGGGAATCGCCCAATGGCATCGATCTTCCGCACCCTCGCCGACCTGTGGAGCCTTGTGGTGGGCCTTGGCATCACCGGCAAGGAATTCTGCAAGCCCGGCGTCACCGTGCATTACCCGCGGGCAGAGGTTACGCCGGAAGCGGCGGCCTCGTTCCGGGGGCCCATTGAACTCATCGGGCTGGACAAGGACCCGGCAAAGCCCAAGTGCATCGCCTGCATGCTTTGCGTGTCCGCCTGCCCCAGCAATTGCATAACCGTCACCCGCGCCCCCACGCCCAGACCCACGCCCGAAGAACTGAAGGCCATGGCAGAGGCGGAAGCGCGCGGCGAAAAGCCCAAGAAGCCCGCGCCGCCCAAGGCCCCCGGCACCTGGACCTACGACTTCTCGCTGTGCAGCCTGTGCGGCAGTTGCGTGGAAGCGTGCCCGGTGGATTCCATCGGCTTCTCGCACGACATCTACATGGTGGGGACCAAACGCGAAGACTTCGTGTTCGATCAACTGGCGCGCCTGGCCCGCAAGGCTGCGGCCCGCAAGCCGGAACCGAAGCCCGCCGCGAAGGCCGCGAAGGCTGCGTCCGAAACCGCGCCTCCGGCCACGCCAGAGGCCGCAACGGCCCCGGCCCCCGCGCCCGAAACCGCCGCAACCCCCGCAAGCGAGGCATGACATGGAAACACCGGCAATCCTCGCCTTCGGTTTCTACTTTCTGGTCATCGTGGTCGGCTGTTTCATGGCCGTGGGCTGCGCCAGCCTGGTACGCGCCCTGGTAGGCCTTGTCGCCACGCTGCTGGGCGTGGCGGGCATGTACCTTCTGCTTAACGCGCCGTTCATGGCCTTCATGCAGATTCTCATCTACGTGGGCGCCATCTGCGTGCTGATCTTCTTCGCGCTGATGCTGGCCCGGGCCGACGCGGACGGTGACGAGGCGGACCCCGCCCCGGCCCCGCGCACCTTCAAGGGCGTGCTGGCGGCCATGCTGCCCGGCGCGCTGCTGGCCCCCATCCTGATGCTGCACCCCACGGCGTCAAAGCTGATCCCGGCGGAAGTGCCGCTGGCCGACCTTGGCCGCAGGCTGATGGAGGACTACGTGCTGCCCTTCGAACTGATCTCGGTGGTCCTGCTCATCTCCATGGCCGGGGCCGTGCTGCTCGTCTGGGAAAGGAGGGACAAGTGAAACCGCTCGTGCTCTACCAACTGGCCTCCCTCGTGCTGCTGGGCGCGGGCCTGGCGGGGCTGGTCAAGCGGCGCACGCTGGTGGGCATGCTCATTGCCGTGGAGCTGATGCTCAACGGCGCGGGGCTGTCCATCGTGGCCGCCACCCAGCTTACCGGGGCCGATGCCACCCTCGGACAACTGGCCACGCTGCTGGTCATGGGCCTTGCCGCCGCTGAAGCCACCGTGGCGCTGGCCGCCATCGTGGTGGTGTTCCGCCGCTTCGGCACCACCCGCACCGACGCCCTGACCACCCTGAGGGAGCCGCAGTAATGACCGCACCCAACACCATAGAATCCGCAAGCCTGCTCATTCCGTTGCTGATCACCCTTGTCGCGCCCTTCGCCATCATGCTGGCGCGCGGCAACGCCAACCGGCGCGAGGCCATGTCGTTCATCGCCGCCGCGCTGACGTTCCTTTCGGTGCTGCAACTGGCGCCGGGGGTGCTTTCCGGCGTCATCTACACCTACACCCTCACCACCATCCTGCCGGGCATCAGCCTGACCCTGTGCGCCGACGGCCTGGGCATGATCTTCGCGCTCATCGCCACCTTCCTGTGGGGCTTCGCCACCAGCTACAACATCGGGTACATGCGCGGGCTGAACGAACACGCCCAGACGCGCTACTACACCTGTTTTGCGGTGGCCATCTTCGGCGCGGTGGGCGTGGCCTTTTCGGCCACGGTGTTCACCCTGTACCTGTTCTATGAAGTGATCACCGTCTTCACCTACCCGCTGGTCGCGCACCATCAGGATGCAGACGGTTTTGCCGGGGCGCGCAAGTACCTTGTCTACCTCATGGGCACCTCCAAGCTGTTCCTGCTGCCCGCCATGATCCTGACCTACGTGCTTACCGGCACGCTGGACATGCGCCTTGGCGACGTGCTGAACGGCATGTTCCCGGCAGACGTCATCGCCGCGCACCCCAAGCTGGTGCAGCTGACCTACGTGCTGTACATCGCGGGCCTGGCCAAGGCGGCCCTGGCCCCGTTCCACAACTGGCTGCCCTCGGCCATGGTGGCCCCCACGCCGGTTTCGGCCCTGCTGCACGCGGTGGCGGTGGTCAAGGCGGGGGTGTTTTCCGTGAGCCGGATCATCCTGTCCGGCTTCGGGGTGCAGACCATGGACACGCTGGGCCTGGGCATTCCCACGGCGTGGCTGGCGGCCTTCACCATCATCGGGGCCTCGCTCATCGCCCTGACCAAGGACGACATCAAGGCCCGGCTGGCCTATTCCACGGTCAGCCAGCTTTCGTACGTAATCATCGGGGTGGCCCTGCTGACGCCGTCCGCCGTGCAGGGCGGGCTGATGCACATCCCCCACCATGCCTTCTCCAAGATCACCCTGTTCTTCGGCGCGGGGGCCATCTACGTGGCCACGCACATCAAGAAGATCAGCCAGATGAACGGCCTTGGACGCCGCATGCCGTGGACCTTCGGGGCATTTGCCCTGGCGTCCCTGTCCATGATCGGCATGCCGCCGGTGTGCGGCTTTGTCTCCAAGTGGTACATCGTCAACGGGTCGCTCCAGGCCGGGCAGACCGCCCTGCTGGTGGCCCTGCTGCTGTCCACCCTGCTCAACGCGGGCTACTTCGTGCCCATCTTCTACCGGGCGTTCATGCTGCCGCCCGCCCCGGACGCCAATATCGAGCAGTACAATGAAGCCCCCGCCACCATGGTCATACCGCTGTGCCTGACCGGGGCCATATCGCTGCTGCTGGGCCTGTATCCGCAGGTGTTCCTGAACTTCATCCAGGCGTTCGGCCACTTCTAGGAGCGCACCATGAACGGACTCGGAGCATTCCTTGAACGCCAGCGCGAACTGCGCGGCGCATGGCTGAAGGCGCTGTACGGGGCGTTGGCCGCCCTCGTGCTGCTGAACCTGTTCGTCGGCCCGCACGAGCCGCACTTCGGCCTGGATGCCTACCCCGGCTTCTGGGCGCTGTTCGGCCTTGTGGTGGGCGTGCTGATGGTGGTGATCATGAAGCGCATGGTGCAGCCCGTCATCGTGCGCAGGGAGGACCACTATGGAGACGTCTAGCTTCATCCACCCCGCCATCGGCTTCCTGGCCCTGGCGGCGGTGCTGCCCTTCCTGCGCGGGAAATGGTGGAACTGGCTGCTGCCCGCGCCTGCGGTGCTGGCCATCTTTGCCGTGTTCACCATGACGCCGGGCGACCACCTGACCCTGCACTGGCTGGGGCAAACCCTGCTGCTGGGCCGCGTGGACAAGCTGTCGCTGGTCTTCACGCAGGTGTTCGCGGTCATGTCGCTGGCGGGCATGCTGTACGCCATGCACGTGGAGGAGCGGGGGCAGCACATCGCCGCCGCCCTGTACGTGTCGGGCGGGTTCGGCTGCGTGCTTGCGGGCGACTACCTGACCCTGTTCGTGTTCTGGGAACTGATGTCCATCGGCTCCACCTTCCTCGTGCTGCTGAACCGCACGCGCGAGTCGGTGCTGGCGGGCTTTCGCTACTTTCTCTACCACACCGCCGGGGGTCTTCTGCTGCTGGCGGGGCTGCTGATCCGCTACAAGGCCCTGGGCACGTGGGAATTCACGGCCATGGCCCCCACGGCCAATGCGCCGCTGTACGAATGGCTGATCCTGGCCGGGTTCTGCGTCAACGCCGCCGTGGTGCCGTTGCACGCATGGCTGCCCGACGCCTACCCGCGCGGGACGGTGACCGGTTCCGTGTTCATGTGCGCCTACACCACCAAGACGGCGGTGTACGTGCTGGCGCGCGGCTTTGCCGGGTGGGAAATCCTGGCGGCGGCGGGCACGGTGATGGCGGTGTACGGCGTGCTGTACGCGTGCATAGAAAACAACGCCCGGCGCATCCTGTCGTACCACATCGTCTCGCAGGTGGGGTACATGGTGGCGGGCATCGGCGTGGGCACGGCCATGACCCTGAACGGCGCGGTGGCCCATGCCTACGCGCACATCCTGTACAAGGGCCTTCTGTTCATGGGCACCGGCTGCCTGCTGTACGCGGCGGGCACGGCCAAGCTGGACAAGCTGGGCGGCCTGGCCGCGCGGCTGCCGTGGGTCATGGTGCTGTACATGGTGGCGGCCCTGTCCATCTCTGGCATGCCGGTGTTCAACGGGTTCATCTCCAAGACCATGACCATCACCGGCGCGGCGGAAGCGCACCGGACGCTGGTTGCCCTTGGCCTTGAAATCGCGGCGGTGGGCACGTTCATCTCAGTGGGCATCAAGCTGCCCTACTTCGCCTTCTGGGGCGGCAAGCCCACGGACAACGCCCGACCACTGGCCCCCATTCCGTGGAACATGTACGCGGGCATGTCCGTGCTGGCGGTGCTGTGCATCCTGCAGGGCGTGGCCCCGTCCATCCTGTACGCCTACCTGCCCTTCGAAGTGGAACACCCCTACGTGCCGTGGTCCGTGTGGCACGTGCTGCAATCCTTGCTGCTGCTGGGTTTCTCCGGTCTGGCCTTCTACCTGCTGCGCAAGGTGATCACCCCGCACGAAGGGCTGAACCTGGACGTGGACATCGCCTACCGCGCGGTGGGCACCGGGGCCTTGCGCTTCGTATGCCGCCCGCTTGCCTTCCTGGATGATCGCTGGACCGAGGCCTACCGGGTGGGCGGGCTGCGCGGGCTGATGGGCATTGCCCTCGGCTCCGTGTGGTTCGACCGGCGGGCCATCGACGGCGTGGTGGACGGCAGCGCACGCACGGTGCGGGGCATCGGCGGGCTGGGCGCGCGCACGCAGAACGGCAGTCTTCAGGATTACCTGGGGCTGGCCGCCTTCTTCGCGCTGTGTGTGTTCGGCCTTGTATGGTACCTGGGCTAGCCGCAACGGGACCCACAAAAAACGGAGATGCCTGTGTATCCTGACATACCGGTCCTCAGCATCCTGATCTTCCTGCCGCTGGTGGCGGCGGCGCTGCTGCTGCCCCTGCGCGACGACGAGACCGTGCGGCGCGTATCGCTGGCGGCGTCGCTCATCGGCCTTGCGGCGGGGTGGCCGCTCATCGCCTTCAACCCCGACGCCGGGTTCCAGTTCGTGGAACGCATGACCTGGGTGGCCCGCTGGGGCCTTGAATACCACCTGGCCGTGGACGGCATCAGCATCCTGATGGTGTGGCTGACCCTGTTCACCCTGCCGCTGTGCGTGCTCTGCTCGTGGACGTACATCGGCAAGCGGGTGAAGGAATTCCACGTCTGCCTGCTGCTGATGACATCGGCCTGCATCGGCGTGTTCACCTCCATGGACCTCGTGCTGTTCTACGTGTTCTGGGAAGCCATGCTCATCCCCATGTACCTGCTCATCGCGGTATGGGGCGGGGCCGAGCGGCGCTACGCGTCCATCAAGTTCTTCCTGTACACCCTTGCCGGGTCCACCCTGCTGCTGGTGGCCATCGTGGCCTTCCGCATCGCCGGGGGCACCTTCTCCATCCCTGACCTGATGCAGCAGACCTTCGGGTTCCGCTTCCAGTATTGGGCCTTCCTGGCCATGGCCTTGGCCTTTGCCATCAAGGTGCCCATGTTCCCGTTCCACACCTGGCTGCCCGCCGCCCACGTGCAAGCGCCGTCGGCAGGCAGCGTGATCCTTGCCGCCGTGCTGCTGAAGATGGGCACCTACGGGTTCCTGCGCTTCTGCCTGCCGCTGACGCCGGAAGCCAGCGTGCATTTCGCCCCGCTGATGATCGGCGTTTCGGTGGTGTCCATCCTGTACGGAGGCGCGGTGGCGCTGGGGCAGACCGACATCAAGAAGCTGGTCGCCTATTCGTCGGTGGCCCACATGGGCTTCGTGACGCTGGGCATCTTCCTGTTCCAGAAAAGCGGCGTGCAGGGCGCGCTGCTGCAGATGCTGAACCACGGCATCGTCACCGGCGCCATGTTCATGATGATCGGCGCGATATACGAACGCAGCCACAGCCGCGAGGTGGCGGACAACATGGGCCTTGGCAAGTACCTGCCCGCGTTCATGTTCTTCTGGGGTCTGTATGCCCTGGCCTCGTTCGGCTTTCCCGGGACCAATGGTTTTGTGGGCGAAGTGCTGGTGTTCGTGGCCGCCTTCCAGCAAAGCCTGATCGTGGGCGCGCTGATCGTGCCCGGCGCACTGCTGGCGGCGGCGTACATGTTCCGGGTCAGCCTGCGCATGGCCTGGGGCAGCCCGTCCACGGCCAAGACCTGGAACGACCTGAACCGCCGCGAATGGGCCTACCTGCTGCTGCCCGCCGTGCTGGTGCTGTGGATAGGCCTTGCCCCCGCGCCCTTCCTGCGGCTGATCGACCCTTCCGTCGACCGGCTGCTGGCCGACCTGCGCAGCCGCGCCCCGGTGAAGGAAGCGCCGCTGGCCCTCAATCATGCGGACGCGGTGCGGCATGAACCGCCCGCCATCCTCGCATCCGCCGCCATCGCCAAGGAGGTGCGCCAGTGAACCTCGACCTTGCCCTGCTTGTTCCCGAATGCGCCATGCTGCTGCTGGTTGCCGTGCTGTTCGTGCAGGCGCTGTCCGCCGGACCGGCCTCGGTTGCGGCGCACCGCTGGCTGCCCCTGGGCGCGCTGGCGGTGACGGCGGCAGCCGTGCTGGCCCTTCCTGCCGAAGGCATGCTGCTGTGGGACGCCTACAAGGTGGACGGCCTGTCGCAGTTCTTCAAGCTGTGCGTGGCAGGCGGCTTCTGCATCGCCGTGCTCAACGCCACCCGCCAGCCCACGCTGGAGGAAGGCAAGCGCGCCGACTACTTCCTGTTCCTGGGGGTGTCGGCCCTGGGCCTGATGCTGCTGGCCTCCTCCGCCGAACTGGTAACCCTGTACCTTGCGCTGGAACTGTCGTCCTACAGCCTGTACGTGCTCATTCCCCTGCGCGGGCGCACCCGCGAAGGGGCCGAGGCGGGCGTCAAGTACATCCTGTTCGGCGCGGCGGCCACGGCCATCTCGCTGTACGGGCTGTCGTACATCATGGCCGCGCACCAGACCACGTACATCGCGGCGCTGGCCGCGCGCGACTGGTCGTGGGCGGCAAGTCCCACTGCGGTTGTCGGCCTGTCGCTGTTCCTGTGCGGCATGTTCTACAAGCTGGCCCTGTTCCCGTTCCACTTCTGGTGCCCCGACGTGTACCAGGGGTCCAGCAACGAGACGGCGGCCTACGTGGCCACCCTGCCCAAGCTGGGCGCGGTGGTCGTGCTGGTGCGCCTGGCCGCCGTGCTGCACCCCGGCCTGGAAGTGACCACGGCCATCGCCTGGCTGGGGGTCATTTCCATGACCTTCGGCAACCTGTGCGCGCTGGCGCAAAAGGACGTGAAGCGCATGCTGGGCTTCTCGTCCGTGGCGCACGCGGGCTACGTGACCGTGGGCCTCGTGTCCGGCACGGCAGAGGGCCTTGCCGCCGCCGCGTTCTACGCGCTGGTGTACGTGGTCATGAACCTGCTGTGCTTCTGGGTGGTGGCCCGCGTGGCCGTGGACGGGCGCAACCTGGTCCTGTCCGACCTCAACGGGCTGCATCGCCGCTCCCCGGTGCTGGCCTTTGCCCTTGGCGTGGGGGCCTTCGCGCTGGTGGGCCTGCCGCCCACGGCGGGCTTCATGGGCAAGCTGTTCCTGATTACGGCGGCGTGGAACCACGGCTACAACTGGCTGGTCATCGCCCTGGCCCTGAACAGCGCCATTGCCATCTACTACTACCTGTCGCTGGTGCGCCACGCCTACACCGAGCCTGACGAAAACGCATCGCTGCCCGCGCCCGACCAGAGCGCGTTCAGCCTGGGCGGCGCGGTGGCCCTGGCCGCCGCCACGCTGGTGCTGGGCATCGTGCCCTCGCCGCTGTTCGAGAGGGCGGTCAAGGCGGGGATGGCTTTGTTCGGGTAGAGTTGGAAACAAGCCTCTGAAAACTGTCGACGGAACCTTGGTTCCCCGCTTCCGCAAAACAAAACCCCTCGGCCCCGCACCACGGGACCGGGGGGTTTTTACACTTCCAAAGGCGATGCGCGCTCGACAGTTCCTGCAACCTTCACCTAGCATGGGCGCATCCGCGCGGGGCACAGCCTCCTTGTCTGCTCCATCCCCCGCGCCATACCCCGCCGGAGATTCCGTCATGCCCGGACACGCCCCATCCGCCCTGCTCGGCGCCGCCATCACGCCCGACCCCGCGAAGGGGCCGCTGCTTGTCGCCCATCTAGGCGGACCCAAAACCGGCAGCAGCGCCATCCAGGCCTTCTGCGACAACAACCGCACCGCCCTGTTCCGCCAGCACGGCATTCTCTATCCCACGCTGAACCCCGACCGCGTGCCCGACGCAACGCGGCCCGAAATTCCCGGCGACCCGAACTTCGAACTGCCGCACCACGGGGCCGTCATCATGGGCATGCAGCCCGACGCGCAGGACGACTACCTGGACCGGGCGACAGCCGTCTGCCGTGCGACCGGCACCCCCGTTCTGCTGCTGAGCCTGGAGGCACCCAGCCTGCCGGACTACGCGGACATGGTGCGCCGTCATGGGGAACGCACGGGCCTGCGCGCCGTGACCGTGTGCTACGTGCGGCGGCAGGACACCTGGATAGAGGACGCCTGGAAGCAATGGGGACTGAAGTACGACCAGTATCCCACGGCGGACGCCTTCGCCCGGGCGCTCATGGACCGGGCGCGGGACGACGTGTTCTTTCGCGCCGCCGTCTCGGTGCTGGAGCACGACTGGCTGGACGAGGTATGGGGCTTCATGAACCCCACAGACATGGTGGTGCGCCCCTACGAACGCTCCGCCCTGCAATGCGGCGACGTGGTGGCCGACCTGCTGGGTTTGCTGGGGGTTGGCTCCATCGCCCACCTGGCCCTGCCGCCGGCCACCAACTTCAACACCAACCACGGCTTCACGCCGGAGGCCATCAAGCTGCTGCGCACGGTGCGCCCCATGTTCGACGGGATATTCGACAACGGCCCCTTTGAGATGCTGCATGATGCGCTGCCCCGCGCGGCCTCGGCCCCGTTCGCCCATGTGGGGCTGCTGTCGCCCGGCATGCGCGCCAAGGTACTGGCCCACTATGCCCCGTACAACGAGTGGCTGGCCCGGCGCATGCCCGCATCCCACGGGCATGGGGACGGCATGCTGTTCCGCGAAGCGCCGGATATGGACGCACCGTGGTGGCCCGACCGCGAACTGACGGCACAGGAGGTGGCCACCATGCTCATGCAGTGCGTCCAGCGCCAGCACGTACGCATCGGAGAATTGCAGGAACGGCTTGATCGGCTGGAACGGCTGGCGGGCGCATGGTTGGCCGCACCAGATTCGGACGCAAACGCGCCGGAGTAATGCGGCGCCCCCGGTGCGTGCCCGTTGCAGGCAGGAATGGCGGAGCAGGCAGGGCAAATAAGGTGGCAGGTCTGGCGGAACAGGCATATCTGTCCAGACACACTGGACAAATCAACCAGGCCAAACGAACTGAGAAAGCTGAACAGGTAGAACGGGCGGAGCGACTTCCTGCGCGCCGACACGCCCCCGGATCCGCCCGGGCAACACTACACGGACAACCCGTACCGCATGGCGAAGCGCAGCAGTTCCGCCTGGTTGGTGATGTTCAGTTTGCGCATGGCGCGGGTCTTGTACGTGCTCACGGTCTTGCCGCTCAGGTTCATGATCCGGGCGATTTCAGCCACTGTGGCTCCCTGTGCCAGCCGGGCGATGACCTCGTATTCCCGCGTCGAAAGCAGGGCCGCCAGCCCGCTCAGACCGCTGAAGCCCCCCGCCCCGGCAGGCGGCATACCTGCGCCCGGCCTGCCGAACCCGGCAACACCGCCGAATTCCCCGCCTGTGCCCGCGCCCGCGCCCAAGCCCTGAAGCATGCCGGACGAAAGGCGCTGCCGCCCCGTGGCTGCGTCGGCCAGCGCCGCCGCCACCGTGGGGCTGATGTACACGTCGCCCTCCAGAATGCGGGTTACTGCTTCGCGCAGTTCCTCCGGCGCGGAACTCTTGGTGAGGTAGCCGTCTGCCCCGTTGCGAAAGGCATGCACCACGTACTCGTCCTCGCGGTGTACGCTCAGGATCAGCACCGGGCGTTCCGGGTCGTCCTCCTTCAGCCGGGCCAGTGTGGCCAGCCCGCTGTCGTCGGGCAGCGAAATGTCCAGCAGGATCAGGTCGTGCCGCTGGCGCGATGCCAGGCGCAGGGCCTCCGCTGCCGTGGTGGCCTCGTCAAAGACCAGGTCCGGCGCGATGTCCGGCACAAAGTCGTGTATGATCTCGATGATGCCCTTGCGGACCACGGCGTGGTCGTCCACGATCAGGAACCGCATGCTTCGCCCCCTTGCGTGTCCTGCGGCCCCAGAGGCACGCTTACCCGTACGGTGGTGCCGCCCGCGCCGCTGTCGATCCGGAATTCCCCGCCAAAGGCGGCCACCCGTTCCCGCATGTTGACGATGCCCAGGTACCCCGTGCCGCCGGGGCGCTGCCCCTGCACGTCAAACCCGTGCCCGTCGTCGGCCACCATCAGGCGCAGACAGTGTCCCTCGCGCCATAGCGCCACGTGGATGCGCCGCGCCCCGGCGTGGCGGGCCACGTTGGTCAGGGCTTCCTGCAACACCCGGTAGACCGCCACGGCGCGGTCGGGGTCCATGGGGCCCAACGGATCACGCCCGTCCAGCCCACGCCCGTTCGGGCCACGGCCGTTCGGGCCTCGTGCGTCCGGTCCTGCACCTTCGCCGTCCCCCGTTCCGGGGCCATCAAAGTGGACGGGAATACCCGTGCTGGCCGAAAAATCCTGCACCAGCCACTGCGATGCGGCCAGCAGCCCGATGTCGTCCAGGTGGCCGGGCCGCAGTTCGCGCGAGATGCGCCGCACTGCCTCTATGGTGTCCTCGGTCAGGCGGGTCATGGACGCAAGGCGCTCGCGCGACTGGCCGTCCCCCTCCGGCACCAACCGTCCCAGCCGGTGCAGCCCGAATTTCAGCGCAGTAAGGTTCTGGCCCAGTTCATCATGCACCTCGCGCGAGATGCGCCGCCGGATGTCTTCCGCCGCCTGCTGCTGATAGGCCAGCAGGTTGCGTATCTGGTCGCGCGAGGCGGCTAGGTCTTCGTTGGCGGTACGCAATGCTTCCGTCTGGCGACGCACCTGCCCGCGCAAGGCCTTGTTCACCCCGGCCAGCACCAGCAGCAGCACGGCGGCCGCGCCAAGGGCATAGGACAGCCACACGGGCAGCACCGGCTCGTCGGTGCGTATCCAGCGGTTCAGGCTGCGGTGGTACACAGAATCCTTGTCCGCCTTGTACTCGGCCATGCGGCGGTCCAGGGCGTTCATGACGTCGTCGGCACGGCCCCGCATGGCGGCGTAGCGCATTTCGTACGGGCTGAACACGATGGACGCGGGTTCTGCATTGCCCCGCCGTTCGTGGTGGGTGCCGATGAAGCGGGGGATGACGGCGGCGTCCACCTCGCCCCGGTTCAGGGCGTCCAGCAGGGCCGAATAGTCGGGGTAGTCACGCCGCCGGTAGTGGACGCCAAAACGCCTGGCGAACGTCTCGAACCCGGCGGGAAAGATGCTCATGGACACCCCGCCCACCTGCTTGTCTTCCAGGTCGAACAGCATGTCCACGCGGACGCCGCGCCGCACCCATATCTGCCCCCAGTCAATGACCAGATAGTCGCGGTTGTAGCGGTAGGCGGTGCGCGTTTCGGAAAAGGCCACAGGTGCCAGCACGTCGATGCGCCCGTCTTCCAGCATGGGCAGCAGCCGGTCCCAGTCGTCGTACACGTAGCGCACGGTCCAGCCCTCGTCGCGGGCCACGGCGTCCATGACGTCCACCGCTATGCCCTGCAAGCGGCCATCCCCGCCGCGCATGGACAGCGGCTCCATGTCATAGATGCCCACCACCACCTCGCGGGCATGGGCCGGAGCGGCGGCGCACGGAAGGAGCAGGAACGCCAGCAGCAGCATCGCCAGCAAACCGGGAACAGCGTGCGCGGGGCCAGACATGAGGCCAGACGCAGGGGCGGAAGATGCGCCGGGGCATGAGAATGGCGAAAACGCCGGAAACGCCGTCCGCACACAACGGAAACGGCGCGTCCGGCGTGCGCGTCCGCAACAGGAGGCCGGGGGCTGATCAGGCCCCGGACGGGCGGGGAATGTCGGTCGAAGGGGCGGGCCCTCCAACGCGCAAGGCATTGATATCCGCATGCAGGTCCCTTGCCGCGCCCTCGGCCAGCAGGCCCAGCGCAGCATAGTGGGGGGTACGCGCGGCGCGCTGCATTGCCTCGCGCACCATCGGCATCCACATCAGGAGATGATCGTCCAGAAAAGCGCGGGCCGCGTCAAGCGTATCCGGCATGAGCGCGGACAATTCCGAAGCCTCCGGCCCCGTGGCGGCAAGCCCGGCAAGATGACCGACAAAGCCGAATTCACGGCCCAGGTGGTCGTCCGGCTCGTTGCCCGGACGGTCGGCCCCCAGGCCAAAGCGCGCATAGGCGGCGCGCACGGCAAAGGTCGATTCGCCGAACAGCAGCCGGTCCTTGTCGCGCCACACCGATTCCCACGGCGGCACGGCGATTTCCGGCCCGATGAACAGGTGCGCGTGGTCGCGCTCCAGATCCTGGGTCACCGCGTTCCAGCGGGCGTCGTCCCCGCCGGGGTACACGGCCTCCGAGGCAGGCCCGGCAAGCCCGCACAGGGCCTCCAGCGCCTGCCGGGTAGCCGTGCCGACACGCTCCACGGGCCAGTCCGCGAACAGCCCCTCGCGCAGGGCGCGCACCAGCCCGCCTGCTGCGGGGCCGTTCAGGAACACGCCGCCCAGAAAACGCAACGCCACGGCATGGGCCATGAACGCTCCGCACGCCGATGGCACGCGCGGTTGTACAGGTGTTTGCACCGGGGGTTCCACGAGGGTTCCGGTCTTGCTCTGGGCCATTGCGTCTCCTTGCACGGCGCGAACAACATGGACATGCCGGGGGGCGCACACGCCCCCCGGCTTACGGTATCAACCAGTTGCGGCGCTACAGTCCCATCCGGGCGTACAGCCCGAAGAACAGCACCCGCCCGGCCAGTTCGCCGGCCAGGGCAAGCGCCAGGGCAAGGCCCGCCAGGCGCAGCGCCGCGGGGATGTCCGCCGCGCGCGCACGCAACGCGGCCGCCAGCAGCACGCCCGCACCCAGCGCCAGCAGGACCAGATGCGCCGTGGCCAGCCCCATGCCCCCCGGCACCACGTGGCCGGGCATGGCCGCCAGCAGGGCCAGGGCATGCACGGCCAGCGCGGCCAGGGTCACCAGCGCGGCCAGGGCCGGGGCCGCCATCCCGATACGCGAGACTTCGCCGCCCTTCGCGTCCGCCTGCGGCCACAGGGCCGCCACGGCCACCACCCCGGCGCCCAGCAGCAGCGCCGCCGCCACGAAGGCCAGCGGGGTAAGCGGTCCGTTCCATGCGGGCACGGTGCGCAGCATGTACACGTTGGTCATGGACAGCAGACACGCGGCTGCGGCCAGTGCCCCGGCCCAGCGCAGCACCGGCGATGCGCCCTTGCCGCGCCCTTCGGCAATGGCCAGCAGCACGGCGCACAGCGCCAGCAGCCCGGTGAACAGGATTTCGCGGCTCAGCCACGATGTATCAAGGTGCAGCAGCGTTTTCGGCGCATTGAGCGGCGTGCCCAGGTGCAGCAGCGAGATGAGCAGCGAGGCCACCATCACCGGGGCGGCAACCAGGGCCACCCCGCGCGAGATGCGCCGGGCGCGCGGGCACGCCCCCGAACCAGCGGTATTGCCCGGAGAAGCCCCGGACAGGCAGGCCAGCGCCGCCACGGGGGCCAGCAGCATGGCCCCGGCGGCCATCTGCACCAGCACGGTAAACAGAACCAGCGACCATTCGTGGAACATGGTGCTAGACCTCCTCTGGGTTGGCCTTGAGGCCTGCTGTAGAGCCCACGGGCCGCGCATTGCGGTGCGGCGTCACGAACAGGGCCGGGCGGGTGGCCGAAACGGGCGGCAGCGGAGCCACGGCCATGGGCTGGCCCAGCTTGCCGCGCAATTCGTCAAGATCGCCCCATTGCAATGCCCGCGAAGGGCACGCGGCCACGCACACAGGCGGGCGGCCCGCCTCGATCTCGTCGCGGCAGAAGTCGCACTTGGTCATGCGGCCCAGCCGTTCGGAATACTGCGGCGCACCGTAGGGGCAGCCCCACGAGCAGTACTTGCAGCCCACGCATTTCTTCGGGTCCACGCTGACGATGCCGTTCTTGTCCTGGTGCATGGCCGTGGTGGGACAGGACTGGACGCAGATGGGGTCTTCGCAGTGGTTGCAGGACACCGACAGGTAGTAGCTGAACACGTTCTGGCGGTAACCTTCCGCCGTGCGCGTCCATTCGCCGCCGGTGCATTCCGTCACCCGCCGCCAGCGCACGCCAAGGTCCAGATCGTTCTTGTCCTTGCAGGCGATCATGCATGCCTTGCAGCCGGTACACAGCCGCGAGTCGAAGAAAAACGCCGGTCTAGCTGGCATTGGCATGGCTGCCTCCCGAATGTCTGGCCATCTCCACCAGACTGGTGTGTTGCGGGTTGCCCTTTGCCAGCGGCGAAGGCCGCAGCGAGGTGAGAATGTTGGCGCTGCCGCCAAAGTCCGTGCCCCCGGCGCCCGGCGTGTACCAGGCCCCCTGCGGGATGGAGATGGTGCCGGGCATGATGCGCGGCGTCACCTTTACGGGCAGCACCGTGGCCCCCCGGTCGTTGAACACGCGCACCATGTCGCCGTGGGCCAGGCCCCGGTCGGCGGCGTCCAGCGGGTTCACCCACACGGTCTGCGGGGCCACTTCCTTCAGCCACGGCACGTTGCCGTAGGTGGAGTGGGTGCGCTGCTTGTAGTGATGGGTGACCAGTTGCAGCGGGTACTTCTTGCGCAGCGGATCGCCCTGGCCTTCCGTGGCCTCGTCGTATTCCGGCAGCGCGGTGATGCGCTCCCCGGCAGGCAGCTCCCACTTGTGGCCGATGTCCCACAGCCGCTTGGAGAATATCTCGATGCGGCCGGAGGGTGTTGCCAGCGGGTTGGCCGCCGGATCATCGCGGAAGGCCTTGTACGCCACAAAGGGCTTGCCGGGGTTCTTGACCTTGTACACGCCCAGCTTCCACGCCTCTTCCAGGGTGGCGGGCAGGTCGGGCAGCTTCTGGCGGGCGTCGGTCAGGATCTTCAGGAGCCATTCGTCGCGGGTGCGGCCTTCCGTGTACTGCTCGCGGATGCCGAGCCGCCCGGCGATGTCGGCGCACATGTCGTACACGCTGCGCGACTCGAACAGCGGCTCGATGGCCTTCTGGGCAAAGACCACGTAGCCCATCGCCGCCGTGCTGCCCTGGTGGGCGAAATCGTTCTCCTCCAGGTTGGTCACGGCGGGCAGCAGCACGTCGGCAAAGCGCGCGCTGGGGGTCATGAAGTTTTCCACCACCACGATCATCTCGCACTGGGTGTCGTCCGAGAGGATCTGCGCCGTGCGGTTGATGTCCGAGTGCTGGTTGATCAGCGCGTTGCCCGCGTAGTTCCAGATGAACTTGACGGGCACGTTCAGCTTGGGCACGCCGCGCACGCCGTCACGCTCTGCGGTCATTTCCGGCCCGCGCATGATGGCGTCGGTCCACAGGAAGAACGAGATGCTGGCAGCCACCGGGTTCTTCAGCGTGGGAAAGCCGGGGAAGGGAATGGAAAAGCCGCCCTCGCGCGCGCCGGTGTTGCCGCCGGGAATACCCACGTTGCCGGTCAGCGCGGCCAGCACGGCAATGGCGCGGCAGTTGGTCTCGCCGTTGTGGTGGCGCTGCGGTCCCCAGCCCTGGCTGATGCAGCAGGGCCTGGCGGTGCCGATCTCGCGCGCCAGGCGCACGATGGTGTCGACGGGCACGCCGCAGATGGCCGAGGCCCATCCCGGCGTCTTGGCCACGCCGTCCGGCCCCTTGCCCATGATGTAGGCTTCGTACGAACTGCCCGAGGGCACGCCTTCGGGCAGGTGCGCCTCGTCATGCCCCACGCAGTAGGTGTCCATGAAGGTGCGGTCGGCCATGCCCTCTGTGAACAGCACGTGGGCAATGCCCGATGCCAGTGCGGCGTCGGTGGCCGGGCGGATGGGAATCCACTCGTCGGCCACGGCCACGGCGGTGTCGGTGTAGCGCGGGTCGATGACGATGACCCGCACGTTGCTTTCACGCTTGGCGCGCTGGATGTCATAGACCACCCCGCCGCCGCTCATGCGCGTTTCCGCCGGGTTGTTGCCGAACAGCACCACCAGTTTGCTGTTGACGATGTCCGACAGCGCGTTGCCAAGCCCGCCGCCGTACAGATAGGGCATGCTGGTGGCGATCTGGGCGGTGCTGTAGGTGTTGTAGTGGTTCAGGTAGCCGCCGAAACAGTTCATCAGGCGGGTGATGGGCGTCTGGTCCGTGGGCCACGACTTGGACATGACCGAGCCGAGGTTGCCGGTGCCGTAGTTGAGGTAGAACGCCTCGTTGCCGTAGCGTTCCTTGACGTCCTTCATCTTGGCGGCGATGACGTCCAGCGCCTCGTCCCACGAGGCGCGGCGAAAAGCGCCCTCGCCGCGCTTGCCGGTGCGCAGCATGGGGTACTTCAGCCGTTCCGGCGCGTACACCCGCTGGCGCATGGCCCTACCGCGCAGACAGGCGCGAATCTGATGGGTGCCGTAGTCGTCGGCGCCCAGGTTGTCCGTATCCATGCGCACAATGGCGCCGTCGCGCACCATGGCCCGCAGCACGCAGCGGCTGCCGCAGTTCACGTTGCACGAACTCCAGACGAAATCCTGCGCTTCGCCGCCGCTGGCAGCCTCTGCCGCGGCAGGACACAGCCCGGCGAGGCCGCCGGGCAGCAGGGCTGCACCGCCCAGCAACGCGCACCACTTGAGAAAGGCGCGACGGTTCAGACCCCGTGCCGCGCAGTCTTCCGGCATTCCGGCGGCATGGGCCGGGCTGCCCGATCGGACATCGCCAGACCCGCCAGACCCGCCGGACGCACCCGCCTGGCCCGGTTGCGCCAGTTGCGACTCTTCAAATTTCATGGACATTCCTCTCTGTTGCGATCAGGACGCGTGCGTGACGCGCATAAGACGCCTTGGACGCGGCACGCGTGCCGCGCCTTCTTGCCCTGCGCCTAACCGGGCTGCCGCCATGCTGCAAAAACGTAGGAAAATGGAGACGAATGTAGGGCGCGTCCTACACGCTTCCCATGCAACGCGTGATCGTGGCAGAGTGGCAAAAATCGGTGCGGTGCCAATGTCACGCCAAGTCGGTGTTCCGTGACTGCCGCGCCAAAAGCTGCTAGTGTCCTGCCGCAGGGCGGGTTTTTTACTGCAATATACTGACATTAGCGAATAAACATACTCACGCGATTGCGCGCGGACACGCACCCGCAACAACGGGGTTGCATGCGCGCGAACGCCGTTCGACGCAGGCATCCCAGGTCGGCCCCCCGCCGCCGCGCCGTTCACGCAACCCTTGTCTTCACGAGAACCACCACATGCTCATCGGTCCGCACACCCACGACGAATTCATGGAAGTGGCGCGCAATTTCCACGGCTATCCGGCCCCCGGCCTGATCATCGGCGGCTACATGGTCGAACTGGCCCGTCAGGGCCTGCCGGAAGGCGTGCTGTTCGACGCCATTTCGGAAACGGAACAGTGTCTGCCCGATGCGGTGCAACTGCTGACCCCCTGCACGGTGGGCAACGGCTGGCTGCGCATCATGAACTTTGGCATCTACGCGGTGTCGCTGTTCGACAAACGCACCGGCGAAGGGGTGCGCGTTCACCTGGACGTGGACAAGATGGGCCCGTGGGGCGAAATCCGCACCTGGTTCCTGAAACTGAAGCCCAAGAAGGATCAGGACACGCCACTGCTGCAGGCGCAGATCAAGGAGGCGGGTCCGGACATCCTGACCGCGCGGCCCATCACCGTGCGGCCTGACCGGCTGGGCCACAAGGGCAAGGGGCTGGTGGGCCGCTGCCCGCTGTGCGGCGAATACTATCCGGTGTCTTCCGGCGGTATCTGTCGTTCGTGCCAGGGTGAATCACCCTACCACGCGGGTCCCGGCTTCGCCTTTGAAGGCCAGCCCGCCCTGCGCGCCGTGCCCGTGGCCGAGGCCGTGGGCAAGCGCGCCCTGCACGACATGACCCGCATCGTGCCCGGCGAACACAAGGACGCGGAATTCACCGCCGGGCAGGAACTGACCGCCGGGGACATCTGTAGATTGCAACTGATGGGGCGCAACTCCATCTACGTGCAGGACGCCGCCGAATCCGATGACGCCTGGGTGCATGAGGACGAGGCCGCCAAGACCTTCGCCGCCATGCTGGCGGGCGAGGGCGTGGTCATGCGTGAAGACCCGCGCGAGGGCAAGGCCAACCTTACCGCCACCCGCGACGGCCTGCTGATGGTGGACACCGACCGGCTGGAACGCTTCAACCTGGTGCCCGACGTGATGTGCGCCACCCGCCAGGGCTACAGCATGGTGCTGGCCGGGGCCAAGGTGGCGGGCACGCGGGCCATCCCGCTGTACCTTTCGCGCGAGAATTTCATCAAGGCCACGGCCATGTTGCAGGACGGCCCGTTGCTTCAGGTGCTGCCCATGCGCGCCGCCAGGATCGGCATTCTGGTCACCGGCACCGAGGTGTTCCAAGGGCTGATTCAGGACAAGTTTGCGCCCATCATCACCCAGAAGGCCCAGCGCCTGAACTGCGAGGTGGTGAAGACCGTGTTCGCCCCCGACGACGCGGCCCTGATAACCCAGGGCGTGCGCGACCTGATCGCCGCCGGGGCGGACCTGGTGGTGACCACCGCCGGGCTGTCCGTGGACCCGGACGACGTGACCCGCAAGGGTCTGCTGGACGCAGGCCTTACCGACATGCTGTACGGCCTGCCCATGCTGCCCGGCACCATGAGCCTTGTGGGGCGCATCGCCAGCGAACAGGCCCCCCATCCGGTACAGGTGGTGGGCGTGCCCGCCTGCGCGCTGTTCTTCAAGACCACCGCGCTGGACATCCTGCTGCCGCGTCTGCTGGCCGGGGTGGAAATCACCCGGCGCGACCTGGCCAAGCTGGGCGACGGCGGCCTGTGCATGGAATGCAAGAGCTGCACGTATCCAAAGTGCCCGTTCGGCAAGTAGCACCCGGACGATACCTACTCCGAAGCGAGACCGGGGCAGCCATTGCTGCCCCGGTTTTTTCATGCGCCGGTTTCGAGCCCTTCGCCCTCATGCCCACCGCACTCGCCATCCCCCACTTGACGCGCCGGGCAGGCGTCCCGATACTCGCCCCATGAGCCGCACCCCACGCCACGCCGCCGTCCGCTTCTGGCGCGACCCGGACCTGCCCGAAGTGGAGGTGCGCCGGTCAAGCTACAACGAGGAAACCTTTCGCCGTCACACCCATGCCGCGTATTCCATCGGGATCATGGACGGCGGGGCCGCCTCGTTCATGCTGGAAGGCGCGCAGCACCGGGCCGTGGCCGGGCAACTGGTGCTCATAGAACCGGACCGGGTACACGCCTGCAACCCCGACCGCGACACCTTCTTCGCCTACCGCATGTTCTACGTGAACCCGGCCTGGCTGGCGGAACTGGCGGTTTGCGGCGAGGGACCGGAATCCCCCGCCCCCGCCCGTACACAGGCCGAATCAGTCGGACAGCCCGAATCCGGCGGGCGGGGCGAACCCGGCGCATCCGACATATCTGGCGCCCCCGACGATTGCTCCCGCCCGGCTGTGCTGCCCCGCTTTCGCGCGCCGGTGGTGGACTGCGCGCAGACCATGGCCGCGTGGTCGGCCCTGTACGATGCAGTGACGCGCGGCGGCTCGGTGCTGGAAAAGCAGTCGCTGCTGGTGCAGGCGGCGGAACTGCTGCTGGCCCGCCACTGCCTGCCCGCATCCGGCGCATGCACCGCCACGAACCTTGCGGCTCCCGCCGATGCCCCCCCGCCATCCCGGCCCGCCGCAGCCGCAACCCCGCTCGAAACCACTGCCGTCATCGAATCGGTGCGCCGCCATCTGCGTGACCACCTGGCCGACCCGGTACGCCTGGACGATCTGGCCCGCCTGGCCGGGCGCAGCCGCTGCCACCTGCTGCGCATGTTCCAGCAGGCCACCGGCCTGCCCCCCCACGCCTACCAGACCCAACTGCGGGTGGAGGCGGCAAAGGATCTGCTGGCGGCAGGACACGCCATAAGCCATGTAGCGGCGGAAACCGGCTTCTCCGACCAGAGCCACTTCTCGCGCGTGTTCCGCGACCTGACCGGGGCCACTCCCCGCCAGTACCAGCAGGGCGGGGCCGAAGGCGTCGCGCCCGACACGACAGGCATTACTGGCACCGAGTCCTGATTCCACGCGAGCCCAGGCTGGACTTCACGCCCGCCGCCGCAAAATCCTTCCATACGCCAAAGTCTCCAGCTGTTAGTGGATGATCCGGCGTGCCCGAGCGCCGTCAACCTTCATCCACCAGCATGGGGTGCCCGCCTGCAGGCGCATCCCATGGGAGATTGCGCATGAACCTTGATGCCACCAAGTTCGCCATCGTGCTCGACGGCGGTCTGCCGGGCGGCGTGGCCGCCAATGCCGCCGCCGTGCTGTCCCTGTCCGTGGGCCGGGCCTTTCCGGAAATCGTCGGCCCCGCCGTTACCGACGGCGATGGCGACAAGCACCCCGGCATCACCCAGTTGCCCATCCCCGTGCTGCGCGCCGCGCCCGACGCACTGACGGAACTGCGCCGCAAGGCCGACCTACGCGGGCTGTACTGCGTGGGCTTTACCCACACAGCCCGCACCGCGCGCAGTTACGATGCCTACATGCAACGCATGGCCGCCACGCCCCAGGGCGACCTGCGCTTCGTGGGCATCGCCATCGTGGGCGAACGCAGCGCCGTGGACGGCCTGTGCGGCGCGCTGCCCATGCTGCGCTGACGCCCCCTGCCTGTCCACCCCCTGCCTGTCCACCCCCTGCCTGTCCGCACATGCGCGGGCCATCCCCCCGCGCTATACCGCCTAGCCCCTCCCAGACCTACCCACACGCCACAAAGGGCCGGACATGTTCCGGCCCTTTGCCGTTTCCGCGCCCTCCCCGCGCCCGCCCATCTTCCCTGCCCCCTCTTCGTAAAGCCACCTTTACATCTCTTTCGGTCTCTTGATGGGCATTTCGTGGTGCCGAATCCGTACATATGAGCAACAGGGCCTTCACACCTCAGCACGGAAGTTCAGCCCATGAGACAGCAACGGCACCACATGACGGTGCTCCACTCCATCGAGGAAGGTCTTTGCACGGACAATTCCCCATGTCCCGGCGCAAACATGATCTCCTGCTATCTGGAGAAAACAGCCACATCTGCCGAGAGAAAGCGCCTTGAATCGCATTTTGCGTCATGCAGATCATGCCGGGAAGACCTTTTGGATCTGCGCAAGATCCTGAAGGCAGCGGAAGTAAAGACACCGTTTGAAGTCATCGAGGCGGCACTGGCGCTCGAAATTCGGCGCGAAACGGGATTGGGCACAGATCAGGGTCTGGAGGACGGCAATGACCACTATCTCATCCTTGGCTAGCACCACCAGCACTTCTTCGACTTCCAGCAGCAGCACCACGCTGGATTCCGACGCCTTTCTGCAACTGCTCATCGCGGAACTGCAGAATCAGGACCCCACCAACCCCGCCGACAACACCGAGATGATCAACCAGATCGCCTCGTTCTCCACCGTGGAGCAATTGTCGGCCCTCAACGACACCGCCACGTCCATCTACGACTCGCTCTCGGCCATGAGTCTGAACTCCGCCGTGAGCTTCATCGGGCAGTCCGTACTGGCCGAAGGCGACGATATTTCCAAGACCGACGACGCCACCACCGTGGTCTCCTTCACCCTGGAATCGGACGCGGAAACCCTTACCGCGCACGTCTACGACTCCAGCGGCACCATCATCAATTCCGTCTCCCTCGGCGCCACGGACAGCGGCACCTACTCCTTCACCTGGGACGGCACCAACTACACCGGCGAGGAAGTGGCCAACGGCACCTACAGCGTGGTGTTCGAGGCCTACGACGAAGAAGGTGACAGCCTGGAGGTCTCCACCATGGTGGCGGGCACGGTCTCCGGCGTCTCGGTGGATGACGGCACCACGGTGCTCACCCTGTCCGATGGCCGCACGGTGAACCTTGAGGACGTCTACAGCGTCGTCTCCTCCGACGCATAACAACCAGCACGCGCACTGTCGCAGGAGCACGCCATGGGCCTTTCCTCCTCCATGTATGCCAGCGTCTCGGGGCTGCTGAGCACCGCCGAGTCCATCAGCGTCATCGGCAACAACCTCGCCAACTCCAGCACCACGGGCTACAAGTCCATGTCCATGCTGTTCGAGGACGTGTTCTATTCCTCCATCACCACGTCCGGCGGCATTGACCAGATCGGCAACGGGTCGGCCATCTCGGCCATTTCCACGGACTTCTCGCAGGGTTCGTACGAAGACACCTCCGAGGCCATGAACATGGCCATCGCGGGCGAGGGGTACTTCATCGTCGAAGATCCGCAGAACGATGGAGAAATCTACTACACCCGTGCGGGCGACTTCACCTTCGACGACGAAGGCTACCTGACGAACTCGTCCGGCTACCAGGTGCAGGGTTGGGCGGTTGACCCCGACACCGCCACTTCCAGCGACCCGTCAACCACGGGCGCCCTTGGCGACATCCAGCTGAAAAGCCGCACCTCGCCCGCCTCGGCCACCACCAACGTCTCGCTGGTGGTCAACCTGGACTCGGACGGCGACGACAACTCCACCTCCACCACCGACCCGTACTTCTCGCTGCTGACCGAATGGGACGGCAGCGCCGACGACCCCCTCGGCACCACCAAGTACGAGTACCAGACCACCATCACCGTGTACGACGAGGCCGGGTCTGCTCACGAACTGACCGCGTACTTCGACCAGGTGGAAGACTCCACCACCGGCTCCACCACCTGGGAATACATCGTCACCATGGATCCCAGCGAGGACGTGCGCACCATCAACGGCCAGAGCGTGTCGGGCACATCCGCCGCCGGCCTGCTGATGGCGGGCACGCTGACCTTTGACGCCACCGGCGCGCTGGTCTCGCAGACGGCCTTCACGCTTGATTCCACGGCCACCGGCGACCTGACCGACCTTTCCAACTGGACCCTGGCGGAACTTTCCACCAACGGCCTGCCGGTGTTCGCCTGCAACTTCTCCGGTTCCGCCAACGCCAGCACCACGGACGAGGCGGACGCCATCCAGATCGAACTGGACTTCGGCCTGTCGGCCAAATCCATCACCGACGGCTGGGACACCACCGTCACCAGCGCGGCGGACATCGGCACGGACAGCACGCTGCTGTTCGGGTTCACCTCCACGTCCTACGACAGCGACCGCACCTCCAGCACCGATTCTGCCAGCAGCACCGACAACTCCAGTCAGGACGGCTACGCCACCGGCTACCTGACCAGCTACTACGTGGACGAGGGCGGGGTGATCTACGGCACCTACTCCAACGGCCAGACCCAGGCGCTGTTCATCGTGGCGCTGGCCAGCTTCGACAACGACCAGGGCCTGCAACTGGAAGGCGGCAACCTGTACTCGGCCACCACGGAATCGGGCACGGCCAACATCGGGCGCGCCGGACAGGGCATCTACGGCAGCATCTATGGAGAAAAGTTGGAGGAATCCAACGTGGACGTCTCCACCGAGATGGTCGACCTCATCGTGATGCAGCGCGCCTACCAGGCCAACAGCAAGGTCATCACCACCGTTGATGAAATGCTCCAGACCGCCCTTGGCCTGAAGCGCTAGCAGCTTCCGCTGTGCGCGCGGTGTTCGTCGACTCCGCGCGCACAGCGACAAGCCTCCCGGCTCCGCCCGTCTCCGTCCGGGCCGTCACCGCACGCCGGGCCGGGAGGCCCCCACCGCAACGCACGGGCCTGCCCGTCTGCCCGTAAGGACGCGCCATGTCCTCGCTCAGCTCCATCTTCAACATCGGTTCCAGCGCGCTTTCCAACGCGCAGATCGGCATTTCCATCACCAGCAACAACATCTCCAATGCCGACGTGACGGGCTATTCGCGCCAGACGGTGCAGTACACCACGGGCCCCACCACCAGCAGCGGAGGCATCACCTACGGTTCCGGGGCGGAGGTTTCCGAAATCACCCGGCATTTCAGTTACACCGTGGAATCGCAGTACCTGTCGTACAGCTCCGAGTCTTCCATGTGGGAGACCATTACCTCTTCGCTTTCATCCATCGAATCGCTGTTCGACGACAGCGACGACGAGGGCTACGACCTGTCCACCGCGCTGGACGCTTTCTGGACCAGCCTCGACGCGCTGGCCGCCGACCCGGAAAGCGAATCCGCACGCACCGAACTGACCGGCTACGCCGAAACGCTGACCACCCTCATCAATTCCACCAGCGACAGCCTGGAAGCCGTGCAGGATGACCTGAACGACCAGATCGAAAATCAGGTGGACGACATCAACGACCTGCTGGACACCCTGGCAGGCCTCAACTCGCAACTGGCGGCAGACCCGGAAAACGCCACCCTGCTGGACAGCCAGGCCACCACCCTGCGCGAACTTTCCACCTATCTCGACCTTTCGGTGGTTTACGGCAGTGACGGGCAGGCCACCGTGTACACCACGTCGGGCCAGACCCTGGTGCAGAACGACGTGACCTACAAGCTAGCCTACGAAGGGCCGCAGGCCACGGCGTCGCTGACGTCCGCTTCCACCTTTGACGGGCAGATATATTTCGAGGGTGAGAGCAGCAACGAAATCGCCATAGAATTCGTCACCTCCGGCTCGGCGGACGGCTCTGCCAGCGCGGCCACCTACAAGGTTTCCCTCGACGGCGGCGAAACCTGGCTGACCGACGACAGCGGCAACACCCTGCTGTTCACGGCATCGGGCGCTGACGACAAGGTGACCGTGGACGGGGTGTCCATCTGGTTCGGATCGTCCACCGATTCCAGCGCGGCCGCCAGCGGCACGCTGGCAGTGGGCGACGATTTCACCGTCATGGCGAAGTCGGGGGTGTACTGGTACGAAACCACGTCCAGCAAGGTGAACATCACCCCCATCGACGTCACCGCGTCGGACAGCAACAACCGCCTTTCGGGTGGGAGCCTGGCCGGACTGCTGGCCACGCGCGACCAGTACGTGGGCGGGTATCTGGAAGAACTGGACGCCCTGGCAGAGGAACTGGCTTGGCAGGTCAACTACGTGCACAGCCAGGGCGCGGGCCTGTCCAACTTCTCGTCCGTCACGGCCGAGAATTCCGTGGACGACACCACGGAAGCGCTCAGCGACAGCAGCCTTGCCTACGCCGACCGCCTGTCATCGGGCACCCTGTCCATCTCGGTGTACGACGACGACACCGGCGACGTGGAAACCCTTTCCTCCATCGCCATCGATCCTGCGTCGGACGGCCTGGAAGACGTGGCCGACGCCATCAACACCGCCTTTTCCGGCCAGCTCACCGCCAGCATCAACAACGGGCAGCTCAGCATCGCGGCAGAGGACGGCTATTCGTTCCAGTTCGCGGGCGACACCTCCGGCCTGCTTGCAGCGCTGGGCATCAACACCTTCTTCTCGGGTGACGACGCGGGCAACATCGCCGTGTCCGACGCGGTGCTGAACGACACCAACCGGATCAACGCCGCCGTGGTGGACGCCTCTGGCGAGGTGCTTTCCGGCGATTCGACCTGCGCCAACAACCTCGCGGCGCTGGCCGATACCGACGTCACGCTGGATGCGTACGGTTCCACCAGTTCGAAAACCATCAGCGAGCACCTGGCCGCGCTGGTGGGCGACGTGGGCACCGACGTGGACACCTCCGCTCGCAAGTACACCTACTACAGCGCCCTGGCCGAAAACGCCGACACCCTGCAACAGTCCCTTTCCGGCGTGAACACCGACGAGGAACTGATCAACCTCACCAAGTACCAGCAAGCCTACAGCGTGGCCGCGCAGCTCATCCAGGTGGCCAACGAGATGTTCGACACCATTCTTTCGCTGCGGGATTAGGGGCTGTTTCCAAATTGTCCTTTCGCCCGTTGGCGTCGTCAAACTTCTCCTGCCATAGCTCTGCTGTCCTTATCCGTAAGGTTCGCAAGCTCACCTAACGGCTAAGGCTCGGTCGAATACAACAAGAGTACGCTCTGCGGTCGCCATCCGTAATGCTCGAAGACTCGCATAACGGCTGCCGCACTCCCTCATGGCAGGCTCGTTTTCCTCGCCAACGAACGAAAATCCTAATTTGGAAACAGCCCCTGGCGAACATACACAGCCATCCCCTTCAGGAGTCCACCATGCGCATTTCAACAAGCATGACGTACGATAATTCGCTGAAATACATGACCAGACTGCAATCGGAAATCAACCGGACCACCATTCAGATGGCCACGCAGCAGCGCATCAACTGCCCGTCGGACGATCCCTACGGAAGTGAAGTAGCCCTGACCAATTCCACGCTGATCAGCCAGCTTACCCAATACCAGAGCAACGTGGACACGGCCAAGGGCTGGCTCTCGCTGGCCGACGACACCCTTGGCGATGCCAGCACGGCCCTCACCAGCCTCATCGAACTGGCGGAGCAGGCCGCCAACGGCACGCTTACCGACACCAACCGGCAGGCCATCGCCGAAGAAGCGCGGGGCTTGTACGAGCAACTGCTCACCTACGCCAACACCCAGTACAACGGGCAATCCATCTTTGCCGGGCGCGATTCCGGCGGCACGGCCTACACCCTGGGCCTGGGAGCCACGGTGACCGGGGCAACCCTAGCCTCCGGCGCGGGCAGCGCGGTGCTTTCTGTGGACGGCGAGGCGGATCAGAGCATCAGCATCGAATTCACCAGCGACGGCACGGTGGGAACGGATGCCATCACCTACCGCTACTCCACGGACGGCGGCGACAACTGGACGGAGGCCACCCTGGCCGCAGGCGAAACCGCCCTGTCCTGCGACGGCGTGGAAGTGAACATGCAGTCCGGCACCGGGGTCACCGCCGTATCGGATGACGACACCAGCGCGGGCACGCGCATCACCGTGCGCCCAGCCGCCATCTACACCGGCGACGCCGACGACGGCGCAAAGGTTACAGCCCAGAGCAACACCGACGTCACTGCCACGCCCACCGGCACCTTCGGCAGTTCGGTGGTGGTGCGCATAGAGGGCGACACCACGGTGGCCGGTCCTGTTCCGTACAGCTATTCGACAGACGGGGGGCTCAACTGGTCGGACGTGCAGAGTTCGGACAACGGCACCCTCGCCGTGCCCGGCGGCACCCTGGAACTTTCCGCGGGCAGCGGCAGCAACCTTGCGGCGGGCGACACCTTCACCATCACGTCCGACTCCACCGACCTCAACGTGCGCGTGTCCACCTCCACCAGCATAGCCATCAACAGTTGCGGGCTGGACGTGTTCGGAGGGCTCTACAGCGCCGACGGCACAAGCTACGCAGGCACGGGCGACGACGACCTGTTCGAGGCCATCGGCAACTTCATCGGCTACCTGGAAACCAACAACCAGGAAGGCATCGCCGAAAGCCTGGATGCCCTTACCGCAGGGCAAGCCAAGATGCTCTCTGCCGCCAGCGACATCGGCGCCCGCGAAATACGGCTGGAGCACATCGAAACGGCCAACACCCTGCTCACCTCCACGGCCACGAATGCCGTCGGCAACGTGGTGGACGCGGACACCACGGAACTGGCCACCCAGCTTTCCAAGCTGACCACCGTCTACGAGGCGGTGCTGAGCACCCAGTCGGCAGTCATGAAACTGAGCCTGCTCGACTACCTGTAGTTCATATCCAGGCAGTCCCTAGTAGGCGTCCGCCCGTACCGCCCGGCGCCCACCCCGCTTCAGCCCCCCCCCGGCAGACACGGAGGCCATCATGTCCGACTACTGGTCCGGCTCCATTACCTTCACCGGCCTGAACACCGGCACCGACTGGGACGAGATCATCGAGGCCCAGATGGCCGTGGAGGAATACCGCTACAACAGCATGACAGAGAAGGAGACCGCCTACGAAGAGAAACTGGCCGCGGTGCAGGATCTGGAAACCCAGATGACCACGCTGTACCAGACCCTTCAGGACTACAGTTCGGTCTCCGACTTCCTCACCAAGTCCGGCACCTCGTCCGACGAGACCAGCCTGACCGTCTCGGTGGACAACGACGCCGAGGCGGGGTCGCACAACGTGGTCATCAACCAGTTGGCCCAGAACGACATCTGGAGCAGCGACGAGGGGTACGCTTCCACCAGCACGTCCATCACCGACACGGACCAGACCTTCTCGTTCACCTACAACGACGAGACGTACACCATCGACGTGCCGGGCGGCACCACCCTTTCGGAATTCGTCAACCTCATCAACAATGCCAGCGGCAACAACAGCGACGTGCGCGCCAGCGTCATCAACGAGGGCAGCGCCTACCACCTGCAGATACGCGGCATGGACCTTGGCGCGGACAACACCGTGACCATCGAGGACACCGGCTTCGACGCCATGGGGCCGGACGCCTTCACCAACACCCAGCAGGCCCAGAACGCCCAGATCAAGGTGGACGGCTTTCCCGCCGCCGATGACGAATGGATAGAGCGCAGCACCAACTCCATCGACGACGTCATTGACGGGATAACCCTGCAACTCAAGTCCACCACCGACGACACCGGCGCCACGGTAACCGTGGAACTGGACACCGACGCCATGGTCGAGGCCGTGGAAACCGTGGTCAGCAGCATCAACACCATCCTGCAACTGCTCATGGACCTGCAGGATCAGGGCACCGTGTCCGACACGACCTCCACGGCTACGGCATCGGATTCCGACGACGATGATGACGACGACAGCGAGGCGTCTGTGCTGGCCAGCAATTCCAGCCTGGACCTCATCCAGAGCAGCCTGAAGAACATCCTGGCCACCAAGGGGCTGGGTTTTTCCTATTACGATTCCACCGACGAGACCGGCGACTTGTTCTCCAGCCTTTCCACCATCGGCATCTCCACCGACGCCGACGAGGATTCGGAAACCTTCGGCCTGCTGGTCATCGACTATGACGAACTGGAAGAAGCCATCTCCGAAGATCCGGAAGCCGTTGCCACACTGCTGTCCGCCGACGCGACAGGCACCACCGATTCCGACGACTTTTCCTTCGACAGCGCCATCTCCGGCACAACCAAAGCCGGAGAATACGACGTTTCGTATCGCATAGAAAACGGCGAGATCGTGGAGGCGTACATCAACGGCAACGCCGCCTCCGTCTCCGGCTGGACCCTTACCGGTGCATCCAATGAGGACGAGTCGGGCCTGGCCATCAACGTGGACAACACGGCGGACGGCACCTACGCTGGCACGGTGTACCTGAAGCAGGGCAAGATAGGGCAGCTCGTCGACTCGCTGGAGGACATGACCAGCACCGAAGGCACCCTCCAGATCATGGAAGACAGCTATCAGGACGTGCTGAACCAGCTGTCCCAGTCCATCTCCAAGGAAGAGGACAGGCTGGACCTGGTGGAAAGCCGCCTTCGCACCCGCTATTCCAACCTGGAAACCCTGCTCACCAGCTACGACAACCTGTCGTCCACCATTGATTCGTTGCTTTCCTCGCTGAGCAGCGACTAGGGCAAGACCGAGGCAGACGCGCCTGCCTCGCGCCGGCGCACGCAAGGGGAATCGACTCGCACGAGCGGTTCCCCTTGCGTGTTGTTCCGTGGCTTCACCTACTTGCCCTATCCGCCTCGCCGTAACATTGCACGGTGTTCCGAAATGCGCTCCGCACGGTACACGCAAAAGGGGCCGGGCATATGCCCGGCCCCTTGCCGTTGGTGTGTCCGTCGTTTCTCCGGAGCCGTGCAGCGGCCTGCCCCGGCCCGCTCCCCTAAAGGCGAGGCTAACCGCTGATCAGCGAAAGCGCCATCTGCGGCAGCGAGTTGGCCTGCGACAGCATGGCCACGGCGGTCTGCGCCAGCACCTGCTGCTTGGTGTACTCGGTCATTTCCATGGAGACGTCCACGTCCGAAATACGCGATTCGGCGGCGGACAGGTTCTCGGACTGCGTCTCCAGGTTGGTGATGGTGGATTCCAGCCGGTTCTGCATGGCGCCCAGCGAGGCGCGGATCTGGTCCTTGGAGATGATGGCGTTGTCGATGGCTTCCAAGGCATCCTGGGCGGCCTGCTGGGTGGAAATGCTGGACCCGTTGCCGCTGGCCGTGTTGCCGAGGCCCAGCGACTTGGCCGACACCGATCCTATGCGGATTTCGTAGTAGTCCTGCGCACTGTCGTTGCCCGACCCGAAGTGAATGTGCAGTTGGCCCGTGGAAGTGAGGCCAGAGCCGTCGTAGTTCGAACTGGACAGGTTGCCGTTCAGCAGGGCGATGCCGTTGAAGTCGGTGGCACTGGCGATTCGGGTGATTTCCGAGGCCATGGCCTGGTACTCCGAATCGATGATCAGGCGCTGGTCCGAGTTGTAGGTACCGGTGGCGGCCTGTTCCGCCAGTTCCTTCATGCGGATGAGCTTTTCGTCGATGGTTTCCATGGCGCCGTCCGCCGTCTGGATCAGCGAGATGGCGTCGTTGGCGTTGCGCACGCCCTGATTCAGCGCCGTGATGTCGGAACGCATCAATTCACGGATGGCAAGACCGGCAGCATCGTCTGCTGCGGAGTTGATGCGCAGGCCTGACGACAGACGCTGTGTGGACTTTTCAAGCTTGCCATAGGTTGCGTTCAGCGTATTTGCCGTAGTGAGCGCCGTGAAGTTGTTATTGACGACGAGAGACATGACTTTTCCTCCATGAAAAATACACTATCCTTGTGTTCCCCTGCCATGCATGCAGCGCATGCTTGTTGACCTTATCGACATCTCTACGCCGCACTCTTAATTTTTAAATTTTCATAAACACGCGCAAATCTACACAATTAACGTTCATAACAGTAACTTTGCGTTACTTTGCATTGCCTGTAGCCCCTGGCTTTGGCACAAAGAAAAGGCCCGGAAGATTCCGGACCTTTGCGTTGCGCAGTGCGCATCACAGGCAGAAGTGATGGCGCAGCCGCGCAAGGGCGTTCTGCTTCAGACTGCGCACGGTCTTGGGATGGATGTCCAGCGTGCGCGCCACTTCATCGGTATCGAGGTCATCCTGGAACAACAGCCGCAGCACCGTCCCCTGCCGCCTGCTCAGCAGCCCCGGGGGCAGGTCCAGCATCCCCCGGTCATCCGAAACCGAAGCCGGAGCCTCGGCCCAGAGCCGCTCGGCCAGTTCCTCCTCCAGCTCGGGAGTATAGGGAACCTGCCGCGTCATCCGTTCGGTGCGGCGCGCGCGCAGGCAGTCGAGCGCGGTGGATCTGGCCACCACGGTCAGCCATGTGGCCAGCCCGGCACGGGCGGGGTCGTAGGTGGACAGCAGGCGAAACCCGTCGCCCACCAGACGGCAGAACACTTCCTGCGTCACGTCCTGCGCGTCGAGCCCGGCGGCATCCCCGCCGTTCCACTGAAGGGTGTAATGCACGGCCTTGTGGATCACCGGGGCGTAGACAGACACGAAACGGCGCCATGCCTTTCCGTCGCCGGCCATGCATGCCGCTATATCCGTAGTGATTCCTGTATTGGCTTCCATCTTCATCTCCAGTCGTGCGTTCTGTGGAACCGGAATTGCGGCAACCGGAACCATGCACCACGCCGGAAATTGTGGAAAAGCCATGCCCCGCACATGGCGGGCTGTCAGCATTCATACGCGAGGCCACCTACGTTGTCCGTTCAGGTTGCGTAGTGTTTTGAAAACATCGGACACATTAACTTACATTGTTTTACACTTGCAGAAATCATTCGGGCGCAGTTCTTGCAATATACCCGGTCGCAAGCGGCAACCGGGAAATATGTGCCACCGCCCAGAGGGTGACATCATGGATCGAGTCTTGTTGATCGACGACGACAAGGAACTCTGCGCATTACTGACCGAATATCTCGCTCCCGAAGGGCTTGCCATCGAACCCTGCCACACGGGTGGACAGGGGTTGGCGCGCGCCCTTTCGGGCGACTACGACGCGGCCCTGCTGGACGTGGCCCTGCCCGACACCAGCGGCTTCGACGTGCTCGGCACCATCCGGTCCCGTTCGGCCCTGCCCGTGCTCATGCTGACCGGGCGAGGCGACGACGTGGACCGCATCGTGGGGCTGGAGATGGGCGCAGACGACTACGTCCCCAAACCTTTCGTGCCACGCGAACTGCTGGCGCGCCTGCGCGCCGTGCTGCGCCGCACCCGCGTTCATGGAATGGGGGCAGTGGGCGGCACGGCAACCGGCGCGGCCATGGGCGGTTCGGGCTGCATTGGCGGCGTGGGGCCGTACCGCAAGCGCAACCTGTCCTTCGGCGGCATCACCGTTGACCGTTCGGCCCGCGCGGCCCTGCGCGACGGCGTTCCCCTGCCTCTTACCCCCGTGGAATACGCCATCCTGGTGTTGCTGCTGGAAGCAGAAGGCGGCACGGTGGCGCGCGAGGACATCTCGCGCGGGGTGCTGGGACGGGAAATACTGCCTTTCGACAGATCCATAGACGTACACGTCAGCAACCTGCGCAAGAAACTGGGTCCCTGCGACGACGGACAGCCGCGCGTGGGCACGGTGCGGGGGGCGGGCTACTACTTCCGCATTTCGCCCACGGAATCGACCTTCGGCGGGCAGGACGCGGCAGAATCGCGCCTCGGGGCGGGGCATGAGAACGTGGCCGGTTAGGTTGCTAGTGCTGCTGCTGGTAGGCTGCGGCATCTTCACCCTGGGCACCTTCGTCCGCTTCCGGCTGGAAGAGCGCCCGAAGCGCGGCCCCTTCGAGATGAACGCCGTGCTGATGGATCTGCTAGGCGACCACGTTGCCGAGTACATGGCCGAAGGCCGCACGGACAAGCTGAATGCCCTGCTGGATACGCTGCGCAAACGCGGCGTGCGTGTGGTAGTGCATGACGCCGCGTTGCAACCGCTGGCCGACAACGGACCGGTTATGCCCATGCCTTTTGGTCCACCCTTCGGCCCAGACGGAAGGGATGGCCAGGGCGAAAGCGATGACCTGGAAGCACGTGACGGTGCCAACGGCGGAAAAGGCCGTGTCTTCTGCGTGGAAGACGGACCGGCCCCCGCAGGCGAACATCCCGGCCAGCCTCTGAGACCGCCGCTGCAGCCATCCTGGCTACAGCGCATCGCGGGAGCCCTCCGGGGCGCTCTGGAAGGGCGCACTCCGCCTCCGCCATCCCTCGAAGGCCGTCCCCCCGCACCCGCCCCGTTATCGCCTGAGGCGGAAGCCGTCATTCAGGCCGAAGCCCGCGAACTGACCGAAAGCGCGCGCGACACGGGTGCCACCCAACTCGACTTTCCGGTGCCGTTCACCTTCCGTCCGGTGGTGCTGATGGCCGACCCCATCGACCTGCCCGGCGGTGCGCACGGCGTGCTTACCCTGCGCAAGGACATGCCCACCCCGCCGGACATGCACCTGCCGCCCTTCGTGCTGCCCCTGGCCGTGGCCATGGTGCTGGCAGGCGGCGTGCTGCACCTGCTGCTGCGCCAGACCAGCAGGCCCATCGGCGAGGTGGGCAGTGTGCTGCAACGCTTTGCGCGAGGCGACCTGCAAGCGCGCGTCAATGGTGATGTGGGCACGCACGGCACCGAACTGGCCCGCCTTGCCCATGACTTCAACACCATGGCCGAGCGGACCGAAGAACTGCTGCAAACCCAGCGCCGCCTGCTGTACGACGTGTCGCACGAAATGCGCTCGCCCCTGTCACGCGTGGTTCTGGCGCTGGAAATGGCCTCGCGCACCGTCTCACCTGAATCCCAGCGCTTTCTGGAGCGTATTCGCCGCGATGCGGAGCGCCTTTCGACCCTCAGCGCGCACCTGCTGGCCACCGGCCACCTGGACCACCAGAAGGAAGACGCACCACCCGCATGGTTCGACCTGGACGCGATGCTGACGCAACTGGCGGACGAAACCGACTTCCAGGCCCGTGCGGATCGCAAGCGGGTGGAACTGCACGTGGACAATCCGTGCGCGGCCTTTCACGGCATGCGAGAGATGCTGTACGGCGCACTGGACAACGTGGTGCAGAACGCCTTGAAGTTCTCACCGCCAGACTCCCAGGTGACCATGACCCTATCCTGCGTGGCGCAACAGGCAGAGGTGCATGCCGACCGCCGCGAAGCCTACGACGACCGACGGGGGACCGGAGCAGGCGACGGTTGCGGTCCGGAACGCCAGGTCGTCATTTCCGTCCGCGACCAGGGGCCAGGCGTGCCCGAAGCCGACCTGCCCATGCTCTTCGTCCCGTTTTTCCGGGCGGGCAACGCGCCGCGCGGCACGGGCACCGGGCTTGGCCTGGCCATCGCCCAGCGCGCCGTGGAACTGCATGGCGGCGCTATTGCCGCCGAAAACCTGCCCACGGGCGGGTTGCAGGTCACCATCCGCCTGCCCGCCTAAGGGTGCCTTCCGCACCGCCAGTCACGCCCGCGCGGCAGACACCCGCCGCACTTCTTCCGCACCAGACAAACCGCCCCGCACGGCAACGTGCGGGGCGGGCAAAGCCAGGCAAATTTTGCCGGGCGGCTTCTTTACATTCCTTTACTGGGTCAAAACTGCCCGGCACGATGCCCCGTCCGAGATCATCAGGTGGCATCAGGGGGCATCAGGGGTCATCCGGACGCACGGCCGTCACGGCGATTGGCCGCATCGTCGGTGGGGGCGGTTCCATCAGCAGCCTCGGCCAGCACGTCCGCATGCAACAGCAGGCCGCAGAACAGCGCGGTAATCAGGGGAATGCGGGACTCCGTCATTACAGGCTCTTCCGGATGCGGCACGCCGGGTGTTCTTGCCCAGTCCCTTGGGTCGCCTAGGGTCTCCCTGGTCATGACGCAGCCTCCACGGTACCATTCGGACCCGAACCGTCCGGAACAGAGCCGTCCGGAACATATCCACTCGGACCGCTGCCCTGCGCCGCGTCCGGCTGCACGGCCCAACCGCCGCCCAGCGCCCGGTACAGGGTGACGGCGCGGGTGGCCAGCACCGCCCGCGCCCGCACGTGGGCCAGGGCAGCGGTGGACAGTTCGCGCTCGGCATCAGCCACATCCAGAAAGTCGGTCAGTCCTGCCCGGTAGCGGTCCCAGGCCAAGATCAGGGCGGTGCGGTCGGCCTCCAGCACGGCGACCAGGTCGGGCATCCTGCGTTGCTGGCGGTCCACGGCGTACAGGGCGGCTTCCGCTTCCTCCACCGCCGTGCGGGCCGTGGAAAGGTAGGTCAGGGCGGCCTGTTCGCGCCGGGCGTCGGCCTGTTCGATACGCGCGGTGGTGGCCCCGGAATCGAACAGGGTCAGCCCCAGCGCCGGGGCCACGGACCATACCCCACTGCCCGAAGACAGCAGCCTGTTCACCGTGGACGCCTGCGAACCAAGCGCAGCAGACAGGCTGAGCGTGGGCCAGCGTTCCGCCGTGGTGGCGGCCAGGTCTGCCGCAGCAGCAGCCAGGGTGCGCTCTGCCGCGCGGATGTCCGGGCGGCGCAGCAGCAGGTCGGCGGGCAGGCCCACGGGCACCTCGCGCGTGGGGGTAGGAATGGGCGCGACGGCCTCCAGCACCGGGCGCAGTTCTCTGGGGGCCGCACCGGTCAGGCGTTCCAGCCGGGCCAAGGCCGCCCAGGCGTTGTTCTCGTAATCGGCGGCGTCAGCCTGTGCGGAGTGCCACAGCGCGGTGGCCTGGGCCACGTCGATGTCCCCGGCAAGGCCCGCATCGCGTCGGGCAGTGACCAGGGCCAAAGTTTCGGCCCGGCTGGCCGCGATGTCGCGGGTCAGGCCCAGTTCGTTCTGGGCCTGACGCAGGGTCACATACTGGGTGGCCACCTCGGCCAGCAGGGCGACGAGGGTGTCGCGCCGGTCCTCTTCCGCCGCCTGGGCATCGGCCACGCGGGCCTCGCGTGTGGCGCGCAGCCGCCCGAACAGGTCGATTTCCCAGGCCATGTCCAGGCCCGTGGCGTACACGTTGCCGTCGCGCGAACCGGTGGACTGCGCCTCGCCCGTGCCGGAGCGGCTGCGGGTGCCGGAGGCGGAACCGGTGACCGTGGGGCCAAGGCTGGCCCCGGCCTCGCGCGCTGCGGCGCGGGCCTCGCGCACCTTTTCGGCGGCAATGCGCACGTCGAAGTTGGCGGTGGCCGCGCGGTCCAGCAGGCCGTCCAATACCGGATCGCCAAAGGCCCCCCACCAGTGGGCCAGGGTCACGCCAGTGTGCGCGGCCTGTGCAGTGGCACCAGTGGCGGAACCGGAAGGCACCCCATCATGCACGCTCCCCGCGCTTCCCCCGCTTGCGGGGCTGGCGGAATGCACGCCGGACGCCTCCGCGCTCCACGCAGCGGGCATGCCGGGACGGGGCGCGGCTGCTGTGGCAGCGCACCCGGTCGCCAGCGCCGCGCACAGCAGAATGCACGGCAAGACACGCATCGGGCCTGCCGCGTGCCGGGCCCACGAAAGCGAAGACGTCACCGGGCAGGCCTGACCTTCGCCCGCGCCCTCGCGAATGAAATGAACCGACGCGGTCATCCCTGCACCTCCCTGCCGGTCAACGGCGTTGTCCGGACGGCACGCGTACCGGCGTCACGCACCGGCACCACGACGTCGGGAAACTGTTCGTCCTTTGCACGCTTCAGTGCGGGGCCAGTCTGGTTGACGGGCACAGCCCGGCCAGATTCTCTGGCCAGCCCTGCATCCGGTTCACCGGGCTGTTCTCCATTGGCGCGAGACACGGATCGCTCCGCCCCCCTGCTTCCGCTGCCTGCGGCTTCGCCCGTTGCCGGATCACTCCCGCCCTGTCGCCCCGTGTCGTCGAAATACACGTCCACCTGCTGCCCCACGTAGGCGGGCATGTCGTGGACGTCGAAGGCGTACAGCACCTGCAGCACGCGGATGTCCACGCGCTCGGTGGTGTCGCCGGTCAGGGACGTCTTGGGCAGCACGTAGGGTTCCACCCGCACGAAACGCAGCGGCGCGGAAAAGTCGCGGTTGCCGCGCATGAACACCGTGGCGGGCATGCCCGCGCGGTAGCGCCAGGCAATGTTCTCGTCGATGTCTACCCGCACGTGCAGGCGGCTGACGTCGCCCAGCATGACCAGCGGCGTGGAAAGCGCGCCCGCCGTGGCGTATTCGCCCTCGCTCACGTTCACCTGCAGCACCGTGGCATCCATGGGGGCGCGCACGCACAGCCGGTCCAGGTCCACCTCTATGGCGCGGGTCGCCGCCTCGGCCTGGGCCGCGTCCGCCGTGGCCGAGGCCAGCGCCGCGCGGGCCGTTTCCTCGGCGTAGCCCCGCTGGGCAGCTTCTTCCGCGCTCACGGCGCGGCCATCGCGCAGGCTGCGCACGCGGGCGGCGTCGGCACGGGCCTTTTCCAGGGCCACGCGAGACTCGGCCACCTTGGCGCGGGCCACCGCAAGGGCGGCCTTCTGCTGCGCCAGCGCGGCCTTGCGTTCACGGTCGTCCAGCCGGAACAGCATGTCGCCCTTCTTCACCGTATCGCCCACGGTGACGGGAATCGCCACGATGACGCCGGATATGGGCGTGGCCACGCCCACGTCGCGGCTGGCCGCCTCCACGATGCCGGAACCGCTGATGTACTTTTCGTAGGGCGGCGCGGCGGGATCGGCCAGCGGTGGCACGGGGGCCGGGGGCGCAGATGTGCGCGAGGCGTACACGACGCCTGCGGCAAGGCCCACAAGGGCCAGGACGGGAAGGATGTAGGTAAGGATGATGTTGCGTCGCATGGGTGTCTCTGGCTGGGATATCGGGGTGCGCCGCGCATGGCGGTGACCCCCGTGAGTGTTCGGGATGATGGCTGGCGTCGGAAACCGGCCTGCTCAGCAATCCGGCGCACGCGCGGGCGTGACCGTGCCGACGCCTCCGGACGGGACGCCGCATCCGGGGGGCCGTTCGCCGTCGCTGGCACGGCCCCTGCCGTTGCCCCCGTCGTTGCTCCTGTTGTTGCCGGACTGCGCGTCGGCCCCGCCAGCGTGCGTGCCCACGCGGGTTACCTGACCGTCGTCCAGTTCGGCGATGCGGTCGGCAAATTCGAAAATGCGGGCATCATGGGTGACGATGACCAGCGCCCGGCCATCCACCGTGCCCACCCGGCGCAGCAGTTCCATGATCCGCTGGCCGTTGGCGTGGTCCAGGGCGCTGGTGGGCTCGTCGCAGACGATCAGCTGCGGCTGATGCACCAGGGCGCGGGCAATGGCCACCCGCTGCTGCTGCCCGCCGGAAAGATCGCCGGGCGCAGATTCCGCCTTGTCGCCAAGGCCCACCAGTTCCAGCGCAGCCTCTGCCTTGCGCATGGACTCGCGCACGGGCGCGCCGCAGATGCGTAGCGGCACGGAAACGTTTTCCGCCGCCGTCAGGGCCGGATTAAGGTTGTAGGCCTGGAACACGAAGCCGATGTTGCGGGCGCGAAAGGCCGCGCGGGGCCGGGCGGCCAGGGCTGTCATGTCCTGCCCCAGAATGCGGCAGTTGCCTTCCGTGGGGTCCAGAATGCCCGCCATGACCGAAATGAGCGTAGTCTTGCCGCAGCCGGAGGGGCCCACCAACATCAGCAGTTCGCCGCGCTGCACGGTCAGGTCCACGCCGCGCAGGGCATGCACGGCGGTGGCCCCTTCTCCGTAGCGTTTGCGCAACCCGGCACAGACCACGGCGGGGGCATCCGGGCCTTCAGGGGCAAGTGTGCCCGCATCGGGGCGCGGGCGCATGTCCGTATCCGTCATGCTTGGCATCCTTCTATTGCTTGAACACCACGGCAGGCTCCAGCCGCAGCACCTGGCGGATGCTGAGTGCCGCCGAAACCAGGGTGATGGACAACACCGCCCCGCCGCCCACCGCCAGAATCAGCGGAGAAAGGCGCATACCCATGGGGTCGCCGGGCAGGTTGCCCATGATCATGGCCAGCCCCACCCCGATGCCGAAGCCGGTGACTGCCACCAGCAACGCCTGCGACAGGATCATCAGCAGCAGGGTGCGGTCGCCGGTGCCCATGGCCTTCAGCACGCCGAAGTGGCGCAAGGCGTCCTGGGTGAAGTTGTGGAACATCAGCCCGGTGACCACCGCGCCGATGCAGAAGCTCATGAGAATGGTGGTGCCGAAGTGCATGATGATGGCCGTGCGCTTGATGAAGTGCTGCAAGGTCCGCGCGCGGAAGTCGTCGGCGGTCAGGGCGGTCAGCCCCGTTTCCGAGGCAATGCGCGCGGCAAGCGCGCGGTGGTCCTGCCCCGGCTGGGCCTTTACCAGCACGAAGGACAGCACCTTGCGTTCGCTCTTGTTGAACACCTTCACCCGCGAATAGGTGGTATAGAGCATGGGCTGCGACTGAAAGGTGGGGGTGGCGTCGGCCACGCCCACCACCACCGCGCGGCGGTCGTTGACCTCCAGCGCATCGCCCACGCCCAGCGGGCGCAGGCCGCGATCCGTCTGCACGGCCAGACGTTTGGCCGCGCCTTCGGCGTCCACCACCACCGCGTCGCTCATGCGCAGGTCGGACATGCTGCCGGAACGCATGACGCCCGGTGCGCCGATGAGCGATACGTCGTCCACGCCGATTAGCGCGCACCCCACGGTGTTTCCGTCGGGCAGGCGCACCTTCAACTGACCCTTGTGCAGGGGCACGGCCCATTCCACGCCGCTGACGCTGCGCACCAGCGACAGGCGCGTGTCGGGCATGCCCTTCGACTCGTCCACCGACTGGGCCTGGCGGTCCATGACCCAGATGTCGGCGATGGCTATGTCGTCGATGAGGCCGTAAGTACGGGTCAGTATGCTGGCGAGCACGGCGGGCTGCTGGGTCATTATCAGCGAGGTGAAGGCCAGGCTCAGCACCATGCCGAGGTACTTGCCCCGGTTGGCCAGCAGCATCTTGAGGGCGATCTGGTACATGCGGATTCCGGTAACTGTTGACGCTGCGCGTTCCTTTCGCAGGGGCGGAGGCGAAACGGGAAGCCGAAGCGCCCGCGTTGCATGCGGCGCCTCACGGCTTGCGCCGGGACCATCCCGGCGATTCGAGGAGGAAGGGGGAAAACCGTCCGCCCCCTTGCCGCCCCTGCGGAAAGGAAGCGGCGCGTGACCGGGGTTCTAGCCCCGCAGGGTAACCGGTGTATGTGTTGCCCGTTGCCGCATCGTTGCCGCAACAGGTAAAGTGTTGCCGCATATTGCCCCACGCGCGGCGGAAACACTGTGTTGCAAAAAACCCGTGCAGCCCTCTGGCGGCGGCGCTATAGGAAGCCCATGAATACCCCGGAACACATCCTGGTCGTGGACGACGACCCTGAAATCCGCGAACTGCTCACCGGCTATCTGGACAAGCACGGCTTTCGCGCCGAATCCGCCGCCGACGGCGCGGAAATGTTCCGCATGCTCGAAGCGGGGCGCTACGACCTTGTGGTGCTGGACGTGATGTTGCCCGGCGACGACGGGCTGACCCTGTGCCGCAAGCTGCGCGCCCGTTCCGAACTGCCGGTGATCATGCTGACCGCGCTTGACGACGACACCGACCGCATCATCGGGCTGGAACTGGGGGCCGACGACTACGTGGCCAAACCATTCAACCCGCGTGAACTGGTGGCCCGTATCCGCACCGTGCTGCGACGCGCCCGCGCCCTGCCGGAAAACATCGCCAAGGCAGAACCGGAAGCCATGTCGCGCAACATCAGCTTTGCCGGGTGGACGCTGGACACGGTGCCCCGTCACCTGGTGGCCCCGGACGGGGTGGTGGTGAACCTGAGCGGCGCGGAATACCGCCTGTTGCGCGTATTCCTGAAGTATCCCAACAGGGTGATGAACCGCGACCAGTTGCTGGACCTGACCCAGGGCCGTGCGGCGGAAGCCTTTGACCGGTCCATCGACGTGCTGGTCAGCCGCCTGCGCACCCGCCTGCGCGACAACGGACGCGAACCGCAAATCATCAAGACCGTGCGCGGCGACGGCTACTATCTGGCCGCCGACGTGGTGCGCGATGCCGGCACGGATGGCGCCCCGGATGGTGCCCCGGACGCCGCGCCCGGCACGCCCCAGGCCCCGGCCTCCGGCCCGGCGGACGCATGATGCCCGCCAACGCCGCCCCCCCGACCGCAAGGCCGCCGTTTCCCTTCGCGCGGCTGCTCGCTGCCCTGCCCCCGCGCACCCTGCGCGGGAGGGTGGTGCTGGTGCTGGCGTGCGGCATGGTGCTCATCCAGATCGTCAGCATGCTGTACGTGATCACACGCGGCGGACCGTTCGTGTACAGTTCTGTGGCCCGTCAGGCGGCCATGCGCCTTGCCGGGCAGGCCCTGCTGCTGGACGCGGCCCGGCCCGATGCCCGGCCGGAGATGATCGGCCAGATGGTGCAGGGCACAAGCCGCATCGCACTCACCACCACCCCTCCCGCGCCCCCCACTGACGACAGGCCCGGCATCGCTGCCGACGTGTATTCCTCCATTTTCGCGGACCACCTGCGCGCCCTGCTGGCCCCGGACATGCAGCTTGTCTGCCGGGTGGACGGCATTGCCCGCGACGTGGGACGCCGTCCGCCGCCGCCCCCGGGCCGCATTGACGACGGTCATTACGACATCGGTTACACCGTGGGCGTGCGTCTGCGCGACGGCATGTGGGCCGTATTCACCCACGTGCTGCCCGAAGGCGACCGCCCATGGATACCCCACCCCATGCTGTGGGATCTGGGCTGGCGCATTGTGGGCGTGGCCTTGCTGGGCTTGGTGGTGGTGGGCTGGATGACCCGCCCCCTGCGCATGCTGGCCGATGCCGCCGACGAATTCGGCGCAGGGCTGGTGCGAGCGCCCCTGCCGGAACGCGGGCCGCTGGAAATCCGCCGCGCGGCGCAGGCCTTCAACCGCATGCAGGACCGCATCCGCCAGTTCGTGGACGAGCGCGGGCGGCTGCTGGCCGCCATCTCGCATGACCTGCGCACCCCGGTCACCCGCATGCGGCTGCGCGTGGACCAAGTGGAGCCGCCGGAACTGCGCGAACGGTTTCTGGCCGACCTTGACGAAATCAGGGACATGCTTTCCACCACCATCGACTTCGTGCGCAGCACCGACAGCCGCGAGGCCACCGCAACCGTGGACGTGCCCGCCCTGCTGGAAAGCCTGGTGGAGGACTGCCGTGACCTGCATGCCGGACAGACCGGACAGGCCGAACAGACCAGACAGGGGGAAAAGGCAGAGCAGGCGCCGTTGTGCATTACCTTGCACGGCGCCAGCGAGGGGCGTCCCACCCACATCCAGGCCCAGCCTCTGGCGCTGAAGCGTTGCCTGTCCAACCTGCTGGAAAACGCCGTGCGGTACGGCGGCGGGCAGGTGGACGTGGACGTGCAGGACACCGGGACCATGCTGGCCGTGGCCATCCGCGACCGTGGGCCAGGCCTGCCTGAACAATACGCGGAGAAGGTGTTCGAGCCATTTTTTCGCGTGGAGCATTCGCGCAACCGCCAGACCGGCGGCAGCGGCCTTGGCCTGTCCATAGCCCGCAACATCGCCCGCCAGCACGGCGGCGACATTACCCTGACCAACCGCGAAGGCGGGGGGCTGGAAGCACTGCTGCGCCTGCCCCGCACACGCCGCGAACGCACCTGATCCCATGGGGCGGTGTGCTCCTGCAAGCCCGCCCCTCTCCCGGCTCACCGCCGCCTCTCTCGCGGTGCGTCCCGCCCGGCAGCCGTTCGCACCTGCCGTCAAGTCGGCACGCCCCCCAAAATCCCCTTCTTCCATTCCTCCGAGCCATACTTTACGGCTGCCGGGCGGCACAATGTCGCCCCTAGCCCACCGGAATCGCAAGAAATCGGATTCAGGCACTCCACATGCATCCGACATTAGAATATGCCTCGCTGCCATCCTGCTGAAAATACTCCAAAATATCGCCTCGCTAGCTAACCTCTTCGGCATTACTGCCGATGGAACAGAGAGGGCTGCATCATCAAGGAGGTATAATGCGGGGCACTACGAATTTTTCCGACAGGCTGAACACCCGGATCGGAGCGCTGGTCATCGTGCTGCTGGCCGTCGGGTTCGGCGGGCTGGGCTGGTATGTCACTTCCGCCACCACAAACCTCGCGCTGCATCTGCGGCAGGCCAGTTCCCAAGGGTTGGTGGACACGGCGCAGATAGCCGCCGATCTCACGCTGGAAAACCAAAAGAAGCTGGCTATCGCCCTGGCCCGGCAACGGGCCATCGTGGAAGCCGTCGTTGACGGCAACGACGATAACGGCGTGGCCCAGAACCGGTTGCGCGACTACCTGCGCACCTACAAGGAAATCTGGTCGGCCTACGCCTTCGACAAACGCGGCGTGGTGGTGGCCGGGGCCAACAACGGCGGCGCCGACGAGCGCGGTCAGGACAAGAGCGGGCACGCCGTGGTCCGCCAGATGCTGAACGGCAGCGAAATGGCCTTGGACAAAACCATTGCCAAGGGCGACGGCGGTCGGCTGATCTTGCGCATGGCCACTGCGTTGCGCGATGCATCCGGGGCGATCACCGGCGGGGTGCAGGTGGCGTTCGACTTCAACGCCTTCATCGAAGCCGCCATCTTGCCCATCAAGGTCGGGCAGACCGGCTACCTGTACATCCTGGACGGCGACGGCACGTTCATCGCCCACCCCGATCAGGCCCTGCTGCTGCAACCCGGCAAGGACCTGCCCTTCGTGCGCGAGATGCTGGCCAACCCTCGCGGCACGTTGCAATACGAATTCAAGGGCGTGCGCAAGCTGGCGGCATATACCCGCATTGCCCAGACAGGCTGGCTCATGGCCAGCACCGTGAACGAAGAGGAATTGCTGGCGGAGGCGCATGCCCTGCGCAACGTGATGGCGGGCATATCCGCGTTGGTCTGCGTGATGCTGGCCATCGTGGTAGTGCTGGCGCTGCGCAGGTTGGTGATGGCGCCCTTGCAGGCCGTGGGGCAGTTTACGGCAGACATCGCGGCGGGCAACTTCGGCACCACGCTGAACGGCAACTTCACCTGCGAGTTGGCGGAACTTGCCGACAACACCCGGCGCATGAAGGACAGCATCAAGCGGGAACTGGGCTTTGCCCGGGGCGTGCTGGAAGGCATTCCCACCCCGTGCGGCATCGTCGCGCCCGACTTCACCATGTTCTGGGCCAACACCCAGGTCTGTGAACTGCTGGGCAGGCCAAAGCCCCCCTCGGATTATTACGGCATGAAGTCCGGCGAATTCTACTGGTTTGATCCCAACCGCGTCACCCTGTCCGACAAGGCCATCACCGAGCGGCGCACCCTGACCGGAAAGAACGTCTGGACGTCGCAGGATGGCAAGCGCACCGTGCATATCGACGTGGTGACCACCCCGTTCTTCGACATGGACGGCGAACTGCTGGGCTCCATCTCGTTCTGGAACGACATCAGCGAGATGGTGGAAAAGCAGCAGCAGATCGAAGCCCAGCGTGACCGGATCGCCGAGGCGGCCCGTGCGGCCATGGACGTTTCCGCCCGGCTGTCCACGGCAGCGGAAGAACTGGCTTCGCAGATAGAAGAATCCAGCCGGGGCACGGAAAACCAGAAGACCCGCGTTGCCGAATCGGCCACCGCTGTCGAACAGATGAACGCATCCATCCTGGAAGTGGCGCGCAGCGCAGGCAATGCCGCGGAAAACGCCGACTTGGCCCGCTCGCGCGCCGAGCAGGGCGAAACGGTGGTGCAGGGCACGGTGGGTTCCATCCGCGCGTTGCGCGACCGCATGTCGGAAATGGGCGGCAGCCTGCATGAACTTGGCACGCAGGCCGACGGCATCGGGGCCATCATCGACATGATCTCGGACATCGCCGACCAGACCAACCTGCTGGCCCTGAACGCCGCCATCGAGGCGGCCCGCGCCGGGGATGCCGGGCGCGGATTCGCCGTGGTTGCCGACGAGGTGCGCAAGCTGGCGGAAAAGACCATGAGCGCCACCAGCGAGGTGGGGCACGTCATCCGGGCCATCCAGCAGGTCACCCAGAAGAGCGTGAACCTGATGGGCCTGGCCGATGCCGACGCCAGCGCGTCTGCCGAGCGGTCCACACAGGCGGGGGCATCGCTGCACGAAATACTCAGCGTATCCATCAACACGTCGGACATGGTGCGGTCCATCGCATCCGCCGCAGAGGAACAGTCTGCGGCCAGCGAACAGATCGCCCGCGCCACCGAGGAACTGAACGCCATCTCCTGCGAGACGGCAGAAGCCATGAACCAGTCGGCCCTGGCCATCGCCGAGGTGGCCCGCATGGCGGAAGAACTGCGGGGCATCATCGAGGGCATGAAGTCGTAGCGTCCCCCCTTTGTGGAGACAGGATAAACCAAGGCCCCCGGAAACGGGGGCCTTTTGCGTTGCGACAGGGTCTTCACTCCCGAAGGGACGGGGACGCGGGCGCGTCGCCGGGCAGTTGACGGATATGCAGCGCCCCCCCGCTGTACCGGATGGTCATGGCGCATTATCCGGAAACCAGCACGAACCGCTCTTCCAGCCTGGATATGTCCGCGCCGGACACGCCGCATTCCTCAAAATGCCCGCGCCAGCCGTGCATCTCTCGCCGCATGTCCGCAACCACGGCCACGGCCTCGGCCTGGCGCAGGCCGAACGGCCCAGGCATGCTCAACACGTTGTCCAGCGAGGCCTCGCACCCCTTGCGTCCGCAGGCCAGCGCAAGCTCCGGCCGGGCAAACCGGACCTGGGCAGGCACCACATCGAAGACCGGGGTCATGGCAATGCCGTTGCGATGCACGAAGAATGCGTGGTTTCTCGGATGGTCGTCCACATTGCGGCACAGCACGTTGAACGCCATGCGCCGGAACAGTTCGTGCCCGGCCCGCTCGTCGCCGTGCTGGCGTGCGATCTGGGCAAGGTCCTGATAGGAACCCCAGTCGCCATCCTCGCTGATCCGGCGGTTGAGCGTGAATCCGGAGACGAAGTGTACCGGCTCGCCGGCATCGTCCCGGTCGAAACGACGCACCAACAACACGCTGACGCCATCCACTTCCACCACCCTGGTCCGGGCGGCAGTGATGCCGCACCGTGCGGCCAGGGTCATGGCGGCGTGCTCCACGCGCGGCTCGTTCCACACATCTCCCCGTTTGGGAAACTTGGCGATGCAGGCCACGCCGTCCACGTCCACCAGGGCTTTGGGGCGGCCGCCGCCGACGCTCAGGGACGAGGCCAGCGCCCGCAGAAACACATCCTCGGGCAGCGTGCGGCGCAAGGCATCCAGGTCCGCATCGTCGTCGATGGCGTCAACCTCGGCCACCACGCGCGCCACCCGGCCAAGATCGTCTTCGTGCAGGGAAAAGACCTCATCCGTGGCCCACGACGCCATGGATTCAGGCCCCGCCGAGGTGCCTCCAAAGGCCAACGCCCCGATCCTGTTGCGGGAATGCGCAGCCGTCAGCACCTCTACCTCGGATAACGTGCCCGCCGGACGACCGGCCAGCAGCGCCAGCAACTTGCGTCCCCATTTATCCGGGGCTGCATCGCGCAAGGCAGGAAAAATGGCCGACCCCGGCGGGTTCGTGGCCAGATGCCCCATGTACAGCGGCAGGGATACCGGATCGATAGGGAGGGCATCTGGCCGGGCCGCGTAGCTGCGGCCATAGCCCAGGGTACACCGCCGCCCCCCGGCGTAGTCCGTGAGCAAGGCGGCGGGGACGTAGCCCTGGCCCTTCAGCCAGACGAAGACGTAGATGGGGTCACCGCTAGAAATCATATCTGGTGTCCCGTGCCTCGCGGACGCGTTGCGGCAGCTTCGTTTCCGCCAGGAACTTGCCCTGCTCGTCCCGGTCGGGATCAGCCACCAGGCGCAGGTCCCCCTCCAGTTGCAGCACCCACAGCACGCTGGCCAGAATGCCCAACCCCACGCCCGGCTCTCCGGACTCGATGCGCTGGATGGTCCGCCGCGAGGTATGCGCCAGCCGGGCCAGCCGAAGCTCGCTGAGGCCGCGCCGCTTGCGCGCGATCTGGATGTTTCGCCCCAGTTCCGCGCACAGGGCCGCCAGTTCCGGCGGCAACGACCTGTCTGTTCTCCTTGTTGTGTTCATGACTAAAATATTATCCACTAACAGCGTTAATGCAATCAATTTTAGTCTTGCCTACCTACAAAAACCCAAAATGACCACCTGCGCCCGAAAGGTTGAGGCCGCTACGCGCCGCTGTGCGCCAGGGGCCTTGCCAAGCCGTTCCGGGCAGACCGTTCTGGGCAGGCAAGCCGGGAAGGCTCCGGAGAGACCAACGCAATAAAAATCCCCCGGCATAGCCGGGGGTATTTCATATGCGCCTGTAAGG
>CAYOCV010000018.1:0-72915 GCA_964402645.1 uncultured Desulfovibrio sp. | reverse complement strand
CCGTTAGGTGAGCGCGTAGCGCGAACCTTACGGATGGCGACCGCAGAGCGAAAAGGGGTACTCTCCCGCCCCCCGCTATCTTTCCTAATCTTTCGGAAACACCAGTGGCAGCAGGTCGTCGATGTGGGCCACGGGGTGGACCTGAATGCGGCGCAGTAGGTCTGCGGGGATGTCTTCCAGGTCCTTGATGTTCTGGCGGGGGATGATGACGTGCTGCATGCCGCGCGCCACTCCGGCCAGGATCTTTTCCTTGATGCCGCCCACGGGCAGCACGCGGCCGCGCAGGGTGATCTCGCCGGTCATGCACAGGTCGCTGCGCACGGACTTGCCGGTAATGGCGGAGAGCAGCGCAGTGACCATGGTCACCCCGGCAGAGGGACCGTCCTTGGGGGTTGCGCCCGCGGGCACGTGGATGTGCAGGTCGAGCTTTTCCGAGAAGTCGGGTTCTATGCCCAGTTGCTCGGCGCGGCTGCGCGCGTAGGAAATGGCGGCCTGCGCGCTTTCCTTCATCACGTCGCCGAGCTGGCCGGTCATGGTCACGCTGCCCTTGCCCTTCATGGGGGTTACTTCCACGTGCAGCACCTCGCCGCCGTAGGGGGTCCAGGCCAGGCCCAGGGCCACGCCGGGCAGCAGTTCTGTTTCCTTTTCCTCGTCGATGAAGCGGGGCGCGCCCAGCAGCTTTTCCAGCATGCGCGGGGTGACGCGGAAGGGGCCTTTTTCGCCCTCGGCCTTGCGGCGAGCCACCTTGCGGCACAGCGAACCGATTTCGCGCTCCAGATTCCGCAGCCCGGCCTCGCGGGTGTAGCCGGTGATGATGCGCTCTATGAGCGCATCGGGCACGGTCACCTCGCGCGGGGACAGGCCGTTTTCCCTGGCCTGGCGCGGCAGCAGGTAGCGGCGGGCGATGGCCAGCTTCTCCTGCATGGTGTAGCCGGGAATGGAGATGACCTCCATGCGGTCGCGCAGGGGCGGGGGAATGGTGTCCAACTGGTTGGCGGTGCAGATGAACATGACCTTGGACAGGTCAAAGGGCACGTTCAGGTAGTGGTCGCTGAACGAGAAGTTCTGTTCCGGGTCCAGCACCTCCAGCAGCGCGGATGACGGATCGCCCCGGAAATCGGAGCCGATCTTGTCGATTTCATCCAGCATCAGCACGGGGTTGCGCGTGCCGAGCTGCTTCAGGCTCTGCACGATGCGCCCCGGCATGGCCCCGATGTAGGTGCGCCGGTGGCCGCGTATTTCCGCCTCGTCACGCATGCCGCCCAGCGAGATGCGCTGGAACTTGCGGCCCATGGCGCGGGCGATGGACCGGCCCAGCGAGGTCTTGCCCACGCCGGGAGGGCCGGCAAAGCACAGGATGGGCCCCTTGGACTTGGGGTTCAGCTTGCGCACGCTGAGGTATTCCAGAATGCGGTCCTTGACCTTGGCAAGGCCCAGGTGGTCCTCGTCCAGGATCACCTTGGCCTTGTTGATGTCCAGCCGGTCGCGCGAAAGCTTGGCCCACGGCAGTTCCGCCAGCCATTCCAGATAGGTGCGCACCACGGTGGCCTCGGACGAATCGGGGTGCATGGAGGCCAGGCGGCGCAACTGCTTGTCCGCCTCCTTGCGGACTTCGCGCGGCAAGCCGGAGCGTTCGAGGGCGCGGGTAAGGTCTTCCAGTTCCTCGTCCTCGTTGCCCGATTCGCCCAGTTCGCGGCGGATGGCCTTCATCTGCTCGCGCAGGAAGTAGTCCTTCTGGGCCTTGTCCATGCCCTCGCGCGCCATGCTCTGGATCTTGGCCTGCATGGACGCCACTTCCACTTCCTTCACCAACTGCTCGTTGACCAGGCGCAGCCGGGCGTCGGGGGCGGTGCATTCCAGAATGGCCTGCGCGTCGGCAACCTTCATGCGCAGGTTGGCGGCGATGAGGTCGGCAAGGCGACCGGGGTCGTCCACGGAATTGAGCACGGCCATGATGTCCGATGTGGCGATGCCGCGCAGCGAAAGGATCTTTTCGCTCTGTTCGCGGGCGGCGCGCATCATGGCTTCCTGCTCCACGGTGGGCGGGCCCAGCTCCGGCTCGGGCAGGGTTTCCACGCGGGCGGTAAGGTAGCCGTCGCCCACGCCGAAGGATTCCACCCTGGCGCGGCTGATGCCCTGCACCAGCACTTTCAGCCGGTTGTCGGGCATCTTCAGCATGCGCATGATCATCACCACCGTGCCGGTGGCGTGCAGGTCTTCGGGCGCGGGGTCGTCCACCGACTCGTCTCGCTGGGTGCAGATCATCAGGTAGCGGCTGCCGTTGAGGGCAGCGTCCACGGCCTGCACCGACTTTTCGCGGCCCACGAACAGCGGCAGGATCATGTAGTTGAACACCACCACGTCGCGCACGGGCAGCACGGGCAGTTCGTCCGGCAGCACGGGCAGTTCGGGCCCGTCGGTGACGTCGGCGGCATCTGCAGAACCGGGCGCGCCGGAGGGGGACAGGGCATCGGGCCCGTCCGCCCCGTCGAAGTCGAGAGCGAGGGTGTCGTCTCCCGCACGGGGGATGGACATGGTGACAACGGCTTCGCCCTCGCCATCGTGCTGGACGGTGATGGCGGTGGCGTCGTCGGGATTCGGGGCGTCCTTGTCGTTTGCCCCGTTTTTTTCGTTGCCTTGCGCGCTGTCCTTTTCGCTGCCCAGGTCGCTGGCGGCGTCGGATTGCGGGGCGGGTGTGTCAGGCATGCCGGAACCCTTGGGGGAGCCGTCGTCGTATATGTCGTCGGTCATGCGGGGTGCTCCTCGCGTGTCAGAATCGGATATGGAAATCTTGCGGGATGCCTGCTGTGCCTGTGGTGGCCGCCGGGCTTTCCGGGCCTTGCGGCGCGTCATGAAACGGCTGTTCGTCCACGCTGGTCACCTTGGCGAACAGGGGGCCTTTCCACAGGGCCTCGCGCAGGGCGTCCATGTTTCCGTCCGGCCCGTGGGCTTCCAGTTCCACGCTGCCGTCGGACAGGTTGCGCACCCATCCGGCAAGGCCAAGGGAACGGGCGGTGCGAACGGTCCAGGAGCGAAAGCCCACGCCCTGCACCCTGCCGGTGACCCTGAATCGGTTGTGCGCCATGTGCGTTTGCTCCCGTTGTCGCGCGGCATGGCCGTATGGTGCATCGTCGCCGTCCGCGTATAACCGGGTCAGATCAGGCCGTCGTCCTTGAGGCTGTAACAGGCGTCGTCGGTGACGATGACGTGGTCCAGCAGGCGCATGCCGATGGCCTTGGCAGAAAGTTCCAGTTGTCGGGTTATTTCGATGTCTCCCGCCGACGGCGACGGATTGCCGCCGGGGTGGTTGTGTACCAGGATGATCGAGGCCGCCTTGTGCCGCAGCGCCAGTTCCAGGATTTCACGCGGGTATACGGCGGATGCGTTAATCGTCCCACGCGAGGCCCGTTCCCATGCCACCATGCGGTTCTGGGTATCCAGCAGGGCCACCCAGACCTCTTCGTGCGGCGATGCGGCCAGCCGCACGCGGGCCATTTCCGCCACCGCCTGCGGGCTGCCCAGCACCTCGCGTTCGCGGGCCGGGGTTTCCACGTAGCGGGCCATCACCTCGCGCAGCAGCACCCAGAAATCGAGCATGGCGCTGCCGAATCCCTTTACCGTCAGCAGTTCCGACGGGCGGGCGTCCAGCACGCCGCGCAGGCTGCCGAAACGGGCCAGCAGATCCTTGGCCAGCGGCTTGGTGTCGCGCCGCAGCAGCACGTGGCCCAGCAGCAGTTCCAGCACCTCGTAGTCGGGCAGGGCGGCGGGGTCGTTGCGCAGCCGGGCGCGCACGCGCTCGCGGTGCCCGTGGTAGTGGGGGCCAGTGGTCATAATAAGCAGTCGTGCGGGGCGCGCAACCCCGTTGTACTGGTGTGGCCCACGGTTGCGGCAACAGCGGTGGACATGTTCCGGTCAGGGCGCGGCACGGCGGGCATGCTCAGTTCCTTTGTCCGCCCGGCGCATACGCCGGGGGGCGCGGCCTGCCGCCGGGCATGCCGGGTTGGGCGCTGCCCTGCGCGGCGCGGCGGCTGCGCGAGAACAGGGTGAACAGCCCGGCCACCAGCATTTCCATGGCCTGTTCGGGAGAGCGTTCGCCGCTCTTGATGCCCTGTTCCGCCTCCAGCGCCAGGTCCCATATCCGGGCCAGCCCGGCATGGCCCAACTGGCGCGCCAGTTGTTGCTTGGGCGGCAGCACCGAGGGCGGCAGGCGTACCGGTTCGCCCGCCAGCAACTGCCACAGGATGCGCGTTTCGCGCAGCAGCATGCCCAGGAAGGGGAAGAGCATGGAATCGCCGCCCAGCCGGTCGCGCAGCACCTGCCGCCACACGGTCATGGGGGCGTTGCCCGCCTGGAGGGCGCGCATGAAGGCAAAGATGTCGATGTCCGCCGTATGGTCCACCAGCGCGGCCATGGTCGGGGTAACCTCTCCGTCGCCAGCGGCAAGCGAGAGTTTTTCCAGTTCGGTGGCGATGGCGGTGGCGTCGGGCGGAAGGGCGGCGCAGACTGCCTCCAGTGCGCCGGGCGTAAAGCGGATGGACCGGGACGCGGCATGCTGGCGCACGAAGGTGGCCACTCCGCGTTCGTCCAGCCCCGGCGAACGCCATATCCATTTTTTGGATTCCGCAAAGTCCAGGCAACGCAGCTTGGCGATGTGGGCGGGCACCTTGGGCTGCCCCTTGTCGAAGGGTACTTCCAGACACAGGAATGGCCAGGCCAGCGGATTGGGCTTGGCCAGCGCGGCGGAGATGCGCTTCCATGTTTCTGCGGGCAGGTTCTGGGCGTTGCGCACCACCAGCGCACGGGGGGTGGCGAACAGGCCTTGCAGGGTCAGGTGTTCCCAGAAGGCCGGGGGCAGCGGCTCGTCGCCCCAGAAGGCCTGACGGTCCCATTCCGGCGGCGTTGCCGGGGGCAGGCCCCCTGATGGGCCCGACATGCCCAATGGCGCAGACGGGGCGGAATCGCCGTCCGCCGCAGGCGGGTGGGCGGCCAGCAGCGCGTCGATGCGGTCGCGGGTCAGGCGGGCGTCGGGGCAGATGCAGATGGTGAAGCCGGGTCGCGTCATGCAGTCACCGTGGGGTTGCAGGAAAGCGGCAAAGAGAAGGCCCGAAGGGAGCGCCTCCCCTCGGGCCGTTTATATCCGGGCCTTGGCCTGCGGTCTAGAACTGCTGGCGCATCCTGTCCACCACTCGGCGAATCAGTTCCGCGCCCACCTTTTCGGCAGCATCCCGCTCGTTGTAGGTGTCGTACGAGTCGGAGTAGCTGACGATCTTCGATTCCCAGACCACGGCGTTGGTGGCGCCGTCGTACACGGTGGCGTCGGCGGCCATGGACGCCGTGTACAGCTGGGTGGCGTCGTCCGAGTTGCGCACGTCGCCGCGCAGGCGGAAATGGCGCACCCGCAGCTTGATCTCGTAGTCGGCGCGCCCGTCGTCCTTCCATACCGCCAGGCTGCGCGCGCCGATTTCGTCACGCAGGGCCGAACGCAGCATGTACGGCAGCCACGGGTACATGGTGGGGTTGTCCACCGTCTTGACCTTGAGGGTCTTGGTCCCGTCGCCGAAGATGCCGGTTTCCCCGCTGGTCAGGTGGTATCCCGCGCAGCCGGACAGTACGGCCAAGGCGGCCAGCAGAGTCACGGCTGTGAGGATGCACAGCACGCGCCGCGTCATGCGGGACAGGAATCCGCCGTTGCGGCCCGCGTTCGGGCCAAGGTTCCTGAAGGACGCGGCGGCCATGGCTAGCTGACCACCACGTTGACGAGCTTGCCGGGAATGACGACGACCTTGCGCACGGTGACACTCTCCAGGTGGCGGGCCACGTTGGGTTCCGACAGGGCGGCGGCTTCTATGGCCTTGGCGTCCGCCCCGGCGGGCACGCTGACGCGGCCGCGCAGCTTGCCGTTGATCTGGATCACGATGGTTTCCTCGTCACGGGCCAGGGCTTCCTCGCTCCATTGGGGCCACGGTTCGTCGGTGACGCGTGCCGTGTTGCCGATGGCAGCCCACAGTTCCTCGGCGATGTGCGGGGTGATGGGCGAAAGCAGCGTGAGCACGGTGGCCACGGCGCTGGACAGCACCCGGCGACCGCCTTCATCCCCGGACAGTTCGTCCTTGGCGAGGTACAACGCGTTGACCAGTTCCATCACCGCCGCAATGGCCGTGTTGAACTGGAACCTGTCGCTGATGTCTGCCCCGGCCTTGCGCACCGTGGCGTGTTCCTTGTTGCGCAGGTCCCTGGCCTGGGGCGTCGCGGCGTCCGCCGCAGTGGCCGAGCAGGCCTTGACCGGCATGAGCACGCCGGAAAGCTCATCTGCCAGACGCCAGATGCGCCCGATGAAGCGGTAGGAGCCTTCGATGCCGGTGTCGCTCCAGTCAAAGTCGCGTTCCGGCGGCGCGGCAAACAGGCAGAACAGGCGCACCGTGTCCGCCCCGTAGCGGGCGATCATTTCGGTGGGGTCCACCACGTTGCCCTTGGACTTGGACATCTTGGTCCCTTCCTTCAGCACCATGCCCTGGGTGAGCAGGTTGGCGAAGGGTTCGTCCAGTTCCATGTAGCCGCAGTCGCGCAGGGCCTTCACGAAGAAGCGCGAGTAAAGCAGGTGCAGGATGGCGTGCTCCACGCCGCCGATGTACTGGTCCACGGGCATCCAGTACTTCAGCGCGGCGGGGTCGAACGCGCCGTCGTCCTTGCTGGCGCTGGTGTAGCGCGCGAAATACCACGAGGACTCCACGAAGGTGTCCATGGTGTCGGTTTCGCGGCGGGCCTTGCCGCCGCACTTGGGGCAGGCGCAGTCCGCGAATTCGGGTGTGTCGGGCAGGGGCGAGCGGCCATCGTCGTGGGTGCGCACTTCCAGCGGCAGCAGCACGGGCAGGTTCTCGTCCTTTTCGGCCACCACGCCGCAGGTGTCGCAGTACACGATGGGGATGGGCGCGCCCCAGTACCGCTGGCGCGAGATGTTCCAGTCGCGCAGGCGGTAGTTGACGGTGCGGCGGCCCTTGGCGGAGGCTTCCAGCGAATCGGCGATCTTCTGCTTGGCAGCCTCGTTGGGCAGGCCGTCGAATTCGCCGGAATTGACCAGCAGGCCCGCCTCGGTCCAGGCGGCCTGCATGACGGCGGTGTCCAGCGCATCGCCTTCCGGCTGGATGACCACCTGCATGGGCAGGTCGTACTTGCGGGCAAACTCGAAGTCGCGCTGGTCGTGCGCGGGCACGGCCATAACCGCGCCGGTGCCGTATTCGGCCAGCACGAAGTTGGCCACCCAGATGGGCATGCGGCGACCGGTGAAGGGGTTCACGCAGTAGGCCCCGGTGAACACGCCTTCCTTTTCCAGGTCGTCCGACTGGCGCACGATGCGGTCCATGTTGCGGATGCGTTCCACAAAGGCGCGCACCGCCGGGGCTTCGGGCTTGCCGTCAATAAGCTGTTCCACCAGCGGGTGTTCCGGCGCAAGGCTCATGAAGGTCGCGCCGAACACGGTGTCCTGCCGGGTGGTGAACACGGTGATGGAGTTGCCACTGGCCGATCCGTCAGTCCCTTCCAGCGGGAACACGATCTCCGCGCCGATGGATTTGCCGATCCAGTTGCGCTGCATGCTCACCACGCGCTCGGGCCAGCCCGCCTCCAACTTGTCGAGGTCGGCCAGCAGTTCTTCCGCGTACTCGGTGATGCGCAGGAACCACTGGGTCAGGTTCTTCTGCTCCACGGCGGAATCGCAGCGCCAGCACAGCCCTTCGATGACCTGCTCGTTGGCCAGCACGGTGTGGCACTTGGGGCACCAGTTCTGCGGGGCCTGCTTGCGGTACACCAGGCCCTTTTCGAAGAAGCGCAGGAAGAACTGTTGCTCCCAGCGGTAGTATTCGGGCGTGCAGGTGGCCAGTTCGCGCCGCCAGTCATACGAATAGCCCAGGCGGCGCAGTTGGCTGCGCATGTTGTCGATGTTTGAAAAGGTCCACTTGGCGGGGTGCGTGCCATGCTTGATGGCCGCGTTTTCCGCCGGCAGCCCGAAGGCGTCCCAGCCCATGGGATGCAGCACGTTGAAGCCCTGCATGCGCTTGAAGCGGGCCACCACGTCGCCGATGGAATAGTTGCGCACATGCCCCATGTGGATGTTTCCCGAAGGGTAGGGGAACATTTCCAGCACGTAGTACTTGGGCTTGTCGGAGTGGTGGTCGCAGTGGAAGGCGCCGCTTTCTTCCCAGGTGCGCTGCCATTTGATTTCGATGGACTGGGGGTCGTATTTCATGCCGCGTTCGGGTTTCATGCCGCGATGGTCCTTGTGGGATGCCCCGCGCCTGTCCTGCCGTTGATGCCGGGCCTGTTCCGGTGCCGGAGGGGGGCGGGTGTCGGGTCTGGTGTCTGGTCGGGAAGGCGTGCCCCCCGGCGAAGACCGAGGGCGCGAACCCGTCAGACCGTAGCCTTTCGGACGCGCGCCTTCAAGTGCCAATTGCGCATTCGCGGGGTGATTCCGGGCGGTTAAGCGCCGCCCGGACCCCCGACAGCACCGGGGCCTACTGCCCCTTGGGCGATAGTCGGCCCGACTCCACCGCGCGGGCCACCGCGTCGAGAATGCCGTTGATGAAGCCGCGCGAGTTGTCGTCGCCGAACTGCTTGGAAAGCTCGATGGCCTCGTTCATGGCCACCTTGGCGGGCACGTCGTCGCGGAACAGCATTTCGTACACGGCGATGCGCAGCAGCGTCAGTTCCACGCGGCCCATGCGCTCCACGCGCCAGTTCTGCGAAAAGCCGGATACGGCCTCGTCCAGTTCGGCCTGGGTTTTCCACACGCCGTGGATGACTTCCCACGCATAGCCCTGGGGGGCGGTGGCGGGGTCGTGCCGGTCGGCCTTTTCTTCCTCGGCTGCGCGGTCGGCCACATCGGGCGAGGCGGCATAGGCCGCGCGCAATGCGCCTTCACTGGTGGCCGGGGTGAAGCTGAGACCGTACAGCACCTGGAAGGCCAGCGCGCGTTCGCTGCGTCGGGTGGGTTTTTTGCCCTGGTTGGCCATGGGCTTACAACTGCTCCATGACACGCACGGTTTCCAGCACGGCGGCGGCGGCTTCCACGCCCTTGTTGCCCGCCTTGGTGCCCGCGCGTTCGATGGCCTGCTCGATGGAGTCGGTGGTCAGCAGGCCGAAGCCCACGGGCACGCCGGAATCGAGCGAAATGTGGGCCAGGCCCTTGGTGGCTTCACCGGCCACGAAGTCGAAGTGGGGGGTGGAACCGCGAATGACGGCCCCAAGGGCGACGATGCCGTGGTAGCGGCCGCTCTTGGCCAGCTTCTGCGCCACGATGGGCATTTCGAACGCGCCGGGAATGCGGACGATGGTCATGTCCTCGCGCTCGCAGCCGTGGCGGGCAAGGTAGTCCACCGCGCCGCCCACCAGGCGGTCCACGATGAAGTCGTTGAAGCGGGTGGCGATGATGGCGAACTTCAGGCCCTTGGCGTCGAACTGGCCCTCGATGGTCTTGACGTGCAGCATTGGGGGTCTCCTTTTCCGGCGGCGCGCCGGGGCGTGATATGGGACCGTCCTCCGCCCGCGCCGGGGGTGCCGGGCGCGGGCGGGGCGGTTGTGCGTCGCTTAGATTTCGCTCGGCGTATCGGTGTGCTTCAACTCAAGCAGGTGGCCCATCTTTTCCTTCTTGGTGCGCAGGTACGCCTCGTTGAAGGAGCAGGATTCCAGTTCCACGGGCACCCGTTCCACCACATCGATGCCGTAGCCTTCAAGGCCGATGATCTTCTTGGGGTTGTTGGTCATCATGCGCATCTTGCGCACGCCAAGGTCCACCAGAATCTGCGCGCCGATGCCGTAGTCGCGCAGGTCCGCCTTGAAGCCCAGCTTGTGGTTGGCCTCCACGGTGTCGTAGCCCTGGTCCTGCAGCGCGTAGGCGCGGATCTTGTTGGCAAGGCCGATGCCGCGCCCTTCCTGGCGCATGTACAGCAGCACGCCCTTGCCCTCGCCCGCAATCTGGCACATGGCCGCCGCAAGCTGGCCGCCGCAGTCGCAGCGCATGGAACCCAGCACGTCGCCGGTCAGGCATTCGCTGTGAACGCGCACCAGCACCGGTTCGCCGGGGGTGATGTCGCCCTTGACGAGGGCCAGATGGGTTTCGTCGTGCAGTTCGTTCTCGTACGCGATGACGCGGAATTCACCGTACTTGGTGGGCATCTGCGCTTCTGCCACGCGCTTCACGGACAGCAGGCCCGACTGCATGCGGTAGCGGATGAGATCGCGGATGGTGGCGATCTTCATGTCGTGCTTTTTCGCGAACTCGATCAGGTCGGGCATGCGGGCCATTTCGCCGTCGTCGCGCATGATCTCGCAGATCACCGCCGCGCCCTTCAGCCCGGCCAGCTTCGAAAGATCGACGCTGCCTTCGGTCTGCCCAGCGCGCACCATGACGCCGCCCTTCTGGGCCCGCAGCGGAAAGATGTGGCCGGGGGTCACCAGATCTTCGGGCTGGGCTTCGTCGGCAACGGCGGCCAGAATGGTGGTGGCGCGGTCGGCGGCGGAGATGCCCGTGGTCACGCCCTTGCGCGCCTCGATGGACACCGTGAAGTTGGTGCCGAACTTCGAGCCGTTGCGGCGGGTCATCATGGGCAGTTGCAGCTTGTCCACCTGCGCCGGTTCAAGGGCCAGGCAGATCAGGCCGCGCCCGTGCGTGGCCATGAAGTTGATGATTTCCGGGGTGACGTGCTGGGCGGCGATGGTCAGGTCGCCTTCGTTCTCGCGGTCTTCGTCGTCCACGAGGATGATCATCTTACCCTTGCGGATTTCCTCGATGGCTTCCTCGGTCTTGCAAATGGGCATGGCTACCTCTGGATATGCGGCGCCGCCCCGTGCGGGCGCGGCGTTCTGGACATGGGTGAAGACCCGGCCCCGGCGTTCTGCGAAAACGCCTAGAAGCCGTGTTCCTTCAGGAATTCCACGGTCAGCGCGCCACCCCCGCCGGAGCCGGAGGCGGCATGGCCGGTGGCGGATGCTCCGCCCTGCCATGCCGAAAGCATGCGCTGCACGTACTTGCCGATGAGGTCCGTCTCCATGTTCACGCGGATTCCGGGCTTCCACCCTGCGATGGTGGTGACCCGCTGCGTTTCGGGGATGACGTTGACCTCCAGAAAATCCGGGCCGCAATGATTAACCGTCAGGCTCACCCCGTCAAGAGCCACGGAGCCCTTGGGGATGACCTGGGGGCAGAATTCCTGCGGAAACTTGAGCCGGTAGCGGCGCGATTCGCCTTCTTCGCGCACCTCGGCCACCGTGGCCACGCAGTCCACGTGGCCTGCCACCATGTGTCCGCCCAGGCGGTCGCCCATGGCCAGCGCGCGTTCCAGGTTCACCCTGTCGCCGGTCTTGAGGTCGCCAAGGGTGGTCAGGCGCATGGTTTCGGCAGAGGCGTAGCAGGTGTACCACGCCGCGTCGCGGCTGCCCCCATGGGTTTCCACGGTCAGGCACACGCCGTTGGCCGCTATGGATTCGCCCACCACGATGTCGGACAGCACGAACAGGGGCCGGATGCGCAGGCGGGTTTCCTTGCCTGCGCTCTCCACGGCCACGATGCCGCCCTGTCCCTGAATGATGCCGGTGAACATGAACAGTCTCCGAGGCGGCATGCCGCCGTTGTCTTGGCTATATCACATGCCCTTGGGGCTGTTACGGACGCAGCCGCCGGGCGAAAAGGCACGTCAGGGACACTCCCCGGGGCGCAGGGTCACGATGATGTCATCCCCGCTGGGCGCGGTGGCGGCCACGCGCAGGCCCAGCGCGTCGTCCATGCGCAGGGGCGCGCGCCCATCGAAGAGGGGCCGCGCCGCGTTGTCGCCCAGCACCTTGGGGGCCAGATGCAACTCGAATTCATGCACCAGACCGGCTTCCAGCAGGGACAGGCCCAACTGGCCGCCGCCCTCGCACAGCACGTACAGGCAACCGGCCTCGGCACGCAACCGGGCCAGCCCCGCGCGCAGGTCCAGTCCTGCAGCGCCGGTGGCCACCGTCTCTCCCGCGTTCACGGATTCCCCGGATTTCCCGGAGTCACCGGACACCCTGGAGTCATCGGATGCCCCGGACACATTGACGCCAGCGGCAACAGGCAGCCCCCACACCCGTGCGCCCGTGGCGCGCACCGTGTCGGCAGCCGGGGATGCCGCCGCAGCCTCCGTGGTCCAGAAAATGGCGTCCGTTGCCCGCTGTTGCAGCAAGGCCAGGTCACCGGCCCGCGAGGCCACCTCGTCCATGTGCGAGGTGACGGCAACGGCCAGCGGCTGGCGACGTGGGGCATCGCCGGAACACGTTTCTCCGCCGCTGGCGGAAGAAGCGGAATCCGAAAAAATGCCGCAGCGGGCGGTCAGCAGCGGGTTGTCAGCGAACAGGGTGCCGCCGCCTACCAGCACCGCGCCCCCGGCATGGCCCACGCCCGCGCGGATGGCATGCACCCGGCGGCGCGAGGCCGCGCAGCTTATCCACTGCGAATGGCCCGCGCGGGTGGCGATGCGCCCATCCAGCGTGCTGGCCAGCTTCAGGATGACGTAGGGCAGGTCCGTCTTCTTCCAGGTGACAAAGTCGGCCACCAGGTCGCGGCAGTCCTGCTCGCACACGCCCATATCCACCCGCACGCCATGCTGGCGTAAAAATTCCGCGCCGCCCCGGGCCACAGGGTTGGGGTCGGCCATGCCCACCACCACGTGGCGGATGCCTGCATGCAGCACCGCCTGCGAGCAGGGGGGCGTCTTGCCGTGGTGGTTGCACGGCTCCAGCGTGACCACCAGGGTGCAGGCGGCCGGGTCAACGCCATTGGCAGCCGCGTCGCGCAGGCATTCCACCTCGGCATGGGGCATGCCGCAGGCCGTGTGATAGCCGCGCGCCACCACCTGGCCGCCGCGCACCAGCACCGCCCCCACCGTGGGGTTGGGCGCGGCGCGCCAACGGCCACGCCGGGCATGGGCGATGGCCTCGCGCATGAACATTTCGAACGGATGCGGATCGCACATGGGCGCTACCTGCCCCCGCAGGCGCAACCGCTTCCGCAGCCCCCACCCTGACCGGGAACCGGAGCATCCGGCGGCAGGCAGGGGCTGCCCGCGCGCGGGGTGAAGGGCAGCACCTCGTAGTGGACGCCCGATTCGCGCAGCATGTCCTCGGCCAGTTGGTCGGGGTACGATTCCGCGTAGCGGATGGCCGTGACGCCGCAGTTGATGAGCATCTTGGTGCAGATGAGGCAGGGCTGGGTGGTGCAGTAGATTTCCGAACCCGCCAGCGAAATGCCGTGGATGGCGGCCTGCACGATGACGTTCTGCTCCGCGTGCAGCCCCCGGCAGATCTCGTGGCGCTGGCCGGAAGGCACGCCAAGCTGGGCGCGCAGGCAGCCCACGTCCAGGCAATGGGCCACGCCCGAAGGCGCGCCGTTGTAGCCCGTGGCCAGAATGCGCTTGTCCTTCACCGCAATGGCCCCCACCTTGCGCCGGGTGCAGGTGGAACGCTCGGCCACGAGGTAGGTGATCTCCATGAAGTACTGGGGCCAGGGGAGGCGGGACAGCGTGGACATGGGTACCTCTGCGGCTAGGGTATGCACGGTGTCGCCACAAGGCGCCTTTTGGCCCCTGCCAGCGTCAGCCCGCCTTTTCCATGCCGTCACGTACGGCAAGAGTACGTTCCGTCATGCAAAGGCGTCCTTCCTTGGCAGGTTCCCAAAATCCCTCTTGTGCCGACACCTCGCACTGCGGTCCCGCCGCTTGGAAGAGGGGGGGAGCTTCGTGCTCGAATAAAAATCGGGAAGGGAGCCGTGTCAAACACCGGGGCGGCTGCCCGCCCCGGTGCCGTCAGGTCGTCAATGACGTAGATGCGGCTGGCCTACCAGGCGAACAGCGGGAACTGCCGCGCAAAGACTTCCACTTCGCGGCTGATGGCCGCAAGGCGGGTCTCGTTGTTCACGTTGGCCAGGGCATCCACGATCCACGCGGCCACCTTGTCCATTTCCGCTTCCTTCATGCCGCGCGTGGTCAGGGCAGGGGTGCCCAGGCGCACGCCGGAGGTCACGAAGGGCGAACGGGTCTCGAAGGGCACGGTGTTCTTGTTGGCGGTCATGCCCGCCTTGTCCAGCGCGTGCTCGGCGTCCTTGCCGGTGATGTCCTTGGACGTCAGGTCCATGAGCATCAGGTGGTTGTCGGTGCCGCCGGAAACCAGGTCGTACCCGGCAGCGGTCAGGCAACCGGCCAGCCTGGCGGCGTTCTTCACCACCTGCTGCTGGTAGTCGGCAAAGGTGGGACGCAGCGCCTCGCCGAAGGCCACCGCCTTGGCCGCGATGACGTGCATCAGCGGGCCGCCCTGAATGCCGGGGAATATCTGGCTGTTCAGGGTCTTGGCGTTGTCTTCGTCGGACAGGATCATGCCGCCGCGCGGGCCGCGCAGGGTCTTGTGCGTGGTGGTGGTGGTGAAGTGGGCCTGCCCGATGGGGGTGGGATGCAGGCCGGTGGCCACCAGACCCGCGATGTGGGCCATGTCCACCATCAGCTTGGCGCCCACCTCGTCGGCAATGGCGCGGAAGCGGGCAAAGTCGATGGTGCGCGGGTAGGCGCTTGCGCCGGCCACGATCAGGGCGGGCTTGTGCTCGCGGGCAAGGGCGGCCACTTCGTCGTAGTCGATGTAGCCGGTTTCCTTCTTCACGCCGTAGAACACCACGTTGTACAGGCGGCCGGAAAAGTTCACCGGGCTGCCGTGGGTCAGGTGACCGCCGTGCGAAAGGTTCATGCCCAGGATGGTGTCGCCCGGCTTCAGGCAGGCGAAGTACACGCCCATGTTGGCCTGGCTGCCGGAATGGGGCTGCACGTTGGCGTAGCCGCAGCCGAAGATGGCCTTGGCCCGGTCGATGGCCAGATTTTCCGCGATGTCCACGAATTCGCAGCCGCCGTAATAGCGCTTGCCGGGGTACCCTTCGGCGTACTTGTGGGTCAGCACGCTGCCCTGGGCCTGGCGGACGGCGGCGGAGACGAAGTTCTCGGACGCGATGAGTTCGAGCTTGCCGGTCTGACGTTCGATTTCAAGAGTGACCGCGCGACCCACTTCCGGGTCTTGAATCAGCAGTTCGTCCATGGTTCGCCTCCGTGGAATGGTTGCGGCCGCGCGGCGTTCCGGTGCCGCGCGACCTCTGGAAATATCGTTCTCCCGCGCCCGGTTGGAGGGTGGGAGATGTTCTGCAAGCCTCCGGCGGGCAGGGGGCCAAGCCCCCTGCACCCCCGTTCAGGCCAGCGGGTTCGGACAGTGTCCGATGTCAGGCGGTGCCGCTGCACCCCAGGCTGTTCGCAAAACGGGATTTCCGTTCGCTGGCAAGGAAAACAAGCCCGCCATGAGGGAGTATACTCTTATCGTATTCGACCGATATGGCGGGCGCTGTTTGACGCAGCCAGCGGGCGGAAGGCACGTTTTGCGCGGCTAGCCAGCCCAGCGCTTGTAGAGCATGCAGCAGTTCGTCCCGCCAAAGCCGAACGAATTGCACAGCACGTATTCGGGCTGGTAGTTTTCCGAGCCGCCCGTCATGTAGTTCAGGTCGCATTCCGGGTCGGGCGTTTCGCGGTTGATGGTGCCGGGAATGATGCCGGTGTGCAGCGCCATGGCGCTGAACACGCCTTCCATCCCGCCCGCCGCGCCCAGCAGGTGCCCGGTCATGGACTTGTTGGCCGTGATGCGGATGTTCCTGGCATGTTCGCCGAACACCAGCTTGATGGCCTTGGTTTCGCACAGGTCGTTGAGGTGCGTCGAGGTGGCGTGGGCGTTGATGTGGTCCACGTCCTCGGGGCGGATGCCCGCCTCGTCGATGGCGGCGCGCATGGCCTGCGCCATGCCCAGGCCATCCTCGTGCGGGGCGGTCATGTGGTAGGCGTCGCCCGATGCGCCGTAGCCCACCACTTCGGCATAGATGGTCGCGCCGCGCGCCTGGGCCGATTCCAGCGATTCCAGCATGAGGAAGCCGGAACCTTCGCCGATGACGAAGCCGTCGCGTTCCTTGTCGAACGGGCGCGAAGCCTTGGCGGGGTCGTCATTGTTGGCGGTGGACAGGGCCTTCAGCGCGGTGAAGCCGGAAACGCCCATGGGCGTGATGGTGGCTTCCACGCCGCCGGTGATCACCGCGTCGCAACGGCCCATGACGATGTCCGTGTAGGCATAGCCGATGGCATGCTGGCCCGACGCACAGGCGCTGGTGGTGACCAGGTTGGGACCCTTGGCCCCGGTGAAGATGGAGACCTGGCCCGGCGCCATGTTGGAGATCAGCATGGGGATCATGAACGGCGAGACGCGGTTGGGACCCGACTCGACGAGCTTGGAATGGAAGACCTCGATGGTCTGAAGGCCCCCAAGCCCCACGCCAAGCAGCACGCCCACGCGGTGGGCGTTGGCGTCGTTGATGACGAGGCCGGAATGCTCGACGAGCATCAGGCCGGTCGCCACCGCAAACTGGACGAAGCGGTCCATGCGCTTGGCCTGCTTGGCCGGGATGTACGTTTCCGGGTCGAAGCCCTTGACCTCCCCCGCGACGCGCGAGGTGTATTCCGAAGCGTCGAAGTGGGTGATGGGCCCGATGCCGGACTTTCCGGCCACCAGGTTTTCCCAGCTTGTCGCAAGGTCGTTACCAAGGGGGGTGATGGCCGCAAGGCCGGTCACGACGACACGCTTTCCGGTCATTAAGATTTCCTCTTGGCGGTAATGGGCCGACCCCGCATGCACGGGATGAATGTGAAGCGATGGCAAGTGGTTGCGCGCCGTTCACGTGGGTTCGGCCTTGCGGAAGAAAAGCGCGAGAGCGCCTTATGACCTCGTCATAAGACGCCCGCATGCGATCTTTCGTTGCGTGAAGAACAAGCCCTACTGCTTGCTCTTGATGTAGGCGATGGCGTCCTGGACCTTGAGGATCTTCTGGGCATCGTCGTCGTCGATTTCGATGCCGAATTCCTCTTCCATGGCCATTATCAGTTCGGTCAGGTCGAGCGAGTCGGCGCCAAGGTCTTCCACGAAGGAGGCTTCGGGCTTCACTTCCTCGGCGGACACGCCAAGCTGATCAATGATGATCTTGCTGATCTTTTCTTCAACGGACATGGTCCCTCCAATGCTGTTTTTCTCGTTTCGGTGCCGGTCGGTGCTGCGTACGCGGCGGGTTACTAGCAGTACATGCCGCCATTGACGGCGATGACCTGCCCGGTGATGTACCCCGCCTTATCGGAAGCCAGAAAGGCCACGGCATCGGCGATGTCCTGGGGCTGGCCCAGACGCCGGAGCGGGATGGCTTCGATATATGCCGCGCGAACCTCGTCGGTGAGCTTCGCGGTCATGTCTGTTTCGATGAAGCCGGGGGCCACGGCGTTGACCGTGACGTTGCGCCCGGCAAGTTCCTTGGCGGCGGACTTGGTCATGCCGATCAGCCCCGCCTTGGCGGCGGAATAGTTGATCTGCCCGGCATTGCCCATTTGCCCCACCACCGAGGTGATGTTGACGATGCGGCCCCTGCGCTGCTTGGTCATCAGCTTTGCAGCTTCGCGCAGGCAGGTGAACGCGCCGGAAAGGTTGACGTCCAGCACGCGGTCGAAGTCGTCGTCCTTCATGCGCAGGATAAGCCCGTCCTTGGTGATGCCCGCGTTGTTCACAAGCACGTCCAGGGTGACTTTTTCCCTGATTTCTTCCTGAAAGAACGCGGCCACGGCAGGGGCGTCGGAAACGTCCAGCCGGAAGGCCCGCGCCGAACCGCCTGCGGCATTGATGCCCGCAGCCACGGCTTCGGCTTCTTCGGGCTTGCTCACGTAGGTAAGGTAGACCTGAAAGCCCTCGCGGGCCAGGGTTTCCGCCACGGCCTTGCCGATGCCCCGGGAGCCCCCGGTGACCAGCGCGGTGGAAGTGAGTTCGCTCATTCGGCCTTTCTCATGTTGCGGGTTGCAAGAAGCTCCGCCTTATACCGCAAAGACAGTGCGACTTCAATTGGCCCGTTTCGGGGGGTCGCGGAGGAGGCGCGCCGTCTTTTCTTGCAGTATTCAGCGCGCTGTTGGCAAACGAAGTTTGACCGCTCTGCGCTCAATGCCCGTAAGGCTTGCAGACTCGTCTGACAGGCACGCTGCGTGCCTTTCGGGTAGGTCCGCCAGCGGCAAAAGACAGCTTTCGTCTAGAAGTGCAGCAGGGCAGCTCCCCAGGTAAACCCGCCGCCGAACGTGGCCAGCAGCACGCGCATGCCGGGGCGCAGCACGCCCTTGGCCCGCGCGTCGGCAATGGCCAGCGGCACGGAAGCCGCCGAGGTGTTGCCGAATTCGTGCAGGTTCACGAACACGCGTTCGGTGGGGATGCCCAGCCGGTCGCCAACGGCCTCGATGATGCGCAGGTTGGCCTGGTGCGGAATGAGCAGGGCCACATCATCGGTGGTCAGCCCGTTGCGGGCCAGCACGTCCTGGCTGATGGCGGCCATGTTGCGCACGGCGTGCTTGAACACGTCGCGGCCATTCATCTGCACAAAGAAATCGTCACCCACCGTGTCGCCCTTGGCATAGGGGGTGTGGGTGCCGCCGCCGATGGTCAGCAGGCCGCCCAGGTTGCCGTCGGACGCGCAGAGCACATCTTCCAGCAGGGCGCCTTCACCGTCGGCGGTAATCACCGACGAGCCGGCACCGTCGCCGAACAGCACGCAGGTGGTGCGGTCGGCCCAGTTCAGGCGGCGGGTAAGCGCCTCTGTGGCGGTCAGCAGCACGCGCGCTTCGGGCTGGGCGGCCACGATGGCGCGGGCCATGGACAGGCCGTACACGTAGCCGGAACAGGCGGCGTTGAAATCAAAGGCCATGGCCCCCACGATACCCAGCTTGGCCTCTATGAGGCAGGCGGTGTTGGGGCACAGGTAGTCGGGGGTGCAGGTGGCGTTGATGACGTGGGTTATCTCGTCCGGCTGCATGCCCGCGTCGGCCAGGGCCATGCGGGCGGCTTCCGCCGCCGCGTCAGAGGCGTTCTGCCCCTCGGCCAGACGGTGGCGCTGCTTGATGCCGGTGCGGGTGGTGATCCACTCGTCGGTGGTCTCCACGAATTTTTCAAGGTCGAAGTTGGTCAGCACGTCCACGGGGGTGTACGCACCAAACCCCCTGACCCGGCAGGCAATATTGCGCGATGCTGTCATGTGGCTGGTTCCGGTGGGCGCACGGGGCGCGCCGCATGTGGCAGGGTGGGGACGCTAGAGCATTTCACCGTCAGGGACGTTTGTTGAAATATGCTCTGGCGGCGCAGGCCGCGCCGCCCGTACCGAAGGCGCAGGCGAAACCGTGTTCCGCCTCACACGCCGGTGGGAGCGTTTCAATACTTTTCCTATTTGATGGCCTTGCCGTAGCGGGTGAGCTCCTCGTTGGCGCTGATGGCCTTGACGAGGCGTTCATTGGTCTTCTTTTCCACAAAGGTGGCGGCCAGCTTGACGGCGCTGCGCACGGCCTTGGCGTTGGACTTGCCGTGGCAGACAAAGGCGATGCCCTGCAAGCCGAGCAGGGGGGCGCCGCCGTATTCGGCGTAGTCCACGAACTGGGCAAAACGGCGGAAGGCGGACTTGGCGAGCAGGGTGCCGATCTTGGGCAGCAGGCCGGAGAGCAGTTCGCGCTTCAGCACGCGCCCCAGTGACGAGCTGAGCCCTTCGCTCAGCTTCAGGGCCACGTTGCCCACAAAACCGTCGCACACCACAACATCCACATCGCCGCTGAAAATGTCGCGCCCTTCCACGTTGCCCACGAAATTGATGCCGTTCTGGGCCAGCTTGAACAATTCATAGGCTTCCTTGACCTGCGTGTTGCCCTTGCCTTCTTCCTCGCCAATGCTCAAAAGGCCGATGCGCGGCGAATCGCACGACAAGAGGTCACGCGCGAAGGCGTCGGCCATGAGGCCGAACTGGAACAGGTGGTGGGGCTTGCAGTCCACGTTGGCCCCCACGTCCAGGAGGACGATGGGGTTCTTTTCCGTGGGCATGATGGAGGCAAGGGCAGGCCGGTCCACGCCGGGGATGCGGCCCATGATGAACATGCCGCAGGCCACCGTTGCGCCGGAGTGTCCCGCGCTGACGATGCCGTGGGCCTGTCCGTCGCGCACCAGGCGGCAGGCCACCTGGATGGAGGCGTCCTTGCGGCGGCGCAGGATGTCCGAAGGCTTTTCGTCCATGCCCGCAACTTCGCTGGCATGCACGACGTCGTAGGCGACGCCGTCAAGCGGGATCTTGGCCAGTTCCGCCCGCACCTTCGCCTGGTCGCCGACCAGCAGAAGGGCGATCCCCTTGTCGCGCGCCGCCTCTATCGCGCCGGGGACCACCACGGAGGGGCCAAAATCCCCCCCCATGGCATCCACGGCGATGATGGTCGCGTTATTCATTAGGCTGAGCGACCACCTGACGGCCCTTGTAGGTGCCGCAGCTCGGGCAGGCGCGATGCGGAACGGTAGGTTCGCCGCAGGCGCAGTACACGATGGTGGGGACGGCCACGCGGTCGTGCGAACGACGCATGCCCTTCTTGGACTTGGACTTCTTGTTCTGCTGAACGGCCATGGCGTTCCTCTCCTGGATGTCCCGCCGAGGGCGGCGGGGGTTGTGCTATTTCTTTTCGATGGTAAGGCCGTGCAGGGCGGCAAGCCTGGGGTCGCCTGTCTCGCTCTTGCAGGAGCAGGGAGAGGTGTTCAGGTTGCTTCCGCACGACGGGCACAGGCCCTTGCACCCGGCGGAGCACAACGGCTTCGCCGGCAGGGCCAGCAGAAATTCTTCCCACAAAAGGCCGGACAGGCTTACTTCAACGCCCTGCCCGGAAGGGGAGATGCGGATCACGGCAGCGTCCACGTCCTCGAAGTCGCTGTCCGGTTCAGATTCCGCAACCCCCGCCTTGCCGTGCTTGCGCGCGTCATCTTGAGCATGGGGTTGCGCATGCTGCGGGGCGGGAAACGGCTCGAAGCTGTCGAAGGACTGGTCTATTGCCATCTCGGCAGGCTCGGCGCAACGGTCACAGGGCGCGCTGATGCGCCCGGTGAGCCGACCGCGCACAAGGCAACCGTCGTCCTGCGGCAGCAGAAACACCGAACCGCGCAGCGGCTCGACAATGGTGAACGGCAGTGAAAACTCGGCGATGGGGCCTTGCCAGACGGACTGGTCGTCAACCTCGTACTCGCCGCCGCCCGCCGGAATATCCTTGAGCGGAATCCAAATCTGGTGCATGGCTACCTCGCGAGCAGCGATTACTACATGCGAACCCTTCGGGCTGTCAAGAAAGGGGTTGCGTTTTTCAGGGCGGCGGTATAAGACTCCCATCTCTCGCGGCGGCAAACATCCAGAATGCGTCCGGAACGTGCCCGGCACATCGGTCGACGCCCGCCCCGCGCAGCGCCCCGGCGGCGAAAGGCTGTCGGAGCGGACCGACAACGACCAAGCGAACTTTGCACATATACGGAGGAAAGTCATGTCCAAGCAGTGCGATGTGTGCGGCAAGAAGGCCCAGGTCGGCCACCATGTGAGCCACTCGAACATCAAGACCAAGCGTCGTTTCGAGCCGAACCTTCAGAATGTCCGCCACCAGTACCCCAACGGTGAAGTGAAGACCCTCAGCGTCTGCACCCGTTGCCTGCGCTCCGGCGCGGTGGTGAAGCCCGCCGTCCGCAAGGTCGTCTAAGGCTTTTCGATCCGAGCGTTCAAAAGCCCCGGTGGTACCCACCGGGGCTTTTTGCCGTTGTTTTTCCGGGCGCGGCGCAATCCGTCAGTCCGTCAGGGCCGCCGCGTATTGCGGGCCGCCTTGCCCCTGAAGGATGACGATGCGACGGGGCGATCGCCCGCGTTCGCTCCCTTCGTCACGCAATCGTCGTCCTGCGCCTGGCATCCCGCGCTTTTCGCGCGACGCCGGGCGGGGTAGGGTGCCCCCATGTTCTGGACGCTCCCCGCTCTTCTGGCCGCCGTGCTTGCCGCGCTGGACGCCACCTTGCTGCGCCGTTTTGCCGGTGACCTGCCTCCGGCGCGCATGGTGGCCTATCCGGTATTCTGGAGCCTGCCGCCGTTTCTGGCACTGTTGGCCTGGCGCGGGGTGCCCGACCTGCCTGCGGCGTTCTGGCTGGCCACCCTTGCCGCCGTGCCCGTGAACATGGCCGGGCACCTGCTTACCGCATGGGCGGTGAGTCTTTCGCCCGTGTCGCGCACGGTGCCGTACCTGTGCTTTTCTCCCGCCTTCGTGGTGCTGAACGAATATCTTTTGCTGGGGGCTGTGCCGCGCCCGGCGGGGGTGGCCGGGGTGTTGCTGGTGGTGGCGGGCAGTTGGGTGCTGAACGTGGGCGGCAGCGTCGTTGGCGGCGACAACGGCTTTATCGCTCGCGTGCTGCGCCCGTTCCGCGCGCTGGCGCAAGAGCGCGGTTCCCGGGTCATGCTGGGGGTGGCCCTGCTCTGGAGCGTGGGCAGCGTGCTGAACCGGCAGATGGTGCTGCATGCCGCGCCTGCCGTGGCGGGCGGGGTGTTCTTTGCCATCTACGGTCCGGCCATGCTGGCGGCGCTGATGCTGTTCGGCGGGGTGCGTCCGCGCATGCTGTTCGACCGGCCCTGGCGGGGCGCTGCCATGGGGGCGGTGCTGTTTCTGGCGTCCTGCGTGCATTTCACGGCCATGAGCCTGACCACAGCCGCCAACATGATCGCGGTAAAGCGGCTGGACGGGGTGTTCGCCGTGCTGTTCGACCGGGGGGCCGAAGCGTTGCGCACTACCGGCCAGGGCACGGCAGTCCACCCGGACAACGCGTTGCGATCAGCCCGTGACGGCAGGTTGCCCGGCGCGGCGCTGATGGCCGCCGGAGCCGCCCTGGTGGTGCTTTCCTCCTGACGGTTGCGGCCCTGTCCTTGTCATTGTCATTGTCCTTGTCATTGTCTGCCGTCTTGTTTTTTGTTCCCCGCCCGGCCTCGTGCCGTTCCCGCTTTCGTTTGCACCGCCCATCTGGTGGCCCATGTCATGCTGCGAACAGGCGCGGAACGCACGGGTTGCCGTCCCCCATGTCATTCTCCGCATTTTCCCGGCGGGATACGACTTGCCGTCGCCCATTTCCGTGACTACTATTTACAGAATGGACGCACGCGGGCGTACCACAGGCGCGTGTACGCAATTTCCGCAGCCTGCCGCACCCCCGCCCATCCTGCGCCCCTGCGTTTTCCGCCCATTTCGCGCCCAGGTCTCCTTCCGGCGTATCGTCGGCATATTGCGACGGTCGGGCGCGCCGCCTTCACCGCAACCATCCCGGAGCCCCCATGCCCCGTCTTGGTCTTGTTCTTTTGCTGGTCCCCTTTCTGGAATTCTACGTGCTGGTGGAAGTGGGCGCGCGCATCGGCGCGTTCAACGCCGTGCTACTGGTGGTCCTGTTCGCCATGGCCGGGGTTTGGCTGGCCCGTACCCAGGGTATGGGCACGCTGGCCCGCATCCAGCAAAGCCTGGCCCAGGGCGTGCTGCCCGCCGATGAAATGCTGGACGGACTGTTCTTGCTGCTGGCGGGCATCCTGATGGTGTTCCCCGGTTTCGTGACCGATGCATTCGGGGTCGTGTTGCTGCTGCCTCCGGTGCGCAGGCTGGCGGCGCACCTGCTGCGGCGGCACATGAACGCCGCCATGCAGGCCGAGGGCCGCGCTGAAGGGGCAGGACGCCGCACTGACGGATCGTCGGTGCATGTGCGCACCTGGTATTTCGGCCCCGGCGGGGCACGGCATACCGAAACCTTTGGCAGCTCAGGCCCCATGTTCGGCCCCGGTCCCGCTGGGCCAGAGGGCCTGGGTGGTGCTGACGGCACCGGCGGTTCGCACGGCAGCGGCGCCCATCCCTATGGCCCGGACCACAGGGTGGGCGGCGTCGGCAGTGCTCAGGCCGCGCGGCAGGAACCCCGCCGCACCGTGGTCATCGACTGCGAGCCGGTGGAGCCTTCCCGTCCGGCAGATGGTTCCGGCACGGCTGGTGGTTCGTCGGGCAGTTCGCCGGACGGCACCTCGGATGATGCGTCGGGCGGTGCGGGCGCACGCTAGCGCCACGCGTACCGGCCAACCAATTTCATGCATCCCATGACGACCACATGACGCCCCCCAACGGTTCGGACCGCTTTCGCCGCACCCGCCCGGTGCGTTCCGGCGGCGCTTCCGCCGTGGTCGGGCGCAACGCCGTGGTCTCCGGACTTTGGGCGTCACCGGAACATGTGGCCGAAGCCCTGCGCCGCAGGCCCGTGTTGCCGCCCTGCTGGCGCGACTTGACCGTACCCGTCCCCCTTGCCCAGAACGCGGCGCTGCCCGCACCGATGCCGCAGCTTCCCCCGTGCCCGTTGCATTGTCTGCCGCGCTGGCGACTGGTGCTGGAGGCGCGCAACATTCCCTTCATGGCCGTGCGCCGGGGCGACCGGCAGCACCTGTTCGTGCCCGCGTTGTACGAACGGCTGGCCCGACAGGAACTGCTGGCCGCCGAGGGCGAGGACGCGGCAGCGCGTTCCCGCCCCCCCGCGCCGCCGCCCGCCCCCCTGCGCCCCAACGCGCACCTGACCCTGCTGGGCCTGCTGCTGCTGGCCCTGTGGCACGGGGTACGCATGGGCTGGTGGTGGAACCTGGACCTGCCCCTGCCGGACCTGGACCCCGATGTGTGGCGCGACGCCGGGGCCATGGACGTCTATTACACCGTGGCGCGCGGGCAGTGGTACCGGGTGGTCACGGCCCTGACCCTGCATGCCGACAGTCCGCATCTGTTCGGCAACATCCTGTTCGGCAGCTTCTTTCTGATACCACTGTGCCGCCGCGTGGGCAGCGGTCCGGGGTGGCTGCTGACCATCCTGGCCGGTGCGGGCGGCAATGTGCTGAACGCGCTGGCGCGTCCGGCCTCGCATGTCAGCCTGGGTTTTTCCACGGCGCTGTTCGGCGCGGTGGGGGTGCTATCCGGGCTGCTGGCGGTGGAAGGCGGCTGGAGCGGCTGGCGGCGCATGGTGGTGCCGCTTGCGGCAGGGCTGGCCATTCTGGGCATGCTGGGCAGTGAAGGGGAGCGCACCGACCTTGGCGCGCACCTGTTCGGACTTGTGGCGGGCGTGGTGGTGGGCATGGCGGCGCAAGGGCTGCGCGAATGGTTCGGGCCGCCGCCGCGCTGGCTGGAATGGCTGGCGGGTGCGGCGTGCGCCGCGCTGCTGGCCGGGAGCTGGATGCTGGCCCTGCGGTAGCCGTTGCCTGCTGCCGCATGCAGCGCAGGCCATGCAAAACGACCGTGGAGTTGCCTCCACGGTCGTTGCGTTTTTTGAGGGGGGGGCGATTACTGGGCCTGCGCCGTCGCCGGGGCCGCAGTGGCCGGGGTGTCCGTTGCGCCCACGCCGGGCGGCGGCGGAGGCGGAGTGGGCACCGGCACGGGCTGGGGCGCTGCCGGGGCGTTGTCCTGCGGCTGTGGGCCGGGCAGGGGCACGGCAGGCGCGGGCTGTTGGCCCGGTTGCACGGGCGGCACGGGTTGCGGCGCGACCGGCGGAACGGGCGTTGCCGGGTCCACACCGTTTCCGGCATCGCCGGGTACGGGCTGCGGCAGGGCCGGGGCATCCGGCGCGGGCATCTGTTCACCCGAAACCGCAGGGGCAGCGCCTTCGCCCGCAGGGGCGGCCTGTTCCGGCTGCATGGGCTGCATGGGCTGCATGGGGCCGGAACGCTCGGCCAGCACGTATTCGCGGTCCACAATCCACTGGCGATGCACTTCGCGCAGGTCGGCGGGCTTGTCGGTCCATTCCGCAAAGCGGTCGGCGCGCATGGCCACCACCAGTTGCGGAAACACCGCCATGGCGGCGCGCAGCGAGTCCTCGTCGGAAAGTTCCTCGATGTTGGACCCCGCGTAGTAGGTGTAGGTGCCGGAGTACACCTTGTAGCTCACCGGGTGGTACCCCTTGCGGATGTACTCGCCCATCAGCTCGGCCTGGGTGCGCGGGCTCATGACCGGGTCCAGCGAGGGCGCGGTGAACAGAGCTGCGGGCACGACAAGCGCGGTGACGAAGGCGGCCAGCGTCAGCAACCCCCCTTCGGGGCGGCTGCGGTCAACGGCCTTCCACAGCAGCAGTGCGAACACCAGGGTGACGCTCGCGAGGATGGGCGTGCCGCGCAGCACGTCCAGCATGGCCAGCACCTGCGGCTGGAAGCGCACGCGCACCATGTCCGGCGCCCACTGCCACAGCGAAAGTCCACCCAGGCCCAGCGCCAGCACAAACAGCAGGAAGGCCGTCAGGCCAAGGTACAGGCGGCTGCCGAACACGTTCAGGCGCAGCACCGCGCGGGCGACGACCACGGCCAGCAGCGGGAACAGCGGCAACAGGTAGATGACGATCTTGATGCTGACCACGGTCAGCAGGGCGAACGAAGTGAGCAGCGCCAGCCAGATGTAGGCCATGCCGTCGCCTTCGCCCTTGCGGGTGGCCAGCACCTTGCGCATGGAGGCGGGGCTGAAGGCCCGGCCCCACGGCAGGAACAGCAGCACCGGGGTGAACGGCAGCCACGCTGCGGGCAGGGTGGCCAGATAGTGCCACCACGGCTGTTCGTGATGCCAGGCTGCGGTGGCCCGGTCCACGATCTGATGGCGCAGGATGTTGCGGATGAGATCGGCGTAGCCTTCAAACCATACCGCGCCCACCCAGGCCAGCAGGGTGGCCAGCATGATGCCGCCGCCGATGGCCACGTCCATGCGGTTCAGACGGCGGGGCATGCCGCGCCACAGCCCGTAGGCCACACCCGCCAGCAGCGGAAAGGCCACGCCGAACGGGCCCTTGACCAGGGTTGCCACGGCGGCCAGGGCAAAGGCCGGGATTATCCAGCGGAAGGCCAGGGGCAGGCGCAGTCCCCGGTACATGCAGATGTGGGCCAGGGTGATGACCGCCGCGAACAGCAGGTCCATGCGGGCGTAGTGAACCACGCCCAGAAAGTAGAAGCCGCACAGCAGCACCAGGCCCGCCGCGAATGATTCGCGCTTGTCGCACCCGGCCACCATGCGGGCCAGGGCATAGGTGGCCCACAGCACCAGCAGGCCGGAAACGGCGGCCCCCAACTGGAAGACCATGGGGCCGTCCACGCCGGGGATGGCGTCCAGCAGGGCCAGAAACCAGAAATACACGGGCGGCTTGTCCGGGTAGGGGATGCCGTTCAGGTGCGGCACCAGCCACTGGCCGGTGGCGATCATGGTTTCGTAGACGTTGCCGTGGCGGATTTCGTCCGAAAACCACAGGGACCGCGCATTCAGGGTGAAGGCCGTCTGCGCCGCGTAGATGAGCGTGAGCGGCAACAGGGGGAACAGGGCCAGCAGGTCGTACAGGCGGGCCAGGATACCCTTGGCGGGGGGCGGCGGACAGGCCCCGGCGGGCTTGCCCCCGGTGGAACCCGCGCCCCCTGCGGAAGCGGCATTGCCGGACGGGGGCTGCGGCGTTTCCGGAGAGGCGGCCTTGGCGTTAGGGGCGGCGGTTTCTGTCATGGAGAGGTCCTGTGGGTGATACGCTGGATGACGAAGGCGGCAAGGCTGCCCAGCAGAAGCCCCGCCAGTACGTCGCTGACGTGGTGCTGCCCCAGCAGCACCCGCGAATAGCCCACGGCGGCCACGAAACAGCCGAAGGCCAGGGACAGGGCCGTGCGCTTCCAGCGCATGGCCAACGGCACGCAAGCGCCGACGATTTCCGTGGTATGGCCCGAAGGCAGCGAGTTGTGCGGCCCGTCGAACGAAAACGGCATCCACGGACCCGCCACGCCGGGCCGGGTGCGCCCGGCGGCAATCTTGATCACCCGCACGAGCAGGAACGAAACCAGCAACTGCACGATCACGTAGACGATGACGAAGCGCACGGTGCGCGGGTCGTGCCGCTGACGCGCACGCCACACCAATGCCGCGTAGATCACGTACATGGCCGGGTTGCCCCAGTCGGTCAGCACCCTCACGATGGCGGTCACGTCCGGATGCGCGTGCCGCCATGCGCGCCAAAAGGCGGTCACCTCGTCCCCGCTGCCAAGGCTCAGGATAGTGGCCGCAAGAAGCGCCAGCAGCGGCAGTATGCACAGCAAATGGTGCGAAAGGGGATACGGCTGACGCATTGCCGCCTTATAGGGTGAAACCGCAGTGAAGGGAAGGGTGCGGGCGTGCCGTATGGCGTGTGCCTTTCGCCCGTCAGGATGCAGCCGGGCCCGCCTGTCTCTTTCCATGCGAGCAGCGGCGGGAATGAGGGGCACTGGCCGGGGCTGGGATGGCGGAACGATCCTTTCTTGCGCGCCATACCGTGGCGCGCGGCCAGGGTGCCTTGACGCGTCTTTTCCGCTAGACTACTTGGAAAGGCTTTTCCGCAACACCGATGGAACACGACGGAGGATGCAATGTTGTCGAAAATGGTAGCTGGCGTTGTCGGGCGCTGGAACGCGCCGGGCGGGTACCGTGAGGTGCTTGGCGTCAGTCTGCCGCTGGTGGCCAGCATGGCCTCCACCACGGTCATGGAGTTCACCGACCGGCTGTTCCTGAGCCATTATTCGGTGGAAGCCATTGCGGCGGCGACTCCGGCGGCGGTGGTGCATCTGCTGTTTCTGCTCACCTGCATGGGCATTACGGGCTATGCAGGTGTGTTCATTGCCCAGTACATCGGCTCCGGTGCGCCGCACCGGGTGGGTGCGGCCCTGTGGCAGGGCATGTACATGGCGCTGGCCTTTGGTGCGGGCATGGCCTTTTTGTGGTATGCCGCTCCCGCCATTTTCGCCTTGGCCGGGCATTCGCCGGGGGTGCAGGCGGGGGAGACGGCCTACTTCCGCATGCTCACGGCAGGGTCGATGCTGCCGCTGGTCAACAGTTGCCTTGCCGGGTTCTTTACCGGCCAGGGCCGCACCCGCCCGGTGATGGTCGCCAACCTGGCCGCCATGGCGATAAATATTCCGCTGGATTACGCCCTGATATACGGTGTCTGGGGCATGCCGGAAATGGGCATTGCCGGAGCGGGCCTGGCCACGGCCACCGGCTGGGGTGTGGGCACGTTGCTGTTCGTGCGGATGGTGTTCACCCCCCGTAACGAGCACTGCTTCCGGGTGTGGAGCGGACGCAGATTCGAGCCGGAACTGTTCCGACGCATGGCGCGTTACGGCCTGCCCAGCGGCATCAACGGATTTGCCGAACTGTTCTCGGTGACATGGTTCGTGTTCCTGGTGGGGGAACTGGGCGAAACGGCGCTGGCCGCCACCAACATCACCTTTTCCATCAACATGGTGGCCTTTCTGCCCATGATCGGCATGAACATCGCCGTGGGCAGCATGGTGGGGCAGGCCATGGGGCGAGGCAGCCCCGCCGACGCCGAGCGGGTCACGTCCAGTACCCTGCATGTGGCCATGGCCTGGATGTTCGCGCTTTCGCTGCTGTTCTTCTGCGCACCGGGGCCGTTGTACGGCCTGTTTCTGGACGGCGGCGCCCGCGATGCGGCCATGGCCGCCCAGCAGGCCGAGATTCGCGAACTGGGCGTGGTGCTGCTGCGCTTTGTGTGCGTGTATTGCCTGCTGGACGGGGTGACCATCGTGTACACAGGGGCGCTGAAGGGCGCGGGCGACACCTGGTTCGTCATGTGGAACATGCTGTTGGGCTGTCTGGTCTGGCTGGTGCTGCCCACGCTGGTGCTGCGTGCATCGGGCCTGATGACCCTGAATACGCTGTGGGCAGCCTTTACCGCATTCATCCTGCTGCTGGCCGTGGTGTCGTGGCTGCGCTTTCGGCGCGGTGCGTGGAAACGGCTGCGGCTTGTGGAGACGGCGCACCGGCTGCCCGATGCCACGCCCGACACCACGCCTGATGCCGACCCAGGGTGCCGATTCTGAGACTACGCATGACGCCTGGGCAGTGCCGAAGGTTTGCCCCCTGGCAAGCAGTGTGCGCCAGGCAAGAAGTGTGCGCCTGACAAGAGGGGTGCGCCAGACAAGAGGGGTGCGTGATGCAGGTGTGCTGCCTGCGTGCCGTGCCCCGGCAGGCTTGATACGGAATCCGGACCGGAAATGAAACGACCGCGCGGCATATGCCGCGCGGTCGTTGATGTTCCGAAGCAGGGCTGTTCAGTCCCGGCCAAGCTTTGCCTCTACAGAGGCTACCTTTCCGGCCATGCGCCCCGCAGGGCCTTTGCGCAGGTCCACCTTCAGGGTCATGTATACCCGGTCGCAGTCCGCTTCGAGCGCGGCCAGGCAGCGGTCGACCACCCGCATGACCTCGGCCCGGTCCCCTTCGATGGTGGTGCCCATGGGGCCCAGTTGGTACGGCAGGCCGCTTTCCTGGATGACCCCCAGCACGCGGGCCACCCACTGGCTGACGCTGCCCCCCTTGTCCATGGGAAAGACGGCGATTTCGGCAAGAACGCTCATGATGCCTCCGTGTGGCAGCCGGTTGACGAGGTGCTACGCGGCCTGCTGGCCCGCGCTGGTCATCACTTCGTCGATGCGGCGAATCTTGTCCAGCACGCGGCGGGCTATCTGCCGGAATTCCGTCAGTTGGGGCAGTCCGAAACGGTCGCGCCCATGCACCAGGCCGGAAACGTCCATGATCTCGTTGTACAGGTACGGGGTGCAGATGGGGTCCTGGCGCAGAAAAAAGTGTATTCTGCCCAACATTTCGACGATTTCCGCGCCGTGCCGTTCCGGCTTGCGGAACAGCGTTTCCAGCTTTTTCTGGGCATTGCGCAGCGATGTGCGCCAGTGCGGCAGGCGCGGTGCGAACTGGGGCTGTTCGCACGGGGTCATGGCCGCGTCCAGGCACTGGCGGAATGTGGCAAGAGCATCGCCGGAAGCGCCATCGCCTGCCTGTCCCTGATGCGCCGGATGCGGCACTTCGCGGTCCAGGTCCCCAGGCTCTATGTTCCGCGCCCCGTCAATCAGCGCACCGCCGCCGTACAGGTTCACCACGTCCAGTTGCCGGGTGCGGATGTCCTGCTCCATGTCGCGCAGGGCCGTGGCGTAGGGCAGGGTGGACCGCACCGGGCCGTCGCGGCCCTGCAGTTCCAGCGTACCCACGGTGATGGCTGCGGCGTGGTGCCCGGCAGCGTGCGAGGCATCGCCCCGCCAGCCGAAATCCTGTCCGGCCAGCACCATGCGGCCCGCGCCCATCCAGTGCAGCAGGCGCATCAGCGCCACGCTGACGTTGCCCGCTGCGTCCAGCACCAGATCATCCTTGCCCGCGATGAAGGTGGCCATGCCGCCCACGGTCCACAGCGGCAGGGTGGGGCCGGGGTAGCGGCGCACCACTTCGGGCTGGACCTTGGTGGAATAGATCAGCGGCACGTGGCGTGCCCATTCCGGGGCCAGCCGGTCATATACCCGCAGGATGCCGTCGCTGTAGTCTATGCACACGGCAAGGTCGGGGCGGATGCCCACGGCCTGCATGGCGGGCAGGGTCTGCAGCGCCGCCGTGATCAGCGCCCGGCCCTGCAGCCCGATCACCGCCGGGGCGGATGCCGCCAGCGAGGGACCCGCACCGGCAATGACGGCGGGCATGCCGCCCAGCGCCCCGTGCAGCGACTTCATGTCCCCATCGGCCAGGGCGCGGCGGAAGTTGGAAAGTTCGTTGCCCACCATCACGTCCTGGGCGCGGCGCAGGGTGGCCAGTTCCACCGAAAGGGCGTCCAGCTGTTCGCGGCAGATGCGCGTCCAGTGGGCATAGGACGGGCCGATCTGCTGGCTGGCCAGGTCTGCCTGCAACAGGATGCGCCCGAACAGGAACTGTTTGTCGCACGTGCGCACGGCGGCCACCAGCGCGTCAAATTGCGGCTCCACAAAGGTCAGGCGACCAGACTGGATGAACGGACGGTAGTCCGTCAGCCCAAGGCACAGCGTGAGCATGGCCGGGTCCGGTTCCACCACCAGCAGGCGGTGGCGGGGCGGCGTGTTTTCCAGCATGTGGTTGATGCCGTAGCCCAGATTGGCCCCCACGATGATGGTGGCCGACCGTGCCGCCTGTTCCGTGGGGGGCCATGCGCGGTATGCAGCCTGGGGAGGAAAGGCGTCAAACAACCGACGACCGTCCTCCAGCTCGATGTCCAGCATGTTCCAGCGGTTCAGGCGCAGGCGAGGGGCCAGCGTCTCCGGCGCGGGAGCGTTTGCGGCCAGCCATGCGGCTACCTGGGGCTGCGCGGCGGCCAGTGCCATGGTGTTTTCGGCGAGGAATTGGGTGTGGTTCATGGTGAGGCCTATGCATGATGCGTGCCGTGTTCAGGGTGGTGGCTTCGCCAGGGAACCGGCGGAAAGGCATGGCGGGGAATTGGCGGCCCGTGGAAAAAAAGCCGCCCCCTCGGCGCGTGTTGCGGAGGGGGCGGCGAATGCATGACGGGCGAAAGGGGACGACGTCCGTCCGGCCAGCCCAGGAGCGGCGGCGCCGGATTACGGCGCGGTCTGGTCGGCGGGCGTGTCTGGAGGTGTGGGCAGCGGCGGCACCGTGATGGGGCCGTCCAGCGTTTCCGGGGCCATCCGCAACGGCGGCTTGTAGCCCGGAATGGAGTCAGTCGGGGCGTTCGCCGGAGCGCCGGGCCGGATAGGGCCGTCCAGCGTTTCCGGGGCCACCCGCAAGGGGGGCTTGTAGCCGGGAATCGAGTCTGCCGGGCTGTCGAGCCGGATGGGACCATCCAGAGTTTCCGGCGCGGCGCGACGTACCGACTTGTACGGCACGGTGCTGTCCTGGTCTGCCGCCGGGGGCAGGGTGACGGTGTCCGGCAGCGTGGTCGGGGCGGAGATTTCCGGAACAGCGGGCGGCACGGAAGGCGCCACGGCGGGGGCAACCGCCGGGGCCGGGGCCACCGGTTCCGGAAGCGTCGGGATTTCCGGCGTTGCGACAGGTGCGCGCACTTCATGCGTCACGTCCGGCGTGACCTGCACGTTGGGTGCGACCTGCAACGGAGCCGCCGGAGCCGCCGGATATGCCGGTTCAGGCGAGACGAGCGGCGTGGCTGGCGGCAGGGGGACCTGTTCCGTGGGGGTCAGATCAATGGACGGCGTGGCGGGCATCGCCTCCTGAACGGCAGGGGGGGGGACATGCGTTTCCGGCGTGCCGTATGTTTCCTGCACGGCGGCAGGCCCGTCCGGCAGTCCGGCCTCATGCTCGCCAGCGCCGGCCGCACCGGCGGGCATGCCTTCGATGGCGGCATCCTGCGGCGTGCCGGGTGCAGCATCGACAGGCTGGGGAATGCGGATGGTCAGATCCGGCACGGGCGCGGGAGCCGGAGGCGGCGTCACCGGCTTCACGGGTGCGGGGGGAGCCTGCATGGGCATGGGCGTGGCCTCGCGCGCGGGGACAAACGGTCCCTTGGGCTGCTCCGCCGCCGTTGCCGCGCCAATGGCCTTGGCATCGCGCCCCACAAGGACGGCGCGGGTTTCCCACGGGGCAAGGTGCAGCACCATGCGGCCCCCTTCCAGAGGCAGCGGTGTGCCTTCCTTCAGGTCCACGGCGGGGTTGCCCGCCCCGAACAGTTCCAGCAGCCTGGGGGTGGCGGCCATGTCCAGACGCTCGGTCACGGCTTCGCGTCCGAAGTTGGTGACGGCCACCATCATGCCGCGCCCGCCGGGCAGTTCCACGGCCAGGGCGATGCAGCCCCGTCCCTGCGTGCGCAGGCGGGCGGCAACGCGTCCGGCAGCGATCCCGGTGCGTTCGCGCATGGCGGTGATGGCATGCAGTCCGTTAAGGAACGAATGCGGGTCGTGCAGTTGTTCATCGGGCGTTGGGTAGGCCACCGGGGCGCGGGGCATGCCCTGTTTGGTCAGCACCGTGGTGCGGGCGGTGCGGGACAGGGCGTACGCGCCGCGTGGGGCCAGCGCCGCGTCCCAGCGTTCCTCGGCATCGGCCATGCTGTGCCAGTCCAGCGGCAGCGCGCCCGCCAGGTCCTGCCCGTGCAGCACCAGCAGGCCCGGCTGCATGGCCTTGAAAAAGATCAGCGCCAGATGCCCCTGACGGATTGCTTCGCGCGCGTCGGCCCTGGCCGCGTCCGCATGGCTGAAACCTGCGCCCAGCGCGGCAAGGCCCGCGCCGGTGACCGGCAGCACGTTGCCCGCGCCGCCCAGCGGCATGGTGGATGCCCACAACGATGCGCGCGTGCGCATGGCCTCGCGCATGTCGTCGGCAAGGGTTGGCGTGCCCGCCGCAGCACCGGGCGGCAGCATGCCGGGGGCCAGTTGCGGCAGGGCGTAGTCCACACCGTCCGGGCCGGGGGTGGCATGCACCAGGCGGCGCATGTCGATGCCAAGGCGCAGGGCGTCGTCCAGCAGGGCGCGCAGGGGGCGCGCATCGCCGGTAAGCAGGGCATGCTCTGCGGCGGGGCTGGTGACGGTATCCTCGGCCACGTCGGCCGATTCTTGCAGGGTGCGGGCCAGCAGCGGCAGGGGCAGCCGGTCGCGCTGCCAGGCCCATCCGCCGTATCGGCGCGTTTCGCGCCCCAGGGACAGGGCGGCGGTGGGGGCCGGTTCCAGGGCCGGGGCGTAGCCGGGATCGCCGGAGGCAGTGCGCGGCAGCGGGTCCAGCCCGGTCAGCGGCTCCACGCGAAAGCCCGCCAGGGCCACGCCGCGCATGCCGATCTGCTGGATGATGCTGGAGGACAGGATGCGCTGCGCGGCAGCGGAAGGGTCGTCCCAGTGCAGCACGGGCATGTCGAACCGTCCGGCGTGACGATAGGCCCAGCGGCGCATGGTGCCGTCGGCCCCGCGCACCTCGCCGGTAACCGCCCAGCCGCCGGGACGCGCCCAGGACAGCAGATCGCGTGAAAGCGCGGCGGGCAGCAGCCCCTTGTCGGCCAGCAGGTCGTGCTGTTCGCGGGTCAGGGCATGGGCCTGCCATTCGGACCCGCTGGCAGGCAGGTAGGGCCACAGGTCGCGCGGAATCTCCACCAGGCAGTACGCGCCGGGGTAATCGCGCACGTTGCGCGCGGCCAGAAAGAAGTCTGGACCCATGCCGGTGGCGGCGGGAATGATGTCCGCGCCCAGCAGCAGGCGGCTGTTGTCGGCCAGACGGCGCAGGCGGGCGTATTCGTCATCGGTGCCTGCCGCCTCTGAAAAACCGTGCTGGATGGTGTCGTCGCCGGTCAGGGTTGCGCTGCGGTCGTAGGCCCAGATGGCTCCGGCCCCGCCGGATGGCGCGACGTACAGCCCGCGTGCGCCCGCGCGGCGAATCAGTTCCTGCACTCTGGGCTGGGCCAGGATGGCGAAAGCCGAGGGCGTGCCGTCGGCAATGAGCGCCATGGGGTGTACCAGCAGCCAGGTGTCGGCGGTACGCAGCAGGTTGTCCGGGTCGGGCGGCAGGGTGGGAGAGCGCCAGCCCAACTGGCTGCCGGAGACCACGCGCGAAAGTTCCGCGCCCGCGCCCAGCAGCGACTGCTTTTCCAGCCACTGCATGTAGCCTGGGTCTGCCCGCGTAACCGACGGCCCCTGAGGCAGCAGCAAGGATTTCTGCTTTGCCGGGGGGCTGCCGCATCCAGACAGGAGCAGGGCAGGGATCAGCGCCGCAAGCAGCATGGCCAGCGCCGTCGTGCAAACGGGCCTGGGCGTGCCGGGACATATGCGGACCACGCCGGGGGCGCGGTTTCGCGCATGCGAAACACCGGGCGGCACGGCGGATTGCGGGCCAAAGGCGGACAGGCGGCGAAGCAGGGGGGCAAAAGTGCGGAGCACGGCGCGGTACGGCATGCGAGTCTCCTTTATCATGCCGACATTACAGGGGGCAGGGGGGGCTGTCAAAGGCGGTATTGCGGCCATGCCACGCCATTTTCGCTTTACACGCGGCGTGAAGCGGGGCAAACCGGCACCTGTGGCCATTCGGGCCACGGAGTACAGGGAGGACTTTCATGCCGTTTTTTGAAGTGGACGCGCAGAAATGCAAGCGCGACAACATTTGTATCGATGAATGCCCCATCCGTATCCTGATCGCCGACAAGGAAACGGGCGTGGCCAAGATGCGCCAGGGGGCAGAGGACGCCTGCATCCGCTGCGGCCATTGCGTGGCCGTCTGTCCGAGCGGGGCGGTACGCCTTGAAGGCATGCCCTTCGAGGACTTTGCCCCGGTGCGCCGCGAACTGGCCATCAAGGCCGACGCGGCGGAACAGTTCCTGCGCGGGCGGCGGTCCATCCGCACGTTCAAGGCGCAGCCCGTGGAACACGACGTGCTGGCCCGGATCATGGATACGGTGCGCTGGGCTCCCACCGCCAGCCACCGCCAGCCGGTGCGCTGGGTGGTGGTGGAAGACCCCGCCCGCACTCGTGAAATCGCCGCCCTGATTATCGACTGGATGCTCTACCTGCGCGAACACGACCCGGAAACAGCCAAGCGCCACAACGTGGCCGGGCTGATCGCCGGGTCGCGCAAGGGCGTGGACCTGGTGCTGCGCGGCGCGCCGCACATTGCCATGGCCTGCTGCGACAGCGCCGCCACCTGGCCCGCCGTGGATTCGGCCATCGCCCTCACCTATCTGGAACTGGCCGCCCATGCCAACGGTGTGGGGGCATGCTGGGGCGGCTACTTTACCTACGCGGCTAACGCCTATGCCCCCCTGCGCGAATTGCTGGGCCTTGGCCCCGACGACCGGGTGCAGGGTGCGCAGATGCTGGGGTATGCGAAGTATCGGTATCGCAGGATGCCGTGGCGCAAGCCTCTCCCCGTCACCTGGATATAGCCCCCGCGCGCTGGCCGCGCGGATCGTGGGCGATTGCTGCGTCAGATATTGTTTCCGCTCGGGTCATGTACCAAAGAGTACACTCCCCTCGCGGAAACAGCATCTTCCTTGCCCTCGCCGCACGCTGCGCACGGCCAGCATGCCGTTATGTAGCGGTACATTAGGAAGAATGGAGAAATGAAACCGCCCCGACCGGAACTTCCGGTCGGGGCGGTTTCATTTAGGGGAAAGGAGGAAAATGGGTATTCTTTCTCATTTGTCTTCAGGCATGGCCGCCAGGCGGAGCGATGTTGGCCGAGGGCAAGGAAAACGGCGATGCAGCGAGGTGCTGCATTGGTGTTTTGCGCAAGGGTGATGCCGGACAAACGGCGGGATTTGGCCCGGCACGCAAGGAAAGCGGCCCCGGCGCGAGGGGAGTGTACTCTTTGGTACATGACCCGAGCGCCGGGGCCGTTTGACGCAGCGGTCGCGGCCAAGGCCCGCCGTTTGTCAGCCATGCCTAACGCATGCGGGCCATGACGGACCGCAACGCCTCCGCCTGCTCCGCCAGTTCGGCTACGGCCCGCGCGGCCTCGCGCATGGCCTGCACGGTTTCGCCGGAGATGCGGTCCACCTCGCCGGTGGCGCGGCTGATCTCCTCGCTGGCGGCGGACTGCTGGGATGCGGCGGTGGCAATGGCCCGCACCCTGTCGGCGGTGGTCACGGCAATGGTGACGATGTGCTGCAATGTTTCGCCCGACGTTCCGGCAAGCTGGGTGGACAGTCCCACGTTGCGGGCGGCGTTTTCCGTCGCTTCCAGGTTGCGGGCAGCCCCGGCGCGGATGCGCGTGACAGCTTCGCCCACCTCGCGGGTGGCCCCCATGGTTTTTTCGGCCAGCTTGCGCACCTCGTCGGCCACCACGGCAAAGCCGCGCCCGGCATCGCCTGCGCGGGCCGCCTCGATGGCCGCGTTCAGGGCCAGCAGGTTGGTCTGGTCGGCAATGTCGGAAATCACGTCCATGATCCGGCCAATACCCTCCACCTGTGTGCCCAGTTCGCGCATGCCGGTACGCAGCCCTTCGGCGTCTGCGGCCACGGCGGTGCTGGCGGCCACGGATTCGCGGGTGATGGAGGCCCCTTCCTCGGCCTTGGCGCGGGCGTCGTCGGCGCTGGCGGTGGCTTCGCCTGCGGCGCGGGCCACCTCGATGACCGAGGCGTTCATCTGCTCCATGGCGCTGGCCGCCTCGCCGGCGCGGGCCTTTTGCACGTCGGCCCCGCGTTCGGCCAGTTCCACCTGCCGGGCAAGGCCAGCGGCGGCATCGGCCACCACTTGCGAGATGCGGTCCGCCTCTGCGGCCACCTCGCCGATAAGGGTGTTCTTGGCTTCCATCTCCTGCTGGTGGGTCTTGATGTCGGTAAGGTCGGCAAAGATGGAGAACGCGCCGATGAGGTTGCCGTCCAGGTCCAGCAGGGGGGCGGTGTCCAGCCGCACGTGCATGGTGCCGCCCGAGCGGCGGGCAAGTGTCAGCTCCACGTTCAGGAAGGCCCGGCGTTCGCGCATGCAGCGCCCCACCACGGTGTCGCGCCCGGCCTCGCCGTAGAAGAACTGGGCCACGTCCGTGCCCAGATGTTCGTCCGGCGTGCCGGAAATGCCCAGCATATCCAGCATGGCCTGGTTCAGGTAGGTGATGCGGCCATCGGTATCCACCACGTAGCTCGGCATGGTCATGCCGTGCAGGATGCCGTTGGAAAAGCCCAGACGGTGCTTGATTTCGGCCACCATGGCGCGTACGCCGCCGATGGTGCGCCCGATGTCGTCATCCGCCGCATAGTCGATGGCTGCGTCGTAATTGCCCCTGGCCACTTCCGCCGTAAAGCCGCGCAACGTCGCCAGCGGGCGGGACACGGTGCGCAACAGCCCGAACACGAAGATCAGGGCCAGGCCCAAAGCGGCCACGGCGATGACCGCAGCGTTTTGCAACAGGTGCGCGTCAAGCCCATGCACCATCTCAGAGCGGGTCATGCGCACGGCCACGCGCCAGCCCCACGGCTCGAAATGGCGCACGTACGCGCGCAGGGGCACGCCGTTCATGGCATAGTCCACGGGGCCGTCCTTCACGTCCTTGAAGAAGGGGGCGATGCCTGCCTCTTCCAGTGTCTTGCCGCGCAGCGTGGGATGATGGAGAATCATGCCCGAAGCGTCGTAGACGAAGGCGTAGCCCGCACCGGCCACGCGCACCTTGTCCATCATTTCGGCAAGCTGCGGCGTGCGGATGGGGCGACCCACGAAGATGACGGCGATGATGGTCCCGTCCTCGTCGCGCACGGGCTTGTAGGCGGTGATGTACCAGTCGTTCACCACGAAGGCGCGGCCCGTGTAGGTCTGGCCGCCCATGACCGCCTTGTAGACGGGGCTGTCCTCCGGAATGTAGGTGCCCACGGCGCGCTGCCCGTCCGTTGTGCGCACGTTGGTGGCAATGCGCACCAGCTTGCCGGGCAGCACCTGGAACAGGGTGGCGGCCCCGCCCGCCATCTGCTGCACGCGGTCCACCACCTCGTTGTTGTCGCGCATGGCCTTGCGGCCCAGCAGGGAATACTGGTACAGGCCGGGCATTTCGACAGTTTCTTTCTGCCTGCTGACCTGGTTGACCACATCGACCTTCTGCACGTCGTTCTTGCGCACCATCAGCGGGCCGTCGGCCAGCAACTGCGATTCGAACAGCGTCAGGTCGGAGGTGACCTTTTCCTGCGTGATGGCATGCTGCATTTCGATGGTGGAAACAAGGTTGTCCGTTGCAGACTTCAGGTTAAGCTGCCCCAGGTCCACCAGATCGCCCCGCACGACGATGGTGAGCACAATGGCCATGAAGGCCACGGTGCCTGCGACGATGGCGGCGCAGCCCAGATAGAATTTAGTGCTGAAACGCATTCGTTGGAACATGGATCCCCCCATGGTCTGAAGGCCGCAAGATGGCACTGCGCCCGCACGGCGCGCGGCCCGAGTGTGTCCCGAATGGTGTCCGGTGCTGTGATTATTTACAATTATTGACCGAAGTGACGATTAAATCAATACGAGGCTTCACTAAAGGAGAACACGATGGGCAACCATGCAGGAAAGGAGAAGTTCGATACATCCGGGTTTGTCATGCGCAAGCAGGAGGTGGGCGAGGCCGATACGGTAATGACGATCTCTCGCGCAGGGCGCAGGCCGCCCTTTGATCCTGCGGCAGAGCGCATCGTGATTCTGGGGTTGCCGGGCAGCGGCAGGCGGCAGTTGGCGGAACTGGTGGCCCGGCGCTTTGGCATGCAGTCCGCGGCACCCGATGATGACGCCGGGCCGGATGTGGTGACCGAACTGTGCTGCCGCACGGGCCTTGTGCTGGCGGCCCCGGTTTCTGCCGTGCGTGATGAAGCGCTGCGGGCCTGCCTGCGCGACGGGGCCCGGGTGTTCTACATGATGACCAATCCGGTGCGCCTGGCTGCCGAACTGGGACTTTCCGGCGAGACGGGCGAAAAGTTCTGCCGCGAGGCGCTGGAACTGGAAACGCTGTGCATGGGCGTGCTGCATTTTCTGCTGCCGGACGGGCGCACGCCGGAGCAGTTGGTGGACAACGTGTGCGAGAATCTGGGGGTGGCGTAGCCGGAAGGGTTGCCGCACCCGGAGCGGGAGGAGGGAAGCTACCACCCCGCCGCGCAGCCGTCGCCGCGCGGGTCGGCTGCGCCTTCCAGCGAGCCGTCCGGATGGCGCACGATGGCCCCGGCGTGGCCCATGACCGGGTCATACTCGCCCACCATGCGCACGGGGTGCCCGGCGGCACGCAGCGCACTGACCACGGCGGAATCGACGCGGCCCTCCAGGCGCAGGTGTACGGCATCGTCGCCCCATGTCCTGCCCAGCAGCCAGCGGGGAGCGCTGACGGCCTGTTGCAACGGCTGGCCGAAGATCACGTGGCGCGTGAACACGGCAGCCTGGGTTTGTGGCTGGCCTTCGCCGCCCATGGTGCCGTAAGGCATGACCCTGCCGTCGGCCAGCAGGGCCATGGCCGGATTCAGGGTATGGAACGGCTTGCGGCGGGGGGCCAGCGCGGCAGGGCTGCCTGGATGGAGGGAAAAGCCGCACCCCCTGTTCTGCCAGGCGATGCCCGTGCGCGGCAGCACCACGCCGGAGCCGAATTCGAAGTAGATGCTCTGGATGCAACTGACGGCGCGGCCTTGCGCGTCCACCGCGCCCAGCCATACTGTGTCGCCGCCGGAAGGGGGCGCGGGCCACGGCAGGGCGCGGGACATGTCCACATCGCGGGCCAGGGCATCCAGCCGGTCGGGGTACAGGGGGTCCGTTGCAGAGCCGGGCGCAGGGTACGGTGCGTGGTCGGGGTCGCCCACAAGGCCGTCACGCACCCGGAAGGCGCGTTTGGTGGCCTCTACGATGGCGTGGAGATGGGCGAAGGTTTCCGGTTCGATGGGGGCACCCGCGTTGCGCAATCGCTCGAAGATGCCGAGAATGCACAGCGACGCCACCCCCTGCGACGGCGGGGGCAGGTTGAACACCTGCCCTTGCGGCAGGCGCAGAGACAGCGGCGTCACCCGCGACGCCCGGTGGTCCGCCAGATCTGCTGCCGTGAGCGGTGAGCCCACTGTGGCAAGATCGGCAGCCACGGCGGCAGCCACGTCGCCCCGGTAGAAATCGTCCAGCCCCCGCCGCGCAAGGGTGCGCAGGGTGTCGGCAAGGGCTGGCAGGCGCAGCGTGGTCCCTTCTGCCGGGCATGTGCCGTCGGGCAGGAATTGTGCGGCAAAGCCGGGCTGTGAGGCCAGCGCATCCAGATTGGCCCGCACCAGTTCATGATGTCCGGCGGTAACGGAAAAACCGTGCCGGGCGTGCCATTCCGCCTCTTCAAGCAGGCGGGACAAGGGCAGGGCAGGACCCCAGGCACGTGCATGATCCAGCGCCGCCGCCCAGCCGGATACAGCCCCGGCCACGGTTATGGCGGCCAGCGGGCCGCGCCGGGGGATTGCATGCGCATGTCCGGCGGCGCGCAGCAGGTCCGGGGTTACCGATGCGCCGGAGCGGCCGCTGGCGTCGATGCCCACGGGCGCGTCCGCGCCGGGTTCGTGCATCAGCCAGAATCCGTCGCCGCCAAGGCCGGTCATGTGCGGGTAGACGGCGCACAGGGTGGCGGCTGCGGCCACCACGGCCTCCACGGCGTTGCCGCCCTCGCGCAGGATGGCAAGGCCCGCCTGCGAGGCGAGATGATGGGGGGTGACGACCATGCCCCTGCGGGCGCGCGGCGTGTGCAGCATGACCTGGCTCCTTGGTAGTCTGCGCCAGCGATGGGCGAAGGGATACGGTAGTTTTACCGCGTTGTTCGCAACACCGCTGTTGGGGCGATGTGCCCACTATCGAAAAGTTTGTGGAGGGGAATGGGGGTTTGGGGGAAAGGGGAGGAACTTTAAAAAGTTCCTCCCCTTTCCCCCAATTTTCTTATCCTCTTAACCGCAGATAATTGCGGAACAACCGGCGGCTCATGCGCGACCATGTGTCGAAGTCGGCGGTGGATTCCAGGCCGGGCACCAGTGCCTTGACCACGGGGAATTCCAGGTCGGCGTGGGTAAGTTCCACATACACGGGGGCCATGCGGTTGACGGCGAACAGGGTTTCCAGCAGCGCCAGGTTGCGCTGGGGCGATTCCAGGGTCAGGTCGGGCAGGTCTTCCAGCTTGCGTTCGGGCAGACCGCGCACGCCGGGTCCGGAGGGGCCGCCGTTGGGGTAGGCGAAGGGAGTTTCGGTCATGGCGGAAAGCACGGCGCGGCGACCGGAAAGGCCCGCGCCGGTGCCGCGCGCCACCTGGCCGCGCGGCCCCACCACGAAGCACTTGTAGCAGGGTACGCCGAATTCGGTGGTCAGGTCCTGGAACTGGATGTGGATGTCGCGCGCGGCGTAGTCGTCTAGCAGGGATTGCAGGCGCGCGTCGTCGGTAACCAGGCGGAAGCACTGCGAACGGTCGTAGGGCATGGTGGCTTCTGCGTCGCGCTCGAGAATTTCGGTGAGCGCGGCCACCTTGGCCTCGGCCATGATGTTGCCGGTGGCAAGGCCCGTGGAGCCGGACGCCGAGAACAGGGCGATTTCGTCCAGGTTGCAGAACAGATAGGCCATCTGCGCGGGCACCAGCACGGGCCGCGTGCCGCCCGCGTCGTCGGGGGTGTGCCCGGCAAGCCAGTACAGGGGCTGGTCCTGATAGGGGGCTTCCAGCGGGATGGCGTGGGGAGGCAGCAGCTCGCGGCCATCGGCCAGCAACTCGGACAGCCGGGCGCGTAGCAACGGCTGGGGCGTGGCCCGGTCGAGCACGTGCAACTGGCCATCCACTTCGCCCACGGAGACGTAGGAAGAGGCGCGCTCCACCATCTCCATGGCGTACGAGGCTCGGGCATCGGCCAGTGACAGGCCGCGACCGTAGGTGGTGCCCTCGCCCTTCAGGGTGTAGTTCAGCGCGCCGCAACGCACGGTCATGTCCACGTTCCAGCGACGCAGCAGGGCGATGGGCGAAAGGGACGCCTCGTGGCGCATCTCTACCCCGGCGATGATGCCGTTTTCCACCAGCCGTTCCAGCGCGAGAGACGCCGTTTCGTGCGACGGCGGGCGCTGCCAGGGGGCGGTTTCGGCGGGTTCCAGAGCCAGCAGGGCGCGGAGGTCGGCGGCAGTGGCCACCGGGCGCTCCGGGCCGTCGAGCATTTCCGCCGGGTCGTACAGCGGGGGGATGTCCATGTCCTCAAGCTGCGGCAGCATGCGATGGTTGTGCATGTTGTCGCGGAACACTGCGCACCAGGCGCGGTGCAGGTCGCGGTCGGGCTGGGCGTGCCAGCGCAGGGCGATGTGCGGGGTGGCGGCCTCCATGGCGGCAAGGGCATCCGGTGTGGGGACTGGGGCCGTCTGAAGCAGGCCGGAAAGATCGGGGTTCAGCAGGCATGCCTCGCGCAGCAGGGCGGCGGTGGCGGGACGTGCGACGGGGTCAAGGCCGTCCAGCAGGGCGGCCATGCGTTCCGGCGGGAACACGGCGGCAAGGCGCAGCAGATGGCTGTGCAGGAATTCGTCGAGAGGGGCGGCCTCCAACCGGTCGAGACCTTGCTCGAAGGTCATGTCCGCCGGAGGCTCGCAGGCGAAGTAGCCGGTGGTGGCCTCGGTGGAGGTGTGGGTGTAGCGGTAGTGCAGGGGGGGGAGGGCGGCGGCGCGGGCCGCAGGCTTGGTCTGGTCGGGCATGGGTCCTCCGTGAGTGTGCGTGGGGATGGCATAGCGTATGGGGGGGCAGGGGGGAAGAGGGGATGAGGGGACAGGGGGGAAGAGGGGATGAGGGGACAGGGGGGAGGGATGTTGTGCGTGATTGGGCAAGGCCTCTACGAAGACAGTTGCGCCATGTTGAACACGCTCGATCTCGTTATGCCTCCGGTGGGTAGGAAGACTGGCGCGTTGATGAGCACGACTTCTACGAAGGCCGTTGTGCTCTTTTGATCACGCCCGATCTCGTTATGCCTCCGGCGGGCAAGGGGCCATTGAACGATGGCCCCTTGCATCCCCGCGTTCCAGGGGCTCCGCCCCTTGGAACCCCGGCGCATCCTGCGCGGCGTCCCTTCGGCGGCAGCTTCCCGTCGGCGCAGGGCGCCTCCGGGTGATCTGCCGCCGGTGACGCCAATGCGCACATCGCTCTCGTAGGCACAATCACACGCAGTTGCCTCAACCGCGCTTATCCTGCGCCGCATTCTTACGCCGGGCAGCTTCCCTGCGGCGCTGGTGCGCCTCGGGCGATCTGCCCGGCGGAATGCGATGCGCATTGGGCTCTCGACGCCTTTATCCTCACTCATCCTGCACCGCATTCCTTCGTCGCCAGCTTCCCTGCGGCGCAGGGCGCCTTTGGGTGATCTTGCGACGGGAATGCGATGTGCGCATAACTCCCGGTGGCATGGCACAACGAGGGTGCCTTTACCTTCATTAACGTCGCGGCGCGCATCCGTTACCGCCGGAGCTTCCGCCGTCGCAAAGCCTCCGGCGGCGATCTCCGGCTGCGGATGCGTATTGCCGCGCGAAGGGTTTTTGTGCCCAAGCGAAGGGAGTGCATCTTCATGGAAGTAAGCAGGTGACCACAAGACAACAACGCGTTTGCCCAACGCCTGCGTTTTGCGCGTAGAAGCGTGTGACGCCGGGCTTTGGCGGCGGCGCATGCGTCGCAACGAGGGCGTGGATAGTGGCACTTTCGTTGTGCGATCCCACCGGGAGCCTTGTGCGCATACGCATTCAGCCGGGCAGATCACCCGAGGCGCGCCAGCGCCGCAGGGAAGCTGCCCGGCGTAAGAATGCGGCGCAGGATAAGCGCGGTTGAGGCAACTGCGTGTGATTGTGCCTACGAGAGCGATGTGCGCATTGGCGTCACCGGCGGCAGATCACCCGGAGGCGCCCTGCGCCGACGGGAAGCTGCCGCCGAAGGGACGCCGCGCAGGATGCGCCGGGGTTCCAAGGGGCGGAGCCCCTGGAACGCGGGGATGCAAGGGGCCATCGTTCAATGGCCCCTTGCCCGCCGGAGGCATAACGAGATCGGGCGTGGTCAACATGGCGCAACTGTCTTCGTAGAGGCCGTGCCCATCAACGCGCCAGCCTTCCACCCGCCGGAGGCATAACGAGATCGGGCGTGATCAAAAGGGCACGACGGTCTTCGTAGAAGCCGGGCGCAACAACGCACACCCCTTCCCCTTCCCAGCCCCACACCAAACAACAAGAGGGCCGCGTTTCCGCAGCCCCCTCGCTCAACACTTCAATTCCCAACCATGCACACGCAGTGCCACCCACTTATTGCGCCGCAATCCACTCCATGGCCGCGTGCAAATCAAGGGTACCCGTATAAATCGCCCGACCAGTAATGGCCCCTTCCACGCTGGACGTCAGCGTCAACGGATACAGCGCCCGCACGTCTTCCAGCGTGGCCACGCCGCCCGCCGCAATGACCGGCACCGGGCACATGCCCGCCAGCCGTTCCAGCGCCGCCAGGTTCACCCCGGTCTGCATGCCGTCGCGGTCGATGTCGGTGTAGATGACAAAGGCGGTGCCCGCGTCCAGCAGGCGGGGCAGCACGTCGTCCACGGTCAGGCCGGAATCGGCCACCCAGCCCTTGGTCTTCAGCCTGCCGCCCTCGGCGTCCAGTGAAACCCCGATGCGTCCCGGAAAGGCCGCGCACAGGCGGGCGTACAGGTCCGGTTCCTCCAGGGCCACGGTGCCGATGATCAGTCGCTGCACCCCGGCGTCGAGGTAGGCTTTGGCCGTGGCCTCGTCGCGGATGCCGCCGCCAAGTTGCACCGGCACGGAAAGGTCGGCGCAGATGCGGCGGATAAGCTCGAAGTTGGCAGGCATGCCGCTGAAGGCCCCGTCCAGGTCGATGACATGCAGCCACTTGGCGCCCTGGTCCTGCCAGTGGCGGGCCATGGCGGCAGGGTCGTCGGAAAACACGGTTTCGGCGTCGGCGCGGCCCTGCCGCAGCCGCACGCAGCGCCCGTCCTTGATGTCCACGGCGGGAAAAATGATCACAGACCAAACTCCTTGATGGCCTTGCGCATTCCTTCCCTGGCCAGGTCCATTGCGGACAGCCACTTGCCCTTGCGGCCCACGAACTTGCCCATTTCCAGCAGGTTGTCCGCAAGGCCCATCTGCTTTTCATCGTAGTTGGAGCGCTTGACCAGGGTGCCGCCCTTCACGTCGATGAGGAACACGTCCATCATGATGCTGGCGGATTCGGTGACGCCCATGTCGCCGCCCTTGCGGTCGCGCATGTCGATGACCTGCGGCACCAGCAGAAAGTCCACTTCGGCCTTGCGGCCCACTTCCACCCAATAGGCCAGCGCCTGCGGGCGACCACCGGTACGCCCGCCCGCCGTGGCGGAAAGCGAGGGCCGGGTGGCGGCAAAGCTGTACACGCGCTTGGTTTCGCCGCGCAGGATGTCGCCGAAGGTGCGGTCAAGGTCGGCAAAGGTTTCTTCTTCCACCTTCTGCTGCTCTTCGGGAATGTACCCGGCCAGCAGGTCGGCCATGACGGTGGGCTGGGTAAAGGCGGCAACGCCGATTGCGGCGTCGGGCAGCGGGGCCGGGCCGCGCTGCCGCTGCGAGCAGCCGGGCAGCGTGGCAAGCAGGGCAAGGGCGAGCAGCGCGAGAAGCGCGCCCGACACCGGGAAGGCGATGAAACCGCGATGGGTACGCATCAGTCTAGGCTCCCTTTGGTGCTGAGCAGCGTCTCGCGGTCACGGCGTACCGCCTGCCGCAGGGCAAGTCCCAGCCCCTTGGCGGCGGATTCCAGCAGATGGTGACCGTTCCTGCCGTACAGGAACGAGACGTGCAGGTTCATGCGGGCGGCCGAGGCGAACGCCTTCAGGAATTCGCGCCACAGGTCGCGTTCCTGCCCGGCGATGACGGGCGGCAAAAGCTCGTCCCCGCGCCATTCCAGCCACGGGCGGCCGGAAATGTCGATGCACACGTCGGCCAGGGCCTCGTCCATGGGTACGCGGGCAAAGCCCACGCGGGCAATGCCGGACCGTTCACCCAGGGCTTCGGCCAGGGCCTGGCCAAGGCACAGGCCCACGTCCTCCACGGTGTGGTGGGCGTCGATTTCAAGGTCGCCGGTGCAGGACAGGGTAAGGTCGAACCCGGCCCAGAACGCGGCCAGGGTGATGACGTGGTCTGCCATGCCGAACCCGGTATGCACGTTGACAAGGCCCTGCCCGTCCACCACGAGGTCGAGGCGGATGGAGGTTTCCTTGGTTTCGCGGAACACGGCGGCGCTGCGTTGGCTCATCTCGGGCTCCTTCCGGGGTGCGGGGTTCATGTGCGCGGACCTTTGTTGATTGCGGCGTGGGCTAGTCGCCCTGCACGACCTTGTCGGGGCCCGGCTTTTCGCCTTCTGCGGTCTCTTCCTCTTCTGCCGCGTCGCCGTCTTCCGTGCCGGGCTTCTTCTTGCCGAACACGGCGGCGACGATGATGCTTATTTCATACAGCACAAGCATGGGGGCCGCCATCATCAATTGCGAAAAGACATCCGGCGGAGTGAGGATGGCTGCAACGATGAAGATGGCGAGAATGGCGTACTTGCGGGTCTTGCGCATCCACTGCGCGGTGACAAGGCCAAGCCGCGCAAGGAAGAACGCGAACAGTGGCATCTCGAAGATGAGGCCGAAGGCCAGCAGCATCTTCAGCGTGAAGCCCAGATACTCGTCCAGCTTGGGCATGGGGGCGATGGTGTCGGTGGCAAAGCCCACGAAGAACTCGAAGGCGTACGGGAACACCTGAAAATAGCAGAACGCCGCACCCGCGACGAAGAACAGGGCCGACGCACCGGCAATGGGAATGACGTGGCGCTTTTCCTCGTCATACAGGCCGGGCGCGATGAACAGCCATATCTGGTAGAACAGGTACGGGCTGGCCAGAAAGGCCCCCGCCACCAACGCCACCTGCATGTAGACGAAGAACGCTTCGGGCAGGGCGGTGTAGATAAGCTTGGACCCGGACGGCAGCGCCCGGGTAAGCGGAATCATCAGGTAGTTGAACAGTTCTTCGGCAAAGCCGTAACAGGCGAAAAAACCCACGGCCAGCGCGATGAGGCTGCGCACGAGGCGCACGCGCAGTTCGGAAAGATGGTCCAGCAGGGTCATGGAGCGACCACCCTCGGCGGGGGCCTCTTCTTCCTTGCTGGCGCGGTCCACGGCTTCGGAAAGGTCGCGCGGGGGGGCGGCCACCACAGCGTTTTCCGTGGCGTCGGATGCGGCGGTTTCGTCCGGAGCCGGAGTGCCGGAACCACCCTGACCGGCATCGGGGCCGTCAGGGGGAGGGATGTCTGAGCCGTCCGGCTCGAAATCAGGCAGGACCGACGCTGCGATCACGCTTTCGACGGTTCGGGGCTCGACAGGTTCGGAGTCCGTCGGAGCGGACGCGTCCTGTCCGGCGTCAGGGGCCGCCTGCCCGGCATCGGAAGCGGCCTGCTCTGCGGCATTTCGTTCGCAAGCCTCTATGGCGTCCAGTTCGCAGGCGTTGCGTTCCGCAGCGTCCGGATCGTACACGTCCGGACTGTCTCCGCCAGACGGGCTGGCCGTGGCAGAGGCTTCGGTGACGGCTTCGTCGTGTGCCGGAGCCTTTTCGCGGTCGCTTTCGGACACAGGCTCCGCCTTGGCGGCGTCCTTGTCTTCGTGGCTCATGCGCTCTTTCCGGTCGATTCGGAGGCGGCTTCGGCGGCAGGCTTGGCGGCTTCGGCCTTGGGCTGTTCTGCCTTGGGGGCTTCGGCCTTGGCCTTGTCGTCAAAGAATTCCTTTTCCGCTTCCTTTTTGCGGCGCTCGTGATCCTCGAGATCAATCTCGGTGTTCAACGTGCGCTGGAAGTCTGTGGAAACCCTGCGGAATTCACCCATGGCCTTGCCCAGCGTACGCGCTATGTTGGGCAGGTTCTTGGGGCCGAGGACAATGAGGGCCACGACCATGATGACCAGAAGTTCCGTGCTGCCGATGCCGAACATGGAGGACAGACCGCCTTGGTTGCAGTGCTGCGGGCCGGGGCCGGGATAACCGGCCATGCCCCGTGTGCGCCGCGCGGAGGCGCGGCCCTTCGGCCAAAGATGACGGGGGCGTCACGGGGGCCTTTCGGCCCCCGCGCGTCCGCCGGGCGTTCATCTGGACGAACGCCGTCCGCCTATTCCCATTCGATGGTGCTCGGCGGCTTCGAGGAGATGTCGTAGACCACGCGGTTCACGCCCTTCACCTCGTTGATTATCCGGCTCGAAATACGCTCAAGCAGTTCGGAAGGCAAGCGTGCCCAGTCCGCCGTCATGGCGTCCACGCTGTCAACGATGCGCAGCGCGATGACGTGCTCGTAGGTGCGGCCATCGCCCATGACGCCCACGGTCTTCAGCGGCAGCAGCACGGCAAAACCCTGCCACACCTTGCGGTACCAGCCGGAGGACATCAGCTCGGCCTGCACGATCTTGTCGGCCTTGCGCAGGATGTCCAGGCGTTCCTCGGTGATTTCGCCGATGACGCGGATGGCAAGGCCGGGACCGGGGAAGGGGTGACGCCAGATGATGAAGTCCGGCAAGCCCAGTTCGCCCGCCACCTTGCGCACTTCGTCCTTGAACAGTTCGCGCAGCGGCTCGATGAGCTTCAGGTTCATCTTTTCCGGCAGGCCGCCCACGTTGTGGTGGCTCTTGATGACAGCGGAAGGGCCCTTGTGCGACACCGACTCAATCACGTCGGGGTACAGAGTGCCCTGCGCCAGGAAGTCAACGTGGCCAAGGGCTTTCGCTTCCTCGTCGAACACCTCGATGAAGGTGTAGCCGATGATCTTGCGCTTCTGTTCCGGGTCGTCCACGCCTTCCAGCTTGTCGAGGAAGCGGCGCTGGGCCTGCACGTACTTCAGGTTCAGGTCGAAGTGCTCGCACAGGTAGTCCACCACTTCCTGGCCTTCGTTCAGGCGCAGCACGCCGTTGTCCACGAAGATGCAGTGCAGACGCTTGCCGATGGCCTTGTGCAGCAGCACGGCCACCACGGTGGAGTCGATGCCGCCCGAAAGCGCGCAGACCACGTGGCGGTCGCCCACGGTTTCGGCCATTTCCTTGATGGCGCGCTCCACGAACGACGACATGGTCCAATCGGCCTTCAGCTTGGCCACATGGAACAGGAAGTTGCTGATGATGCGGGCGCCTTCCTCGGTGTGATGCACTTCGGGGTGGAACTGCACGGCGTAGATGCGGCGGGCGTCGTCGGCCATGGCCGCCACGTCCAGGGTGGCGGTGCGGCCCACCACGGCAAAGCCGGGCGGGGGCGTCTTGACCTTGTCGCCGTGGCTCATCCACACGCGGGTGGAGGCGGACTTGTCGATGCCGTCCCACAGCGGGCAGTCGCCCAGCAGGGTAAGGTCGGAGGGACCGTATTCGCGGGTTTCCGAGGTGGCCAACTGGCCGCCCAGGTTGTGCCCCAGAAGCTGCATGCCGTAGCAGATGGCCAACACGGGCACGCCGAGTTCCAGCAGGCCCTTGTCCAGGGTGGGGGCGTCTGCCTCGCCCACGCTGGCAGGGCCGCCGGACAGGATGACGGCGGCGGGCTTCATGGCGCGTACCTGGTCCGCCGTGACGATGCAGGGGTGGATTTCGGAGTAAACGCCAGCCTCGCGCACGCGACGGGCGATGAGCTGCGTCACCTGCGAACCGTAGTCGATGATGATGACCTTGGTCTGTGCTTCCATGTGCTGTCCTCTGTCGCCCGCGCGGGGTGCTTCGGGCAATCGTGATATGCGTTGTGAGGCCGTGGTGTCTGGGAAGTAGCGGCTGCCCGATGACGCTCTTTTGTTTTTCGGCGTCACCGGGACATGCGCGGCGGGATTTTCGTTCTCCGGCAAGGAAGGCGAGCCTTTTACGAAGGGAGCGTACTCTTTGGTACGTGACCGGAGTAAAAGACGATGCCTGACGACGCCGGAGGGCGAAAGGCCCGCCGCGGCGAGCGGCTAGTTGTTGTCGATGCGGTAGTTCGGCGATTCCTTGGTGATGATCACATCATGCACGTGGCTTTCACGAAGCCCCGCCGCAGAGATCTCCACGAACTGCGCCTTGTCCTGCAATTCCCTGATGTCGGCAGCGCCCACGTACCCCATGCCGGAGCGCAGGCCGCCCACGAGCTGGTACAGGCTTTCGGCCACCGGGCCCTTCACGGGCACGCGGCCCACGATGCCTTCGGGCACCAGTTTCTTGCTCTTTTCCTGGAAGTAGCGATCAGAGCTGCCTTCCTTCATGGCGTCGATGGAACCCATGCCGCGATAGATCTTGTACGAGCGGCCCTGGTAGAGAATGGTTTCGCCCGGGCTTTCATCGGTGCCCGCGAACAGGCTGCCGATCATCACGGTATCCGCGCCCATGGCGATGGCCTTCACCACGTCGCCGGAGAATTTCACGCCGCCGTCGGCGATGATGCAGCGGTCCAGTTCGCGCGCGGCGCGCACGGATTCGAGGATGGCGGTCACCTGGGGCACACCCACGCCCGCCACGATGCGGGTGGTGCAGATGGAGCCGGGGCCGATGCCCACCTTCACGGTGTTGGCCCCCGCCTTCAGGATGGCTTTCGCCCCTTCATAGGTGGCCACGTTGCCCGCCACCAGCTGGCACTTGGGGAAGGCCCCCTTGACCATCTCGATGGCGCGCAGCACGTTGCGCGAATGGCCGTGGGCGGAATCCAGCACCAGAAAGTCCACGCCCGCGCCCAGCAATGCGCCAGCGCGTTCCTCGCAGTCCTTGCCGATGCCGATGGCCGCGCCCACGCGCAGGCGACCGTTGTCGTCCTTGCACGAATTCGGGTACTTCTGGACCTTGTCGATGTCCTTCATGGTGATGAGGCCCTTCAGGCGATTGCCCTCGTCCACCACCAGCAGCTTTTCGATGCGGTGCGCGTGCAGCAGGTCCTTGGCTTCGTCCAGGGTGGTGCCCACGGGCACGGTGACCAGGTTCTTGCTGGTCATCACCTCGCGCACCTGGGTGCCTTCCAGATCCTTGACGAAGCGCACGTCGCGGTTGGTCAGAATGCCCACCAGTTCCACCCCGCGCACCACCGGCAGGCCGGAGACGCGGTATTCGGCCATCAGCTCCAGGGCCTGGCGCACGGAATAGTCGGGGTCGATGGTCACGGGGTCGATGATCATGCCGCTTTCGGACTTCTTGACCTTTTCGACTTCGATGCGCTGGCGGTCCACGGGCATGTTCTTGTGGATGACGCCGACGCCGCCGTTGCGGGCCATGGAAATGGCCATGCCGGAATCGGTCACGGTGTCCATGGCGGCGCTGAGCAGGGGAATGTTGAGGCGGATTTCGGGGGTGAGCCAGGTGGAGACGTCCACGAGGTCGGGGGTGACTTCGGAATAGCCGGGCTGCAGCAGGACGTCGTCGAACGTCAGTGCCTTGCACACGATCTTGCTCATGATCTCTCTCCGGGCGGGTTGGTTGGAGCGTCCGGGCCGCGCGGCTCCGGACCGTTTTCCCCGTCTGCCTCCGAACGAAGGGCGGGTCGTTGGGTGTGGCAGGTTTGACAAATATGTCAAAATTTAATCAACCATCATACTGGCCGAGGCGGGTATTTGTCAAGAATCGGGTTGGTTCCCCAATCAGTGGGCGCTGGCGGCGAAGCACAGTCCGCAGGCTTGTTTCCAGCACCCTCCGGGTGCTGCTGCGCAACGTCAACCGCTGACGCTGCGGCTGTCCTTCGCATGCGCGAAAGGGGCGGTGGTCCGCCCCTTCCGGTGAGTGTCGTCATGCTGCGGGGTTGCGCCCGCTACTGCTTCTTGTCCTGCTGCTTCTTGTCGCCATGCACGGGCGATTCCAGTTCCTGCCGGGCCTGGGCCTTGAGGTCTTCAGGGGCCTTGGGGTCGTCCAGTATGGCTTTCAGGTGGGCGTTGCCCTTGGCTTCGGCCTTCAGATAGTGGCGGTACAGGATGCCCAGGTTGTAGCGCGCGCCGGGCTGGGGATCGATTTCGATGAGCCGCTCGAAGGTTTCCGCCGCCTTGTCGAACGCTTCCTGCTGGTACTGGGCGATGCCCAGCATGTACAGGGGCTGCGGGTCTGCCGGGGCGGCCACCACGGCGCGGGCCAGAAAGCCTTCGGCGCGCGCCCAGTCGGAATGATCCAGAAAGTGCTGGCCAAGGGCGAACAGCGCGCCTGCGTCGGTGGGGTTCTGCTGCACCTTCTGCATCAGCGCGGACACCACTTCCATTTCGCCGTCATGTTCCCCTGCCTGTTCCTGCATGGCGGGGCCGCGCCCCTGCTGCACCAGCGAAGGGTTGGACAGGCGGTACAGGAACGACGCGCCCAGCATGGCTGCCAGGCCCACGCATACGGCCAGCAACACCAGCTTGCGGCTACCGTCCAGCGGGTTCATGGTCAGGGTGCTATTTGTCATCGGCCAGCATCTCCATGTGGCGGATGCGCCGGTCCAGGGTCTGCTGCGCGCGGGCCATCAGGAACAGGTATGCGCCGATGCCGATCCACACGGCCGCGTTGGCGACCAAGAGCCATTGGGTACTCTCCATATCATGTTCTCCTACATAACGGGGCGCTTTCCAAATGGTCTTTTCGCCCGCTGGCTGCGTCAAGCTTCGCCTTCCATATCGTTGCTGTCCTTATCCGTAAGGTTCGCACGCTCACCTAACGGCTAAGGCTCGGGCGAATACGAGAAGAGCGCGTTGCGGTCCTCATCCGTAAGGCTCGCAAGCTCGCCTAACGGCTGTGGCATGCGCCCTCATGGGCGGCTTGCTTTCCTTGCCAGCGAACGAAAATCCTCATTTGTGGCCGAAAGGTTCAGATGGTGGTTTCCGTCGCAAGCACGTCGATGCGTGCCGCCATGCGCCGCTGCGCCGCGCGCAGCCAGGTCAGCGCCACCCACAGAAAACCGAAGGCGACGATGCAGACGATGACGGTGGTCTTCATTTCCGGCTCCAGCCCCCCGCCTTTCGATGCGAACACGGCGGGGTGGATGGAGCGCCACAGCCGGGCGGACAGGAACACCAGCGGCACGTCGAGGAAGGCCACAATGCCCACCACGGCGGAGACGGTGCCCAGCCGTTCGCGCGGCAGGTCGAGAGTGCGCAGCACAAGGTAGCCCGCATACACGAACCACATGACCAGGGTGGTGGTCAGACGCGGGTCCCACGTCCACCAGACGCCCCAGGAGTGGCGGCCCCAGATGGAGCCGGTGATGAGGGCAAGGCCGCTGAACAGCACGCCCACTTCGGCGGCGGCGCCGGACAGCGCGTCCCACTTCCAGTTGCGGGTGCGCAGAAAGGCGATGCTGGCCACGAACACGGTCAGGAAGCTGATCAGCGACCACCACGCCAGCGGCATGTGGAAGTAGAAGATCTTCTGCACGATGCCCATGGTCTGTTCTTCGGGGGCGTACACGAAGATCATGTATTGGCAGAGCGCGAGGGCCAGGCCCGCGATAATCCCGACAAGGGGCATCACGGGGGAAAGCCGGTTCGTTTGCATGGGTGCCTCGCTATAAGGGGTCAAGGGGGCGCGGCCCCCTTGCGGGGGCCAGGGGGCAGAGCCCCCTGATCAGTTGCTTTCAGCTACTCTTCCCCACCGTACACGAAGGGAAAGAGCACGATGCCCGCGCCAAGGAACAGCGCGTCAAAGGCGGCCATCAGCCCCAGCCATGATTCCACCCCTTCGGGGATGTCGTCGGCGAAGGCGGCTGCGCCCACCCGGATGCCCGCAAGCAGCACCGGGACCAGCAGCGGAAACAGCACGATGCTGAGCAGCGATTCGCGGGCGGCCTGCCCTTGCGACAGCGCGCCCAGCAGAGCGCCCAGGGCCACGATGCCCACGTCCGCCAGCAGCACGGTGGCCAGGCCCACGTGCCACAGGGGTGACACGGACTGGCCCAGGAAGACGATGGCGGCAGGCAGGAACACGGCCTGGGCGCACAGCAGCAGGGTAAACCCGGCAATGCCCTTGCCCAGCCACACGGCCTGCACCGGCACGGGAGCCAGCAGCAGGCCGAAACGCGCGCCGTTGGCTTCCTCGATGGCGAACAGGGTGTTGAAGATGAGCACCTGGCAGAAGGCGGACGCCAGCCAGAAAATGGCGGCGGCCCCCTGCGGCCCCATCACTTCGCCCACCCGCTGCGACAGGCTGAACACGAAGATCAGCAACAGTCCCAGCAGCAGGGCCTGGACCAGTCCGGTGCCGCGCGACAGCAGCAGCCGCAGATCTTTTGATGCAATGGCAAGGGCGGCGCTCAGCATGCCACGGCCTCCGGAACGTAGTCGGCGGCAGGGCCGCTGTAGACCACGCGCTTTTCGGCAATGGCCAGCACCTGGTCGGCCCGGGCAAGGTCTTCGGCCACGGAATGGCTGATCCAGACGATGCCCGCCCCCCGGTCACGCGTGGCGGCGATTTCGCGGTGCAGGATGGCCATGGACCGGGTGTCGAGCCCGGTGCCCGGTTCATCAAGCAGCAGCAGTGACGGCGACAGCAGCAGCACCCGTGCAAGGTTCAGCCGCTGGGCCATCCCGCGTGAAAAGCCGCCCGCCCGTTCATAGGCGAAGCGCTTCAGTTCCATGCGTTCAAGGGCGGCCAGCAAGGCATCATCGGAGCAGCGCTCCGGCGAAAGGCCGTGCAGGCGCGCCCAGAAGGCCAGGTTCTCGAAGGCGGTGAGCTCCGGATAGATGAAGGTCTGGTGGCCCAGGTAGCCAAGGGCTTCGTCCGCAATGCCGCGTTCCACGCTGCCCGCGCTGGGCCGGGAAAGCCCGGCCATCAGCTTGAGCAGCGTGGACTTGCCCGCCCCGTTGGGACCGGCCAGCAGCGTCACCGTACCGGCGGACACCTCGAACGAGACGTCCTTGATTACCAGCCGGTTGCCGTAGAACTTGGCGACCTTGGTCAGCCGCAGCAGCATCATGCCTCCTGCCCGTCTCCGGTGTCGTCATCCTCGTCACGTGACGAGGATGGACGGCGAAGGCCCAGAAAGGGCGCGATGCACATCAGCGTGCCGCCAATCCACACCCAGTTCACCAGCGGGTTCACGCTGACCTTCAGGGTGGCCGCGCCAGAGGCGTCGACCCCCAGCAGGGTGGCGTACAACTCGTCGCCCAGGCCGAAGATGGTGGCCGCTTCGGCGTAGGCCTGACGGTCGAACTTGGCGTACAGGCGGCGCTGGGGCGACAGCACGCCCACGGGCGCGCCCTCGCGGGTGACGTTCAGCTCGGCCTCGATGAAGATGTAGCCCGCGCCTTCACCCTCGTACAGGTTCACGTAGCGCAGGTCGTACTTGCCCAGCTTTACCGTGGCGTCGCGGGGGATTTCCACTTCCTGCTCCAACTTGTACGGGCCGGAAAAGGCCACGCCAAGCACCATCAGGGCCAGGCCCAGGTGGACGCCGTGCGCGGCCAGCGAGGCGTTGTTGCGCCGCACGTGAGCTTCGGTGGTCAGCAGGATGATGATGCCCGCCACGCAGGCTGCGCCCGCGCCCGCGCCCAGAGCGGCCATGGGCATGCGGTAGGCGTACCAGGTCATGGCGGTGACGGCGGCCATCACCCCCAGCACGGCCAGCAGCTTCGGCATGCTGCGCACGCCGCCCTTCCAGCCCAGCCAGGGGCAGATGGACAGCAGCACGGCAATGCCCGCGAACAGCGGCAGGCACACCCGGTTGTAGAAGGCGGGCTCCAGCCCCATGGGCTTTTCAACCCAGAACTTGCTGAAGACGGGCCACATGGTGGCAACAAGGATGATGGCCGACAGGGCCAGCAGCACCCAGGCTACCAGCACCAGGAATCCTTCGCGGCTGTCGATGCCGGAAAGGGGTTTGGCGTCGTCCTTGCGCCAGATCAGCGTCACGGCCACGGTAAGCGCGATGGAGGCCAGGATGAAGATCAGCAGCGGGCGGCCAACGCCGCCGTCGCCGAAGGCGTGCAGCGAATCCACAACCCCGCTGCGCACCAGGTATGTGGCGAAGAAGGCGGAGATGGTGGTCAGCGCCATGAGCAGGATGTTCACGCGGTGCAGCTTGCCGCGCCGCGACTCGATGACCGAGGTGTGCAGGAACGCGGTGGAGACCAGCCACGGGATGAGCGAGGCGTTTTCCACCGGGTCCCATGCCCAGTAGCCGCCCCAGCCCAGTTCCATGTACGACCACCAGCCGCCCAGCACGATGCCCGCTGTCAGGAACAGCCACGCCGTCAGGGTGAAGGGCCGGGAAATGCCCGCCCATGCGCCTTCGCGGCCATAGCCGTTGCTCATGGCCTGGGCCAGGGCAAGACAGCCGGGGATGGCGAAGCCGCCGTACCCCAGGAAAAGCAGCGGCGGGTGAAAGATCATGCCGGGGTTCTGGAGCAGCGGGTTCAGGCCGTTGCCGTCGGCAGGGGCCGGGGCGGCGGTGATGAACGGGTTGCTCCACGCGGTGAGGATGAGCAGGAAGAAGGCCATGATGGCCAGAAAGAACAGCCAGTACCACAGCTTGGTCTGCGGGCTGAGGCCTCGGTAGCCGTTGGTGAGGGCAAAGATGACCCCGAACAGAGCCACGGACCAGCCCCAGAACAGCATGGACCCGGCCTGCCCGGCCCAGAAGGCCGTCAGGCGGTAGAACAGCGGCAGGGCGCGGTCGGTGTAGCTGGCGACATAGACGAGCGAGAAGTCGAAGTTGACAAGGGCGTGCAGCAGCACCACGGATGACAGGGTCATGAACCCGGTCAACATCAGGTGCGCCTTTTCGATCCACGGCAGGGCCGTGGAACGCCCTTGCCACAGTTGCGCGGCTGCCGCCCCGGCAAAGAAGAGGGCGAAAAGCAGCGACGCGACAAGCAGCAAGTAGGCGGAAAGGTGCATGAAGTCTCCTGCCGATATGTGAGGGATGCGGTGCGGCGCACCATGTGCGGTGCGGATGGCGGCGGGCCGGGTGCCGGTGGGTTCATCCCGCCCGTTGGCGGTCAACCCCGGCGGGGAGGCCCCGTATCCGGCAACGTCCGCCGTGCGGCATCGCCATCGGAATGCCCGCGCAAGCGCGCGGCGCGTGCCGGTGCTGCCGTCCGCTGGCCGCAAGGCCGGTGCGGGGGCTGGCCGACCCGTGCCGCGTCAACCGCCGGGCGTCATCCCTTACGGTTTTCTTTTTCGTATTTCGAGGGACACTTGGTCATCAGCGTCTTGGCGCGGAACTCGCTGGCGGCTCCGCCCTGGGGCATGCCGCCTTCCACGATGACCTCGACGCCTTCCTTGAAGGTGTCAGGCACGGCCCCACGGTACATCACCCGCACGGTCTGCCCCGGATTGTCCTTGTCTTCGAGCAGAAAGCGCACGCCTGGCCCGTCATCCAGCCTGGCGATACCCTGCTGGGCCACCGTGCCGAACATGCGGATGGACTGCAATTTTTCCGAGGGCATGGCGAGGGCTTCCGAAACATTCAGGAAGTACACGCTGTTCTGGGAAAAGCCCGAAAAAACCAGATAGCCCACCCCACCCAGAAACAGGGCGAGGGCCACAAGGTACAGGCTTTTGCCGTTCTTTTTCGACATGTGTGGTCCTTATGCCTTTCTGATCCTTGCCCGGCGCTTCGGAGATTCCGAAACACTGTGCCGGTGTTCTCGTGAACGACCGGCCCGGAAAGGAAGAAAGTGCGCTGCCGCATCGCGCGAGGGTCGGGCAGATGAGTACCCGGACCGCTGCCGGAAGGTGGGCCTTTCGGTCACGCGGGGCGCGTTCGTAGTGCAGGCGCTGATGACGCCGCGCGGGCCGATTGGCGTTGTCGCCCGCTTCAACCGCCGGTACGGAGACCGGTCGCGAACTGTGTATCGTTTCGCGGCATCGTGTGGCGACGCCGGATTTCATCGAAGTCTTGCCGCTGACCTGTCGTTCCAGATGCGGTGCGGGCAGGGTGACATGCGCACAGGATGGTGCGCAGGGCCCAAAAAGCCCTATCACCCTACAGAAATGTCACGTGCGGCTGCATCTGGCATACGGCGTTTCTGCCGTTGTGGCAAGGGGGTCCGGCGTGTGCAAGGGCTTTCACAAGGTGAAGAGTCTTTGCGTAATGCACTGTAACAAAATGTTTTTTGCAAAAAGACTGGCAGCTAATAGGAGTCATTACTTGTTTTGGCCAGTTCCCTGCGTCGGCGGCGGGCCAATTCCTGCAAATCGTCCACGCGGTCTGTTTCGTCCACGATTTCGCGGCCCAGTATCTCTTCCAGTACGTCCTCCAGTGAGATGACGCCTGCAAGACCTCCGTATTCGTCTAGCACCACAAACAGATGGGTACGCGCATCCAGAAACTGCAACAGTGTGCGGTCCAGGGTCTGGGTGTCCGGCACGAAATGTACGGGCTGCATCACCGTGGAAAGGAGAAGGGAGTCGTTATCCTCGGCCACTTCCTTGAGCACGCGGCGGCGGGTGACAATGCCCACCACGTCCTCGTTGTGTTCGTCCCATACCGGCACCCGGCTGTAGTGCCAGAAGTCCGGCTGTTCGTGCGCCTCGGCCACGGTCATGGCGGCAGGCAACGAGAAGACCACCGTGCGCGGGGTCATGATCTCGTGTACCCGCTTCTGGTCCAGGGACAGGATGTTGCGGATGGACAGTTCTTCATACGGCTGGATGCGCCCGGCCCGGCGCGACAGGCTGACAATGGCGCGGATGTCGTCTTCCGTGGCGTGGGGCGCTCCGCCGCCGGGCGGGGTGAACAGCCGGGTGATGCGCCCGCCCAGCCAGATGACCGGCATCAGCACCACCACCAGCATGCGCACCGGGCGGGCCACGTATTCCGACAGCGGGCGCGCATGGGCCACCCCGATGGTCTTGGGAATGATTTCGCCCAGAATCAGGATGAGTACGGTGAACCCGGCGGCAAAGGCGGCCATGTGTCCGTCGCCCAGCACGTCTGCCGCGTAGGCGCCGGCAATGGCCGCACCCGCCGTGTTGGCCACGGTGTTCAGGGTGAGCACGGCGGTGATGGGCTGCTCTATGCGCGAGCGCAACTCGAAAAGCACCTGGCCCGCCTTGCGCCCCGATTTGCGCAGTTGCTCCACGTGGCTCCAGGGCACGGAATACAGGATGGCCTCGGTGACGGAGCAGCAGGCTGAAATGACGAGCGAAAGCGTAACAGCCACAATCAGGGCGAGCATGCAATGTCCTGTGCGCCGATGCGCGGCGTACGGTTGGCGGAGGGGGCCGTTCCGCAGTGATGTTCCGGCTGCGCAACCGGCAGGCAGGCGGTTTGCGGCGGGCGGGTATTCGGGCCGCGCCGCCGCATCGGAACAACCTAAGCGGCTCCGGGGCGAATGGCAACGATGGTCGTGCGTCCAGATACGTCCGGATGCGTCCAGACGCGCCCGGATACGGCGGGCAGCGGCGGGCCGCGTCAGGCCGCAACGGCAGCGGGGGGGGGGGGCGCCGCCTTGAAAAATGCGGCCCGCCGTGCCACAAGTTGCCCCACCATGAATCCCGTATCGGATACTTCTCTCACCGCCGTGCTGCTTGACCGCGACGGCACCGTCATCGAGGACCGCCACTACCTGTCCGACCCCGTCGGCGTCACGCTGCTGCCGGGCGCGGGCCAGGGGCTTGCCGCCCTTGCCGCCGCCGGGGCGCGGCTGTTCCTGGTCACCAACCAGTCGGGCATCGGCAGGGGCTACTTTACCGAGGCGGACCTGTACGCCTGCAACGCCCGGATGGGCGAATTGCTGGGGGAATACGGCGTGTCGCTGGCGGACGCGGCCTTCTGCCCGCACGGCCCGGACGACGGCTGTGCCTGCCGCAAGCCCGCGCCGGGCATGTGGCAGACCCTGCGTGATCGGCACGGCCTGTGCGCCGCCGCCACCGCCATGGTGGGTGACAAGCCCGAAGACGTGGCCTTTGGCCGCGATGCTGGCCTGGGCCGCGTGGTGCTGGTGCTGACCGGCAAGGGGCAGGCCGCAGCGCGGACCCTGGGTATACCCGTGCCCGAAGGTGACGCCGCCGTGTACGAACCCGCCCCCGCCGACCTTGCCGCCCGCCCGGACTGGCCGCACGCCGTGGCGCGCGACCTTGCCGCTGCGGCCGCGTGGCTGCTGGGCAGTACCCCCGGAGCTTCGGGCGCGCCCCGCGCATCAGGCTCCCCCCTTTCCGGTCCCTCTTTCACGGATATTTCGCGGAGCGAACCGTCATGAGCCGTATAGGCGTCTGGAATACGGCCTTTCTGGGCGATGCGGTGCTTACGCTGCCGCTGTTGCGCACCCTGCGCGCCAATTACCCCGATGCGGAACTGCACTTCTGGGTGCGGCGCGGCGTGGGCAGCCTGTTCGCCGCCCAGCCGGAGCTTTCCGGCGTGCATGAATTCGACAAGCGCGGCGGCGAAAGCAGCGTCATGGCCGCCGCCCGCGTGGGGCGGCAACTGGCGCGCGAGCATCATTCGCTGTGGATATCCGCCCACACCAGCCTGCGCAGCGCGTGCATCGCCCGCTGGACCAGCGCCAAGGTGCGTATCGGCTACGACGCGCCGTGGTTCAATTCGTGGTTCTACACCCACACCGTGCCGCGCCGTTTTGACGAACTGGACGAGATCGAACGGCTGCTGCAACTGGTGCGGCCCCTGAACCTGCCGCAGATCCTGGATTGGCCGGAACTGGTGTTGCCAGAACCCGCCCGCGAACGGGCCGCTGCCTTTCGCGCCGCGCATGCCGCCCCCGGCGTGCCCCTGTTGGGCGTGCATCCCGGTTCCGTGTGGGCCACCAAGCGTTGGCCCGCAGACTACTTTGCCGAGGTGGTCCGCCGCGCCGCCGCCGCAGGCGCACGCATCGTGCTGTTTGCCGGCCCCGGCGAAGAAGCCGTGGCCCGCGAGGTGGCCGAACGCTCCGGCACCCTCGGCACGCCCGCGCTCATCGACCTGTCCGGCGCGTTCAGCCTGGTGGACCTTGCTGCGCATCTCGCCATCCTCGACTGCTACCTTTCCAACGACTCCGGCCCCATGCACATCGCCTGGGCCCAGCGTACCCCTGTCACCGCCATCTTCGGCCCCACCGTGCGCCGCCACGGCTTCTACCCGCGCGGCCCCAAAGCCACCGTGCTCGAAACCAGCCTGGACTGCCGCCCCTGCGGCCTGCACGGGCCGCAGCAGTGCCCCTTGGGCCACCACCGCTGCATGCGCGACATCACCCCCGACACCGTGTGGCAGGACGTGTCCGCGAAGCTGTTCGGGTAGGCGGGATTGGGATGAAAGAGAATCTGGGGGAAGGGAGGAAAATTTGAAAATTTTCCTCCCTTCCCCCAGACCCCCATCCTTCCTTCAAACTTTTTATTTGTCGGGATAACGGGGGCGCGGCACGGGAAGTCTTTCGTCTGAACTTCGTCCACCCCATTTGAAACGTTTTGGGGAAGAGGGGTAGGGGGTTCGGGGGGAAGGGGAGAAGACCCTTTTGGAAAAGGGTCTTCTCCCCTTCCCCCCGTTTGCATTGCAGGTGCCGTTACCCGTGATGGTGGTGTACGTCGCCGCCGGTGTGGGTATGCACGTGGGTGTGGGGGGTATGGGTGGCGATGCGGACGCTGCCGTCCTGCACGCTGAGAAAGCTGTCGCAGGTCTGGGCCAGAAAATCCCAGTCGTGCGAGATGATCAGGTGGGTGGGGCTGTGCGCGGCCAGGGTGGCGATGAGCCGGTCGCGGGTGCGCGGGTCGAGGTCGTTGGTGGGCTCGTCCAGCAGCAGGGCCTGCGGCTGCATGGCCAGCACGGCGGCCAGGGCGATCATTTTCTTTTCGCCGCCGGACAGGCGGTGGGTGACCCGGTTGCCGAACCCGGCAAAGCCCAGGTGTTCGAGGGTGGCCTGGGCCACGTCGCGGGCTTCGGCGGGCGATGCGCCGTGGTTCAGGGGGCCGAAGGCCACGTCTTCGAGCACGGTGGGACAGAACAACTGGTCGTCGGAATTCTGGAACAGGAACCCTACCTCGCGGCGCAGCGGTGCAAAGTCGGCCTCGCGGGTCAGGTGTACGCCGCGATGCAGCACCTGACCTGACTGGGGGCGCAGCAGGCCCATGAGCAGCAGCAGCAGGGTGGACTTGCCGCTGCCGTTGTGCCCCAGAAGGCCGATGCGCCGTCCGGGGCGCAGCGCCAGCGAGGCTCCGCGCAACACAGGGTCTGCGCTGCCGGGATAGGTGAAATGGATGTCCTGCACGGCTGCCAGCGCCGGGGTGGTGTCGTCATCCGGATGCAGGGGGGGATGGGGATGCGGATGACCGTGGTCGTGCTCCCCTCCGTGCGCATGCGCGTGCTCGTCGTCATGGTCATGCTCGTGGCTGGGCACATGACTGGAGGCATGGGGGCTGGGCTGGCTGTTCTCGGAACGTGTGGGGCCGGGCAGTCCGTTGTCGGGCGGGGTGGCGGCGGTGCTCATGGCAGTGTGGTAAGGGGCTGAAGGATGTCGGCGGCCAGCAGTGCTGCCGCGCACAGGATGACGGCAGCGGCCAGCAGGCGGTCGCCGGGTTGCCCTGCGGGCTCGGCCAGCATGTGGAAGCGCCCGGCAAAGCCGCGCAGGCGCATGGCCTGCCCCACGCGTTCGGCCCGGTCAAAACTGCGCACCAGCACCATGCCCGCCAGATTGGCGTAGGTACGATAGGTGTGCGGGTTGGTGCCGGGGATGAAGCCGCGCACTTTCGCCGCAGTGCGCAGGCGGTGGTATTCCTGGGCCACCACGTGCAGTTGCCGCCAGGTGAACAGCAACAACAGGGCCAGCTTGTCCGGCAGGCCCAGCCCGGCCATGGCGTGCCCCACGGCGGTGATGTCCGAGGTGCCCGCAAGGGCGATGAAGGCCAGCACGATGGCGTTGGATTTCAGGGTGACCAGCACGGCCTGGGCCACGCCCGCGTCTGTGGCGGCAAGCGTCAGCCAGTCCGGCAGGCCGGGAAAGGGACCGATGCGCAGCAGCGGCGCGCCGGGCAGCGAAAATGGCAGGAATACCCACAAGAACGCCACGAACACGTTCACGGCGGCCAACCGACGCAGCAGGCGGGGCAGAGGCAGGCGGGCCCAGGCACACAGGGCCGCACCCAACATCAGGGCCAACCCCGCCGGGCCGGGCGAACGCAGCAGGGCCACGCACACGGCAACGGCCAGAGCGGCCGCCAGCTTGCAGCGCGGGTCGGCCAGATGCAGGCGCGATGCGCCGCTGCTGAAGGGTTCGTCCAGCACCGTGCGCTAGCCGTGCGCCGTGGAGGTGAAGACGAGCATTTCCGGACGCACCCGCGCAATGAACGAAACCACCAGCGCCGTCACCACGCCTTCCGCGATCATGACCGGAATGTGCGCCAGCATCAGCGCCCGCGCGGCGGGGATGAACGCTTCGCCGGACATTCCCAGGGATACGGCGGTGAGCAGGGCGGATGCACCCACGGACAGGAAGCCGCAGGCAAAGGCCGCGCCCCCGCGCAGGCGGGACGAGCCGGAGAGCATGGGGCGAAAGGCGTAGAAGCACAGCACGGGCGGCAGGGCCATGTTGAAGGTGTTCACCCCCAGCACGGTAAGCCCGCCGAACTGGAACAGCAGCGCCTGCAAGGCCAGCGCCACGAAAATGGCGGGAAAGGCGGCCCAGCCCAGCATGACCCCCAGCAGCCCGTTGAGCACCAGGTGGGCGCTGGAAGGCCCGATGGGCACGTGAATCAGCGAGGCCACGAAAAAGGCGGAAGACAGGATGGCCACGGTCATCAGGCGATCGTAGTCCAGCCGTTTCAGGCCGACCGTGACGCCAAGCGCGGCCAGCGCCGCACCTGCGCCGAGCACCACAGGGGAAAGCACCCCTTCCGAAATGTGCATGCATGCCTCGCGCTGTCTGCGCGCCCGTCGCGGCGCGCGGAAAATCCGGCGTCACGGGCGTGCCGAAAGGGGTAGCAGATGGCACACGGGGCGTCAACGTGCCACGAATTTTCAGGGCGTGCCGGGGGCGCGCCGGGCAACGGGCCCCATGCCGGTGCATACCGGAGATGCGGGTGATGCAGGAAGACAGAGACGTCTGGGCTGCCGATGCCAGTGATCTGCTGGTATTTCATCCGGCCCGCCGCAACGGGAACCGCCCCCGCATGCGCAGGGCATGCGGGGGCGGCGTTGTCCGTCAATGCGGTGCGCGGCGCTACATGAAGAAGACCAGCGTCACCAGGATGAACGAGGGCACCAGGATGCCGCACGACCAGGCCATGTAGCCGAAGAAGCTGGGCATCTTTACGCCCTGCTCTTCTGCAATGGAGCGCACCATGAAGTTGGGTGCGTTGCCGATGTAGGTGTTGGCGCCCATGAACACGGCCCCTGCGGAAATGGCCAGCAGCGTCTGGCTCATGTCGTGCATCAGGTGCATGGCGTCGCCGCCTGCGGTGTTGAAGAACACCAGGTAGGTGGGCGCGTTGTCCAGGAAGCTGGACAGCAGGCCGGTCAGCCAGAAGTACATGAGGTTCACCGGCTGGCCGTCGTGGGTCACCATCTGGATCACCGAGCGCAGTGCGCCGCTTTCACCCGCCTTCAGGATGGCGATGGCCGGAATCATGCTGATGAAGATGCCCGCGAACAGCTTGGCAACTTCTGCGATGGGACCCCAGCTGAAATCGTTCTTGATGCGCGATTCGGGGTCGGTCAGCTTCAGCGACAGCCCGGCGATGACCAGCAGGATGATGTCGCGCACGATGTTCTGCAGTTCCACCGGCACATGGTACACCACGTATTCCACGCCCGGCTTCCAGAAGCCGCTCATGAGCACTGCGGCAACCACGCCGCCCAGCAGCAGCAGGTTCACGCTGCCTTCCAGGCCCAACTTTTCACCCCCATCCTGCTGCGGCGGCACGGGGCGGCCTTCCTTGCCGAACAGCACGGTGTCCAGCGCAAAGAACACGGCCAGCAGCAGCGCCGAAACCAGCAGCATGGGCGGCAGCAGGTGGACGGTGGTCCAGAAGAACGAAACGCCCTTGAGGAAGCCGAGGAACAGCGGCGGGTCGCCCAACGGGGTCAGCGAACCGCCGATGTTGGCCACCAGAAAGATGAAGAACACCACCGAATGCACCTTGTACTTGCGATGGGCGTTGGCGCGCAGCAGCGGACGGATCAGCAGCATGGCCGCGCCCGTGGTGCCCATCCAGCTTGCCAGCACCGTACCGATGCCCAGCAGCAGGGTGTTGACCATGGGCGTGCCCACCAGAGAGCCGGTCAGGCGCACGCCGCCCGCCACGGTGAACAGGGCGAACAGCAGGATGATGAACGGAATGTATTCCAGCAGCAGGGTGTGCAGCACTTCGTACAGCGCCAGCGAAGCGCCGAACTTGAGGGCGAAGGGCACAAGGAAGGCCAGGCCCCAGAACGCGGAAACCTTGCCGAAGTGATGGTGCCAGAAGTGCGGCGCCACCAGGGGCAGAATGGCGATGGACAGCAGCATGCAGGCAAACGGCGCTGCCCACAGGCCGCCAAGCAGCGCTCCGTCGAGGTGGGGCGCACCGGCACCGGCGGCAAAGGCCATGCCCGGCAGCATGGTGGCGATGGCGGTCGCAAGGACCATGGCCGCCTTCTGGTTCAGGATCTTCACTTGGGAGCCTCCTTGGCGTCTCGTTGTATGGAGTCCGTCCGGCCGGTGGCACGGCGACAGAATTGTCGCTGACCGGTATGAATCAAAGGGCTGGTGCAACAGGGCACGGCAACAGGCGTCTGCGTTGCCTGAAGGTGTGCTGTAGCCGCACGCCAGCGTTCGTAGTAACGGGTGTGCGCCATCTTATCAACAGTATGCTTTCACTGCCGTGTTGCAGTGGCACGCGCGCCGCAAGGGCGGTCACGATTGAGGCAAAGAAGTGCGGTGACGGCACCCTTAATGCGAGCAACGCTTGCCCGAGGTTATGGAACATTACGATTTGATTGGTCAAGCGGGAAGGTGACTTTTTGCCGGAACGGGAGTACACATGTGCCCCGCGCCACGGCGCACGCAAGATTTCAACAGCCTTCTTCAGCAACCCCGACCAAACCTTACTGGCGACATAATGGCACCACAGATAACCCCCCGACGCATGGAACGCATCCGCAAGGTTCTCGGCTGGCGACAGAAGGATCTTACCCTTGTGCTGGCCAACATCCACGATCCGCATAACGTGTCGGCCATCTACCGCAGTTGCGATGCCTTCGGCGTGGCCCAGGTACACCTGTACTACACCGACACCGCCTTTCCCGTGCTGGGCCGCAAGTCATCCGCATCTGCCCGCAAATGGGTGGACACGGTGCGCCATTCCGACGCCCAGAGCCTGATGCGCACCCTGAAGGAAAGCGGCCACCGCGTGCTGGCCACCAGTTGCACCCCGGCGGCCAGGCCGCTGGGCGACTATGACATGACCCAGCCCACCGCCATCATCATGGGCAACGAGCATTCCGGCGTGGCTCAGGAGTTGGTGGATCTGGTGGACGGCGAAGTGTACATTCCCATGTACGGCATGATCCAGAGCTTCAACGTGTCGGTGGCGGCGGCGATATTGCTGGCCGAAGCCTCGCGTCAGCGCGTGCTGGCGGGCATGTACGACCGGCCCTCCTATCCCGAAGAAGAGCTGGAAGCCCGCATTGCGGAGTGGGTGGAAAAATAGCGGCGCTGGGTTAACGCCCCAGAACGCGACGGCGGCGTATCCGGATGGCTCCGGGTACGCCGCCGTCGTGTTTGGCGGGCAGGGTGTTGCGTCACGCGTCCTCGTGATCGGGGTGACCGGGGCCATCCGGGTCATCTGGGCCATCGGGGGCGTCGCCTTCCAGCGGCAGGCCAAGGTCGGTCAGCCAGCCTTCGTACAGCGCACCCACCTCGCGCTCGCCCGCGCGCCGTGCCCAGCGGGCCAGCCCGCGCGCCTTGCGCACCAGCGGTTCCGGGTCTTCCAGCAGGCTGGTGACGTGCTCGATCTTGCGGGCCGCCTGCCCGGCCAGATCCGGGTTGCCCGCCTGCGCCGCCACCAGGGCCAGACGGCGGTATCCCGGCAGGCTGGGAAAGAAATAGCAGTGCAGCAGCCGCACGCCCGAGGCTTCCAGATACCTGTCATGCCCTTCCAGAAACGCGGCCAGCAGGTCGTAGCCGGACTGCCACAGCGGGTCGGTCTGCAAGGCCTGCCAGCACGTTCCGGGCTCGAAGTCCGCGTGGGTCGCCAGCAGTTCCGCCTCACGCGCAGGGGGCAGGGTCAGGTAGGTTTCCAGCCACGGGGTCAGGGCCAGATCGAAGCCGTCGCGCTTGGCCAGCTTGTGCAGGTCCGGCCCGAAGCAGCCGGAACAGCGCCGGTTGAGCCGGGCGGCGTTGGCCGCGTCGTGGTCGCGCCGACCGGGGGTGCGGCTTTCCAGATGGTACACCCGGCTTTCCGCCACGCAGGCCACCTTCAGCCCGCGTTCACGGATGCGCCAGCACAGTTCCAGGTCTTCGCTGCCGTTCAGGTACCCCTCGTGGAAGCCGCCGCACTCGGCGAACAGGTTGCGCCCCATGAGCAGTGCCGCGCCGGTGATGGCCTGCAACGGGCGTCGCGCGGCCACCGCCGGATGGGTTGCCGGAAAGTTGGCGTACAGGTGTTCCGTGGACAGCGACGGCGTGAAGGCGATGCCGCAGTGCTGCACCCTGTCCGTATCGGGATACAGCAGCAGCGGCCCCACGGCACCCAGACGGGCGTCGTCGTCCAGCGCGCGCAGCAGGGGCGGCAGCCAACCGGCGGTGACCAGGGTGTCGTTGTTCAGGAACAGCAGCCTGTCCGCGTGCGCCTGCGCCGCGCCCAAGTTGCTGGCCACGGCAAAGCCCTTGTTGTCCGGCAGGCGGATGGCCCGGAAGCGGTCGCCGAACAGGGTGCGCCCCAGCGGTTCAAGGTCGCTGGCGGTGGCGTCGGTGGAGCCGTTGTCCACCACGATGATGTCCAGCACGCCGCCGGGGGTGTGGGCGTGCAGGCTTTCCAGGCAGCCGCGCGTGAGGTCCCAGAGGTTCCAGGCGGGGATGATGACGGAGACGAGGGGGGCTTTGGCGGTCATGCAATATGGCTCGTATGCGCGTGTCTGGCGCGATGCGGGTGAAGGAAAGGGCGATGCTCCCTGTCAGGTAATCAGGCCGTCAGGTAATCAAGCGGTCAGGTGGCCAGATGACCAGCCAATAAGCCGTCAGGCTGTCAGGGCGCACCGTGCGCCGCCAGCGCGGCGGCCTTGCGCAGCAGATCCTGCCGGGCCAGCGCTGCGGATGCCTCGCGCGCCTGCCTGGCCTTGTTCGCCGGGTGCAGGTGCTCCAGCTTGATGCGGTTGCCGAAGATGTGCGCGCTGCGCGCCCGGCTGGTGGCCTGGCGCAGGCTGGAATGCTGCATGTGGCGCACCCGCACCGTGCCTGCGTACCATACAGGCAGCCCTGCCAGCGTGCAGCGGATGTCCCGTTCCAGATCGTCGAACTGGCTGGGGGTGAAGCGCACGTCGAACGCGCCCACCTGCTGCACAGACGCCATGGAAATCATGTGGCAGCAACCGGAAACGGACAGGCAGGGCCGGGTGTAGGCGGTAAGCAGGGTGTCCGCGCTGCCCGCAGAGTTGCCGTGAATGTGCCAGTGCTCGTCAAGGTCCGCAAAGCTGCGGGTGCCCATGTCCGGCGGCAGGGCGAAAAAGTCGGCGCATTGCAGCGCGTGCGGCGGCGTATGGTCGGTGACCGCACTGCCGATGGCCCCCCAGCCGGGCCGGGCGTGGGCCACGGCCAACAGGCCGTCCAGCCAGCCATGGTCCAGCAGCACGTCGTCGTCCAGAAATACGGCGTGGTTGCGCTGGCGCACTTCCGGCAAGGACAGCAGCCAATTGCGGGCGGCGGGCGCGCCCACGTTGACCGGCAGGCGCACCACGGTGAACGGTGAACCCCAGTCCGCCGCCATGCTGCGGAACATGTCTTCCGTGCCGTCCTGCGAACCGTTGTCCAGCGCGAAGACCGGCGCACCGCGAAAGCCCGCCGCACGCAGCGAGCGCAGCGTCTGCGCTGCCAGGTCGCGCTTGTTCCAACTGTACAGCAGGATGGCGGGCGGGGCTGCGTCCGCCGGGGGCGCGGGCAGCGGGCACAGCAGTTCGTGCAGGGCCAGCGTGAGGTTGGGGTGGTACGGGGTGGCGCGCCACAGGGGCAGCAGCAGAGCGGTGGCGTCGGAAGCGTGTTCCGTCCTGTCCAGCCGGACCAGCAGTTCGGCGCGCCGCAGTTCATACCAGGGAGCAAAGGGGGATGCCTCTGATGGGGCGGCGTGTTGCCCCGCCAGTTGGTCCAGCCGCCGCAGGGCCTCGGCGGCATCCAGGCGGCACACGGCCCATTCGGCGCGCAGCCTGCGGGCCACAGTTTCCGGCAGGGCCAGCGGTGTGGACATGGCGGCGCGCAGCAGGGTTTCCAGCGTGGCGTCGTCGGCAACCGGAAGCTCCGGGGATGCCGCGTCGCTAGTGGGCGGGACAACGGAATTTTCGTGGCGGATGCACCATTCCACGCCGCGCGCCAGCCAGAACAGGCCGTGCGCGGGGTCGGCCAGTCGGGGCAGCACCACGTCCAGCACTGCCTGCGCCGGGGCGGCTGCCGGGCCGTCGTGCCGGGTCGGGTGAAGATTCAGGGCCGCATCCAGCGCGCCGAAGTCGGCGGGCACGCGCAGTCTGTCGTGCAGACGGGCCACCAGTTCGCGCAGGGCCGGGTCGAACGCCTGCGGGGCGTCCTCCATGATGGCCCGCAGCAGGGCGGCAAGGCGGGTGTCCAGCGGGTTGTCGCGCCAGCCCCACAGGGCCATGCCCACCCCGGCAGCCACCATGCCGGGGTCGCCCCCCGCGTTTTCGATGGCTCCGCGCGCCAGACGGTACTGATTGTCTGCGCCCATGGCCCCGCATTCCCACGTGGGTACGCGTTCCATGAGGGTTGCCAGCAGCGCCGTAACCTGGGCCGGATGGGGTGCGGGAATGCCGTACGGTTGCGCCATGCGTGTTGCGGGGATGCGGGTTGGCGGGATACAACGCGCCGAAACGTGTGCCCGTCGCGGCATGCGGATCGACCGATGCGGCACTGTGGGCGGTAACGCCCGGAAAGTCAATTGAACCCGCCGGAGCCTTCGTGACCACGTCCGCCCTTTCCCGCCCCCGTTGGCGTTCCCTGCCCGGCGACCTTGCCGCCGCCCTGCTCAAGGGCGGGGTGGGGCAGTTGCACCTTGTCGGCATTGCCGAGATGGCCCTGGCGGCCATGAACACGCCGGAAGGCGCGGCATATGGTTCCGCCGAACTGTTCGCGCTGGGGGCCGATGCCCTGTGCGCCGCGTGGGAGGCCGACCCGCTGGATGCCCGCACCGCAGGTCAACTGGCGGCGCTTCACAAGGCCCGTCCCTTCCTGCCCACGCCGATGTTCCGGGTGGCGGAACTGCTGTCCGCTCTGGACGCGCCGCCGCCGGATGCCGAGGTGCGCCAACTGGTCCAGTTGCTCCAGCAGCGCGATGCCGACGCCTCGTGCCGCCTGCTGGACCGCCAGCGCCGCGCCCAGCCGGGCAACACCTTCTGGCTGCGGCAGGCCATGGTGGTGGGCATGACCGAGGCCCGTCACCAGTGGCTGGATACGTGGCTGTCCGGACTGCCCACCGGTCCCGGAAACATTCCTTCTCCTGTGGTTGCCGCCCTGCGGGGCGATGTGGCCTTCGCGCGCGGCGACATGGCCGGGGCCGCCGCCCAGTACGCCGCTGCCTGCAAGTCCCTGCCGCTGCCCACGTGGAAAGCGCGCCACGCCGAATCTCTCTACCGCGCGGGCGACCGCGACGGCGCCCTTGCCCTGTGGCGCGCGGCGGCAGATGTCCGCCCCTGGCAGATCAATCTTCTGCTGCGTCTCGACGACGTGGCGCATGGCCGCGACCTGACGGGCGATCTGCCCGCCGGGCGCGGCGCGGTGCTGTTCTACACCTGGAACAAGGCCGAGTGCATCGACGAGGCATTGGCTTCCATCGCCGCGTCCGATCTGGGCGACGCCCGCGTGGTGGTGCTGGATAACGGCTGTACCGACGACACCCCCGCCGTATTGGCCCGCTGGGCCGAACGTGCTCCCGGTCGTCCCGGCGGAAGTTTGGGCGAGCGACTGCACACCGTTACCCTGCCGCTGAACATCGGCGCGCCCCCGGCCCGCAACTGGCTGTTGACCCTGCCGGAAGTCCGCGCCTGCGACTGGGTGGCCTTTCTGGACGACGACGCCACCGTGCCGCCTGACTGGCTGCGCCTGTTCGGCACCGCCATGGCCGCCCACCCCGCCGCCAACGTGTATGGCTGCCGCGTGGTGGATTATACGGTCCCCATGCTGCTCCAGTCCGTGGATCTGCATCTGGACCCCGGCGGCGACATGGCCGCCGCGCCGGAAAACGCCCCCGGCTATCGCCGCCGGTTTTCCGTCTCTGACCTGCATTTGCAGGAACTGGACTTCGGCCAGTTCTCCTACCAGCGCCCGTGCGTGTCCGTGACCGGCTGCTGTCACCTGTTCCGCCGCGCCGTGTTCGACGCCGTGGGCCCCTTCGACCTGCGCTACGCCCCCAGCCAGTACGACGACCTGGAACACGACCTGCGCCGCAGCCTGCGTGGCGACCTGCCCATCTATCAGGGCCATCTGGCCGTGCGTCACATGAAGCGCACCGGACGCACCGCCTGGACCGACCCCGCCCAGTTCTCCAATGCCTGGGCCAACATGTACAAGCTTCAGTACCGCTACACCCGCCCCGACTTCGATACCCTGCGCCAGCACGACCACGCTGCCCTGCTGGCCGATGTGGAGGCAAGAGGGATTTAGAGAGAAAGATTGAGAAGAAAATCGGGGGGGGGGGGGGGGGGGGGGGGGGGGGGGGGGGGGGGGGGGGGGGGGGG
>CAYOCV010000017.1:0-77774 GCA_964402645.1 uncultured Desulfovibrio sp. | reverse complement strand
CTTTTCGCTCTGCGGTCGCCATCCGTAAGGTTCGCGCTACGCGCTCACCTAACGGCTGCCGCAAAAGTTTTTTCCCTCTCCCCCGCACCCCCTCTCTCTCTTTCAAAACTTTTTATCACAGGGGATGCTGGCGGCGCGGATTGGTGTGGCGACCGCCGTCAGCTTGCGAGGTGGTGTCCGCAAGACTGTCATTACCCTAATAAAACGTTTTGGGGAGAAGGGGATGGGGGTTTGGGGGAAGGGGAGGAACCTCTCTTGGAAAAGAGGTTCCTCCCCTTCCCCCAATCTCCATCGGTAAATACGTATCCCTACCGGCTGCGGACGGCAATCCAACTGCCCAGAATGCCCATGAGCACGGGCACGGCCAGCAGCAGGGCGGCCTGATCCGGCGGGGGCAGGCGCAGTTCCAGCAACAGGGGCGGCACGTTGAGCGCAGTGCGGAAGCGCCAGTGGACCGCAAGCAGCAGCAGACAGGCAAGCCCGCCGCCCAGCAGCCCTTGCAGCGCGCCCGCCACCATCAGGGGCAGGCGGATGTACCAGTTGCGCGCGCCCACCAGTTGCAGGATCTCGATTTCTTCCCGCCGGGTGGACAGGGTGAGCCGCACGGTGTTGCCCACCACCAGCGCCAGCACCACGCCCAGAAAGCCCACGGTGGGCCAGATCACGAAACGGCTGGCCGACCGCCACGCCTTGCCCAGTTCGTCGCGCAGGGGCGATGCGGCCACGCGCTCCACGCCGGGCATGGCCTTGAGAAAGTCCTGGGTGTCGGCGGCCCATTTTTCGGGGTCGGCCTCGCGCGGGGCAAAGGTCAGCAGGGCCGTAGGCGGCAGCGGGCTTTTGCCGGACAGAAAGCCCATGTCCAGCCCGTTGCCGGAGCCGTTGGCAAAACCGGCCTCGCCCATGCGGCGGGCCAGCGCCGTCAGTGCCTCGTCGGGGCTGTAGGTTTCCAGGCTGGCCAGCCACGGCATGTGGCGCAGTTCTTCCCACTGCCCGCGCACGTGGGCCATGTCCGTGCCGGGGCGCCAATACACCTGGTACACCGTTTCCCCGCGGGAGGCGCTGAGTTCGGCGTCCACCGTGGCCAGCGCCATCAGCAGCAGCCCGGACAGAAAGACCACCAGCGTCACCGCCGCCATGGACAGCAGTTGCGCCCAGGGGTGCAGGAACAGGTCGGCCACGCCGCGGCCCAGCAGGCGAAAAAGGGTGCGCATCAGAGGGACAACCTGCCGTCGGCGTTGCCGGGATCATCTGAATTGGCAGAATCGGCAGAGTCGGCGGGGGCCTTGCCGCTGCCGTAGCCCGACTTGCCGGAGTTTCCCGAACTGCCGGGAATGCCCGGTGCGTCCAGCCCGCAGGGGTCCATGCCGCCCTTTCCACCTTGCCCGCCGAATCCGTCGCTGCCGTCACCCAGATGCAGGCCGCCATCGGCGCAACGGAACACCTCGCCCCCCGGCCAGTTGGCGTGGGTGATCATGCCGTCGTCCAGCCGCAGCAGGCGCGCGTCCGGGTGGCGGCGGATCAGTTCCGGGCTGTGCGTGGCCAGCACCACAGTGGTGCCGTAGGCGTGGAACTGCATGAAGATGTCCATGAGCCGCATCGACAGATCCGGGTCCAGGTTGCCGGTGGGTTCGTCGGCCAGCAGCACTTGCGGGTTGACCACGATGGACCGGGCCACGGCCACCCGCTGCTGCTCGCCGCCGGAAAGTTCGCCGCCGGGCGTGTCCAGCCGGTTTTCCAGCCCCAATGCGCGCACCACGGCGCGCACCCGCCGTCCGATGTGCTGGGGCGCAAGACCGCGCACTTCCAGCGGCAGGGCCACGTTGGCGTACACGCTACGCTCCGGCAAAATCTTGAAATCCTGAAACACCACGCTCACCTGCCGCCGCAACAACGGCACGGTGCGCCCGGAAAGGCGCGTCAGGTCGAAGCCCGCAACGGAAGCCGCGCCGCGCTGCACCGGCAAGGCCCCGTGCAACAGGCGCAGCAACGTGGTCTTGCCCGCACCGGAAGGCCCGGAAAGAAACAGGAATTCGCCCTTTTCCAGAGAAAAGGACACGTTCTTCAGCGCCCAGTGGGCGCCGAAGGAATGGGACAGGTGGCTGACCTTGAGCATGCTGGCTGCATCAAAGCAAAGCCCGCGCGACTTTGCAAGGGGCAAGGGGCAAGGGGCAAGGGGAAGGGGCGGGGAGATTTCATGGGAAAAGCGAATCGGGGAGGGGACCCTTTGAAAAGGGTCTCCCTCCCCGACCCCCTCCCCCCTAAACATTTCGTATAGAGGGAAGGTAGGGGCGTCATCAAATCGTCCCGTACAGTCTTATTCTCCGGCCGCTGCTCCCATCAGCGAGGATTTCGGGCGGATGGTGGTGTATCAAATGAAAAGTTTTTGGGGGTGGGGGTGCGGGGGAGGGACCCTTTTCCAAAAGGGTCCCTCCCCCGCGAAAACGGGATTTTCCGACAGTCTTATCCTACCCGCACTTGGTGAAGCCGCAGCCGGGGCAGATGTAGCAGCCTTCCTGGAACACCAGGTCTTCGCCGCAATCGGGGCAGCGTTGCTTGTCCAGTTCGTTCACCGGGCCGTGGGGGGGCAGTTCGCCCTTCAGGTAGCGGTTTTCCAGCACCCACGAGATGGCGTCGGGGATGGACAGCAAGAGGCCCTTCTTCTGGAACACCGGGTGCTCGCCGCCAATGCCCTTGAGCTGCTGGACGATGTCGCGCACTTCCACGCCGGAGCGCAGGGCCAGCGACACCAGTCGGCCTATGGCCTCTGCCTTGGCGGTGATGGACCGGCCCGACTTGCCGATGGTGGCGAACACCTCGAAGGGTTTGCCGTTGGCTTCGTTGACGGTCAGGTACATGGCCCCAAGGCCCGTGGGCACCTTCTGGGTGAAGCCGTAGACGATGTCCGGGCGCTGGCGCACGGCGCTCTTGTGGTCGCCGTCGTCCTTGCCGTCGTCCTTCTTTTCGCCCTCGCCGGTGCAGAGCACCTGCACGGACTTGCAGCCGTCGCGGTACACGGTGACGCCCTTGCAGCCCTGCTCGTAGGCCATCCAGTAGATGGCGCGGATGTCGTCTATGCTGGCCGAGTTGGGCAGGTTCACGGTCTTGGACACGGCGTTGTCGGTGTACTTCTGGAAGGCGGCCTGCATGCGCAGGTGCCACACCGGGGCGATGTCCATGGCGGTCACGTACACTCGGCGCAGGTCTTCGGGCAGGTGGTCCATGGCCTGGATGGTGCCCTTTTCGGCCACGGCTTCCATCAGCTTCTTGCTGTGGCTGCCGGTGTCGCGCAGGGCCGCCTCGAAGTGGGGATTCACCTCCACCAGCCGTTCGCCGTCCATGACGTTGCGCGAGAAGCACAGCGCGAACAGCGGCTCGATGCCCGACGAGCACCCGGCAATGATGGACAGGGTGCCGGTGGGGGCGATGGTGGTCACCGTGGCGTTGCGGTAGGGGCCCATGTCGCGGTCGGCAAAGGTCGATTCCGCATAGGCCGGGAAGGGCCCGCGCTCCTTGGCCAGCACCTTGGATGCGGCGCGGCCCTCGTCCTGCACGAACTGCATCATCCGCTCGCCAAGGCTGATGGCTTCCTGACTGTCGTAGGGAATGCCCAACTGGTACAGCAGGTCGGCCCAGCCCATGACGCCGAGGCCGATCTTGCGGTTGCGGTGGACGGTTTCGGTAATGCGCTCCAGGGGAAAGCGCGAGGCGTCGATGACGTTGTCCAGAAAACGCACGCCCAGATGGATGACCCGCTTCAGGTCCGCCCAGTCGATGGCCTTTTCCGGCGAAGGATGAGGCAGAGCGCCTTCCTTGACCGGAGGGGCGGTGGGCGCAGGGGCAGCGCCGGGTACGAAGAACGCGGAAAGATTGATGGACCCCAGGTTGCAGGCCTCGTAGGGCAGCAGCGGCTGCTCGCCGCAGGGGTTGGTGGATTCGATCTCGCCCTGCTTCGGGGTGGGGTTGTCGCGGTTGATGCGGTCCAGAAACACGATGCCCGGATCGCCGCTTTCCCACGCCTTCTGCACCAGCATCTCGAAAACCTTGCGGGCCTTCAGCCGTTCGCGCACCTGGCCGGAGTGCGGGGCGACAAGGTCGTATTCCTCGTCGGCCTCCACGGCCTTCATGAAGGCTTCGGTCAGCCCCACGGACAGGTTGAAGTTGTTGAATTCGCCGTCACGCTCTTTTGCGCGGATGAATTCGATGATGTCCGGATGGTCGATGCGCAGGATGCCCATGTTGGCCCCGCGCCGCGTGCCGCCCTGCTTGATCTGTTCCGTGGCGGTGTTGAAGATGCGCAGGAAGGACACCGGGCCGGATGCCACACCGCCGGTGGAGCCCACGCGGGCTTCCTTGGGCCGCAGGCGCGAAAAGGAAAAGCCCGTGCCGCCGCCGGACTTGTGGATCATGGCGGCGTGCTTCACGGCATCAAAGATTTCTTCGATGGAATCGCCCACGGGCAGCACGAAGCAGGCGGAAAGCTGGCCAAGGTCGGTGCCCGCGTTCATCAGGGTGGGCGAGTTGGGCAGGAATTTCCAGCCGGTCATCAGGTCGTAGAATTCGCGGGCCAGCGCGTCGGCCTTGTAGGGCGACTTCTTGTACTTGCTTTCTTCTGCCGCAATGGCCCCGGCAATGCGCCAGAACAGCGCGCGGGCGTCCTCGTAGGGTTGCCCGTCCGGGCCTTTGCGGTAGTACCGCTTGGCCAGCACGACCTTGGCGTTGGGGTTCAGGGCCGCGTCTGGCAGGGCATCGGGCATGGCGGGCGGAGTGGGCAGGGGCTGGTTCGCGGGGGATGTCATGTGGCTGTTTTCCGATGATATTTTTATAATGTGTTGAATTGCAACGTGATTCTTTTTTCGTGAATGCAGTTGTGACCAATCCGTGGTGTAACCCGGCCCGGCGGGAAAATCCAGACTCTAGATTTTTTCCACAGTCAGTGCGCGGAACCGGCAAGGTGGCGTGGGCACAGGCCGGACGCATGGAAATACAAAATGATGTCATTTCGTAATACGGCATAATGCGCCGGAATCACGTGCGGAAAAAAAGATGTGCGAAATGCCGGGTGGGGAAAACGGGGCAGCCGGATACGGGGGGCGGGGCTGGCTAGTTTGCGGGCCTTGGCGAGCGTCGTTTCAGGCGCATGGCGTCCACCCTGTCCACGTCCAGAGGGTGGGCGCGCAGCCCGTCAAGAAAATGCACGTTGCCATCCACAAGCAGGTAGCCCTCGTTGGGGCGCAGGCGGATGCGCTGCACCGGGTCGGTGGGCGCGTCCAGGGGGCGCATGGCGTCGAACTGCACGTCGCTGACCAGAGTGACGCCATTCTCCAGTACTGTCAGGCGGATGGATGCGCATTCGCCGCACATGCCGTTGCCGTTCATGTTGCCCACGGCGGCCTTGATGCGCATTTGGTAGGTGTTGCTGCCGATGCGGCATTCTTTGCTGATTTCGCGCAGATCGGTGACAAAACCGTCCTTGTCGCGCGCTATCAGGGAATCCACCAGGGCGAATCCGTACCGCTCGAACAGGGCGGGCATGTTGTCGCCGGTCAGTGCCGTGTACACGTCGCCGCCGTTCAGGCCACCCGCCTCCACGTCGATGAGGCCCAGTTCCGGCGCGCACACGTAGCGGAACACGTTGTTCACGGTGTCGGCCCTGGCGGCGGTGGCAAGTACGGCGGCGGACAGGAACAGGGCGCACAGCAGGGTTACGGGCAGCCGCAACCGCAGGCGCAGGCAAAGAATGAAGCGGAGCATGCCGGACATGTGACCTCGCGTGGGGTGGGTGAGCGTCGTGCGCCATCTTCAGCATCCGTCGTGCGGAGCCGTTGCATCCGGTCGCTGGAATCCGGCTGCCGGGCGCGCGGCGCAGGGCCAGGGCAAGGCCGTGCTGCCAGGGGGCCGGGACAGCTACACCTGGTCGCGCACCCGCTGCCGCCGGTCGGCAATGACCCGGCCCAGCCAGTCGCGCAGCTGATCCAGGTCCTGCTGGTGGATCTTTTCCGAAGAATCCAGCAGCAGGCGCAGGGTATCCACATCCTTGCGGATGGAGCCCACCTCGCCCTCGGCGGTACGGGCAAGGTCGGCCAGAAGGTCGATGGCCGACTGCCGGGCCGCCAGGGTGGACAGGGCGGCGGCAATGGTGTCCAGCGCGCGGGTCTGGTGTTCGATGAGCGCATACAGCGCGTGGCCGGGTTCCACGCCGCCCATGTGTACCGGTGAAACAGCGGGGTCGCCGTCCGGTATGTGTACCGGCTGCACCGGCAGGGGAGACGTGCTTGCGGTGGGGCTTGTTGCGGAAGCGTCGTCCGCAGTCCCGCCCCGGACAGGGGCCGGTTGCGCGGCGGCATTGCGGGGAAAGCGCCGGGCCAGGATGGCTTCCACCGCGCTGGCGGTGCGCGCGGTGTGCATGGCCTCGATGATGGCGTCGATGATGGTCAGGGTATCCGCGCGGTACCGGCGGCGGCGTCCGTCGCCCACGGTGGGCATGAATGCCGCAAAGCGCTTGCAGTAGTAGCGTGCGGTGGATTCCGGAAGGGAAAGGCGGCGGGCGATGTCGGCTATGGTCAGCAACCCGTCGTCGGCCGGTTGCGCAGACTGTGCGGAATCGCGCGGCTGGGGGCTTGGCATGGTGTGCTCCCGTGGCGTTGTGGCAAATGCGCTGCCCTGGGCATGCGCAATGCCTGTTGCTCTGGGGCCGTGTGCATCCTTTCTCCTATACGCAATGCGAACCAAGCGCAACAGAGCGCGGGGCTGACATGGGAAAACCGCGTGCTTCCTTGGTTTGCGGGCCGTGAAACGATTGACAAGAAAACGAGGTCACTGCATAGGGTGGGACATGCTGACCGTGGTTTGGTTACGGGGGGGAATCCGCATACCGCAAGGAGGACATCCTGATGTTGACCAAGGCTGAATTTGTTGCCGCCCTCAAAGAAGCGCTGCCCGATGTGTTCGTGACCAAGGTGAGCGCCGAAAAGGCGTATGACGCGTTCTGCCGCGTGCTCGCCGATGGCGTTGCCAACGGCGCTGGCGTGCGTCTGCCCGGCGTGGGCGCGTTCTCGGTCACCGAGCGGGCCGCCCGCACGGGCCGGAACCCCCAGACCGGTCAGAGCATTTCCATTCCGGCCCGCAAGGCCGTGAAGTTCATGGCCGCCAAGACGCTGGTCGATGGCCTGAACAAGTAGCATTCACGCGTCCGGACGCGAAAGGCCGCATCCTTCGGGATGCGGCCTTTTTTTGGCGGCGCGGGAGTGCCGAGGCTGCCCCGAAGGGGGCGCACAGGTAAGTGATATCCGTCCCTCCGGGTGGGGGAGGGAGGGGCAGGGCGCAGCTCAGGGCTGCGCGGCGGCGGGCTGGTCCGCAGGGCGCAGGATGCGTCGCGCCGTGATGAAGGCGCGTTGCCAGTAATGCACGGTCAGGCTTTCCTCGCGCACGGTGCTGCCGGGCTTGGGGCTATGCACGAACTGCCCGCCGCCGGTGTAGATGGCCGTGTGCAGGCCCAGGGGGCCGGAGCCTGTGCGGAACACGATGATGTCGGCGGGGCGCAGTTCCTGGCCGGGCGCTACCGGGCTGCCGCAGGCGGCCTGTTCCTCGGTGGTGCGCGGCAGGTTTACCCCGTGCTGGTAGAAGGTCCACCACACGAAACCGGAACAGTCGAAGCCTTCCGTCGGGGTGCGGCCCCCGTTGCGGTAGGGCACGCCCAGGGCGGACCGGGCGGTGCGCACCAGCGCCTGCGAAGGCGCGGGCAGGGGCTGCTGGCGGACCTGCGGTGGTGTTTCGGAGGGGACGATGATCTGCTGCTTGCCCGCGCAGCCCGCAAGTGCCACAACGGACAGCAGCAGGACGGCCAGTGCGGTCCACCGCGCCGTGGCGCGGACGGTCGGGCTGGTCACGCCGTGTTCCGCCGGGTGCCCGGCGGCAGGCGCATGGCCGTGGCAAAGGGCGCAATGCGCCGCACCGCGCGTTCCGGCGTGTTGCGGCGCGGCGGTGGCAATGCTGTCTGGGTGCGCGCGCCGATGCATGTCGGCGGAGTGTGTGGTGCGCATGGCCGCCCTGTAGCATGAAATCCTGAAAATGCCCATGCATGCGGAGGGGTGATGGCCGACGGGAAGCGGGCGGGAAGCAAGGGGTGCCGGGCCGACGCGGACGCACGGGGCTGCGCGGCGGGGCACGGGTGTCCGGGCGCACAGCCGGGCGCGCAGCCTGCCGCCGCATCCTTTCCCCTGTACGACCTGTTGCCCCTGGTCGAGGCCGCAGGCCGGGCCATCCTGAACTGGTGCGGCGGGGCCGCCCCGCGCACCCGCCACAAGGCCGACGATTCTCCGGTCACCGAGGCGGACGAGGCCGCGCAGGCCGTGCTGGCCCAGGGGCTGGCCCGGTTGCGGCCAGGCCTGCCCGTGCTGTCCGAGGAAGGGCGCATTCCCCCGCATGCCGAACGCGCCGGCTGGTCGCGCTTTCTGCTGGTGGACCCGCTGGACGGCACGCGCGGCTTTCTGAATGGCGAGGGGGACTTTGCGGTGTGTGTGGCCCTGGTGGAGGGCGGGCGTCCCACGGCGGGCATCCTGCATTTTCCCGCCCTGGGGGTGACCTGGTTCGGCGGTCGCGCCTGCGGCGCATGGCGGGTGGAGCACGAGGCCCTGCCGGAACCGGTGCATGCGGCGCGCGCGTTTCCGCAACGGGCCACGGTGATGCAGGGCCGGGTGCGGCGTACCCCCCGGCTGGACGCCTATCTGGCCGCGCACGCGGACATTCGTTCGGCGGCGTTTCCGGGGCGGGCCGGTGCGCCTGCACCCGTGCCCATGCCGCCCGACACGGCGGCGCAGGACAGACTGCGCGCCGGGCTGTTTCCGCATCGGCGCATGCAGGCGGGCGGACCGCTGAAGTTCTGTCTGGTGGCGGAAGGGGTGGCGCACATCTTTCCGTGCATGCATCCCACCTGGGAATGGGACACCGCGCCGGGCCAGGCGCTGCTGGAAGGGGCGGGCGGCACCGTCACCCTGCTGGACGGCACGCCGCTGGCCTACAACAAGCCCGACTTGCGCAACGAATGTATTCTGGCCGTGGGTCCTGCGGCCTGCGTGCCGGATGGCTGCGGTGGACGGCTGGGCTGCCCGGACTGAGCCGCAGTGCAGCATTGCGGTTTGAGTCCGCAAAATGGGGTATGCCCGGATGTATCCAGTTGGCCCCGAATGGCCCCTGCCGGGTCAGGACGGATAAAGACAGATCAGGACGGGCCGGGCCGGGACGGGACGGTTCAGGCGCGGCAGAGCGGGCAGGGATGGCTGGACGGGGCGCGGGGTGCGCCCCTTTTTGCGTCCGGCTATCGGGGGCCGTTTCCGAATCCGGGCTGCTCTAGCGTTCCGCCCACAAGGCCCGCCCGCCCTTCACCCGCAACCGGGCCAGCGGCAGGCCGCGCCAGTACAGCAGGGCGGTGGCGGCATTGCGCGGGGCGTCGATGCTGCGGCCCGTGAGCAGTCCGGTGATGTCCGCCGGATCGTCCATGTGCAGCAGGGCGATGTTGCCCCCGTCTTGCCCGTCCGCATCGACGGGCCAGGGCATCAGGGCGCGCAGCCGGGGCGAGGGGCGAATGCCGTCCTTGCCCCATTTGCCCAGCGAATAGCCGCGCCACCGCAATGCGGCGGGCAGCCGCTCCAGCGCAGGGCGGGGCAGAAAGTATGCGGCATCGCCAAAGGGGGCCGTCACGCCGTCGGGTAAGAGGGCCGGGTCCAGCCCGGTGTCGGGCCAGGCCGAGGCGGGCTGGGCGTCGGCGCGCACCCGCTCGACATCGGACAGGGGCGGGCAGTGGGCAAGGGGGCCGGCATCATTGTCCACCCCCTGGGGACCGGGCTTGCGCAGGCAGGCGATGAAGAACCCCTGCGCGCCGGAGCGTTCCGGGTCCACCCGCAGCACGCCGTTGCAGCCGGGCAGTTCCGGCTCGGCAAACACGAAGCCCGGCGGCGGGGCCAGCGGCACGACCTCCAGCCCCAGTTCGTCGCGGGCGTGCAGCACCTGGGCCTCGTTTTCATGCACGTTGGTGGTGCAGGTGGAAAACACCACCCGCCCGCCGGGGGCCAACAGGCGCGCGGCCTCGGCTAGCAGCAGCCGCTGGATGCCGATGAGCGGCTTGACCTTGTCGCCCTGCCACAGCTTGAGCACCGAGGGGTTGCGCTCTACCGTGCCCCAGCCGGAACATGGGGGGTCCAACTGGATGCGCGTCCACGAACCGTCGGGCAGGGGCAGCGCTTCGCCGGGGTGCGAACAGGTGACCGTGTTGAGCAGGTTCAGCGTGAACAGGTTCTGGCGCAGGGTGGCAAGACGGGTGTGGTTGGGCTCGTTGCCCACCACCAGCCCGTGCGGCCCCACCAACTGGGCAAGGAACCCCGTCTTGCTGCCGGGGCTGGCGCACATGTCCAGCACGGCGGCCCCGGCCTCCGGGGCCAGCGCCAGCGGGGGCAGCATGGACGAGCGGTCCTGGATGTAGATCAGCCCGAAGAACGCGGCCAGGCTGCCGCCCAGGGGGCGCGGCTCCGCCGTGAGGCGGCGGCACCACGGAGAGAACGGCTCCGGATCGAAGTCGTAACCCTGCGCGCGAAGCAGGTCCTCTACCAGGTGTACCTGCGCGGGCGGACACACGATGCGGAAGGAGCGGGCGGCGGGTGCGGTCATGGCGTTGGGGGCAATATGATTGTTGATGGCTGGCGCGGCGGCCTGCCCGATACACGGGAGAAACAGGCCGGACACACGCAGACAACAGGACTGGTGCAACGTGTCCGGTGACTCGTCCGGTGACTCGTTCGGCAGCGCGCAGGCAGCACGTCGGGCCGATTGCCGGGCAGCGTGCCGATGGTCCCGTGTGCGCGCCAGGGCGCAACGCGGGCGCGGGCCGGACCCGTACGCGGCGCAGGGCGCAGCCTTCCGTTCCCTCCGGCGCGTGCGGCCAGAGGCGGACGGCACAGCGCCGCTCCTACCTTATGGTTGCTTCGGCCATCAAGAGATATTATGAGAGCGTTCAGCGCCAAGGCAATCCCCCATCCCCTTCCGGGATGCACGCGGGGATGCGGCCTTGAACCAAGGAGAACCTGATGCAACTGCTCATGCGCTCGGCGGCGCTCGTGCTTGCCCTGCTGCTTTCCGCCGCCACCGCCATGGCCGCACCGGCCCCCAAGAGCTTCGCCGTGCTGCCCTTCAAGGTCAACGGCCCTGCTGGCTACAAGTATCTCGAACGGGCCGTCCCCGAGATGCTCACCTCGCGCCTGTACTGGAAGGACAACTTCCATCCTGTGTCCAAGGAAGCTTCCGCCAAGATCAACCCCCCGGAAACCGAAACCCAGGCCCGGGCCGCCCAGGCCTCGCTGGGTGCGGACTATGCCGTGTGGGGCAGCGTGACCGTGGTGGGCGAAGATTGCAGCCTGGACGTGCGCGTGCGCGACCGCGACGGCAAGGAATGGCCCAAATCCGCCAACGCCAAGGTCGCCGGGCTCATCCCCGCCCTGAAGGGCGTGGCCGATTCCATCAATGCCGAGGTGTTCAAGCGCCCCGGCGAGGGTGGGGCCGCCAATGCCGCGCCCAAGGTGGTCAACCAGATGAACCCCGAGCTGGTGCATAACGAAACGCAGCCCCAGCAGGTGTACCTGAACCCGCAGTTCCGCTACGCGGGCGCTCCGGAAGGCGATAGCCGCGTCCGCAGCCAGTCGCTGAACTACTCGGCCATCGGCCTCATCGTCGATGACCTGGACGGCGACGGCAAGAACGAAATCCTCATGCTGGACGACCACGCCGTCTACGCCTACCGCTGGGACAGCGGCCGCCTGGTGCCCATGGGTGAATACCGTTCGCCCGCGCTGGTGGAATGCCTGAATATCCGCACCATCGACTGGAACCGCGACGGCCTGAAGGAAATCGTGGTCAGCGCCTACAATGAAAAGGGTGAGCCGGAATCGTTCATCCTCAATTGGAAGGGCGGCCAGTTCACCGAGGTCATGCGCCGGGTGCGCTTCTACCTGAACGTGGAAAAGCTTCCCCCGGATTACATTCCCACGCTCATCGGCCAGCGCGGCGACAACCCCCGCCTGTTCCGGCCCGGCGTGCATGAAATGATGAAGAGCGGCGACGGGCTGGTGATGGGCAAGCGCCTTGACCTGCCCGAAGGCGCCAACGTGTTCAACTTCGCCTACCTGCCCGGCGCCAAGGGCGAAGGCGACAAGTGCGTGGTCCTGACCGAGAACGAACGGTTGCGGGTGTACACTGAACGCGGCGCGCGCCTGTCCGAAACTGATGAAACCTACTCCGGTTCGGCCAAGGGCATTCCCGAAGAACCGGCCATGCCCGGCCTTGGCAGGGACCGCGTGCAGTTGAAGAACGTCTACTTTGTGCCGCTGCGCATGTACGCCGTGAACTTCGACCGCGACGAAAACTGGGAGCTGCTGGTCAACCGGCCCATCTCCACGGCCTCGCAGTTCTTCGACCGCTACCGCTTCTTCCCGCAGGGCGAAATCCACGCCATGTACTGGGACGGCGTGGGCCTGAACCTGCAGTGGAAGACCCGCCGCATCAAGGGTTCCGTGGCCGACTTCACCGTGGGCGACTTCAACAACGACGGCGTGACCGACATCGTGCTGTGCGTGAACACCCACCCCGGCGCGCTGGGCCTGGAAAGCCGCAAGACCATGCTGCTGGCCTACCCTCTCGACCTGTCCAAGGCCGACCCCAACACGGCCCCGGACAAGACCGAGAGCGAACAGCAGTAGGCTGGTGCCGGGCGGCGCTTCCCCTAGCGGGAAGCGCCTCATGTCCCGGTTCGTCTCCGGTTTGCCCCGGTTTGCCAGATGACCACGCCCGGCGGGATGCCATGCACCCGCCGGGCGTTTTCGTGACGGTGCGAGGGCGCAGTGCGTGTACGGGCGCAGACCGCATCCGCGCGGGGAACAGCGCCGTACCCTGCAGTTTCACGACTCCCGTGCTTTCCCGGACGGTTCGGGAATATTCGAGGCGTAGGTTGGGGGGCGGAGGTTCTGCGGACCGTCCGGTCGCCACGCAGCCCCTCACCATACAGGCGCACTGCCGCAATCTTCAATCAGGGGAATCCCTTCATGGCCGAACCGCTCGTGGTCACCGCCGCAGAGGCAGGGCAGAAGCTGGTGCAGTACCTGCAGCGGCGCTGCGGCGCGCCCCAGTCGGCCATCCAGCGTTGGGTGCGCACCGGGCAGGTGCGCATCAACGGGGGGCGCTGCAAGCCCTTTGACCGGGTGGGCGAAGGCGATGTGGTGCGGGTGCCGCCCTTTGCCCTGGCGGACGCGAGTGGGGCCAATGCCGCCGGACGGGACCGGGGGCCGAATCATGAGCCGGACAGCGAACCATCCGGGCCGCAGGGCGGCGAAAGCGCTGTGGTCGGCGGGGCTGGGGCATCGCCCCTGGCGCAACGTCCTGTCTTGCCCTCTCCGCCCCCGGTGGTTGGCAGGGCAGAAGGTCTGCTGGTGCTGTTGAAGCCTGCGGGGCTTGCTGTGCAGCCGGGTACCGGGCACGACGATTGCGTAACGGCCCGGCTGGCCGCGCACCATGTCGGGGCGGATTTTCTGCCCACGCCCGCACACCGGCTGGACCGCGACACCTCCGGCCTGCTGCTTGTGGCCACCAGCTATGCCCGGTTGCGGCAACTGTCTGACGCCTTTGCCGCGCGCGAAGGGCTGGTGAAGGAGTATCTGGCCTGGGTGGCCGGGCGCTGGCCCCACGAAGGTCCGCTGACCCTGCACGACCGGCTGGAGAAACAGGGAGAACCCGGACGCCAGAAGGTGCGCAAGGTGGGTGGGGATGGTCCTGTCTCTCGCATGGCCGCTGGTAATGACGCGGTCCGCTCCGCATTCGCTACAGACGCGGGCCGCCATGCATCCGCTACAGACGTGGGCCGCCATGCATCCGCTACAGACGTGGGCCGCCATGCGGCCTGCACCGTCACCCCGTTGCGGCGAGGGGATGCGGCGTCGCTGCTGCTGGTTCGTCTGCACACCGGGCGTACCCATCAGATCCGGGTGCAGCTTGCGGAGCGCGGCCACCCCATCATGGGCGACCGCAAGTACGGCGGCCTTGCCTGCGATCAGGGCATGCTGCTGCACGCCGTGCGCCTGACCCTGCCCGATGGCGAACAGTTCACGGCGCTGCCGGACTGGACGGGCCGCTGGGCGGTGGGTGCGGAAGAACTGCCAGACAGGCAAGGCTCGCCGGACGCCTCCCGTCCTTAGCGCATCCCTCCGGAGGTAGTCATTCGGGGCACCCCCCCTCCCTCCGGGGACATTGGCGCGACTTCCACCCATCTGTCGGCGAAAGGGCTGCAGTCCTCCCGTTGCGCACCCTGCGCCGTAACGCACGGCACACACCCTGTGCGCCCCTCGTTGGCTGCCCGGTCGGACGGTCCCCGCGTCTGCCGGAAAACGACAAGGCGGCGCGCCGCATGGCGCACCGCCCCGTGATTCCTTTTGTCCTGGTCTCGCGTCGGCCCGACGCCGCGCGCTACTTGGCCGCTTCGATGAGCGCCAGGCACCGCTTGGCCAGCGCCGTAACCTCCGGCTTGGAAATCTGGTCGTCGGCCCCCACGGAATCGCCCTTGTGGCGCAGCTTGTCGGTGATCAGCGACGAGAACAGCACCACGGGCAGGTTTTTCAGCGCCGGGTCTTCCTTGACCTGTTTGCACAGGTTGTGGCCGTCCATGCTGGGCATTTCGATGTCCGAAACCAGCACCTGCACGTAGTCGGTGACGGGGCGCGCGTCCTGCTCGGCCTTGCGCTTGATTTCCACCAGCCGCTCCCAGGCCTCACGGCCATTGTTCACGGCCTCCACCTCGAAGTTGGCCTTCTGCATCAGGTCCTTCAGCATTTCGCGGATCAGGCCCGAATCGTCAGCAATGAGGGCGCGGTAGCGAGTGTTGGCCGACCAGTCCACGGCCTCGTCCAGGCGCAGACCCAGCTGGGGGTTCAGGTCGGCAACGATCTTCTCCAGATCCAGGATGAAGATGATTCGCCCTTCCAGCTTGACCACGCCGGTGATGGAGTTGCTGGACAGCGCCGCCACGTACTTGTTCGGCGGTTCCACTTCCTCCCAGCTGATGCGGTGGATGCGGTTGACGCCGGACACCATGAACGCGGTGGTCACGTTGTTGAATTCGGTGACAATGACCTTGGGCGGTTCGCTTTCGGTGCGCTGCTTGCCCAGCCATTGGCTGAGATCCACCAGCGGAATGATGTGCGAACGCAGGTTGAACGCCCCCAGCACCGAGGGGTGCTGCACTTCGGGCAGCCCCGTGACCTTGGGCATGCGGATGATTTCCAGCACCTTGGCCACGTTGACACCGTAATAGCCCCGGTAGTTGGGCGTTGCGGGGTCGGCGGAGCTTTCCTCGAGGTGGAATTCCACGATTTCAAGCTCGTTGGTCCCGGCTTCAAGCAGAATGTTGGTCTGGGACATGGTCCCCTCCGTTGGTGCGTCGCGTCTCTCGGCATGTGCCGTACAGCCTGCCGCCCAGGCGTGCCTTGCGTGCGCCGGGTGAGGTGGCTCTCCGTGCCCGGCGGGTGAAAGTGCCTTGGAACAGTATTACAAGGATTCCAGAAACCGCTGTACGGCGTCAATAAGACTTTTCGGCGTAGAGGCCCCCGCCGTTAGTCCAACGACTGATTTTTTTCGCAACTCGTCCACAGGAAGCTGGTCCACGGTCTCCACATGCACGGTAAACACCCCCTGCGCACGGGCCACGTCGGCCAGCCGCCGGGTGTTGCCGCTGTCAAAGCCGCCCACCACCACCATGGCCTCCACGCGCCGGGCAATGTCCACGGCCTCCTGCTGGCGCTTGCGGGTGGCGTCGCAGATGGTTTGCAGCACGGGAATCTCGCGGCCCAGTCGCTGCCGCAGCCAGGCCACCACGTCGTCGAAGGCCGCGCGGTCCTGGGTGGTCTGGGCGGCCAGGAAATACGCCACGTCGTCGCGCAGGGGCAGCGCCTTCAGTTCGTCCAGCGAACCGAAGACCCTGGCACCCTCCCCGGCGTAGGAGAGCAGGCCGCGCACCTCCGGGTGGTCGGCCTCGCCGAACAGCAGCAGGGTGCCGCCCCGGCTGCGTTCCTCGGCAATGCCCAGCTGGGCGCGCTTGACCTTGGGGCAGGTGGCGTCCACCACCGAAGCGCCGGTGGCCTTCAGGGCTGCTTCCTCGGCCACGGGAATGCCGTGGGCGCGGATGACCACCCGTTGGCCGGGGGTTACCTGGGCGGTGTCGCGCAGGCAGCGTACCCCGCGCTCTTCGTAATGCGCCATCACCTGCGGGTTGTGGATGATGGGACCAAGGGTGGCGATGGGTGCGTTGCTTTCGGTCACTTCCCGGTCCAGTTTGCGCAGGGCCAGGCTGACACCCATGCAGAAACCCGCCGTGCGGGCGCGAACGATCTTCATGGCCGGGCCTCCGTGGGGGTCTGGGCTCATTTGTCGTGTGCAGTGTGTTGTGGGGGATGCTGACGCGCTGCTTGCGAAATACGTCTTTTTCCGCCGGGCGGCGTCAGCTTTGCCTTTTTGTGCTCACGTACAGGAGTACGATCCGCGCAAAAAGACAAATATTCCTTGCCCGGCGAAAAAATTCGTAATTTCTGGCATCGCGTCCGCACCGGCCAGCCGCGCCGCAAGGCCGACGCGGCATCTAAGGAAAAAAAATTACAGAACGGGTAACTGTGCCAGGCACTCCCCGCCCTTTAGTTCTTTTAGACGTCGGCGCAGCCGCCGACTTCGGCGAACGCCTGCGGCGTCAGGTGGGTTTCCAGCAGTTCTTCCAGCAGGTCGCGGTCCAGGCACGAGGCCAGCCGGTTGCGAAGCGCCCGCACACCGGGAATGTGGCGCACGTAGCGCGGCACGAAGGTGCGCATCTTGAGCAGGGCGGTGCGTTCGCCGGAATGGGCCAGGGCCAGTTCCAGATGGCGACGGATAAGCGCCTTCAGCCGGTCCGCGTCGGGCGGCAGGGGCTGGCCGCCAGCCAGCAGCACGCGGTATTCGTCGAACACGGCGGGGTTGTTCATGGCCCCGCGCGCAAACATCACCGTGGCCACGCCCGTCTCGCGCACGCAGCGCACCGCGTCTGCCGCCGTGAACAGGTCGCCGCTGGCGATGACCGGAATGGACAGCGCAGCCACAAGTTCGCGCAGGGCGCTCCAGCGTGCCTCGCCGCCAAAGCCCTGCCGCGCGAAGCGGGGGTGCAGGGTGATCCAGCCCGCGCCCGCGTCCTGAAGGCGCAGGGCCATTTCGCGCCAGGTTTCCTCGCCCGCCTGCCAGCCCAGGCGCATCTTGAAGCCCACCCGGCCTGCACCGGCCACCTCGATCATGGCCCGCGCCACTGTCATGGCGTTGTCCATGTCGCGCGACATGGCCGAACCGCAGCCCGTCTTGACCACCTTGGGCACCGAGCATCCCATGTTCAGGTCGAACCAGCGAAACCCCTGTTCCAAAAGTCCCGGCATGACCGTGCGCATGATGTCCGCGTCGGCCCCGAACAGCTGGAGGACCAGAGGGCCATCTTCCGGCGTTGTCGCCAGCAGGTCGCGGGTGCCGGGGCTGTAGTACAGCAGCCCCTTGGCGCTGACCATTTCGGTGCAGCAGGCAGCCGCGCCGTGTTCGCGGCACAGCAGGCGGAAGGGCAGGTCGGAGTACCCGGCCAGGGGGGCCAGCCACGGGGCGTCGGCCCGCAGGGGCGGAGCCGTGGCAAGATGAGGGGCGGCGGATGCGGTGTCGGTCATGCGGGGTGACGGGTGGCGCGCCGGGTGGCGGGCGGGTTGGGGTGGACGGTTTACGGTGAACAGGGCGGGAAGGGGTTCTGTACGCCTCCGGCGGGCGGGGGGCAACGCCCCCCCGCACCCACCGTTAGGGGCACTTTGTGACCAAGACGGGCTGCGGTTTGTGTGTAGCACATCCTGCTGTAAATATTTTCAAAATACGCGACAGATGTGTCGAAAAAAGGGTGGGAGCAGACGCTTTCCCGATAGTGACGCTGTCGGTATCCCCGCCTCAGGCCAGCAGGCCGGACCCGCCGTGCAGCGCGGCCAGCAGCAGCCCCAGCGGGTCGGCTGGTCCGGCGGGCAGGGGGCCTGTGGACAGCAGGGCGATCTCGGTGTTGCCGGTACCGGACAGACCTTCTGCCAAAGGCTCCAGCAACGCATCAAGCCCGTCGGGATGTTCCGCCATGATACGGAAAGCCAGGCGCGCCGGGGATTGCGTGGTGGCGGACCGCAGCAGCCCGTGCAGCAGGAAGCGCCCCGGGAAAAAGAGGGGCGCTGCGCTGTCTATGGGGCTGTCCGGCGCGTCGGTGGAACAGGCCGGGGTGATGACCCCGCCCAGCAGGATGCGGGTCAGCCCGTTGCCCCCGGCATCCGGTGGCGGCGGCAACACTGCGCAGTCCAGCGCGCGGGCCGTGGGGCACAGCCATGGCAGGTGCAGCAGCACCACGCCGGGGTGTCCGGCGCGCAGCACGGGCAGCAGGGCCAGCCGGGCGCGTTGGCAGGCCAGGAACAGGGCGGCGGCTTCCGCGTTAAGGGTAACATGGCCCACGTGGGCGGCAAAGGCCGCATGGCGCGCGGCGGCGGTGGCGGGGGAACGGAGACAGCCCAATGCCAAGGATTCCGCTTCAGCGGATTCGGTCCCCGTATCCGGCGCGGTCGCCCCCGTCCATGCCGTCCACTCCGCAAACAGCGTGTCGGCAAGCCGGGCATCCAGCCGGTCGCGCGCGGTGGCGTAGTCCGCCGCCAACCGGGCGGGCGACGGGGGCGGTACGGCAGCGCCGTCGCCTTCCGTCAGCAGGCGCAGCACGATGTCCGGCTCCGTGCGCTCCACCCGGAACAGCAGTTCCGTGCCGGGCGGGGGAAAGGCAGGCATGGAGGCCAGCAGGGTCTGCCCTTCTATGTCGGCCCAGCCCAGCCCGCCACTGTGTGCTCCCGGCCCGGCAAAGGCCGCCGACTGCGCCGCCGGGCGCAGGAACACGCCGCGCACCGTGTCGCCGGGGCGGTGGGCCCGCCGGAAGCGCGCCGCGCGCTCCGGGTCGTGCCCGGCGCCCTGCCGGTCACCGAGGCCCCCGGTCAGCCTCCCAGCCTGGCCAGTGGATGCAGCGCCGGGCGCGTTTCGGATACGTTCGCTCATGCCTGATCAGCCTTGCCATTCCGGGCGACCCCGCCGGGGCTGCCTGCCTCCGTATCAACATCCGGCAGGATGGCGGGAACCGCCGCGCCCTCCGTGCCCTCGCCCGTATCGCCAGCGCCCTCGCTGCCGCCACTACCCCCGGCGTGGTGTTCGCGGCGGCAGCGTCCGGCGTTGGACGACTTGCAGGCGTCGCACACCGCGCCCTTGAGATAGCGGCGGTAGCACAGGCTCAGCGCATCGGACAGGGTTTCCGCCATGTTCTCCGCGCCCAGTTGGGGCACCAGGCCGGAACGCTCGAACACCGCGCGCACGGCGGGTTTCACCCCGCTCAGCACCAGGGCCACCCCGCGCCGCTGGCATTTGCGCAGGAATTGCTGGAAGGCATGCACGCCCGTGGCGTCCACCCAGTGTACCTGACGCAGGTGCAGGATCACGGCGCGGTGGCCGAAGTCCTCGTATTCGTACAGACGCTGTTCCAACTCGTCCACGGCCCCGAAGAACAGCGTGCCTTCAATGGAGTACACGGCCAGGTTGGGGCAGCACGGCCCGGCGGGCAGGCCCTGCAAGTCCGGGCTGTCACAGGTGTCCATGCGCGCCACCAGCGGGTGCGACACCTTGCGCAGAAACAGCACCAGCGACAACAGCACCCCAACGAACACGGCCTTTTCCAGGTCCAGGAGCAGGGTGGCGGCAAAGGTGGTCAGCAGCACCGTGCGGTCGGCACGGGTGGCCTTCAGCGCAAGGACAATGCCGTGCTTGTCGATCATGCCCCAGGCGATGATCATCAGGATGCCCGCCAGTGCGGCAATGGGAATGTACGCGGCCAGTGGGGCCAGCAACAGCACCGCCAGCAGGGTGATTACCCCGGAAAGCGCCCCGGCGAAGCGGGTGCGCGCCCCGGCCACGAAATTGACGGCGCTGCGGGTGAACGAGCCGCTGCCCGGAATGCCGGAAAAGAACCCCGCCGCAATGTTGGCCAGCCCCTGGGCCACGAATTCGCGGCTGCCGTCCACCTGTTCGCCCCGCGCGCCCGCCAGGGTCTTGGCGATGGACAGCGCCTCCACCACGCCCAGCAGGGCAATGGCCAGGGCGGGCATGAACAGGTCGCGCATCACCTGCGCGTCGGGCGCGGGCGGCAGCGAAAAGGGCGGCAACCCTGCGGGGATGGCTCCCACCACCTTCACCCCGTGCGCGCCAAGGTCCAGCGCCCACGCGGCCACGCCGGACGCCGCCACGGCCAGGAACGCGGCGGGCAGGCGGCGATGCACCCGCGCAATGCCCAGCGCCACGGCCATGGCGAACAGCCCCGTGCCCAGCGCCCACAGGTTGGTCCGGGGCAGGTGGCGCAGGGTGGACAGCACCAGTTCGACGAAGGTGGGCGCGTTGCCGATGCTGACGCCCAGCAGGTTCTTGAGCTGCCCCACGGCGATGAGCACCGCCGCCCCGGCGGTAAAGCCCACCATCACCGAATGGGAGATGAAGTGTACCAGTTCGCCCAGCCGGGCGAGGCCCATGAGCACCTGAAGCAGCCCGGCCAGAATGGCCACGCCGAACACGTAGGCCATGCGCGTTTCTTCCGGCAGGGCGGACAGGGGTACGCCGTTGGCCACGGTTTCGGCCATGGTGGCGAACAGCAGCATGGCGATGGCGTTGGTGGGGCCGGCTATGAGATAGCGCGAGGCCCCCCACAGGGCGGCCACGATCACCGGCACGATGGCCGCGTACAATCCGTATTTCGGGTGTACCCCGGCAATGACCGCATAGGCCATGGACTGCGGCAGGGCCACCACGGCCACGGTCAGCGCGGCCAGCACGTCGGCCCGCAGCGCCTGCATGGAATAACCGCGCAGGCTTTCCACGAAGGGCAGGGCGGTACACAGCAGCTTGTCGCCCAGGCCGCGCGGTGGGACGCGGCAGGCCGGGCCGGCGGGGCTGGCCGACGCCTGTGCGCCGTCATGCCTGCCGGGCGAGCCAAGTGTGCCGGATCTGCCGGACGTGCCGGATCTGTCGGGTATGTTGGACGTGTCGGGCATGGTCTTCACCGTGTGGCGCGGAACATTCGCGGTCGAAAGGAGATGCTGGACATGCGTGCAGGATGCCTCCGAAGGGAGCCTGTGTCCAGCGCGGGGCGCAAAAGGGGTGACGGGTTTCCGTCGATGTCCGCCGGGACCGGCACGGGAACGCCCTGTTCCGGACGGCGTTCCCGTTCTTGTGTACCATGCCGGTCACCAGGGCGCAGGCCTCACCCGCCACGACCTTGGCTGGCGTGAGCGCATACGGCGGAGCGGTTGCGGGGGCGTCTCGCAACCAGCCTCAAGGGGCAGTCCCGGCGGCAGCCGTCATGCGCAAACGCCGGGGCCAGGCGTCGCGCAAGCTTCATGGCCCGCATCTTGCTGTGCCGCGCCCATGGATATCTTCGCCTTTGACGCCGCCTCCATGCTCAGCTTTCTGCTCACCTTCATGCGGGTGAGCCTGGTGCTGTTCCTGCTGCCCTTCTTCGGGGGCGAGGCCGCTCCCATGCAGGTCAAGGTGGCGCTGTGCCTGGTGTTCACCATGGCCTTGTGGCCGCACGTGTCCCTGCCGGGCGGGCAGATGCCCACGCATCCCTTTTCGCTCATCGTGCTGCTGGCGGGCGAACTGGTCATGGGCCTGATGCTGGGCATGACCGTACATTTCCTGTTTGCGGGCATCCAGACCGGCGGGCAGTTGCTGGCCACCCAGATGGGCTTCACCATGATCACCCTGGCCGACCCGTTGACCGGGGCCAACGTCAGCATCACCTCGCACCTGCTGTACATGGTGGCCATGCTCACCTTTCTGGCGCTGGACGGTCACCTGTACATGTTGCGGGCCTTCGTGCGCACCTTCGAGCTGGTGCCTGCGGGCGGCCTTTTGCTTACCCCTCCTCTGGTGAAGGAAGTGCTGGCGCTTTCCGGCTCCATGTTCGTGCTGGCCGTCAAGATTGCCGCGCCGGTGCTGGTTTCGCTGTTTCTGGTGGAACTGGCGCTGGCGCTCATGGCCCGTGCCGCCCCGCAGATGAACCTGCTGATGATCGGCTTTCCGCTCAAGATCGCCGTGGGCTTCTTTTTCATCGGCATGCTGTTCACCATCATGGCGGACAAGATCCGCGAGTTCATCATCGGCATGGACCCCATGCTGCTGCACCTGCTGCGGGCGGCCAGCCCGCTGGTGGATCACTGATCCCCCACTGCCCCCCCCACTGACCTGCGCGACCGCGCCCCGCCGCATGACACATGCAGGGAACGCGGACGAAACCCTGACGGAGGGCTGCCATGGCGCAGCGCGATCCGAGCAAGACAGAAAAAGCAACGCCGAAACGGCGTAACAAGGCGCGCGGCAAGGGCAACGTTCCCAAGTCGCAGGAAGTCACCAAGACCCTTACCATTCTGGCGGGTTCGGTGGGGTTGCTGTTCTACATCGATTTTCTGGCCAAGGACATGCAGACCATCTTCCGGCATTTCCTGGGCAATGCCTTCGGGTTCAACCCCAACCAGCAGAACGTCATGAGCCTTGTGATGTGGCTTGCCGGGGAACTGGCGGCCATGCTGCTGCCCATCATGCTGTTCATCGGGTTCACGGCGTGGCTGGTGCTGCGGTTGCAGGTGGGCAAACTGTGGACCACAGAGGTCTTCAAGTTCAACTGGGCGCGCTTCAACATCCTTTCCGCGCTGAAGCGCATGTTCGCCTCGCCCGAAACCTTCGTGCGCCTGGGCAAAAGCCTGTTGCAGGCCCTGTTCATCGGCGTTGCGCCGTACCTCATCATCCGGCGCGAGATGCACAATTTTCTGCCCCTGTACTACTCCGACGCCCAGGGGATTGGCGCATACATGCTGAAGACCGGGTGGGACATGGTGCGCTACGCCCTGGTGCCCATGTCCGCCATAGCCATTGCGGACTTCTGGTACACCCGCTGGAGCTATGAAGAAAACCTGAAGATGACCAAGGACGAAACCAAGGACGAGCGCAAGCAGGCCGAAGGCGACCCCGTGATCCGCGCCCAGCAGCGCCGCAAGATGATGCAGATGATGGCCAAGCGCATGTTGCAGGACGTGCCCAAGGCCGACGTGGTCATCACCAACCCCACCCACTTCGCCATCGCCCTGCGCTACGACGCCACCGAGGCCCCCGCGCCCATCGTGCTGGCCAAGGGCGCGGACAACCTGGCCCAGAAGATCAAGGAAGTGGCCCGCGAACACGGCGTGCCCATCCGCGAGAACAAGCCGCTGGCACAGGCTTTGTATAAAGCGGTGGAAGTTGGCGACATGATTCCCGCCGAACTGTTCCAGGCCGTGGCCACCGTGCTGGCCAGCCTGTGGAAATTCAAGGCGGGGCGGGCATCGTAAGGCCCGCGCCGCAAACCTGAAGCGAAACCCGGCCCGCTCCGGAAGGTGTCAAGAAGATGGCTGCCAAACCAGGATACGCACCCAAGATCGACTACAAGCGCTTTGCCAAGCAGGGTGACCTGCTGCTGGCGGGCGGCGTGGTCACGATCCTGTTCGTCATGCTGGTGCCGCTGCCCACGTTCTTTCTGGACATGCTGCTTTCGCTCAGCATTTCGCTTTCGCTGGTGATTCTGGTCACCTCCATGTTCATGCTTTCGCCGCTGGAATTTTCCATCTTCCCGTCCCTGTTGCTGGTTACCACCCTGTTGCGCCTCGCGCTCAACGTGGCCTCCACCCGCCTCATCCTGCTGCACGGCGACGAAGGCACCGACGCGGCGGGCAAGGTCATCCAGGCCTTTGGCGAATTCGTGGTGGGCGGCAACTACGTCATCGGCGCGGTCATCTTCATGATCCTGTTCATTTTGAACAAGATAGTCATCACCGCGGGTACCACGCGCATCGCAGAAGTGGCCGCGCGCTTCACCCTGGACGCCATGCCCGGCAAGCAGATGGCCATCGAGGCCGACCTGAACGCCGGACTCATCGACGAGGAAGAAGCCACCGCACGCCGCACCAACATCCGCAAGGAAGCCGACTTCTACGGCGCCATGGACGGCGCGGGCAAGTTCGTCCAGGGGGACGTGAACGCGGGCATGTTCATCACGATGATCAACGTCATCGGCGGCATCCTGCTTGGCGTGTTCCAGAAGGACATGGAGTGGCGCGACGCGCTGACCACCTACACCCTGCTGTCCATCGGCGACGGTCTGGTGGCCACCATCCCCTCCATCATCGTCTCCACGGCGGCGGGCCTCATCGTGTCGCGCGCGGCGGCGGAAGCGAAGATGGGCGAGGAGTTCGTGGGGCAGTTGTCCTACAATTCGCGCGCGCTCAAACTGGTGTCCGGCGTGCTTGTGCTGTTCGCCATGGTGCCCGGCCTGCCCACGCTGCCGTTCCTTACCTTTGGCGCGGGCCTGTACGGCGTGTCCCGCCTGGTGGGCGATCAGGAGGCCGAGGACGCCGAAGCCGCAGCCAAGGGCGGCAAGGGCGGCAAGGGCAAGAAGAAGGGCGATTCGCTGGATACACCGGAAGAAGTGCAGACCCTGTTGCCCCTCGACACCCTGGAGCTGGAAGTGGGCTACGGCCTGATTCCCCTGGTGGACGAGGACCAGAACGGCAACCTGCTGTCGCGCATCCGCTCCATCCGCCGCCAGTTCGCCCTGGACATGGGCGTGGTGGTGCCCTCGCTGCACCTGCGTGACAACCTGCAACTGAAACCCGGCCAATACTGCGTGCTGGTCAAGGGCAACCAGGTGGCCTCGGCGGAAATCCTTGTGGATCACTACCTGGCCATGGACCCGGGCAACGCCAAGCACCGCATCCGGGGTATCGAAACGCGCGAACCGGCCTTCAACCTGCCCGCGCTGTGGATACCCGAATCGCAGAAGGAAGAAGCCATGCTGGCGGGCTATACCGTGGTCGATCCTTCCACGGTCATCGCCACCCACCTCACCGAGGTGTTCAAGCGCCACTTGGGCGACTTCCTGGGCCGCCAGGAAGTGCAGGGCCTGCTGGACAACCTGGCCAAGCACGCGCCGAAAGCCGTGGAAGAACTGGTGCCCGGCATCCTGCCCCTGGGCACGGTGCAGAAGGTGTTGCAGAACCTGGTGCGCGAGAATGTCTCCATCCGCGACCTGCTGACCATCGCGGAAACCCTGGCCGACTTCGGCCCGGCTGTGAAGAACGCCGATGTCCTGACGGAATACGTGCGCGAGCGGCTGTCCCGCTCCATCGTCAAGCAATACATGGACAGCGAGGGTGGCCTGCCCATCGTCACCCTGGACCAGACCGTGGAAAAGACCGTGCAGGAAGCCATCCGCCAGACCGACGGCGGCAACTACCTGGCCCTCAACCCCGGTATTGCCCAGCGGCTCATCCAGCGGGTGAACAATGCGGTGGAGCACGCCGTGAACACCGACGGGCAGCCGGTCATCCTGGCCTCGCCCGTGTCCCGGCCCCACCTGGCGCAGTTGCTGATGCGCTTTCTGCCCAACGTGGCCGTGATTTCGCAGGCAGAGATTCCTTCGGACATCCGGTTGCAGTCGGTGGGCAGCGTGGTCTTCGACTAAAGGGAGCAGCCCCGTAAAGGTGGCACAACCTTGCGGCGGCAATGGCGAAACGGAATCTGGCAAGGCCTTTCGCGGCGAGAGCATTTTTCTGCAACGGTACAACTTCAAGGTCGAAATGCTCTGATGCAGATCAAGACATACACAGGCCGGAACGCGACGGCGGTGCTGGCGAAGATCAAGGCGGAACTGGGGTCCGATGCGGTCATCCTGTCCTCGCGCGAATGCCGCGAAGGTGGCCGCACGTGGCACGAGATGTCCGTGGGCATCGAGCACGCCGCAGCGCCCGGCGCCGCTGCCAGCGCTGCCGGTTCGGCCAGTTCGGCCAGTTCGGTCGGTCGGTCGGCCGCGTACCCCGCCGGTCCCAATGGCGCGGTTCCTCCCGGCTGGGAGGAATGGCACCGCGAATGGGGCCAGATGAAGGAACACCTCTTCGCGCTCATGAAGCCCGCCCTGCGCATGGAAGACCTGACCCCCCGCCAGCGCGTGGCCTTGGAATACCTGACGCGCGAAGGCGTGGACGACGGCGTGGCCATGACCCTGTACCGCAAGCTGGCGGCTGATTCCGGCGCATCCGTGCTGGAAGCCCTGGCCGACATCGTGCCCGTGCGCGGATGGAGCCTTGCGGCATGGCCGCAACGGGCCCACGTGTTTGCCGGGCCGTTCGGCGCGGGCAAGACCACGGCCATGCTGCGCATGGCGTTGGCCCTGCGCCGCGAAAAGCCGGAACTGAAGGTCGTGCTGGTCAACGCCGACTGCGGGCGCGGCCACGGGCGTCTTTTGCTGAAGCACTACGCCGAACTTTCCAACCTCGTGTACCGCGAAGCCTCCACCGCCGCAGAGTTCGCGGCCATTCTGCGCGAAAACCCCGACGCCGGGCGCATTCTGGTGGACCTGCCGGGCGTTGCGCGCGACGGCAGCCTTGCCCGCCAACTGGCCATTCTGGGATTGGCCGGGACCGGAACGGGAACCGGCGTTGCCGTCCATCTGGTGCTGCCGCCCCATCACGGCCCGGCCCAGATGTCCGCGCTGCTGGCGCGCTATGCCTTCGAGGGGGCGGGCAGCCTTGTCTGGACGAAGCTGGACGAAGCCTGTACCTTCGGGGCATTGGTGAACGTGGCGGCAGCGTGCGGCCTGCCCGTGTCGGCCCTTTCCTACGGCCCCGGCATGCGCAATTCGCTGGTTGCCGCAAGCGATGCGGCGTTGTGGCGTCTGCTGTTCAAACAGCAGCTTCCCGGCGAGGCTCCGGCGGAAGCCGGAACGCGGCCCGAAGCCCGGCCCGCCGTGCGCACTCCGGGCCAGACCGGGGCGCAGGCTGCCGGAACCGGAAGCGTCAGGCAAGACAGCGTCAGGCCGGATACCATCCGGTCGGACGGAATTCTGGCGGACATCCGGTCCGCTGTCGGCGCAAGGCCCTGAACCATGGTCCCGACGCCGGCGGCAGCCCAAGCGGCAATCCCGACGGCACACGGCATCCACGGGCGCACGCGCAGCGCGCGCCCGGCACCGCACGCATCCACTGGAGCTTGCATCGCATGAGCCCCGATCTTCCTCTGGTATTCTCCGTCACCTCCGGCAAGGGTGGCGTCGGCAAGACCAACATTGCCGCCAACCTGGCCTGCTGCCTTGCGCAGGAAGGCAAGCGCGTGGTCCTGCTGGACGCGGACCTGGGCCTTGCCAACGTGGACGTGGTGCTGGGCCTGACCCCGCAACTGAACCTGTTCCACCTGTTCCACGAAGGCGTGAACCTTTCGGAAATCCTCTGCGACACGCCCTACGGCTTTCGCATCCTGCCTGCCTCGTCGGGCATGAGCGAAATGCTGTCGCTTTCCACCGGCCAGAAGCTGGAACTGCTGGAAGCCATGGACGCGCTGGAAGGCGCGGTGGACTACCTGATCGTGGACACTGGCGCGGGCATCAACGACAACGTGCTGTATTTCAATCTGGCGGCCCAGGAGCGGCTGGTGGTGCTGACCCCCGAGCCGACATCCCTTACCGACGCCTATGCCCTGATAAAGGTGATGAAGCTCAACCACGGGGTGGAGCATTTCAAGGTGCTGGTAAACATGGCTCCCGACGCGCAAACCGCGCGCGACATGTTTACCCGGCTGTACAAGGCGTGCGATCATTTTCTTTCCGGCGTGTCGCTTGATCTTGCGGGCTTTGTCCCGCGCGATCCGGCGGTGCGCAGGGCGGTGGTGAACCAGCGCCCCTTCTGCGTCATGGCGCCGGACAGTCCGGCATGCGCGGCAGTGCGCGAGGTAGCCCGGACGGTACAAACGTGGGATGTGGCGGCGAGCCTCGATGGAAACATCAAGTTCTTCTGGAAAAAGCTCCTCTTCCGGAACTAATCCCTGGGAGGCGCTGGAATCGGGGGCTGTCGCCTGGGGCGACTTCTCGCGCGCCGACCAGGAACGGATAGTCCGGCACTACGCGCCCAAGGTGCGGTTTCTGGCCTTGCGCCTGAAGGCCAAGCTGCCCCGCAACGTGGAGCTGAACGAGCTGATCAGCGCGGGCACCCTGGGCCTCATGGAGGCGTTGGGCAAGTTCCGTCCGCAGCTTGGCATCCGCTTCGAGACATACGCCGAAAGCCGCATCCGGGGGGCAATGCTGGACGAGTTGAGGCGGCTGGACTGGTTTCCGCGCAGTCTGCGACAACGGGTGCGGCAACTGGACGAGGCGATACAGCGCATCGAGCACGAAAAGGGACGCCACCCCACAGAAGCCGAATTGCAGGACGCCACGGGACTGGACCAGAAAGACGTGCGGCTGGGGCTGGAGGCGTTGCAGAACCAGTTGTGTCTCTCGCTGGACGCCATACAGGATTCGCTGGCGCCAGATGCATCCGTGCAGGGAGAGGGCGAACCGTTCCAGACCACGGCAACGCAGGAACTCATAGAGCGGGTGGCGGCGTTGATCGACGAATTGACACCCCGTGAGAAGCTGGTATTGTCGTTATATTATAGCGACGAGCTGAACATGCGCGAAACAGCCGAGGTCATGGGCATCACCGAGGGACGCGTCTCGCAACTGCACTCCCAGGCGCTCAACAGGCTGCGCAAAGAATTCAGGAACCATTACGGAGAGCACGGCGCCGTCTGATTGCGGTGGCCGTTCACCAGGAGTACGCACAATGCCCTACGACACCAATATGCGTGTCCTCGTGGTGGACGATTTTTCCACCATGCGTCGTATCATCAAGAACATCCTGCGCCAGTTGGGCTTCACCAACGTGGTCGAGGCCGACGACGGCACCACCGCGTGGGAAGTTCTGAACAAGGACCGCATCGAGTTCGTCATCTCCGACTGGAACATGCCCCAGATGACCGGCATCGAACTGCTGCGCAAGGTGCGCGCCAGCGAGGAATTCGCCGACATGCCCTTCCTGATGGTGACCGCAGAAGCCCAGCAGGAAAACGTCATTGAAGCGGTGCAGGCCAGGGTGTCCAACTACATCGTCAAACCCTTCACCGCAGAGACCATGAAGCAGAAGATCGACAAGATCTTCCCCTAGGTCGTCATTTTTTCGGGCGCGGGACCGCCAGGGGCGGGCTTGCGCCCGTTTGCCGTGCGGAGCAGCGCGACAAACGCGCAGACGACGGCGCACTTGCCAACCCGCTGCCAGCCCTAACGTCGTGTCCGCAACCCGCTCCGTACGTACCGGGTTTATTTGCGAACGCCGCCACGGCGTCTTCCTCATGCCGGTGTCCCTTCCGGGTATGATCCGGTCGTCCGATACCCCGACGCCCCCGCGCGGGCCGTGCGAGGGACTAGGCCATGCTTTTCCTGCCCATTGTCACCGCCGCAGTTCCCGATGCCCCCGATGCGTTCGGGGGCGGTGCGACCGCGTCCGGCGAGGCGGGCGAGGCGGGCAAGGCAGAACTGGATGGCGGGCAACTGGATGTGGATGCGTTGGGTCCGCCGGTAGAAGAAAAGGTCGAGCTGGACCTGGAGGACGCCCCCTTCCTGATGCCGGAAGAGGAAAAGGCTCCCCCACCGCCGCCCCCCACCGCGCAGCCTCTTGCCCTGTCGCCCGATGGCGACGCCCCCAAGAAGAAATTCAGCCTCAACCTTGCGGGCCTGCTGGCCAACAAGAAGTTGCTGCTCATCGTGGTTGCCGCGCTGGTGCTGTTGCTGGTTGGCGGAGGTGCGGCGTGGTTCCTGCTGCGCAAGAAGGCTCCGCCGCCTGTCGCGCCAGAGGCTGCGGTCCAGAAGGTTGTGGTGCCCCAGCAGGCGGCCCCGCCGCAGGAACCGGCCAAGCCCGCCCAGACCGTCCTGAGTTGGGAGCCGTTCTGGGTGGAGCAGAAGGACCCCAAGGGCAACATCCGTTTCCTGGTCGTCAAATTCTCGGCGCCCACCGAAAACCAGAAGCTGGCGTTCGAGGTGCAGGCCAAAAAGGTTACCATCCGCGACGCCGTGTACTATTATCTGAAGAACAAGTCGCTGACCTTCCTTACCGATGCGGCCAACGCCGAAACGCTGAAGAAGGACGTGCTGGCCATCATGAACGAATACCTCAGCATCGGTAAGCTTGAGGATTTGTTGATAGAGAATTATCTGGTGAAATAGGACACGCTTTCCGGGCATCCGTATTCCCAAGTGCTCCTTGCAATGCGCCGTCGGACATCCTGTTCCGCGTGTTGCGCCAGAGTCCGCCGCCCCCGCCGACAGCCGACCCGCCCCGGCAGCGGGTTTTGCCGTCAGCCGCCGCCACCCGTTGCAGGTGCGTCGCGCGGGGCTTCATGCGGCGATGGAGGATTCGCCGTGTCCGTAGACCCGACGCTTCCCGTCGTCATCGCCCAGTTGGGCCACGCAGAGCGCGTGGCCCACGACGCGCAGGCGCACCCCGAAATGGCCCAGGCTGCTGCCCAGCAGGCGGCGGCCCAGGCGCTGGTGCATGACCGCTCGCAGGTGCAGAAAACCGGCGAGAGCGGCAAGTCCGAGGTGGTGGACGAGCGTGAGCGCAACCGCCAGCGGCGGCGCGCCCTGCTGCTGGCCCGGCGCAAGGCCCATGCCGCGCAGGAGGAGGACGACGAGCCTGTCGACTCCGACGACGATCCCTGGTCCGGCAACATCCTGAACATCAAGGTCTGACCTCGCGGCTGCGTATTTCGTGTGCGGCATCGCGTGCCTGGCCGCAGGGCCTTCCGGGGGCCGGACCCTTGCGCACTGTTGCGACGCATTGCCGCTGCATCGTCACTGCACAAAGGCGCATTCCTCCCGTCTGTCTTTCCGTCTGGTTTGCGTTGGGCGGCGCGCGTCGGCCTGTCATCTCCGGTATCCTCCTTCGTGGCGTTGCGTGTAGCCCCGGCTACAGCAACGCCATTGTCGCACGTGTACGACAGGTGCATGCTCGGAGAGAAATCCGGACGCCCCTGAAGGATGGAGACGGCAAGGTAAGGGCGGCAGCGCCGTAACGGTCACGGGCAGGGCAGACGGATTCTTGCGGCAATGCAGCAGGCACGATACCAGTGCCGGTGTCGGCGGAATCCGCCGTGACGCGAGGTGCCCATGCCCAATGCCGAACGCCTGTTTGACGGCGCATACATCCCCCCCTGGCTCGTGGCCCCGGTGCATGGCGACTGGGAAAAGGTCGCGCACATGGGGCGGCCCAAGCGTTGGGCGCGCAAGAGCGTGGTCTACGACATCGGCGCGCCCTCGTCCGAAATCGTGCTCATCCGCGAGGGGCTGCTGCGCATCATCGCCCTGGGCTACAACGGCGAACAGCGCACCATCGGCATTCTGGGGCCGGGCAGCATCCTGGGCGAGGCCTCGCTGTTCTGCGGGGTGGAGAACCAGCACGTCATCAAGGTGGTGGAACCCTGCACCGGCATCGTGTTCGGCAAGGACGTGGTGCTCGGCGAGATCATCGGCAAGTACCCTTCGCTGACCCTCTGCCTGTGCCGCAACATGGCCACCAAGTCGTACATCATGTCCACGCAGCTGGAATGCACCACCTTCATGACCAGCGAACAGAAGATCGCCCACTTCCTGTACCACCTGGCGGGCGAGCAGCGGCGCAACACCCCGCTGTACCATCGCCTGGCACGCCTGCCGCTGGTGACCATAGGCGAACTGCTGGGCCTGCACCGGGTGACCACCACCAACATCATCAACGCCTTCCGGCGCACGGGCATCCTTTCGCCCGACACCGACCATCTGGACGTGCGCGACGTGTACGGCCTGGTGGACATCCTGCACGCCGAAAAGTAGCAGGCGGCGCACGCAGCGCGGCAGCAAAGAGGCCCGCCGGGAAACCGGCGGGCCTTTTGTCGATGCAGGCGTGATGACGAATGTCAGGCCGGTGCTACAGCGCGGCCACGGCCTCTATCTCCACCAGGCAGCCCAGGGGCAGGGCGCGCACGGCTACGCACGAGCGCGCAGGAAACGGCGCGGCAAAGGCCGCCGCATAGGCTTCGTTCACCAGCGGAAAGTGGGCCATGTCGGTGATGAATACCGTTGTCTTGACCACGCTGGCCAGGCTGCCCCCGGCCTCGGCCAGGATGGCGGCAAGGTTGGCGCAGCTTTGTGCGGCCTGGGCCCTGGCGTCGCCTTCCACCACCGCACCGGTGGCGGGGTTCACGGGCAACTGGCCGGAAACGAACAGCAGGTTGCCGGTGCGGATGGCCTGGCTGTACGGGCCGATGGCAGCAGGGGCGGCGGGGCTGGATATCTGGTGCTTCACGGGGTGTCTCCTGTCGGCAGGGCTACTTGTACATGGGCAGGAAGTCGAACACGAACAGGGCATGGCAAATGGCCGTGACAATGCCGAACAGCAGCAGCGCAGGCACCGTGGCGTTGCCGCCCCTGGCGCGAAAGCCGTTGGAAGGGCGGCGCGCTCGGCTGGTCCGCAGCATCACGGCGGGGATGATCACCGACCAGATGGTGGCGGCAAGCCCGGCCCAGCCGATGGCCAGCAGAAACCCGTCGGGCCACAGCAGCCCCCCAAGGGTGGGGGGCAGAAAGGTGATGAGGGTTGTCCTGGTGCGGCCCGCGCGCGAATCGTCGAACTTGCACAGGTCGGCCATGTAATCGAACAGGCCAAGGCCCGCCCCCAGGAACGAGGTGGCCACGGCCAGCGATGAAAACGCCTCAAGCATGCGCAGGATGAAGCTGCTGTTCAGGTTGGCCCCTGCGGCCTTTACCAGGTCGCCCACGTTGCCGCCCGCAGCGATGACGTTGCGGAACTCGGCACGGGGGATGGTGCCGTCGCAGGCCACTATCCACAACAGGTAGCAGGCCAGGGCGATGACCGTACCGCCAACGAGGCACCGGTTGATTTGTCCCGGCTGCTTGCCGAAGTATTTGACCAGGCTGGGCACGCTGGCGTGGAAGCAGAACGAGGTCAGGTAGGTGGACAGCGCGCCCCAGATGAAGATGGCAGAACCGCCGCCGCTGCTGCCTGCGCCCATGTCGAGCAGGACCCCTGCGCGAATTTCCGACAGCATGCCCGACATGGACAGGGCGAAGCTGATCACCATGCCGCCCATCATGATCACCGAGATGCGGTCCACGATCCAGGTGCTCCACCACACGCACGCGGTCAGCAGCAGCGCAAAGGTCAGCCCGGCGGCCAGCTTGGAAGGTTCGTAGCCGATGGTGACCAGCAGGGAATGGCGTACGATGGACCCGCCCCCGCTGACATAGGCGTACACAAGGATGTACAGCACAAAGGCCACTGCCGCGCCGTTGATGATGCTCCACGACGGCCCCAGCATGTCCTTGACCAGGGTATGAAAACTGGCGCCCGGTTCGTAATGCAGGTTCACCTCCAGCAGCGCCTGGCTGGAGAGCAGCATCATGGCCCATGAAAGCAGCAGGATGAGCACGGACCACTGAAACCACATGCCTGCGGATATGGTTGGCAGGGCCAGCATGCCCGCGCCAATGGATGTACCGGCGATGATCATGGTGCCGCCCAGCACGCTGGGGCGGTGTGCGCAATGCGTCATGGTCAACTCCTTATGCAAAAGGGGAACGCCAAAGGCGTTCCCCTTCATGGTGATGCAGTGTTACGTCAGCGGCTCGAAGCGCGCCGTGAAGAAGCGCAATACCTTCGGCTCATGCACCATCTTGAGACCCTTGATGTTGTCGCGGTGCTTGTACAGTGCGATGCAGGCATCGGCAACCACGTCCAGGTGCGCATAGGTGTACACGCGGCGCGGAATGGTCAGGCGCACCAACTCCAGCTTGGGCCGGTGGTGCTGCCCGGTCTTCTTGTCGCGCCCGGCGGAGACGATGCCCCGTTCCATGGAGCGCACGCCCGCCTCAAGGTAGAGCTGGGCGGCCAGCATCTGGGCCGGGAATTCGTCCTGCGGGATGTGGGGCAGAAAGGCGCGGGCGTCCAGGAACACGGCGTGGCCGCCCACGGGCCGCACGATGGGCACCCCGGCTTCGATCAGCCGGTCGCCCAGGTAGCGGCACTGGGCGATGCGGTGGGCGATGTAGGCTTCATCCACGGATTCGCGGATGCCCTGGGCCATGGCTTCCATGTCGCGCCCGGCCATGCCGCCGTAGCTGGGCATGCCTTCGTACAGCACCACCAGTTCGGTGGCCTTCATGAACAGCTCGTCGTCGTTCATGCACAGGAAGCCGCCGATGTTGACCATGCAGTCCTTCTTGCCGCTCATGGTGCAGCCGTCGGCGTAGCTCATCATCTCTTTCAGGATGGCGCGGATGGACTTGTCCGCGTAGCCCGGCTCGCCTTCCTTGATGTAGTAGGCGTTTTCCACGCAGCGGGTGGCGTCGAACATCACCTTGATGTTGTGCCTGGCGCACAGTTCCTTCACCGCGCGCATGTTGCCCATGCTCACCGGCTGGCCGCCCGCCAGGTTCACGGTGACGGCCAGGCACACGTAGGGGATGCGATCTGCGCCCACCTCGTCGATGAGGGTCTGCAACTTGTTCAGGTCCACGTTGCCCTTGAAGGGGATTTCCAGCTGGGCGTCGTGGGCCTCGTCGCGGATGATGTCGCGGAAGGTGGCCCCGTTCAGTTCCTGGTGGGCGCGGGTGGTGGTGAAGTACATGTTGCCGGGCACGTAGTCGCCGGGCTTGATGCAGATCTGCGAAAGCAGGTTTTCCGCACCGCGCCCCTGGTGGGTAGGCACGATGTGCCTGAAGCCGTAGTATTCGCGCACCACCTCCTGCAGATGCAGGAAGTTGCGGCTGCCCGCGTAGGCTTCGTCGCCGATCATCATGGCCGCCCACTGGCGGTCGCTCATGGCGGTGGTGCCGCTGTCCGTCAGCAGGTCTATGCCCACGTCTGCGGACTTCAGCAGAAAGGTATTGTAGCCCGCTTCGGCGATATGCTTCTCGCGTTCCGTGCGGGTGGTCACGGCAATGGGTTCGACAGCCTTGATCTTGAACGGTTCTGCGGGATACCTGGCGTCCATGATGCACTCCTTTGTGGTGTCTGTGATGGTCGTTCGCCGTGCATGGGGGGCGAATTCCCCGGTTGTTGCGGCATGGCGCGGTAGGAACAAGTTTCTGCGCGCCGTAAGTGTGGTCATATGCCATGTGTGAAAAGCGGCAGTGTAGTCTGGACTGCACGCGGTGCATTTTTTCACGAGAAGCAAAAGATTGTCGGAAAAGCGGTAGGGGGCCTAGAAAGGGGTTCCATCGGCCAGCAGGCTGCGCCGCAGCATCTGACGCAGGCGGGCGGCCACGGGCCCGGGCGTGCCCGTGCCGATGGGTGCGCCCTCGTAGCGCACCAGGCTGGCGCATTCGTACACGGTGCCCAGGATCAGGAATTCCCGCGCGGACAGGATGTCCGCCTCGGTGATGGGGCGGCGTGCCGTAGGCATGAACGTGGCTGCCAGGCCCATGACCCGGTGCAGGGTGGTGCCGGGCAAAGCTCCCGCGCCCTCCGGGGCGGCCAGTGTGCCCGTGGCGTCCACCAGCGCCACGTTGGCGATGGCCGATTCGGACAGGCGGCCTTCGGCGTCGAAGGTCAGGGGCACGTCCATGCCGCGCTGCCGGGCCTCGTCCATCATCAGCACGTTGGGCAGGTAGTTGGCGTGCTTGACGCCGGAAAGCGGCCCCCGGTGCGCGGGCATGGCGCTGCGGAAGGCGGACAGCCCGGCGGCAAACCATGCATCCGGTGGGGCAGTCTGCCGCCAGGCGACGATGTACAGGCTGGACTGCGGACATTCGGTGGGCGCAATGCCGAAGCCGCCCGGACCCCGGCCCACCAGCACGCGAATGCCGCCTTCGTCCTGGCCGCCCGCGCGGGCCACGGCGATGATGCGGCGGCGCAGTTCGTCCCACGGGCAGGGCGGGGCAAGACGGATGGCGTCCGCCGAGCGGCGCAGCCGGGCCAGGTGCAGGTCCAGCTGGAACAGGCGGCGCTGCCGGTAGCGGATGGATTCGAACACCCCGTCGCCCCGGTGGCACAGGTGGTCGTCCAGCGGGGCCAGCAGCAGGCGCGGGTCGGTGCAGATGCCGCCCACGCGGTGGTCGTGAAAGGCCAGCACCCTGTCCGCGCCGGGACGGGGGGCGGCCAGCAGTCGCTGAAGGTAGGCGTCGGCCGCAAGGGGAAGGAGGGGGGCGTCGGCAGCCTTGCCTGCGGCATCGGCCTTGGGGGCAGGGTGGGGTGCTGTGCTGGCGGAATCGGCAGGGCGCATGCGGCCTCCTGTGGTTTTGGAGGTGGGACCATGCTCTCCGCGTAGCCCGAAGCGGCAAGGGCGGGCTGTAGCGTACGCTACGACTGGAAAAGTTCGGCGTAATCCGGCAGGGTGGGCAGGCATGACCTGGTCTGCGGCAGGTCCCGAACCTTCGGGCATATCCGTGGCTGGTCTTGACTGTATCCTGCCGTCAGACAGACATACCGGCGGGCACGGCGACGCGCGCGCCCCGTGCCCTGCCGCGCAGAGGTCCCCATGACCATATCCTTGTGGATCATCATTCTCGTCAGCGTGGTCGAAGTGGCGCTGCTTTGCGTGCTGCTGGCGTTTTTTCTGCGGCTGCGCCGGTCCGAGGCGCTGCTCAACCGCTTGCAGGCCAACCAGACACAGTTGCTGGACCGGCTGCGCCAGAACGCGGAGCTTGAGCAGGAACTGGTGGCCACGTTTGCCCAGCGCCAGGAGCAGTTGCGGCACCTGGACCGCCGGTTGGAAGAACGGGCGGATGCGCTGCGACGTCTGCTGGAACAGGCCGAGGGCATCAGCCGGTCGCCGCAATTCCTGCGCGAGGTGATCCTGAACGGGCACAACAAGGGCCGCAGCCTGGAGCAGATCGCCCGGTCCACCGGTCTTTCGGTGGACGAGGTGGAACTGATCCTGGCCCAGGCCGGGTAGGCCGCCTGGGCCAGGCTGACCGGTTGGGCAAGCCCTGTCGGAGTGCCGCCCGCCGGAGGGGCTCCGGCGCACGCACGCAGGCTGACTCCCAGGCCAAAAGCCGGTGCCTGGTTCGCGCAGCCGCAAGGCGGCACAGCCGGGCCACGCGTACCAACGCAAAGCGCCTCGTCGGATTTCGGCGGGGCGCTTTGCGTTGTGGCAGGGAAGATACACCTGTGTAAAAAATAACACTAGTATATCAATGAAATACCGTGGAAGTGGCGAAATATTCCCTTGGGAGAGCCTTTTTCATGTTGACTGTCTTACATAAGACATCATACACATGTTCCCAACAACGCTCCCCAAGGAGGAACACATGTCGATTCAATTTCTGGTTCACGAAGACGGCGATTCCGTCGGCGTCGTGGTTGTTGAGGGCATCAAGGCGGGTCAGGAACTGACCGGCTGGGTGATGGCCGAAGACCGCACCATCACGTTCAAGGTGCTCAACGATATTCCGATCGGCCACAAGCTGGCCCTGAAGGATCTTTCCGTGGGCGACACCGTGATCAAGTACGGCACCGACATCGGCAAGGTCACTGCCCCCATCAAGCAGGGCGAACACCTGCATGTTCACAACGTCAAGACCAAGAGGTGGTAGGAAAATGACTGCTGATACCTTCCTCGGCTACCGCCGCGAAAACGGCCGCGTGGGCGTGCGCAACCACGTGGTCATCCTGCCCCTGGACGACCTTTCCAATGCTGCCTCCGAAGCCGTGGCCAACAACGTGAAGGGCACCATGGCCCTGCCGCACCCGTATGGCCGCCTGCAGTTCGGTGAAGACCTTGAGCTGCACTTCCGCACGCTGATCGGCGTGGGCAGCAACCCCAACGTTGCCGCCGTTGTGGTCATCGGCATCGAGCCGCAGTGGACCAACCGCATCGTGGAAGGCATCGCCAAGACCGGCAAGCCGGTGGCGGGCTTCTCCATCGAGCAGAACGGCGACCACAACACCATTTGCAACGCGTCGCGCAAGGCCAAGGAATTCATGCACTGGGCCACCGAGCTGCAGCGCGTGGAATGCCCGGTGAGCGACCTGTGGGTGTCCACCAAGTGCGGCGAATCCGACACCACGTCGGGCATCGCCTCCAACCCCACCGTGGGCAACGCCTTCGACAAGCTGTACGAAAAGGGCTGCACCCTGCTGTTCGGTGAAACCACCGAACTGACCGGCGGCGAGCACCTGGTGCTGGAACGCTGCGCCAACGACGAAGTGCGCAAGCAGTTCCAGTTCTTCTTCGACCGCTATGCGAAGCTTGTGGACGACCACAAGACCAGCGACCTTTCCGACTCGCAGCCCACCAAGGGCAACATCGAAGGCGGCCTGACCACCATCGAGGAAAAGGCGCTCGGCAACATCCAGAAGATCGGCCGCAAGGCTCCCGTGGTGGGCTGCCTGGACAAGGCCGAAGCCCCCACCGGCCCCGGCCTGTGGTTCATGGATTCGTCTTCCGCCGCCGCCGAAATGGTGACCCTGTGCGCCGCCGCCGGGTACGTTGTGCATCTGTTCCCCACCGGGCAGGGCAACGTCATCGGCAACCCCATCCTTCCCGTGGTGAAGCTGTGCGCCAACCCGCGCACCGTGCGCACCATGAACGAGCACATCGACGTCGACGTGTCGGGCATCCTGCGCAAGGAACTGACCATGGACGGCGCTGGCGACAAGCTGGTGGAAATGGCCATCCGCACCGCCAATGGCCGTAACACCGCCGCCGAAGTGCTGGGCCACCGCGAATTCGTGCTGACCCGCCTGTACGAAAGCGCCTAGTGTCTTGAACGCTCCCGTGGCGGCCACGCACCGCCGCCACGGGAATGCCATCGGGCGGCACGCGGACGCCGTCGGCCGAGGGGGAGCGCAAGCCCATGCCGACAGGTTACCGTTCGCGTGCCGTCATCCCGGATTTTCAGGGTCCCGGACGGTCCGGACGTTTGCCGTCAGGCACCGTCCCATGCGTCCGTCTTGATCCCCGGCGGATGCGTGGAATACAGGGACCGTCTTTACTGCCTTGCGCATGCCATCCTCCCCATCGCCGCGCGTACCGCCTGACGCGCGGCGCCCCATGTGGACGCGAACCCGGAAACGGGTTCGCGTCCCTTTTTTTTGGCCTTGCGCCTTACCCGTCATTGGGTTCGCGTCGTTGAGGACCCGTCGTCGAAAGGGTGCATCCACTCCCGATAGCAGGGCGAAAACTTCGGAATTTTCATGCGGCGTTATGATAACCAGAGAAAGTTTGGGGGTGCATGCTGTCTATCAGGGTGGTATGTGTGCTGATAGGTCGATGTGTCTTGCTATTGAGCCATGCGGCCATGGGATAAAAAGCACATGGAGCGTGGCGGGCGTTCGGCACGGCAGGGGCGATGTGCAGCAGCGACCTGTATTGATTGCTTAATCAGTCAGTGCGTCAGGCGGGGCTTCGATATCGTTCATTATTTCACCGAGCGCACAACCACCTTTGGTTTATGTAATTATATCGCTATGTTGAATTTTTGTGGCGCTGGTGGTGCCCCCTCACGCATGCGGGCGAGGTCCGGTGGAGACAGATTAAATCATTACATTATGCAGTGTTAAGCTCATGTCGGCGAGGCTTGAGCAAAAAAGATCAAGTTTCGTGTTGACCGTCTTACATAAGACATAATACACATGCCTCAACAACGCTCCCCAAGGAGGAACACATGTCGATTCAATTTCTGGTTCACGAAGACGGCGATTCCGTCGGCGTCGTGGTTGTTGAGGGCATCAAGGCGGGTCAGGAACTGACCGGCTGGGTGATGGCCGAAGACCGCACCATCACGTTCAAGGTGCTCAACGATATTCCGATCGGCCACAAGCTGGCCCTGAAGGATCTTTCCGTGGGCGACACCGTGATCAAGTACGGCACCGACATCGGCAAGGTCACTGCCCCCATCAAGCAGGGCGAACACCTGCATGTTCACAACGTCAAGACCAAGAGGTGGTAGGAAAATGACTGCTGATACCTTCCTCGGCTACCGCCGCGAAAACGGCCGCGTGGGCGTGCGCAACCACGTGGTCATCCTGCCCCTGGACGACCTTTCCAATGCTGCCTCCGAAGCCGTGGCCAACAACGTGAAGGGCACCATGGCCCTGCCGCACCCGTATGGCCGCCTGCAGTTCGGTGAAGACCTTGAGCTGCACTTCCGCACGCTGATCGGCGTGGGCAGCAACCCCAACGTTGCCGCCGTTGTGGTCATCGGCATCGAGCCGCAGTGGACCAACCGCATCGTGGAAGGCATCGCCAAGACCGGCAAGCCGGTGGCGGGCTTCTCCATCGAGCAGAACGGCGACCACAACACCATTTGCAACGCGTCGCGCAAGGCCAAGGAATTCATGCACTGGGCCACCGAGCTGCAGCGCGTGGAATGCCCGGTGAGCGACCTGTGGGTGTCCACCAAGTGCGGCGAATCCGACACCACGTCGGGCATCGCCTCCAACCCCACCGTGGGCAACGCCTTCGACAAGCTGTACGAAAAGGGCTGCACCCTGCTGTTCGGTGAAACCACCGAACTGACCGGCGGCGAGCACCTGGTGCTGGAACGCTGCGCCAACGACGAAGTGCGCAAGCAGTTCCAGTTCTTCTTCGACCGCTATGCGAAGCTTGTGGACGACCACAAGACCAGCGACCTTTCCGACTCGCAGCCCACCAAGGGCAACATCGAAGGCGGCCTGACCACCATCGAGGAAAAGGCGCTCGGCAACATCCAGAAGATCGGCCGCAAGGCTCCCGTGGTGGGCTGCCTGGACAAGGCCGAAGCCCCCACCGGCCCCGGCCTGTGGTTCATGGATTCGTCTTCCGCCGCCGCCGAAATGGTGACCCTGTGCGCCGCCGCCGGGTACGTTGTGCATCTGTTCCCCACCGGGCAGGGCAACGTCATCGGCAACCCCATCCTTCCCGTGGTGAAGCTGTGCGCCAACCCGCGCACCGTGCGCACCATGAACGAGCACATCGACGTCGACGTGTCGGGCATCCTGCGCAAGGAACTGACCATGGACGGCGCTGGCGACAAGCTGGTGGAAATGGCCATCCGCACCGCCAATGGCCGTAACACCGCCGCCGAAGTGCTGGGCCACCGCGAATTCGTGCTGACCCGCCTGTACGAAAGCGCCTAGTCATCCTCCGCCGCCTCCTTCGCGATGGTCGTGAAGGAGGCGTCCCGCCCCGGTCGGTGGCACGCCGGGGCGGGACAGCGGGATGCACGGACCCCATGCGACCTACAGGTAGCGCGCATAATGATCAGGAAGAATGCCTTGATAGCGAACCAGCAAGGGGCAGGGCCGCCACGGGCGTGATCCTGCGGCGCGGCGCAGCATCACGCGGATGCATGGGCCGTCGCCGCCATCCCCGCCTTTCGTAGGGCCGGTTCATGCGGCGCTGCCAGAATTTCGCTCCCCTCTGGGGGGAGTATCGACAGGTGCCTTGAACTCAAAGACCGAATAAAGGAGCCCTACATGAAAGTGCGTTTCCTTGCGCGGCTGGCCCTTGCGGCGCTGCTCGTCCTCGGCCTTGCTGTTGCCGGTGATGCCTATGCCAAGTATCCCGAAAAGCCCATCAACATGATCATCGCCTTCACGGCGGGCGGGTCCAGCGACGTGCAGGCCCGCATCATGCAGAAGTACTGGAACAAGTACTCCGACCAGCAGTGGGTGTTCATCTACAAGCCCGGCGCCGGCGGCGCCATCGGCTTCGGCGAAATCGCCAACTCCCGCCCCGACGGCTACACCATCGGCGGCATCAACGTGCCGCACCTGGTGTTGCAGCCCATGGTCCAGAAGGCCATGTTCTCCATCGACAGCTACGCCTACATCTGCCAGGTCGTGAACGATCCGCAGACCGTGGTCGTGCGCAACGACAGCAAGTTCAAGTCGGTCAAGGAGATCTTCGAGTTCGCCAAGGCCAACCCCGGCAAGCTCAAGGTGGGTCTGGTGGGTCCCAACAGCGGTCACCACCTGATGTTCCTGGACGTGAAGGGCAAGTTCGACTTCCCCGTCACCGAGGTGTTCTACAAGGGCGCCGCCGACCAGAACGCGGCCCTGCTGGGCGGCGAGATCGACGTCATGTTCGGCAACCTGAACGACGTCATGCGCAGCCTTGAAGAAATGACCGTGCTCGGCCTTGCGGCAGAGAAGCGCAACGCCTTCCTGCCCGACGTGGCCACCCTGCGCGAACAGGGCTTTGACGTGGTGTCCGACATCCGTCGCGCCTACGTTGCCCCCAAGGGCATCGACAAGGCCCAGCTGGACTACCTGCGCGAAACCTTCAAGAAGATCAGTGACGACCCCGAATACATCGCCGACATGAAGAAGGCGGGCCAGCCCACCGAATACATGGATGGTGATGCCTTTGCGGCGTACGTTCGCACCCAGAACGAATTCGCCAAAACCATGCTGCAAAAGGCCGGCCTGCTGAAGTAGCAGGCCCTGATACCGCCGGGGAGGGGTGCCATCCCTCCCCGGTTCGTACCAAGGAGCATCACAATGATGGAATTTATCGGACCGGCCATCATGCACCTGTTCGAGCCGCTGAACATCCTGCTGATGGTCGCGGGTCTGACGGGGGGCATCATCGTGGGGGCCCTGCCGGGCCTTACCGCCACCATGGGCGTCGCCCTCATGGTGCCGGCCACCTTCGCCATGGACGCCACCAGCGGCCTGATCATGCTGGGCGCGATCTACGCGGGGGCCATCTACGGCGGTTCCAACTCCGCCTGCCTCATCTGCACGCCCGGAACGCCCTCTTCAGTGGCCACAACCTTTGACGGCTGGCCCCTGTGCCAGGCTGGTCGCGCCGACATCGGCCTGGTCACTTCGTTGCTGTCATCCGCCTTCGGCGGCATCGTGGGCACCGTTCTGCTGCTGTTCCTGGCCGCGCCGCTGGCCCGGTTCGCCCTGCAATTCGGCGGCCCGGAAAACTTCTGGCTGTGCATCTTCGGCCTGTCCACCATCGCGGTCATGTCATCGGGCAACATGGTCAAGGGCCTGTTGTCCGGGGCCATGGGCCTTCTGGTGTCCACCGTGGGCATCGACCCCAACGTCGGCGTGCCGCGTTTCACCTTCGGGTATTACCCGCTGGTGCAGGGGGTCGAAGTCATTCCCGCCATGATCGGTCTGTTCTCCTTCTCGCAGGTGCTGTACCTGATCGGCAGCTACAAGCCGTTCATCGCCGAATACCGACCCGCACCCGGCGCCTTTGGCGAAGTGGTGCGCGCCCTGGCGGGCCGCTGCAAGGTCAACCTGATGCGCTCGTCCATCATCGGCACCCTTGTGGGCATGCTGCCCGGCGCGGGTGGCGAGATTGCCTCCATCATCTCCTACAACGAGGCCAAGCGCTGGGACAAGAATCCCGAACGCTTCGGCACGGGCGTGATCGAAGGCGTTGCCGCCAGCGAAAGCGCCAACAACGCGGTCATCGGCGGTTCGCTGATCCCCATGCTGACCCTGGGCATTCCGGGCAGCGCGGTGGCGGCGGTCATCCTGGGCGCGCTGCTGGCCAAGGGCATCCAGCCCGGCTTCAAGGTGTTCACCGCCACGGGCGACCTGGCCTACACCTTCATCATGTCGCAGTTCGCGGTGAACCTGCTGATGATCCCCATCGGCCTGCTGCTGGCCCGGATCATGACCAAGCTGCTCAGCATCCGCCTGACCTTCGTGGCCATCGGCATCGTGGTGCTGTCGGTCATCGGGTCGTACGCCATCCGCAACAGCATGCTGGACGTGTGGATCGTCATCATCTTCGGTTTCCTGGGTTACTTTTCGGGCCGTGTGGGCCTGGATACCGGGGCCATGGCGCTGGGCATCATCCTTGGCCCCATGATCGAGGAAAACCTCGGCAAGTGCGTCCACCTGTCCAGGGCCTCCGGCGGCTCTGTGATCAACGTGTTCCTTGAAAGCCCCATCGCGGTCCTGCTCATCGTGCTGACCCTGCTTTCGCTGGCCACGCCCTTCCTGCTGGACTGGAAGCGCAAGCGCCGCGACTGCGGCTGCGAGCTTCCGCAGTCCAAGGAGGACACCCCCCATGCGTAGCAGCGTTGCCGACATCACCTCCGGTCTCGCCGTGCTGGTCATTGCGGGCGTGTTCCACGCCCAGAGCGGCGACCTTGAAGGGGTCAGCCTGCTGTTCCCCCGGATGCTCATCATCTTCATGGCCCTTGGCGGCATCTACCTGTGCGGTCTTGGCCTGCTGAAGGGCCGCAAGGGCGACAGCGCGCCGCAGGATGACGAACCCGTGGCCGTGGCCCGCGTGGTCATGATCTCTGCCGGGGCCATTGCCTACGTGGCGATCATTCCCGTGCTGGGCTTCTATCTGGCTTCCGCCCTGTATCTGTTCGGCATGTCCATGGTGCTGAGCGACGCCGGTGGCAGCACGCGCAAGAAGGCCGTGGCCTCTGCCGCGTTCACCGTGGTGTTGTGCCTGTTCGTCTGGATAGGGTTCGCAATGCTGTTGGGCGTTCCCACTCCTGAAGGCATGCTGTTCTAGACCACCCGCCGCGCGGCGCCGTTCTCTTCGTTCCCCCGTCGTGCGCCTTTCCGAAGGGTAGCGTACGGCGGGGGACCTGTTTCTGGTCAAGAACATCTCGACACACGAGAAGCTATCCCTGCGTAACGATACGTTTCCTTGCACGGCTGGCCCTCGCGGTGCTGCCAGTCATCTGGCTTGCAGTCACTGGCGATGCCTGCGCAAGGCATTTCGAAAACCCACCAGCATGAGCATCGGCTTCACGGCGGTCGGACCAACGACGTGCAGGCCGGATCATGCAGAACCACTGGAGCTTGCAGCAATCCTGCCGACCTGAAGATGACGGGCCAGCCACCGGATACACGGATGGCAACGTCTTTGCGACGTACGTGGAACGCGGAACACGTATGCAAGAAGACCGGCCCCAACCCTGATACCGCCGGAGCGGGAGTCATCCCTCTCCGCCCTGTACCAAGGAGCTTTACAATGCTGGAATTTATCGGACCGGCCATCGGGCATCTGTTCGAACCGCTGAACATCCTGTTGATGGTTGTCGGCCTGACGGGCGGCATCATCGTGGGAGCCCTGCCGGGCCTTACCGCCACCATGGGCGTTGCCCTCATGGTGCCGGCCACCTTTGCCATGGACGCCACCAGCGGCCTGGTCATGCTGGGCGCGATCTACGCGGGGGCCATCTACGGCGGGGCCAACTCCGCCTGCCTCATCTGCACGCCCGGAACGCCCTCTTCAGTGGCCACAACCTTTGACGGCTGGCCCCTGTGCCAGGCTGGTCGCGCCGACATCGGCCTGGTCACTTCGTTGCTGTCATCCGCCTTCGGCGGCATCGTGGGCACCGTTCTGCTGCTGTTCCTGGCCGCGCCGCTGGCCCGGTTCGCCCTGCAATTCGGCGGCCCGGAAAACTTCTGGCTGTGCATCTTCGGCCTGTCCACCATCGCGGTCATGTCATCGGGCAACATGGTCAAGGGCCTGTTGTCCGGGGCCATGGGTCTTCTGGTGTCCACCGTGGGCATCGACCCCAATGCCGGTGTGCCGCGCTTCACCTTCGGGTACTACCCGCTGGTGCAGGGCATAGAGGTCATTCCCGCCATGATCGGTCTGTTCTCGTTTTCGCAGGTGCTGTACCTGATCGGCAGCTACAAGCCGTTCATCGCCGAATATCAGCCCACGCCCGGCGCTTTCAGGGAGGTTCTGAACGCGCTGGTGAGCCGTTGCAAGGTCATCCTGCTGCGTTCGTCGCTCATCGGCGGTCTGGTGGGCATGCTGCCCGGCGCGGGCGGCGAGATCGCCTCCATCATCGCCTACAACGAGTCCAAACGCTGGGACAAGCATCCCGAGCGGTACGGCAAGGGGGCGGTCGAAGGGCTGGCCTCCAGCGAAAGCGCCAACAACGCGGTCATCGGCGGTTCGCTGATCCCCATGCTGACCCTGGGCATTCCGGGCAGCGCGGTGGCGGCGGTCATCCTGGGCGCGCTGCTGGCCAAGGGCATCCAGCCCGGCTTCAAGGTGTTCACCGCCACGGGCGACCTGGCCTACACCTTCATCATGTCGCAGTTCGCGGTGAACCTGCTGATGATCCCCATCGGCCTGCTGCTGGCCCGGATCATGACCAAGCTGCTCAGCATCCGCCTGACCTTCGTGGCCATCGGCATCGTGGTGCTGTCGGTCATCGGGTCGTACGCCATCCGCAACAGCATGCTGGACGTGTGGATCGTCATCATCTTCGGTTTCCTGGGTTACTTTTCGGGCCGTGTGGGCCTGGATACCGGGGCCATGGCGCTGGGCATCATCCTTGGCCCCATGATCGAGGAAAACCTCGGCAAGTGCGTCCACCTGTCCAGGGCCTCCGGCGGCTCTGTGATCAACGTGTTCCTTGAAAGCCCCATCGCGGTCCTGCTCATCGTGCTGACCCTGCTTTCGCTGGCCACGCCCTTCCTGCTGGACTGGAAGCGCAAGCGCCGCGACTGCGGCTGCGAGCTTCCGCAGTCCAAGGAGGACACCCCCCATGCGTAGCAGCGTTGCCGACATCACCTCCGGTCTCGCCGTGCTGGTCATTGCGGGCGTGTTCCACGCCCAGAGCGGCGACCTTGAAGGGGTCAGCCTGCTGTTCCCCCGGATGCTCATCATCTTCATGGCCCTTGGCGGCATCTACCTGTGCGTTCTTGGCCTGCTGAAGGGCCGCAAGGGCGACAACGCCCCGCAGGATGACGAACCCGTGGCCGTGCGGCGCGTGGTCATGATCTCTGCCGGGGCCATTGCCTATGTGGCGATCATCCCCGTGCTGGGTTTTTATCTGGCTTCCGCCCTGTATCTGTTCGGTATGTCCATGGTGCTGAGCGACGCCGGTGGCGGCACGCGCAAGAAAGCTGTGGCCTCCGCCGCGTTCACCGTGGTGTTGTGCCTGTTCGTCTGGATAGGGTTCGCGATGCTGTTGGGCGTTCCCACTCCTGAAGGCATGCTGTTCTAGCGTCAGCCGCACGGCATTGTTCGCTCCGTCCCTCCGCCGTGTGTATTTCCGGAAGGGCTGCACACGGCGGGGGGAATCCGTTCCCACTGTCGATACCATTCGCGAGAGGTCACATTCCATGCGCATCGATCTGAAGTACGGGCACGGCTACGCGCCCCTGGAACTGCCCGACGACATCCACGTGGACATCTTCGAGCCGAACCCCGTGGCGCCGCTGGAAGATCCGCTGGCCGCGCTGCACGCCGCCCTGGACGACCCGCTGGGTTGTCTGCGGCTGGAAGACCGCCCGGCCCCGCGTTCCGTGGCCATTGCCGTGCCCGATGAAACGCGCCCCGTGCCGGTGCGGCTGCTGCTGCCGCCGCTGCTGGACAGGCTGTTCGCGGCGTATCCGACCCTGAAGCCCGAAGACGTGGTGATCGTGGTTGGCGGCGGCCTGCATCCCCCGGCGGACGAGGCCCAACTGGCCCGCGTGCTGCCGGAGGACCTGCGCGGCTGCCGCGTGGTGGCCCACGACGCCGAACATTCGCCGCTGGCCCGCTTCGGCTCCACCACGCGCGGCACCCCGGTGGAAGTCAACGCCGCCTACGGCGCGGCGGAACTGCGCCTGGTCATCGGCATGGTGGACGCACACCAGTTCGTGGGCTTTACCGGCGGTGCCAAGGGGGTGGCCATCGGCTGCGCCTCTGCGGCCATGATCGAGGCCAACCACCGCCTGATGCGCGATCCGGCAGCCACCGTGGGGGCCATAGAGACCAACCCCGTGCGGCTCGACCTGGACGAAGCCGGTGAACTGGCTGGCGTGTCCATGGCCGTCAACGTGGTGCTGGACGCAGCCAAGCGCCCGGTTGCCGTGCTGGCGGGCTGGCCGCCGCTGGTCATGCGCACCGCCGCCAAGGTCACGGCGCAGGTGTACGGGCTGGCCTACGACGCGCCGTATGACATCGTCATTGCCTCGTGCGGCGGCACGCCCAAGGACATCTGCCTGTACCAGGCCCAGAAGGGGCTGAACACGGCGGTGCAGTGCGCCGCGCCCGGCGCAAAGGTGCTGCTGGTGGCCGAATGCGGCCAGGGCATTGGCGACGAGGTGTACCACGACTACGTACGGCGCTTTCCGTGCGCGCATGCGCTGAAGAAGGACTTCGAGGCCGGGGCGTTCCGCATGGGCGCGCACAAGGGCTTTCTGTTCGCCCGGGCCACCACCAGCTTCGAGGTGGTGGTGCATTCCGAGCTGGACCCGGCCCGGCTGCGCGAATGCCTGCTGACGCCCGGCGACATGCAGCAGACCGTGAACACCTGGCTGGCGGGGTTGCGGAATCCGCGCGTGGCCGTGGTGAAAAACGCCAATTCATCGTTCTTTTACAAGAAATAGACGCTTTGCCTGCCTCCTCCTGAGACAGCGGGCAGGGGTGTCCGTGGCGGCGGCACGGTTCCGGGGGACAGCCGCCGCAGGGCAACCCTGCCCGCCACGCCAGGGCGGCGCGCCGCCAGCCGCCCGGAGCCTGGGGGGATGGTCGGATGCCGGGGGGGCATGCGGCCATGGGACAGGCGCCAGCGTTGCGGGGGCGGCGTGCGGCGTCCGGAGGGGAGAAGCAGGGCGATGCCGGGTCCTTGCTGGGACAGCGGCAAGACGAAGGGGGGAACGGGTCCGAAGCAGGAGCGGGTCGCGCGTACGTGCGGGCGTGCTCCTCTGTCCGCAAGGCAGAACACCAGACACGCTCCGGAGGTAGGCATGCTCCTGAAGACCAAACTGTATTTCGGATTCATGGCTGTGCTGTCGTTGACGGCCATCGTGGGCGGCATTGGCTGGCGGGGAATGCACGAGATGGTCGTGTACGGCAACTATTCCACGTCCATAGAAACGGCCATGCGCCACCTTGCGTCGGCGGAAGCCTCCATGGGGCGCTTCATGCTGCGCGGTGAGCAGACCCACGCTGCGGCAACGGACAAAAGCCTGGACGACGCCCGCGCCGTCATCGAGGCGGCGGGCGCGGGCCTGTCGCACGACTGGATGCAGGAAGACGGCAAGGGACTGCTGGAAACCCTGGAGAATTTCAAGTCCGCCTTCGCGCAACTGGTGAACTCGCAGAACGAGGCCATCGCCATGCGGCAGCGCATCGACGCCAACGCCGCCAAGGTGGTGGAGACGGTGGCCGCTGTGGACGGCAAGCTTGCGGGATCGCTGCAAGTCGCCCACGACGCGGGACGGCTGAAGGGCTATCAGATGCTGCACGCCGGAACCGCCGCCTTTGCCGAGGTGCGCGTGTTGACCGGGCAGTTTCTGGAAACGCCCACCGAGGAGTTGCGTACGGCCATCCGCGCCCGGCTGACCGAAACCCGCAAGGCCTTTCAGGCGGCGCGCGATGCCCAGCCCGATGAACCGTCCCAGGATGCCGTGCAGGAACTCATGGGCTACGTGGGCAACTATTCCGGCTTGTTCGGCATATTCTCGCGCCAGATGCTGGCCAAGTACGAGGCCCTGGACCGCCAGCAGCAGGTGGTGACCGCCACCCAGGCCGCCGCGACCGAGGCGTTGCAACACGCCTCGGCGGCGTCCGACGCTTCGGTGCGCACGGCCACGTGGTTGTTGGCCGGGGTGGCCCTGGCTGCCATGTGCGTCGGCATGGTCATTGCCTTCCTCCTGCCGCGCGGCACCGTGCGCCAACTGGGCAAGGACCCCGGCGAACTGGCCGACATCGCCCGCCGGGTCACCGAGGGCGACTACGCCATCGACGACGGCAGCCCGCATAGCGGCGTGTACGGCCACATCGTGGACATGGTGGAATCGCTGCAAACCCACCTTGCCAGTGCCGAGGAAGAATCGCGCCGGGCGCGCGAGGAATCCGAACGGGCACGCCAGGCCATGCAGCAGGCGGAAGAGGCCCGCACGGGCGTGGAAGCGGCCAACCAGACCATGCTTTCGGTGGCGGACGAGGCCCACGCCATTTCCGCGCGCATTGCTGCCGCAGCGGAAGAACTGGCCGCCCAGGCCGAGCAGGTGGGCGCAGGGGCGGAAATGCAGCAGCAGCGCATGGCCGAAACCCTGGCCGCCATCACCCAGATGAACGGGGCCGTGGCAGAGGTGGCCGCCAGCGCCGCCGCCACCAGCCGCAGTTCGGACGATTCGCGCCGCAATGCAGAAGAAGGTGCGCAGGTGGTGGCCCGCACCGTCACCGCCATCGAGAAGGTGGCGCAAGGGTCTGACGCGGTGCGCCGCAACATGCAGGAACTGGGTGTGAAGGCAGAGGCCATCGGCAAGGTCATGGAGATGATCGCCGACATCGCGGACCAGACCAACCTGCTGGCGCTGAACGCGGCCATTGAGGCGGCAAGGGCCGGAGACGCCGGACGCGGCTTTGCCGTGGTGGCCGACGAGGTGCGCAAACTGGCCGAACGTACCATGCAGGCCACGGCGGAAGTGGGCGGCAGCGTGCGCGGCATCCAGGATGTGGCCCGGCGCAACGTGGACGCGGTGGAGCATTCCGTGACGGCAGTGGGCGAGGCGACTCGTTCCGCGCGGGAATCGGGCCAGGCGCTGGATGCCATCGTGCGCATCGTGGGCGACTCGGCCACGCAGGTCAACGGCATTGCCACCGCAGCAGAACAGCAGTCTGCGGCCAGCGAACAGATAGGCCGCACCGTGCAGTCGGTCAGCGACATTGCGGCGGAGACGGCGGGCGGCATGCAGCAGTCCGCCGTGGCCATCCGCGAACTGTCGGAGATGGCCATCCAGTTGGAGCAGGCGTTGATGCGGCTGCGCGCGTAGGGGCAGTCGCCAACGAACGGAAATCCTGTTTTGGAGACTGCCCCTGGCGGCCTCCACGTGCAGAAGAAAGCTGATGAAATACTCGTGCCAGAGTATTTCAGGTGCAACATGTCGCAGGAGCAATCATGGCAGTCATCGTCAGGCCGGAAGACATGGCGGCGTTGTGCCGCAAGACGCTGGAGCGGGTAGGGGTGCGTCCCATGGCCGCTGCCAGCGTGGCCGATGCGCTGGTGGCGGCGGAATGCATGGGCATTCCCTCGCACGGCATGTCGCGCCTGCCGCAGTATGCGGACCAGGCAGCGGCGGGCAAGGTGCGCGGCGATGCCGTGCCGCGCGTGGACACGCCGTTTCCGGCGGTGGTGCGCGTGGATGCGGAGTGCGGTTTCGCCTACCCGGCCATCGACGCCGGGCTGGCCGTGGCCGTGCCCTTGGCGCGGCAGATGGGCTGCGTGGCCATGGGCGTGGCCAATTCGCACCATTGCGGCGTGGGCGGGCTGCATGTGGAACGGGCGGCCCGGCAGGGGCTGGTGGCGGTGCTGTTTGCCAACACCCCGGCGGCCATGGCGCCGTGGGGCGGCAACCGCGCCTCGTTCGGCACCAACCCCGTGGCCTTTGCCTGTCCGCCCGTGGCGCTGCCCGGCGCAGCCGACGAGACAGACGACGCCGACAGGCCGAGCGAACCGGACCCGCTGGTGCTGGACCTTTCGCTGAGCACCGTGGCGCGCGGGCGCATCGTGGACGCGGCCCGCGTGGGCCGTCCCATTCCCGAAGGCTGGGCCGTGGCCGCCGACGGCAGGCCCACCACCGATCCGGCCATGGCGCTGGAGGGCATGCTGCTGCCGTTTGGCGGGGCCAAGGGTGCAGCCCTGGCGCTGATGGTGGAACTGCTGTCCGCGTCGCTCACCGGCAGCAACCACGCCTTCGAGGCCACATCGTTCCTTGATGCCGAAGGCGGGCCGCCTCGCACCGGGCAGTGCATGGTGCTGCTTTCGCCGCACGCCTTCGGAGCCGATTTTGCCGAACGCGCCGCCACCCTGCTGGGGCACGTGCTGCACCAGCCGGGCACCCGCCTGCCGGGGGCGCGGCGGTTTGAACTGCAACGCCGCGCCGCGCGTGAAGGGGTGGCCCTGTCCCATCCCCTGCACGAGGAGTTGTTGCGGCGCGCGGGCATGGCTTAGGGAGCGCGCCGCGTAACGCCCCCCCCACGCGAGAAAACACAAAAGGGCCTTCCCCGGCGGGAAGGCCCTTTCACGTGCTGGCGGGCGCAGGCCCGCGCGGCTACGAAAGCTTGGTGCGGTAATGAAAGTTGGTGGTCACGCAACGGGTGTGGCGCAGTTCCACCGGGTTTTCCTCGATATCCATGGCCACGCGGCGAATGGCCAGCAGCGGGTGCCCCACGGGCACGCCCAGGCGCTGGGCATCGGTCTTGTCGGCGGCGACGGCGGTGATGCTTTCGTCCGCCTTGGCGATGGTCACGTTGAACCGCTTCTGGAAAAAATCGTACAGGGTGTTAGGCAGCGCGTTGTGGGGTATGGCGTCTATGCCGGGCATGCGCGTGCAGCTCAGGGTGATGTGCTCGTTCAGCAGCGGCACGCCGTCCAGCGAGCGCACGCGCTCCACACGGAACACCGGCGAACCCACGGGAATGTCCAGGGCCGCCGCTTCTTCGGCATCGGCGTTGGCCGGGGTTGCGCTGTACACTTCCGAGATGGGCAGGGTGCGCCTGTCCTCGCAACTGACGATGCGAAAGAAGCGGAACAGCGCCTCGTCCGCGTCGAAGGTGGCCACCGCCGTCCCCTTGCCCTGATAGCGCACTACCCGCCGTTCGGCGGTCAACTCGTTCAGCGCCTTGCGCAGGGTGCCGTGGCTGACGCCGTATTCTTCGGCAAGTGCCGGTTCGCTGGGCAGGAAAGTGCCCGGCGCCCATTCGCCCGTGGCGATGCGGCGGAGCAGCGATTCCTTGACCTGCTGGTAGAGCGGATGGAAGGCGGGCTTTACAGGCATGTGCATCAGTTCGTATCTCGGAAGGTGGGAAACCCTCCGGGTTGGATGGCGGATTCTACAAGAAGTATAAGATATCAGTCTGTACTCGTGCCCTGCAACTATCCGAGAAACGGGCGCAGCACAAGGGGCTGAGAGGTCGCCCAACCAGCGTGCCCGGCATGAGGACGCGACAGCCGGTTGGTCGCCCGTGCGAGAGGGGGCGGTGGCGTGACGTCCGCTGCCTGAACGAGGCGACGCGTCGGGTTGGCAGGCCTGATTTGTCCGGTTCTGATTTGTCCGGGCCTGACTTGTCCGGGCCTGACTTGTCCGGGCCAGACGTGTTGGGCCAGCTGCGTCCGCACCAGACATGCCCGGACCAGACATGCCGGAACCTGTAGTCGGTTCAGGATACCTGGGTTTCGATGCGCAGCCCGTATTTTTCTATCTTGGCCAGCAGCGTGGGGCGCGAAAGCCCCAGCAGGCGGGCGGCGCGGGTGCGGTTGCCGCCGGTAAGGTGCAGCGCCTCGCGCACCACCAGCCGTCCCACGTGATCCATCAGTTCGTCGAACACGTTGTCGCTGTCGCTTTCACTGAGGGTGCGGCGAATGAGTTCCTGCATGGTCTGGTCGGCGGCCAGCGAAAGGTCGCAGGCGGGCCCCTCGCTGCCGGGCCGTACGCCCCGGCTGGCTTCCAGCGCCTGCCGCAGGTCCGGTTCGCCCAGCGGGCCGCCCCGGCTGAACACCAGCGCCTTGTGGACGGTGTTGCCCAGTTCGCGCACGTTGCCGGGCCAGGGTTGCGTTTCCAGATAGGCCAGTGCTTCCGGGGTGATGCCGGGGTTCTGCATGTCCATCTCGCGCGAAAAGCGGCCCAGAAAGTACCGGGCCAGCGGGGGGATGTCCTCACTGCGTTCGCGCAGGGGGGGCAGCCACAGGGTGACCACCTTCAGCCGGTAGTACAGGTCTTCGCGGAAGCGCCCGTCGGCCACGGCGGCTTCCAGGTCGGTGTTGGTGGCGGCAATGATGCGCACGTCCACGGGGATGGGCTGCCTGCCGCCCAGCCGTTCGATCTGTTTTTCCTGCAACAGGCGCAGCAGCTTGGCCTGAATGCCCAGGGGCATGTCGCCTATTTCGTCCAGAAAGACCGTGCCGCCGCCCGCCTGTTCTATCTTGCCCACCCGTCGGTTGGTGGCCCCGGTAAAGGCCCCCTTCTCATAGCCGAACAGTTCGCTTTCCAGCAGCGTGTCCGGAATGGCCACGCAGTTGATGACCAGAAACGGTTTTTCGCCCCGCAGACTGTGCTGGTACACGGCACGGGCCACCAGTTCCTTGCCGGTGCCCGATTCGCCCCGCACCAGCACCAGGGCGTCGGTGGGCGCGGCCCGGCCGATGGCCTTGTACACCTGGTGCATGGCCCGGCTGGTGCCCACCAGTGCCTCGCCCGGCGGCTCATGCCCGCCGCCTTCGCCGTCCTCGCCATCGGCCATCATGTCCACGCGGGCGCGCATGCGGCGTCCCGCCTCCACGGCCTGCTCGATGAGCGCGAGGATGTCCGGAATCTCGAACGGCTTCAGGATGTAGTCGAAGGCCCCCAGCTTGGTGGCCTCGATGGCGGTCTCGGTGGTGGAGTAGGCGGTCATGATGACCACGGGCAGGCGGGCGTCTATCTCGCGGATGGCGCGCAGGGCGGTCAGGCCGTCCATGCCGGGCATGCGCACGTCCATTATCACGAGGTCGGGCAATTCTTCGCGCACCAGCTTTATGCCCTGCTCGCCGGTGGAGGCTGCGCGCACGTCGTGCCCCTCGCCGGCCAGCAGGCGCTGGAAGCTCTGGCGCAGTTGCAGTTCGTCGTCGACGATCAGGATCTTAGCCATGAGTCGTCCTTGCGGGCGGGCAGCACGATGACAAATGTGGCCCCCTTGCCGTGCGCCGAATGCAGGTGCAGCCAGCCGCCGTGTTCCTCGAAGATGCGCCGGGCGATGGGCAGGCCAAGGCCGGTGCCTTCTTCCTTGGTGCTGAAGAACGGCTGGAACACTTCGTCGCGGATGTGTTGGGGCACGCCGGGGCCGCTGTCCGCAATGCGGATGACCACGGCCCGGCCCAAGGGGTTGATGATGCCCTTTTCTTCCGTGATGTCCAGCGTGCCGTCGTAGCCCATGGCCTCGCACGCGTTCAGGATGAGGTTGACCAGCGCTTCCTTGAGCTGTTCGGCGTCGCCGTCCACCACCGGCAGGCGTTCGGTCCGGTGTACGGAAACCGCCACGTTGAACGATTCCAGGCGGTGCTTGAGCAGTTGCAGGGTCATGTCCACCACGTCGGACGGGCTGACGGGCTGCATGCGCAGGCGCGGACGGCGCGAAAATTCCAGAAAGTTGGTGACGATGGCGTCCAGGTGGCGGATTTCGGCGGCGATGACCTCGAAGTCCTCCTGCTGCTCCTTCTGGTCCGGCCCCAGGTTCAGGCTGCGTTCCAGCGCAAACAGCCGCAGCTTTACCGAGGTCAGCGGATTGCGGATGGAATGGGCCACCCCGGCGGCCAGCTTGCCCACCAGGGCCAGCTTTTCGGTCTGGCGCAGGGTTTCGTGGCTTTCTTCCAGTTGCACCTGGGTGCGGCGCATGGTGTCCAGCAGGTGGCGCAGGCGGCGGTCCAGCACCTCCACCTCGTTGCCGTAGGCATCGGCATCCTCCAGCCCTTCCAGGGCCAGGCGGCGGATGGGCCCCAGCACCTGGCGGAACACCACCACGGCCAGCAGCCCGGCCAGAAACAGCACCACCAGCATCAGCCCCAGGGCATCGGTGGCCGGGTCCGCCGTCCAGGTGCCGAAGGGCGTGGGCAAGGAAAGCCGCCCGCTGGCCATGAGCAGCGGCAGCGCGGCGGCGGCCATGGACGTGGCCGCCAGCGCGGCCAGCAGCAGGCCGATGCGTACGCGCAGGCTGGGGCGAAAGCGCACCACCCTGGGCAGTCTCCAGTTCACCATGACGAGGTCCGAGGGCCGAATGTGAGGTTGCGATGCCAGTATGTCAGGGTGGTTCTAGCCCAATTTGCGCGCGGTAACAACGAGATGAGCGCATGGATCGCCCGGCCCGGCGCAACAGGAAAACGGCGCGGTAGGCCCGCGCCGCCGTCCTGCGAAACATTGGGCCGAGAGTGCTGCTCTCATGCATCCAGCCACCTTGTGGCGTATCCCAAAGAACGGTAGGAAGGCAGTGCGGACCTGCCCCGCCACGCAGCGGGGCCAGAATCCGCAAGCCTGACGCCGGGAGGCCCCATGACCGACACGCCGACATCAGACGCACGTTCCAGGCCCGGCGCACCCTCAGCACCCGGCACGGACAGGCCCCTGCCGCGCGTCCTGCTGGTGGACGACGAACCCGAAAGTACAGAGATGCTGGCCCTGCGCCTGGGCAAGCGCGGCTTTCCCACCGCCCGCGCCGCCAGCGGCGAAGAGGCGTTGGAACACCTTGCCTGCGAAGGGGCCGACGTGGTGGTCATGGACGTGAAGATGCCGGGCATGGGCGGCATGCAGGCGCTGGAGCGCATTCGCACCGGGTTTCCGGGTGTGGAGGTTATCATGCTTTCCGGCCACGCCGACATGGAAGTGGCGGTGGAGGGCATGCGCCTTGGGGCCTTCGGCTACCTGATGAAGCCCACGGATTTCGACGAACTGCTGTTCAAGATCGAGGACGCCTACACCCAGTGTCAGCTTGATCGCAGGGCTGCGGCGCGCAAGGGCCCGTAAGGGCATCCAAAACCTGCATCTACCCGGAAAACCGCCATGGGTCTGTTCTGCTGGCTGCCCTTCCGCCGCAAGCGGCGGGAAGAGGAGCGCGCCGCCGCCGAAGAGGCCTTTGCGGCGCGTTACCACCGCTTCAAACTGGTGCTCAACGCCTGGGCCAAGTTGCAGGAAGTGATGACCGAGATGGAACTGGCCCTGTGCTGTGTCCATCCTTTCGGCATGCAGACGGTGCGCGCCCTGTGTACCCGCATCACCACCCAGGTCTTCCAGTGCATCCGCCAGCTGGATGAACTGGCTCCTGGCCGCTATCCCGAACTCTCCGCCCGTTTCAACGCCATCCAGGCCGAGGTGGCGGCCATTGTCTATGGCCGTCCCGCCACCATGGATGGTCCGTTGACCTTGCCGTTCGGCCATCCGGACCTGAACCTGCCCGATCTTGCCGACCCGGCCCTGACCCGGCTGGGGGCGCTGCGCGACCCGCGGGCTTCGCGCGGCACGTTCGATGCGTCGAGCGCATCCGGTGGAGGGGGCATGCCGGGCGGAGGCGTGCCCGATGGGTTCATCGTCACCGCTGCCGCCTGCCAGCGGCTGTTCCGGCACCAGGGCTTGCAGGAAGAGATAGGACGGCGGGTGCAGGCGTCGGGCGGCATCAGGCCGGACAACCTGCTGGACCTTTCGCCCTCCATCGTCAGGCTGATCCTGGCGGCAGAGGCTCCGGGCGAGGTAGCCGACGCGTTCATGGACGCCCTGTCCGCCCTGCGGACGCGGGTGGCCGCCCGGCCCGGCGTGCAGGGGCGCGACATGCGCCTCTTGCTGCGCGGGCGGGTCTGGCCGCAGGGAGCCTCCGACGTGCGCGAAGGGGGCGACGACGCGGGCGGCATGACCCTGTGGGGGCCGTCCATTCCCCTGTTCGATGAAAGTTCCGACCCTGACCCTGAGCCAGACAGGCAGCGGGTGCTGGATGCCTTGCGCGCCACCCTTGCCCTGAAGTATTCGCCCCAGGCCATTGCCTACCGTCGCAACCGGGGCCTGCGCGATGCGGGCACCTGCGTGTGCGTGGGCTGCTTTGCCGTGGAGGCCCCCGTGGCCGGTGGCATTGCCTACACCGGCAACCCCCTGCACGCCCGGGACACCTCGGTGCATGTCTATGCCGCGCGCGGCCTGTCCGAGGCCGTGGAGGACGGCGCGCACGACGTGGATGCCTACCACGTGTGCCGCGCGGGCGGTTCGGTGCGGCTGCGCAGCATTGCCCCCGGCGCTTCCGCCGCGGTATTGGATGACGCGGAGGCGCGCGCCGTGGCCGAACTGGCCCTGGCCGTGGAGGAACGCTGCGGACTGCCCCAGGAAATAGACTGGCTGCTGGAGCCGGACGGTTCCGTCTCGCTGCTGCATGCCCGGCCCCTGCCCCCGCCGCGCGCCCATCTGCCGGAAAGTTACGCCGAATCGGAGGCCGAAGACGCCGCCCAGACCGAATGCCCGCCCCCGGCCCTGCTGGATGGCGGGATTACCGCCGGACCGGGCGTGGTGGCCGGGCCGGTGCATATCGTGCGCGAACGGGACGACGTGCGCGCCTTCCCCGACGGTGCGGTGCTGGTGGTGGCGCGCGATCTGGCCGATTGGGGCATGCTGCTGGACCGTGCCGCCGCCGTGGTGGCCGAGCGCGGGCGCATCTCCAGCCAGTTGGCCGCCGTGGCGCGTGAATTCGGCAAGCCCGCCGTGTTCGGCCCGTTCCGGCAGGGCAGCCCGCTGGACCTTCTGGAGCAGGGGGCCATGGTTACCGTGCATGGCGATGTGGGCGTGGTGTATCCGGGCAGCATCCCGGCGTTCACCGAACCGGGCCCGCACGAATGCAACTTCATGCCCGGCAGCCCGGTGTTGCAGGCGCTGGACGCCGCCGCCCACCACATGCTGCCCCTGACCCTTGACCCGGATTCGCCTGACTTCAAGTCTGCCAACTGCCGCACTTTTCACGACCTGGGGCGGTTCTGCCATGAAAAGGCCGTGGCCGAGATGTTCCGCTTCGGCTCGCAGCAGCGCCACGCGCCGCAACGGGTCAAGCAGTTGCAGTGCGACGTGCCCAAACAGTTCTGGGTGGTCAATCTGGACGACGGCTTCGACGGCGAGGTCAACGGCCCGCTGGTGCCCATCGCACGGATAGCCTCTGTACCCATGCGCACCCTGTGGCGCGGCATGAACGCCGTGCCGTGGCAGGGGCCGCCGCCGGTGGACGCCAAGGGCTTTCTGTCGGTGATGTTCGAGGCCACGGCCAACCCGCATCTGGATCCTGCGGCGCAGACCGCGTTTTTCACCGAGCGCAACTACTTCATGGTCTCGCGCAACTATTGCAGCCTGCATTCGCGCTTCGGGTTCCACTTCGTGGCCGTGGAATCGCTGGTGGGCGACCGTACGCCCGAAAACTACGTGGTCTTCCAGTTGCGCGGCGGGGCCGCCAACATCGAGCGTCGGGTGCGCCGGGTGGAGTTTGTGGCCGGGCTGCTGGGCGAATTCGGCTTTGCCTGCACGGTGCGGCGCGACGCCCTGTCGGCCCGCATCGAAAATCTGCCACAGGCGGATGCCCTGCGCATGCTGCTGGTGGCCGGGTACATGACCATCCATACCCGCCAGTTGGACATGATCATGAACGATGGGCCGCAACTGGCCGAACGGCGCGCGGCCATGCTGGCCGACTGTCACCGCCTGGTGGAAGAGGCCGACCGCGCGAAAGAGGCCGATCAGGCTGCGTCTGATGATGACGCCCGCCCGCGCCGGGCCGTGGACCCCGCCGCCCCCATCTGATCCCCGTGGCGGAAGCGGTGCCGGTTGCGGTGTGAAAACCGGCGGGCCGCGAAACGCGGTGTTTCCCTGTTTCGGGCACTTCCGGCGATTGTAAAATGCTGGATGATCGGGTAATTTTAGGACTTGGGGTGACCCTTGCGTCGTTTGTGTTTCACGGTTGCGTCGCAAGGGGCGGGATGTTGCCGTTCTGGCGTTTCTGTGTGTCCCTTTCGGAACGCGCGTGCCGGTTCTGCAACGATTTTGCGCCGCATCCGGGCAGAGGCCAGAGCCTGGGGCGCACGTCCGTCATCGCGCCCGTAGCCCGCACGTGGCGGTTCCCCTCTTCGCTCCCAAGCCCCTTGTTCGAGGTGGCCTTTTCCCGGCGGTCTTTTCAGGGTGCCCCCTTTGCGGGGCGTCCGCCCACGGAGGCTGGATGGACATTGGCGGATACACCAGGCTGCGGCGCAGGCTCACCTTCGCCATGCTCGCCTTTTCGCTCGTGCCGCTGTTTGCGCTGGGCTTCTTCATCCATCTCCAGTTTTCCAAGACCTACCACGAGCGCATGGTTTCGGGCATCGAGGCGGTGACCGAAAGCAAGCGCCGCGCGCTGGACACCTTTCTGGCCGAGCGCGTCTCGCAGATCAAGAGCCTGGCCTGGACCCACTCGTTCCGCGAACTGTCCGACCCTACCCAGTTGGGGACCATTTTCGGGGTCATCCAGTCCAACGCCCGCTCCTACGTGGATCTTGGCGTCATCAACGACCAGGGCGAACACGTGGCCTACGTGGGGCCGTATTCGCTGGAAGCGGCCAACTACCGCGACGAGCCGTGGTTTCACGAGGTGATGCTGAAGGGCCAGTACGTCAGCGACGTGTTCACCGGGTTCCGTCGTTTTCCGCACTTCATCATCGCGGTCATGCGCCGCGAGAACGGCAGGGCCTGGATACTGCGGGCCACCATCGATTCCGCCGCCGTCAGCGCCATGCTGCACCGTGCCTATTCCGGCACCAACAGCGACGCCTTCCTGCTGGCCGTGGACGGCACCCTGCAATCCGATTCGCGCAACAACGGCGCCATCATGACCCGGTTCGGGCTGCACCTGACCATGCCCGACAGGGCCAAGCGCGGGGTGGTGGTGGACACCGTGGCCAATGCCGACGGCAGGCCCATGATCACCGGCATGACCTGGCTGGAGAACATGCCCTGGCTGCTGGTGGTCATGGATGACCCGCGCGAGCCGCTTTCGCCCCTGGCGCATACCCAGCTCATCGTGGTGCTGTTCCTGCTGGGCGGGGCCGTGGTCATCTGTCTGGGCACCTTCTTCACCACCCGCGTCATCGTGGACAAGGTCATCGAGGCCGACCGCAGGCAGGCCATGCTCGACGCCTCGCTCATGCAGTCCAGCAAGATGGCCGCGCTTGGCAAGCTGGCCGCCGGGGTGGCGCACGAGGTGAACAACCCGCTCATGCTCATCCGCGAGAACGCCGGGTGGATCCGCGATCTGCTGTCCGAAGAGGACGCCGCGCGCATGGGCCACCACGCGGAAATCGAAGAGGCCGCCGCCAAGATCGAGCAGCACGTGGACCGGGCCAAGGGAATCACCCATCGCATGCTGGGCTTTGGCCGCCGCATGGAACCCATGCAGGAAGACGTGCCCCTGAACGTGCTGACCGAGCAGACCGTGAAGTTTCTGGAAAGCGAGGCCCTGCACCGCTCCATCACCATCCACAAGGACTTCGACGCCAACCTGCCCGCCATCACCACCGATACGGCGCAGGTGCAGCAGGTGATCCTGAACGTGCTGGACAACGCCATCGACGCCGTGGGCCAGGGCGGGTCCATCACCGTGCGCACCGGGGCCACCGAAGGCGGGCAGGAAGTGTTCGTGGCCGTCACCGACACCGGCGGCGGCATCACCCCCGACGTGCTCGAACACATCTTCGACCCGTTCTACACCACCAAGAAGGCAGGCGAAGGCACCGGCCTTGGCCTCGCCATCTGCTATTCGATCATGGAAAAACTCGGCGGCCGCATCGTGGCGGAAAGCTCCCCCGGCAACGGGGCTACCTTTACCGTGTATCTGCCCACCGCGCCGCCCGCCTTCACGCAGGATACCCTGCTCAACTTGCGGTAGCGGTTGCTGCTTTTTGTACGCCTCCGGCGGTGCAAGATTTTTCAGGCAACTGACCGGGGAGGGGACCTTTTGAAAAAGGTCTCCCTCCCCGGACCCCTCCCCCCAAAACTTTTTGTTTGGCGCTTCGTGACGCGATGGAGAGATGTTTAAGCCAAACCCCATTATGAAAAGTTTGGGGGGATGGGGGTTCGGGGGAAGGAGACCCTTTCCCAAAGGGTCCCTTCCCCCGAGGCTCATGCTCATAAGTTTTCAAGCATTCTCTAGCGAAAGGGCCACGGCATGAAGATTCTCATCGTGGATGACGAGACGGAATTCCTGGACCTCATGCACAAGCGGCTTGAACGCCGCGGCATGGAGGTGGACACGGCGGACAACGGCACGGATGCGCTGGCGCGCGTGGAGCAGGGCGTTTACGACGCCGTGGTGCTGGACGTGAAGATGCCGGGCATGGATGGGCTGGAGACGCTGCGGCGCATCAAGGCCCTGCGGCCGGAGGTGCCTGTGGTGCTGCTGACCGGGCATGCCAGCCTGGGCGCGGCCCTGACCGGCATGGAACTGGGGGCGTTCGACTACATGCTCAAACCCGTGGCCATCAACGAACTGATCTTCAAGTTGGGCGAGGCCGTGCGCCACGCCTGAGCGGCGGCGCGCGGACAGGGCGGTGACGGACAGGACCGTACAGGATCGGCCAGGCGGCAGGATCGGCTGACGGGCACTTCACGACGCAGACCACGGCGGACGCGATATGGGCGGTTTTTTCCACACACTCGGCGCGCTGTTCCGGCGGCAGGACGCACCTGCGCAGGACGACGGCGTGCCCGACGCCGAAACCGAACGGCTGCGCGCGCTGTACCGCGAACGCTGCTCGCGGTTCCGGCTGTTGCTGTCCGCCAACAAGAGCGCCCTTGAGATCATGGCCGACATGGAAGAGGCCCTGCGCGGGGTGCGTCCCTTCGGCATGACCTACGTGCGCGGGGCCTGCACCCGCGCGTGCGCCAGCGTGTTCCAGATCGTGCGCCACCTCAATGCGCTGTCCGACGACCGCTGGCCCGAACTGGAAACGAAGTTTGGCGAAATCCGCGCGGGCATCGAGGCCGTGGTGGCCCCCCACGTGCGTGCGGGCGGCGGGCCGCTGGTGCTGCCCATTGCCGAAACCGGCGTGGACCTGGCCGACCAGACCGGCGGCAAGATGGCCAACCTGGGCGAAATCCGCCGCCGTCTCGGCATCACCGTGCCTGACGGCTTCGTGGTCACCGCCACGGGCTACCAGCGCTTCATGGAGGCGGGCGGCCTGCAGGAAGAAATCGACCGGCGGGTGCAGTCGGCGGACGCCACCCGGCTGGACGAGGTGTTCGCGCTGTCCGCGTCCATCCAGCAACTCATTCTGGCCGCGCCTGTGCCCGACGACCTGGCCGGGGCCATCACCGCGCAGGTGGAGCGCTTGGCCGGTCCGCCGCATGATGCGCGGCCGGGGGGGCATCCCGGCCCCCACGCGTCCCCGGACGTCTGCACAGGAGCCGAGGTGCGCTTTGCCGTGCGCTCCAGCGCCGTGGGCGAAGACTCGCTGGATGCCTCCTTTGCCGGGCAGTACCGCTCGGAACTCAACGTGCCGCCGGAAGACGTGCTGGACACCTTCAAGGACATCGTGGCCAGCAAGTATGGCGTCACCGCCATGACCTACCGGCTGGCGCGCGGCATCCCCGACGAGGACGTGCCCATGTGCGTGGGCTGTCTGGTCATGGTGGACGCGGTGGCGGGCGGCGTGGCCTACAGCCGTAACCCGTTGGACCTGCGCGACAACACCGTGGTCATCAACGCCGTGCCCGGACTGCCCAAGGCGGTGGTGGACGGCAGCTTCAGCCCTGACGTGTTCGTGGTCTCGCGCGAGGTGCCCATGGCGGTGGCGCAGCGCCAGATAGCGGCCAAGCCCCAGCGTTTCGTGCGCGACCCCATCGAGGGCGTGCGGCTGGAGGATATGCCCGCAGACCTCGTGAACACAGCGTGCATCGACGACGCGCGTGCCCTGGAAATTGCCGCGCTGGCCGCCGGTTTCGAGGTGTTTTACGGAGAGCCGCAGGACATCGAATGGGCCGTGTGCCCCGAAGGCGTGCTGACCATCCTGCAAAGCCGCCCCCTGCGCGAGGCGCGCCACGACGATCTGCCGGAAGGCGAATGCGCGCCCGCAGTCGGTGCTGACGGAGCCGACACGGCTGCAACGGAAACGGTTGGCCCCGCCCTGTCCGACGGGGATGTCGTCGCAGAATCCGGCCCCCTGCCGGGCGGCTACAATTGCGGCGAATCCGGCCTGCCGGTGCTGCTGCTGGGCGGCACCCCTGTCAGCCCCGGCGCTGGCGCGGGCTTGGCCCACGTGGTGCGCAAGGACATGGATCTGCTGTCCTTCCCCGACGGCGGCGTGCTGGTCATCGAGCGGGCCTTGCCGCGCTGGGCGCCGCTGCTGTCCCGCGCTTCCGCCGTGGTGGCAGAGGCAGGCGGCGCCGCCGGGCATCTGGCCAGCGTGGCCCGCGAGTACGGCGTGCCTGCTCTGTTCGGGCTGCCCCGCGCCGCAGAGCTTCTGGAGCATGCGGGCATCGTCACCGTGGACGCCGACAACCGCCGCGTCCATCCGGGCCGCATCGAAGACCTTTTGGGCCACGGCCCGCGCCGCAACCTGATGGAGGGCAGCCCCGTCCACACCGCGCTGGCCGAAGCCGCACGGCTGGTGCTGCCGCTGCATCTGCTGGACCCGGAGTCGCCGCAGTTCGCTCCGGCCCACTGCCGCACCCTGCATGACATCACCCGCTTCTGCCACGAGAAATCCGTGGAGGTGCTGTTCGGCGTGTCCGACACCACGGGCCCCGGCGCGCAGCGTTTGGGCAAGCAGTTGCGCGTTAACGGCACCAAGCTGCAATACTGGCTGCTGGACATCGACGGCGGCTTCCGCAAGCCCGTGCCCGGTCCCGTGGTGGACCTGGCCGACATTGCCTCCGCGCCCATGCTGGCCCTGTGGGAAGGCATGACCGCCGTGCCCTGGGCCGGACCGCCCGCCACCGACGCGCGCGGGTTTCTGTCCGTCATGCTGGAATCCACCGTGAACCCGGACCTGGAACCCACCGCAGCCACCACCCTGGCCAACCGCAACTTTCTCATGATCTCGCGCGACTACTGCAACCTGCAGGCGCGCTTCGGCTACCACTTCTGTACCGTGGAAGCCATGGCCGCCGACAACCCGCACGAGAACTACGTGACCTTCCAGTTCAAGGGCGGGGCCGCCAGCGCCGACCGCCGCACCCTGCGCGCCCGCTTCGTGGGTGAGGTGCTGGAAGCACGCGGCTTCCGCGCCGACGTCAAGGACGACGCCCTGTTCGCCTCCCTTGAAGGACTGCCCAGGGATCGCATCCTCACCCTGGTGCGCGGCGTGGGCTACCTGCTCATCCATACCCGCCAGATCGACATGGTGGCGCACAACGAACGCGTGTTCGGCCCCATCCGCGACCGCATCGCCGCCGACCTCGCCAGGATCGCGCCTGTTACCGGGTAACGCCGAAAAGATTTGGGAGAAAGAAGTAACCGGAGGAAGAAACCTTTTGGAAAAGGTTTCTTCCTCCGGACCTCCATCTTCCAAAACTTGTCAATTGCGGGACTCGCTGACAGACGAAGCTGTTTGTTCGCCCTGCTCCTACGATTAGCTTCCCCCCTAACAAAAAGTTTGGGGGGAGCGTCAGCCGTTACACGAGCGCAACGCGCGAGTGTTACGGATGACGACAGCAGAGCGGGGTTCGGGGAGGGAGATCCTTTTCGCTCTGCGGTCGCCATCCGTAAGGTTCGCGCTTCGCGCTTACCTAACGGCTGCCGCAAAGGGCCCCCTCCCCGATTCTCTTTAAAACTCTTTTCCTACAACCGCTTGGCCACTTCGTCCCAGTTCACCAGCTTGTCGAAGAAGGCCTGGACGTAGTCGGGGCGCTTGTTCTGGTAGTCCAGGTAGTAGGCGTGTTCCCACACGTCGATGGTGAGGATGGGGGTATAGCCTTGGGTGATGGGATTTTCGGCATTGCCGGTCTTCAGCACCTTCAGCACGTCCTTGCCGCCTTCGCGTCCCTTGGCCAGCCAGGCCCAGCCGCTGCCGAACTGGGTTTTGGCAGCGTCGGAAAGCTGGGTGATGCAGGCGTCCACGGAGCCGAAGGCGGCGGACAGGGCGTCGGCAACCTTGGCGGGGGGCGTGCCGCCGCCGCCGGGCTTCATGCCGGCCCAGTAGAAGGTGTGGTTCCATGACTGGGCGGCGTTGTTGAACAGCCCGGCCTTGGCCGGGTCGCCCGCCGCGGATTTGATGATTTCTTCCAGCTTCATGGTGGCCATGGGGGTGCCCGCCACGGCCTTGTTCAGGTTGCCGTAGTAGGCGGCCGTGTGCTTGCCGTAATGGAACGAGATGGTGCGCGCGCTGATGGCGGGTTCCAGCCCGTTTTCAGGGTAGGGCAGCGGGGGCATGGCAAAGGCGTCGGCGGCGTCGGCGGCGTGGGCCACGCTGGGGCCAAGCAGGCGGGCTCCGGCAGCCACGAGGGTTGCCGAGGCGCACAGGGACATGAAGCAGCGACGGGTAAAGCGGGACGGCATGGCGTTCTCCTTGCGGGTGAAGGTGGGCCGCGTCGCAATCTCCGCAAGAAATGACTGCCGGAGATGGGCGGTGCAGCGGAACGGGGCGCATGAAGGCCCCGTGGATACCGGATGCCGATAGCCCGTAGGGTGCGAGAAGCGCAGGAAACCCGATCAAGCCGGGGGCGGGCGATTACCGTCACCATAGCATGAATTGCCCATCGCGCAACAGGTGGGTGTGCCCGGCAACACGTGGCGGATGCTGCGTGCCAGTCCTGTGTGCTGTTCTGGCCGAAAAACGGAACGGCCCCCCGTACAAGGTACGGGGGGCCGTGGTCGTCACGAGAGCAGGACCGTCAGGCGTTGCGGGCTGTGGCCCGCGACGCCGGTGCGGCGCGGGCTAGGCTTCCTGCTTGATCTTGGACTTCTTCATGGTCAGGCCGATGCCGTCGAACAGTTCGAAGATGGCGAAGCCGTACCACATGGTATACACCACGTAGAAGACCAGCAGGCCGATCATCACGCCCATCTTGTCCATGACCTTGGCGGCCGGGATGCCGTAGTAGTTGTAGCCGGTTTCCACGGCGCGCTTCAGCACGGTGTCGACGGCGCTGGCTTCACCCAGCATCTTGTTCTTCTGCAAGGCCTTGATCATGGGGTTCAGGCCTTCCCACCACGCTTCCATGACCATCAGGTGATCCATGCCCGCGTAGCGTGCGGAAACGGACGCGCCGTCGTTCTTGTACATGGCGTCGGAGTCGGCCACGGCGGCAGCCAGCAGCGCGCCCAGATCGCCCTGGACCTTCAGGGTGGTGCCTTCGGCGGTGGCGGTCACGCCCACGGCAGTGAACACCTTGGCGGCGTCGGCGGCCTTCTTGGAGGTATAGGCCACCTCAACGATCTTGCCCTTCAGCGGTTCGACACGCGCTGCGGCCTCGGGAATGAAGTAGGACGAGCCCTTGGACAGCTTGTTGAACAGGTCGTCCGAGTATTCCAGGCCGGTCAGGGCCTTGCCGCCGTCACCGGGAAAGAGCGGCATGAAGATCAGGAAGAAGACCGCGCAGAAGGAGCCCATGAGCAGCAGGCCCTTCATGAAACTGCTCTTGCTGTGGATAAGCATGTTACGCCTCCGCTCTCAGCTTGCCGATGTTGGCGAAGAACTTGCCGAACACCCAGGCGCCAAAGATGGCAACCACCACCCAGAACACGATGTTGCCCACGAATTCGATGTTGTTCACCAGTTCCTTGGGCATGGAGATCATTTCCAGTTCCACCATCTTCTTGGGCAGGGTGGCCACGCGGTTGATGAAGCCCGCGATGATCGACATGGCGTAGAAGCCGCGGATGTGGATGCCCTTGACCACCTTGGTGGTCAGCGCGCCCACCTGGATGCCCAGGAGCGAGCCGATCAGCATGCCCATGGCCAGGGTGTAGAACACGTAGCCGTAGATGGCGTACTGGGCGATGGCGCCAAGACCGGCGGTGAAGATGATCTGCAGGATGTCGGTGCCCACGGTGGTCATGGACGACACGCCGAAGATGTACACGAACATGGGGAAGGTGACGAAGCCGCCGCCCACGCCCATGATGGCCGCCAGGATGCCCACCACCATGCCGCCCGCCGCAACGATCCAGCCGGAGATGCGGCGGCCGCCGGGCACGAGGTCTTCGTCAAAGGTGATCATGGGGGGCATGTTCATGGCCTGAAGCTTGATGGACAGGCCCGTGGCGCCGCTGCTGCCGCCGTGGGCGTCACCGCCGCCGCCGGCCTTGCTGGCCTTCAGGTAGTCGAACAGGGCGTAGAAGCCCAGAAAGCCCAGCAGCACCGCATAGATGGAGCTGATGAACATTTCGGACAGCAGGGGGTCGGTGTTGTACAGGCCCTTGTTGATGGCCCCGCCGACGAAGGTGCCCGCGCCCGACCCCACCAGGAAGGCGATGGCCAGCTTCACCGACACGTTGCCCAGCTTCTTGTGGACCGTGGTGCCCATGATGGCCTTGGCGAAAATGTGGAACAGGTCGGTGCCGACGGCCAGAATGCCTTTTACCCCCGCAGCCATGAGCGCCGGGGTGATGATGAAGCCGCCGCCTGCGCCGATGCAGCCGGTGATGAGACCGGCGGCCAGGCCCACGGCGATGGACACCAGGAATATCTTGGTGGAGTAGAACGCAGGCGCGTAGGCGGTCTTGCTGCCCAGCATGGAGCCCGCCTCGGCAAAGCTGAACATCAGGATCGGCAACAGCAGGATGCCGAGGAAGATCAGCTTCTTCCGGTTCTTGATGATGGACGTGGATACCTCGATATCCCACTGTGCATGGGCGATGGAACTCGCCTTCAGGAATTCGAAGACTTGTCTTGGAAAGCTCATGGTACCTCCGTGAAACGCGATGCGTGATGCATACCCTCTACCAGCCTCCGCCCCCATGCACCCCTCGCGGCACAGTGGGACGTACCGGAGTTAGCAACGGTTGTGCCAAAACGGTGTCCGCGAGGTTTGTGCAGATATTGACCTGAAATAATGAAGGATTGTTTTCGCGGTGAGCCTGTGTTGCCGGGTGCGTTGCGGATCGGGCGCACCGGGGACTGCGTGACTGTCCGGAATCTTTGCGGCGTACTGCCAATCGGCCACCAGCGGGGGCTGCTGGCGCAACGGCCAGTGTCGCGCACCACTGCGGCAAGCGCATTGCGGTAGACGGAGTGCGCATGAAGTCCTGTGGGTGAGGATTGATTATTCGAGAAAACACAACGATAGCGTTATATTGAGGGGATGTGCCCGTTGCGGTTTGTCGGGCGGGGCGGGGCGCAAGGCGGGGTGTCAGCTTTTTTTACAGGCCAGCAAGGAAGCTGGCGTTCAGCACGGGCGGATCATCGACATCCAGCTCTGGACCACGCTTGTGCAGGGCCGCATCCTGTACAGGGCCTGCGGGACGCGGTAGGTGAACCCCATGCCCATACACGCCATCATCTTTGATCTGGACGGCACCCTGCTGGATACGCTGGAGGACCTGGCCGACGCGGCCAATGCCTGCCTGCTGGCGCAGGGATTTTCCGCACACCCCGTGGACGCCTATCGCCAGTTTGTGGGCGACGGGGTGGAAACATTGTTCCGCCGGGCGCTGCCGCCCGGCACCCCGCCCGGCGACGCAACCGAGCAGGCCGTGGCCGCCCTGTTGGCCAGCATGCGCGATGAGTACGGTTCGCGCTGGTCGGCCAAGAGCGCGCCGTATCAAGGCATTCGTGAACTGCTGGCCGCACTGGCCCCCGCCGGGCTGCCGCTGGGGGTGCTGTCCAACAAGCCGCACGCCTTCACCCGGCTGATGGTGGGCAGCTTTTTCGACAGCGCGGCGGCGGATGCCGCCCATGCCTCCGGTGATGACGGCCCGCTGGGGCCGTTTGCCGTGGTGGCCGGGGCGCGGCCCGGCGTGCCGCGCAAGCCGGACCCGGCAGCAGCCATCGCCATGGCGCGTGCGTTGGGGGTGGACCCGGCCCGCACGGCCTTCGTGGGCGACAGCAACGTGGACATGCGCACCGCGCACGGCGCGGGCATGTTGGCGGTGGGTTGCCTGTGGGGCTTCCGGGGCGAGAAGGAACTGCGCGAGAGCGGGGCGTCCGTGCTGCTGGCGCATCCGCTGGAGTTGCTGGAGCACATCTAGCGGACAGCACCTTGCCGCTGGCGTGCGCAGCGTGTCGCCGCCCGCACCCTCACTTGTTCCCGCCGCGCCTAATGCAGGCCCGTGGGTTCGCGTTCGCGCAAGCCCTGTTCGCGGATGACCCGTACGATGGCGTCGACCAGGGCAGCGGCCTCCACGGGTTTGGTCAGGTATCCGTCCATGCCCGCCGCCAGGAACTGTTCGCGGTCACCCCGCATGGCGTGGGCTGTCAGGGCGATGATGGGCGTCGTCGAACGCGTGCGCAGCGTATGCGGGTCGAGTCGGCGGGTTTCTTGCCCTTGATGGTGATCATTGGGGGGCGCGTCGGCAGCCGCCGCATCCGCTGCGGCGGAAGGCGCACCACCTGTTCCGGCGCTGCTGCCGAGGGCATCCTCCTGAGGCGCGGCAGAGTGTCCCGCCGGGTTCTCCTGTCCTTCCGTCGCCCCGTCCAGCAGGGCGTCCAGCGCCAGGGCGCGCAGGCGGCGGGTGGCCTCCACCCCGTCCATGACCGGCATCTGGATGTCCATGAGCACGCAGTCGTAGTCGTCGGCCAGCAAGGCCTGCACGGCCCGTTCGCCGTTGTCGGCTGTGGTCACCCGCGCCCCCATGTTTTCCAGCAGGCGCGTCACGGCCAGGCGGTTCACCGCATCGTCCTCGGCCAGCAGGATGGACCGCCCGCGCAGCGCCATGGCGTCGGTCGGCGGCTGGTCCGCCGCCGTCTCCTCCACCTTGTTCACGAAGCGGAAGGGCAGGCTTACGCTGAACGCGGCGCCCGCGTCCGGTTCGCTTTCCACGGCAATGGTGCCGTGCATCAGCCCCACCAGCCGCCGCACGATGGGCAGCCCCAGTCCCGCCCCCTGGTAGCGCCGGGTGGTGGTGGTCTCGCCTTGAATGAACGGCTCGAAGATATCCTTCAGCCGGTGTTCGGCGATGCCGATGCCGGTGTCGCGCACCGTGAACAGCAACCGGCACCCGCGCGAGCGCGAGGCCTGCACCCGCCACGCTTCCACGGCCACTTCGCCGTGGTCGGTGAACTTCACGGCGTTGCCCACCAGGTTGAACAGCACCTGACGCAACCGCGTGGCATCGCCCCGCAGGTGGCGGGGTATGCGCTCGTCCACGCTTACCCGCAGGGCCAGGCCTCGCTCGGCGGAGGGGCCTTCGAACAGGCCGCGCACCTCGTCCAGCACGGTCCGCACCTCGAAGGGTTCGTCGTACAGCTCCAGCTTGCCCGCTTCGATGCGCGAAAGATCCAGAATGTCGCCCAGCAGCAGCCCCAGACGACGGCAGGACTGGGTGGCCGCGCCCACGTACACCTTGCGCATGGCCTTGGCCGGGTCTGCCTGCAGCAGTTGCAGCATGCCCATGATGCCGTTGAGCGGGGTGCGTATCTCGTGGCTCATGTTGGCCAGGAATTCGCTTTTGGTGCGGTTGGCGGCCTCTGCCGCGTCCTTGGCGCAGCGCAGTTCGCATTCGGCCTGCTTGCGGACGGACGTGTCGCGCACGATGGCCAGCAGCAGCGGCTCGCCGTCTTCCTCTTCCATCAGGGCCATGCGCACTTCCACCGTCAGCGGAGGGCCGCCGCGCGTGCGGTGGGTGGTCTCGAAGGTGGTCTTGCGGGCTGTTTCCAGTTCCGCGCGCAGCCGGGCAAAGGCCCGCTGGTCGAGTTGTTCGTCGATGTCGAAGAGGGACATGCCCAGCAGTTGCTCACGGGTATGCCTGGTCTGGTGTTCGGCTTCCGGGTTGGCGTCCACGATGCGCCCGCCGCCGTCCACGATGTAGATGGCGTCGCCCGCGCTTTCCACCAGCAGGCGCAGGCGCAGTTCGCTGCGGCGCAGGGCGTCTTCGGCCCGGCACTGCTCGGTGACGTCGGTGATGATGGAGTACAGCAGTGCCTCGCCATGCAGGACCAGGGTGCCGGTGTTGGATTCCACGTCGCGGACGGCGCCGCTGGCCAGCCGGTGGCGGAAGCGGAACCGCTGCTTTTCGCCCCGCGCGGCGGAGGAAAGCTCGCCGCGCAGAGAGCCGGGCGGCAGGGTATTGATGTCCGAGATGCGCATGGTGCGCAGCGCTTCGCGCGGCCAGCCGTAGAATTCGGCGGCGGCGGGGCTTGCGTCGCGGATGACCTTGGTGGCTGGGTCGATGAGCAGGGCCACCACGTGATTGTTCTCGAACAGCCCCCGGTAGCGGGATTCGCTTTCGCGCAGGGTGCGTCCGGTGTGCAGCCGTTCCAGTTCCGCCGTGGCGCGCCCGGCCAGTACGCGCATCAGCGCCGTGCTTTCACCTGTGGGTGGGGTCATGGGCTGGTCGTGGAACACGGCCAGCACGCCCAGGGTGTTGCCCCGCGCATCGCGCAGCGCAAGGCCGATGTATGAGCGGATGCCCAGCGATGCGTGCAGCTCGGCATGGGGAAAGTCCTGGTGTACGCCGTCGGGGTACACGCACAGGTCCGGGGAATTGAGCGCGCGGGCGCATGGGGTGCCGTGCAGCGCGTAGTCAAAGGGTTCGCCGGGCGCGTTGTCCAGCCAGGCCGCCAGCACGTGCAGGTAGCCGCCATCGTCGTCCCGGCTGCCCTGCCCTCTCAGTATATTGCGCTGGTCTCTGCCTGCGCCCTGGGCGGTTGCTTCGTTTTGTTCGCGCAGCTCACCCACCAACGCGTACCGCGCGCCAAAACCGCGTGCCAATTGCTGCACCAGCACCTGAAAGAATTCCTGCTCCACCAGCGGCGAGGTAACCAGCACGATGCTGCGCAGGGTGTTTTCTGCCCGTCTCAGGTCGCGGCGGGTGCTGCGCAGGCGCAGGGTCAGCCACAACAGCAGGGCGATGACGGGGGCGAACAGCAGGGCATTGTCGAGTAGACGCATGCCCCACGAGGCTGGGGGGTACGCGCCGGAGGGGGTGGCCTGGGGGTAGGCGGTATCCGGCAAGGTCTGAAATGTCGTCTGGAGGGGCGTGCCCGTTGTGCCGGGCGCAACTGCCGCGCCCGCAGCCGGGTAGCCGTGCAGCAATAGCGCCAGGGCGAGGGCTGCAAGCCAGGCTGCAAGGGATGCTGCCCCGGAATGATGCGCGCTGGGCATGACGGTTCCCCGTGATCGGATGGTGCGCCGTTTTCGGCGCAGGGTAGTTCGTGCTGACAGTATACGCGAATCTGTCCGCCGCGCGACATGAGAATATGTGACCCGGCAGGGAAGGGTATCCATGCGGCGAATGGCGGGAAAAGGCGTGGGCTATGCCGCATGTGCATGAAATTGATGCACACGCGCTGCGCCTGTGGTATGCAACCCCCAAGGTGGTCAAGCCCCACCGTACATTCAAACACAAGGAGCGGACGCATGAACAAAGCGACGAAACCGGCAAAGGCCAAGCCCGCCCAGCCTGCGGCGGCCTCCTCCCCGCGCGAGGCCCGCAAGGCCAAGGTCATCGAAGTGCTGAACAGGGCGCGCGCCATGGAACTGAACGCCATCACCCAGTACATGAACCAGCACTACGGACTGGACAACATGGACTACGGGACGTTGGCGGCAGACATGAAGCTGATCGCCATCGACGAGATGCGCCACGCCGAGATGTTCGCCGAACGTATCAAGGAATTGGGCGGCGAACCCACCACCGAGCGCGAAGGCGACCTGATCAAGGGGCAGGACGTGCGGACCATCTTCCCCTACGATGCGGGCCTCGAGGACGACACCATCGACGCCTACAACCAGTTCCTGCAGGTCTGTCGGGACAGCGGCGACAGCATCAGCATGAAGCTGTTCGAGACCATCATCGAAGAGGAACAGGTCCACTACAACCACTTCGACAATGTGGGCGAACACCTGAAGACCCTGGGCGACACCTACCTGTCGAAGATTGCGGGCACTTCTGCCTCTACCGGACCGTCCACCAAGGGCTTTCTGATCAGCAAGGGCGGCGCGGCGGCGGGTTAACCCCGGCGTCTGGCATCGCATTACGGAAAACCCGCCGCCGCTTGTCCGAAAGGACGGCGCGGCGGTTTGGCATGGCATCCTGCGGCGGCACGGCAACGTGCCGCCGTTTTGGTTGGGGGAAGAGGCGGGAAAGGTCGGTGGGCGAAACTGGAGAGGGGCTGGATAGGGTGGGGACAGGCCAGACAAGTCAGACAGGCCAGACAAGTCAGACAGGCCAGGCAGGACAGACAGGTCAGCCGGGGAGGACACGCGGGGCAGCACGGCGGACGCGGCGGCGAACCGCCGCAGTTACCGTCCGTCCCGGTTGCCCCGAAAGGCGCGCAGCCCCAGCAGCAGCCCGGCCATCAGCAGGGCCACCCCGGCAAGGCTTCCGGCATCCGGGGCCTGCCCGCGCCAGCAATAGGCGTAGGTCAGTGCGGCCAGAGTCTCGCAGACCATCAACTGCCCGGCAAGCCCGGCGGGCAGCAGGCGGCTGGCGCGGTTCCACAGGGTGGTGCCCAGCCACGAGGCCAGCAGGCCCAGAGTGAACATCAACCCCACGAACGTCCACGGTCGGGGACCCAGCGGTACGGAAAAACCGCCGCTCGTACTGCCGTCCGCAAAAGAATACCACGCGCAGGCCCCCGCCATGCCCAGCAGGGCCAGCGGCAGGGTGGCCAACCCCTGCGCCGTGGCCCACAGGCCGGACCCCAGATGCGGACGCAACGCCAGCCACTGGGTGTTGCGCAACGGGTACCACGTCCAGCAGGCCACGGCCCCCCAAGCCAGGACAACGCCGGTCAGGTAGTCGGACAGCGGCCTGCCAAAGCCCAGCCGCCCGATTTCGTGGCGGTTCACCAGCAGCACTCCGGCGGCGATGGTCGCCAGCGGCGGCACAAGCCGCATCCAGGGCAGCCGCCGGTCGCGCAGGTTGGAGATGATGGCGATGATGATGGGCAAGGTGCCGATGATCACAGTGGGCAGGGGGGCGTCCGCGCGCTGGATGGCGGCGGAAAGGCACAGGTAGTACAGGATGTTGCCGGACAGGGCCAGTTCCAGGGCGCGCAGCCAGTCGGCCCGGTCCAGACGGCGCAGCCGGGCCATGTCGCGCAGGCCCAACACCACGGCGATGGCCCCGAAGGCGGTGTACCGCCCGAACGAGAGCACGGCGGGCGGGTAGTCGCCCAGCAGCAGGGGCACGATGAACACCAGCCCCCAGGCCAGCCCGGCCCCAAGGGCGCACAGGGCGCCTTCAACCAGGGTGCGCAGGGGTAGACCGGCAGGGGATGCGGCGGCGGTGGCGGAGGCGGGGACGCCCAGCGGCATGGAACAGCTCCTGTGGCAGCGAGGATATGGCGGATGAACGGGGCGGCGTGCCGTCCAGGCCCCGGTCGGATGCGCGTCCGTGTGCGGCAAGGCACGGCGCGCAGTTGTCCTGGCATCGCCGCTCGCCGACAGGGAAGTATCCGGAAGTCTGGCCGGGGTCTACCCGGTGGAGGCGGGGATCATCTTGTACGGAATTGCTGCCGGTAGCGGCCGGGGGTGGTGCCGTGGGTACGGAGCAGCCAGCGGTTCAGGTGGCTCTGGTCGGTGAACCCGGTGTCCAGCGCGGTCTGGGCAGGGGCGCGCCCCGCAGCCAGCAGGGCCATGGCGGCAGCCACGCGGCGGGCCTGAAGGTATTCGTGCGGGGTGGCCCCGGTGGCGGCGCGGAATACCCGCAAGAAGTGGAAGACGCTCAACCCCGCCGCACGGGCCATGTCCGCCACGGATACGGGCGTGTCGAGATGGGCGTCGATATGATCCCGCACGGCGGCCAGGCGCGGGTCGGTCCATGGGGTGTCGGCATGGTCGGCAGGGAGCACGCCGCAACGGGAAGGGGCGTCGGCAGCCCCGGTAAGTGCGTGCCCCGCGTCGTCGGCCCAGCCGGAGGCAACCGGTCCAACGTGGTCAGTGCCCCCATGCGGGGCCAGGCAAACGCGCAGCGCCCCGGCCAGCAGGCAGCGCCACAGCAACGGGTCGGGTTCATCCCACAACCGGGCCACGGTGTGCAGCAGTCGCCGGGCCGCGCCGGGCGCAAGCAGGACGGTTTCGCCAAGGTCGCGGATGTCTCCGTTGCGCGGTGGGCGAACGTGGGTGCGCGCGGCATCGGGAAGATCGGCCAGCAGCTCCGGCAGCACGCTAGGTGCAACGTACACCATGGCGTAGCACCACGGTTGGTCGGTTGCGGGCTGACCAGTGTGCATTCTGTCGGGCTGCATGCGTACCAGCGATCCTGCCGGGGCCACGTGCTCGGCGCCGCGATAGCGGAAACGCTGGCCGCCCGATGCCACGGCGCCGATGCCATAGGCATCGTGTACATGCGGGGCGAAGGCCCGTTGGTGGATGCGCGCCCGGTACAACTCCACCCCCGGCAGCCCGGCGTTGCGGCGGAATTCTGCCCGGTCCGGCATCTTGGCTCGATGGGGTTTGCCTGCCCTGCGTGACCGATCCGGGCATTCAGCCCCGGCAGTTCCGCCCGAAAGCGGCACGACGCCGGATGCGCCCTCGCCGTCCGGCCGGCAGCAGGCAGCCGTGTGCGCGATTGCAACGGCGTCGGGGGACGCTGGGGCGTCGAGGGCCGGGGGGGAGTGGACCGGATGCGGATGGTGCGGTTCTGGGGGCATGGTCTCTGCTACTACGGGCCGCAGCGTGGGACAAGGGCGGCGTGTGGCGCGGAGGGCACTTCAGGCCGGGATGTCCCGAAACGTCAGGGCGCACCGTGTGCCGGGTGCGCCCTTCCGTTCAGTACGCGTGGTGACGGGGCGTTACTGGCAGACGGGCTTGGCACCCGGCTGCTGGGCGGTCAGCCAGTCCACCACGGCGGGCTTTTCAGTCTCGCTGACCTGCGCGCCCTTGCCCATCATGCGGGTGACGGTGGTGTTCCAGGCGGCCTTGTCCTTGGCGCCCAGGTTGGCGCAGATGCGCTGGGTGTTGTGACACTTGGTGCAGGCAGACATGACGGTTCCGGCAGGGTCCTGGGCGATGGCAGACGCGGCGGAGAACACGGCGAAACCAGCCAGGACGGCGGTTACGGCCAGGGCGGGCAACATTCCGCCACGGAAGGTGGGCATGCGACGCATGGGCGACTCCTTGGTTGAAGGGGGGTGCCGCCAGTGTACACGCTGCCGCGTACCGCGCGCAATGACATGATGCGGAAAAGGTGAGGGCGGCTGACACGAGCGCATCGGGAAGTGTCTGGGGGCTGGGCGCATCCGGGCGTATCAGGACCCATCTGGGCGCGCGAATCTGGTGGCTGCTTCGCGCTCAATCAGGCCGGAGTGCCGCAGTTGTTCCGATGCGCCGCGGAGGGCGCGGGATGGACGTAGCGCCTTCGCTACGGGCACAGAGGCGCTTCTCCGGGCTTGCGGGTTGCCAGCCAGTCGATGACGGCAGTGCGCTCTTCAGGCGTGACGCTGGCCCCGCCCGCGATCATGCGGTCCACAGTCTTTTCCCAACCGGCCCGGTCCAGCCTGCCGATGTCGGCACAGATGCGGTCCGTGCCGTGGCAGATGCGACAGGCGCGCATGGTTGCCACTTCGCCGGGCGGTGTATTGTCGCCGCAGCCGGTCAGCAGACTGGCCAGCGCCACGGCCAGCCCGGCGGTACATACCAGCGGGCCGAGCAGAAAGCCCAACCGCCGTGACAGCCCGCCCCGGCCCGTGTCGTCGCAGGCTATGGTGCGGGATGCGGCTGCGTTTGTGCGAGCGGATGCAGCCGCTTGAGCAGCAGCGCGCCCGGGGCAGAGAGCATGCGGATTGCGGAGTTCTCCGGAGTCACGGGGGGCTCCATGGGAGACGGTGCGGATATGCGGCATGGCGGCCTCCTGTGGGGAATTACCGCCAGCATACCCGAAACAGGGGCGTGCGCAATGGGACGCGCGTGTTGGATTACGGCGCTGCCATGTACGTCCGTTGCTTTCTGCTACGCCTTCTCCCCGCGTGGGGTTATCCCGCCGGTTCAACCATGTTTTTTTTGTCGTTTCGCCGAACTGCGTCAGGCACCAATCCAGGTTTTTTTATCCAAGGGATCCCTGCGCCTTGTGTGGCATTAGGATAAGTTCCTGTTTCTATCCACGCCCCCGCGCGGGGGGCGACTAGTCGGGCATCTCCGGGAATCGGATCGGCGAGTTTCTATCCACGCCCCCGCGCGGGGGGCGACTAGTCGGGCATCTCCGGGAATCGGATCGGCGAGTTTCTATCCACGCCCCCGCGCGGGGGGCGACTAGTCGGGCATCTCCGGGAATCG
>CAYOCV010000016.1:0-123832 GCA_964402645.1 uncultured Desulfovibrio sp. | reverse complement strand
AAATGGCGCTGGTTAAGGCAATGTAGAGATGAGGCCGGTCCTTCGTAAGAAGGAACGGCAGGAAAGATAACGGGGGGACGGGGAGGACACTTTGAAAAGTGTCCTCCCCTTCCCCCCGACCCCCTTCCCCTCCCACAAACTTTTCAATTGGGGGTAGGAGAGTAAGGCAGGGGAGAGTCGCAAACACCCAGGCCGACGTGCGACCTCGCTCGGGCAGGCAGGGGGCAAGGCTCATGCGCCGTGCGGCGTGGCGTATAGCGTACATGCCCGGCACCGCGCGTGCTGGAAGCGGCGTCGCCGATTCCCCGGCCCGTCTTCGTCGCGCATCACGGTTGCGACAAAACGCATCCCACGGTATCACCCCATAGGGATGGCGCACGCCGTCCCGCCCCCACGCATACAAAGCAGACCATCGCAAGGAAATACGCATGCTCAACAAGGTCATGATCATAGGACGTCTCGGCCGCGACCCCGAACTGCGCTACGCCCAGAACGGCACCCCCATCGCCAACCTGCGCATCGCCACCGACGAATCGTACACCGACCGCGACGGCAACAAGGTCGACCGCGTGGAGTGGCACACCGTGGTGGTCTTTCAGCGCGCGGCGGAAAACTGCGCCAACTACCTCGGCAAGGGCAGCCTTGTCTTTGTCGAAGGCAGCCTGCAAACCCGCAAGTGGCAGGACCAGAGCGGCCAGGATCGCTACTCCACCGAAATCAAGGCCCAGCGCGTCCAGTTCCTTGACCGGCGCGGTGAAGGCGCGGGCGCCCAGCCCGCCGAAGGCGGCGGCGCTCCCCGGCGTTCCTATCAGCAGCCCTCCGGTGGCCAGGGCGGCGGCCAGGGTGCCCAAGGTGGTCAGGGTGGACAGGGCGGCCAGCGCCGTCAGGCCCCGCAGGGCGACCCCTACGGCGCGGACGAGGATCTCGGACCGGCCTTCCCCTCCGAAGCCAGCGGCATGGACGACGTGCCGTTCTAGGCGCGCCGATTCTCAGGCCATACGCATTGATTCTCCGGGGCCGCCGCAGGGCGGCCCCATCGTATTTTCACCCGGTGGCTCCGTTGGAGGCACCGTTTTTTTTCGTTGTTCATATGGCAACGTGGCAGATGCATTCAGAAATAAGAGTGGGCGCACTCGGCATGGGTTGACGAAAAGTGCGGCGCAACTTTGTGAAAACAAATAAATTTGTCTTTTATGTCAAAAAAAACCTGTGCGCCGTTCCAAGTTTCTAGTTGCCATGACGCAGAAAAGTGACATATGTACGTTCTGTGAACAAAAGTGCCGAGCAGGCCGCGCGCCATGACGAAAGCCGGTGTCTGACACCGCCTCCGGATCAGCAACAGGGAACGCGCGCAGGGTCTGCGGTACCACCTTCCGCCGCCGTGCGCGGCAGGAGACGCAGATGATGCACGACCCCATGGAACGCGGGCTGCTCAGCCGAATTGCCTGGGCCTACTACGTCGAGGGCATGACCCAGTCCGACGTGGCCAATTGGCTCGGCATCAGCCGCGTGCGCGTCAACCGGCTGCTTCAGGTCTGCCGCGACGAGGGTTACGTGCAGATTCTGGTCAACGCCGACCGGGCCGTCTGCTACGAACTTGAGCGCCGCATGGAGGCCGCCTTCGGCCTGCGCCGCGCCGTGGTCATTCCCACCCCGCCTTCACAGAAATCGCTCAACCGCAATCTTGGCCACGCCGCCGCCCAGTACCTTACCGGGGTGCTGCGCGACGGTTCGTCGCTGGGCCTTGGCTGGGGCACCACCGTTGCCGCCGCCGCCACTGCCGTGCCGCGCAAGCCCGCACAGGGGCTGACCGTGGTGTCGCTGTATGGCGGCTTGCCCTACAGCGTGGTGATCAACCCCTATGAAATTGTCGCCACCTTCGCCCGTCGGCTGTGCGCCTCGCAAACTTACTACATTGCCGCCCCCATGTTCGCCCCCAGCCCGGAATCGTGCCGCCTGCTGAAGTCGCAGGAGCTGTTCCGCTCCGTGTACGCGCGGGCGGTGCGGGTGGATGTGGCGCTCATCGGCATAGGCCAGCTTGCCACCGACGCCACCAACGTGGTGCTCGGCGCCATAACCCAGGATGACGTGCGCTCCTTGCAGCGCACCACCGCCGTCGGCGAGGTGTTCGGCACCTTTGTCGACGCTTCCGGCGTGCCCGTCGATCACCCCATGAACGCCTGTTTCATGGGGCCCAGCCTCGACGAGGTGCGCTCCATACCAATGACCATCGCCGCCGCGGGCGGCGAGAACAAGACTGCGATCATAAGGGCAGCGCTCACTGGCGGATTCGTCAACGTGCTCGTAACGGACGAGAGCACCGCGGTGCGCCTGCTCGATCGGGAAAACGGAGGAGATGCATGAACAGGTCAGGGTTGCTGGAACGACTGAAGTCTGGCCGCGAATTCGATCTGCTGGTGATCGGCGGCGGGGCTACCGGTTGCGGCGTGGCCGTGGACGCGGCAACGCGCGGGCTGGACGTCGCGCTGGTCGATCGGGCCGATTTTGCGCAGGGCACCAGCAGCCGCAGCACCAAACTGGTGCATGGCGGGGTGCGCTACCTGGAAAAGGCGGTGCTGCAATGCGACCGCGAACAGTTCGGCCTGGTGCGTGAAGGACTGCGCGAACGCGGCTTTCTGCTGGCCAACGCCCCCCATCTGGCCCACGCGGTGCGCCTGCTGACGCCCGTGCCCAGTTGGAAGGACGCGGGCTACATGTTTGCGGGGCTTACCCTGTACGACCTGCTGGCCGGTCGCCTTGGCCTTGGCCACAGCAAGTTCGTGGGCAAGCGGGCGGCGGAACGCATGTTCCCCACCCTGCGCATGGGCGATTACAAGGCCGCCGTCACCTACTGGGACGGACAGTTCAACGATGCGCGCATGGCCGTGGCCTTGGCCCGCACCGCCAACGCCCACGGCGGCACCTGCTGCAACCACGTGGAAGTCACCCACCTGATCAAGGAAGGCGGGCGGCTGCGCGGGGCGGAACTGCGCGACATGCTGACCGGTGAAACGTGGACCCTGCGCGCCAGGGGCGTCATCAACGCCACCGGCCCCATGGCCGACACCGTGCGCCGCATGGACGACCCCGGCGCGGACGAAATCCTCAAGGTCAGCTCCGGCATCCATATCGTGCTCGAGGCGGGCTTCACCCCGCCGGACCTGTCGCTGATGATTCCCAAGACCGAGGACGGTCGCGTGCTGTTCATGATACCGTGGCAGAACCACGTGGTCTTCGGCACTACCGACGAGCATGCCAATCCGGAGCACGACCCCGTGCCCGACGTGGCCGACATCGACTACCTGCTGCGCTACGCCAGCAAGTACCTGTCGCGCCCCGTCACGCGCGGCGACGTGCGCGCGGTGTGGAGCGGACTGCGGCCGCTGGTGTTCGCGCCCGGCAAGGGCAGCACCCAGGAACTGGCCCGCACCCACGTCATCGATGTCTCGCCCGCCGGGCTGCTGACCATCGCGGGCGGCAAGTGGACCAGCTACCGCATGATGGCCCAGGACACCGTGGACCGCGCCGACGTGGCCTTCGGCCTGAACCTGACGCGCCCCTGCGTGACCCGCCACCTGAAGGTTGTCGGCGCGCGCGGGTTCATCCCCGGCGGGCACACCGAAATCGCCCGCGAATACGGCGTGCCGGTGGAACTGGCCAAGGCGCTGCATGGAACCTATGGCGACGAGACCGGGCAGGTGCTGACCATTGCCCGTGACGAAAACCTTGGTGAGCGGGTACACCCCGATCACCCGCACATCATGGCCGAAGTGGCCTTCATCGTGCGCAACGAGCTGGCCATGCGCCTGGTGGACGTGCTGGTGCGCCGCCTGCCCATGGGCCTGCTGGATGTGGAGCACACGCTTCAGGCCGCGCCTGCCGTGGCGCGCCTCATGGCCGCCGAACTCGGCTGGGATGCAGCCCACACCGACGCGGAACTGCAATACCTCGAAACGTATCTTTCGGGGTGGCGCGCGCCCAAGGATTAAGGTTTGCCACGCGGGGGCGGGGGCGTCACCCGGCGCGCCCGCCCCGCGATACGGAAGATGCATGCGGCGCAAGGGTCGCCGTGGGACAGTCACCGCGCCATGTCAGGCAGAACTTCCGGGCGGTTGCCCGGAACATGGCGCGAGGCGGCCCGACCCGCCGCGTAAGCTGGATTTGAACCGTCAACGGATTCACCGGGTTGGTGCAGGCCTGGCGGGTCGCAAGGAGGGATGTGGCGTTCAAGCCGCCCCCTGTCCGGTGGGTGGGCCGCATGGCCCAGGCAGAACCGGGCAGGGAAACCGCACCCGCAAGGGTGTTGATCGCCGCGCGGAGAACGCAGGGTGCTCCGCGTATCCGTAAGAGAGGGTGTACCATCAGGAGGATTCTATGAAGGAACTTTCGCTGGGCCGGGAAATGCTGTCCGAATTCATGGGCACCATGATCCTGATCATCTTCGGTGCTGGCAACGTGGCCATGACCGTGCTTTTCGGCAAGGGCCTGAACATAACCTGGGACAACATCACCTTTGGGTGGGGTCTCGCCGTGCTGCTCGGCGTCATGGCCAGCCTGCCCTCGGGCGCGCACATCAACCCCGCCGTCAGCCTGGCGCTGGCCGCAACGGGCCGCTTCCCCTGGAAGAAAGTGTTGCCGTACTCCGTCGCGCAGATTGCGGGCGGCTTTGCCGGCGCGGCCATCGTGTTCATCGACTTCCACGCCAAGTGGGTGGGCGCTGACCCGCAACTGGCCAGCACCGCAGGCATCTTTTGCACCTTCCCGGCCATCACCACGTCCTACCTGCCGGGCTTCATCGACCAGATCATCGGCACTGCCGTGCTGATGTTCGGCATCCTCGCCATCGGCGACTTCGCAAGCAAGAACAACATCGGCTGGATCGGCGGCATCCTGGTGGCGCTGCTGGTGGTGGCCATCGGCATGAGCCTTGGCGCCATGCACGGGTATGCCATCAACCCCGCGCGCGACTTTGGTCCGCGCTTCTTCGCCCTGGTGGCGGGCTTTACCCAGCCCAACCTGATGGAACCCGGCATCGTGCTGGTGCCCATCGTCGGCCCGCTGATCGGCGGCCCCCTTGGCGCGTTCATCTACGACTGGACGACTGGCGCAGTACACAAGGCCCAGTCCGCCTAATGGTGGTGCAAGCCGCCTTTTTCCCGCACGTCCCGGCTGATGGTTGCCGACAGTGGCGGGAAACCCCGGTTTGCATTCGTTGAAAGTGTTCCCGGCGGGCGGTCGGGACGCCAACGTCCCGCCGCCCGTGCCGCAATCCCCCCAACCAAGGGAGTAGCACGACATGACCAAGTACGTTCTCGCACTTGACCAAGGCACCACCAGCTCGCGCGCCATTCTTTTCGCGCGCGAAGGCGACATCATCCAGATTTCCCAGAAGGAATTCACCCAGATCTACCCGCAGCCGGGCTGGGTGGAACACAACGCCAACGAGATCTTCGACACCGAATCCTGGGTCATGCGCGACTGCCTGAAGCAGGCGGGCATCGACGCCTCGCAGGTGGTTGCCGCGGGCATCACCAACCAGCGCGAAACCACGGTGGTCTGGGACAAGGCCAGCGGCGCGCCGGTGTACAATGCCATCGTGTGGCAGGACCGCCGCACGGCGGGCTTCTGCGACGAACTGAAGGCACGCGGCCTGGCTGAAACCTTCCGCCAGAAGACCGGCCTTGTGCTTGACGCCTACTTCTCCGGCACCAAGGTGCGCTGGATCCTTGAAAACGTGCCTGGCGCGCGCGCCAAGGCCGAAAAGGGCGAACTGCTGTTCGGCACCATCGACACCTGGCTCATCTGGAACCTGACCAAGGGCCAGGTGCATGTCACCGATGAATCCAACGCCAGCCGCACCCTGCTGTTCAACATCAACACCGGCCAGTGGGACGACGAACTGCTGGGCATCCTGGGCGTGCCGCGCTCCATGCTGCCCCGCGTGACCCGTTCGTCCGAAGTGGTGGGCGACATCCATCCGGAGTTCCTGGGCAAGGCCATTCCCATTGCCGGCAACGCGGGCGACCAGCAGGCCGCCACCTACGGCAACGCCTGCCTGAAGCCCGGCATGGCCAAGAACACTTACGGCACCGGTTGCTTCATGCTCATGAACACCGGCAAGGAAGTGCATGCCAGCAAGAACAACCTGCTGACCACCATGGCCTGGGCCACCCCTTCGGGGCGCTACTTCGCCCTGGAAGGTAGCGTGTTCATCGCGGGTGCGGTGGTGCAGTGGCTGCGTGACGGCCTTGGCATCATCAAGGACGCGCCCGAAGTGGAACAGTTGGCCCTGAGCGTGCCGGACAACGGCGGCGTGTACCTGGTGCCCGCCTTCGCCGGCCTTGGCGCACCCCACTGGGACCAGTACGCGCGCGGCACCATGGTGGGCATCACCAGAGGCTCCACCAAGGCGCACATCGCCCGCGCGGCGCTGGAATCCATCGCCCTGCAAACCCTGGACATCATGGATTGCATGCAGAAGGACGCGGGCATCAAGCTGGCGGCCCTGCGCGCCGACGGCGGCGCTACCCGCAACAACCTGCTGATGCAGTTCCAGGCCGACGTGCTGGGCGTGCCCGTGGAACGGCCCAAGGTGACGGAAACCACTGCGCTTGGCGCGGCGTACCTTGCCGGTCTGGCCGTGGGCTTCTGGAAGAGCGAAGAGGAAATCGAGGCCATGTGGCAGCTTGACCGCCGCTTCGAGCCCAACATGGCCGCCGACGTGCGCGAAAAGCTGGTGTACCAGTGGCAGCGCGCGGTGGAGCGGGCGAAGGCCTGGGCGCAGGAATAAAGCGCAACGCCTCGTATACTGCCAACGCATGATCGACGCCGGGAAGGGAAACCTTCCCGGCGTTTTTACATTGTCGGGTAGAGGGGCAAGACTGTGACGCTGGCGAAGCGAGCGTGGAGGACCTTGGATGCTTGGGTGGGATAGGAGTGACTCGTGACGGTGCGCGAATGAGATCGCGCGTCTATCCCCGCGCCGCAGGGCTGAAGAATTCCCCCGGCGTGCGGCCCATCAACTGGCGGAAGGCGGCGATGAAGGCCGAGGTGGAATCGTAGCCCATTTCCAGCGCCACGGCGGTGACCCCGCGCCCGCGCTCCAGTTCCGGCAGGGCGGCCAGCATGCGCGCCCGCTGCCGCCATTCACGCAGCGAAAGGCCCGTTTCTGCCCGGAACAGGCGGGTAAGGGTGCGGTCGCTCATGCCAGCCCGCGCGGCCAGGCGCGGCAGGGAATGGTCGTCGCCGGGTGCGTCCAGCATGGCCTCGCACAGGGCGGCCAGGCGGGCGTCTGCGGGCAGCGGCAGGGACAACCCGGCTTCCGGCAGGGCCACCAACTCATCCAGCAGCACCCCCACCAGTCGACCAGGCGCGCCGTCCTCGTCATAATTTCTGGGCAGCAGGGTAAAGGACAGCACCAGTTCGCGGGCCAGCGGCGTCACCTCCACCACCCGGCAGCGGGTGGGCATGACCTTCCACAGCGGGACCAGCGCGGCAGGGTCGATGTACAGGCTGCGCTGCTCCGCAGGACCGCTGGTCATCACCTCGTGCGGCAGCCCCGCCGGTATCCAGATGGCCCGTTGCGGCGGGGCCATGTGGTTGCCGTGCCGGGTGCGTATCTCCAGCACGCCATGTACGGCATAGCTGAATTGTACCCAGTCATGGCTGTGGGGGTGGGTCCACGATCCTGCGCCCAGTGATTCGGCCCGTGCGAACACGGGGCGGGGCAGGGTGGCGAGGTCCGGTATGGCGCGGGGGGTGGTCATGCGGCGGTCCGTGGATTGGGTGGGGCGCGTTTACAGGCGGCAACGGCAAAACGGCTGTTTGGCGTATTCCCGACATATCTTGTCTTCGTGTCGATAGCAGGAAGGCGCGCGGGTGGCTAGATGTCTGGTGCGGGCGGCGAACGGGCCGCCCGGCGAACCCCAGCGCAACGGAGATACGATCATGTTCGGGAAATATGTACGACGGATGGCCAAGGACTGGTTTCTGGCCGGCATGCTGGGCGCGGTGGCCCTGGCCACGCTGCTGCCCGACCTTGGGGCCAGCGGCGGCACGCTGCACGCCGACATGCTGGGCAACGCGGGGATCTTCCTTATCTTTTTTTTCCACGGCGCGGGCATTTCGCCCGAAAGCATGCGCCACGGCATGTCCCGCTGGAAGCTGCACACCATGGTGCAGATGACCACCTTCGTGGTGTTCCCGCTGCTGTGGTTCGGCTTCCGCTTCGCCTTTGACGACCTGGTTCCGGCGGACCTGATGCTGGGCTTCCTGTACCTGTGCGCGCTGCCGTCCACCATATCCTCGTCGGTGGCCATGACCGCCATCGCCCACGGCAACGTACCGGGGGCCATTTTCAACGCCACCCTGTCCAGCCTGCTGGGCATCTTCCTGACGCCGGTCATCATCGCACTGGCCGTCGGTGCGCAGGGTGGGGCGCTGTCGCTCACCGACGCCATGATCAACATCGCCGGGCTGCTGTTCCTGCCCTTTGTGCTGGGCCAGTTGGCGCGCCCGTGGCTGGGGGCCTTCATCGCCCGCCACAAGAAGAAGGTGAACACCTTCGACAAGGCGGCCATCCTGATCCTGGTGTACAACTCGTTCTGCGATTCCGTCCGGGGCGGCCTGTGGCGCGACCACGGCATGGACCTGCTGGCCCTGACCATCGGCGGCGCGGCCCTGTTCCTGCTGGTGGTGCTGGTGCTGAACACCGTGGTGGCCCGCGCGCTGGGCTTCGACAAGGCCGACGAGATCGCCGCCGTGTTCTGCGGCTCCAAGAAGACCCTGGCCTCCGGCGTCCCCATGGCCCGGCTGCTGTTCGGCGCGCACCCGGCGCTGGGGGTCATCGTGCTGCCCATCATGTTCTACCACCAGTTGCAGTTGTTCGTATGCTCCATCATGGCCGAACGCTATGCCCGGACTATGCAGCAGCTTGCGCAGCAGCTTGAACGGGACGGACACGCCGCTGCGGCGGGGCAGGCGGAAGCGGGTGCGGCTGCTGCCCCCGCCGCGCTGGAAGCCGTCAGCCGATAGCGAACGTTTGTTGTTGATAGTTGCCGGGGCCTTGCGCCTCGGCATGGGGCGGGTCACGATTCTGGGGAGAAACGCGCGTGGCATCTTCGCGCGGCGTGGCCCGCCCCGCCCCCACCGGCTTCATCCCCCGGTGGTCATCGGCCTGATGGATTCCAGATACCCCTGACCTGAAAGGCCGGTATCCCTCCTTCTCCCTTCGCCTCATCCCCTCGCAGTCCCCCCGCGCATTGTGCGCGGGGGGACTTGCGTTTCCGCGCCGCCTGCCGCACAGCAGAGCCATGGGCAGCCACATTTTCGACACACCCCAGCGTGCCGCGCGCCGTTCCGGCACGGGCGACATGGTCCCGCAGGACGATGCCATCCCGAGGGGAGATATTGCCCCGCAGGAGGATATTGCCCCGAAAGAAGATGGTGCCCCGAAGGATGATATCGCCTGGACAGCCGCCTCGCGTTTGCCGGGGCTGGACCTGCTGCGGGCGCGCTATTCGCGGCAGGTGTTCGCCCGGCATTTTCACGAAGGGTACGCGCTGGGGGTCATCACGGACGGGGCGTTGGGCTTCCGCTATCTGGGGCGCGAACATGTGGCAGCACCCGGCTCGGTGAACCTGGTGGCCCCCGGCGAGACGCACGATGGCCACGGCGCGGGCGACGCAGGCTGGGCCTACCGGATGTTCTACCTTGCCCCGGACATTGTGCGCATGGCCGGGGAAGAAGCGGGCCTGACGCACGGCGCGCTGCCCGATTTCGCCAGCGGGGTGCTGGACGACCCGGTGCTGGCGGCAGCCATCGACGCCCTGCACCGCGACATGGAACGCGCCGGACCCTGCATGCCTACCCTGGCGCAGGAAACGCGCCTTTCCGCCGTGCTTGTCCGCTGGATAACCCGTCACGCAGCGCAGCGCGCGCCCGCCGCCCGCCCGCTGCGCGGCGGGGGCGAACCGGCAGCCGTGCGTCGTGCCCGCGAATATCTGGACGCCCACTGCGCCGACGACGTGCGTCTGGCGGACCTTGCCGGAGTGGCCTGTCTCAGCCCGTTTCACCTTGCCCGCGCCTTTGCTGCCGCCGTGGGGTTGCCCCCCCATGCCTATCTGGTGCAGGCGCGGGTGCGCCGGGCGCGCAACCTGCTGGCCGCCGGGTCCACGCCCGCCGACGCGGCGGCAGCGGCGGGCTTTGCCGACCAGAGCCATCTTACCCGCGCCTTCCGGGCCCAGGTGGGCGTAACCCCGGCCAGATTCCGCAAGATGCTTCAAGACGCGCGCGGCACATGGGCCGTAACCTTCGTGGAAAACAGGACTTCCACGGAGGATTCCCATGACGGCACACCCAGTGAGCCCGATGGCCCGGATGGGCCAAGTGAACCCGATGGACCGGATGGGCCAAGTGAATCCGATGGACCGGATGGGCCAAGTAAGCCAGAGGGACCGGATGACCGGGCAGACCCGGGAGCCTGCCACCCCGGTGACCGGGACGGCAAAGGCAACGGCCCCCGCCGCTGAGTATCCGTCCCCAGACGCCGTCTTTTGGGCTGCCGCGCCTTGCGGCACGCCCCTTTCGACTTCCACATCCCTTTCGGCTGGCACACCCCTTTCGGCTGGCACACCCTTTTCGTCCGGCACATCTTTTTCAGCCGCACCCGGCGCGGCGGCTTTGGCCGCATCTTCGCAGGCCACGCCATCAACCTTGCCCCCCGCATCCCCGCCCCGCGTCACCGTGCGTCTGCCGCAGCCCGTAGCCGGGGCTTCGCGCGGGCCTGACTGGCGCGCCTACCTCGACCTTACCGCAGCCATGGTCATCGTGGGTTCGTCGGTGGCGGCGGCGCGTTTCGTTTCGCTGACGCTGCCGCCGCATCTGGTGCAGGAACTGCGCTTTCTGGTGGCGGCCTGCATTGCCGTGCCGCTGTTGTACCGGCGCGAGGGCGGCCTGCCGCGCCTGCCCGTGCGCGATTGGGGCGTGCTGTTCCTGCAAGCAGCCGCCGGTTCGCTGCTGTTCAATGTGCTGCTGCTGGCCGGGGTGGCCCGGTTGGACGCGGCGGCGGCCGGGGTAGTGACCAGCACCACCCCGGCGGTAATGGCGCTGGCATCGCTGGTGCTGCTGCGCGAACGCCCCGGCGCGCGCACGCTGGCGGGCATTGCCTGCTGCGTGGCCGGGGTGCTGGTGCTGCGGCTGGCCCCCGTTTCAGGCACGGCTGGCGGCGATGCGTCGGGCCTGGTTGCGACGGGAGTTGACGGCATCGGGCTTCTGCTGGTGCTGGGCGCGGTGTGCTGCGAAACCCTGTTCCTGCTGCTGGGGCGCACCCTGCGCACGCCTGTTTCGCCGCTTGCCGCGTCCACGGTGTGTACCCTGTTCGGCGCGGTGCAGTTTTTGCCGCTGGCCCTGCCACAGGCGCACTGCGTGGCAGAACTGGACGTCACCGGCTGGCTGCTGGTGGGCTACTACGGCGCGGTGATAACCGTGGCAGCGTATATATTCTGGTTTCGGGGGGTGGCCCGCGTGAACGCCGGGACGGCGGGGGCGTTCACCGCCGTGCTGCCGGTAAGCGCGCTGGGCTTCTCTGCGCTGCTGCTGGGCGAGCCGGTGGGCTGGGCGCATCTGGCCGGGGTGGCCTGCGTGTTGTGCGGCATCTGGTGCGTGACGCGACGCTGATCCGGAGACATGCGGTGTTGCCGTGGCGGGCGGCAAGGGGCACGGCCCTGGCCTGTTCTGCGCCGCCCGTCATGTGGTGTGTGTGTGGGGGGGGCGGCGTTGCGGGCGGGGCATCGGCGTATGTCCATCCCTTGCTGAAACATGGCGGCGCGGTGCGGAAATGCATTGCCGCTGGCGGCATCACGTCATATAAATACAGTAGGGGAGAGTGATTACTTTCTCCACGCGTCCGGGCTTGTTCCTGTAGTCACGAAGTCGGCCTGTCATCTCCGATGCCGTTCCCACCCTCGCTCTTTTTTGCCGACGCCTGCTCTGTCTGACGCGCCACGGACGCTTCCTCCGCTGCCATGCGTGCCGCCCGCTGGGGTGCGGCACGCTTTGTCGGAACGCCGGAACACCGGAAAGGAGGAGTCATGAAGATTCTCGTTGCCGTCGATTCGTCGCAGTTTTCCGAAAAGGCCCTGGCCAAGGCGGTGGAGCTTGCCCAGAAGGGCGGGGCGGAACTGATTGCCCTTGCCGTGGCCGAACAGCCTCTGGACATGGGCGAGATTGCCGTGCCCGTCGACCTTTCCGCCCATTACAAGGCCGTGGCCGCCAAGGCGCTGGAAAAGGCCGCAGAAACCGCCAAGTCCAAGGGCGTTGCCTTGCGCCCGATGCTGGAAGGCGGCAGCTCGCCCGCCGACAACATCATCGAACTGGCGAAGAAGGAAGGCGTGGACCTGATCGTTACCGGCAGTCGTGGCCGCACGGGGCTTGAAAAGTTCCTGCTGGGCAGCGTTGCGGCCAAGGTGGTGTCGCACGCCGTCTGCTCGGTGCTGGTGGTGCGCTGACGCGTAGTTCCGATGGGCTCTGGTGATGCGCTGACGCGTGTCCCCGACCCGGTTCTGGTGATGCGCAGACGCGCGTCCCGGGCTGTCCTGCCCGTATTGTCACGGGGCGCGGGTACTCCGCGCCCCGTTTGCGTTCAGCGGCGACGCACGATGCAGACGACAGGGACAGACGGCTAGAAAAGGCGGGGACAAGTGGGGCCACGGGAGCTGCGCCGGGGCGCATTGCTGGCGTTGGATGTCCGCCACGCCGCCGTCGCCGTTCCGTCGCCATATCGCGGCGTTTCAGATGCATGGTGTGTGGCTGCGGCGGCATGCCCTGATCGGTGCTTGCAAAAAATGTCAGCGGGGCGTACCCGCGCAGTGGGGCCGTGCGCCGTGGTCCCGAAACTACCGCAGCGAGGGCAGGGCGCATGGTCCAGCAACGCATTTTCGCTTCCGCAACACAGCAGGAAGAACCCACCCGCTGGCTGGACGTGTTCGGTCTGCTGTTCGTGGCCGGTCTGCTCGGCCTCGGCATCTGGTTCGCCCTTGCGCACCGCCACGCCACATCCGGGCCGGACATCTCGCTGGCCCCGGCCATGCTGCCGCGCTATGCCGCCTATTCGGTGGGCCGCATGTTCATGGCTTATGTGCTGTCCATGGTCTTTTCGCTGGGCTACGGCACGCTGGCCGCGCGTTCGCGCCGGGCCGGGCCGGTGCTGCTGGCCGTGCTGGACATCCTGCAAAGCGTGCCCATCCTGTCCTTCCTGCCCGTGGTGCTGCTGAGCCTTTCCGCCGTGCTGCCCCAGGCCGTGGCGGTGGAAGCGGCATCGGTGGTGCTCATCTTCACCAGCCAGGCCTGGAACATCACCTTTGCCTGGTACCAGGCCCAGACCACCCTGCCCGGCGACCTGCGCGAGGCTGTGGCGGGATACCGCATGGGCGCGTGGCAACGCTTTCGCACGCTGGATCTGCCCTTTGCCGGGGTAAGCCTGTTGTGGAACAGCATCATGAGCTGGGCGGGCGGCTGGTTCTTTCTCATGGCGGCGGAAATGTTCACCGTGGGCAGCCGGGACTTTCGCCTGCCGGGCCTTGGCTCGTACCTTCAGGAAGCCGCCGTGCGCGAGGACACCACCGCCATTCTCATGGGCCTTGGCGCCATGATGGTGGTCATCGTCACGCTGGATCAACTGGTGTGGCGTCCGCTGCTGGCCTGGGGCGAGCGGTTCAAGCTGAGCATGGTGGCAGAGGACGAGCAGCCGGAGTCGTGGTTTCTGGACGTGTTGCAGTCTGCCCGCCGCATGGCCCCGGTGCGTGCGGTGCAGGAACGGGTGCTGGCCCCTGCGGCGGAAGCCGTGGATGCCTGGCTGATCCGCCGTTTTCCTCCGTCGGGCGAGAGCATGGATGTGGTCCGCCACGATCCGTGGGCGGGCCGTCTGTTTGCGGTGTTGCTGTCCGGCTGCGTGGCCTTTGGGTTGTGGAAGGGCAGCGGCCTGCTGTTGCAGGTAGCCCCGGCAAGCTGGCGCGACATCGCCATCGGCATCGCGGCAACCTTCTTGCGGGTCATGGCGGCCATGGCGGTGGCCCTGGCCTGGACCCTGCCGGTGGGCGTGCTTATCGGCACCAACGCCCGCCTTGCGCGCGTGTTGCAGCCGGTTGTCCAGATCGCCGCGTCCATTCCGGCCACCGCGCTGTTCCCGGTATTCCTGATGGTGCTGGTGGATGTGACGCACGGGCTGAATGTTGCGGCGGTGTTGTTGATGCTGCTGGGCACCCAGTGGTACCTGCTGTTCAACATCATTGCCGGGGCATCGTCCATCCCGCGCGACCTCAAGGACACCGCCGCGCTCATCGGCCTTTCGCGCGCCCAGCAATGGCGCACCCTGATCCTGCCCGCGCTGTTCCCGTACATCGTCACCGGGGCCATTACGGCCAGCGGCGGGGCGTGGAACGCCAGCATCGTTTCCGAGTACGTGTCCTTCGGAGGACGCACGCTGAGCGCCACGGGCATCGGAGCCACCATTGCCCGCGCCACGGCGGAGGGCGATTTTCCCCTGTTGTTCGCGGGCACGCTGAGCATGATCGTGACCGTGGTGGGTTTCAACCGGCTGGTGTGGCGGCGTTTGTACCGCCTGGCCGAAGAACGCTTTCGCATGGAGTAGGGCGTGGACGCATCTCTTGTCACCCTGCGCGGCCTTGGCAAGGCGTACGGCAGCGGCGCGCGCCGGTTTACCGCCGTGTCCGGCATCAACCTGGATGTTGCCGATGGTGAATTCGTGGCGCTGCTGGGGCCGTCCGGCTGCGGCAAGTCCACCCTGCTGCGCATGATCACCGGGCTTATCGCCCCCACCGAGGGCGAGGTGCTGTACCGGGGCGGGCGGCTGGAAGGGGTGAACCCCCACGCCACCATCGTGTTCCAGACCTTCGCCCTGTTTCCGTGGCTGACCGTGCAGGAAAACGTGGAGGTGGTGCTGAAGGCGCGCGGCGTGCCCCCGCGCGTGCGTGCCCGGCGTGCCCTGGACCTGCTGGACCGCGTGGGCCTGGCGGGCTTTGACAACGCCTACCCGCGCGAACTTTCCGGCGGCATGCGCCAGAAGGTGGGGTTTGCCCGCGCCATGGCCGTGGAACCGGAACTGCTGTGTCTGGACGAGCCGTTTTCAGCCCTGGACGTGCTGTCGGCGGAAACGCTGCGCGGCGAACTGCTGGAATTGTGGACCAGCGGCAAGATTCCCACCCGGGCCATCCTGATGGTGTCGCACAATATCGACGAGGCGGTGTTCATGGCCGACCGCATCGTGATCATGGACAAGGACCCCGGCCACATCGTGCGCGTGATGCCCGTGGATATGCCCCATCCGCGCCAGCGCAAGTCGCCGGAATATTTGACCTTTGTGGACAGGGTGTACGCACTGCTGGCGGGCCAGACCCTGACCGAGGACGAGGAACTGGGCACCGCACCCGGCCAGCCCGGCCATACCCGCCGCCTGCCGGACCTGACCATCAACGAGATCACCGGCCTTCTGGAACGCATGGCCGACCAGCCCGCCCACGGCGCAGACATCTACCGCCTGACCGAGGAACTGCACGTGTCGTCCGACTACCTGCTGAAGGTCATCGAGGCGGCGGAACTGCTGGGCTTCGTCACCATCCGTGCGGGCGACATGGAACTGACCCCCCTGGGCGAAACCTTTGCCGAGGCCTCCATCCTGGCCCGCAAGGAGATATTCGGTTCGCGCCTGCGCCGTCTGCCGCTGGTGGTGTGGCTGCTGGACCTGTTGCGGGCCAGCGGAAACCGGCAGATCAAGTTCGATGTGGCGGAAACGGCCCTGTCGCTGGAATTTCCTCGTGTGGAGGCGGCCCGCCAGGTGGAGACCATCATCAACTGGGGCCGCTATGCCGAAATCCTGTCCTACGACGACAACAGCGAGGTCATCCTGCTGGAGCCGGAGGGCGGGGTGCATCTGGAATGACGGTTGCCGCCGATTAGCACTTTACATCCCCCCACATGGGGGGTATTGATCACTCATTCAGCTAGGGGAGCCCGTAGGGCTGAGAGTGGAGCACGTCTCCAGACCCTCTGAACCTGAAGCAGTTCACACTGCCGTAGGGAAGCTGAGCGTACCGCGCCCGAAATGCCGGAAACGCCCGTCCACCCTGCGACGGGCGTTTTTTTGTTCGCCCGCCGCAAGATGGCAGGGCGGGATGCACGGCGGGCGCGCCATAACGCGAAGCTGGGGGAGCCCGTACGGGCTGAGAGGGAAGGGCAACCTTCCGACCCCGAGAACCTGATGCAGGTCATCCTGCCGTAGGGAAGCTTCCTCGCCTTCGGGCCATCAAAGGGGAGCTTGCCATTCGCAGGCTCCCTTCGCTTTCTCGAACGTCGCGGCAGCGGAGATTTACGGCAATGACGATACGCGTGAACGGACAGCAGATGGAATGCGAAACCGGCACGACGCTGCTCCAGTTGCTGGAGCAGATGGCCCTGCGGCCCGAGGCCGTTGTGGTCGAGCGCAACCGCGCCATCGTGAAGTCCGGGGAGTACGGGGCCACCCGGCTCGATCAGGGAGACGAACTCGAACTACTGCACTTCGTGGGAGGGGGCTAGTGACGCACGACACACACGACAACGACACGCTGGTGATCGGAGGGACGGCTCTGACAAGCCGCCTCTTCATCGGCACCGGCAAGTACGGCACCGACTCCCTCATCCCTGACGTGGCCGGGGCCTCGGGCTCCCAGGTCATCACCGTGGCGCTGCGGCGCGTGGATCTGGCCAACCCCAAATCCAACGTGCTGGCCCACATTCCGCCGCACATGCGGCTGCTGCCGAACACCTCCGGCGCGCGGACGGCCGAAGAGGCCGTCCGCATCGCCCGGCTGGCGCAGGCCGCCGGGTGCGGCAACTGGATCAAGATCGAGGTCATTTCCGACAGCCGCTTTCTGCTGCCGGACGGCTACGCCACGGCCCGCGCCACGGAAACGCTGGCCAAAGAAGGCTTTGTGGTGCTGCCGTACATGAACCCCGACCTGTACGTGGCGCGGGACCTGGTCAACGCCGGGGCCGCCGCCGTCATGCCGCTGGGCGCCCCCATAGGCACCAACCGGGGGCTGCGCACGGCGGAAATGATCGGCGTGCTCATCGAGGAAATCGACCTGCCGGTCATCGTGGACGCGGGCATCGGCAAGCCCTCGCAGGCCTGCGAGGCCATGGAGATGGGCGCTGCCGCGTGCCTCGTGAACACGGCCATCGCCACGGCGGGCAACCCGGTGGCCATGGCCCGCGCCTTTGGCGAGGCAGTCCGCGCCGGCCGCGCCGCATATCTTTCGGGCGCAGGCCCGGTGTCACAGGCGGCTGCGGACGGGGCCAACGCCTCGTCGCCGCTGACCGGTTTTCTGGGGGAATAGCCGGGAGAAGAGGCGGGCGTTGCGGCACACCGGACGGGGGGCGACATGCCGCGAACCCGCCCTCCTGCATGATGTCTGCGCCGAGCCTTCCGCGTCTTCCTCCCTCCGGGTCCCCCGCGTCTTTCCGAGCCTTTCCGCATAAGGAGCAGGACATGAGCATGTACGACGTGGTCCGCGAATGGACCCCCCGCGTGGCGGACGCGCCCCTGCGCGCCTTCATGGATGCCGCCACGCCGGACGACGTGGGCCGCGTGCTGCGCAAGGAACGCCTTGACCCTTACGACCTGCTGACCCTGCTTTCTCCGGCGGCGGCCACGCAACTGGAAGCCATGGCCCATCGCGCCCGCGAACTGACCGTGCGCCACTTTGGCCGTACCATCCAGTTGTTCACCCCGCTGTACCTTTCCAATCACTGCACCAACCAGTGCAGGTACTGCGGCTTCAACGCGCGCAACCACATCCCCCGCCAGCGCCTGACGGACAAGGAAATCCTGGCCGAGGGCCGGGCCATTGCCGCCACCGGCCTGCGCCACCTGCTGCTGCTTACCGGCGATGCGCGGCAGGTTTCCGGGCCGGACTACATCGCCCATGCCGCCCGGCTGTTGGCCCCGCTGTTCCCTTCGTTGTCGGTGGAGGTCTATTCGCTGACCGACGAGGAATACGCGCTGCTGGTGGACGCGGGCATCGACGGCATGACCATGTTTCAGGAGACCTACAACGAAACCCTGTACCCGGACCTGCACCCCGCCGGACCCAAGCGCGACTATCACTTTCGGCTCGGCGCGCCGGAGCGCGCCGCCCGCGCGGGCATGCGCAGCGTGGGGCTTGGCGCGCTGCTGGGGCTGGACGACTGGCGGCGCGACGCCTTTTTCACGGCCCTGCACGGCCACTGGCTGCAACGCAGCTACCCGTATGTGGACGTAAGCTTTTCCGTGCCGCGCCTGCGCCCCCACGCCGGGGCCTTTCAGCCTGCGCACACGGTGTCCGACCGCGATCTCGTCCAGGTCATCCTGGCCTACCGCATCTTCATGCCCAGCGCGGGCATTACCGTGTCCACCCGCGAACGGGCGGACCTGCGCGACAACCTGATTCCCCTTGGGGTCACCCGCATGTCCGCCGGGGTAAGTACCGCAGTCGGCGGTCACGCTGTGCATGTGCCAGACGGCCACGCCGTCCGTGAGCAAGACGGCCACGCCGTCCGTGAGCAAAACAGCCACGCTGAGCACAAGAATGCAGAAGGACAGGGGGATGGCGACGGCGCCACCCCGCAGTTCGAGATTTCCGATCCGCGCAGCGCCGATGAAATGGCCGCCGCCATTGCCGCGCGCGGTTACCAGCCAGTGTACAAGGACTGGGAATCGGTGCTGGACGGCGGGTACGGGTGTGGGATAGCGTGCGCCGCGCGACGTACCCCGTCTGGTGAAACTGCCGGAGCGCCTGCCTTGGCGTCCACCCCGGCGGCCCCCCGCGCCACGGTCTGATTGCATCCCCTCGGAACTGCCGAGGTTTCCGGAAAATTTCGGAACCGTTCGGGGCAGGCCCCTGTGCGCGGGACAGGCAGGCGGGCCTCTGCCGTCGCAATCCCCCCTTTTTCAGGAGCTTTCGTGAGCATTCTTTCCGACGGTCTTGCCCGGTATCTCGAACATGACCACCTTGAACGCATGGCTGCGGCCCGCGTGGGCATTGCAGGGGCAGGGGGGCTTGGCTCCAACTGCGCCGCCATGCTGGTGCGCAGCGGTCTGCGCCGTCTTGTGGTGGCCGACCGCGACGTGGTCGAACCTTCCAATCTCAATCGCCAGCAGTACCAGCCATTCCACCTCGGCAAGTCCAAGGTGGACGCCCTGGCCGAAAGTCTGCGCGTCATAGAGCCGCGCCTGGTGGTCACCGCACGGCGCGTAGACCTGACCCCCACCAACGTGGCCGACGTCTTCGCAGGTTGCGACATTCTGGTGGAAGCCCTGGACGACCCGGAGGCCAAGCGCATGTTTGTGGAGGCCGCGCTGGAAATGGGCGCGTTCGTGGTGTCCGCCTCCGGCATGGGCGGCTGGGGCGGCCCGGCCATGCAGATGCGCCGCATGGGCGACCGCATGGTGCTGGTGGGCGACTTCACCAGCGAGGTGGGCGACGACCTGCCCCCGCTGGCCCCGCGCGTCACCATGGCGGCGGCGATGCAGGCGGATGCCGTCATCTCCCACATACTAGGCCCCTGTCCCGGTTTCATGGCGTAAACGCGGGGATGGCGGGCATATGCTGCGTCAAGCCGGGTTTCCGCGCGGGTCACGTACAGAAGAGTACGCTCCCCTTGCGGAAAACCGGCTTTCCTTGCCTCTGCCCACCCTGCCCGCGTTTACAGGGCGTGCATATTCCGTAACGTCAACGCCAGGTTGGCGATGTTCATCGCGTCTGATGGGCCATGCATCGCCGTGCTGAGCAGAATTCAGCCTCAACCCCCAAGGAGCATCCCATGCCGCGCATCCTTCCCGGCAGCGCGCCGGAAGCCGACATCTACTGCCTGACCGACGACGGGCTGTCGCGCGGGCGGTCCGCCGTGGACGTGGTGGACGCCATGCTGCGCGGGGGCGCGCGCATCGTGCAGTACCGCGAGAAGGACAAGCACGCGGGCGAGATGCTGCGCGAGTGCATGGAACTGCGCCGCATGACCCGCGAGGCCGGGGCCTGTTTCATCGTCAACGACCACATTGACATCGCCATGCTGTGCGATGCCGACGGCGTGCATGTGGGGCAGGAGGATCTGCCCGTGCAGGCGGTGCGGCAACTGGTGGGGCCGGGGCGCATCATCGGGCTGTCCACCCATTCGCCGGAGCAGGCCCGCGCCGCCGTGGCAAGCGGGGCGGACTACATTGGCGTGGGGCCGATCTTTGCCACCAAGACCAAGAAGGACGTCTGCGCGCCCGTGGGCTTCGAGTACCTGGACTGGGTGGTTGGCAATATCGACCTGCCTTTCGTGGCCATCGGCGGCATCAAGCTGCACAACATCGGGCAGGTGGCCGCGCACGGCGCGCAGTGTTGCGCGTTGGTCTCGGAAATCGTGGGGGCGGACGATGTTGCCGCCTGCTTCGCAGAGGCGCGGGCGGCCATGCGGGCGGGCCGGGGGTAGACGACTCCGGCCCGGTGCTGCGAATGTCCCGCCTTCTCTTTTGTCCCCGCCTGCCTCCATCTTTCTGCATATGGCACGCAAAAACGCGGCGCTCCCGAAAGGGCAGCGCCGCGTTGTTCATTGCATGCAGCAACGGAGCGATGGTGTCGTCCGCCGGATGGCTTGCGGTCTGGCGATTTCCTTCGATCAGGCGATTTCCTCCAGCAGGCCGGATACGCCAGCGGACATCGTCGTCGAATCCGTGGAGGCGAACAGGCTGGAAAAGTCGAAGCCGCCCGCGCTGCCGTAGGCGTTCATGGCACGCCGCAGTTCGGAGGTGGAAGTGTCGGACCCGCTCTCGCCGCGCGCCAGGCGCAATGCCTCGGCGTAGCCGGGGATGGCGGCGGCCAGTTCCTCGGTGGAAACCATGCCGTCCTTGTTGGTATCCAGTTCGTCGTATTCTTCCTCGTCTTCGCTCGATGAACTCGATGAACTGGAAGAACTGCTGGCCGAAGAGCCGGAAGCCGCCGCAGCCAGGGTGGAGTCGGATTCGGACGACGAGGCAACACCGTTTTCGATGGCGGAGCTCAGTTCGTCACCGGTGATAACCCCGTCACCGTCAAGGTCGTACTGGCTGAAGGTGTCGTCATCCAGCCCGGATTCTTCCTGCGTCAGGTCGCCGCTCTGGTCGGAATCCGTAAGGCCCATGATCATGGCCGTGAGGGACGAATAGGCCTGAGCGGCGGCGTCGGACGCGGCGGAGGCATCCACGGAAAGCGTGCCGTCGTCGCCGATGGTGGCCACGCCGGACTTCAGGGCGTTTTCAAGCTCGAAGCCGGTCACTGTGCCGTCACCGTCGGTGTCCAGCGCGTCGAACGATTCCTGCTCCAACCCCGATTCCTTCAGCGAAAGCCCACCGCTGACGTCCTTGTCCAACTGGCCCAGCAACGAGGCGGTCTGCGCGAAGGCGGAACCTTCCTCGCCGTCCTGCATCATGGCGATAAGCTTGTCGCGATTGCTGAAAAGCCCGCTGGCCTGGGTGGTTCCTTCGCTGTCGCTTGATCCGCCGAACAGGCTGGTCAGCGCCGATGTGGCTCCCTGGGTTATTTGCGACGTCTGGTCGCTGCCCCAGGACGCCAGCAGTTCCTGTAGCGTGGAACTGCTGGTACTTATTCCTGATATGCTCATGAGTACCTCCAATCGTACCTCATGTGCGCAGCGCCGTGCTCGCCCGCAGCCCGAGGGCAGGAAAAACGTGCCGCACCATGCGGCACGGCTGCGAAACAGCAAGAATCGCACCAACGGCAAGGCTTGCCGGGTGGTGCGATGAGGTGGGTGAGAGGGGGCGATGAGCGTTGCGTGCCGCCGCCGTGTGCATTCTGCCGCAGGCGTGGCCGGTCCCGCGGGGCAGACGTCCGTTCTCATGGCCCGCCGGGGGGCATGGCGTGAAGGGCCGTAACAAGCCCCCGGCAAGCAATGTGTGTACGTGGCGTTCTGTGAGCTAGGCCGCGCTTTCGGTTGCCCCTGCGGCTGCCTGGGCCGTCTCTGCGGCGGCTGCGTCCGCCAGCACGGCGGCAATGTCGTCCACGGCATTGGATGAGGCGTTGGTGGCGGACCCTGCGTCACCCGAAGCCGAACCTCCAGTGGCGGCAACAGCGCCCGTGGTTTCAGTGGCAACGCCCGTGCTGCCGGTGGGCGCGGTCTCGAACAGGGCAGTCATCAGGCCGCCCATGTTGCCTTCGTACCGGTCCATGGCCTCGCGCGCGGCCATGCCGTAGGCCCGGCGACCGTAGTTGTTGCGTGCCACGGAACTCAACGCGTGCAGTGCGCCCATGACGTCCAGCATCTGTTGCACCGATCCGCCGAATTCACTGGCGGTGACGCTGCCGTCTCCGTCCGTATCCAGTTGTGCAAAGCGCTTCTGGTCAAGCCCCGATTCCGACTGCGACATGCCGCCGCTGTCATCGGCGTCCAGTGTGTCTACGATGCGCTGGGCAATGCGCGAGGCCATGGCTCCCACCGTGCCCGCCTGTGGTGATGCGGTGTTGGTGGTTGCCGCCCCGGCAGTAGTGGCGGTGGTGTCCGTGCCCGCATCAGCGGGGTCCGCGGTGTCGGGATCCTGCTGGGGGGGAGGGGGCGTCAGGCGTACGGCCAGTTTGCCGTCCAGGGTGGCGGCGATGGCGCCTGCCAGTGCGGCACTGGAAAGTTCCCCAGAAGAGAGCCGCCCGTCGCCGTCAGTGTCCAGCCCGGTGAACACATTGCCCGCGAGGCCGGTTTCCGTGGCGGAGAGCGAACCGTCTCCGTCTGCATCGCCTTTCTGGATCAGCAACCCGGCCACGGCTGCCGCCTGCTGCTCTGTGGGGCCGGATGGCCCGGTAGGGGCAGGCGGCTCACCGGAATCAGTTTCATCATCGGTGCCGGACCGCATCAGATCGATCAGTTCATCACGTTTGCTGCGCAGCCCGGAACGCAGTTCGCGCTTGCTGACGGAACCGTCGCCGTCCTTGTCCAGGGCGGCGAACGCCGTTTCGGACAATTGCGATTCCGTGGCGGAAAGGTTGCCGTCGTCGTCGGCATCCAGTTCCTCCATCATGGCGCTGGCCAGACGGGCGGTGGTCCTGCCCCTGCCCCTGCCGTGCCACGGGTTCCACCCGTGGCCGGAGATTCCTCCGTAGCTTTCGATGCTCATGCGTTCCTCCGTCTGCCCTCCCAGGTCAGTCCGGTGCGAGCCACCGGTACATCAAGCCGCAACACGAACGGCGGCGGAAGGATTTGCCCGGTTTTCGGGCTGTGCAGGACGAGGCAAATTCTGTTCCGATGGCATTATTTACCGACTGGAACGGTTGAGCACAAAAGGCGGGGCGCGCCAGCGCGGGTCAGTCGTCCGGCGGGGCGCTTTCGGCGTCGCTGCCCGGCTCTGCCGAAGGACGAGGGGGAAACGCCGCGGCGATGAGCATGTGCGGAGGCACCCCCAACGCATCGGCAATGGACAGGATGTTCAACAGGCAGAGGTTGCGCTCTCCCCGTTCCACACCGCCAATGTAGGTGCGGTGCAATTCCACACTTTCGGCCAACTTTTCCTGTGACCAGCCACGCATTTCCCGGAAACGGCGAATCGCTGTTCCCAGGGCCGCAAGCTGTTGTTTTTCTAAGGCAGAGTACCCTGTCATGGCTTCCTCCAGTGGCTGCGGGAATCCATTCAGGTTCTGCGTTGACGACTATAAGTCTACAGACTATAAGTATCGCACGCCATCTTCGATCCCAGACGCCGTTATAGTGTTTTCTGTTGTATTGAGGTGTGAGTTGAAGCTGGAAGCATCGCCTGATGTGAGTTGTCACTTTTGAGTTGGGTATATGCTGTAAATTCTCCGCAGCTTACCGTGATAAACTTTTTGGCGAGAAAAATATTATAATGTGTTGTTCGATTGCTATTCAAGATTTGGTGAACTGTGGATGAGTTGTTTGCATATATTAACTTTATGCTTGTATTTGCGTTTACACGAATATTGTTCGTATGTGATGAAATTATCGGGATAATTTTTAAAACCTTTATATGATTTTATGATTTTATTGATTTTGATGAATGATGCGAAAAAACAACGTAAGATATTTTGAGGTGGCAAAGAGGTGATGAGAAGGGGCTGAAGAAAACGAGGGGCACATCATGACGCTGAAGACGAAGTTGATTTCAAGTTTTGCGGTGTTGATTTTTCTTCTTGCAAGTGTTGGAGGCTATTCATCGGTACAGCTCAAGGAAATATTGGGCGATGTGATGAATCTTACGCAGAACTGGATGCCAAGCATCAAGGTTATTGGTGATATTCGCGTCAATTTGAACGAAGTAAGACGACAGCAGTTGCAACATGTCATCGCGCGCGATGATTCCAGCATGGAAGAAATCGAGCGCAATTTGAAGGCGATAAACGGTCGACGGCTGGCCAACAGCACCATGTACGAGAAGCTGATCTCTTCACCGGAAGAACGCGCTGCATTCCGTGAGTACAATTCAAATTTTGAGCAGTATCTGACCGGGGTGGACAAGATGATTGTCCTTTCGCGGCAGAATCGTACCGAGGACGCCATGGCCCTGGACGTGAAGGAGCTGAAGCCCGCCTACGAGGCCGCAGCCGCAGCCCTGCGCCGTTGCGTGGAGATGAACGACAAGGGGTCCAAGGATTCCGGCGATGCGGCTGGTGATCGCGTGTCCACCACCCAGCAGGTCAACATCACGCTGGTGGCCCTGGCTCTGGTTATTGGCGTTGGGGCAGCAGTGTTCCTGATCCGCTCCACCCTTACCCAGCTTGGTGAAGATCCCGGCTACCTTCAGGGCGTCTCTACCGAGATCGCCAGTGGCAACCTGAACGTGAACTTCCGCGCCGACAGGCCGCTGTCCGGCGTGTACCAGGCCATGCAGGCCATGGTTGCCACACTCAAGGGCAAGATTGCCGAGGCCGACGAAAAGACCGTGCTGGCCGAAGCCAAGGAGCGCGAGGCCATGGCGGCCACGGCGGCGGCGGAAGAAGCCCGCAAGCGTGCGGAAAACGCCAAGCGCGAAGGCATGATCCAGGCCGCCCAGAAGCTGGAAGGCGTGGTCGAGGTAGTGTCTTCCGCCTCTGAAGAGCTTTCCGCCCAGATCGAACAGTCCGACCGGGGCGCGGAAGAACAGTCCAAGCGCGTGGCCGAAACCGCCACCTCCATGGAAGAAATGAACGCATCGGTGCTGGAAGTGGCCCGCAACGCGGGCACCGCTGCCAACTCGTCAGAAAATGCCCGCATCAAGGCCGAGTCGGGCGCGGACATCGTGAACAACGTGGTGCGCGAAATCTCGCAGGTGCAGCAGCAGTCCATGGACCTGAAGCGCGACATGGAAGACCTGGGCCGCCAGGCGGAAGCCATCGGCCAGATCATGAACGTCATTTCCGACATCGCGGACCAGACCAACCTGTTGGCGCTGAACGCCGCCATCGAAGCGGCCCGCGCCGGGGATGCCGGGCGTGGTTTTGCCGTGGTGGCGGACGAGGTGCGCAAGCTGGCGGAAAAGACCATGCAGGCCACCAGCGAGGTGGGCAGCGCCATCCGGGGCATCCAGCAGGGCACCCAGAAGAACATGGACAACGTGGATCGCTCGGTGCGCGCCATCGAAGAAACCACCCGCCTGGCCCAGGAATCGGGCGCATCGCTGAAGGAAATCGTGGCGTTGGTGGATTCGGCCACCGACCAGGTGCGCGGCATCGCCACCGCGTCGGAGCAGCAGTCCGCCGCCAGCGAGGAAATCAACCGCGCCGTGGAGCAGGTCAGCACCATTTCCGCAGAAACGGCCCAGGCCATGCGCGAGGCGGCCAAGGCGGTATCCGAGCTGTCCAACCAGGCCCAGGTGCTGCGTCGCCTGGTCGAAGAACTGAAGCAGGCGTAGGCGCAGCATGGAAGCCAACCAAGAGAGTGTTGCGTCCCCGGCGGCGGGGGTATCCGGCCAGTTTCACCTTGGCGGGGGAGACGGCGCGCTGTTGCAGCTTGTCACCTTCACCCTTGGTGAAGAGGAATTCGGCGTGGACATCCTGCGGGTGCAGGAGATCATCCGCATGATGCCGGTTACCCGCGTGCCAGCCGCCCCCGCGTTTGTCGAAGGCATCATCAACCTGCGCGGCAAGGTCATCCCCGTCATCGACATGCGGGCGCGCTTTGCCCTGCGGGCCGGGGACGCGGACGAAAAGACCCGCATCATGGTGGTGGAGATGGAAGGCCGCGTGGCCGGGTTCATCGTGGATTCGGTGTCGCAGGTGCTGCGGCTGCCCGCCTCCACGGTGGAAGCGCCCCCCGCGGTCATCGAAGGGGGCGGGTCCGACTTCATTCGCGGCGTCGGCAAGCTGGAAGGGCGGCTGTTGCTGCTGGTCGATCTGGATCTGTTGCTGGGCGAAAGCGAAAAGGCGGTGCTGGACGGCATACGGTAGCGGACCCCGCAGGCTCATTGCTCCGTGGGGGCCGGGCGGTCCGGCGCGCAACGCGATCCCCCGCCGCACCCCGGCGCGCGGCCATACCCACGCGGCATGGCGGACGCCGCCAACCCGCCACATTCCCCGACATAGCGGGTACCCCCCAAGGCGGCGTACCGACCACGAGGGCGGAGGGCATAGGACATGCCCCCGCCCTCGTCTTTTTTGCGGCTAGGGCTCAACCCAGCCCAACTCCGCGAGTGCCTTTACTACATTGTCGTGTAGTTTCAGCGTCACATGCGCGTGGTCTTCCGGGCGGTCAAAGCTTACAAATGTCACCAGCCAATCGGACAACCGACCGCCGATGTCTTCCTTCCGCAGCCTCATTTCTTCGCACACCGTTCGCGCAAGCAGGCCATAGTTGAGGTTGATGGCGCTATGGTTTGGGTAGCCCACTGCCGCCGCAAGTTGGGTAGCGGTGGCCGTATGGTCGGTGAAGGTGCAATGCGCCAGCAAAATCTTCAGGCGCCCTTTGATAGAACGCTCACACCGGGTGAATGCTGCGACGTATTGTTCTTTGGAAGGTATGTTCATCGGCGTCTCCTGATTAGGTTGGGGGTTGCTGGAGACGATAGAGGATGTGCAGGTTGCGAATCAATCCTTCTAATAATGAAAAACGGCGCGCTTCCCGTGGGAGGCGCGCCGTTGTCTGGTCGTTCTGTCGTTCAATCGTCGCGTTGGGTTGTCTTGCGGCGTATGTGCGGTACCGGGAAGCCGTACGGCTGGAGGACGGGGAGACGGGAGGGCAGCAGCCCGCCCGCTACACGTCGAACAGCATTTCCAAGTCTTCGCGGGTCAGCGACTTCCAGGCCTCCTGGCCGGGGATGATGGCCTCTGCCACGCCGCGCTTCATGTCCTGCAGCTTCAGGATCTTTTCTTCCACCGTGTTTTCGCAGATCAGCTTGTAGCTGAACACCTGGCGGGTCTGGCCGATGCGGTGCGTGCGGTCGGTGGCCTGGCTTTCCACGGCGGGGTTCCACCACGGGTCGTAATGGATGACGTAGTCTGCCGAGGTAAGGTTAAGGCCCGTGCCGCCCGCCTTCAGCGAAATGAGGAAGATGGGAATCTCGGGCGTGTTGTTGAAACGGTCCACCTGATCGAAGCGGTCCTTGCTGGTGCCGTCCAGATAGCAGAAGGGAATGGCGTTGATCTGCAGCCACGAGCGGATGATGTGCAGCATCTGCACGAACTGCGAGAACACCAGCACCTTGTGGCCTTCCTCCACGATGTCGGTGATCATGTCCTTGAAGGCGTCGAACTTGCCGGAGGGCAGGTTGGTGGTCAGCCCCGGCATGTCCAGCTTCAGCAGGCGCGGGTGGCAGCAGATCTGGCGAAGCTTCAGCAGCGCGTCCAGAATGGACATCTGGCTTCTGGCGATGCCCTTTTCGTCCACGTCGGCCATCACCTGCTCCTTCAGCTTGCGGGCAAGGGCGGTGTACAGTTCCGCCTGCTCGTCGGCAAGGGCGCAGTAGTAGGTGTTCTCGATCTTGGGCGGCAGGTCTTTTGCCACCTCGGACTTGGTGCGCCGCAGAATGAACGGGCGCACGCGGGTGCGCAGGTAGTCCAGCGTCTCGCTGTCGCCGTCCTTGATGGGCTTGATGATGCCCCGCTGGAAGGCGTGCTGCGACCCCAGAAAACCCGGCATCAGGAACTCGAACAGCGACCACAGCTCGAACAGGTTGTTCTCGATGGGCGTGCCCGACAGGCACAGCCGCATGCGGGCGTTGATGCGCCGCACGGAACGCGCCGTAATGGTGTTGGGGTTCTTGATGTTCTGGGCTTCGTCCAGGATGATCGAGTTGAACTCGTGCTCCTGCAGTTCTTCCAGGTCGCGCCGCAACAGGGCGTAGGTGGTGACCACCAGGTCCGATTCGTCGATGCGGCGGAACATGCCTTCGCGCCGGGTTCCGTAGATGATGAGGCGCTTGAGTTCGGGCACGAACTTCTGGGCTTCACGGTCCCAGTTGGGCAGCACAGAGGTGGGCACCACGATCAGGTTGGGCCCCACGGCTCCGCGTTCCACCATGTGCTGGATGAACGACAGGGTCTGGATGGTCTTGCCCAGGCCCATTTCGTCGGCAAGGATGCCGCCGAAGCCGTATTCGCGCAGGAAATTGAGGTACGACAGGCCCTGCTGCTGGTAGCCGCGCAACGAGGCAGTAAGCCCCTTGGGCGGGTCGATGGGCCGTATCTCGCGGAAGTTGCGGATCTTGTCGCGCAGGCTGTTCCAGAACGGGTCGGTCTGGGCGTCGGGCAGGTCGTCCAGCAGGCTGTCCAGCACCGGGGCCTCGAACTGCTGGAACTGCTTCTGCGGCGGCTTTTCCGGGTCCAGGCCAAGGGCCTGCAACTTGTGGGCGATGCGCTTCAGCCAGGCTTCGGGCAGGCTGGTGTACGAGCCGTCCTTGAGCTGCACGTACCGCTTGCCCTGGCTCCACGCCTTCCAGATCTTGTCGATGGGCACCTTCTGGCCATCGTATTCCACGGTGATGTCGAGCGAGAACCACTTGTCTTCCTCGCTCGTTTCCACCTTGGCCGTGATGATGGGCTGCGACAGGCGCACCTTGTAGCGCGACAGGGCCTTTTCGCCGTACACGCGGTACAGCTCCACCAGCTTGGGGTAGGCGTCGAGCAGGAAGTTGATGGCTTCTTCCGGCTCCAGGAACCACATGCGGTTGCTGCGCGGCTGAAAGCGCATTTCGGCCAGCAGTGCGGTAAGCGACGCCTCTTCTTCCTGATGGCGGCGGATGAGGCAGGTGTGGCCTTCGATGGTGTAACTGCCGGTCTGGAATTCCGGGTTGGGGCCGGGCAGATAGAATTCGCCGTGGACCGTCTCGTAGATGTTCTGGATTTCCAGGGTCAGCAGGCTGCCTTCCTCGTCCAGGAACAGCTTGGGGTTGTACGTGGCCGGCTGGAAGATGGGTTCCATGTGCTTCAGGAACTCTTCCTGCCCGTACAGGTCGCTGGTGGGCAGCTTGGTCCACACCCGGTCGAGGAATTCGGAGATGTCCTCCTGCGGGATGACCGGGGGCTGGCGCACAAGCTCCTGCACCAGTTGCGAGTTCAGGCTGGTATGCACGGGGTAGAACCCCTTGTTCCAGCACACCCACAGCGGCATCTGGCCGTGGAAGGTGACCTCGCTGCCGATGATGGAGAACGGCTGCTTGCCCTCGCGGTGCAGCATCACGTCGAACGACAGCCCCTCGTCAGCCAGTTGCGGCTTCAGCTTAAGGCGCATGGAGGTGCGCTCTATGCGGCAGGGCTGGTCGGTGTCTCCCCAGAACAGGTAGTATTCGTTGCGAATGGCCCACAGGAACCAGGTCAGCAGGCCGTCCGGCACCTCAATGCGGTGGCCGTAATAGTCCACTATCTGGCCGATCTGCTGCGCCACCTGCGCAAGCTGGGGCGAAAGTTCGCACCAGTCGGGGTTGCGCAGGACCTGTTCCAGCGTGATTTCGTTATGCACGGTGGACAGGCCCGACTTGTTCTGGCGGCCCCGGAACAGCGAAACCAGCAGACGCCCCGGTTCGGGGTGAAAGCGAAAGATAAGGTAGTGCTGGCCCGCCTCCGGCTCGATGGCGGTGGAGAAGAAGGCGCGAAAATTCTGCCGCCATTCGGTCTTGGGCCGGGCGGGTTCCTCGCCGCCGGGGCGCGTTTCCAGCGACGCCAGCAGCTTGAGGGCGGTGGCCCCCACGTGCCTGCACACGCCGGAGAACGAATCCGGGCAGTTGCAATGGTAGGCGGTGGTGCCTTCGCCAAGGCTGATGGACAGCCTGGGCGAATATATCTGGAAGTCTTCCCCCTGGATGCTTCCTTCAACTTCCCAATAGCCGTCGGCCTTTTTCAGGCTCAGCTTCTGGACGCCGCCTTCGGCGAGGATGTCCTGCGATCCGTCCAGGATGTATTCCGGGATGGAATCATGGACGAAATCCTGCAGGAGCGAACGGACGGATTGCTCCTCGTTCAGTTCCATATGTTCGTGTGCTCCTCTGGAGTCGCAACCGGAGGGGAAGGCGCGCTGTCGAATGAGGCGAAGCGCGCTTCGTGTGTGTCCCCCCGTACGAAGCGCAATTGATCATTTTAGTCCAAAATTGCGCCATTATCAATAGCAAGGGCGTTTGCTCACGGCGCAGGACAATGATATCCAACGCGTTCGGGGGTGAACCCGCCGCGCCACGCGCCGGGATTTGCCGCATGCTATCGTGAAATCATACCCCATCCACGGGAATAGGCAATAGCCGGAGGCAATCGCATGAACCGCACCGTTATGCCCGCGCCGCGCCCCGCGCGCGCAGGCTTTTTCATTATGGCGCTGCTGCTGTGTCTGCTGCTGTCCGCCTGCGGCGATTCTGCCCCCAAGGGCGATGAGAAAAACGGCGACAAGACCGCCAATGCCACCGCAGCCGCAGGCAATGCCACCGCGCAGGTGGGGCAGGGTGCGGCCCCTGCGTCCGGCGAGCCGGTGACCGGCGACAGGATCATCCTCGGCACCATCGGCGAGCCGTCCAACCTCTTGCCGTTCATCGCCTCCGACGCGTCGTCGCACGAGGTCAGCGACCAGTTGTTCGTGGCCCCGTTGCGTTACGACAAGGACCTGAACATCGAGACGTGGGCCGCCGCCTCGTACGAGGTGCTGGAAAACGGCACCCTGCTGCGCTTCACCCTGCGCGACGACATCCGCTGGGAAGACGGCAAGCCGCTGACCGCTGACGACGTGGAGTTCACCTACAAGCTGATGGTGGACCCCAAGACCCCCACTCCCTACGCCGAGGACTACCTGGCCATAAAGGAATTCCGCAAGACGGGGCCGCTGGCGTTCGAGGTGCGCTACGCCAAGCCCTTTGCCCGTTCGCTGATCACCTGGATGCACGGCATCATGCCGAAGCACCTGCTGGAAGGGCAGGACCTGATGAACACGCCCTTCTCGCGCAAGCCCATGGGCGCAGGGCCGTACCGGCTGAAGGAATGGGAGGCGGGCACCCGCCTGACGCTGGAAGCCAACCCCACCTACTTCCTTGGCCGCCCGTACATTGACGAGGTGGTCTACCGGGTCATCCCCGACCTTTCCACCATGTTCCTGGAACTGAAGGCCCAGCGTCTGGACATGATGAGCCTGACCCCGCAGCAGTTCCTGCACCAGACCAACGGGGCGGAATGGGACATGGCCTGGCGCAAGTTCCAGTACCTGTCCTTCGGTTACAGCTATCTTGGCTACAACCTGTCGCTGCCCATGTTCAAGGATGTGAAGGTGCGCCAGGCCCTTGCCTGCGCCATCGACCGCAAGGCGCTGGTGGCCGGGGTGCTGCTGGGGCAGGGCGTGTCTACCGTGGGTCCGTACAAGCCGGGCACCTGGGTATACAATGACAAAATTGATGATTATCCGTATGATCCTGCCAAGGCCAGGGAACTTCTGGCCCAGGCCGGATGGACGGACAGCAACGGCGATGGCCTGCTGGACAAGGATGGCGGGCCCTTCGCGTTCACCATCCTGACCAACCAGGGCAACGACCAGCGCATCAAGGCGGCCACCATCATCCAGAGCCAGCTCAAGGCCGTGGGCATAGACGTGAAGATCCGCACCGTGGAATGGGCGGCGTTCATCAAGGAATTCGTGGACAAGGGGCGCTTCGACGCGGTGCTGCTGGGTTGGAACATCCTGCAGGACCCCGACCTGTACGACGTGTGGCATTCGTCCAAGGCGGTGCCCGGCGGGCTGAACTTCGTGGGCTACAAGAACCCGGAAGCGGACGACCTGCTGGAGCGCGCCCGGTCCACCTTCGACCAGGCCGAGCGCAAGAAGCTGTACGACCGGTTCCAGGAAATCCTGCACCGCGACCAGCCGTACTGCTTTTTGTACGTGCCGTATTCGCTGCCCATCGTCAGCGCACGCTTTCAGGGGTTGGAACCCGCCCCGGCAGGCCTGACCCACAACTTCACCCGCTGGTGGACTCCGCGTGAGCAGCAGCGGTATCGCATGCAACAATAAGGTATTTATTCCGGGGTGTTTTCAGATACATCCCCTTGAGAAATGGTCTCAGCTTTCTCCACCGCACCCGGCCCCGCCGCCGGGTGCGCGCGATTTCACGGTAGTGACCGGCGGGACCACACAGCCAACTCCGGCCCCGGCGTCATCCCGCCCTGGCCGACGCAAACAGGCCCGAACCGCATGATCCGCATCCAGGACGTTCTCGACAAGGTGGCGTCGGTCAACAAGGACGCCGACCTTGCCCTCATTCAGAAGGCCTACGTGTACGCAGCCGCCGCGCACGCGGGCCAGACGCGCCTTTCGGGCGAACCCTACCTGTCGCACCCGCTGGCGGTGGCCTACACCCTGGCCGAAATGCGCTTCGACGAGGCGGCCATAGCCGCCGGGTTGCTGCACGACACGGTGGAAGACACCACCGTGAGCATAGAGGACATCGACACCCTGTTCGGCGAGGAAGTGGCCGACGTGGTGGATGGCGTCACCAAGATCAGCCAGATGACCTTCGAGAGCAAGGAAGAGGCTCAGGCCGAGAACATCCGCAAGATGATCCTGGCCATGGCGCACGACATCCGGGTGCTCATCGTCAAGCTGGCCGACCGCCTGCACAACATGCGCACCCTGGACTTCCAGAAGCCGCACAAGCAGAAGCTGATCGCCCAGGAAACCATGGACATCTACGCCCCGCTGGCCAACCGGCTGGGGCTGCACCGCATCAAGCTGGAACTGGAAGACTTAAGCTTTCGCTACGAGAAGCCCGACGTCTACGCCCAGATCGTGGAATGGCTGGACACCAACCAGGTGGTGGAAAGCCGCTACATCGAGCGGGTCATCACCCGCATCCGCGAGATACTGGAGAAAAACGAGATCAAGGGCGAGGTGCGCGGGCGCATCAAGCACAAGTACAGCATCTACAAGAAGATGGTGCAGCAGGACCTGACGCTGGACGACATGCACGACATCATCGCCTTCCGGGTGATCGTGGGCGACCTGCGAGACTGCTACGCCGTGCTCGGCCTGATGCACGCCCAGTGGAAGCCGGTACACGGCAGGTTCAAGGACTACATCTCCATGCCCAAGGCCAACGGGTACCGCAGCCTGCACACCACGGTCATCGGACCGGAGGGCGAGCGCATGGAGATCCAGATCCGCACCGAGGAAATGCACCGCCTGGCGGAACACGGCGTGGCATCGCACTGGCTGTACAAGGAAGGCGGCCGGGTGAACCCGCGCGACCTTGAGCAGTTCACCTGGCTGCACGAGATCCTGGACCGCCAGAAGATGGAGACGGACTCCAAGGAGTTCATGCAGTCGCTGCGCCTCGAACTGTTCAAGGACGAGGTGTACGTGTTCACGCCGCGCGGCGACGTGAAGGAACTGCCGGAAGGGGCAACCCCCATAGATTTCGCCTACCTGATCCATACAGAGGTGGGCAACCACTGTGCCGGGGCCAAGGTCAACGGCAAGCTGGTGCCGCTGGGCACCGCCCTGAAAAGCGGCGACACCATAGAAGTCATTACCGACAATGGCCGCCGCCCCAGCCGCGACTGGCTGAAGTTCGTCAAGACGGCCAAGGCCCGCAGCCGCATCCAGCACTACATCCGCACCGAAGAGCGCGAACGGTCCATCGCGCTGGGGCGCGAGATGCTGGAAAAGGAAGGGCGGCGCATGGGCATCAACATCACCAAGGCCCTGCGCGATGGTGACCTGCTGCCCATTATCAAGGAACTTTCGCTGGGCAGCGTGGAAGACCTGCTGTCCAACGTGGGCTATGCCCGCTACACCCCCAAGAAGGTGTTGAAGCGCCTGCTGCCCAAGGACGAGGAGGCCGCAGCGGAAGAAGCCGCCAAGGTCGCCGAGGCCAACGCCGCCAGCGCCGCCACGCGCGAGGCCAACCGCAGGGCGGACAGCGTGAGCATCAAGGGGGTGGACGACATCCTGGTGCGCTTTGCACGCTGCTGCAACCCGCTGCCGGGCGACCCCATCATCGGCTTCATCAGCCGGGGGCGCGGGGTGACGGTGCATACCTCTGACTGCGCCAACGTGCAGACCATGGAGCCGGAACGGCTCATCTCGGTGTTCTGGGACGGGCAGGAAGACAAACCCTACCCGGCGCGCATCCACCTGGTGTGCCGCAACGAAAAGGGCGTGCTGGCCCAGATTACCGCGCTGCTGGCCGAAGAGAACGTCAACATCGACTCCGGGGCCATGCGTTCCATGGTGGACGGCAAGTCGGAAGTGGACTTCACCGTGGAGGTGCGCGACGTGGCGCACCTGTACCGGGCGCTCGACAAGCTGCGCAAGCTGCCCTCGGTGGTGGAGGTGCTGCGCTCCACCTCGACCATGGAGTAGGGGCCTACGGGACGCAAGGTCAGGGGGCAGGCGGCACGCCGTTGACCCTACCTTGCGCGATGACGGTTTTGCGCCGAACGCGACAAAAGAGGGGCCTCCTTGCGGAGGCCCCTTTTGCTGGCGCTTGTGAGTGGAGAGGCTGGCCGTTTCCCTTGGGTTTGCATGCCCGCGGCCCCGGCGTGGTCTGGAAGTCTTGTCGGGATTGACGGTATCCTTGTCTTTCCCCTGCTTCGGGCGTGACGTAACTGGCGGCTCTTTTTATTGAAGAAACCCGGTTTGTCGTCCCGCCTTCCCTTTACTGGCCCAGCAGGTTCAACGCGAGACGAGGCAGTGAGTTGGCCTGCGAAAGCATGGCCACCGCCGACTGCGACAGAATCTGCTGGCGCACAAATTCCGTCATCTCCATCGACACGTCCACGTCCGATATGCGGGACTCGGCTGCCGAAAGGTTTTCGGCCTGGATTTGCAGGTTGCTGATGGTGTTTTCCAGACGGTTCTGGAGTGCGCCGAGAGAGGCGCGGATCTTGTCCTTGGAGACGATGGCGTTGGTCAGGCCTTCCAGCGCGGCCTGCGCGGCCGACTGGGTGGAGATGGACTTGCCCTTGCCGTCAGCGGCCTGCGAACCCACACCAAGGGCGGACGCGGTCGCGTTGCCGATCTTGATGTAGTAGTAGTCCTCCGCGCAGTCGTTGGCAGAGCCGAAGTGAACCTTGAGCTTGCCGGTGGCTTCGATGCCGGAACCGTCGTGGGTGCCGGAAAGGTGCCCGTTCAGCAGATGCACGCCGTTGAAGTCGGTGGAATTGGCGATTCGGGTGATTTCCGAGGCCATGGCCTGGTATTCCGAATCGATGATCAGGCGCTGGTCCGACGTGTAGGTGCCGGTGGCGGCCTGTTCTGCCAGTTCCTTCATGCGGATCAGCTTTTCGTCGACGACGCCGAGGGCGCCGTCGGCGGTCTGGATCAGCGAGATGGCGTCGTTGGCGTTACGCGCGCCCTGGTTGAGGGACGCGATGTCGGCACGCATCAATTCGCGAATGGCGAGACCGGCGGCATCGTCGGCAGCCGTGCCCACGCGCAGGCCCGAAGAGAGTCGCCGCACGGACGTTGCAAGCTTGCCGTACGACTGGCTCAGGTTGTTGGTGGCGTTCATCGCCATCAAGTTGTGATTGATGATCAGTGACATGACCATTCCTCCTTGAATGTGTCGTCACGACTTCCATTGCCAGATCGGGGGACGCGGCCTTGCGCCTGTGGCGCAACAATCACCTCCGGTTGGCCGTAGATTCTCCCCTCCCCACTCGCATGTCGTATCGGCGGCTATTTAAGGGGCTTTAGGGCAGGGCGGGCGGTTTTTCTGATTTTTCCTGGTTTTGTTGTTCATTGTGCTGAAATTGTATGTTTTATTTTCACGTTATAAATCGTGGCAGGCCAGTGATGGGGGGTGCGATGCAAGGCCGGGGCGGTTCGGACTGGCGGGGAGCAGTCGCCGTGCCCGGGATGCGGACAACATTGGGCGGGCGGGTGATGCAGGACAGAGAGGGGCAGGGGGAACTGGGCGGGACAATGGGTAGAGTGGGGCAGGTGGGGCGAACGGGCAGCGCCGGACGTCCATAGCAAGACGAGCGGAGCGGGCCAGGCGGGGGGGGGGGCGATAGATGGGCATCGCCAAACGCGAAAAGGCCCGCGCCATATGGCAGCGGGCCTGAAGGGCAGGTGGAAACGTGCAGGTGACCGCGCGCGACTATTTCAGGAATTCAGCCAGCGCGCCGTTGCGTTCCTTCAGCAGGCGCAGCATGCGTTCTTGCTGGCGCAGGCGGCGCACGGCCCGCAGCGACAGCCACGCCCCCAGCACCAGCAGGATGAAGTTCAACCCGCCCACCGGCAGCAGGAAGTGCAGCACGTCTTCGGTGTCGTAGTAGCGCGAGGTGGCGATAAGAAAGGTGGTCAGCGACATGGGCAGCGCCACGATGGCAATGCCCGTGCGCAAGGCGGCCAGCGAGGTGCGCTTTTCCGCCAGAACCAGTTGCGCCTCGTTGATGATGATGGGCGCAGGGGGCGGCGGGCAGGTGGTGTTTTCCTGTTCTGCGGGCAAGGCGGGGGACACCGCCTGAAAGTCCATGGGGCCGGGCTGCTTGGGAGAGGGCGCATGCCCTGAAGTCGATGGGGCCGGAGTCGGTTGGCCTGAGGCGGCCCCGGAAGCAGCCCCGGAAGCGGCACTGGAAGCGGAGGAGGACGGCGTGACATGCCCGTCTGGCTGGGGGGATTGAGCGGGCTGGGTCATGTTGCGTCCGTCGGATGTTGGCTGGGGGTGAGCGGGATGGAGTACCCCGTGCGTTCAGGCTCGGTCAGATGATGCAAGGCGATGTGCGGCGATACCCGGCCAGGTGATGCCTGGCCCTGTGCCGCCTTGTCCGGTGCCGTCTGTCCCTGTGCCGTCTGTCCCTGTGCCGCCTGGCCCGGTGATGTCCGGAGGCCTATGCCTGGGCGGGCCGCGCGGCCCGCATCAAGCCTGCCGTGCGCCACAAGGTCAGGGGCGGGAGGTCTTGCCCACGCTGGCTTCATACTGGCCCCGCGAACGCACGGTGCAGCCCGGTGCAAGCACGATGGCCAGAGCCAGCCCGCACACCAGCGCCATTTGCGTCCAGCGTGCGACGCCTTCCGGCATGCTGTCCTTGTGTCGCGCGGCCCGCAACGGGTCGGACACCGGGGGGCAGGCACGGCCTTGTGCAGGACAGGGCATGCTGCCCGTACTGGCGGCAGTGGGCACGGTTGCCATGGGAAGCCTCTGGCGTTGTGGTGGCGTTGTGCGACCATCGAATAGTAGCGCGCGCGGTGAAAATGGCAAGCCTGTTTGCATTCGCCTGCATTTGTTGCGCACGGAAGCCGCTGGTGGTGTCCGGCTGGGGGGCAGGCAGCGACGCGCGGCGGGCATGTGCCGTCAGGGAGGCACGTGTTGTCAGGGGAACACGTGTTGCCGGGGGAACACGTGTTGCCGGGGGCTGCCGCGTCCTGTCACGGTCAGCCCGGTGCAGAAAAGAGCCGCGCCGGGCGGGATGTGCGCGGGGTGCGTCAGCGTTGCAGCGGCAGGGAACGCCACCAGAAATCGGTGCCCGGCAGGGCCGTGTAGCCGATGCGCTGGTAGAATTTGACCAGGCTGGCCAGCGAACGCTTGGGGTCCACCCCGATGCATTGCGGGCCAATGAGCGCCAGGTCTTCCGGGCGCAGCCAGTCCAGGCAGAACTGCAACGGGCACGGACGCAGCAGCGATGCGCCGCAATCGGCATGCAGCCACGAGCGTTCGAGCATCTGGCGGGCCAGGCCGTAGCCCCGGTAGGCGGGAGCCACCAGCAGCACGTCCACATACGAGATGGGGGCCTCGTGGGTGACGGCCATGGCAAAGCGCACGGCATCCACGGCCTCGCGCAGGTCGTCATGGTTCAGGCCTGCCAGCGCGGCCACTCCCTCAAGGTTGTGGTATTCGAGGACAAAGCCCCGCAACCGGCCCACCACGCGCCCGTTGTGCAGCGCGTCTATGGTATAGGGGTGGATTTCCGGATCGGCAGAAGATTCGACGGTAAGGTGGGTTACGCAGCTTGCGTGTGTCGGGTGCATGGGAGGGAGGGTTTTGGTTGCGGGCGGCGGATGCCGCGCGGTTTCGGCGTATCAGAGCATGGCCCGGCCCGCAACAACAGGATGGAACAGGTGCCGCGTGAAAATGCGCCGGTGATGGCGGGCGGCTGGCGTGCGTGGTGCCGGGCTGCGGGCACGAGCCGCCGGTTGCGGGCCGCAGGGCGTGGGCCGTTTGGCCGTGTGGCGCATCGTTAAAAACAAACGCGCCGGGCAGGCCCGGCGCGCGAAAAATGCTGCACACGGCGAAAAGGCTAGAACACCCGCTTGGCCCCGGCCCACTGGCTGCACCACGGCTTGGCGTCCAGCTTGGAGATCACCACGCCGTCGGACGAACTGCTGTGGATGAACTTGCCGTCCTCCAGGTAGATGCCCACGTGGTGGATGCGGCGCTTCTTGTTGCGCTTGAAGAATACAAGGTCGCCGGTCTGCAACTGTTCGCGGCGCACGGTGCGCCCTTCCAGAAACTGCGACTGCGACGTGCGCGGCAGGTCAACGCCCACGTTTTCGTACACCCAGCCGGTAAAGCCGGAGCAGTCGAAGCCGGCTTCGCCCACGCCGCCCCGGCGGTAGCGGGTGCCCAGCTTGGACATGGCCCTGTTGACGAGCAGCATGCGGGCGTCGATGCCCGTCATGTCCGCGTCGGCGTCTTCCAGCTTGGGGTGGTGGTCGCCGGTTTCATCCATGGCGGCCAGGGCTTCGTCCAGTTCGGCAATGTCGCTGAGCACGCCGTCGGCCAGCGTGTCGTCGCCTTCCTCTTCGTCTTCGGCGTACTGGGAATCCGTGGCATCGAAGCGTCCAGCCCCGCCAAGGCGGGGGGCAAGGTCGCAGGAGGCTCCGGCGTCTTCGTTGGAAATGGCGGACTCTGCCGTGGCGGCGGGCTGGTCCGTGTCAGGTGCTGTTTTGGCGTTCTGGCGTACGCAGGCGGTGCCCGCCAGGAGTATGGCGAGCAGCAGCGGCAAAATGCGGGCGCAGGCGCGGAATAGCTGCGACGGTCCGTTTTTTGTCGTCATGTGCATGGCGGCGTCTGGTGGGTTTGCGGTGTTGGCGGGTGGGGAAACAGACTTTCCGCAACCGGGCGCGTGCCCGGCTTTCGCGGTGCTCTGTTGTCCGACGTGCGGATGAGCAGGGTATGACTGGTGCCGCGCACGGCCTTTGATAACGGCTCTCGCGCATCGACACTTTCTTGGTGCCAAGAAAACGGCGTTTTGGCAACCCGCTTGTGACGGGGGGCGCAAACAGGGAAGGCGACAGATGGCTGTCTGGCATTCAGGTGCAGGCGGCGGAACTGTTCCAGCACTTCGGCTTCACCTCGGCCCCACCCGCCGGTACGCAGTGCATCCTGCTGCCGCTGGGCGGCAAGACGGCCCATTCCGTGGTGGTGGCCACCGAAAACGGGGCCTTCCGCGTGCAGGCCCTGCAAGGGGGCGAGGTGTGCGTCTACAACCAGTGGGGCGCGAAGATCACGCTGAAGAAGGAGAAGATCGTGGAGGTGGATTGCGACCACTTCCGCGTGGCCGCCAAGGAATCCATCCAGATGGAAACCAAACAGTGGCAGGCCACAGCCAGTGAGGGGACCGCCTTCGCCTCGCCGTCACTGATCTTAACGAGCGGGGCGGCATGGACGGCACCCGCGCACGGGCCACGCTGGACGCCAACCTGAACACGACCGGCGACGTGACCTCTGAAGGGGACCACGTCGCCGGGGTATCAGTTTGAGGCATCATCGCCATCCGGGGGATTCGGGTGGGACGACGGGGGAGGCGGCTACTGATTAATAATTTGAGATATGCGCCCGGGAGTGAGTTTGTATTCTTCCGCAAGCTCTCGTCCCGACCATCCTTGGTTGCTCTTATCGCGAATCTCCAAGTTCCGTACCTGCTTCTGCATAGTGGCAAGTTCAACGGATTGGCTTTCCGATATCTTCTCGAGGCGGTCTATTCGTTCTTCGTGGTCTTGCAGTGCCGTAATCGCTGCTTTTAAGGATCTTCTTTGTTTTTGGCATACTGACTCCTTTGAGGGGGGGCATCTGGTGCAAATATTGCCTCCTTCCTTCGCGAAGCCAATAGATTTTTAAACTAAACATTCATATTAAACTTTAAAAAATATCACACATTATTTCAGTATGATAGAATTCTGATATTAAGTTGCATGCATTTTGGGCCCTTCGCCTTGCGAGAGGGGCATGTCGCCGTGGGTGTCAGTCTGAGTCATCGTCGCCATCCGGGGGATTCGGGTGCAACGATGGGGGGGGGCGGAGTTGTTGAGTCAACAGCCTGTCAGTCGCCCGTAACAACTTCATAGTTCCAGTTATCTCTTGTTGGGTTGTATCCAGCAAAAAAGAAAGGAATAGAAAAAAGGCTGGAGATTGATTTGATTCTTGATTTGATTCCATTGTGAGTCATTGACTTGCTGCTTCCTTTAAAAAGCGAAAGGTACAGCGTTGACCATGCCGCTGCTGCATCTGAAAAAAGTATGTCTTCTTGAGGTGCTATAATGGAATGCATTCCATTGTTCTCTTTTGATATTGATCTTACAAAATCAATATTCCCTGCGCTGCATGCTGATAGGAATAGTCTTCTAAGTTTTAAATGACCTTCAAAATACTTTGCAAACTCTGCGTAGGTTATTGATTTTTCTCCAATTCCAATTGATTTGTCATTTGCATGAGCAGAAATATGGAGATATCTGTATTTTGATGCTCTAAATAAGCCAACAACGTGTGGAAGTTCTTCTTCTGTTTGAAAATAATAGTATTTAGGATTTTTTCCAGAAAGCCTTAGCATGTCAGACAGAATGACGCCTTCGTATCTTTTATTTTTTTCGTCATCATGTGAAAGAGTTTCCATAATAAAAACTTCTGGTTCTGTTTCTTGTAAATCTGGGATGACGACTTTCAACTCTGTTTTTTTAACTTCTGACATGCTCACACCTATGTTTTACCATGGTATTTTTGGGTGGAATGCTTATAATAATATTTATACTACTGACACCTTCCCCCTGTCTTCCATCCCAGCCGTCACTAGAGTGGCGGCATGGGTACCGATGCCGCACTTGATACACTTACCGGCGACTATACCGGCGAGCGCATTTCCAGTCTAGCCAATGCCGTCTACCTGCGTCTGATGACACCCCTCGGCTCGTGGTGGGCGGCCCCTTCCGTGGGGTCGCGCCTGCACGAACTGGAGCGGGAAAAGGACGTGGCGCGGGTGCGGCGTCTGGCCGTCCAGTACGCCGAACAGGCCCTGCAACCGCTGGTGACGGACGGGCGCGCCCGCGTTGTCAGCGTCGCCGTCAGCGGCTTGGGCCGGGACGAATCCATGAGAGGGTTCCGGCTGTTCCCGACGCAAAAGCCCCCGGCGAAGTTTTTTCGTCGGGGGCTTTTAGTGCCAAGCGGACTGTGCCGCCGTGTCAAACGCCACGCGCGCACCGCTGTGTTCAGATCACGCGCGCGTACAGCCGGTCATCGGGGTTTCACGCCCCAAACGAAAAAGGGCTTGTGGCGGTAACCACAAGCCCTTCGACCATTCTGGTCGGGATGAGAGGATTCGAACCTCCGGCCTCAGCGTCCCGAACGCTGCGCCTTTGTGTTGATGTGCTGTTTTTATTGTTGTTTTTTTGTGTGGGCACATGGAAAATCCCCATAAAACGCGTCTGGAATGTGCCCAGGCGATGTGCCCAGATCAAGCGGAATTTCGGGGATGGATTCCACGGCTTCGCGGCGCATGGCTTCCTTCACGTGCTGGTAGTGCTTCAGGACCATGGTGGGGTCGGTGTGTCCCATATTGGCCGCCACGGCGTTGATGTCCGCACCGGCGTCCAGCGCCAGTGTGGCGAACGCATGCCGCAGGTCATAAGGCCGGATGCGCCTGGCGATGCCAGCGCGTTGCAACGCCTTGCGCCACCCCGTCTTGATGGATTTCACCGGCTTGCCAAGATAGTTGACGATGTGCGTCATGCCTGCCGGAATGTCGATGCCCGCCCATGCGGAGATGTGGGGACGCAGGGCCGTGGAGATGGGGATATCGCGCCATGCGTCCCCGCCCTTGTTGGCGCTCTTCACCCGGATGATGCCCCGCGCCAGGTCCACGTTGGACCATTGCATCGACAGCATCTCGCTGGGACCAACGCGCACCCCCATGTACATGCCCAGAATCACCACGCGCTGAATATGTGGCTGAGCTGCCTGCATGATCTGCGCGGCTTCCGTCGTCGTCGGTGGGGGCAGCTTCAGCGGCTTGCCCTTGGGTATCTTGATGCCCGCAAGGGGGTTTTCCGCGATCAGCCCCTGTTCGCTCGCCCATGCCAACCCAGACCGAAGAACGGACAGCCTGCGATGTGCCGTTAGCTGCTTCACGCCGTTAGCCATCTGGTCAGAGAGGAAGCGGACAAGGTCTTGCCTTGTCAGGCTGGCCACCTCGCGCTTGCCCATGGCTTCCAGCACCGGCTTCAGGTGGTGCAAGGTGTTCACAAGGTTGATGCCCTTGAAACCCTTGGCCGCGATGTACAGGGCCACGATTTCGCGGACTGTCCCCCCCGTGGGTTCATCATCGGCATCCGCAAAGCTGTCCGGTTCTTCCTTCAGCCTGCGCAGCACATCGGCGTTGCAAATGCGGGCATCCCGCAGCGTTTCAAAGCTGCGGGATTCGCGTTTGCCCGTCTTCGGGTTGTTCCAGTAGACCCGATACGGCTTGGTTCTTTCTGGGCGTTTCTGGATGGCCATGGGCCATCGCTACTGCGAGCGGCGGGGGTCGGTCAAGTCCGCGAACCTGCGGGCCTGCTCTCGGACGGGAAGGTCGAAGATGTCCTGCACGTGCTGTTTCTTCTTGCGGGGGGGCTTGTGGGGTGCGCCGGGGGTGCGCCGCAGGGCCTCCGTGGCTTCGTCGATGTCCTGAATGCGCCAGCGCAGGCCAAGCCCGCGCCCGCGCCCCAGGTCGACCACGGGCACGCGCATCTTCGCCAACTGGCGCTTGGCGGCATCTTCGGACTTCAGTCCCAGATACCGTGCGGCGTCAGCTGCCCCGATGAGCATGCGCGGTGACCAATCCATGCGGGCCTCGTTTACCTGACAGGGGATGAGGGGGCAAGACGCTTCATGCTACGCCACCTCCCTCTTGCAGAAATCCAGCAGGCTCGGCGCGGCCACCTTCTGTTCCGCTCCACGCAGGTAGTTCACGCCGTCGCGCCAGTAGTCGGCGTTCAGCTCCACACCGCGCCCGCGTCGCCCCAGCAGCACGGCCCGGTAGGGCACGGTCATCAGCCCGGCAAAGGGGTCGAACACCATATCTCCGGGGTTGCTGTAGCGGTTGATGAGCCGATCCACGATGTCGAATTGCAAGGGGCAGACGTGCTGCGCCAGGCCGCGCTGGGCTTGCGTCCCGTTCAGGGTGCGCATGCGGTTTACGTCGTGCCAGACTTCGGGATGGTGGCTGCCGGGGGCCAGCGACATGAACGTGGCGGGCAGGCAGCCGCGCAGATCCAGTTCCTCACCAATGCGCACGTGGGCCTCGTAGTCGTACAGCCCCTTCAGGCTGTTCTCGGTGAACACGCTGGCCAGTACATCGGGACCGAACCCGGCCATCTCGTCAGCGGTCAGGGCGCGGTCCCCTGCGCTGCGCCAGAAGGCGTGTGCGTCGACCTGCCAGCGGGCGCGGGTGTACGCCGCCTTGTCCTTGGACACGGGCACGTCGGCGTAGCCCTTGCTGCGGTCGGTCTGGGGCTTGCGCAGCAGGATGATGTATTCCGGGCTGCCCACGCCCATCTTGGTGCCGTCCTTGCACTGCTCGGACCAGCCAAGTCGGTAAGTCTGGTTGTTCTCGCGCACCACGTCCGTGACCACGGTGATCATGCCCATGAAGTCGAAGCCGTTCCGCTGGCCGTGAAAGATGGCTTCGGCATGAAACGGACTGACCGTTGGCGCGCCCTTGCCAGTCACGTTGCCGAACAGGATTCGGTCCTTGACATGGCAGGCGTAGATGCGGCCAGGCCGCAGCACCCGCAGCAACTGCGGCGTCAGGTAGTCCATTTGCGCCCAAAAGTGGCCGTTGCCGTCGGTGTGCCCGAAGTCGTTGTAGCTGGGCGTGTACTCGTAGTGGTTGCTGAACGGGATGGAGGTCACGATCAGGTCCACGCTGTTGTCCGGCATGGCCCGCGTCTCTTCCACGCAGTCGTTGTTGGCGGCCAGCCACCGTTCTCCGCGCGCCTCGATGCGCTGCACGCCGATGGACCGGCGCAACTCGGCTTCCATGTCCGTGGCCGACAGTCCGTACTTGCGGATGATCTCGCTCATCTGCGCCACCATTTCCTCGTGCTGCCGCCACTTGCGCTTCAGGGCGTCCAGCACGCGCCCTTCGGTGTCGGCGTAGATGATGTGAATGTGGCATTCCCGCTCTTGCAGAAAGCGGTGGATGCGGTGGATTGCCTGGATGAAGTCGTTGAACTTGAAGCCGATGCCCAGAAACACGGCCTTGGCGCAATGCCGCTGGAAATTACACCCGGATCCGGAGAGGATGGGCTTGCTGGCGAACAGGCGGATGCGCCCTTCGGAGAATGCCATCACCTTATCCTCGCGCTCGTCCAGATCCATGGTGCCGTGGATGTCCACGACGCCGGGCAGCGCGCGCTTGATGGCGTGGCGCTCCGCTTCCTGGTCGTGCCAGATGATGCAGTTCTCCGCTGGTTGGTTGCTAGGGCACGTTTCGCAATCCCCACCACCGCATGCAGAAAGGCCGATGCATTCTGGCCCGTAGATGATCTCCACCAGCTTCTCGATGCGCGCGGGCAGGCTGGCCCGCTTCTCGCGGCTGGCGTCGGCCAGCGACAGGGCGGCGTCGTTCACCAGCTTGATCTGCCCGCGCCGGTCGCACCCAGGGTCGGACCCTGCGGCCACCTTGTGGTAATGCACGTGCAGCTTGGGCAGGGCATAGCCTTCGTCGCTGTACCCAAGGTCGGACGGACGTTGCAGGAACACCGCCCAGGTGTTCACCCACAACCAGAATTCGCGCTCCTTGTGCGGGTACAGGGTCAGGTTGTTGGCCTTGGTGCTGTCGCGGGCGAACCACCGCGTCAGGGCCTGCCCGGTGTCCATCACCCCCAGGAACCCGGCGTAGTGAATCAGTTCCTTGTACCTGTTTGGGCTGGGCGTGGCCGTAGCTACAAAGCGATACCTCACGTCGCTGAACAGGTTCAGGAACGACTGGTAGGTCTTGCTGCCGAAGCTGCGCAGCACGCTGGCCTCGTCCAGACTGGCCGCATTGAACTGCTCCACGGACAGGCGCCCGTCGCGGATGGATTCGTAGTTGGTCAGGTACAGGCCGGGGCCGGTCACTTCGTGATCGTGGCGCACGAAGGTGAAAGCCATGCCCAGCTTGCCCGCGTCCGCGCGGAATTCCTGCCGCACGCCCAGCGGGGCCACGATGAGTTGCCGACCACCGTCACGGAGGGCGATGTGCCGCATCGTCTCCAACTGCATGAAGCTCTTGCCCAGGCCGAACGCCGCGAAGATACCCCGCCGACCGCCGGAAAGCGCCCAGCGTACAATGTCGCGCTGGTGCGGCTTCAGCATGGGGTGAATGTCGCCGGCGTCGACATCGAACCCCATGCGGGTGTCGAAGCGCACCTTGGCGGCTAGGAAGTCGGCGTAGCTGGTCATGCCTACCCCCGTCCCGCCGGAATGGCGTTGTGCTCCACACCGTCGAGCAGGCGACCGGAGCGGGACTTGCCCATCTTTGCGCAGGGCCAATCACCGTGGGTGTCTTCCGTCCTTCCAAGAGGCCGCAGGGCTCCCGATGACGAAAGGGCGTGCGTCCCGTCCCATCCGTTGAATCCCCACTCACCCCACGACTTGAAGAAGAACGGCACGTCGTGCGCCTTGCACTGGTCGCGCAGGCTGCGGAACCAGTCCGGATGCGCCGGGCGCGCACCGGGGCCCGTCTCGCCGCCCGCGATGATCCAGCGCAGGCCGAAAATCCAAGGATCGTGCATGCACGGCATGCCCAGCTCCATAGGCAGGGTCTGGTTGCCGTTCTCAACGCCAACTTCGTCTTCGTGCAGGATTTCTTGGAGCCATGGCGACAAGTCCACCGACCCCAGCAGCGGTTCGCACGAGACGAAGTGCAGCGCACCCGGCGTGGCCAGCAGTTCGGGAACCCGCTCGTCGGCGCGCGCCTGGTCTTCCACCGTGGTGCCCAGCCAGACGTTGGGCAGGGGGAACAACTGATACGTGTACGCCCACGGCTTGTAATCAAGCTGCGGCCCCCAACTGACGATGCTTTCAATCGTTTCCGAAAAGCACACGTCTTCATTGTCCAGGATGATCCACCCGTCATCGGCCTTGGCCCACCGCTCTATCAGCGTGGAGGGACCAGCAGACAGGTACTCGCGCATCCTGTCGGGTCGCTTGGTAAGCAGCATGAACGTGTGGTTGGCGCAGTTTGCCAGCGTGTGAGACGCCAGAATGCACGCAAACACCTCGTCAAGGTGCTCATCCGGCACTCTGGGGTGGAACAGGTCGGACATGGACCCCACAAAGATGCGCTGCGCCTTGCGCCAGCGAAGGATTTTATACATCTCCGACGGGAACAGGTTAATCTTGCCCGTCCACTTGCCGTGCGCGTCCACGGTGCCCGCGTAGCGATGCGCCACGGCGGGGTTGTGAACCATGCGCGCGGCCATGCGTTCGGCATAGCAGTGGTCGCAGGCCGGGCTTACCTTTGAACAGCCCACCAGCGGGTTGATGGTGGCGTCGGCCCATTCGATGCGGGTGTTGGTGGCCATGGCTAGTCCGCCTCCCCGTCATGCTCTTCCACGATGACAGGGACGGCCTGCGCAGCTCCCGCGCACTCGCAGCGCTCCACAGCGCCGTCTGCGTGCTCCACCACGCCCACGTCGGCGCAGCCGGGGCACACCGGGCGCATGACGTCGCCATGCCGGGGCGTGCCCTCGCCCAGCACGTCGCCGCATGCGGAGCACGTCCACAGGCTGCCGTCGTCAAGGGCGTCCAGCAGCAGGGTGACGGCCATGGCGTCCACGGTGACCTTGGCGCGGTGGGCGCGCCGCTCGATGGCCTCGAAGGCCCGGCGCGGGATGCGCATGCGCAGGGGGCGGGTGTGGTGTTGGGTGGTGGTCATCACAACCCCCTACGCCCGCGCCGCAACGTGCGTGGGACAATGATTTCGCGGAAGGTCGGCGTATTGCTTGCGGCAATCCGCGTCGATGTACCCTTCCTTGGTGCAGCGTTCGCAGGTGCCGCAGCCGTCTTCGTTCCACGCAATGGGGTTCATGCGCACGGTGCATCCCTTCTCGTGTTCAGCCAGAGACGATGCGCTCCTGAACGTCTCTCCGCATTTTCCGCAGACGTAGGAGAGGCGTTCGATCACCATGAGGTTGTCCTTGCAATCCTCAAGGCAGTCTTCCGCAGCGTCTTCGTTGTCGTGGACTTCTTCACAGATGGGGCAGACGTATTTCTTGACCTTCGGCATTCCCGTTCTCCCTACTGCCCGGCGCTGGGCCGTTCTTCGTCAGGATGCACCACCACGGCCAGGCCTTCGGCGTCGTCGAATTTCAGGTGTGCGCCTGCTGCCCGGCCTTCCACCCAGTCGCGGTTCAGGACCTTCATCAGCAGGGCATTGCCAATCTCGGCAGTAATGAAGTGCATTTCCAGCCTGTTGGGCTGGCGCGGCGTGCGGGCGATGGAAACGACGGGGCCGTTCATGAGCGTCCCCCATGCTGTTCCGCGTATTCCTGCTCCATCTGCCGCAGCATGGCGGATGCAGCGCCAGCGCTGATGATGCTGGTGATGGGCTTCGCAAGGCGCGCGCCGTAATTGGGCGTACCAACCTGCTTCCCGCGCACGTACGGCTTGCAGCGCACCCCGGTCACTTTCCAGGCCAGCAACTCGTCGCCCTCGCAGATGCTCATCATGCGGAACACGTGGAAGTCGTCGGGCTGGGCGTGCGATTGGCGCACAAGGGCGCTTGCTGCATCAAGAATGCTGGGGGAATTTCCGAAGGCGTACATGGCTACAGCCTTCCCTTTGGGGCGTCTTCGGGCTTCACCGGGCAGGCGCCGCAGTAGCCGGTGGCGTCGGGGTCGGTGTCGCGCGTCCAGTGCAGTTCCCACTGGTCCTGGCTGGTGTTGAAGACCACATCACGATCGGTTTCCCAACCATCACCTTGCGGTTCGGTAAACTGTTCCCAATTGGGCGGATTGTCTTTCATGGCCTTCTTCATGGCGTTTCGAGCATCGACCTGACGCTTCATTTCACCATCGGTTGCCATGCCGAACGATCTTACTTCCACGGCCTTCTCGGCAGCCTTCAGTTCCGCAGCCTGTTCGACAACCTCGAACGCTTCGGGGTGCTTCAGGTACAGATCCATGCCGATGTAGGTAGTGGTTTTCAGAACGGGCTGCGTCTTCCAGCGCCAGGCCATGCAGTCGCTGCCGGAACAATTGGCCACGTCGAACTTGCGGCGTTCGCTGTTGGCGCACTGCTTGGTGCGTGCCTCTGCCTCGGTATGGTATCCGTTCGCCATGACTCACCTCGTCACGATATAAAGTTCTTCCAGCCGCACCGGGGCACGGCTGCCGTAAATTTCCACCATCCACTCGCCCGTCTGCGGGTCGCGGGTTGCGTCCGCGCGCGCCCGTGTGGGGCAGGGGCCTTCCAGCCGCGCCATGCCGTCAATGTCCGATGGCAGGCTGGGCGCCGTCAGCCATTGCAACTGCTGCCCGCGCCGCACGGGCGGTTCATCGTCCGTCGTGCCCATGCCCACACCCAGTTGCCCGGAGATCAGCCCGGCCACGATGTGCCCGACACCCGCCAGCGTGGCGAAGTGGAACCGCTCCGGACCGGTACCGGCATCGTCCGGGGCCCACCAGCGCCCGCCCACGCGCACGCGGTAGGTGCCGGGAATGTACGTGGGTTCCGCCCACCATTCGGCGCTGTCGTACAGTTCCACCCGCAGGGCGGTTCCGTTCACGCGCAGGGTAATGGCGGCGCGGCGCGGGCGGCGTTCACTCATCTAGATGCCCTCGTTGGCTATGGGGAATGCGGGGCTGGTGTCGCAGGACATTGCACCGTGGGTTTTGCTGTCGCGCATGACGCGTACGATGTCCGCTGCACTCGGCAAGGATTCGGGAATCACATTCACTATGCTGGCTTTACCCTCTTCCCGCCCCTGCCCCGTCAGCACCCACACCTCTTCCTGCGCCAGGCCGGTCGCCCCGCCCGTGCCGGTAATCGTGTCGTGGTAGCTCACCTGCACCACCGCGCCACGCGGCAGCTTGGCGGCAAGGATGGCCTTGGCATCGTCCAGCGATATGGACGCGGCAAAGTCGCGCACCACGCTGGCCCGCAGGTTGTCTTCCAGTTCGCGCAGTCGTTCCGCCAGCAGCACCGTGTCCGGCTGGTCGCTGGGCACGGCGTACTTGCCGCCCTTGCCCGTCAGCACCCACACCGGGTGCAGGCCCTGCTGCACAGCCAGCGTCACCAGCCAGTCGTTCGGTATGCTGTGCCGCCGCTTGGCGTCCGCAACGCTGGACTGCCGGATGCCCAGCAGCTCCGCCAGCTTCGTCTGCGTGCGGGTTTCCGTTGCCGCGTGGATGCGCGCCATGGCGCTTTCCCATTCCTGTGCGTTCATGCGTTCCTTCCTTTGGCCGGTAATCCGGCTATTTGCCCTGCCCACGTGGCAAAACAGCCCCGAAATTGCGGGTGTGTTTTGCCACGAAATGGCGCGTCCGCTTGGTGTCGGTCACGCACTTGCGGCCCTCGAACGGCGCAAGGGGTATGGACACGCCATTGGCCCGCGCCCGCCGCGCCAGCCCGGCCACCGTTGTTTCGTCCACGCCAACCTGCGCGGCTATCCTGTTGTAGGTGCTGGCCAGCCGAGAAAGGGGTACGCGCGGATGCTGCGGATGCAGCAGATCGGCATGGATGGCGGCGGCCAGCACCTGCGGGGGCGACCACGGCGCGTCGGAAGCAGGGGGGGTGTCTTCCGTTGCGCGGTCCGTTTCCGGCGCGGCATCGCACGCCGAAGGGGGGGTTTCAGGACCTTTCGTGGCCGCCCCTGCGGGCAGGGGGGATTCACACAGGCTTTCGATGAGCGGGACGTTGCAGGCGGTAACCTTCAGGATACCGGTTACGGAGCCGCACGGTATGCCCAGCGGGGCGCACGCGGCACCCGGCATGGCATGGTCGATGGCGGGAGCTATCCACACGCCCTGCATAGGGGGATGCTCACTGTCCGGCGCCAGCAGATGCTCCAGCGCCGGGAGCACAGCGCTCCGGAACATGCTGCGCACAAGCCTTTCCCGCAGCACGTCCAGCAGGCGCTGGCGCATCTGCTGGCGCAGCCTGCGCCCGGCTATGCCACGCGGCTGTTTGGGACGCGGTGCATTCTGCACCACCACGCACGGGGCGGGCGTGCCTTCCGTGGTGCGAAAGCGGGGCCTGGCCTTGCGGGCGTTCACCGTGCCGGTGCCGCGCAGCGTGGGCGGGCGCACCGTACCCGATCTGCCAGGCGTGTCCTGCCTGGTGGGGGCTGGCTGCTGTGTCACGGGCGTGCGCTGCGGCGCGGGCATAGCCGGTGCTGCGGACATGCGCGTGGTGCGCGGGGCTTGTTCCGCCTGCTGCTTCGGCGCGGCATCGCGCAGCAGGGTGACGCCCTGCGCGCAGACCTTGCACCGCACCCGTCCGTGGTGTCGGGCATGCATGTGGCGCAGCAGGCAGAGACGGACGGGGATTTCCTCGTCGTCGCGTTCCGGGCAGATGATGGTGGTCATGGGCGCACCCCGTGTACGATGGTGCGCGTTTCGTCGTAGGCTGCGGTAACCCAAAGGCAGTCCAGCGGAGAAGGGTTGCCGCCCGTGCCGGTGCCGGTGCGCAGGGGCCTGCCAATGTAAGGCGCGGCAAAGGCGTTGGCCTTCTCCAACAGCGTTTCCAGCATGGCGTTGCCCATTCGTTCCCCGCCGCTGATGCGCAGGCCAATGGCGGGAACCGCCCACACCGGGGTAACGCCTAGTTGACGCGGGTGCGATTTCAGCACCAGCAGCGCAACGTCGCAGATGCCCAACCAATCCACCTGTTCGCCGTGGGGCACGCCCGGCCACGGGCAGCCCTTTTCGGGCGGCACGTTGGAAAGCAGAATGTCCTGCCCATACACCAGCCACGAGGCGCTATAGTCGTCGCCTGTACGCGCCGCTGCGGACAGTCCAAGGATGCTTTTCTGGTCGTAGTGGTCCATGAACGGAGCTACCGGGCGAAAGCATGCGTAAAACAGCCGTTCTTGCGTCGGTGGGTATCCCGTTTTGCAGGTCGCCGGGGAATCTTGCCCCATGAACAGACTGAGCTGGCTCATGCCGCACCCCGCACGTTGCCGGTGTGTACCGGAGCCACAGGGCGCGGCGCAAAGCCCAGGTCTGCCCGCGCTGCGTCTTCCCTGTCGTTGATTTGCAGCATGATGAAATGCAGGCATCCCTTGTCGGCGGTGTTGGCGCCGGAATGCAGCAGCATGCGCGACACGACGCGGCGCAGCTGGCGCAGATCGTCCAGAAAGGCCTTGCGCGGGTCTTGCGCCATGGGAGCGGGAGCGGGGTTTTCAGGATCGCGGATCATGGGTTCCCCCAGTTGTTCACGGCCATGTGACCGGCCCAGGCCAGCAGGTTGAGCAGGGCGACAATGGCAATGGCCGCCAGCGCGCCCATCAGATAGGGCAAAATGATGGACCAGGCGGCACGCATGGCTATGCCGCCGCACGGATGGGCGTCTGCACGAAACCCAAAGAAAGATGCTGCTGGAAGGTGCTGCGCAGTTCCGGCAGGGTGCTGGCCTGCAACAGGACGGTCTGCGCGCCGCGCGTGACAAGGGCCACAAGGCGATGCCGGGGAAGGTCGTAGCGCCAGCGCATGTTCATGACGTTGCCCCCTTGGACTTTGCAGGGCTTGTTCAACCACTTCCAGCCAGGCCGTGTACGGCTGCGGAATGGCGCCAGCAGGGCCAAGGCTGCGGATGTTTCCGGCGGTCACTTCCAGCGCCTGCTGCATCTCGCGGCAGGCAGCCATGCAGGTGGCCGTGGCCTTGGCCATCTCGCGCGACTCTTCGACGGAAAGGTTGCTGCCATCGCCTTTGGTCACATCTCTGGGGTCAGGAATCACCATCTCGGCAATGACCAGGCGCATGGATTGGCCGCCAAGGTCACTGGTCACAGAGACTTCCCCGTACTTGTTGGGGCCGTGGGCGTGATATTCGCCCGGCCACATGGGGCCGCAGTTCTGGACCGATTCCGACATGAAGCGCGTCCAGCGTTCCGGTTGCGTCGCTTGCCCTGCCATCACGCCCCCTCGCAGTTGGTCACATGCTGCTGTGCATCCTGATGCGGCACGAAGGACACGTTCCCGTTAGGCTCTCGGATGCGCAAATATTCAACACCTCTGATGCTTTCGGTGCGTACGGTTCGCTTTGCCGCTGGCACTAAGGCCCCCACGGTGGTGATGACGCCGTAGAGCCCTGCCCAGAAAAACAGCGCGTAAAGCACTGCGACAAGGACAGCGCGCGTGTCGTCCTTCATGCCGCCACCCCCTGCGCTTCCATGCGGGCCATGCGCTTTTCGCGTTCGCGTTCGCGGGCTTCCTGCCACTGCCGGGCCTGTTCGCGCAGGCTTTCACCCAGCAAGGTGCGCAGCAGGGCGGTAAGGCCGCGTTCGTCGTCGCAGGTCTGCGGTTCGCCGTGGTAGCGAAAGAACAGCTGATGCGTGCAATGCGGTGTGCGTTTCACGTTGCCTCCTGCCTGTTGTCTCGCGCTTCGGGGGATGGCCCGGACATCCGGTCCGGGCCTCGGACACTTCTGGCCCGCTACGCCGCCCAGATCGGCGCGCGTTGGTCAGTGTGCCCGACGTGCTGCCTGCCGCGATGATGTTGCGGTGTCGGCAGCCAGTTGGGGATGAGCACCAGCATGTGTCCTCCTTGGGCCATTCCCCGAAGCGCGAATCTGTTGGTATCGTTGCTCCCTGGGATGGCGGGATGTCCGGTTGCGTTGCCTTCCATCCCGCCGGTAGTCACCGGCCACCGCTAAGGCTGCTGTCCGTCACCCGGCCAAGGGTTGCGCTTCGGTGCAGCAGATGTCCTCGCAGTTGTTGGCCCCGGCTCTATCCCAGGGAACAACGATCTTTCGCCCAGCCCCATTCCCTCGCTTTCGTGTGCTTTCCCGCTACGCCCTTTCTTCATTGCGCATCCGCGCTCTGTCCGGGCCGCTTGCGGCTGTCCCACTCGGTACTCGCAGGGGCTTCCCTCCGGCCCATCCCCGTCCGCTCTGCCTGTGTGGCGCTGCGGGCGGCTGCTTGCCTTTGGTAGGGGTAATGTATCGGAAACGATACACCAGCGCAAGGGGTGTATGTCTTTTTTGATGTATGTCGAAAATAAAAAAAGCCCGCCGGATGGCGGGCACCTGCGGGGCGGGGGTTTTTCTAGCGTTGGCAGGCTTGTCGGATGGTGTGGGCGATGACGGACCCCGGGAACAGGGCCTCCGCAGTGGAGCGGACGGCAATCAGTGCGCGCAGCGCGCAGGCGCAGCGCGCGCCTTGGTGGGCGCGCAGGGCGGAAAGGTGGGAATGCAGGGATAGCAGGTCGGCGTGGATGAGCTGGGCGAGATCGGCGAGCGAAGACGGCGGGTTCTCCATGGCGGTGCTCCTTTATGGCCTCCCCTGACGGGCGGCGGGAATGCACAAGCCATGCCGGTATGATGTGAGTGCTTACTTTTGCGACATGTCGGACCAGGCCCAGACAACCCGGCCAATAACGGCCCTGGAGATATCGCCTTCGTAGTCCTCGTTCAGCGAATACATGAGGGGGGTGTGTTCTATGCTGTTGTCCGAATACAGTATTATCGTGGTGTCGCCGTTGCGCCGCTTGAGCGTCACGCGCTTGACAAGCACGCTTCCGTCCGGCTCGCGCACCAGAAAGATGTTCCCCGGAGGGGAAAAGTTGGTGTGAAAGTCTGCCCGGTCCACAAGCAGTATGTCGCCCTGGTGCAGGGTGGGCTCCATGCTGTTCTGGCCGCGCCCTATCTCCACGGCGATGAGGTCTGTCCGAAATCGCACGCTTTCATGGTGCCGCCAGACAAGTACCCATGACTTTATCTGGTCCTCGGGAATCATGCCGCGCCCGGCTGCCACGGGGCCTGCCGCCAGAGGCACGGCCAGGTAGTCGTCGCCCTTCGGCATGGCGCCGTTTTCCGTCTGCAGGGCCTTGGGCGCGACAAAGCACACTTCCTTGCTGGATGTGTTGTCGGCGTCGTCGGGAAACTGAATGCGCGCGCCCAGCTTGTCCAACCAGGCCACGAACACGGCCGCCCTTGGCTGCTGGTCTCCGTTCAGGGTGCGGTACAGCTTCTGCTTGTCCGGCTGGGGAAGCCCCGTGGCGTCTACGAAGTTGTTGACGCTCTTGAACTTTCCACCGTTCAGAAGCTCGCTCATTCTGGTCAGTATGTCGTTGTAGCTCGGCATCCGAGCCGTTTCCGACAATTTTTTGTCGTCGTCATTCATCATATTCTCCACATGCCCCTTGCCTTGATGTGTCGTATTCGATACACTTTGGGCATGAAAAAAACCGCCCAGCAGGAAGTCCTTGCCCGGCACATGAAGGCCAACCCTTCGGAATCCCTTCGCACTTTGGCGCGCAGGGCTGGGGTAGGCCACGCTACCATCAGGCGCATCCTCAACGGGGGGGACTGCCGGTTGGAAACGTGGGGCCGCATCGCGGCGGTCATCGACATTACCGGGGCGGGCTCTGGTGTGCAAGTTCCGCAGGGTGCGCTGCTCCCTGCCGATGCGGCCTGATTTTTATCCGTGGTCCTCGCCCATGTTCATCATGGGGCATGCGCAAATCAATGCAAAGCAGAACACGAGGGGGCAATTTCTCATGCGCGAACGATACCTTTCCGTCCTGCTGCGCAGGCTGCTGGAAGAATCCGACAAGCCCGCCAAGGTCATCAGCGCGGAGGTCGGCATGCCCTACAGCACGCTGATGAACCAGCTGAACGGAGACATCCCCAACGCCAAGTTCGGCGCGGACGATCTGCTGGACCTGTGCCGTTCGCTGGGCAGCGTGGCCCCCGTGGAATACCTGGCCGGGGGCCTTGGCTACCGGCTGGAACGCATCGACGCCCACCCCGACGGCCGCAACATCGACCACGAACGCACGCAGGCCACCGTGGCCGTTGCCGCTATGTTCGACGCGCAGGAACAGGGATGCTCGGCGCAGGAATCCGCGTGCCTGCTGCGCGCCGCCATCAAGGAACTGGAAGACGTACACCAGCGCCACGCAGAAGGCGGCGATGCGGAACCGGGGGCGCAGCGCGCATCCCTGAAGGCGGTGGGGTAGGCCATGGCAACCATCATCGGCATATCCGGCAAGATGGGCGTCGGCAAGACGCGGCTGGCCTGCACCCTGTGCGATCTGCACCCCGGCTGGGTGCGCATGGCCTTTGGCGACCCTGTGAAGGACGAAATTTCCGAAGTCTTCGGCTTCTCGCGCCGCCTGTGCAACACCGCGCTGGGAAAGTCCACCGGGGTGTCCACGCATCAGGCCGTAGATCACCCCGGCGCGGGCGGAAAGCTGCCGCCCCGGCTCATCATGACCGTGCGAGAGGTGCTGCAATGGTGGGGCACCGACGTGCGCCGCGCGCAGGATCCGGACTACTGGGTAAAGGCCATGGCCGCGCGGCTCGATGACCTGCCCGGCGATGCCTGCGTGGTCTTTGACGACGTGCGCTTCCCCAACGAGGCCCGCATGGTGCGCGAGCGCGGCGGGCTGCTGGTGCGTCTGCTGCCCTGGAATGGCTGGAAGCCAGGCCCCAACGCCGACCACTACAGCGAATGCGCCCTTGACGGCTACGACGACTGGGACGCCGTACACCTGCTGCGCTTGCGCCAGATGAGTGATGCGGCGCGGGCGCTGGTTCCCATGGCCTACCTGACCGGCCAGCGCGATCTGGAAGCGCAGTGGAGCAGGGCATGAGCAGCGAAGCAGAACCCACCAACATGTACGGGCGGCGTGACCAGAAGCCCTGCCCCAGCTGCGGCAGTGATGACTTTCTCGCCTTCTCGCAATCCACCATGTGCGGAAAGTGCCACCTGTCGGCCAGCCCGGAAGCATGGGCGCGGCGCACGGTGACGAGACAACAGGTGGCGCAACTGTCGATGGCCTTGCATCGTGAAGATGAACTGAAAGGGTTTGTCGAGTGGCCCTACATTGCAGTTTGGGAGCAATACGTAGAGATTTCCACGCGGCTTTTATGCGCCGCAGGATTCGAGGTGCGGCCATGATCAAGAAGCCAGACCAATGCACCCCCTGCGGCTCCTACGAATGCTCCGTTCCCATGCCCATCAAGGGGCGCGTGCATAGCATCGACCTGTGCGTGTCCGACCTTGTGGCTGCCCTGAACGCTGCCAACATCACCACCGTGGCCTGCTGCTGCGGGCATGGAACCCAGTCTGCCCGCATCGACCTTGCGGATGGCCGCGTGTTGATGATTCCCAACGCGGTGGTGCGCAATGGGAGTTAATACGAATGAACTTCGGGTGAAGTCTGAATATTTGTTGCGAGAATGCAACAAGCCATATTCCGCAAGATTAATGCGAAAAGCTGCTGATGAAATTGACTCGTTGCGCACTGAAGATGTTTTTAACACGTCATCTATGGGCCTCTCTCGGGATATTTTGAGTTTCGAGCGTGATAATTGCTTGAAGCTGGCAAAGGCTCTGGTTGATGCAAGGATGGGTTTGCGCGCAAAGCACCCAGGCGACCCGTGCGACAACACCATGGAACGGTTTTGCATGGAGTGCCGGAGGCCTTCAGAATGCCATATTGCGGGCTGTCCTGTTGGCCTTGCCGAACGCATCCTGAAGGAGTCCTAGCGTGGGCTGGTGCCTGAAACATCTCCACCGCGACCAGCGGGACGCCATTGCCCGCCAGTTGTTCGTGGTCCAGACCGAAGACGGCGACTGGATCAACGGCCTGTGCCCGTTCCACAAGGATAACAACCCCTCTTTCGGCTACAACCTGGCCGAAGACTATTTCAAGTGCCTGAAGGCCTGCACCAAGGAAGGGGACCTCATAGACCTCTTCTGCCACGTGCGCGGCCTGCCGCTGGCCAGCAGCGAGGGCATCAAGGCCTTCAAGGCGGAATTCGCGTCCATCATCGGCGTTGCCGGAGCAGACCGCCTGACGCCGGGCCAGCTGCGCCACAAGGCGGAAAAAGCCGAACAGCAGGCCCCCAAGGCCCGCGACAACCTGCTTTTGCCCGAACGGGTGTGGGAAGCCCAGACGCCCCTTGATGATGCCTGGCTGGCCGAACTGCGCATCCGCCGTGGCTGGTCGAAGGAAGTCATCGAAGCCGTGGGCGTGCGCCTGCTCACCCACTTTCGCCGCAAGACGGACCTGTACAGCCTGTTCCCGCTCAAGGTGCCCGACCGCGTTGTCATCCCCTGCCGGGACGCCAAGGGCGACCTGCGCAACCTGCGCTGCTACCGGCCCATCAGCAAGGACGGCGATCAGGGCCCCAAGATCATGTCCTGGGGCAAGGGCCACGGCAGCGCCATGCTGCTGCTGCCGCCCGGCGGTCTGCGCGACGGCCCCGTGTACCTGTGCGAGGGCGAGGCAGACTGGCTGTGCGCCCTGTCTCGCGGCCTGAATGCCATCACCCAGACAGGAAAGCCCAACCACTGGCCCAAGGAACACCTTGCGCCCGTGCGCGGGCGTGACATCGTCATCTGCTACGATGCGGACCAGCCGGGGCAGGAATACGCCCTGAAGGCAGCATCCAGCCTGTCAAAGGCCGGGTGCCGGTGCTCCATTCTCGAATGGCCACCCTTCATGGGAAGGCAGCAGGATGGAACGTGGCCGGAAGACAAGGGGCAGGACCTGACCGATTTCTTTGTCCGGCACGCGCGGGAAATCGTGGATTTCATGGCGCTGGCGGAACGGGCAAAACCTTTCGGGAAAGAGCAGGAACCGCAACAGGACGAAGGGCAGCAGGGCGCCATGCCCTGGCTGCGCTACTTCGGCATGTCGGCCAGCGGCAGGTACACCTTCCGAGAGCGCGCCCTTGCCGACCACCTGTGCGAGATGCACCCCATGCTCTACCACGACAAGAGCGGGCAGCTGTACCGCTGGAACGGGCAGCACTACGAGACATGGAGTGACGACAACCTGCGCCGTGCCGCCATCGACGCCCTGGGCGAAGAGGCCACCGCGGCGCGCGTCAATGCCACCTCATCCATCGCCATGACGTTGGCCACCGTGCCGCACCTGCGCGATCTTAACGATCGCAGCGAGTGGGTGTGCCTGGAAAACGGCATGCTCAATCTCTACACACTCGAGATGCAGCCCCACGACCGCGACTTTCTGGCCACCATCAAGCTGGGCGTGCGGTTCGACCCCGGCAACACCCCACCCCCGGAACGCTGGCTGCAGTTCCTGTCAGAGACGATCCAGACCGAGGGGCCCATCCTGCAGTTGCAGGAGTTCATGGGCTACGCCCTCACCCGCATGACCAAGTTCGACAAGTGCCTGCTGCTGCTTGGCCCCGGTTCGGATGGCAAGTCGCAGGTCATCAAGGTGCTGCGCCGCATGGTGGGCGAGGCCAACTGCTCTGCCATCTCCATGACCGGTCTGGAAGATCAGTTCCAGCGTGCGGCCCTGTGGGGCAAGCTGCTCAACGTCGGCACGGAAGTCTCCACGGCGGCGCTGGAAAGCGAGTATTTCAAGGCCGTCTGCACGGGCGATCCCATCCAGGCCTCGTTCAAGCACAAGGACAGCTTCGAATTCACGCCGTTCTGCAAGCTCATCTACGCGGCCAACAAGCTTCCGCGCATGAAGGACAACAGCGACGGATACTTCCGGCGCATCCTGCCCATCCGCTTCAAGCGGCAGTTCCTCGAAAATGACCCGCATCAGGACCCGGACCTGCTGGAAAAGCTCTTTGCGGAGCTGCCCGGCATCTTCGAGTGGTCCGTGTTTGGCCTGCACCGCCTGCTGGCCCAGAAGCGCTTCACCTCGTGCGACGAAACGCGCGACCTGATGATGGATTACCGGCGCTACAACAACCCCGTGCTGGCCTTCGTGCAGGACAAGTGCCGGGTGGGTTCCGACCTCACGGTAGACCTGAAGGAACTGTTCGGCTCGTTCAAGTCCTACTGCTCCGAGGGCGGCTACAAGGGCATGAACCGCGAGAACTTTGCGCGCGAGTTGGAACAGGCCGTGCGCAAGATCAACGAGGATATCCAGGTACGCACCACCAGGCCGCGCACCGGCGGCATGGACCGCCCCTACGTCGTCAGCGGGCTGTGCATCAACTCGTACGGTGATGCGTCATGAACGCGCGTCTTTCCTCGCGTTTTCCCCGTACCCCCCTCATCGTCACGCGCTGCGGCAGTGCGGAGCGGCGGTCTTCGGTCACGGACCAGCAGTATGCCCACCTCGCTGACGAAACCCCCCGACATCACAAGCATGTCCGGTCGGGCGTTTCCGGGTGGTCCGCGCTGGTCCGTGGAAGTGCGGACCAGAATTCGCCTACTGCCGCATGGTGTTCAAGACGAAAATGCGCACTGGTCCGTGGTCCGCGCAACATATTGCGCATGCACGTGCGCGCAGGGGAGCACCCGTGCGTGGGTGTGCGCGTGTCTCGCTTCCTCTTTTCCTTCCAGACCACTGGACCCACGGACCATAAAACAAAATCAACAGGTTGGAACAAGACCACTGGCGGACCAGTGCGGACCACCTTGGGGCCCGGCAGCCTGGCAATCATGGGGGTAGCCCATGCCTAGCCCCGCCGTGCAGCCAAACGCCCTGTCCTTGCTGGCGGCCAAGTATGGCCAGCAGGGGATGGACGCTCATGGACAACGCGGTGCTGGTCAGCCCGTCCAGCAAGGCCAGCAGACCCAGCCCGATCCCATGGCCTACAAGGTCGCGGAGTTCGAGAGGCTGCTTGCCCGCAGGGCTGCGGCCCCCATTCCCGCAGGGTGCATGCCGTCAGAACGGGGCGGTCTGGTCAACGGCATGCAGACCATGGACGTGGTCTGGTGCCTGGACCGCATCCGCGACCTGGTAGACCGGGCCGGGTTCATGGTCTGGCGTTGGCCCGGCAACCGGGGATTCGGCATCAACTTCCCGCACTCCACCAGGGTGCGGGCATGGGGCAACGTCAAGGAGTTTGCCGACCTGTTCTGGTCGCTTGCCGGTGACGCCTACGTGCTGGACCAGCTGGACAACCTTCCCGTCTTCGACTGGGACGCGGAGCGCCGCAACCTCGTGAGGGTCCGCTGATGACCACCCCCAGCAGCGCGACCAGCTCCTCCCGTGGGCGCACCGTCAGCAGCAGCGTACCAGCAACCATCGGCATCGTCCGGGCGCGGCACCCCCGAACCCGGTCTTTGCGCGACAACCCCGTGTCGGACCAACCCCTTGCCCCTGCCATGACATGTGCATCGACACCCCCCAAGGGCATGCACCCTGTGCCAATGCACATGCACCCGGTTTGCATGATTTCGTTCATCGTCCGCACAGCCAAAAATATGGTAAAACGTCTCAAAACCCTTGCGGCAGTAGGGCGGAGCGCGTTTTGCGGGTCCTTACCACCCAGTCCCCCCTGCAGGGGTCGCGAAGCACCCGCGCTTTGCGCATGTTTTAAATTCCAAACGGTTGCACATTGCACACGGTGGTATCATGGCACGACGTAACACCGAAATGCTCATGAGTGGCACGCAGGCTGGGCAGCGTTGCGACATACAGGCGGGGTGTGCGGAAAGTGCCGAGTCCACCGGATCCGTGGTGGCCCCCCGTGGTTATGGGCAAGGCAGTGCCGCTGCGCCTGGTGCGTCGACCGTGAAAGCGGCCACGTCCTGGGCATCTGCCAATGCCGCGTGGATCGAGTTCGGCCAGCACCGCTGGGAGATCAGCCGTAGGACGTTCTATAATTACGTGGGGCCGAGCGCCAATTGTAAACCACGCGCTGATGGACGCTACCACGCTGACGACATTGTAAAAATTGCGCAAGCTGCGGGCTGGCGGCCCCACCCTTCTGTCCGGCTCGGTACACAGGGGGGGGAGGGGGGAAAAGGCGACGGGGACACACTGCTGCGGGAAAGAATCCGACGGGAAAGGCTGCGCGCGGACAACGAGGAATTGGACCTGCGGAAGCGGCGTGGCGAACTGGTAGAGCGGCGCGAGATGGAACGGCTGCTGGCCGCAGGGGTGGTGGTTCTGGAAAACGAGATGATGAACTGGGTGCATGAAAAGGCGCGCGGCATCATCCACCTGGTGGGCGGCGACCCGCGCCGCGAACAGGACCTTGTGGACCACCTGCGCGAGGGCTCCCGCCGCTGGTTGCACCAGTTTTCGATGAAGGCCACCTACCGCGTGGAAGTGCATGACGACGCGGACTGGGACGGCGGCTGGGGTGACGACGACGAAGAAAAGGTGACGTCCGCTGACGCCAGCGCGACCGCAGCTGGTGCATCTGGCCCCGGTGCCACCTTTCCCCCAAACGATGATGAAGTGATTCCCGCCGGGGGCCACGATGCCTGACCAACTCCCGCTGCTGCCCGCACCGCTGACCATCGCCCACGCCGCCAAGCGCGTGCGCATGCGCCGCCTGCCCGGTGACGTGGACTGCCCCCCGGAATTCGATTTCCGCTTCCCTGCGTCCGTGCGGCGCGCCTTTGCGCGGCCCAAGCGCATGCTGGCCAGCGACTGGGGCGAAAAGGACGGCAACTACCGGGTCATCGGCGGCTCGCGCCCCGGCGAGTGGCGGCGCGACTACATGGCGTATTCCGCGACGATCCGCGATGCCTACAGCCTGCCCTGGGTGCGCATGGTGAGCGTGTGCGGCCCGCCCCAGACCGGCAAGACGGACAGCATGCTGGGGGCCATTGCGTGGGCCATCGACCAGGACCCCGGCCCGGCGATGATCGTCTTCGACACGCAGGACAGCGCCAAGGAAATGTCCCAGACGCGCCTGTTGCCCCTGCTGCGCGAATCTCCATGCCTGTCGCGCTACCTTTCCGGCAGCGCGGACGATGAGGCCACAAAGCTCATCCAGCTGTTGCACATGCCGATCTACATCGGCTGGGCAACGTCCGTATCCCGCCTGGCCAACCGGCCCATCAAGCACCTGATCCTCGATGAGGTGGACAAGTACAAGTACGACGGCGACCGCGAGGCCGGGCCGGTGTCGCTGGCTCTCAAGCGCGTTCGCATGTTCCTGCACACCTTCAAGGTAATGCGCCTTTCGTCTCCCACAACGCCGCTGGGTGAAATCTCGCAGGCGCTGGCCGAAGCCCGCATCGTGTTCCTGTACTTTGTCCGGTGCCCGATGTGCGGCTGTTACCAGCTGATGCGCTTCACCCACGACGACGGCACGCCGGGGGTGATCTGGTCCAAGGACGTGCGCGACTGGCGCCGCGTGCAGGACGAAAAGCTGGCCCGCTACCGCTGCATGCACTGCGAGGCCAAGTGGGATGATCACGCCCGCGACATGGCCGTGCGCATGGGCGAGTGGCGCGACCCGGCCACGGGCACGGAAGCCATGCAGTGGATGCTGGCCAACCACGTGCCCCACGTGGCCTTTCAGTACAGCGCGCTGCTGTCGCCTGCCGTGCCCCTGTCGGAGACGGCAGCCGCCTTCATGCGCGCCGATGCCGCACGCAAGGTGGGCGACCTGGAACCCCTGAAGGACTTTCTGAACGGCTACCTGGCCGAAGTGTGGGAAGACGGCACGCAGGAGGGTGACGCCGCCGCCATCCTGCGCCTGCGCGATGACCGGCCCGCCGGGCTGGTGCCGGGCGGCGGCGAAACCTGCGTGCTGCTGGCCGCCGTGGACACGCAGGACGACGGCTTCTGGTACGAGATACGCGCGTTTGGGTATGGGCAGCCCGGCACGTCGTGGGGCGTGCGCAGCGGGTTCATCCCGTCCGCATCGCCCGGCGACTTCGCGGGCCTTGATGAAGTGATGTTCGGCACGGTCTACACCGACCCGCAGGGCCTTGTGTACCCGGTGCAGGCGGGCATCATCGACGCCATGGGCCACCGCACACACGAGGTGTACGACTGGTGCCGCCGCAACCCCATCTTTCTGCCGGCGAAGGGCGAGCAGCGCATGGGCACGCCCCACGCGGTGCGAGTGGTGGACACCTACCCTGGCACAACGCGGGCCATCCCCGGTGGGCTGCGCCGCGTCCACGTCAACGCTACCCACTTCAAGAACCTGCTTCACGGCATCCTTGGCGTGGCCCCGGCAGACCCCGGCGCGTGGCTGTACCATGCCGAGGTGACCGAAGAATGGGCCAAACAGATGGTTGCCGAATACCGCGATGCAAAGGGCCTGTGGCAATGCCCAAAAGGGCGGCCCAACCACGCATGGGACGTGAGCTACAACCTGCTGGCCCTTGCCGACATGCTGCAGGTGCGCTTCATCCCCCGGCCGGAACCTGCCGGGCATGTGGCATACGAACAGGCCGCGCAGGGCGCGGCGAACCGCCCCGGTTGGTGGGGCAGGCTGACGAGGTAGGACATGACACAGACACGGATGCAGATCGATCTGGACGCGCTGCCCGCCAGCAGGATGCTGAACTGGGAGCAGTGCTGCGCGGTGCTGGGGGTTTCCAAGTCCACCTTCTACAACCTGGTGAACCTTGGGCAGTTGGAGGCCAAGCGCACCGGCCCGCGCGCGGGCATACGGGTGCGGGTGGCGGACCTGCGGGCGTACATGGACCAAGCGGTGGTAGATGCCTGATGCGCTGCCACGCAAAAGGCCCCCGGAAATCCGGGGGCCTTGCTGTTTTCTGCTGCCGATGGGCAGGCTATTCCGGGTCGGGCAGACATTCCGCGGCGCGTTCCAGGCTGGCCAGCACGCCGACGGAGCTGGCGGAAGATGCGCCCAGTTCCAGCATGGCGCGCAGCGTGGTGATGGCGGAATCATAGGCGTTCCAGCGGGCGGTGTTCAGCGGGGTGCGGTAGGCGTTGCCCACAAACAGCCGCCTGCCGTAGGCGTCCTGTATTTGCGCGTACAGGGGGTCCACCCGCTGGCGAAAGGCCACCACCTCTTCGCGCAGGCGCTTTTCCAGATCGCCCAGCACTTCCGCGCGCGATGGCTGGCGCAGGGCAGGGGGCAGGGCCTTGCGCGCCTGACCGGCGCTGCGGGACTGTTCCAGCATGCGCAGCACGTAGTCCACGGCGTCGGGCATGTCTTCCGCCGGTATCTGGTCCAGCCGCTCCGCGCCGAATTCGCGGCGCACCCGGGCGCGGGCCGTGCCCCGGCTTATGCCCGCCACGTCCGACCATGCGTTGATGAGGCGGCGCAGGGTGTCCTGCCCGGCGGCATAGGGCAGCATGGGCCGTTCCTGTCCGGCAAGGGCCTGCTCCATCTCGTTGAAGCGGCGGATGTACGCTTCCTTCAGGCGCATGGCTTCCGCCCCGGTGTAGCCCATGACCACGAGGGTGAACCCGTCGCGGGTCAGGTTGTACATGGGAAGCGGTTTTCCATTCTCACCCACGTACTCGCAGTCCTCAAAATTGAGGGCTGCGAATTCAGGGCTAATGCCGGTGATCACGCGCTTGATGTCACGGACTACGTTGTCATGCCTGCGGGCGAAATGTTCTGAAATCTTGAGGCTGGAAACGACGGGGCGACCTTGGACAAGGTCAACGGTGGGGATGATGCTGGTCATAGGCTCTCCTGCTGGGAGTTACTATTGGCACCTTCAAAATATGAGATGCCGGGAGCTAGTAACCGCCAGCAGGACGGCGGACGTATTCCCCCGAAGGGTCTTTTATTAGCCCACTCCCGGCAACAATATGCGGAGATTATACGCCAATGCCAATGAGAAACTAGGTCTTGACATGGCACAAAAATCCACGGCTGACGGGCGTGAAGGCCGCTGCTGGTCGAGGTGTTACTAGCACCTGACGAAACAACGCCATATCCAGCCAGGAATGTCAAGCGGTATGGTCACTGCCTTACATCAACGATATTCCCTCGCCCGTCGAAATGAAATTCGAAGACGTTGAGCACCTTCGCGCCCATGGCATTCTTGGCCCGCACCTTAACCTTTTGCACGTAGCCGTCCTTGTGTCTGAAGAACGGGCCACGGTCCTCGATGGAGACGGAATCCGGATCATGCGCCCTGTCGAGCAGCCAGCGCCGCGAACGGACCTCCGCTAGAATCTGGACATTCTTTGCGTCCGGGGCCTGCGGTTGGGGCTTTGGAGGGGGCAAGGTTTTGGAGTCAGAACCGGCGATGAAATCCGACCACCTGATGACCGCGCCGCCATCCATGTGCGCCCACGCGGAATCACCGGCCAGCACAAAGGGGCCCATCTCCACGCCGCGTGTCCCTTTCCTGGTAGTGCTGATGCCCCAACTACCGCTGTCCATGGCAGCCATGTTGCGCATTGCCATGTCGAAGACCGGTGCGTTGCGCGGCACCCCGGCATACGCTTCCGGAGCATTGCGGGCTGTCACGGCCATGAAGGACGCAAAGTATCCCAGGTCTTCACGCTGGGGCCGGGTCAGTCCTTTCCATTCCTTGCCGGGGATGCAAAGCACCCAGCACGGGTTGCCCATGCTGCCGAACAGCGCCTGTGTCGCCCCTTTCTTGACCAGTGAGTAGAAAATCTCCGCGCCAGCTTCTCTGCGTTGTTTGTTGGGCTCTTCCGATACCTTTTTCTCTTCCGGTGTTTGCTGCGCGGAAACCACGGATGGCGCCGTGGCATTGACGGTTGTCCTTGTCTGCCTTTGTGCGTCTGCGTGGTAGTACCACCATGCTACAATGGCAATGAACGCAATCACATACAGAAGAAACGAGTCTACCTTTCCCGGTTTTACGCCCATATCCCCTCCTTTCGGATGCCGTTACCAGAAACGCGAAACCGTGGGCAATGGGGGTGGGCAGCAAAACGAGGCAAAACACGTCGCAACTTTGCGCGCTGTTTTGCCTCGTTTTGCGTTAGTAACCTCGCCGTGCGCGCCGTGTGAGAATTTTTTGTCCAAATTCTCCAAATCCTCCAAATTTTCCAAATCCTCCACGACACCACGCTTGCGTCCCGGTAATCGGGCGGCATGAGCCTGTGGACCGAAGAAGAACTCACTGCCCACATCGCCTTGTACAAGAAGGCGTGCGCCGACCTTGCCACGGCGGAATCCGTCACGCTTGATGACGGGACCACCCTGCGCCGGTCGCAGTTGGGCGAAGTGCGGGCGCAGCTGAAGTACTACGAGGGCGAGCTTGCCAGGGTGCAGGGCACCGGCGGGCTGACCATGCTCCACTTCGGGAGTGTGCGATGAGCCCCATGCTTGCCGGAGCAACGCGCATTCGCGCGCGCCGCATGCCTGCCGTGTCGCGGCAGGCGGGCAGCCATCGCGGCGTGTTGTCCGGCTATGCGCCCACCCGCGCCACCGACCTGCGCGAACAGATGGAACGCCGCCTTGCCCAGGTGCGGGCGGAAGACCTGGTGGCCAACGACTGGGCCGGGGCATCCGCCATCGACTCGCTGGTCACCCCCGCCGTGGGCTGCGGCCTGCAACCGCAGGCCACCCTGCCGTTCAAGCTGCTGGGCATCACCGAGGCGCAGGCTACTCTTATCGAAGAAGCCATCGAATGGGTGTGGGAAGTGTGGTGCCGCCAGTGCGACTGGTCGAACCGGCTGCACTTTCAGGACATGCAGCACCTTGGCCTGCGGACCATGTTGACGCAAGGCGACCTGTTGCAATTCACCATCATGCAGGAAGAGCCCACAAAGCTGCTGGCCCTGCAACTGCAGGAAGTACACCCTGGACGGCTGGGCACGCCCATGGGCATGTCCGCCACGGACGCATCCACCGACGTGCGCGACGGGGTGAAGCTGGATGAGCGCGGGCGGGCCGTGGGCTACTACATCGGCCAGCCTTCCACCAGCATGGCGGGCCTTTCCGGGCAGATGGGGTGGGGCGAATACGTCTACCAGCCCGCGTATGCCGGGCACCGCAAGCTGGTGTTCCACTGCTTCCGTCCGCTGTTCGCCGAACAGGTGCGCGGTCGCAGCGTGCTGGAACCCGGCCTGAAGCTGTTCCGCCAGTTGAACGACGCGCTGGACTACGAACTTGTCGCCCAGATCATCACCGCAGCCTTCCCGCTGTTCATCGAGCGGCAGCAGCCCGGCATGCCCGCCGTCAGCAACCTGCGCGCGGGCGGCATGGCCCCCGGCATGCCGGGCCTGCCCGGTTCCGGTGCGGGCCGCATAGAGCCCAACGCGCCGCCCATGGCCATGGGGCACCGACCCAACTACGGCGTGGAGCCGGGCGGCTGGCTGGTGGGCGACGTGGGCGACAAGCCGCACGTGCTGCAAAGCAACCGGCCAGGCGGCAACTTCAATTCCTTCTTGGAAGTGATCATGCGGGCCATGGCCGCCAGCACCGGCCAGACCTACGAAACGCTGACCCGCGACTTTTCCAAGACCACCTACAGCAGCGCCCGCGCGGCCCTGCTGGAAGCGTGGCGCACCATCCTCTACTACCGCGACTTTTTGCAGCGCCACTACTGCCAGCCCATCTGGGGCATGGTGTGGGAAGAGGCATGGCTGCGCGGTCTGCTGCCCATCCCTGCCGGGGCCGTGGACTTCTACGACGCGCCGCACCTGTGGACGGCTGCCACGTGGATGGGCCCTGCGCGCGGCTACATAGACCCGGTGAAGGAAGTGGAAGCCAACATCATGGCCGTGCGCGCCCTGATGAAGAACATGGTCGACGTGCATGCGGAGCAGGGCCGCGACTGGCGCGATTCGCTGCGCCAGTCCAGCCGCGAGCGCCGCATGATGCGCGATGAAGGCCTGTCCATAGAAACAGGCACCACGGCGCGCTCCGGCAGCGCCGCGCAGGGTGCCGACCCCGCCAACGCGGACGGACAGGACGCGCCCCCGCAGACCGCAGAAGCGCAGGAGGCCGCGCATGCCTAAGCCCAAAATCAAGTCCCAGCCCGCCTCCGTCCCGCCCCAGCCCCACGCCCAGCCCATGGCGCAGCCCGCAGCGCAATGGCCCGCCGCCCCCGCAGGGTCCCTTCCTTCCCTGCCCGGCGCGGCGGGCCCATGGGCCATCATGCCGGAGGCACTGAAAGGGCTGGCCGCCCGCATTGCCATGGGCGGCCCGGAACAGGCCGGGTGGCTGGATGACGCCTTCGGCGCGCCGTCCATGCCGTCCTACACCATGCACGGCGACGTGGCCGTGGTGGCCATGCGCGACGTTTTGACCAAGCGCGCCACCTGGTGGACCACCGGCATGGAAACGGTGCAGGCCAGCGTGCAATCCGCGCTGGATGATCCCGCCGTGCGTGCCGTGCTGCTGTCCATCGACAGCCCCGGCGGCACCGTGGACGGCACGCGCCAGTTCGCGGACTGGCTGGCCGCCCGCGCCGGTTCGGTCAAGCCCATTGCCGCCTATGCGGACGGCACCATGTGCAGCGCCGCCTACTGGATCGGCGCGTCCACGGGGCGGGTGTTCGCGCCTGGCGCGGCCATCGTCGGTTCCATCGGCGTGTTGTGGCCGCACTGGGACTACAGCGCCATGCTGGCGGAATACGGGGTCAAGGTCACCTACGTCGTTTCCGGGTCGCGCAAGGCAGCCGGTGCGCCGGAACTGCCCCTGTCCGACAGCGACAAGGCCTATTTCCAGCATCTCAGTGACACAGCCTACGCCCAGTTCCTGGACGGCGTGGCCCCGGCCATGGGCCTGGACCGCGCCGCACCGGCGGCCTGGGCGGACGGGCAGGTGTTTCGGGCTACCGAGGCCGTGGGCCTTGGTCTTGTAACCGCCATCGTGCCCGACATCACCGGAGCCGTGGCAGCACTCAGCCAGGAGGTCCACATGGACGCCAAGGAACTGGCCGCCAAGCATCCGGAAGTGGTGGCCGAAATCCGCCGGGAGGCCGAAGCGGCCACCCGCACGGCAATGGAACAGGAACAGGCCAAGGCCGTGGAAGGCGCGCACAACGGCGTGCTGGACATGGTGGCCGCCCTCTGCGGCGAAGACGCAGCCGCCAAGGTGCGCGAACTGCACGCCTCCGGCGTCAACGCCGCCCAACTTGCCGCCATGGCCAAGGCCGGTCTGCTGGCCTCCGCCGGCGGCAGTGCCGATGCCCGGCAGGGCAAGGGCGATGCGGAAGGGCAGGGCGGCGAAAAGGCGCAGGGCACCACCGCGCAGGAACGCATCCTGTCCGGCCTGCTGGAATCGGCCAGCGCCACCCCGGTGAAGCCCGGCGCGCCCGTGCCGCAGCCCAAGGGCGGTGACCGCGTGGCCTCGCTCATCGAACAGTCCAAGCAGATCCCCAAGAGGTAACCACCATGGCCGATATCGCATCGAAGACCTTTCAGGTCGTGTCGTTCGTGGATGGCGGCGCGCACCAGCCGGTGATGCACGCCATCACCCTGACCAACGCGGGAACGGATGACGTGACGCTGGTCGCGGGCACCGTGCTTGGCCGCATCACCACCGGTCGCAAGTACGTGCAGCACGCGCCCGGCGCCAGCGACGGCAGCCAGAACGCCTACCGCATCCTGGTCGAAGACGTGACCATTCCTGCTGGCGAGGACGTGAAGTCCGTTGCCTACTGCCACGGCGCGTTCCGCAGCGCGGGCCTGACCTTCGCCAGCGGCATCACCGAAACCCAGAAGAACGCCGCGCTCGATGCGCTGGCCGACGCTGGCCTGTACGTGCGCTAACCGCGCACCGCAGGCCGCAAGGAGCACATCATGGGCAAGATCGTACTGACCGACCATTTCGAGGCGCGCTCCATGACCGGCATCATCACCAGCCGTCCGTGGTTCGACAGCCTGTTCCTGTCGCTGTTCTTTCCTCCGGCGCGCCGTCAGAACCTGGATACGGCCCACGCCGAAGTGGAACTGCTGCTGTACGGCAAGTCGCTGGCCCCCTACGTCACCGACTACGAAGGCGGCACGCTGGTGGAAAACACCAAGCGCGAAGTGCAGGACATCCAGACCACCCGGCTGCGCCCCAAGAAGAACTTCCGCGCGTACGACCTGCTGAAGACCCCTGCCATCGGCATGGACCCGTACAACCCCGGCGCCCCGCGCGACCGCGTACTGGAAGCCCTGACCATGGAACTGGACGACCTGAAGGACCGCATCGCCAAGTCCATCGAAGTGCAGGCGGCGCAGGCCATGCAGGGCAAGATCACCATCGACCAGGACAACATCCAGCGCGAGATCGACTTCCAGATTCCCTCCGGCAACATCGTCACCCTGACTAGCGGTGACCTGTGGACGGCCAGCACCGGCGACCCCAGCGGCGACTTCGAAACCTGGAACGCTCTTGCGCAGGAATCCGGCTACCCCGCCGACGTGTGCATCATGGGGGATTCCGCGTGGGATGCCTTCCGCAAGAACGCCACGGTCAAGGATGAACTGGACAACCGCAAGATGGAAATCGGTTCCCTGGGGCCCAACGTGCGCAACCAGTACAAGGGCAACGTCAACGGCATCGACATCTTCCACTGCGGTACCACCTACGTGAACGCGGCGGGCACCACCACCAAGCTGCTGGATGCCAAGAAGGTCATTTTCACCTCGCGCAACCTGCCCACGCACCTGCACTTCGGGCTGCCGTCAGACCTGGAATGCGAAGGCCCCGTGGACATCTTTTCCAAGTCCGACATCAAGAAGGACCCCAGCGGTGTTGAACTGCTGACCGAAAGCCGCCCGCTGTGCTGGCCCAAGCTGCCCAACGGCATCGTCATCGCCCAGGTGGTGGCGTAAGCCATGGCCGCTCCCAAGACCCGTACCGTGCTGCTGCGGCAGTCCGTGAAGTGGGAAGGCGTGCTGCACGGTCCCAAGGCCGAACTGCAGCTGCCCCCCAAGCTGGCCGCCGAACTGGTGGCCAGCGGCGCGGCCATGTACCCGCCCAAGCCGGACCCGGTGGAGCAGGAAGACGACGGCAAGGATGAAGCCAAGGCCGAAGCGGCCAAGGATTCCCCCGCCGAAAAGGCCGACATCCCCACCGCCAACGCCTGAAACCGGGCGGGGTTTGCCCCGCCCGGACCTCCGGAGGCCGCATGCACGATCTGCCCGGTTTGCTGACCAGCTACATCGAAGGCCTTGGCGCGCAAGCCGCGTTCAAGGGCTGGTTGGGCTTCATTGTCGGCGTGCTGGGCGCGGCCCTTGGCGGCGTGTGGCGGCTGGTGGTGGTGCTGATGACCCTGATGCTGCTGGACTACATGCTGGGCTTTGCCCGCGCCTGGAAGACGCATGACTTGCGCAGAAGCAAGGGAATAGCCGGGCTTGGCAAGTTCATCTTCTACTCTGTTGCCTGGTTCGTTGCGGCCCTTGTCGAGGAATCCATCCACGGCGTTTTCCCCGTGCGCGATGTGGTCATCGGGTACATGTGCGCGCACGAAGGCCTCTCGTGTTTCGAGCACCTTGCGTACTTCGGCGTGCCGCTGCCCACGGGCCTGCGCACCCGCCTGCGCGAGTACCGCGACACCATAGCCTGCACCGCCGCAAAGAGCGGCGCAGAGGGAAGGTAACGCCATGTCCGTTCCCCCGCGCGGCATCCGCAACAACAACCCCGGCAATATCCGCCATGGCCAGAAGTGGGATGGCCTTGCCCCCATGCAGGGCGACCCGGCCTTCGCCACCTTCGTCTCCCCGGAATACGGCATCCGGGCCATGGCAAAGCTGCTGCTCAACTACCAGTCCAGGAACGGGCTGAAGACGGTGCGGCAGATCATCGACCGCTGGGCACCCCCCAACGAGAACAACACCGCAGCCTACGTTCAGCATGTGGCCGACCGCATCGGCGTCGGGCCGGATGACCCCATCGTGGTGGCCGACGTGCTGCCCACGCTTGTTGCCAGCATCATCCGGCACGAGAACGGCCAGCACCCCTACGACGCGGCCACCATTGGCCGAGGGTGCGACATGGCGCTGGGCAAGATTTCCTGACCGGCGGCAACGCCTACCTCAACCGGGCGCACTGCGCCCAGGAGGCCACCATGAAACGCCTTGTCACCCTGCTGCTGGTACTGCTGACGTCTCTGTGCCTGTCCGGCTGCGCCAGCATGTCCATTACCAAGGACATGCCCGCCGTCCAGAAGGCAGACCTTGTCCTGCAGGACATCGAAACCGGTCTGACCATCGCGGCGGACGCCCGCTCCGTGGCCGTTGCCGCCTTCCCCGAAAAGGGTGCGGAAATCGCCGCCAAGACCGATGCCGCCTTCAAGATCGCCGACGTTGCCGTTGCTTCCCTGCGCGATGCCGTATGCGTCTGGTACGCCACCGGAGAAAGCATCGACGCCCAGGACTGGGCCGTGCTTACGGCATCCGCCCGCAAGGCCGTCAGCAATGTGGTGGTGCTGGTGGCCGAGCTGCGTGCCGAATACGCGGCAGGGGGTGCGGCCCAAAAGGCCGGGGGTTGACCGTGGGCATCAAGGGGTGGCTGGCGCTTGCCTGTGTGCTGGTGTTGGCCGCCCTTGCCTGTGTGGCACTGTGGTTCCGGGGAGAAATGATCGATGCGCAGCGCGCGCTTGCGGTGGCCAAGGCGGACGTGGAAACCCTGCAAACGTCCAATTCCGCGCACGAAAAGGCCCTGGACAGGCTGTCCGATGCCCTGGCCGCCAATGACAAGCTGCTTACGGAACGCGAATCCCGCATCAACGACATCCTGTCCGCTCGTGAAACGGTGCGTCGGGCATGGCAGAAGGCGGTGGAAGATGATCAGGCAACTCGTGACTGGGACCGCACTGTGCATCCTGCTGGCGTGCGCGGCGTGCTCGCCAGCCCGCCAGGTGGTGTCCGTCCCTGAAGTGGTTGTGGTCACGCCGCCCTCGCTGCCCATGCAGCCCACGCATCGGCCCTACTACGACGGAATTACCAACGGCGACCTGCTGCGCCACGCGCAGGATCTGGAACAGGCCGTAGACACCTGCAACGCCGACAAGGAAACGCTGCGCAACGCCGTTGCCCGGCAGGCCAAGGACGGAAAGTAGCATGTCCCTGAACGAAACAGTTGTCGCCACGCTGCGCTCCATGATGGATGCGCTGGGCTCGCAAGCCATCACCGTTGATGGCACGGACGATCCCGTGGACGCGCTGGTTTCGGACAAGGGCGTGTGCGTGCTGCCCGCAGACGTCGCCAACCACCCCGGAGAGCGCGCCCGCTACGCCGTGGCCAAGGTGGTGCGCGCAGACCTGACGGAACTGCCCGAAAGCGGCTCGGACGTCATCATGCTGGGGTCCACCTGGCAGGTGCGCCGGGCCGCTCCCATGGGCCTTGCCGGGGATGACGGCGGGCTTTCGCTGCACTGCGTGACGGAAACGTATTCGAGGGGGCGGTAATGGCCAGCGGCGGGCAGGGCATCGTCTACACGCGCGAAACGCGCACCAGGGCGGACGGTACGGAGTACAAGGCGTTCCGCAAGGACCCGTTTTTTGTCGATGCGGGGTCGCTGGCCAAGGTTTCCATGCGCGGGTTCCTGGGGCCGGACCTTGCCAAACTGGCCACCATGTTTCCGGATTTCACGCGCAAAGCGCTGGCATCCGTGGGCTGGCACATGCAGAAGGCCATCCGCGCGGACATCGACAAGGGCGGCCCCGACGGAACCAACTGGGCGCCGTTGTCCGCCGTGCATGTGGGGCGTGCTCTGGACAAGGCCATGTACAGTCGCAAGTCCGGGCGCAGGCGCGGCAAGTTCTTCGGCCAGTTGTTCTACCCCATCGCGTATTTTCGCTACCCGCTGCCCACCATGCGTGTGGATATCGGGTGGCTTTCCGCAAGTGCGGCGCGCTTTGGCGGGCTGCTGCAGCGCGGGGCCTCCGTGCCCGTCAGCAAGCGCACCCGCAGGCTGTACGCCCGCGCTGGCCGCAAGGTGGGCAAGGGTCCGCTGCCCATCCCCCCGCGCCCGCTCATGGCGGAATCGTGGGCCGCGCACGAAGGGGAAATGACGGAACTCTTCGGGTCCAAGATGGAACGGTACAAGGAAGCCAGCGTGGACTGGCTGGCGGAAACCACTTCCAACGCGGCGCAGGCCACGGGTGCGGCATGACCACCACCGAGCTGATGCAAATATGGGCGCAGGCCCTGATCGAAGACGATGACCTTGCCCAGGCCTGCACCGACGGCATGGGCAAGAACCTGACCGTGTTCGTCAGCTTCGACGGTGCCAAGGATCCGGGCAAGAAGGACGCGCCCTACGTGGCCATGCAGGACATCGGCGCGCATCGCGGGCCGGAGGCGGAAGAACACAAGTGGGGCGTAATCCTGTTCCTTGGCTGGCACACGGATGACAAGCCCGACGCCACCGGCCCCATCATCGTGGACCCGGCAACGGACCAGATGGACAACATCTTCTCGCGCCACGTCATGCGTGTGCTGTCCGAATCAAGCTACCCGCCGGAATACGGATCCTGCGTCACGCACCCCACCAAGCAGGGGTACGCAGAGCGGGACATCATCGTCACCGTCAGCGAGGAAAACACCCTCAACCTTGGCGAAACCGGCTGGGACTAGGACCCGCCGCAGGAGGATGCCGCTATGGCACGCATGGCAAAAGGCTACAAGTCCACCCTCATGGTGGATATCGAAGATGCCTACGGTGAAGTCAACGCCACCAAGGACGGCATGCTGCTGCCCTTCAACAGCTGGAACGTCAAGCCCAGCCGGTCGCTTTCGCAGCCCGGAACCATGACCGGCACCCGCAACCCGGTGGAACCCATAGCGGATACCAAGCAGGTTTCCGGACAGGTGGTGGTGCCGCTGGATGCGCTGTCCTTCCCGTGGTGGCTGCGGCTGGCCTTTGGCGCGCCCACCACCACGGGCACCGGCCCCTACACCCACGTCTTCAAGGTCGGCGACGACCAGCCCAGTTTTTTCGTCCAGACCCTCATGGCCACGGAAACGCCCCTGTACGCCTGGCACAAGGGGCTGGTCATCAGCAAGATGGGCCTTTCTGCGGAACCTGGCGGCGAGCAGGTTGTCACCTTCGACATCGTGGGCAGCGATGTGGACTACACCCAGTCCGCCACCTACGACGCCACGCCCGCGGACATCCTGTTTGCCCGGTTGCAGCGCAAGGACGTCACCTTCAAGGAAGGCGGCTCCGAAATGGTGAAAAAGGCCACCAAGTTCGACTTCAATGTCGACTTCGGGCTGGACACCGACGCCTACACCCTTGGAGGGGGCGGCGTGCTGGGCGACGTGACCGAAGGCATCATGGCCTGCGCGGGCAGCCTGACCACCCTGCTGAAGGACAACGCCGTCCTGCTCAAAAGCCAGAACGGCACCAAGACCGCCTACGAGATCATCTTCGCCAGCGGGGCCAACTCCATCGGCTTCAAGTTCCCGGAAGCCAAGTTCGACCTGAATGGCCCGGTCATCGAAGGCCCCAAGGGCATCCGCTTCGACGCCAACTGGACCGCCTACCACGAAAGTGATGCGGGCAACAGCGCCGTCATCATCACCGTGGTCAACACCGTCGCCAGCTACGCCTAGGAGCCCCCATGGAATTCATTCTCCCTTCCGAAAAAGCGATCACGCTCAAGTCGTTTCCGCGCGCTCGTCACCTGGAGCTTGCCCGGCTGCATGCCGCACGCAAGGCCGACGAACAGCGCGTAGCCGAAGGCGATGCCGAAGCGCTGGAACGCATCCTGTCTGACGACTTTTTCACCAAGCGCGAAGCATACATCGCCGACCTGTACCCGGACCTTGCCCCGTGGGATGACCTGCCCAACCGCGATGCGCAGGCCGTCATCGACGCCACCTGGTCCTACTCCATCGGCTTTCCGGAGGAAGAGATAAAAAACTGGTCGAGGTCTGGCGCTACCTCGCAGCCCCGGACCGAGCCGAATACTGCCGAACCTGCCGAGCCGATGCAGCCCTAGAAGGCGGGGCTGCGGATTGCCAGGCCTGCGAATGGACGCAGGAGGCGCCGCAGCCCTTGCCGCAGAACGTGGCGGTGCTGGATTTCTGGCTGCAAGCCTGCGGGCAGTGGCGGCAAGGGCCTGAAGGCCCCGTGGCCATGGATTGGCCCGCCGTGTTCGCCATGGCCGAATGGACCGGATTTGCGGACGTGATGACCATGCACGACTGGCACAAGCTGCGCGCCCTTGAGCAGACGGTTTTGGAAGACAACGCCCAGCGCCGCAGCCAGAAGGAATGACCATGACGAATCCCGTCACCAGGCTGATCATCGAAACCGAGGACAAGGCCTCCGGAACCATCCAGCGCATTGCCCGCGACCTGACCGGGCTGGGCAATGCCGCTGCGGTGGCCGGGTCCAGCGGCAGTTCCGGGGCAAACGCCCTGACCGGTGCGTTGCGCAATGTGGCCGTGGAAGTGGCGGGCCTTGTCTCCGGGTACAAGGCGCTGGAAGTGGCGCGCAGTTTCGTGACCAAGGGGTTCGACTTCAATGCCGAATGGGAACAATCCCGCATCGGCATCGGCGCCGTCATAATGGCCACCAACAACCTTTCCGATGCCCAGGGCAAGAACCTGCAGGGCATGGAAAAGTACACGGCGGCGCAGCAGCTGGCAGAAACCATCATGCGCCGCATCCAGGTGATGGGGCTGGAAACCACAGCCACCACCCAGCAGTTGGTGGAAGGATACCAGGCGCTGGTGGGTCCGGCGTCCGCCGTGGGCATGACGCTGGAACAGACGGCTGATTTCACCTTGTCGGTGGTGCAGGCCCTTGGCGCTCTGGGCATCCCGCTCAACCAGTTGAGCGCGGAAGCGCGCAGCCTGCTGGATGGCACCATCGTGCCCACGCAGGACCGTCTGGCCGTTGCCCTCGGCATCACCGGAGAGATGGTCAAAAACTGGAAGTCGCAGGGAAAGCTGGTCGAGGAACTGAACAACAAGCTGGTTTCCTTCCGCCTTGCAGGCAAGGACGTGGCCAACACCTGGGGCGGCCTGACCAGCAACATGCAGGACGCCATCGGCTTCCTGTCCGGGCAGTCCGGTACGGGCTTCTTCGGCGGCACCAAGGAAGCCTACCGCGAACAGCTGGCCGTGCTGGTGGATTCGCAGAACCTGCGCGCCGGTTCGGACATTGAAAACATCGTCGACGCCATCAAGCGACTTAACGATACGCTGGGCGCTGGGGTCATATCCGCCACGCGCACCTTCATCGGCTACCTGCGCGACCTGAACGACCCGGAAACACTGGAAGGCATCGAGCGCCGCATGCGCGGCATCGCCACGGCTGGCGGCGACATCCTGTCCATGGCGGGCACCGTGGCCGGCGGCGTGGCCGGGCTGTTCGGCGCAACGCTGGACGGGTGGAACAGCCTGCCGGAAATAATCCGCGAATCCGGCCTGATCATGGCCCTGCTGGGCGGCCCGTACGGGCGTGCGGCGTTCGTGGCCATCGGCCTTGCCGCATCCGGCATCCGTGACCTGAACGAGGCAGCTGCCGCAGGGCGCGCCGTCTCCGCAGGCACGGCCAACAATGCCCAGCAGATAAAGGCCAAGGAAGCGGAACTGGCCGCGCTGGAAGCGGCCAACGGTGGCGAGGCCGACCTTTCCGGCCCCATTGCCCGGCTGAAGGCGGAAATAGCCGCCCTGAAGGCCGTGCGCGCGGAAATGCGCGCCGCTGATCGGGCGGAAATGCAGGCTGCGGAGCGGGCCACCCGCCAGCGCAAGGGCACGGCGGATGACGTGTCGGTAACGGCCATCCCCCGCGACACCACCACCGAGGCCCAGAAGAAGAAAATTCACGAGGCCACCCAGTCCATCACCCGCGACCTGGAACAGATGAACGACACCGGCACCGAGGGCGCCGGGCGCATCGCCGCGTTGCAGAAGAAAATGGACGATTACGCCGAAACCCTGGGCAAGACCAATCCCAAGGTGAAGGAATACGGCGACCTGATCGCCTACGCCAACCAGCACAACGGGTTCACCCCGCAGCAGGTCGCCGCGTCCACCCGCGCCATCGAAAAGGAAACGGAAGCCCTGCAGGACAGGGCGGATGCCATCCGGCAGTCCACCCGGGCGGACGGCACGCTGGACCAGAACAAACTGGCCCTGCTCACGGCGCAGTCCGCTGCCCGGCGCGAATACAATCAGGACATGCTGAAGGGCATTTCCGAAGAAGATGCCGCCGCCAAGCGCGACGTTGCCATGCAGGTGGCCAAGGCCAACGCCGTGCAGCAGGATCTGGCCGTGCGCGAATCGTTCTATTCCATGCTGGCAGGCATGTACCGAAACGACGAATCGCTGCAGCGCCGCCTGCTGGACAAGCAGGTGGAAAACTACCGCGAAGCGGGCGTTGCAGAGGTGGACATCGCCAAGTGGAAGGCCCGGCGCGAGCTGGAAATTTCCACCAGCGCAGCCAGCGGCATGAAGCTGGCCCTTTCGGACTACTACGACGGCGTGTCCAACATGGCCCGCGTAAGCGGAGACGCCACCACCACGGTGGTGCAGGGTTTTGAGACGGCCATTGCGGGCACGCTGCGCAATTCCGGAAATGCCTGGCAGAACTGGGGCAACACCGTGCTGGACGTGCTGGCGCAGGTGGCCGCCAAGATGATGATGCTGCAAGCCATGAACGCCCTTGGCCTGGGCGATTCGGGCGGCGGAAGCGGCATGGCCCTTGGCCTTGGCGGGGCCATCCTGAACGGCATCGCAGGCATGTTCAGCCCCGGAGGTGCTGCCGCAGCCGGGGCCACCACGCTGTCCACGGGGGCCGTGGTCAATGCCTCCGGCGTCGTGTTTGGCATGCACGATGGCGGCATGGTGGGGCGCGATGCCACCTTCAGCCGCGAGGTGCCCATGTCCCTGTTTGCCGGGGCGCGGCGCTACCATGGCGGCGGGCCTGTCCTGTCACCGGGCGAGGTGCCCATTATCGCCCAGACCGGCGAACGAGTGCAGAGCCGCGGCGAGGTGGCGGCCATGTCTGCATCTGGCGGGTCCATCCTGCGGGCGCTGGCCGAAATCCGCGACGCCGTGGCGAAGCAGCAGTGGACTAACGTCAACGTGACGGACGCCAGCCTGGTGCACGAGGCCATGGCAACGGGCGCGGGCCGCAAGACCCTGCTCAACATCATTCGCAGCAACGCAACGGAATTCCGCGCGGCCCTGGGCTAGCGCGCAAGGGGGCACCATGGCCTTTGAGACCGGTACCGCATCCAGCTACAAGGATTTGCTGGCCAAGCTGCGCACCTTTGTCACCACCAACGCCGCCCTTGTCGCTGCCGGGCAGGCCTGGACCAGCCTGCGCTACGACAACACCAGCGCAGAGCACGAGTTGATCCTGCGCGGACCCGGCCTTGGCGGCGATGACGAAATCTACGTGGGCATCAAGACGGAAAGCAGCAGCGGTAGCGATTATTACAACTGGCTGCTTTACGGCTTTACCGGGTACGAGAGCGCCGCCGCCATCACCGTGCAGCCCGGCGTGCTTACCTTTGCCGATGGCGGTCCAAAGCTGCTACTCTCCAACGGCTCCATCAAGTACTGGTTCGTGGCCAACGGTCGGCGCATCGTTATCGTCGCCAAGGTGTCCACGGTGTACGAGGCGGCGTATCTTGGTCTGATCACTCCCTACGGCCCGCCCACCAGCTACCCCTATCCGTTGTTCGTCGGCGGATCATACTGCCAGCATGGCGACACTGTGGGGTCACCGCTGCCGCGGTGGTCGTGCACCACCATGCATCACAACGCCTTTCCGTGGGCGGCGGGACGCTACGTTGTATCCGGATCTATCAAAAGGGCATCTGCTGCTGCTGCGTTTTTCTACGGGGGTTGGTTCCCTGTGCGCAGCGGATTTTTCACGGCAGACTCGTCTTCCACACAGGATACGAACACATCGGAAGGCCTGCAACCGGACGCCGCAATAATCTCCCCGTTTTGCGAGGCAAAACGTTACGCCTTCGGGTCAAATCCGTCTATTTCTCGCACGCCTGGTCCTCCGTTTGGCGGGCAATACCCGGTATGTCCGGCGCTGCTCATGAAGGGAGCAGGTGGTAAAAACGTGTTCGGGCAGTTGGATGGAGTGTTCTGGGCACCAGGGTATGCACTGGTGGCAGAAGATGTGGTGGCGATAAGTTCCGTAAATTACATGGTGGTGCCCAATGCCTTTCGCACCACTCCTACTGATTATTTTCTGCTCAAAATGGAGTAATGCGCCATGCCATACGAATTTGGAACTGCGTCTTCGCAGCACGACATTCTTGACAAGCTGCGCATTTTTCTTCTCGCGCAGGGCTTTACCATAGACATGTGGGCAGACGACGTTTCTTCGTATTATCAGGCTTCACTTTCCACAGCTGGCAAAAGACTGCACGCGCACAAGGATGATTTCCATATCAACCTGCGCAGTTGCGTAAGGGCATTTCCTTTCCAGCAATATATTACAAGTCAAGAGGGTTCGACTAGCGATTGTTACGCGGCGAACAGATACTACAGCGAGGTGACAGGACTTGCCGTAAACATGTCCACCGGGTTCAACGGCAGCCTGGCATGGGACAAGCAGCCCGGCGCGCCTGTTGGCAGCACGGGCATTAGCTACGGTGGTACGCTTACTGTCATTTCCGGCGCTGTGCCGTCGTACCGTTTCGTGTACTTCGATAGCCCGCGTATGCTGCTGATAAGCGTGGAAAAAGCAACCGGTGTGTTTGTGCATGCGTTGTTTTGCGACCTTGAAAAAGTTGGAACGTACACAGGCGGTCAGTTCTTTTGCGGTAGCGCAGGTTGCTATTTCACTGATAAAACTCCAGCATGCATGTCGCAAGACAGGCCACCAAATTCAGTTGCTACAAGTGATTTTTTGACGTTGCAGTCAACTTACGGTCAAGCAGGGTATTCAAAAGGTGCAGTTAGAATTGTTGGTGAGGATGGTGCTACATCCGGAACATATCTTGACTGGCGGCCATATGAAGAGCGGAATGGAGGAGGTTCTGTTTTTGCGTCATGTGGTCCTTTCTTTGGATACAATACTGGTTTCCCTTCATTCCACGATTCGTTGGCAAATCCAACTGATGTAGGGCAGCCCACACCAGAAGGCATGATCCTGTGCGCAACTCCGTCAGAATACAACGCCATCGTGCCGCCTGTGCGCATCCCCATCCTTTCCAAGCGCGCAACATCCCAAAGTGCCCCCCAATGGGCCATTGCCGGGTATGTTCCCCATCTTCGCCTGATCCGCATGGACCAGTTCAGCCCTGGCGAAATCATCAGCTATGGCGATGACGACTGGCTGCTGCTGCCCGTGCTGCGAAAGGGCACGGCAGGGTACACCATCGGGCTCGCCATCAAGTACGACGCGGCGTAACCATGACCACCTACACCGGCAAGCTGTGCCCGGCAGATGGGGCATTTTACCGCACAGCGGACTTTGCCGCTGTGCTGGATGTTGACCGTGCCCCGTACACCACGCTGCGCTCTTTCTTCCCGGTTGGCGGATGCGTGGGCGCAGGGCCCATAAGCGGCGACGGCGTGGTGGACGAAATTCCCACAGAGCGCCCCGGCACCTTGTGCGGCTACGACATGCCGCGCAGTACGCCGCGCACCTATGCGGGCGTGCGTACCCCCGGCGTGCGCAACGACATTTTCGACAGGCTGTACCTGTACCCCTCCGCAATCGACGTGGGCAACCTGACCGGCAGCGTCACGCGCGATGTCTCCATCTGGAACACCTTCGAAGACACGGTGGTGTGCACCGATGTGGAACGCATCGGCATGGACGGCATTTCCACCACGTTCAATTATTCCGGGTTCTCCATCGGCGGTATGTCTGCGCTGCTCAAGCAGGCCGTCATCGACATGGACGGGCCGCCCATCATCGACGGGCAGCTGCTGTTCACGTTTACCATCGGGGAGCAGGAGCTTTCCGCGCGCATCACCTTTGCCGGGCGGCGCATTGTGGCCTGGGTGTGGCTACCCACCGGGCCGTCGCGCCCGGTCATGACCGAGCGGCTGGAGTGGTTCACCGACATCCTGACCAGCCGCGACCGCACCGAACAGCGCCGCCAGTTGCGCAACGCCCCCCGCCAGTCGTGGGATATCACCGCCCGCCTGCGCACCAATGCCGAAGCCGCCCGGCTGGATACCGCCCTGTACGGATGGCAGGGCCGCAGCTGGGCCATGCCGGTGTGGTCCGAGCAGGTATCCGTGGCCGGGCCGCTGGCGGCTGGCCTTGGCGGGCTGGACGTGGACACCACGCGCGGCGATTTTCGGCAGGGCTCCATGTGCATGCTGTGGCAGAGCGCGGAGATCAACGAGATACTGGTGGTTTCCGGCGTCATGGACACGCACCTGTCGTTCTCGTTGCCAACGTCCGTGGCCTTTGACGCGGACAAGGTGCTGGTGCTGCCCGTGCGCACCGCCCGCATTGTGGAAACGCCCCGGCGCGAAGACCACGTGCAGGGCGGGGCAACCTTTGGCGCGCGCTTTCTGGCCAGCGACAACGTGGAACTGGCAACGGAGCCGTCCGATATCCAGTACCTGGACGAAGACGTGCTGCCAGACCCCCTCTATTGCAGCGGTGGGGTGGTGCGCCGCGATCTGCAGCGGCCCATCGACACGTTGGACTTTCGCACCGGCCTTGCCTGGTACGATGACCCTGGCGACTACACGTCGGGCGCGTACGAATACCGTTTTAGGCTCAAGAACCGCGACGACGTGTGGCAGTTCCGCCGCTGGCTGCACCGCCGGGCCGGGCGGCTGCGCCCGTTCTGGGCGCCCAGTTGGCGAGAGGATCTGGACCTGCTGGACGGCATCCAGCAGGCCGACGCCAGCCTGCGCATTGCCGACATGGGCTATGCCCGGCTGCTGGTGGGCAACCCGGTGCGCCGCCACATCTGCGTCATGCTGCGCGACGGCACCCGCATTGTCCGCAAGGTGACGGGTGCGGCCACGGGCACCCCCGGAGAAGAAGTGATCAGCGTGGAATCTGCCTGGGGCGTGGATGCGGACCTGGCGGACATCGCCCGGGTGTGCTGGTGGCTGCGGCTGCGCGCCAATGCAGACGCCATAGAGGTGCAGCACCACCGGGCGGGCGTGGCCACGTGCGCCGTGCCGGTCATCGAAATACGGGACGAGGTGTAGCGATGAGCTGGTTCACGCGAGAGCGCGGCGAATACACCGGCAAGCCGGTGTGGCTGTACCGTTTTTCCATGGGCACAACCCGCTGGCTGTATTCCGGCGGTGACAAGCCCGTGACGTTCAACAACGAGGTCTATGCGCCAGCCGCCATCACTCACGGCGGCGTCAGCATTGGGGCAGACACCGACCGCGACAGCCTTGCCATCACCATGCCGCGCAATGCGGACATCCCGGCCATGTTCTACGGCGGCGCTCCGGAGGGCGTCCTTTCGCTGGTGCTGTACGAAAAGCACGATGGAGACGACGACTACGTGGTGCGCTGGCAGGGCCGCCTGGTGGGCTTTACGCTGGACGGCAACACGTCCGCCAAGCTGACGGGCGAAACAGCGTCCAGCAGCGTCAAGGCGCCCGGCCTGTTCGCGTACTTTCAGGTGCTGTGTCGCAAGCATCTGGGCGACAAGCGATGCCGGGTGCGGATGGACGATCACAAGCAGGTGACCTCCATCACCCTTGTCAGCGGAAGCGTGGTGCATGTTGCCAGCATGGGCAGCAGGGCGGATGGCTGGGCGGACGGCGGCGAAATAGTGGGCGCGGGCGGCACCCGGCGCATGGTGCTGGGGCAAGACGGCAACGTGCTGCGCCTGTCTGCCCCGGTGCGCGACCTTTCCGTTGGCGAGGCGGTTACGGTGTACGCCGGGTGCGATCTGACGTTGGCGACCTGCCGCGATAAGTTTGGAAATTACCTGAATTACGGTGGTTTTCCGCGTATTCCCACCGTTAACCTGTTCAGCGGCGCATCGCTGGCGTCGTTGTAGGGGGGGTAAAGCATGTGGATGATTGCTATTGCCATAGGATTGCTGGTGTTTGTCGGGTCGGCATTTTTGTCAACGGCACCCAAGGTAGCCAAGCCGGATGCAGCCACCCTGGACGACATCGAAATGCCCCGCGCGGAAGCTGGCATGCCGATCACCTATGTAAAGGGCACCACGTGGGTGTCCGGATCCAACGTGGTGGACTACGGCAACCTGCGTACGCAGGCCATCAAGCAGAGCAGCGGAGGCGGCAAGTAATGGGCACCGACATCACCCCCAGTAACGCACAGAGCGCGGACGAACTGCGCCTGACTATGACCGATCTTTTCGAGCTGGGATACTGCCGCAAGGGGCAGCGCCCGAACATCGCGCTATGGGGCCTTAGCGACTACAAGCTGCGCAAGGAAGGCCTGCCCCTGTCGGAACTGGAACCCATTGACAACCATCTTGTTCAGGAAGCCGTGGCCTACGTGCGCCGCAAGGCTGCCCGCACAGCGGGCAAGGCAGGTGCCTGATGGGCGGGGGCGGAGGGAAGGGCGGCAGCAAGTCTACCGTTGTCGGGTACTGGTACGCGCTGGACATCCACTTCGTGCCGTGCCTGCGCATGGACAGGCTGCGCGCCGTGCGCGTGGGCGAAAAGCTGGCCTGGTCCGGAGAACAGGCCGATGGCGATATTTCCATCGACAGGATGGACCTGTTCGGCGGCGAGAAAAAGGAAGGTGGACTTGGCGGAACCCTGCAAGTGCTGCTGGGTGGGGCTACCCAGGCGCAAAACGCCATCCTTGCCGCGCTGGGTGGCGCGTACACCCCTGCTTTCCGCGATGTGGTCAGCCTTGTCTGGTCCGGATGGCTGGCCGCGCTGAACCCGTACCCGAAGCCATGGGAATTTCTGTGCGAAAACGCAGCGGATACCTGGTATCCCGCAAAGGCTTACATTACCGATGCGCAGGGCCTGCGCCACGCCAACCCGGCCCACGTCATCCGCGAATGGATCATCGACGACGAAATAGGCCTTGGTTGGGACAGCTGGAGCATAGACGAAACATCCTTTCAGGCAGCTGCGGATACCCTGTACGCCGAAGGCATGAGCATGTGCGGCGAGTTTTCATTCCAGGGCGACGTGAAGAAGTACATCACCGCCATGGAAGAATACATCGACGGGCGCGTGTACACGGACCCGGCAACCGGCCTGTGGACCATCACCCTGTTCCGCGCGGACTACGACGCGGCGGAGCTGGAAGAATTCGGCCCGTCGGACATCATCGAGGTGGTGGACTTTTCGCGGCGGCTGTGGGCAGAGGTGACCAACCAGGTCACCGTCACCTACAAGCATCGCCACATCACCGATGGCAACGTGGATGGGGCCATCACCCGCGCCAACCCGGCCACCATCGCCCTGCAGGGACGCATCGTGCCGGAAACGGTGGACTACCCCTACTGCCCCGCGCCGGAAATTGCGGACAAGCTGTGCTGGCGAGAGCTTTCAAAGCGCGGCTACCCGCTGGCCAGCATGCGCATCAAGTGCCTGCGTACCATGTCCCACCTGCTGCCGGGCGGGGTTATTCGCTTCAACTGGCCGGACTTCGGCCTGGAAGGCACGGTCATGCGGGTGCTTACCATCAACTGGGGCACGCCGCAGGACGGCACCGTGGAAATGACGCTGGTGGAAGACATCTTCGGCCTTGACCACCAGGTGGTCACCGCTCCCACGCCCAGCGAATGGTCCAGCCCGGTTAACGATCCGGCCCCGTCGCCCTACCGCAAGCTTGTCGAGGTGCCCTACTACGTGCTGGTGCGCCAGATTACCGGCACCAACGAGGCACTGCTGGCAGGGTACGACCAGTACAGCGGCGTGCTGGCCGTGCTGGCCAACAAGCCCACCAGCGATGCCATGGGTTACGACCTGCACGTGCTGACCAGTGAGGGGTACGCCTTTCGCGGCAGCGGCATCCACACCCCCACGGCGGCGCTGCTGCATGCCGTCAGCGCCACGGATACCACCCTGGTTCTGACGGGCGGTCAGGACCTGGGCAGCGTGCAGGTTGGCGCACTGGCCTATCTGGGCGACGAGGCTGTGGTACTCAAGTCCGCCATCGAGGCGGGCAGCGTGACTGTTGCCCGCGGCGTGCTGGATACTGTACCCGTGCCGCACGCAGCCGGAACGCGCCTGTGGGTGCCAGGAGAGGATGATTGCGGCTACGATGACACGGAAGTGCCCGAAGACGCCTCGGTGACCGCCAAGTGCCTTACCCGCACCGGGCGCGGCGTGCTGCCGGAGGATGACGCCCCGGCGGACACGCTGGCCTTCGTGGCGCGGGCCTTCCGCCCGCTTCCGCCCGGCAACGTGAAGCTGAACGGAGCGTACTTTCCGACCAGCATCACCGGGCCCCTGGTTGTTACCTGGGCGCACCGGGACAGAATCCAGCAGACCACCCCGCAGATCATCGAGCAGGACGCGGGAAACATCGGGCCGGAGGCGGGCACCACCTACACCGTCCGCGCCTACGACGAAACGGACACCCTGCGTCGCACCGTCACCGGACTGACAGGCACCACGTGGACGTGGGACACGGAAAGCGCGGACAGCGGTTTGACAGGGCGGCTGAACACCAGCCTGCGCGTGGAAGTGGAATCGGTGCGGGAAGGGTACGAGAGCCTGCAAATGTGGAACGTGAGCACCACGAGGGCGTAGGAGGGAACATGGCAGACATGCTTGATTCCGCATCCGATCTTGAAGCGCGCGAGCGCGAGGCGGCAATTTCGCGTGCTGCAGGACGCAGCGCATGGGATGGACCACCGCCGGAGATCATCAACGGCGTGGTCTGCTGCCGCGAATGCGGGGAGCCCATTCCGCAGGCGAGATGCGATGTTTTGCCGGGGGTGGGGCTGTGCGTGGAGTGCGCGGAGTAGGCTGTACCATGTGCCCACGCGATGTGCCCAAATGAAAAAGGGGTTGCGGATTTCTCCGTAACCCCTTGTTCTTTCTGGTCGGGATGAGAGGATTCGAACCTCCGGCCTCAGCGTCCCGAACGCTGCGCTCTAGCCAAGCTGAGCCACATCCCGTCGAGGAAGAGGTGTTTAGCGCGGGTGGATGGGAATGGCAAGCGTTTTTATGAGCGGTTGTCAAAAAGAGTGCGTTCACCTATTGTACATACGGCCAAGTTTGCTGGCAGCCCCTTGCCGTAAGGCGCGGGCAGCAGTGCTTCCGGCGGCCCCTTCGGGCGGCGCGCCGATGGTGCTGGCAGACGTCCGAATCGCACGCGAGTTCCGGGGCCGGAACATGCCGTTCCGGTAGAGGGTGGAACCCGAACCCCGGACGTTTCCGAGGAGATCAGAGTGATCACGGTTGTCGTTGTTGATGATTCCGCCTTCATGCGCAAGGCGCTTTCCAGCATGCTTGAAAAAGACCCTGAAATCAGCGTGGTGGCCGTGGGCCGCGACGGTGAGGAAGGGCTTGAACTTGTGCGCAAGCACAACCCCGACGTGGTGACCCTGGATATAGAGATGCCGCGCATGGACGGGTTGAGCGCATTGCGCCGCATCATGATGGAGATGCCCCGCCCGGTGCTGATGGTCAGCTCGCTGACCACAGAAGGGGCGGAATCCACCCTGAAGGCCCTGGAACTGGGGGCCGTGGACTTCATCCCCAAGCAGCTTTCCAAGGTTTCGCTGGATATTGTGCGCATAGAGGATGAACTGCGCGAGAAGGTGAAGGAAATTTCGCGCCGCAAGTTCTTGCGTACGCCGCGCGCCCTGCGTTTTCCCCGTACTGGGGGTGACGGGGGCGTTTCCGCGTCTGCGGGTGTACCCAGCCAGGCCGGTTCTGGCGGTACGCCGGTCGGGGGCGGCGGCGCTCCGCGTTCGGTGGTTACCCCGCGCGTTGGTCGCCCGGTGCGAGACATTGTGGCCATCGGCGTTTCCACCGGCGGGCCGCCTGCCGTGCAGAAGGTGTTGTCGCAGCTTCCGGCAGATTTTCCGGCCAGCATCCTCATTGCCCAGCACATGCCCGCCGCGTTCACCGGCCCCTTTGCCAAGCGGCTGGACGGCGTATGCCGTATCGCGGTGAAGGAAGCCGAAAACGGCGAACGCCTGCGCCCCGGCACCGCGTACATCGCGCCCGGCGGCAAGCATTTGCGGGTGGACCAGAAAATCAGCATGATGGAAGTGGTGGTCACGACCGAACCGGCGGAGGCCTTGTACAAGCCTTCGGCCAACGTGCTCATCGAATCGGTGGCGCAAGCCATGGGCCGACGCACCCTGGGGGTCATTCTGACCGGCATGGGCAGCGACGGCCTGGAAGGCGTGCGCGTGCTGAAGCAGAAGGGGGGGCGGGCATTGGCCCAAAGCGACGCCACCTGCGTGGTCTACGGCATGCCAAAAGCCATAGTTGATGCAGGGCTGGCTGATGAAATCATAGACATAGATGACATGGCCTCTGCCATAATGTCGGGACTGTACAAATAGCCCGCACCGGGGGCCGCGTGATGAACCGTAGCGGTGAGCACGGCACGCGGCAGGACCCGGACGCGGCAGGACCCGGACGTGGCAAGGCAGAGCCACGCAGGGCAGAAACAGTCAGGCAGGAGCAGGCAGTGACAGCGCCAGACGGGGCCAGATAGGCCAGGCATGCCTGACAGACCGGGGGGCGGGCTGAAAGGGCGGACGGCAAGGCAGGACGGACGGTAAGGCAGAAGTAACGCCGGACTGCATCAGGTAGGCAATAAGGCCAGCCATTCCACGGAAGGACGGGAGTATGTCCGAACAGCAGATTCTCGAGCAACTCCAGGGCGACAACGTCGAGGAAATCCGCGAAGCGGCCTACGCCGCCGGAAACCTGCGGCTGGAGAGCGCCGTGCCCCATCTGGTGGCGCAAATCCAGAGCCACAACATCGGGGTGCAGGAAGCGGTGGACCGGGCCCTGCGCAAGATTGGGGGCGCTGCAGCAGTGCGCGGCGTGCTGCCCCTGTTGCGGTCGGACGACGCGCCCATCCGCAATATAGCCATGGACGTGCTGCGCGAGATCGGGGCCGACGACTTCGATTCGCTGAAGCAGTTGCTGCATGACGATGATGTCGACATGCGCATCTTTGCCTCCGACATCCTTGGCACCTCGGAAAGCATCCTGGCGGTGCCCCCGCTGTGCGAAGCCCTGTTGCGCGACCCGGAAGTCAACGTGCGCTACCAGGCTGCCGTCAGTCTTGGCACCCTGGCCTTTCCCGACGCGGCGGAATGCCTGAACAAGGCCATGATGGACGAGGAGTGGGTGCAGTTTTCGGTCATCGAGGCGCTGACCAAGATCCGGGCCGAATCTTCGGTCAACGCGCTGGTCAAGGCGCTGGATGCAGCCTCGGACCTGGTGGCTTCCATGATCGTGGACGCCCTGGGCGAGATGGGCAACATCAAGGCCGTGCCGCTGCTGCTCAAGCGTCTGGACAAGTCGCCCGGACCGCTGCGCAACAAGATCGCCAAGGCCATCGTCAACGTGCTGGGCGGCAAGTCGCTGTCCCTGCTGGGCGAAAAGGACAGGCTGCGCCTGCGCGACTACCTGCTGGCCGCCATGGAAGACGAGGACGAGGATGTCCAGAACGCCGCCATGCGCGGCCTTGCCAGCATAGGCGGGGCAGAGGCGACGGAGGCGGTGCTGAAGGTGGCCGTGACGCTGGACCCCGACCGTGACCACGAACGTCTGGTTGCCTGCGTGCAGAGCCTTGCGGACATCGGTTTCAACAGCGCGGTGGACCGCCACGTGCGCGGCGAGGACGAAGGTGTCCTGCTCATTCTTGTCGAGGCCATCCGGGGCATGCCCAGCAGGCACGGCATCGACGTGCTGCGCGGGGTGTTCTGGGACAAGCCGCGCGATGCGCAGCGGGCCATGTCCACGGTGTTGGCCGAGCGGTGCGACCCCAGCGACCGCGACTTCTTCATCGACGTGCTGGACCGCCACAACGACGCCCACGTGCTGAAGGCCGCGCTGCACTACCTGGGCCGCCGGGCCAAGGCGGTGGAGGCGGGCGAGCGCATGCTGGCCCTGCTGGAGCATCCGTACGACGACGTGAAGGAAGCGGCGCTCAATGCGTGCATCGCCCTGAACGATCCGGGCATGAACACCCGCTTCCGCGAATCGTTCCACAGTCCGGACCCGCTGCACCGCATGATGGCCGTGTACGCCATGGGACGCTTTGATGTGGACGCGAACCTGGCCGAACTCACCGAGGCGCTGGAGGACGAGATTCCCGACGTGCGCAAGGTGGCGCTGGAGGCGGTGGCCAACGTCTGCCCCTTCACCAGCGAACGGCTGGAACTGGTGGTGCCCCGCCTGCACGACGAAAACCGCGAGGTGCGTCTGGCGCTGATAGAGCTGCTGGGCAACTGCGGCGAGGGCAACGTCTTCCCCTACCTCATCCAGGCCCTGGACGACCCGGACGACTGGGTGCGGGTGCGGGCCATCGAGGCGCTGGGGGCGCTGAAGGATACCGACGCCGTGCCGCAATTGGTGGCGCTGACGGAGAGCGCCGGGCACCTGGTGCTGCTGAAGGTGGTGGAGGCGCTGGGCGCCATAGGCGGCAACGTCGCGTTCAGGGCGTTGCTGAACCTCATGGAAACGGATGACCCCGAAGTCCAGCAGGCCGCTGAAGCGGCGGCCGCCCGCATCCACGACGAACAAGGAGTGGATGACTGATGACCTCGCTGTTCTCCAACTCCATCACGCTGCGCAAGGAACTGAAAATATCCGACGAAGAATTCGTGCAACTGCGCGATTTCATCTACCAGCAATGCGGCATCTACATTGCAGAAAACCGCAAGTACCTGGTGGAAAACCGTTTGTCGAACCGTTTGAAAGAGCTGAACCTCAAGAGTTTCGGCGAGTACTATTACTTTCTGCGCTACGACGCCAACAAGCGGACGGAACTCAACAAGCTGTACGAGGTCGTCACCACCAACGAAACCAGCTTCTACAGAAATCCTCCGCAGTTGCAGGTGTTTCAGGAACATGTGCTGAAGACCATCCTGAACGACCTGCGCGCAAAGGGGCAGAAGCGCCTGCGCATCTGGTCGGCAGGGTGCTCCACGGGTGAAGAGCCGTACACCATGGCCATCATCCTGCACGAAGTGCTGAAGACGGAGCTTGCGAGCTGGGACATCAAGATCACCGCCAACGACCTGTCCGAGGCGGTGCTTGCCTCGGCCCGGCGCGGCGTTTATTCCGACTACGCCCTGCGCACCACGCCCAAGGAAATCATCGACCGCTATTTCATCAAGGAAGGGGCCCAGTTCAAGGTGGACCCCAAGCTGAAGCAGATGGTGAACTTCGGGCAGATCAACCTCAGCGACCGCATGGGGCTGAAACGGGTGGAGCGTTCGCACATCGTGTTCTGCCGCAACGTGATCATCTACTTTGACGACGAGATGAAAAAGCAGGTCATCGGCTCGTTCTACGACAACCTGTTGCAGGGCGGGTATCTGCTCATCGGGCATTCGGAATCGCTGCACAACATTACCCGCGCCTTCAAGCCGGAGCACCATACCGGCGCCATCATCTATCGCAAGCTGGAATGACGGCGGCGGCATGGGAGACGGCAACGTGACGCAATGGAACAGGTTTGCGCCCGGAGCGGCGGATGCAAACGGCAAACGCCCGGCGGGCACGGGCACAAGGGATGGTCGATGGGCGCGCGGGTAGTGGCCATTGCCAACCAGAAGGGTGGCGTCGGCAAGACCACGTCCACCCTGACGCTTGGCGCGGCGCTTTCGCGCCGGGGAAAGCGCGTGCTGATCATGGACCTTGATCCGCATGCCAACGCCTCGGTGCATCTCCGGTTTTATCCGGAGGATCTCAGCGTGACCATGTACGACCTGTTCATGGTCGACGAGGCGGCCTGGCCCGACCTGTGGAAGCGCCTTGTGCGCCGCAACGACGGACAGGCCTGGGATGTTGCACCGGCCAGCATACAGCTTGCCGAACTGGATGTGGACCTGAAGGGCCGCAAGGGCAAGGGGGCGATACTGCAACAGGCCATCACGCATGTGCGTGAAGACTACGACTTCATCATCATCGACTGCCCGCCGCATGTGGGCATCCTGCTGGTGAATGCGCTGGTGGCCTGCGATTTGCTTGTCATCCCCATCCAGACGGATTTTTTGGCGCTGCACGGACTGAAGCTGCTGTTCGACACCATCCGGGTGCTCAACAAGGTGCTGCCGCAGCCCATACGGTACCGGGCCCTGGCCACCATGTTCGACAAGCGGGCAAGGGCGTGCAACAGGGTGCTCGAATTGCTGGCGCAGAAGATGGGACCGAAGATGTTCAACACGGTGGTCGGCATGGATACCCGCTTTCGCGAAGCCAGTGCGCAGGGCAGGGTGATCTACGATCTCGACCCCGACAGCCGGGGGGCGCGTGCCTATGACGCGCTGGCCGAAGAGATGCTGCAATCATGACCCAGCGTTCACCCGAGGAGTACTTCCGACAGCACGATTTCGGCTCGGAAGCGGCCACGGGCGGCGGAGGCGAATTCACCGCCGCCGAACGGGCCTTCATGCAGAAGTATCTTGGTGTTGAAGAAGGCGACATCCTGCGCCGCATCGGTATCGACCCTGCGCGCGCCGGCGCGGCTGCCGGGTTTGCAGAGGCTGAAGACGAGGCGGAATCGCTGGACGCCCGCCTGCGTCAGGAGCCGGTGCTGCAGATGGTGGGGTTTTTTCTGGGGGCACAGGAATTTGCGGTGCCCACGGAGGCCGTGCAGGAAGTCATCAAGTTTACCGCGCCCACGCGCCTGCCAGCCGCCCCGTCGTTTGTGGCGGGCATCGTCAACCTGCGCGGGCGGGTCACGCCGCTGGTACGGCTGCGCGAACTGCTTGGCGTACTTGACGAGGGTGGCGAGCATGGCGGCAATGGCGACGACAAGTTCATCATCGTCTGCCGCAGGCGCGGACTGCAAATGGGCATGATGATCGAGCGGGTGCATACCATGTATCGGGTGCCGCAGCAGGATATTGACTGGGCCATCGAATCGCATCTCGGCGTAAGCGTGGACTTTGTATCCGGACTGCTCAAGGCCGGTGAGCGCCTGGTGAGCATCGTTTCGGCGGACAAGATACTCGATTGTGTTCTGAAACGCTGAGGAGGCACGCATGAGCAAGCATATATTGATCGTGGACGACTCCAAGACCGTTCGCAACCTTGTTGCCTTCATAATGAAAAAGGAAGGCTTCAAGGTGACAACGGCGGAGGACGGGCTCGACGGTCTGGAGAAACTGTACTCCTCCGAAAAAGTCGACCTGATAATCTCCGACGTGAACATGCCGCGTATGGACGGGTTTACCTTCATCAAGACCGTGCGCGAGCAGGACGCCTACCGCGACCTGCCCATAGTTGTGCTGTCTACCGAAGGACAGGAAAAGGACATCCAGATGGGCATGAGCCTTGGCGCCAACCTGTACATGGTAAAGCCCGCACAGCCGGAAAAGATGGTCAAGAACATAAAGATGCTGCTCGGTTGACCGATACGATGCAGTGTAGTGGGTCACAACGCGCGGCATTGCGCCGTGCCAAGGCTTTCTGGGGGCCCGGGCGCCCCGGCGGACGCGGCCATGCAGCCGCGCCGCACGGCATTCCCGGCTATAGAGCACGGCCACGCCCCGGCCTACCTGAGGTGAGGGTATGAGTCAGGATTTCATGGATCCGGAAATATTCGCCGATTTCATCGTCGAAGCCAAAGAGCATCTCGAGACCATCGAGCCGAACCTGCTTGAACTCGAGAAAGCGCCGGACAATCTCGCGCTGCTGAACGAGATATTCCGCCCCATGCATTCGCTGAAGGGCGCGTCCGGCTTTCTGGGGCTGAACCGGATCAACGGCCTTGCGCACCGTGCAGAAAACATCATGGACGAGTTGCGCAAGGGGGACATGACCGTCACCTCCGAGATCATGGATGTCATCCTTTCGGCAACGGACGCGTTGCGGCAGATGGTGGACAACCTTGATTCCACGGGCGGCGAAGGCGATGTGGAAACCGAATCCATCATCGCCACCATTGACGCCATCATGGCTGGGGGCGCACCCCCGGCGGCCCCGCGCCCCGCGCCGGTTGCCCCTGCCCCCGCACCCGTGGCGGCAGCCGAACCGGTTGCTCCTGTCGTTGCCCCGGTTCCTGAGCCGGTCGCGGTTCCCGAACCGGCAGCCGCGTCCGCGCCTGCCGCGCCCCAGCCCCAGGCGGAACGCGACGCCCCGGTAGAGGGGGGGGCTGCAGAATGGATCGCCATGCTGCAATCCCAGGATTCTTACGCCCTTACCGCCTTCGGCGAAGGACATCTGAAAGACTTCATCGACGAAGCCCGCGAGATGGCGGAAAACCTCAGCGCCGGGCTGCTGGAACTGGAACGCAACCCCACCGAGCAAGGCGAACTGGTCAACGACCTGTTCCGGTTTTTCCACAACCTCAAGGGCAACAGCGGCATCATCGGTTTTGCCGAACTGAACAGCCTGACCCACGAGGCGGAAACCCTGCTCAACAATGTGCGCCGGGGGGAAATGACCGGTTCGCACGAACTGGTGGATTTGCTGCTGTTGGTGGTGGACGTGCTGGAAGCCCTGGTCGCGCGTATCGATCCGGCATCCGGCAATGTCACGCCGTTTGATATTTCGGCCATTCTCGAATGCCTGCGCAAGGCGGTGGCCGGCGGCGAGATCACCCTGCCCGACGGCCTTGGCGGTCGCCGCAACGGTGGCTCCGTGGCGGTCGACGCATCGCCGGAAGCCGCGCAGGCGTCCAGCGCGCCCAACGCAAATGACGACGAGGATGCCCCGTCTGCGCCTGCGGCCCCCGGCTACGACCCCGACGACGTTGCGCTGTTTGTCAATACGGTGCGCCAGCAGATGGACAACATCGGCGTGGCCCTGAAGACCCTGGCCGCCGACGGCACCCAGCGCGAATATGTCGACGCGTTGTACCGCTGCCTGGTCACCATCCAGAATTCATCGGGCTACATGGGGCTGGACGAGGTGCGCGTCTACGCGGAACGCACTGCGGGCCTGGTGGATCAGGCGCGCTTTTCGGGCATGGATTTCAGCCTGATGGTGGATTTGATGGAGCAGGAAACCTCCATCATCGGCGATATGGTTGAAAAGCAGATCGCCCGCATCAGCACGCCTGCCCCGGCATCCGCTGTCGCCCCCGAAGCCCCGGTCGCCGCGCCTGCGTCAACTCCCCCCCCGGCCCCCGCTGCCGCATCTGCGGCGCCAGCGGCCCCTGCGTCCAAGCCCGCTCCGGCTGTTGCCGCAGGAGATGCTGACGACGAGGAACCGGAAGACGACGATGCGTCCGTGGTTACCATTTCTTCGGTAACGGGCACTCCCGCACCTGCGCAGGCGGCAAAACCCGCTGCCCCGGCGGCCGCTGCTGCGCCGCCGCCCAAGCCTGCCGCTCCGGCTGCACCGGCAAAGCCCGCTGCCCCTGCAGCGCCGCCCAAGCCTGCCGCGCCTGCGGCCCCCGCATCGGCCGGCGGCCAGGGCGGCGGCGCAGCAGCGGCGCAGGCCCAACAGGCTGGCACGGCCAAGGCCTCATCCACCATCCGCGTGGACCACGAGAAGCTGGACCACCTGATGAACCTCATCGGCGAACTGATCATCAACCGCAACCGATACACCATGCTGGCCCGCAGGCTGGAAGACGACACCAACGTCGTCATCGCGGAAGTGGCCCAGGATCTGTCCGAAACCACCTACGCCATGGCGCGCATTTCGGACGACCTGCAAGACACCATCATGAAGGTGCGCATGGTGCCGGTGTCGTCGGTGTTCTCGCGCTTTCCGCGCCTGGTGCGCGACCTGTCGCGCAAGAGCGGCAAGGAAGTGGACCTGATCCTGGAAGGCGAGGAAACGGAACTGGACAAGAGCGTCGTGGAAGTCATCGGCGATCCGCTGGTCCACCTCATCCGTAACGCGGTGGACCATGGCGTGGAATCCGAGGACGAGCGCGTTGCCAAGGGCAAGAAGGCCAAGGGCAAGGTTGTCCTGCGCGCCTACCACAAGGGCAACTCTGTCGCCATCGAGATCGAGGACGACGGCAAGGGCATCGACCCGGAAAAGATGCGCGAAGTGGCCGTGCGCAAGGGCATCATCACCCCCGACGAAGCAAAGGCCATGGACGACCGCGAGGCCATGGAACTCATCTTCGCCCCCGGTTTCTCCTCGGCAGAGAAGATCACCGACATTTCCGGGCGCGGCGTGGGCATGGACGTGGTGCGTACCAACATCAAGAACCTGAAGGGCAGCGTCAGCATCCATTCCGAGATCGGCAAGGGCACCCGCTTCACCCTGTCCCTGCCGCTGACCCTGGCCATCATTGATGCGCTGATGGTCAACGTGGCGGGCGAGATGTACGCCATCCCGCTGGACGCCGTGTCGGAAACCACCAAGATCGAGGCGCGCCGCCTTACCGACGTCAAGGGCCGCAAGGCCGTTACCCTGCGCGGCGAAGTGCTGGGCATTGCCTCGCTGTCCGAACTGCTGGGCCTGCCCAAGGGCGACAAGCAGGAAGTGCTGTCCGTGGTGGTCATCCATGACAACGACCGTCGCCTGGGCCTTGTGGTGGACCGGCTGCTGGAACGGCAGGAAATAGTCATCAAGCCCCTGGGGGCCTACCTTGGCGACCTGAAGGGCATCTCCGGCGCGACCATCATGGGCGACGGCAGCGTCATCCTGATTCTGGACCCGCACGAAGTGTACATGATGGCCACCTCCAAGGCCATTTAGGCTCAGGCCCGCAAGGCCTCAGCAACAGCTCATCGAAATTGAAAATCCCCCGTCCGGCAGCGCCGGGCGGGGGATTTTGCATTCCTGATCCGGAGTGGGATCACATGGGCGCGTGCAGGCGCACCACATAGGCCAGGGTGCTGGCCTCGCACCCGCAGGCCACCATCAGCAGCACCAGTGCGGCCACGATGCCCACCTTGTGGCGCAGCGGCGTGGCGGAGCGGATCACCGTGCCCCACAGGCCGCAGGCAGCCAGCGGCAGCACCAGCGTTCCCGCAAGAGGCAGCAGCGGGGGCAGTACGGTCAGGTCCGGGCTGGTCAGCGTGGCGGCGCGGTACAGCACGTACACGCCCACCGGCAGGGCGCACAGGGTTCCGCCCAGGGCCCAGCGGGCACACACGCCAAGGGCGTAGTTGTAATAGTCGCGGCCAAAGTCGTCCTTGTCGCGGCGGGTCAGCAGCCAGGCCAGGCACAATGCTCCGGCGGCCCCTGCCGCCACAAACGCCGACTGCCCCAGCACGGGCCACAGCAGCGAATCCATGGGTGCGCCGATGAGTGCGTTCATAGTGTCGGTGGGGGATGCGATGGAGGGCAGGGGGTGACCCGGCAGCAGCAGGGCGCGGGCCAGGGCGAAGCTGACCACCGTGGCTTCCAGCCCGCCGATACCGGCGGCAAGGCCCACGAAGCGGTGCATGACAGAACCCCGAATGTGCCGCCAACCGAACAGATATATGCCCGCGCAGGCCAGCGAACCCGCCAGCAGTGCAGGCGGGGCCAGCAATGGCACACGGAAGGGGCCTTCCATCAGGTCGGGCTGCATCTGGACCATGCGGATGATGACGGCCCCGGCCACCGCCACCAGTACGGCGGCGACAAGGGTGGCCAGCAGGGCGCCCTGACGGGCCAGTTTGTCGGGGAAGGCGGTGCGCTGGGCCACGCTCTGGCGTTGCCAGGCAAGGCACAGGAAAGGCAGGCCGGTGACGGCCAGCAGCAGGCAGGCAAGTATGCCGCCCGGCAGCGCCAACGACCAGACGGCGGCATCGGGAAACAGGATCATTGCGAAAGCTCCGTTGGGGTGATGCGGCGGCGTGCGCGGGTTGATGTGTACGTGGGCGCGTAGGTTGCGTCCGTACCCGGCAGGTCCGCGCAGACGTTGCCGCATCGGTCTTGTGCCCCAAAACCGCTTGGGGCGCAAGGTTGCGGGGTGGGTGGTGCATGCCGGAGGGGCGGGCGGCACTGGCGGATTGCGTGTTGCGCGCCGCCAGACGCGGGCGAAAACGCGCAAGGGGGCGTCCCGTGCGCGGCTGCCTGTGGATTTCCTTGAAAAAATGACGGCCATCGCCTAAGGAATGTACAGTTCCGTCAACGTACTCGGCCTGTTCGGAGATTCCTCATGCAGCATCGGCGGCTTCGCGCATCGGCAGCATTGCTTGTTCCGGCCCTTCTCCTGGCCATGGCCCTGTCATCCGGCTGCGCCGGGCAGGGCGCGGCGCAGGGCAGCACCGAATGGCGGCTGCGCATGTTGGAGGAAAAGTACCTTTCGTACGAAGAGGCCCGCAAGGTCCGCGAGGGCTCGGTGGACGAGCGGTTGCGGGCGCTGGAGGAAAAACAGGCCGCGCTGTCCGCCCGCGTGGACGGCGACCGCGAATCTGATGGCCGCAGGCTGGATGCGCTGGAAGGCTCGCTTGTGGGCAAGACGAGCGGACGGAGTGCTTCGCCCGCACCCGTTGCGGCAGCGGCCCCGGCGTCATCGGTGACTTCGCCGGACGATGGGGCAGGGGTGCCGTCGGTAGATGCCGATGATCTGGGCAAGGGCGGACGCCGCGTGCAGCCCGAACCGGCCAAGGCCGCTTCCGTCGCCAAAACCGCGCAAAAACCGGACCCCAAGCCCGCCAGGCCCGTTTCGGACAAGGCCGCCTACGAAGCGGCCCTGAACCTGCTGCAACGCGGCAAGACCGACGAGGCCCGCGTGCGCTTCGACGGATTTCTGGGCGACTACCCCAACAGTTCGCTGACGCCCAACGCCCTGTACTGGAAGGGCGAGGCCCTGTATGCCCAGCGCCGCTACGCCGACGCCATCGTGGCCTTCAAGGAGGTCACGGCGCGGTTTCCCAAGCACCAGAAGGCCGCCGACGCGCTGCTGAAGATCGCGCTGACCTACAAGCAGCTTGGCGATGACGAAAACGTGCGCTTCCATCTGAAGGCATTGCGGGACGATCACCCGGATTCCTCCGCCGCCAAACTGGCCCGGCAACGCTTTCCCAACGGGTAGGGCCAGTTGTCCCTATCCCAGCCACGGCGTCTTTCCCTGCCGTTTTCACGAGTCGGGATGCCATGAATTCCATAGCCGCAACGCCCGGCCCCGCCGTGCTGCCCGCCTTTGCCGATCTGGACGCGGCGGGCCGCGCCGAATTGTGGGCCGCCCTGGCCTTGCGCCACAGCCCCGGCATCGGGCCGCGCACGGTGTGCCGCCTGCTGCGGGGGGTGGGGTCTGCGTTGGCGGCGGTGCAGGCTGCCGACGGCGGCGGGCGCGGTTGGGCCGAAGCAGGGGTGCGCCCGCACAGGGCTGCCCCGGTGGCCAGCGGCGCATGGCGTGAGGCGGCCCGGCAGGAATGGGACGCGGTGCGCGTTTGCCGGTGCTCCATCCTGTTGTGGACTGACCCGCGCTACCCCGCCCGGCTGCGCGAGATTCCTGATGCCCCCGCCGTGCTGTACTGCCGGGGCGATGCCTCGCTTTTGGCCAACCACGCCGTGGCGGTGGTGGGGTCGCGCCTTTCCTCGCGGGCCGGGCGCGGTGTGGCCGCCGACATCGCGTACAGCCTTTCGTCGGCTGGGGTCACTGTTGTCTCCGGACTTGCCCGCGGCATCGACCGCGAAGCCCACGTGGCCGCGCTGGAAGAGGTTGGTTCCACCATCGGCGTGCTGGGCACGGGCATTGACGTGGTCTATCCGCCGGAGCATGCCGACGTGTTCGCGCATATGGAGGCCACCGGGCTGCTGATTTCTGAATACGCCCCCGGCACGCTGCCCCTGCCTGCGTATTTTCCGGTGCGCAACCGCATCATCAGCGGTCTTTCTGTGGGGGTGCTGGTGGTGGAGGCGGCGGCGCGCAGCGGCAGCCTGATTACAGCGCGGCTGGCCCTGGAACAGGGCCGTGAAGTGTATGCCGTGCCCGGTCCGGCCACGGCCCAGTATACCTGCGGTTGTCGCGGGTTGCTGGAGCAGGGTGCGCGGCCCGTGACCACGGCCGAGGACATGCTGTCGGACCTGGCCCCGGTGCTGGGCATGGAACTGGCCGCCCTGGCCGCGCCGTGCCCGCCCCCTGGTTGGGATGGCTGGGATGACGCTCCGGATGATCCGCTTCACGAGCTGTTTTCTCCGGTTACTCCTGCTGCCGCTGTTGCCCCGAAAGCTGCAATGCCCCCGGCTGGCCAGAACGTGCCGAATACGGTGGCTGTACCGGATATGCCGGTCACGCCAGACACGCCAGACACGCCAGACACGCCAGACACTCCGGGTACCTCGAACGGTCTGGACGCCCCGGTTGCCGTCAGTCACCCGCTGCAAGTTTCCGGTGACAGCGCCGTCCCTGCTGCCGGGCAAGAGGCGCAGTCATCTTCAGGGCGGGGCAACGCGCCAGCCACTGCCGCCCGTCCGGTTCCGCGCCAGACGCGCAGCCGCAAGGCCGTATCCCCCATTCCTCCTGCTTCCTGTGGCAGTGCCGACCCCCACGCCAATCCGGACGACGCCATCCTTGCCTTCCTGCACGGGCGGCCCGGCGCGCACGTGGACGACATTTGCCGTGGGCTGTCCATGGGCGCGGCGGACGTGAGCTGCCGCCTTGTGTTGCTGGAGGTAAAGGGCGGGGTGCGCCGGTTGCCCGGCATGCGCTACGAGCGTATGTAAGGGAACGCGCCAACACGGATCGAAACGGCGGGCCGTGCGCCCGACCGGGGAAGAATATGCAGAAGATACCGCTAGACCTCGCCGCGCCCGGCATGAAGCTGGCCAAGCCCGTCACCAAGTCCGACGGTCTGGTGCTTGTGGGCGCGGGCGTTGAACTGACCGCCACCATCATTGCGCGGTTCCGCGCCAGCGGGGTGCAGTCGCTTACCGTGCAGGGCCGCCCCGTGGACCTTGGCGACGACGGCGGCAGCGGTCTGGAGCGCATCGCGGGGCGGTTGGACCACCTGTTCCGCAAGCACGGGCAGGACCGGTTCATGAGCACCCTGCGCAACATGCTGCAGCGCTTTTTTGCGGAACGCATCGCCGCCGCCAAGGCGGCGGAAGAGGCCGAGGCCGCCGCCATTGCCGCTGCGGCGGAGGCCGCGCGCGAAGAAGCGGAAGCCCTGGCCGCGCAGAACCGCATCCCGCTGGTAGACGACGAGCCGGAGGGCGTGCCCACCCGGCCCGAAGTTGTCAACGGCAACGGCGCGCCACGGGAGAACGGGCGATGAGCGAAGACCTGCGCACCATTTACAAGGGGCGGCTGCTGGCGGTGAAGGACCTGCCGACCCTGCCCACCGCGCTGCAAGAGGTCTCCCGCCTGCTGGAGCTGCCCAACACCACCACCGACCAGGTGGCCAAGGTCATCTCTTTCGACCAGGTGCTGGCGGCCAAGGTGCTGAAGATGGTCAACTCGCCCATCTACGGCTTTCCGGGCCGCATCGGCACGGTAAAGCACGCCCTGGTGCTGCTGGGGTTCAACGTCATCCGGGGGCTGATCATCTCCACCTCGGTCTACGACGACATGAACCGCGCCATGCGCGGCCTGTGGGACCACAGCGTGGGCTGCTCGCTGGCCTGCGGCGAACTGGCCCGCGCGCTCGGCATGAAGGACCCGGAGGAGTACGCCGTGGCCGGGCTGCTGCACGACCTCGGCAAGGTGGTGTCGGCCCTGCAACTGCCGGAGGCCAAGGCCAGGGTGGATGCCGTGGTGCAGGAACAGGACCTGCTGTACATCGACGCGGAAACGCAGGTGCTCGGCTTTGGTCACGACCGCATCAACGCCTGGCTGGCAGAACACTGGAACCTGCCCCCCGCCATCCGCGAGGGCATGGCCTTCCACCACAAGCCCATGAGCGCGCGCATCTATCCGCAGATGGCCTGCGTGGTGCATGTGGGCAACTTCATGGCCCGGCTGTTCGAGTACGGCTCCGGCGGGGACGACAACGTGCCGCAGCTTTCGCCGCACGCGCTGAAGCTGCTGGGCATGAACCAGAGCGCGCTGGAAGCCCTGCTGGACACCCTGTGCGAGAAATTTGCCGATGCCGGTGAACTGGGCCTTGCATGAGCCGTGACGCCGCCATACCGCCCCCGGCCCTTGCTCCGTGCCTGCCCGCTCTGTCAGACGCGTCAAGGCGGTCTGGCCCGGCGGGCACGACAAGCCGTGCCCATGCGCCTTGCGCGGCCGGAAGGCCGTCGTGAGCACGCGCCCCGTCGGTTTCGGCGATGCCGCGCCCGCGGGCGTGCCGCGTTGCTGGCTGGTCACGGCGGATGGCTGTCTGGCCGCCACTGTGCGCGCCCTGCATGCCACGGACGCCCACGCGCAAGGGGGGGGCGTTTCATCAGGGCGTCCCATGGACTGGCGGGTGTTCGACAACGGCCGGGCCGTGCTGGAGCAGTTTTTTCTGGATCCGCCGGACTTGCTGCTGGTTTCTGCCGCGCTGCCGGACATGTCGGGCGTGTCGCTGATCCAGTTGGTGAAGGGCGAGAACGTCTACCGTCAGGTGGCCGCGTTGCTTGTCCTGAACACGTTGGACGTGCCCGGTGTGGACTGGCAGGGCGTGGAGGCCGACGACTTCATGGTGCTGCCCGTTGCCACGGCGCAGGGCGGCGGTGCGCCGGACGGTGCGGAGTGCATGCCCCTGCCGCCCCCGCTGGCCACGGAACTCACGGCGCGCATCGAACTGGCCCTGACCCGCGCAGGCCGCGCCCTGGACGCCAGCCCGCTGACCAAGCTGCCGGGCAATACCTCGATCATCAAGTTCATTCAGGGGCTTATCGACCGGCGCATGGATTTTGCGCTGGCCTACGCAGACCTCGACAACTTCAAGGCCTTCAACGACAAGTACGGCTTCTCGCGCGGCGACGAGGTGCTCATGCTCACCGCGCGGCTTGTGGCCACCACGGTGCGCGAGGTGCGCGGCCAGCCCGCCTTCGTGGGGCACGTGGGCGGCGACGACTATGTATTCGTGACGCCCGTGGACGAGGCGGAAGACGCCTGCCGCCGCGTGGTTGGGGCCTTCGACGCCATTGTGCCCGGCTTCTACGATGCGGAGGACCGCGAGCGTGGCGCCATCGTGGCCCACGACCGGCAGGGGCAGGTGCGCACCTTCCCGCTGATGGCCGTGTCCATCGCCGTGGTGTGCAACCGACCCGGCGCCGGACTTTCACTGGCCCATTACGGCGAGGCCTCGTACCGGGCCAGTCAGGTCAAGAAGCTGGCCAAGGACAGGACGGGCAGTTGCTATGTCTTCGACCGGCGACAGGCATGAACGGGGCAGGCGAGCCGCAACCGGCAAGGTGGGCGGCGGTGCGGACGCTCCGGCTGGCCGGACCGTACCGGCTGCGCGCTCCACGGTAGCAGCCCCCGCGCGCGGCTCCGAACCAGCCCCATCCTTCTCCCCGCCAGCAGCGATTTCATCCGGCCACGAACTGGCGTTCGACGGACCGCTTCCTGCCGCCCGCGCGGAACTGCTGGAGATGTTTCTGGCCCATCTGGGCATGGAAAAGGGCTATGCCGATGCCACGGTAACTGCCTACGGCACGGACATGGATCAGTTTGCGGCGTTTTTGGCGGAGGCGGGCGACGGCTCGACCATTCCCGGCAGACCGTCCTTGCCAAGCCCTGCGTCGTCTCCCGCCGTTCCCTCTCTGGATACACCGGAACACATCACCAAGCGCCACGTGCAGCGGTTTCTGGCCGAACTGCACCGCCAGCGCATTGCCAAGTCCAGCGTGGCCCGCAAGCTGTCGGCGTTGCGGGCGTTCTTCCGTTTTCTGCTGCGGCTGCGTCGGGTCACAACGGACCCCACGGCGGGCGTGCATAATCCCAAGCAGGAACAACGCCACCCCCACGCCCTGAACGTGGACCAGGCCTTTGCCCTGCTGGACGAGCGGCGGCAGCGCAAGGCGCTGACCACTGCACATGCCACGGCCCGCGCCGCCCACACTGGGCACGGCGCGGATTCCGGCCCCGCCGATGCCGTGCTGCTGACACGCGACCTGGCCCTGGCCGAATTGCTGTACGGTTCCGGCCTGCGTGTGTCCGAAGCGCTGGATCTGGACGTGCTGGACGCGGACCCGACATCGGGCGTGGTGCGGGTGATGGGCAAGGGCGGGCGCGAACGCATGAGTCCGCTCAGCGACACGGCTCGCGACGCGCTGTCTGCCTGGCTGGCCGTGCGCCATGAGGTGGACGAGGGTCGGGGCGAACCCGCCCTGTTCCTGGGCGCGCGGGGGGGGCGCCTGAACCGGCGGCAGGCCGCGCGGATCATCGAGGCGCTGTGCCTGCGGGCCGGGCTGCCGCAGACCATATCCCCGCACGGGCTGCGCCATTCCTTCGCCACCCATCTGCTGGAGGCTGGGGCAGACCTGCGCAGCGTGCAGGAACTGCTGGGCCACGCACGACTTTCCACCACCCAGCGGTACACCCACCTGACCCTTTCGCGTCTGGTGGACGTGTACGACCGGGCACATCCCCGTTCCGATCTTGCGTCCCCGGCGGGCAAGACGCCCCAACCAAAGTCCGCCGCAGCGCCGGAAAAACCGGCCCGCGCCGCCACGCCCCGCAAGGGCGGCAAGCGCACGCCCAAGCGGTAGCGTATTCCCCCTTAGCAGAAGAAACGGGCCGGAACCCTCTGGGGGTCCGGCCCGATGCATTTTTGCGAGGAGGTTGGAAGTCGTTCAATTGAACGGGACTTTTATCCTTATATCCCGCGACGGTCATCCGTCGCGGGGGGCTGTGCGGAGAGGATGCAAGGAATTACGAGTTTTGCCCGCCGGGCAAGGCGGCGTGGCGTTTTTGAGCGGAACGTACTTTTGTACGTGAGCATCAAAAACGAAACGCCAACGCAGCCCGGCGGCAAAAGACGGATTCCGCCCGCAGCGTGTCCGCGCCGGGATGCACGCAACGCTATGCGCGCAACATGCCGAAGCGCTTGGAGATAGCCTCCTCGAACTCCTGCTGGAGCGAGGAAACCAGCTCATGCACCGACTGGATGCGGTCCACCCGGAACACGTTGGCGCCGGAGAAGGCAAACCCCTTCTCCAGGTTCCCCTTCATGGCGTTGATCAGCGCGGCGGCGATGCAGTACGGGGTCTGCTCCTGCTCGCAGGTGCTGATGCATTTGAACACGCACTTGAAGGGCTTTTTTGCGCCTTCGCGCATGGCCTCGATGAACGAGTTGCCAATGGCGCGGCCCGGCATGCCCACGGGGCTCTTGATGATGGTCACGTCCTGCTCGGTGGCGTCCACGTAGGCCTGCTTGAAGCGGTCGTCAGCATCGCATTCATGGGTGGCCACGAAGCGGGTGCCCATTTGCACGCCCGCCGCGCCCAGTTCCAGAAACCGGGTGATGTCCTCGCCAGAATAGACGCCGCCTGCGGCAATGACCGGAATGCGGCGGCCCTTTTCGTCTTCGAAGGGCTTCACCGCTTCCACAACCTGCGGGATGACCGCTTCCAGCGAATGGTTGGGGTCGTCGATCTCCTCGGCCTTGAAGCCAAGGTGCCCGCCCGCCTTGGGGCCTTCCACCACAAAGGCGTCGGGCACGTAGTCGAAGCGGGATATCCACTTGCGGGCGATGACCGAGGCCGCGCGGGCGGACGACACGATGGGCACGAGCTTGGTGCGGAATTCTTCCTTCTTCTGGTCGCAGGCGTCGCGCAGGTGTCTGGGCAGATCCAGCGGTAGGCCCGCGCCGGAGAAGATGATGTCGGCTCTCTCCTCGATGGAGGTGCGGACCATTTCTCCAAAGGTGGTCAGGGCCACCATGATGTTCACGCCCACGATGCCCTGGGTCATTTCGCGGGCCTTTTGCAGCTCGCGGCGCAGGGCGCGCACGTTGGCTTCGATGGGGTTCTTGGCAACGTCGGGCTCTTTCATCCCGATCATGGCGGCGGCGATGACGCCGATGCCGCCTTCGTTGGCCACGGCAGACGCCAGGCGCGACAGCGAAATGCCGACGCCCATGCCGCCTTGCACGATGGGTATGCGGGCGACCAGGTCGCCAATGTTCAGGGTCGGAAAAGGCATGATTCAGTCCTCCGGTGCGGTGCGTGCGTGCCGGTGAAGGCACGCGGAATGAACCGGGCCCGCGTGCATGCCAGTGGCATGGGAGTGGGCGCTCCGGTGTGCCGCCATGCGCGGGCGGCGCGCGGAAGACGCGCGATGCGGCAGAATGCCGGAATCGCATGGTCTCCGTGGGCTGCATCGGAGTCTTTCGGGCAGCAAACGCTGGGTGGCGTCGTGCGGTACGGTGGCGGCGGTGCGTTTTTTCCCGCGCAGTCCCCACTGCGCGGGCGCATGCGCCGCCGGGCCGTGGCCGGGCGGACGCCGCGCTGGCGGCGCGGAAGGGCCGATGCGGCCCGTTCCCTCAAGCGCGCATTTTACACAGTTTTGCGCAAGAGCACCAGTCGCAATGTTTGCCGTCGCGCGGCAGCAGCAACGGCGCTTCGGCCATGTGCCGCAACAGGAAGGAGAGCAGGGCGGGGATGCGGGTGGTAATGGCCGCATCGCGGGTTTCGTCGTCCGTGCCGTCGCCGAACAGGGGCAGCTCCTGCCCGGCGTCGCGCAGGATGACCCAGGCGGCGTCATGCACGTCGCGCCCGGAATGCTGCCCGTACATATGGACGTAGGCGGGCAACTGCACGCCGTGCAGGGCTGCTGCCACGTCGGCCAGCAGATCGGGGTCGCGGTCCGTGGTCCACACCTCGATGCGCTCCCACAGCGCCTCGTCGGACCATGCGGAGGGCTTCCATTCCACCTTGCCGGTCTTGTAGTCCAGGATCACCGCGCCCTGGCCGTCTTCAAAATCGCGCAGGTCCACCCGGTCCACCCGGCCATGCAGGCGGCGGATGCGACGGCCAGCGCTGCCCGGCACCTCGATGGTGGCCTCCACCGGTTCCTCGAGTTCCAGCACGGTGAACCGTTCCGGCTGGCGGGACAGGTAGCGGCCAAGGCGTTCCGGCCCGGCCACCTCCAGCATCAGCAGGGCGTCGGGCGGCAACTGGGCGGAAAGGCCGGATGTGCCCAGCCGTTGCAGGAACAGCCGGGTGAGCTGATCGGCGGAAAGTTCGTCGCGGCGCACCTCCTGCCCCTTGTGGGGCAGGTGAAAGTCCAGCAGCACCTTGTGCAGCAGGTCCCCCACGGCAATGGGGTCGTCGCCCTCGTTCACCTCGTCCGGCGGGGCCAGCCCGGCCAGCCGTTCATGAAAGAAGCGCACCGGGCAGGTCAGCCATGCGTCGAGCGTGGAGGGCGACACGGGCGCGTCCAGCAGCCGTTCCAGCGCATCGTTGATGGCGGTGGTGCGTTCGATGGGGCGCGGCGCGGAACGGAACGGACGCACCGTGCACGCGGCGGCATGCAGCGGGGGCTGACCTGGTGAAAGCAGTCCGCCGCGCGCGCGTTCCTCGCGCCACAGCAGTTCTTCGACAAAGCGGCTGCGGATCTTCTTTTCGTCCAGCAGGCCGCTGCGGTCCACGCCGGTCTGGTAGCACAGCACGGCCTGTTCCGCCCCGGCCAGCAGACGGTGGAAGTTGTGCGCGGCCACCCGTTCACGGCGGCGTGAATCGGGCAGCCCGGCCATGGCGCGCAGGCTGTCGGGAAACAGCGGGTCGTGCCCCGGCGCGCCGGGCAGGCGGTCTTCCGTGGCGTCCAGCACGATGACCCGGCGAAAGCGCAGCAGGCGCGTTTCCAGCATGCCCAGCACCTGCAACCCGGCCAGGGGGGTGGCCTCGAAGGGCACGCGTTCCTCGCGCAGGGTTTCGCGCAGGATGGTGTGCAGCACCTCGCGCGGGAAGGGCGTGTCCGCCAGCTCGCAGTCGCGCAGGGCGGGGATGACCCGCTGCATGAGCCGGAACAGGCATTCCGCGTCGATGGGAAAGCGTTCCCACAGGGTGCCGCCGTGGGCCAGCAGCAGATCGCACAGCGCGCCCACCACATCGGCCACGCGGGCCGGGGTGTCCGCCGTTTCCCAGCGGGTCAGGCACAGGTCCAGCACGTTGTGCAGCAGGTCGGCTGCCGGGCCGTGTTCACCGCCGGGGGCCTTCTGGGCTACCTGGCGGGCCAGCGCGCGCGGGTCCACATAACTGGCCCCGCTGCGCACCACGTTTTCCATGAGGTGGAACAGGTCGCGCAGGGGGCGTTCGCCGTCCAGTTCCAGCATCTTCAGGTAGGGGTGGCGGATGCACTCGATGACCGTGCGCCAGTGGTAGCACAGGGTACCCGGCGTTGCGTCCGCTGCGCCCGCGGCAGAGGCTGATATCTCGCCCGGCACTTCGTCCGGTACAGCCAACGAGGCCGCAGGCCGGGCGGTCTCCTGCAGGCGCATCAGGGTTTCCACCAGCCGCACCAGCGTGGAGCGCACCAGCGGGTACCCCATGGAGATGTTCACGTCCTTGTCCGGCAGGTGATGCAGCACGGGCATGAGCAACCCGGTGTCGGGCAGCACCACCGCCGTGCCCGCCAGTTCGTCGGCGTCCGGCGCGGGAGGGATGGAACCTTCGGTACTTTCGATTGCTGGCGTTAGACTCGATTCCTTCAAATTGCCGGATCGGGCCGCGCTGTCGGAGGAAGTGCCTCCGTCATCAGTGCCGGGGCTGCGCGTCCCTTGCTTTTCGGCGCGCAGTTCCTTTTCCATGACCAGTAATTGCGAATGCAGGTCGTACCCTTCATGAAAAGTGATCGACGGGGCGTGCCCGGAAGGCGGGCAGGCCAGTTCGGCCCCGGCGCGCCACGAGGTCAGCCAGCGCACGTGGTCCTCGCAGGTCCAGTGTACCGGGCGTGCGCCCAGTTCCGCCACAGCCGCGTCGGTATGCAGGCACACCGTGGCCCCTTCATGCCGCCACAGGTGCAGGAACAGCGCCTCTTCCGTGCCGTTGAGGGTGGAGAACCCGGCCACGAACAGCCGCTTGCCCGCCAGCAGCGGGGGCAGGCTGAAGCCGTCGGGGCGTTCGGCGGCGCGGCCCGTTTCGGCGGGGCCGGGGAGCAGGCGCACGGAGCGAAAGGCGTCGAAGCCCGGCGTGGTCCATCCGCGTTCGGTCAGCGCCGCTGCGTACGCCTCGTGGATGCGGCCCAGCGCTCCCAGCAGGGCGGCGGCAAAGGGGGCCACCTGGCCCTCCATGTACTGGTAGTCCTCCGGCACGCGGTTCTGGACGAAGAATTCCTCCATCAGCGCGGCAAGACGCACGCCCCATGGAAAGAACCGCCGCTGGTCCGTGGCGGCCAGGTGCTCGTACAATTCGTCACCGGGGCGGGCCAGGCCGCGTACGCAGTCCATGAGCAGCCCCACCCGGTCCAGCAGGGGGATGGGCCGGGCCGGGCGCGCGGTGGGGTCTTCCGCGTGGGCACGCAGCAGGGTGAACATCTGGCGCACGGTGAACACGCGGGGCAGCAGGCAGGGGCGGGCAATGTCCGGGGCGCGGCGGATGCGGTCCACAAGGTAGCGTCCGGGCCGACCATGCGGAAAGACGAACACGGCATCGCCGGGGCGGCCATTGGTGGCCTCTGTAAGCGTGGCGGTAAGTCCGGCCAGAAAGTCCGTGTCCCACGGAAAGATCAGGAACGGGCGCGGGCCCCCGATTGCACGGGAAGCATGCGGCGCGCGCGGCGCGGCGCGGCGGGCGGCAGTGCGTTTGGGCCGGGCTGCGGACGGCGCGCCGGGCATGAGGATGTCGTCTGGACCGGTCACTGGCGGTGTCCTTCACTGGGATCTTTCCGGGGGGCATCGTTCCGGGGTGCATCATTCTGGGGGGCGGCGTCGGCGGTGCGCAGTTCCACGGGCTGCACGGTGCGCCCGTCAAGGTACACCAGCACGCCGCGCACACTGCCGGGGCCGCGTCCGGCGGCGTCGGCCAGCAGGCCAAGGTAGCGGCGCACCTGCGCCACGTGGTCGTCGGAGGGGCGGCCCGTCTTCCATTCCACCACGGTGCAGGTTTTCCCGTCGTCCACCATGAGGTCGGTGCGGTGGATGCTGCCCTGCGCGTCCATGATGGATTGCTCCGGCACGCCGTGGGTGAACCAGTGCGCGGCCTGGGGCAGCGCCGCCAGCCATGCCAGCATGGCGGTGAGTTCATTGGCCGTGGCCTCCGGCTCCGGCACCGGCAGGGGGAAGGCCCGCATGCCGTGGGCAACGGCGCGGGCGGCGTCCTGATCCGGGCTGCCGGTAAGGCGCAGTTGTTCCAGGCAGGCATGCACCAGCATGCCGCGTCGTCGTTCGGTGAAGGTGAATTCTTCCAGTTGATTGCGGAAAATCTTCAGGCGCGGTAGCCACTGCATGGGCCGCCACGGGGCGGCAGCGGATGGCTGGTCCGGTGCGTGCTCCGGTGTCGGGGCTGGTGCCTGATCTGACGATGGGCCGCGTTCCGGGGCTGGCGTCGGGGGCGGTAACGATCCGGGCAAGGTCTGCGAAGCATCGCACGGGGCTGTTTGCGCTGCCGCGTCGTCCTGCGGGGGGGTTCGCGCTGCAGCAGCCTGCGCGTCCGTTTCGCCCATCCGGGACCCTGCCCCGGCCACGTATTCCTGCGCCGTGTCGATGCCGCACCCGGTCAGCAGGGCGCGCACCCCGGCCAGCAGGGACGAACTCCGCTCCGCGAACGGGGTGGAGGTGACGTAGGCGTGCAGTTCATCCACGGGCCGCGTCCAGCCCACGTAGAGCAGGTGCAGCTTTTCGGCGGCGGCAGCCGCCTGCGCGTGGTGGTAGCGGTCGCCCATTTCCGGGCACAGCGGGGCCAGCAGCGGTTGTCCGTCCAGCTCCGCCACCACCAACGGCGGGTCGGTGCGGTCGGGCTGGTGGTGGAAGGGAATCACCACCACCGGAAATTCCAGCCCCTTGGACTTGTGCATGGTCATCACCCGCACGGCGTCCATGGCTTCCGGCATGGGCACCTTTTCCTCGCCGCCGCTTTCGACCCAGAATTCCAGAAAGGTGGCCAGCGAGGTGAGCCCGCGCGATTCCGCGTTATGCACCACCTCCAGAAAGCGGCGCACGTAGCCGATGTCCTCCGGATGGCGTTGCGCCACGCGGAAGCGTTCGAAGATTTCGCGCACCGTGTCGTAGGGACCCATCAGCCCGGCGCGGGCGTAGAACGGGGCCAGCCACGTTTCCCACGCCACGGGGAAGGCGGCGCGAAAATCGGCCAGCAGCCCCTTGCCGCCGCGCGGGTCGTCGACGGGGCGGGCGCAGCGGTCGGCCAGCCAGTCGCGCAGCGTGCGGTCGGAAAGGCCGCTGATGTCGCCGAACAGTTCCGCACCGGTCAGCACCTCCCACAGGGCCAGCGCGTTGGGCGGGTAGTCCAGAAAGGCCAGCAGGGCCACGGTCTGCGTGACGAGGGGGTGGTCGGCCAGCCGCAGGCTGTTTTCGGTCACCACCGGCACGCCCCAGTCCATGAGCCACGAGGCCACCAGCGCGGATTCGTCGTTCTTGCGCACCAGCACGGCCACGTCGCGCCACGGGCGGCGTGCGGCCAGGTCGTCCAGAAACAGGGTGCGGAGTTGCTGGCGTACCTTGTCGCGCAGGTCGCCGTTGTCCTCGCCGTGCAGGGGGACGATGCGCACCAGCCCGCCCTGGGCCGAATCCCTGTCCGGAACTTCCTGCGCCGCTCCGGCAAAGGCGCGAGCCACCGACGCGGCGGCTTCGTCCAGCACGTGGTCTGGCGTCTTGTCGCCCAGCATGGCCGACAGCACGCCCCGCGCGCGCAACGGATCGTCCAGTTGCGCGAACACGGTGTTGTTGTGCTGCACGATGGCCGCGCGGCTGCGCCAGTTGCGGGGCAGGGTTTCCTGCCTCGGATCGGGCACGATGGCGGTAAGCGCCGGGGATGCCAGGATGTCGTCGAACAGGGCGGAATCGCCGCCGCGCCAGCCGTAGATGGCCTGCTTCACGTCGCCCACCCAGGTCAGCCCGCCGCCGCGCGACAGGCATTCCACGGCCAGCGGTTCGATGGCGGCCCACTGGTCGCGGCTGGTGTCCTGAAATTCGTCGATAAGGATGTGCGCAAGGCGCGTGCCCATGCGGCAGAAGGCTTCCGACACGCCGAACTCGCCTTGCAGCACGTCGCGTGCGTGCAGGGGGATGAGCGGCTGGGGCAGCTTGCCCTCGCGCCGCTGAAAGTCGGGCAGGTGCGCGGCCATGGCGCGGGCCAGACCGGCCAGCGGGGCCACCTGCAAGGCGCGCTGGATGAGCCGTCCGCGCACCGCAAAATCGTTGGAGGCGTCGCGCCAGGCGTCGAAGGCCGCGCGCGCATCGTCGCTGCCCTTGCCTTTGGACGCCTTCAGCAGGCAGTCGTCCAGCCCGCCCCTTTCCAGATAGACCGACTTGGACAGCGGGGAAAAGGCGCTGTTTTCCGCGCACTTGTCCAGAAACTTGTGCAGGGTTGCGGCGGCGGAAAGCTGCTCTTCGGCCAGAATGCGCGACAGGGTGGCCGTGGCGTCCTGCATGTCCGCGTGGATGGCGACCAGTTTGGCGGCCAGGGCGTCGGTGTCCACGTCGGGCAGACCACCCCGGTGAGGGATGCCGGGGCTTTCATCGAACGGGTCTGGACCGCCATTGAAGGGGTCTGGGTCGGCATTGAAGAGGTCTGGACCAGACATGCCGCCTTCCGCCAGATGCAACTGCAAGAGCTGCGAAAGGCGCATCCGCAGCCCGGCCCCCACGGTGAACCCCTTGAGGTCGGTGTGGAACAGCAGTAGGCGGCAGGCGTCGCGCACGTCATCGCGCAACTGCACGTCGCCCCGGCGGGCGCGGTCCAGAATCAGGTCGTACAGCGGCTCGAAATATTCGTCGGGTGAAAAGGAGGGCTCGAAATCCGGCGGCAGGGACAGTTCCAGCGCGGCCAGCCGCACCAGCATGGTCAGCAGGCTGTCGATGGTGCGGATGTTCAGGGCACCGTAGCGGCGCAGGATGATGTCCACCCAGCGGGCCGCGCGGGCCGGTGGCCACGCGCCATCCCTCCCGTCTTTCCCTGCCTTGGCCGGATCGGCCAGAGCATGCTCCTTGAGCAGCCGGATGACCCGCTCCTTCATCTCCGACGCGGCCTTGTTGGTGAAGGTCACCGCCAGAATGTCCGGCCAGCAGTGCCCGCCTTCCACGGCCAGCGCACAGGCCCGTCCGTCCTCGTCGCGCGCGCCTGCCAGCAACGACAGGAAACGCCGGGTCAGGGTGTAGGTCTTTCCCGATCCGGCGGAGGCCTTGATCTGCGTCAGCGTTGGCGTGGGCATGTGAGATTCTTGACTATTGGGAATTAACGATTTGGAAAAGGCGGGCAAGGTTATTATGTATGAGCGCGACACCGTTTCCGGACGGGGATTTCGTCATCTGGCAAGGAAGCCCCGTGTTCCGCGAGGGGAGCGTACTCTTTGGTACGTGACCCGAGCGGAACAGGGTGGCTGACGCCGACAGAGGGGGAAAGCCCCTCCGGAAACTAGATGGGGCAGGCGCGGGTGGTGTCGGGCACCATCCCCGCCAGATCCACCTGGCCGGTGGATTCCAGCACCGCCCGCCAGTAGTCGGAGGCCACGTTCAGCTTGCGCCGGGTGCGCGTCACCAGGTCCAGCGGCAGGTGTACGTAGCGGTCCATCAGCTTGGACACCACCATGCCGGTGCGCCCGGCCATGGCGGCATGCACGGCGTGCTGGCCCAGAAAGCCGCAGTACACCCGGTCGTTGGCGTTGGCGGGCACGGAGCGGATGATGTAGCTGGGGTCGATGTACTTCAGCGCATAGGGCAGCGAGCGTTCATCGCAGTACCGCTTGATTTCCGAGCGCAGCAACGTGGCGATGTCGCCCAGGATGGGGTTGCCGGAGGCGTCGGTTTCGCCGGTGCCTTCCAGCAGGTGCTGGCCCGCGCCTTCCGCCACCACGATCACGGCGTGGGCGCGCGAGCGCAGGCGCTTTTCCAGCGCGGGCAGCAGGCCCCCTTCGCCGTGCAGAGAAAAGCGCACTTCGGGAATGAGCACGAAGTTCACTTCCTTCAGCGAAAGGGTGGCGTGCGCGGCAATGAAGCCCGATTCGCGGCCCATCAGCTTGACCAGGCCCACGCCGTTCATGGCCCCCAGCGCCTCCACGTGGGCGCACTGGATGGCTTCGGTGGCCTTGTACACGGCGGTCTCGAAGCCGAACGACTGGCTGATGAAGTTGATGTCGTTGTCGATGGTCTTGGGGATGCCGATGACCGAAATGCGCAGGTTGCGCCGGGCGATTTCGGCCACGATGCCCGATGCCGCGCGCATGGTGCCGTCGCCGCCGATCATGAACAGGGCGCTGACGTTCATGCGCTCCAGCGCATCCACCACTTCTTCGGGCGACTGCGGCCCGCGCGACGAGGCCAGGATGGTGCCGCCGAACTGGTGGATGTCCGAAACCTTGTCCGGGGTCAGCTCCATGAATTCATGGCGGAACTTGGGGATGAACCCTTCCAGCCCGTAGCGGATGCCGATGACGGCGGGCACGTTGTAGGCGTGGTACGCCTCCATGACGATGGCCCGGATCACGTCGTTGATGCCGGGGCACAGGCCGCCGCAGGTGACGATGGCGCACTTGGTCTTGGAAGAATCGAAATACAGGTGGCTGCGCGGCCCTGCGGGTTCGAACAGCAGGGGGACGGACTCCGCGCCCAGCTCGGCGATGTGTTCGCGGTCGAGGAACAGGGGGATGTTCTGTTCGTCGGCGTAGCTGCCGTAGCAGAGCGGGGTGGGGATCTTGGCCGGTCCCAGGACGGGGATGGTGGTGTCCAGTTGCAGGACGCCGTTGTCGTAACGGGTCGAGGGCATGGGGTCTGTCCTCCTGGGGGGGGGGTGACGGCTTGGTGTGGATCGGGCGGAATAGGGGGAACCGGGCAGGCAATCTCACCCGATACCGTGCGTCATTTCATGTGGTTTTTTCCGGAGATACTAGCTCAGCATAGCACGGCGCAGCCCATAAGGCCAGCCTGCGCGCCCGGAATGAAAGGGGCGGACGGTGTTGCGCCGCCCGCCCCGATGCGTTCATTTTCAGGGGGTGTCATTCCGCGTGCGCCCGGGCCGCATTCACGGAATTGGCCCTTAGCTACCAGGGTGTGGTGGGGTACTGCATGCCAAGCTGGGTGTCCAGCATGGCTTGCGAGGTTTCTCGCAGCACCGCCGCGTTGTGGCGGGTACACTTGCCGCAGCCGATACCGGGCAGCGCAGACACCACATAGCGTACGCTGGTGCCGACGAGTTCCAGCAGGCTGTTGCCCAGCGAGGTGAGCACGCAGTAGTTCTTCCACACGTACAGCATTTCGTCGCGCACGCGGGCACGCACCACACCGTCGCCGTTCAGGTCGAAGTCCTCGACTTCGGGCCGCAGGACAAAGGCGTCCTGCGCGCAGGCGCGGGCCTGCGGCACCACGGCCACGTTCCAGTCGAACATCACCGCGCGGCGGATGCGGCGGCACAGGTCGTGTCCGGTGAATTCGTCGCCCTGAAAACGTTCGTCCAGCGGGCCCAGCTTGCGCAGGGCGGCGGTTTTCACGGCAGCAAAAGCCAGCGAGACGGCCTGCACACGGGTGGGCTGCAGGAAGTTCTTTTCGCCGTAGGCGGGCCAGTTGAACCAGGTGCGCGGCAGGCGGCCAGGCAGGCCGCTGAGGCGGGCCAGCTTCACGATAAGGCCGGGCAGGCGGGCCGCGCCGCGCAGCACCGCGTCTTTCGGGCCGTTGACGATGCCGCCCGCCACCATGCAGGCGGGGGTGGTGTCCATGTGCTCCGCCAGGCGGCGGGCCGCGCCGGGGCACAGGGTGGCGGCGGGGTCCACAAAGATGATCACGTCGCCGGTGGCGCGGGCGATGCCCAGGTTGGCTGCGGCGGCAAAACCTGCGCTGGCCGGGGCTTCGACAATGACGGCTTCGGGGGCGATGTCGCGCGTGGTGCGCACTGTGGCGTCGGTGGAGGCGCGGTCCACCACGATGATGTCGGCAGATTCGGCAAGGCCCGTCATTTCGGCCGCAGCGGCGCGGACCGAGGCAAGACAGTCGCCGATGTACTTCGCCGCGTTGGCGGCGACGATGACGAACGAGAGCTTCATGCGGGGTTCCTTTGGTGCTGTTGTGCGTTGGAGCGGTGTCGATGTTGGCGCAAAGGGAGGGCAGCGGACGTGGTCCGGCTGTCCCTTGCGGCGGGAACTGTCCAGCTAGCGATTCAGGCCCAACTCTGCGGCAACCGGCGTCATGGACTCGATGGCGATGGTCAGGAACTCGCCAAGCTCAAGGCCGATGGCCTCGCACTCGCGGATCCTTTCGCGGCTGACGCTGGCGGCGAACGCCTTGTCCTTCATCTTTTTTTTCAGGCTGGATGCCTGCATGCCGTCCATGCCTGTGGGGCGCACCAGCGCGGCGGCGCTGACCAGGCCGGTCACGCTTTCGCCGCAGCGCAGGGCGCGGTCGAACAGGCAGGCCGGTTCGCGCCCGGTACATTCGCTGTTGTGGGCCACGATGGCCTGCACGGCTTCCGGCGGCAGCCTGTCGCCGATGAGGTCCACGGCGACCAGACCGTGCCGTTCAGGGGTGTCCTTGGTAAGCGGGTAGTCGATGTCGTGCAGCAGCCCGGCCAGGCCCCACAGTTCGGCGTCCTGCCCCAGGCGCGCGGCCAGGCCGCGCATGACGGCCTCGGTGGCCAGGGCATGCTGGACAAGGTGAGGTTCCGGGTTGTGCGAGCGCAACAGTTCAATGGCTTCGGTGCGATGGAGCATGGGGGCCTCCGGTGGGTGAACTTCGTGAAACGGGTCACATGGTCTCCAAGCCTTGTACGGCACGAGCACGGGCGTTGCAACCGGGGTGAAGGAGGTCTGCCCGGTGTGCGTGGCCGCCGCCGGACCCGCGCGGGGCGCGGCTTTATTGACACGTGCCCCATAAAAGCGGAAAAGAGGAGGTTATTTCGCCAAGGAAGGTGGGGATGGCCGTCACGCGGCCATGCGGCGTAATCCGTTCGCATCCCCTTTCGCCGGAATCTTTCCGGACGGGCGTAAACCGGCTTCAACCGGCGAGCAAGATGGAACGAATACTCGGCATAAAATTCCGTGAATACGGACAGATATACTACTTTCTTTCTGGTGGCCAGCCCGTTGCCACAGGCGACAGGGTTATTGTGGAAACCGACCAGGGGCAGGGTATCGGCGAAGTGGTCACGCTGCGCGACGACCTGCCCGAAGACGCGGGCGAGGCGGAAGGCGACCTGAGGCCCATTCTGCGCGTTGCGGGGGGCGAAGACCTGGAGCAGGCTGCGGAAAACGAGAAGCTGGGCGAAGAGGCCCGTGCTTTCTGCAATGAAAGCATTCGGGGCCGCGGCCTGGATATGAAGCTGGTGGATGTTGAGGTCTTCTTCGACCGCAGCAAGATCATCTTCTATTTCACCGCGCCCACCCGCATCGACTTCCGCGAACTGGTCAAGGACCTGGTCAAGACCTACCGCACCCGCATCGAACTGCGCCAGATAGGCGTGCGCCACGAAACGCAGATGATCGGCGCGGTGGGCAACTGCGGCATGGTCTGCTGCTGCCGCCGCTTTCTGCGCAAGTTTGCTCCGGTCACCATCAAGATGGCCAAGGAGCAGAACCTGTTCCTGAACCCGGCCAAGATTTCCGGCATTTGCGGGCGGCTGCTGTGCTGCCTGAGCTACGAGCAGGAAAATTACGAGGAATTTCACCGGCGCTGCCCGCGTCTTGGCAAGAAGTACCTGACCTCGCGCGGCGCGGTGAAGGTGCTGCGGGCCAACATGTTCCGGGGCAGCCTGGCCCTGCTGACCGAGACCAATGAAGAAGTCGAGGTCACGCTGGAGGAATGGCAGCAGATGGAGCCGCGTCGCCCCGATCAGGGCGGCGGCCCCGCTGGCGGTCTCAATTCCGGTGCGCCGCGCTCCGAAGGCCACCACGAGCGGCGTGCGGAAGGGCCGGACGGCCAGAACCGGGAAGGGCGCGACGGCAAGGATTCCCGCGATGGGCGCAGGCCGGAGCGCGGTGATCGCCCGGATCGCGGCGACAGGCCGGATCGTCAGGACAGGCCGGGGCGCAGTCCACAGGGTCCGGACGGCGGCGGGCGCGGCGATGCCGAGCGCGGCGAACGGTCCGAAAGGCCGGACCGGCGTGACGGGCGTGTACCGCACCCCGCGCGCGAGGCCGCAGCCAGTGACACGGTCTCCGCTTCGACTGGTGGGGCGCAGCCGGTTGCCGTTCAGGCGGAGTTTGCCGCATCCTTCGATACATTCGATACATTCATGACCGGCATCCCGGCAGCGCCTCCTGAAGCAGAGGGTGCTGCCGTGCCCCCCGTTCCCGCTGAGCCGACAGGGACAATAGGAACGGCCATGCCCGGCGCGGCCCAGGCTGTCGCGGGCGGGAACGCCATGTCGGCTTCCGTCCCGGCGGGCAGTGTGCCGTCGGCTTTCCCTGCATCCGGCGCTACGGAGATGGCGGACGGTGCGTCTGCGGTCCAGCCGCAGTCCACGTCAGCGGCAACAACCGTCGCCGCTCCGGTGGCGGGGGATGCGACGCAGCCTTCCGTCGTGGAGGCTGCGGCCCAGACCGCGCCTGTGCAAGCGGCTGCTCCGGCTGCTCCGGCGGTCTCCGCCGTCAGCGCGCCAGCGGCCATTGCCATGCCGCGTGCGCGCGGCCCGCTGAAAAATACCGATCCGTCCACCCTGCGTTCCAGCAGGGGGCGGCGCAAGCGCAAGCGGCGTCCCGCCGGTTCCCGTGAAGGCGGGCAGGGCGACGGACAGGGCGACGGGCAGGGCGACGGCGGCGGATCGGGCGACTAGCGCCGCCAATCCCACCGCGTCCGCATGGCGCGGCACGACGAGATACTACAGGCAACAGTTTCCGCCCCCGGCGCGCGTCGGGGGCGGCCATCATATCGGAACGGCGGCGCGGCAGGCCCGCATCGCCCGCAGCGCCCGAATCGGGAGACCCACGTGGACCGTTTCTACATCACTACCCCCATTTACTACGTCAACGCCAAGCCGCACCTTGGCCACGCCTACACCACCATCGTGGCCGATTCGCTGCGCCGCTTTCACCGCCTGCTGGGCAAGGACACCTATTTCCTGACCGGCACCGACGAGCACGGCGACAAGATCGTGCAGGCCGCAGAAAAGGCCGGGTGCTCGCCGCAGGAATTCGTGGACGGCGTGAGCACGCAGTTTCGTGATTTGTGGCCGCACCTGGGCGTGGAGTACGACCAGTTCATCCGCACCACCGACGCGGAACACAAGAAGTGCGTGCAGGACGTGTTGCAGAAGGTCTACGACAGCGGCGACATCTACTTCGGCGAATACGGCGGCCACTATTGCTACGGGTGCGAACGGTTCTACACCGAGAAGGAACTGGAAAACGGCCTGTGCCCCCAGCACCAGGTGAAGCCGGAATACATCAGCGAAAAGAACTACTTCTTCCGCATGTCCAAGTACCAGGGCTGGCTGCGCCAGTACATTCTGGACAACCCCGACTTCATCCGGCCAGAACGCTACCGCAGCGAAGTGCTGGGCATTCTGGACAGCGGCGCGCTGGAAGACCTGTGCATCTCGCGGCCCAAGTCCCGCCTGACCTGGGGCATCGAACTGCCGTTCGACAAGGACTACGTGTGCTACGTGTGGTTCGACGCGCTGATCAACTACATCTCCGCGCTGGGCTGGCCCGACGGCGAGAAGTTCGGCCGCTTCTGGCCCGGCGTGCAACACCTGGTGGCCAAGGACATCCTGAAGCCCCACGCGGTGTTCTGGCCCACCATGCTGAAGGCTGCGGGGCTGGAGCCCTACAACAACCTGAACGTGCATGGCTACTGGCTGGTGCGCGACACCAAGATGTCCAAATCGCTGGGCAACGTGGTTGACCCGCTGTCCATGATCGACAAGTACGGCCTGAGCGCCTTCCGCTACTTTTTGCTGCGCGAAATGCACTTCGGCAGTGACGCCAGCTTCTCGGAAGATGCGCTGGTGGCCCGCCTGAACGCAGATTTGGCCAACGACCTCGGCAACCTGTTCAGCCGCGTGCTGTCCATGACCGCCAAGTACTTTGGCGGCGTGGTGCCCGCGCAAGGGCCGCTGACCGAGGAAGACGAGGCCATCCGCACCCTGGCGGAAGAGGCCCAGCGCAACTACGTGCGCCTTTTCGAGCGGGTGCGGTTTTCCAACGCGCTGGAATCGCTGTGGGAACTTGTGCGCGCCTTGAACCGTTACGTGGACCATGCCGCGCCGTGGGCCTTGTTCAAGCAGGGCGACACCGAGCGCCTGGGCACCGTCATGTACGTGATGCTGGAATGCATGCGCAAGGTGGCCGTACATCTGTGGCCGGTGATGCCGGAAGCGTCCGCCGTGCTGCTGGGCCAACTGGGCCAGACGCTGGACCCGGCCGCAGTTGATCTTGCCGGAGAAGCCGACCGCTGGGGTGGGCTGGCTGCGGGCACCACCGTGGCGGCATCGTCCAACCTGTTCCCGCGCGTGGAACTGGAAAAGACGGAAGACGCCAAGCCCGCCAAGGCGGAAGGCAAGAAGAAGGACAAGGCCGCCGCACCCGCGCATGCTGCCGCATCTGCTGCCCCGACGCCTGCTGTCGGCGACGTGCCTGCTACCATCGAGTTTGCCGACTTCCAGAAGCTGGACATCCGCTTCGGCACGGTGGTTGTGGTGGAACGCCACCCCAACGCCGACAAGCTGCTGCGCGTGGAAGTGGACCTTGGCGAAGCGGCCCCGCGCCAGATCGTGGCCGGGCTTGCCGAATACTTCACGCCGGACTTACTGCTGGGACGCCAGGTGGCCGTGGTGGCCAACCTTGCCCCGCGCAAGCTGCGCGGCCTGGAATCGCAGGGGATGATCCTTGCGGTACGCACCGAGGACGGCATGCAGCTCGTAGCCGCGTCCGGCCCGGTTGCCAACGGGGCCAAGGTGTCGTAAGCCCGGATTCGCTGAACCATTTTCGATTCTGCAATGAAAACCGCCCGCCGATGCATGTCGGCGGGCGGTTTTGTGTTGCGAGGGGAAAATGAGGTGTAGCGGTGACGATTTCTGCGGGGGACTCCGGACATCCGCCGCCCGCGCGCGCATTCTCTTGTAGCGGGCTATTCGTTCTTGCCAGCGGAGGAAGCGGGGCTGTTGCCCGTGCTGTCCTTGCCGATCACCGGTTCGTCTTCAGGTTCCTCCAGCGTGTCGTCCACACGGTAGCGGCGGTACAGCAGGTAACCCAGCAGGCTGGAAACCACGAACAGCACGGCGCTGGCGGTGGTGCGCAATTCTGGCGAAACGCGCACGCCGCTGCCCAGCAGCGCGAAGATGAACGTCTGCGGCACGTACCCGGCGGTGGACCCGGCGATGAATGGCAGCGCGGGAATGGCGCTGACGCCGGCCAGCAGGTTGGTCAGCACGTTGTTGCCCACGGGCAGGCAACGAATGATGAACGACATGGCGAACGGGTCGCGCCCCAGAAATGCGTTGATTTTCGCCACCCTGCGGCTGAAACGGCGCGCCACGAAGGATTGCCCGGCAAGACGCGCGTAATAGAAGGTAACCACGCAGCTCATGGCCGTGGCCAGCGTGCCCCATACCGTGCCCAGCAGCGCGCCAAAGGCGTAGCCGCCCAGAAAGCTGACCACCTGCCGGGGCATGCCCACGGCGGTAAGCAGGCAGCCCACGCCAAGGTACAGGGCCAGGCCGGATACCCCGTGGTCGCGGATGTTTGCGTCCACCCACGCGGTGTCCAGGGCGTCGTGCAGGCCGGAAAGGCGCAGCAGCGCGATGGCGGCGGCAAGGCCGAGAAAGACGAACGCACCCTTGAGCACGCGCTTGAGAAGTCGGGTGGGACGGTTGGTCATGCGGGGCGATGGCTGGGGCCGGGTGAGGGTGGATGAACTGGAGCAGGGCGGCGCGGCATGCCTGCGGCCACAGCCGTCGTGCGGGGCGGCGGCATGCGCCGCATGTGGGCAGTAGCGGCAACGGGCCGCAACGTCAAGAAGGTGCGGTCATGCGGACGGTCTCTGCGATTGGTGGGCTGGATCGTCGCGGATCAGCGCAGGCGCGGCCAGAGCAGCGGCAGCGCCAGTACCTGCCCGGCAAACAGCAATATGTCGCGTTCCAGCAGGGCAAAGACAGCCACAAGGCTACCGCCGGTCACCAACAGTCCGCGAGAAAGGCGGCAGGTGCAGGTGGTTGGGGGCGTTGTTTCACCAGGGTATGCGCCGGATGTTGCACCATGCCCGCCTGCAGGCGGGGCGATGTCTGCGACCGTGGCGGATGTGGAATCGTGGCCCGGTCCGGAGTCGGACGGGGGAGTGCTTTTTGGCAGGGGCGTACGCGGGGATGATGTGGGGCAGGCCTGCGCGCGCTGTTGACGCATGGCCAGCGCCAGCGCCGCCAGTTGCATCAGCAGGCCAATGCTCAGGATGGCCCAGCGGGCGGGCCAGAGCGTCCATTCCAGCGTGTCCATCCGGTACTGCCTGCGGCGGGAAAAGGAGTGTCAGCCCGATCCTGTGGGATCGGGGACGGCTGAGCGGCGCGCTGGGCCATTACGCCTCGCTTGGCGCGCCGTTCCGTACTGCTCAGTTGTGGTCGGCGATGTCGTAATTGATGTAGCGGCGCTTCATCCACGCCACGGCCAGCAGGTCGAAGGCGGCGGTCTTGGCGCGGCTGAAGGCACCGTACTTGGAAACGCCGTGCAGGCGCGGGCGGTGGTTCACCTTCAGTTCGGACACGGTGGCACCCTGCATTTTCATCAGCGTTGGCAGAAAACGGTGCATGCCGGTGAACATGGGGATGCGCCGGGCCATGGTCGTGCGCAGGATCTTCAGCGAGCAGCCGGTGTCTTTCACCGTCTCGCCCGTCAGGCGGTTGCGGATGGCGTTGGCCCATTTGGAGGCGATGCGCTTGGCAAAGGTGTCCTTGCGTTTGGCGCGCCAGCCGATGACCATGTCGTAGCCGCGCTCGAACTCGATGAGCATGGCGGGGATGTCGGAGGGGTCGTTCTGCAGGTCGGCGTCCATGGTCACGATGACCTCGTGGCGCGCGGCCTGAAACCCGGCGGCAAAGGCGGCGGATTGCCCGCAGTTCTTGCGGAACGACAGGTAGCGCACCTGGGGGTGCTCTGCCGCAAGGGTCTTGATGACCTCCAGGCTGCGATCCTTGCTGCCGTCGTCCACGAACAGCACTTCCCACTCCTTGCCGATGTTGGCGATGGAGCGGCGGATTTCCTCGAACAGGGCGGGCAGGTTGTCCTGCTCGTTGTACACGGGCAACACGACGGAGAGAGAGGTGATGTTCTGCATGGCCCGCACTACATAAGGAATTTGCCCGGCGATGTAAATGCGCGGTTGACAGCCCCGCCGCCCCCGCGTATACACACCTTCTTCGCTGGGGAGGCAGTCCCCACATCGTGTCGCGGGGTGGAGCAGCTCGGTAGCTCGTCGGGCTCATAACCCGAAGGTCGTCGGTTCAAATCCGGCCCCCGCAACCAGAAAAATTAGAGGCTTACAAGGATATCCTTGTAAGCCTCTTTTTTGTATGTAGAAAACCCCGCGCTATGCGCGGGGTTCTCGTAAGCTTACAGCT
>CAYOCV010000015.1:0-124326 GCA_964402645.1 uncultured Desulfovibrio sp. | reverse complement strand
AATACGGCCTCATCGCCGCCCTCATCGCCGCCGTCATCGTCGCCGCCGTCACCGCGCTCGGCACCAAGGTCAGCTCCACCTTCTCGTACATCGATTCCAAGATGCCCACCCCCGGCTCGTAGCACCCCACGACGGCGACACGGCTTCCCGCCACGCTGCACTCGGAGGGGCCGGGGCGAACCCCCGGCCCCTTCGCCATCGAAAGCGCGGACCTTGCGATGGAGAACCCGCCCCACCGGCATCCGCCGCAGGGCAGTCCGCCCGGAAACGACGACACCCCGTTTCCCCGGCCACACAAGAGGAGAGCCCCATGAACCCCATCCTTGCCGCCCCTCTCGCCGCCGTGCTGCTGGTGGCCGTTGCCACCGACCTGCGCGCCATGCGCATTCCCAACTGGCTCACCTTTCCCGCCATGCTGGCGGGCGTTGCGGCCAACGCGGCGCTGGGCGCATGGACCGACGGCCTTTCCGGCGCGTGGGACGGCCTGCTCTTCTCCTTGTCCGGCTTCGGCTTGGGCCTTGGCCTGATGCTGATCCCCTTCCTGCTGCGCGTCATGGGCGCGGGCGACGTGAAGCTGCTGGCCGCCGCCGGGGCCTTCCTGGGCGCCGAGACCGCGTTCCGCGCCTTCATCTGGACCAGCCTGGCAGGCGGCCTATACGCCCTTGGCGTGCTGGTCTTCCATCTGCCGCAACTGCGCGCGGTGCTGCGCTCGCTGCGGGTGTCCGTCGAGCTGCTGGCCGTCACCGGCCGCTTCGACTACGTGCCCGCCACGGCCAACGCCCGCCTGCCCCGCCTGTGCTACGGCGTGGCCATCGCGCTGGGCACCGGCCTTGCCATGGCGCAGGCCGCCTTCCCCGCCGCCATGTCCGCCATGCTGCCCGCCTGGGCCGCCATCCTGTAGGGGCGTACGGTCATGCGCGCCTCCTCCCTCATCCAGATTTCCCTCGCGCTGGTGCTGGCCCTGGTGGCCGGGGTGCTGGTGTTCCGGTTCATGCAGGTGAACCGCGCCGCCGCCCCCCAGATGGCCGCCCCCGAACAGGTCGAACTGGCGGTGGCCGCCGCCGACGTGCCGCGCGGCGCAAAGCTGACCGCCGAGCAGTTGAAGCTGGCCCCCTTCCTGAAGGCCAGCGCACCCTCCGGCGCGTTCACCAAGGACACCCTGCCCGTGGGCCGTGTGCTTACCGCCCCCGTTGCCGCCGGTGAACCCATTACCGAGGCCCGCCTGCTGCAGGACGGCGCGGCGCACGGCGGCGTCAGCACGCTGATCGCCCCCGGCATGCGCGCCGTGGCCGTGAAGGGCAACAAGGTGCTGGGCCTTTCCGGCTTCATCCGCCCCGGCAACCGCGTGGACGTGCTGGCCACTCTGGACGACGAAACCCGCGAAAAGTCCAAGTCGCGCACCAAGCTGGTGCTGGAAAACGTGCGCGTGCTGGCCACCGGCAACGAACTGAAGCAGGAGGGCGACGACACCTCCACCTCGTCGGTGGACGTGTACACCCTGGAAATTTCGCCTCAACAGGCCGAGCCGCTGTCCCTTGCCGCTTCGCGCGGCGAACTGCATTTCGCCCTGCGCAACCCTGCCGACGACGGCACGGTGCTGACCCCCGGCACTGACGTGCCCGGCACCTTGTCCCTGCTGACCAGCACGCCGGAAGGCAAGCCGATTCCCAAGGTACGCGAGACCAAGGTGGAGATGATCTCCGGCACTGAACGTTCAACGCTGAGGTTCCCGCAATGAGCCGCCCCGCCCCCCTCACCCGCGCGGTGGCCGCCACTGCATGCCGTCCCGCATTCCGTCCCGAATACCGCATGATCCTTCCCGTCCTGTTGGCCGCCCTGCTGATCCTGTCCGCCGTCACCCAGGCTCTGGCCGCCGATGCCGCCCCGCAGGCCGTGCCGCTGGCCGTGGGCAAGTCCATGGTGGTGCGCACCGCGCAGCCCGCAGCCCGCGTTTCCATGTCCGACGAAGCCATCGCGGGCGTGGTGGTGCTGTCGCCCCAGCAGGTTTACGTCACCGGCAAGAAGCCGGGCGGGGCCACGCTTACCCTGTGGAACGCGGCAGGGGCCATCACCCAGGTCTACGACATCCAGGTAACCCCGGATCTGGCCCAGTTGAAGGAAATGCTGCACCGCGTGCTGCCCGACGAAAAGGACATCATGGTCATGGCGGTGGGCGAATCCATTACCCTGGCGGGCACCGTGCGCAGCACCGCAGGCATGACCACGGCGCTGGACATGGCCAAGATGTACGCCCCGGACAAGGTGACCAACCTCATGCAGGTGGGCGGCGTGCATCAGGTGATGCTGGAAGTGAAGGTGGCCGAAATGCGCAAGTCGGTGCTGGAACGCCTGGGCATCGACCTGACCTACGCCTGGAACAGGGATTTCGCCTTCAGCATGCTCAGCCAGCTGTTCACCCTGGACAGCCAGAAAGGCGTGGTGGGCGTGGGCGGCAGCGGCGCGGTGCTCAACCCCGAAGTCAACGGCATGTTCCGCATCACCTCCGGCCAGGTGAGCCTGATGGGCTTTCTGGACGTGCTGAAGCAGAACGGCCTGGTCAAGGTGCTGGCCGAACCCACGCTGATCTGCCGCAGCGGCGAAAACGCCGACTTCCTGGCCGGGGGCGAAATACCCATCCCCGTGCCGCAGGGCCTGGGCACCGTGGCCATCGAGTACAAGAAATACGGCGTGACCCTGGGCTTCACCCCCACGGTGGTCTCGGACAAGCTGATCAGCATGCGCGTAAGCCCGGAAGTGTCCGAGCTTGATTACGCCAACGTCATCGAAATCAACGGCTTCACCATTCCGGCCATTTCCACCCGGCGCGCCGCCACCACCGTGGAACTGGCCGACGGCCAGAGCTTTGCCGTGGCGGGCCTGCTGCGCGACGAAGTGCGCGAGAGCATCAAGAAGTACCCGGTGCTGGGCGACCTGCCCCTGCTGGGCACCCTGTTCCGCTCCAGCAACTGGCAGAAGAACGAGACCGAACTGGTCATCATCGTCACCCCGCACCTGGCCAAGCCGCTGGACGGGGCCACGGCCAAGCTGCCCACCGACGGTTTCCGTGAACCTTCGGAATTCGAATTCTTCCTGCAAGGCAAGATGGAAGGCGCGGCCCCGGTCATTGCCGCCCCCGCCGCCTACGCCCCTGGCCGCAACGGTGCCGACGCACCCGCAGGCATGGAAGGCGAATTCGGGCACGTACTGCCCGGCCATGCCCAAGGAGGCACGAAATGAGCACCCGCACCCTGGCCCTGCGCCCGATTTTGTCTACCCTGCAGTCGTTCACCTTCGCCCTGTCCGTGCTGCCCGTGTTGTTCATCCTGTCTGGCCTGTCTGTCCTGACGGGCTGCGCCGGTCCTTCCAAGGAATCGCCCATCTCCGAATGGACCTTCACCCAGGGCGAGGCCTTTCGCGCCCAGCGTGACGCCCAGCAACTGAACCCCGGCCCGGTGGATGACGATCCCGTCGTCGGCATGGATGGCCGGGTGGGCGAGCGCGTCATGAAGACCATGCGCGAAGGCGAAAAGAAGGCCGACGAAAACAACACCCTGCGCTTCAAGATCGGCAAGTAGCGAGAATCCGCCATGAACATCACCCATCCCGTCTGCCTCGTCACCAAGCGCCTCGCCACGCGCGAGGAACTCACCCGCGTCCTCGCCCGGCAGGATGGTTTTCGCCTTGTCTCCCCCGGTGAAGCCGACGACCTCGGCCTGGTCATCCTGGAACTGGGAGACGATCTGGAAGACGACTTCGAATCCATCGCCTCGCTGGTGTCCGACCCGCGCGTGGGCGAAGTGTTCGTGGCCTCGCGCCAGAAGGACCCGGACCTGATCATCCGCGCCATGCGCGCCGGCGTCAGCGAATTCCTGTCCCAGCCGTTCCGCTCGGACGAAGTGCTGGCCGCGCTGGAAGGCTATGCGCGCCGCCGCCGCACCACCCGCACCGCCGCACCTGCCGCCGCACCGACAACGGGTGGCCGGATCATCCACATCATGGGGGCCAAGGGCGGCGTTGGCGCAACCACCGTGGCCGTGAACCTGGCCGTGCTGGCCGCGCGCTCCCTGTCCGGCAACGCCCCCGCCTCTGATGCGAAGAAGGCGGGCAAGAGCCTGGCCAAACTGAACGGACGCAACGCCAACGCCGCGCGCGACGTGCAGGCCATGGGTGAACTGGCCCTGGCAACGGGCGGCTCCGCCCTTGCGCCCACGGCGCTGCCGCTGGCGGCGCTCATGGACATGCGCCTGCCCCAGGGCGACGTGCCGCTGTTTCTGGACATGGAATATTCCCGCACCTGGGCCGACGGCGCGCGCAACCTGGGGCGGCTGGACGCCACCTTCCTGCGCAGCCTGGCCGAACGCCACGCCAGCGGGCTGGAAGTGTTCGCCTCGCCCGACGCGGGCGACGACCTGGACGCCATCAGCCCCCGCGCGGTGAAGGCCGTGCTGGATCTGGCCCGCACGCTGTACGCCGTCACCGTGGTGGACGGCGGCCCTTACGCCGACGAACTGGCCCTGGTCTCCATGCAGGAGGCGGAAACCATCCTGCTGGTGACCGACCTGGCCCTTCCCGCACTGGCAGGCGCACGCCGCCTGCTGGACGACGTGGCCGCCGCCGCGCCCGCCGTGGCAGCGCGCATCCAGTTGGTGGTCAACCGCATGTCGGCCCAGGCCGGTGTGGACCTGACCGAGGCCGAACGGCTGCTGGACCGCAAGGTGTTTGCCACCGTGGGCGACGATTACGGCGCATCCGTGGCCGCCATCAATCAGGGCGTGCCCCTGTGCGAAGCCGCGCCCCGCTCGGTGGCCGCGCGGTCGCTGGCCAAACTGGCCGAACGCCTGGCCCCCGCCGCTCCGGCTTCCGGCAACGGCGGCGCGGCCCCCGGCATGAAGGCAGGAAGCCTGTTCGCCCGGTTGCTGCACCGCAAGGGCGACGACACGCACGAGCCCAGTCGGCGTGAATCGGGACACGAATCGGAAGGCAGCGGCTTGCTGCCGCATGGCGCCCTGCTGCTGGGCGCAAGGGGATAGCCATGAGACTGGCCGAACGACTGATGCGCACCACGCGGCGGCAACCCGCCCCCGCGCTGACGCTGGAGCCTGCGGAATCCGCCGGATCGGCGGAAAGGGCGGAACCGGCCACCGCGCACGCCCGCCACGCAGACGCAGACGCCTACGGGCGTCTCCGGCACGACGTGGGTGATCCGGCCCGCCCCGTCAGCCCCGTCAACCCTGTCAGCCCGGCCAGCCCTGTCAGTCCTGTCAGCCAATTCGGCCCGGCCCATTCGGACGACAACGCCGCGCCCGCCCGCGAATCGCAGACGCCCCGTCTGGGGGCTTCGGGCCTGAATTCCCTCAGCCATCTTTCCGCCAACGGCGGGGGTGCGGCGTTCGGTCCGCATGCAGACCACGGCAGCGCGGCATCTTCCGCCCCTGCCTTCCCGCTGCATGACGACGCCGATACGGACGACGCCGACAGCGCGCCCATCCCCCGCGTGCCGGTGAACGACGCCACCCTGTTCCGCGCCCAGCGCCCGGAATCCGCGCCGGTGTCCGAACCGGTGTCCGCGCCGATGGCGCCCCGCGCCGATGCTGCGGAAACCCAGCCCGTCGAGTCCCAGGCCGCCCAAACCGGCAAGCCTCGTCCCCTGTCACGGCCCGCCGCCCGCCCTGCCAGCGCGGAGCAAACCTGCGACGTGACCACCCTGACCCTGCACGGCGACCACTACTACGAAATCCGCGCCCGCCTGCAGGACCGCCTGCTGGAGATGATGGATCTGGCCGCGGCGGAATCGCTGCCGTCTGACCGGCTGGCCGCCGAAATTTCACGTCTGGTGGAAAAGCTGTTGCGCGAGGAATTCCGTCAGGCTCCCCTCAACGCGCAGGAACAGCGCCAACTGGTCGAGGACATCCGCGACGAGGTCATGGGCCTTGGCCCGCTGGAACCGCTGCTGCGCGACCCCACGGTCAACGACATCCTCGTCAACAACTACCGCATGGTCTACGTGGAACGGCGCGGCAAGTTGATCAAGGTCAACACCCGCTTTCTGGACGACGACCACCTGCGCAAGATCATCGACCGCATCGTGGCCCGCATAGGCCGCCGCGTGGACGAATCGTCACCCATGGTGGACGCCCGCCTGGCCGATGGTTCGCGCGTCAACGCCATCATCCCGCCGCTGGCCCTGGACGGCCCCAGCCTGTCCATCCGCCGCTTTTCCAAGGACCCGCTGGAACTGGAAGACCTGATCCGCTTCGGCGCGCTGACCCCGGAAATGGGCGAGGTGCTGCGCGGCATCGTCAAGGCGCGGCTGAACATCATCGTTTCCGGCGGCACCGGCTCGGGCAAGACCACCATGCTCAACTGCCTGTCGCGCTTCGTGCCGCACGACGAACGCATCGTGACCATCGAGGACGCGGCGGAACTGCAACTGAAGCAGGACCACGTGGTACGGCTGGAAACCCGGCCCGCCAACATCGAAGGCCACGGTCAGGTCACCGCGCGCGACCTGGTCAAGAACTGCCTGCGCATGCGGCCCGACCGCATCATCGTGGGCGAAGTGCGTAGCGGCGAAGTGCTGGACATGCTGCAAGCCATGAACACCGGCCACGACGGCTCGCTGACCACCATCCACGCCAACACCCCGCGCGACTGCCTGATGCGCCTGGAAACCATGGTGGCCATGGCCGGGCTGAACATCGGCACCCTGTCGCTGAAGCGGTACATCTCGTCCGCCGTGGACGTGATCATCCAGGTTTCGCGCCTGTCCGACGGCTCGCGCAAGATGACCAGCCTTTCGGAACTTACCGGCATGGAAGGCGACGCCATCACCATGCAGGACATCTTTACCTTCGAACAGACCGGCGTGGACGAAAACGGCAAGGTGCAGGGGCGCTTTCGCCCCGGCGGCATCCGGCCCCGCTTCGCCCCGCGCCTGGCCGCCATGGGCGTGGAACTGGACGGCGCACTGTTCGACCCGGGCCTGTCGCAGTAAACGCGGCAGCCTGAACGCAAAGGGGTTTCGCCATGATGCTCGTCATCGCCGTACTCTCGGTCATCGCCATGTTCGTGTTCGTCATGGGCGTGCTGGACCTGGCCTACGGCCGCCGCCGCGCCACGGCGCAGCGCGTGGGACGGCGCATGGAAAACCTGCTGCGGGCGAAGAACGAGCAGGAACGGGTGGACCTGGAACGCCGCCGCGCCCTGTCCGACGTGGACTGGCTGCACCGCGTGCTGGCCACCCAGTCGTGGACGAAGAAAATGGACCTGGCGCTGGAACAGGCGCAGGTGCGGGCAACCCTGGGCGTGCTGCTGCTGGCATCGGTGCTGGGCGCAGCCTCGTGCTTCCTGGTCATGCATCTGCTGGTGAGCAATCTGTTCCTGCTGGTGGCCCCGCCGCTGGCGCTGGGCTATGCGCCCTTCCTGTGGGTGCAACGCAAGCGCAACGCCCGCATGGGCCGCTTTCAGCGCCAACTGCCCGATGCGCTGGACCTTATCGCCCGCGCCCTGAAGGCGGGGCACGCCTTCAACCAGGGCATGCGCATGGTGGCCGACGAATTTGCGGACCCCATCGGCCCGGAAATCCAGAAGACCCTGGACGAAATCAACTTCGGCATCCCGGCGGACGCGGCCCTGTACAACCTGACCCACCGGGTGGACTGCCCGGACCTGAAGTTCTTTGTGGTGTCGGTGAACATCCAGCGCGAAACGGGCGGCAACCTTGCGGAAATCGTCACCAACATCGCCCGGCTGATCCGCGAGCGGTTCAAGCTGGCGGGCCGGGTACGCGTGCTTTCGGCTGAAGGCCGCCTGACCGCGTGGATACTGTTCGTGCTGCCCTTCGGCATCGGGTTCATCATCAATATGCTGAACCCCGACTTCATGAGCGCGCTGTACGCCACGCCGGAGGGCAACATGCTGCTTACCGGCTCGCTGTTCCAGATGGCCATCGGCGGCATTGCGCTGAAGCGCATGACCACCATCCGGGTCTGAGGGGGATATCACCATGCAGTTCGACGAAACCATGATCCCCCTGCTGGCCGCCGTGCTGGCCTCCGGCGCAGTGCTGCTGGTGGCGCACGTGGTGCGCGACATGTTCGGCAGCCGCCAGCGGGTGCAGCGCATGCATACGCGCCTTGCCCGTCATGCGACGGGCGCGCGCGCCGTGGCCATGGCCGCCCCGGCCCTGCCCGAATCCCCCTTTGCCTCCCTGAAGAGCGCGTTGAACGCGCTGGCCGAACGGCTTGGGCAAAAGGTGGTCAAGGACGACGGGAGCGAACTGGACGAAGCGGGCATGTCGCTGGTGCGGGCGGGTTTTCGCAACCGCCGCGCGCCGCTGGTGTTCTGGGGCGTCAAGGCCGGGCTGACCGTCAGCGGGCTGCTGCTGGGCCTGATCGTCCGCCTGCTGGCTGGCGACAACATTCCGCTGGGCATGGTGGCGCTGCTGTTCATCTGCCCGGCAGTGGTGGGCCTGTATGCGCCCAACGTGTGGCTGTCGCGGCGCATCAAGGCCCGCAGGCTGGACATCATCAATTCGCTGCCCGACGCGCTGGACCTGCTGGTGGTCTGCGTGGAAGCGGGCATGGGCCTGGACCAGGCGTTTGCCCGCGTGGCCCGCGAAATGGCGGCCACCAACCCGGTGCTGGCCGAAGAACTGAACATGGTCATTCTGGAACTGCGCGCGGGCAAGTCGCGCGCAGAAGCCCTGAAAAACCTGGCCTCGCGCGTGGCGCTGGAAGACGTGAACAGCCTGGTCACGTTGATCGTGCAGGCCGACGCCTTCGGCACCAGCATTTCCAGCACGTTGCGCGTCTACTCCGACACCATGCGCACCACGCGCTTTCAGCGGGCCGAGGAAATTGCCGCCAAGATGCCGGTAAAGCTGCTGTTCCCGCTGGTGTTCTGCATTCTTCCGGCCCTGTTCGTGACCATCATGGGCCCCGCGTTCATCAAGCTGATGCAGGTCTTCGCCCAGATGGGGCAATAGTCTCGGCGGGATTTTATCCCTCCGGCGCCCGCTGGCTACTTCGAGCGAAATCCCCAGCCGGGGCAGATCGTGAGAGCCACCCGGTTTCAAACGCAGAAAGGAAAACGCCATGACCGCCCGCACCGCCACCCGTCCCGCCCTTGCCCTGCTGGCGCTCTGCGCCCTGCTGCTTGCCGGTTGCGGCGGGCAGCAGACTGGCCGAGGCTCCAACCTTTCGCTGATGGAACGCTACCACAGCGGCAAGGATCTGCTGCACGACGGCGAAGGGGTAAAACCCACCCCGCAGGGCAACACCATGAGCGCCCAGGAACATCTGCAACGCGGCCTGGGTTTCCTGTCGCAGAACAGGCCGGAACTGGCCTTCGAACAGTTCAGCCGCGCCTGCCAGCTTGACCCCAAGCTGGCCGAGGCACGCTATCAGCGCGGCGCGCTGCTGGTGGCGCGCGGCGCCGCAGCAGAGGCCCGGCCCGACATCGACGCCACCCTCGCCCTTGCCCCGGACAATGCCAAGGCCTGGGAAACGGCGGGCATGCTCAGCTTTGCCGAGGGCAACCTTGCCGAGGCCGGGAGCCGCTTCGAGCACGCACTGGCGCTGGACCCGCGCCTTGCGGGCGCGGCCAGCCACCTTGGGGCCATCCACAACTACCAGGGGCAGCCGGACAAGGCCCTTGCCCTGTTCCTGCGGGCGCTGGAGCAAATGCCCCGTTCAGGCGAACTGCACAACAACGCGGGCATCGCGCAGGCGATGCTGGGCAACGACGCCGCCGCCGTGGACCACTTCCGCGCGGCCATCTCCTACGGCGCGCCGGGCAACCGCGTGTGGAACAACATGGGCCTGTCGCTGTGCCGCCTGGGCCGCTACGACGAGGCGTACGAAGCCTTCCGCAACGCCGGGGGCGAGGCCGCCGCGCACAACAACCTTGGCGTGTACCTTTCGCAGCAGGGTGAACATGCCCTGGCCCTGTACCACCTGCAACGCGCCCTGGAAGTGGAGCCGCGCTACTACGCCCGCGCGGCGGAAAACCTGAAGCGCGCGCGCCTTGCCGCGCGCATCGCGCAGGGGCAGGGCCCGGCATCGGCCACAGCCGCGCCGCTGCCCATGTCCGGGCCTTCCCTGGGCGCCGGGGCCTCAGGCGCAACGGGCATAGGGGCCGTGCAAGGCGCGCCCGGTGTGGTCACGCCGGTAACCCTGCCGCCCGCATCCACGCCGCTGAAGGCACGCGCCACCCCGGCTGCCGTGCGTGAAGGCGAACTGCGCGACGGCAACTAGGCACGCAGAAATTTCGGACGCGCAACGCGCGCCCACCATTGTCCGTTGGGGGCACCGCTGATGGAATTCGCCGGGGGGCGACCCATCGCAAGGAGTGAACACCATGTCCGAAACACGCAACACCATGCCACCGGCACCGCCCGGCGGAACGCGCAGGGGGCTGCGCCACCTTCCGTCGTCGCGGGCGCTGGCCCAGCGCGGCCTGGCCGCGCTGGAAGTGGCCCTGATGCTGCCGGTCATCGCCGCGCTGCTCTATGTCCTGGTGGAGGGAGGCAACACCATCCGTGCCTACTCTGCCCTGACCGAGGCCAGCCGCGCAGGCGCGCGCCACGTGGTCATGAACGACGACGTGGCGGGCGTGCAGACCGTTGTCCGTTCGCTGGCAACCACGCTTGACCCCAACGCCCTGACGGCCACCGCCGTCAAGGATCCGGGCAAGCAGATGGTCACGGTGACCGTCCGGTATGCCTACAAGTCGGTATTCACAAGCAATCCCTACAACGGAGACCCCAATGACGCGCTCTACACGTTTTCCGCAAGCACCAGCATGCCCACGCCGTAACGCGGCCCGGCCTGCCGGTCTCCGCGCCCTGGCGCGCGGGCTGTGGCGTGGCACGCGGGGTTCCATGGCCATGCTGATGGCCGTGCTGCTGCCCGTGGTACTGGGCCTTGCTGGCCTTGGCATCGATTCGGGCATGCTCTACCTCGCGCACAACCGCCTGCAATCCGCCGTGGACGCGGCGGCACTGGCAGGCAGCCTGCAACTTCCCTACGACCCGCAACTGGACAAGGGGCTGGTGAAGGGGGCCGTGAATCAATACATGACCGCCAACTACCCCACCGCAGAACTGAAGGGCGTCACCCCCGGCACCGAGGAACGCAGCGTCACCGTGAAGGCGGAAGCCACCGTGGCCACCATCTTCATGGGTGCGCTGGGCATCGGCTCCAGCACGGTGCGCGCCCAGGCCACCGCCGGGTACAACAACCTGGAAGTGGTCTTCGTCATCGACAACACCGGGTCCATGAAGGGCACGGCCATCCAGCAGGCCAACGCGGCCGCCACCCAGCTTGCCGAACTGATCATGCCCGAAGGCATGGAAACCTCGGTCAAGGTGGGGCTGGTGCCCTTCCGCGGCAAGGTACACATTCCCGCTGGCGTGGACGGGCTGGCCGACGGCTGCCGCAACGCCGACGGCACCCTCGCGCCCTCGTGGATACTGGAAGAGTACAAGCAGACCAAGTACCGCTACCCCACAGGTTCGTCGCTCAACGTGCCCAAGGGCACCTGCGACAGCATTCCCCGTGTGCAGGCCCTGACCAGCAACCGCGCCACCATCGTCAGCGCCATCGCCAAGCAGGACGCTCTGGGCGACGCCTCGGGCACCGTCATCTCTGAAGGCATCAAGTGGGGACGCCACGTGCTGACCCCCGAAGCGCCGTTCACCCAGGGTTCGTCCAACAAGGACATGCGCAAGGTGATGATCGTGCTGACCGATGGCGATACCGAGGACGCCAAGTGCGGCGGCAACTACGCCCTGAACTACACGCCCAACGCCTACTGGACCAACGCCTACTACGGCATGTTCGACATGAACTCGCACTGCGAGAATGGCGGCAAGCTGAACGCGGCCATGCTGAGCGAAGCGCAGATCGCCAAGGACAAGAACATAGAGATCTTCGCCATCCGCTACGGCGATTCCGATTCCACGGATATCAGCCTGATGAAGGCCATCGCCTCCAGCAAGGCGGGCACCACCGACCACTACTACGACGCGCCCTCTGCCTACGATCTTGAAGAAGTCTTCAAGAAGATCGGCCGGCAACTGGGCTGGCGGCTGCTGCGCTAGCGCGGCAGGGAGGATACCATGCGCGCATGCCGCATACTGCCATTCCGTCTGTGGCGCGGTGAAGACGGGGTCAGCTCGCTGGAGGTGGCCTTCATGCTGCCCGTGTTGCTGGCCATGCTCTTCGGCCTTGTGGAATTCGGCTACAACCTCTTCGCCCGCTCCACCGTGGAAAAGGCCGCGCAGGTGGGGGCACGTTTCGCCGTCACCGGCGAAGGCTTCGACACGGGCAACCGGGTGACGCTGATCAAGGACGCGGCCAGGCCCCTTACCGAAGTGCTGTCCGGCTCTGCGGGCACGGGCGTGACCATCCAGGTGCGCAGCTATCCCAAAGGCACCGGGGCCGCCGCAGTGGAAGACAACGGCGGCGAACCCTGTCAGACGGTGGAGGTGCAGGTGAACTACAGTTACGCCCCGCTGACGCCGCTGGTGGGTTCGCTGCTGCCCGCGCAGATAACCGTTACCGGGCGCGAACGCATGATCAACGAACCCTGGGCCATCTGCAAATGATCCCTCGCCTGGGGCTTTCGCTGCACTGCGTGCCCGAAGCGCACGACGCCGTCGCCGGTTCCGGCTGGCCCGGAGAGTCCGCACCCGGACTTTCCGGCCTGCCGGGGCCGGAGGCACGGCCCGTGCCGCCGCCCGCACGGGAACTGCCCGGCCAGACGCCCAATGCGCTGCCCCTGCCGCAGCAGAACGGGCCACACCGGTTTGCGGGCGTGGCCCGTTCTGGTATCATCCCGGATACGGCGATACCGGAATGGCAGACAGACGGCACGGCAGCCATGCCGTGCATCCTGCCGCCGGAATGGCCCGCGTCCGCGCGCCGGGTTGCGCCCAGACGTTCCGCAGCCCTGGCCCGGCTTGCGGAAACCGCCCTTGGCCTCCATCACGCCAGCCCCAGGGAAGCCATGTCCGCATCTCCGCCCTCCGCGTCTTCTCCTGCCCCCGGCTCTTCCCCCGGCCCCGCACCCGCGTCCTCAGCAGACGGGGGGCTTGCCCCGTCGCGCACCGCGCGGCTCAGCCTGCTCATCGTCTCCGAGTACGAGGAATTCGCGCGCGGTCTGGCTGCCCGCCTTGCGGCCTGCGGCCTGGAGCCTTCGTACATGCTGGCCGAAACGCCGCCCGAACTTTCGCGTCTGATCACCGAAGAACCATGGGACATGGTGGTGGCGGAATCCGAAGCCCCCGGCATGACCTGGCAGGAAGTGCTGATGCTGGTGCGCGGGGTGCGCGAAGACGTGCCCTTCGTGCTGGTGACCGCAGTGCCCGACGAGGAACTGGCCGTTGAAGCCGTGCGCGAAGGGGCCGACGAAGTGCTCTGCGCCGACGACTGGCATCTGGGGCCGTCATTCATGCGCCTGGTGCGCGAGGCAGAGCGGCGGCGCACCCTTTCCGTCCACTGGCGCGAGATAAACCGCGACGCCCGCCAATGGCGCGGCATGGTGGAAGGCACCGTGCTCGGCATCTTCCGCTGCCGCCCCTGGGGCGAACTGATAAGCGCCAACCCTGCCTTTGCCGACATCTTCGGGTACCCATCCACGGACGCGCTGTTCGCAGCCATCCGATCCGGCGCGTCGGAAGTTGCGGGCAGCGTGCCCGCTACGCGCGATGCACCGTATGCAGGGGATACGCCCGATACGCCCTATACGGATGACACGGCCAGTCATGCTCCAGGCGGCTACCTGCCCGGCGGTTTTCTGGAACGCGCCACCCTGGACCGCATGCTGAACACCCTGCGTGACGAGGGCGAGGTGCGCGACTTCGAGACGCGCGCCCGCAGGGCCGACGGCTCCGCCTTCTGGATTTCGGTCAACGCCCGCGTGCAGCGCGGCAGGACCGGCGAAATTTCCGGCATCGAAGGTACGGTGGAAGATATCGACCGCCGCAAAACCGTTGAAAACATGATTATCCGCGCCAAGCAGGAGTGGGAGAAAACCTTCGACAGCGTGCCCGACGTGATCATGATCATGGACGCGGGGCAACGCGTGCGGCGCAGCAACATGGCTCTCGGCAGGTTGCTGGGCCTGCACCCCAAGGACCTGGTAGGCCGCCACTGCAACGAGGTGCTGGGCGCGTCCGTCATGCCCGACGACGTGTGCGCCGCCATCCGGGCCATGCCCTGGGGTGAAAGCCGTACCCAGGAACTGTACCTGCCCAGCCTTGGCGGACACTTTCTGGTCACCCTGTCGCCCTTCCTTGCCGACAGCCAGTACGATGGCGAACCCGATCGTGAAGGCGACGCGCCGGGCACCGTGCTGGTTGCCCACGACATCAGCAGCCGCAAGCAACTGGAAGCCCGGCTGCGCCAGGCCCAGAAGATGGAGGCCATCGGTACGCTGGCCGGGGGCATTGCCCACGATTTCAACAACATTCTGGGCGTGATGATGGGCTACACGGAAATGAGTCTGGACATGACCGACGAAGGCGACGCCCAGCACCGCCGCCTGACCGAGGTGCTGGCCGCCGGACGCCGCGCGCGCGACCTGATCCGCCAGATCCTGACCTTCAGCAGGCAGGAGGAGCCGTCCCGCCTGCCGCTGCCGCCGCTGACGCCCATCAAGGAAACGGTGCGCCTGCTGCGGGCCACCCTGCCCGCCAACGTGGACATTCGCCTGAACCTTGCAGAAACTGGGCCCATTCTGGCCAACCTCAGCCAGTTGCAGCAGGTAATCATGAACCTTGGCGGCAACGCGGCCCACGCCATGCGCGAGAGGGGCGGGGTGCTGGAGCTGGCGCTGGACGCGGTGGAACTGGACGAGGACGAGGCCGCCGCCCGATCGCTGCCCGCGCCCGGCGGCTATGCCCGACTGCGCGTGCGTGACACGGGCCATGGCATTCCGGCAGACATTCTGGAGAACATCTTTGATCCGTTCTTCACCACCAAGAAGCCGGACGAGGGCACGGGCATGGGCCTTGCGCTGGTGCATGGCATCGTCACCGCGCACGGCGGCTGCGTTTCGGTGCAATCCACCGTGGGCGTGGGCACGGAATTCGAGGTGTTGCTGCCGCTGGCCCCCCAACCGGGCGAAGAAGCCGCACCGGGGCCGGATTCTGCCCACAGCGGCAGCGGCGCGGCGCTGGTGGTGGACGACGAGGCCCCGCTGGCGGCCATCATGGGGGCCATGCTGGAAAAGCTGGGCTACCGGGCCGTGGTGACATCCAACCCGCTGGACGCACTGGAACGATTCCGGGCGGACCCGGCAAGCTGGCGGCTGGTGGTGACCGACCAGAGCATGCCCGGCATGACCGGGGCCGAACTGACGCGCCATGTACGCGCCCTGCGGCCCGACCTGCCGGTGGTGCTGTGCTCCGGGTTCAGCGAGGGGCTGGGGCACGACGCGGCCATGGAGGCGGGCGTCAGCCTTGTGCTGGCAAAACCGCTGCTGCGCGCCGACCTTGCCGCCGCCCTGTCCGAACTGGGGCTGGAGAACGGGAAGGGGTAGCTACGCGCAATTTGGCGCCATTCCTTACCAACTCAATATCGTAGCCTTGGGCATGGCACGGTCCCCAAGCCATCACGCAGGACAGCACATGACGACATGCGGCCCAAAAAAACGCAAAGGCAGATGCAGACCACCTGAACATGATTATGAAAAATGCCAGCAACGGCACCTGGACGGCACTATTGCGGGCATAGTATCCGCATTCATTCATCGCGACAAACCGTACCATGACAGGGAGAGGGCTCATTACGCCGCTGAAGATACCTTAGAAAATCGTATAAACAAGGCTGCCCGTTCCATTGGACATGAAGGAAGAATGTGCGGCCACCAATGCAGAATAGGAAGGCTAAAGCTAGAGGCTGCCATTGACCAATGCCTGCTCCCTGCGGCCACGCGCTTGGACGAAGCCGCGCGGATAGGATTTGACAAACTTCACCTAACCGTGCAGGAAATTCTTTCCGGATTCGCAGGTGTAGGCACACTATTTTATTACGACTTTTCCGAGCGATTTGGCCATTACTACATGGCATACCCACAAATGGTACATTTGCACTGCGGGGCGCTGAAAGGGGCTAACGTGCTTGTCAAAAAAAAACTTATGGAAAAATTCCAAGGGGACAAACTGCCCATCAATGCTTTCCCTGCCCCGCTCAACACTCTTGATGCCAGAGACATCGAAAGCGTACTTTGCATATATTGCAGTAATTTGTAGCCTCCAATCACATGCGGGTAAGATTCAGCGCCCCGCGCCCTCACGCACAGCCCCCGCTTCGCACAGCAATGCCAGCAGCGCCCGCACCAGCAGGTCCGCGCCGTGCGAACGCCCGTCCTTCAGCACCGCCCCGCCGCGTTCCTCGGCAAGTCCCAACGCAAAAAGCAGTTCCGGGCCGGTAAGCCCCCCGGAGTTGCAGGCCATGACGGAAAGCAGCGCCTCAAGCAGAAAATCCAGTCCGGTCCGAGCCTTGTGCTGCGCCCCTTCGGGCACGGCAATGCCCTTGCCACCCACCAGCGTGGGGGCGATGCACGACATCTCGCCAGTGCTCGAAAATACCTGCCTGTCCGCACTTCCGGCGGCCTGCGGCACATCCGCATCCACCAGACCCGACAGCAGCGCGGCCAGACGCTCGGCCTGCCGGGCGGTCAGTCCTTCGGCCAGCACCACCGGGCGCGCGCCGGGCAGCGGCAAAGGAGGCGCGTCATCACGCGCAGGAATGCCCGACGCAGGAGTGTCCAACGGGGGCGCATTGTCCTGCGGTCTATTCTGTCCCGCTGGCCCCCCGTACTGACACGGCTCGGGCCGCACCCGCACAAGACGCAGCCGCTCGCCGCGCGTTCCCAGCGCGGCATGCACGCAATACCGTTTCTCGTCCATGTATCCCCCCAGGATACGGACAGATGCCGTGGTATAGTGTGTGTCTCGTCCCGCCGCACCGTCGCGCGGCAGTGCATGTTCTACAATCGTTCACGGTCCAGCGCGCGGCAGTTGATGGCCTCTGCCAGGTGCGCCACCCCGATGGGGCCAGCGCCGGAAACTGCGGCGGCTGTCGGGTCCGCGTCATCCCGTCCGGTCTCCTGCCCCGCTGCCTGCCCCGCTGCCTGCCCGGCGGCCAGCATCCGTTCCGCATGCTCCAGATCCGCGATGGTCCGCGCAATGCGCAGGATGCGCGTGTACGCCCGCGCCGACAGGGCCAGGGTGCGCACCGCGCCTTCCAGAAAGGCGTGCTCGTCCGGGCCGAGGGCGCAGTGCTCCTCCAGCAGTTTGCCGGTCAGGTCCGCGTTGGTGCGGCACGGGGTGCCCGCGTAGCGCGCCGACTGCACGGCCCGCGCAGCCCCGATGCGGCCGCGCATTTCTGTGGATGTGCTGCCCGTCATGCCGCCCCGCAGATCCTCGTAGGGCACGGCGGGCACCTCCACGTGCAGGTCGATGCGGTCCAGCAACGGACCGGAAAGCCGCGCCCGATACCGCTGCACCGCCGGGCCAAGGCAGGTGCAGGTGTGCCTGTCGTCGGTGCGGTATCCGCAAGGGCAGGGGTTCATGGCCGCCACCAGCATGCTGTCCGCCGGGTAGGTCAGCGAGACGGCGGCGCGGGCGATGGTCACCACACCGTCTTCCAGCGGCTGGCGCATCACTTCCAGCGCGGTCTTCCGGAATTCGGGCAACTCGTCCAGAAACAGCACCCCGCGATGGGCCAGTGAAATTTCTCCGGGGCGCGGATTGGCCCCGCCGCCCACCAGCCCGTAGTCGGACACGGTATGGTGCGGCGCACGGAAGGGGCGTCGGGTTATCAGCCCCTGGCCGTCCAGTTGCCCCGCCACGCTGTAGATGGTGGTCACCTCCAGCGCCTCCTCGAAGGAGAGCGGCGGCAACACCGTGGGAATGCGCTGGGCCAGCATGGTCTTGCCGCTGCCGGGCGGACCGATGAACAGCAGGTTGTGCGCGCCCGCCGCAGCGATCTCGATGGCCCGCTTGGCGTGCTCCTGCCCCTTGACCTCCGCGAAATCCACGGGCCAGTCCTGGCCGCGCTCCCACATGGCGCGCCCGCCGGAAGGCACGGCGGATATGTCCGCCTGCCCGGCCAGAAAGGCCGCAGCCTCGCCCAGCGAACGCACGGGGTACACCGGCAGCCCTTCCACCACGGCGGCCTCGGCGGCGTTGTCCGCCGCCACCAGCATGCCGCGCGCCCCTTCGGCGCGGGCGCGCACGGCCACGGGCAGCACGCCGGGTACGGGCTTCAGTTCGCCGGTCAGGGAAAGTTCGCCCAGCATAAACCACCCGTCGGTACAGCCCTGGGGCAGAATTTCGGCGGCGGCCAAAAGGCCGATGGCAAGGGGAAGGTCGAAGCCGCTGCCGCTCTTGCGGCGGTCGGCGGGGGCGAGATTGACGGTGATGCGGGCGGGGGGCAGGCGCAGGTTGCAGGCGCGCATGGCGGCGAATACGCGCTCGCGCGATTCGCGCAGCGCCCCTTCGGCCAGACCCACCATGACGAAGGCAGGCATGCCCTGTCGGGCAAGGTCCACTTCCAGGTCCACCCGGAAGGCGTCCACCCCGTGCAGGGCGGCGCAAGCCACGCGAACGATCATTGAGCCCCCTGCGCGGAAAGAGTGAGGAGCGGACAAGCAGAGCGGATACCGCGAACAGGTTCCAGCCAAGACGCCAGAGGAATCCGCGCGGGCCTGACGACCCGGACAAGTCGGCGCGTGCCTGACGGCGCAGACCCGACAGGTACAAACAGGTACAAACGGGGCCAGACGGGCACTGACAGGTCCCGGAAAGCGCGCGCGAAAGCGGCACGGGCCGGAGCGCAGTGCGACGCCACTGCATGCGCCTTGCGATACCGCACAACACCTAAAGCAAAACGTCCCGTCCCGCAACGACGTGCGGAACGGGACGGATATGCCGTCAATGCAGGACGGGCGCTTGCGGCTGCGGGATGTCTACCCCCATCGCCAACGCGCGAAAGGATGCAGTGCCGTTACTGAATGACCGTGCCGATGCGATCCCAGCGCACGTTGCCCAGCCCTTCCCACGACCAGTAGATGACCCACGCCTTGCCCCGGATGGCCCCGCGCGGAACAAAACCCCAGAAGCGGGAATCCTGCGAGTCGTCGCGATTGTCGCCCATGGCAAAGTAGTGCCCTTCCGGCACGGTGACGGGGCCGAAGTTGTCGCGCACGGGCATGACAATGCCGGGCTGCGAATGACGGATGTACGCTTCCTGCACTGCTTCGCCGTTGCGATACAGTTGCTTGTTGCGCACTTCCATCACGTCGCCGGGCACGCCCACGATGCGCTTGATGTAGTCGATGGACGGATCGCCGGGGTACTCGAACACGATGATGTCGCCGCGCTGCGGGTCGCCCACGGGCAGCAACACCTTGTGAGTGAAGGGCAGCTTCACGCCGTAGGTGAACTTGTTGACCAGCAGGTGGTCACCAATCTGCAGGGTTTCGAGCATGGAACCGGAAGGAATCTTGTACGCCTGCACCACGAAGGTGCGGATGAGCATGGCCAGCGCAAAGGCGACGACAAGCGCCTCCACGTATTCCAGCAGCAGGCTTTTCTGTTGCATGCGGGTGCCTCCGCGTCCTGTCGCGCGACCGCGCGGGGACGGGGATTTGCGGTTCATCGAAAACCCGCCAAAGGCTGAAGCCCAAGGCGGGGCCGGTGCGCGCCACCGCTGGTGCAGTGGCCGCAGGGGCATGCCCTGCGCCGCGCCCCGCATTGTGGGGAATGCCGGGGACGGCGCACTGAAACCGCCGGACAGCGGCACGCCCTGTGCCTGCCGCCCGGCATTGTCTTCATTCTCTTTTCAAACCACTGGCGCACACATGCGCCACGCGGATCGCATTCCCGCGCCTGCCCTCCGCAATTTCGCGGCAGGGGCGGCAAGGGCTTCACACACTTCTTTCATTCAACGCACGCGCCGTAGCGGTGCGCACGGACGGCAGGCCGACTGCCGTCTCCCGATACTTTCGCGTCAGGAGCAGCAAGGGCTTCGCACACTTCTTCACTCAACGCACACGCCTGTAGCGGTGCGCACGAGCGGCAAGAACAAGGAAAACGTCGGCGTCCGCGAGGGGAGCGTACTCTTTGGTACGTGACCCGAGCGGCTACGACGTTTGACGCCGTAATTGCCGCCCGTGCGCGCCGCTACTCGTCGCCCACCTGAAGGGCGGCAAGGAACGCCTCCTGCGGCAACTCCACGTTGCCCATGCGCTTCATGCGCTTCTTGCCTTCCTTCTGCTTTTCCAACAGCTTGCGCTTACGGGTAATGTCGCCGCCGTAGCACTTGGCGGTCACGTTCTTGCGCAGCGCGGAAATGGATTCGCGGGCAATGATCTTCTGCCCGATGGCCGCCTGAATGGCCACCTCGAACATCTGGCGCGGGATGGTGCGCTTCAGCTTCAGCGCCAGCGCGCGGCCATAGTGGTAGGCCTTGTCGCGGTGGACGATGACGGCCAGCGCGTCCACGGCTTCGGCGTTGATCAGGATGTCCAGCTTCACCAGGGCCGACTGCCGGTAGTCGATGAACTCGTAGTCCATCGAGGCGTAGCCCTTGGTGCCCGACTTCAGCCGGTCGAAGAAGTCGAACACGATTTCGGCGAACGGCAGTTCGTAGGTAATCACCACGCGGTTGGAGGCAATGTACCCCATGTTCTTCTGGATGCCGCGCTTTTCCTCGCACAGCTTCAGCACGTTGCCCACGTAATCGTTGGGCACGTGGATGTCCATGCGCACGTAGGGTTCGTACAGCGCGGCGATCTTGGTGGGGTCGGGGAGCTTGGAGGGGTTGTCGATGTCGTTCTTCTTCCCGTCCACGGTGTCGATCTTGTAGATCACCGAGGGGGCGGTGGCGATAAGCTCCACCTGAAATTCGCGCTCCAGCCGCTCCTGGATGATCTCCATGTGCAGAAGGCCAAGGAACCCGCAGCGGTAGCCAAAGCCCAGCGCCTGCGAGGTTTCCGGCTCGTACGAGAAGGCGGCATCGTTGAGCTGCAACTTTTCCAGCGCGTACTTGAGCTGCTCGTAGTCGGCGGAATCGGTGGGGTACAGCCCGCAGAACACCATGGGCTGCACTTCCTTGAAGCCTTCCACGGGGATTTCGGCGGGACGGTCCACATGGGTGATGGTGTCGCCCACCTTGGCGTCGCCCAGTTCCTTGATGTTGGCGCACAAAAAGCCCACTTCGCCAGCACCCAGCTCGGTCATGTCCACGATTTCGGGCGAGAACACGCCAAGGCGGATCACTTCGTAGCTGCGTTCGGTGGCGAACAGCTTGATGCGGTCGCCCTTGCGCAGCACGCCGTCCACGACGCGGAACAGCACCACCACGCCCTGATACGAATCGTACCAGGAATCGAAGATCAGGGCTTTCAGCGGGGCGTTCAGGTTGCCTTCGGGCGCGGGCAGGCGGTCGACGATGGCTTCCAGCACCTTGTCCACGTTCAGGCCGGTCTTGGCGCTGACGGCCACGGCGTCGGAGCAGTCGAGGCCGATGCTTTCCTCGATCTCGTGCTTCACGCGCTCGGCGTCGGCGCTGGGCAGGTCCACCTTGTTCAGGACCGGGATGACTTCCAGGTTGTGGTCCAGCGCCAGGTACACGTTGGCCAGGGTCTGGGCTTCCACGCCCTGCGAGGCGTCCACCACCAGCAGCGCCCCTTCGCACGCGGCAAGCGAGCGCGAGACCTCGTAGTTGAAGTCCACGTGACCGGGCGTGTCGATGAGGTTCAGCACGTACTTGCGGCCATCCTTGGCCGTGTACGGAATGCGCACCGACTGGGCCTTGATGGTAATGCCGCGCTCGCGCTCCAGGTCCATGCGGTCCAGGTACTGGTCGCGCTTTTCGCGGTCGCTGACCAGCCCGGTAACCTCAAGGATACGGTCGGCCAGGGTGGATTTGCCATGGTCGATATGCGCGATGATGCTGAAATTGCGGATGTGTTCCTGTCTGGGCATAGCGTGGGTGCCGCCCTGCGGCGGCGCGCCTCCTGAAATGTATGCGGGCATGGGGTGGGTACGGGCGTGATGCCGCCGTGCGCGTGGCCGGGCATGAGGTGGCCATGGGTTGGCCGGGGATTGGTCAGGAACCCGGCGCGCACTGTCGTACCATCTGAATCGGTTCTCATACTGCATTCAGGGGCGGAAGTCCAACCACCCCGCAGCACACGGCGCGCACAGCCTTACGGGCAGAAGCGCCCGGCAGCCGCGGTGACGGGAAAGCTGGCGCAGACATGAACGGGACGGGGCGCGTTACGTTTGGGGGGCAGAGTACGCGCCGCGCGCACCCCGGTCACTGTGCCGCCAGCCACGCCACCCGTCACGCCGCCCGTCACGCCACCGGTTCGGCACGGTCGCACGCGTCATCCGGCAACCATTGCTCCCCGTCCGCCAACGGTGGTATACGCATGCACAAGGTGCGCACCGCCGCGGCTTGCCCGGCGGATCGTGCCCAAGATCGTGCCCGTGATCCGTCCTTCCGCTCCCGCCGCATCCGGATCACCCCACCCCGCCCGCTGCCGCGCCGCACGGCGCAAGGAGGCATCATGCGTCGCAGGGACTTCCTGAAATGGCAACTGTCCGGCGCGCTGTGGCTGGCCGCCGGGGCGGGCCTGACCGCCGCGCCCTCCGCGCTTTCGCCCCTTTCCTTTCTTGCGCCGGGTCCGGGCCAGGCACGTGCCGCCCAGCCAGAACCGGGCCTGCCCCCCGATGTCGTGGTGGCCAAGGGTGCTCCCGCCGCCGCCACCCATGCCTGCGTGGGCATGCTGGGCGGCATGGGCCGCTTTGTAAAGGCCGGGCAGAAGGTGGTCATCAAGCCCAACATGTCCTTTGCCTCCGCCGCCAGCCTGGGCACCAACACTCACCCGGAAGTGGTGGCCGCGCTGGTGCGCATGTGCCGCGATGCGGGGGCCGCGTCGGTGCTGGTGCTGGACAACCCGCTGGCCTCGCCGGAACAGTGCATCGCGCGGTCGGGCATCCGGGCCGCCTGCGCGGAATTCGGCGATGTCGTGCAGGCCCCCACGGCGGAACGGTTCTACCGTGAACAGGAAATCGACGGCGCGCAGCAGATGACCGCCAACACCTTCCTGCGCGACGTGCTGGACGCCGACGTGCTCATCGCCGCGCCCACGGCCAAGTCGCACAGTTCCACGGGCGTCTCGCTGGGGCTCAAGGGCATGATGGGCCTGATCCGCCAGCGCGGGGTGATGCATTCGCGCTACGACCTCGACACCGCCATCGTGGACCTGAACACGAAGCTGCGCGCCGCGCTGACCGTCATCGACGGCACCTACGTGCTGACCACCGGCGGCCCCGGCGGGCCCGGCAAGGTCATGCAGGAGAACACGGTGATCGCCTCTGCCGACCCGGTGGCCGCCGACGCCTGCGCCGTGGAATCGTTCGAGTGGTACGGGCGGCGCTTTGCCGCGCGGCAGGTCAGCCACATCCGGCTGGCGCACGAACGCGGCCTGGGGTCCATGGAACTGGCGGAACGCGCCGTGTCGCGGATCACCTTGTAACGTGCGATCGCAGGACATGAACCGGCAACGCGCGCGGCTGGTCAGCCGCTGGCTGTGCTTCGCGGTCTTCGTGCTGCTGGCGTGGGGCGCGGGGCAGGCCCTGCCCGGCAACGCAGCTCTGCCCCGCGACCTGCTGCTGCGGCTGGACCCTTCCGTGGCCCTGGCCGCCAGCATCGCGGAGCGCGCCGTCATCGGCACGGCAGTGCCGGGACTGATGGTGCTGGCCCTGTCCCTGCTGCTGGGCCGAGCGTTCTGCGGCTGGGTGTGCCCGTTCGGGGCCATGGTGGATGCCGGGGATGCCGTGTGGAAGCGGCTGGCCAAGGTCCGGAGGCAGCGCGCCCGCCGCAAGGCCCCCGCGCGCCCTGCCGCCGTGCCGCGCCTGCCCAAGTATGGCGTGCTGGCCGTGGTGCTGGCAACCGCGCTGGCCGGACTGAACCTGGTGTTCTGGGCCGCGCCGTTGCCGCTGGCCGGGCGGTTCTGGGCGCTGGCGACCTGGCCCCCGGTTGCCCGGCTGGGCGAGGCGGGCCTTTCGCTGTCCGCCCCTTTGGCCCGCCAGATGGGGGCCACCAGCCTGGCCTTTGCGGAAATTGCCGTACACGGGTACGCGGCCACCGGGTATATCGTCGGATTTTTTGCGCTGGTGCTGGCAGGCGGCGTGCTGGCCCCGCGCCTGTGGTGCCGCATGCTCTGCCCTGCCGGTGCGGCCATGGGCCTTGCGGGCCGCGCGGCCCCGTGGCGACGGCGCGTCTCGCCCACCTGCACCGCCTGCGGCGCCTGCGCGCGGCACTGCCCTGCCGGGGCCATCCCGGCGGAAATTCCACAGACCACGGACCACGCCGAATGCCTGAAATGCCTGCGCTGCGCCGATGTCTGTCCTGTGGATGCGGTACGCTTCGCCTTTCGGAATGCACACCGGGCCGACGATCAGGAGGCGCCCCCCCGCACGCAGCCACACGTTCCAGGCGCGGGCGTTCCCGTCCCCGGACCCGCTGCCCCCGGACCCGCTGCCCCCGACAGCCCGCCCCCCCTCAGTTCCGCAGTCCGCCGCCGTTGCCCCGGCACGCTCACCACATCCCCCTTGCCGCCGCATGCCCGGTCGCAGCGCCGCGCACTGCTGGCGGGGGTGGCCGTGGGCGTCTGCGCCGCAGCACTGGGCCACGCCGGCCCGGCGCTGGGCAGGCCGGAGGGTGTGCTGCGCCCGCCCGGCGCACTGCCGGAGCCGGACTTTCTGGCCCGTTGCGTGCGCTGCGGATTGTGCGCCGCCGCCTGTCCCACCAACACCCTGCAACCCGCATGGCTGGCCAGCGGCGCGCTGGGCATGTTCAGCCCGGTGGTCACCCCGACGCGCGGTTTCTGCGACCCGGCCTGCCACGCCTGCGCCCGCGCCTGCCCCACCACGGCCATCCGACGGCTGACCGACGAGCGCACCTTTGCCAAGATCGGTACGGCAGAGGTGCTGCGCGACAACTGTCTGGCCTGGGCCAAAAAGAAACGCTGCCTGGTCTGCGACGAGGTGTGTCCCTACGACGCCATCGCCCTGAAGCCGGAACCCGGCTACGCCGTGGGCGTGCCCCACGTGGACCCGGCCCGCTGCGCCGGGTGCGGCTTTTGCGAACGGCATTGCCCGGAAACCGCACAGCCCACCGGACAGAAGGCCATTGTCGTCCGCACGCGGGACGCCCTGCGCATCGCCAGCGGCAGCATGCGCGCGGCGGCGGAAGCGCGCGGCCTGCGCCTGGTCTTCACTCCCAAAAAGCCCGGCGAGGCGCATGCGCCGACCACCACGGGTGCTGCCCCCTATCCGGACGGTGACGGCCCGCAGCCCCTGCCACCCGACACCGACGGTGCGCCGCCATCCGGCGGCCTGCCGCCCGGCTTCACCGAGTGACCGGGCCAATCTCCCATCCTCACGCTTCTCACGTGCATGCACCCAAACGATGGGGCCGCCGAATTACTCCGGCGGCCCCTATGGCATCCATCAATTCCGCCCTGCCGGGCGTCAACGCATGTCGTCAATAATCGCATCCAACTCCTGCGCCAGCCGGGCAAGGTCGCTCACGGCCCCTGCCGAATGGCGCATGGAATCTGCCGTGTGGCCGGAAATGGAGCTGATGCGGTCCACCGCGCGGGTGATCTGTTCGCTGGTGGCGGACTGCTGTTCCGCCGCCGTGGCGATGGCCCGCACCTGGTCCGCCGTGCGGTCCACGGTGCCCACGATGGTCAGCAGCGCCTGCCCGCTGCGCCCGGCCAGCCCGGTGGACTGTTCCACCAGCCGCACCGCCTCGTCGGTGGCGGCCCGGCTGCGGGCAACCCCGGCCCGGATGGCCTCCACAAAGCCCACCACCTCTCGCGTGGCCTGCATGGTCTTTTCGGCCAGCTTGCGCACTTCGTCGGCCACCACGGCAAAGCCGCGCCCGGCGTCGCCAGCACGGGCGGCCTCGATGGCGGCGTTCAGCGCCAGCAGGTTGGTCTGGTCGGCGATGTCCTCGATAACCCCGATGATGCGCCCCACGCCCTCGGCCTGGCTGCCCAGTTCGCCCATGTCGCGTTCCAGCACGCGGGCCTGTTCGGCCACACTGTTGATGCAGGCCACGGCCTCTTCCACCACGGTCGAACCCTGCCGCGCCTGTTCGTGGGCCGAACCGGCCAGGTCGGCGGCAGAACCGGCGCTGCTGGCCACCTCCATGACGGAAGCGTTCATCTGCTCCATGGCCGTGGCGCTTTCCAGGGCCAGGCCGCGCTGCTCGTCAGCTCCGGTGCTGGCCTCTTCCACCTGGGCCGACAGTTCGCCCGAGGCGGAGGCCACCTGCGCGGAAACCTGCCGCGCGGCATCGGCGGCGCGGGCGATGCGGGCATGCTGTTCTTCTATGCGGGCCTGCTGGCGCTGCATTTCGGTGATGTCGGTGTACACGCTGAACGCGCCGATGAGGTTGCCGTCCAGGTCCAGCAGCGGCGCGGAATCCACCACCAGGTGAACCTGCCCGCCCTTGCGGCTGTCCAGGGTCACCCGCTGGCCGGTGCGCGCGGTGCTGTCGCGTAGCACGCGGCTGGTTACGGTATCGCGTTGCGGATCGCCGTGCATGATGTCGCCCACGGTCTTGCCGGTCTGCGCCTCCGGCGCGCCGTCCAGCCCCAGCATGCGCAGCAGGGCCGCGTTGCAGTAACTGACGCGGCCTTCCGTGTCCGCCACCAGAAAGGGCAGAGTCATGCCGCTCAGGATGCCCTTGGAAAAGCCCAGTTCCTTCTTCAGCCCGCCGACCATGCCGTGCAGGTTGGCGGCCAGCCGGGCCAGTTCGTCGTGCCCGCCCACGGCCAGGTCCGCGTTCAGGTCGCCCCCGGCAATGGCCGTGCTGGCGTCCGTGATGCGCTGCACCCGGTCCACGATGGCCCTGCGGATGAACAGGATGATCCCGGCCAGCAGCACCACCAGGCCCGCCGCAGAAATGCCCGCGCTTTCCATGATGCGCCCGTGTACCCCGGCCAGCACCGGGGTGACGTCCTGCATGACCACAAGCTGTCCCAGCAGCGGTTGCGACGCGCCGTGGCAATGATGGCACGACGGTTCGTTGCGGATGGCGGTGACGCGCGCGAACATCGACCGCCCGTCCCGCTCGAACAGCAGCGAGGCTTCCAGCGCCTCGCGCCGGGCGCGGTCGGTCAGGCTGCGCAGGCCGGGGTCTGTCAGCACCTCGGCCAGGTCGCGCCGTTCGGCCTCTGGCCGGGTGGAATAGGTGACGTTGCCGGTAAAGCTGGCCAGATGCACCGTGGTGTCGGCGTAGTGGCGGGCCAGTTCGGCGAATTCGGCGCGGGTGCCTGCGTCATTGCCCAGCAGCATGGGCCGGTCGATGGTGGTCTTGATCATGGACGATTCGCGGCTGACCACCGATTCCAGTTCTTCAAGGGCCGCATGGCGTTGCCGCCACGCCCCGACCCCGATGATGACCGTGAACACGGTGACGGCAATGACCGTCACCAGCAGCGAGGTGCGCAGGCTGAGCGACCGCGCGAGATTCCCCCCCATGGTACCTCCTAGGGGCTGTTTCTAACGCAAGATTTTCGTTCGTTGGCAAGGAAAACGAGCCTGCCATGAGGGAGTGCGGCAGCCGTTAGACAAGCGCATAGCGCGAGTCTTACGGATGGCGACCGCAGCGCGTACTCTTATCGTATTCGACCGACATGGCAGGCGAAGTTTAACGACGCCAACGGACGAAAGGATAAGTTAGAAACGGCCCCTAGTGCGCGCCGCTGTGCAACAACGGCTTGAAACCGAACGAACGCACCCGGCTTGCGTTGTGGCAGCCTTCGCAGGTGGCCATGGTGGGCTTGCCGATAAGCGAGGGGTCACCCGCGTCGGCATGCGCCGCACCGGGGCCGTGGCAGGTTTCGCAGCCCACGTCGGCAAACTGCGGCGTGGCGGCGTAGTCCACAAAGCCGCCCTTGCCATAGCCGGTCACGTGGCATTCATAGCAGCCGCGCAGTTCTTCGGGCGTCAGCTTGGGGGCCATGGTGGCCACGCTTTTCCACGATTTGGCCTTCTTGGAATACTTCTGGAATTTCTCGTATTCACCGGCATGGCATGGCTGGCACGCGGCGCTGCCCACATAGGACGATGCAGCCCGTGCGGGCACGGCAACCGTCATCGCCCCCGCGAACACGGTCGCAAGACACAAGAATGCTGCGAAAGAAGAACGGCTCATGATGCTCCCCGAAAACAGACGTCGCACTCCCTGGGCGCGGCTGTACGCTTGTGAAAAACAGAACATGTATTGTGGACTGGTACTAGAGGAATTGCCAGTAACCGTCAATGCTGCAATACGGCTTTCCTTTATAATGGCAGCCACATCAACACAGGACAAAAAAACGCGCGGCACGCCACCGGGGCGAGCCGCGCGCGGTACGAAGGCGGGTTCTATCCCTGCTTCAGTTCTTCCACAAGGCGCTTCAGCACCTGGGACTGATTGGCCAGTTCGTTCACGGCGGTGGCGGCCTCGCGCATGGCCTGGGCCGTTTCTGCCGAAATGGCGCTTACCTGTTCCACGGCGCGGTTGATTTCCTCGCTGGCGGCAGACTGCTGTTCCGACGCGGTGGCTATGCCCCGCACCTGGTCGGCGGCCGCATCCACGAAGCGCACGATTTCGCGCAGCGTTTCGCCCGACCGCTGGGCAAGGTTCGTGGCGCTCTCGATGGTGCCCACCGAACGGTCCACATGCTCCATGTTGGTGCGCGTGCCCTGCTGAATGCCCCGCACTGCCGCACCCACTTCCTGGGTGGCGTGCATGGTCTTTTCCGCCAGCTTGCGCACTTCGTCGGCCACCACGGCAAAGCCGCGCCCGGCGTCACCGGCACGGGCCGCCTCGATGGCGGCGTTCAGCGCCAGCAGGTTGGTCTGGTCGGCAATATCGCTGATCACGTTCATGATCTGCCCGATGGATTCCGCCTGCCGCCCCAGTTCCTCCATGTCGCGCTTCAGCGCCAGCGACTGTTGCTGCACCTGCCCGATGCCGTCCACCACCTGGCCCACGATGGTCGAGCCTTCGTCGGCCATGCGGCGCGCGTTTTCCGAAACATCCGCCGCACCGCCTGCGTTGCGGGCCACCTCCAGCACGCTGGCGTTCATTTCTTCCATGGCCGTGGCGGTTTCCGCCACCCGGCGCGACTGTTCCTCTGCCCCCTTGTCGGACTGTTCGATCTGCGCGGACAGTTCTTCAGAGGCGGACGACACCACCTCCACCACCCCTTCCAGCTTCTGCGCAGCCTGCAACATGCCCTCGCGCTTGGCGCTATCGGCCTGGCGGCGTGCTTCTTCCGCCTCGCGCATGGCCGTCAGGGCTTCCTGCTCCTTGACGGCGGCCTGACGGCTCTTGTCTTCCGCCTCGGCGATCTTGGACTTCAGCGTGGCCACCATTTGCTGCATGGCGTCGTACACGCCCTTGTACTTGCTGGAACGGAACGGCACCCCAAGGTTGCCCGCCGCGATCTGGCGCGAAACGTCGTACAGGTAGCCGGGGTCTTCGCCCAACTGGGCCAGGGTGGAACGTATGAGGTACAGCGCTGCGGCAATGCCGAGGCCCAGCGATAGCAGCATCAGCACCAGGCTGACCATGCGTGCCCGGCTGGCTTCATCCTCGGCCTGCTGCCCGGACACATGGGACCCCTTGTCGTTCAGTTCCACCAGATCAGCCAGCCCTTGCTGCGCTGAACGGAACACGGGGCGGGCCTTGCCCACGGACAAGGCGCGGGCTTCTTCCGTCTTCATGGCCCGCGACAGGGGAATGATCTGCGGCAGCACGGCAAGATAGGCGTCTGCGTCCGCCTTCATTTTCGTGAACATGCGCTGCTCTTCATCGCTGGAAATGAGCTGCTCGTACTTGCGCGCCTTGTCGACAAAATCTGCGCGGGCCTTTTCCATGGCCCGTTCTTCTTCATCCATCGCGGAGTTGGTATCGGACATGATGTGCTGCAATTCCGCGCGGCGCACGGAATTCAGCGCTGCCCGCACCTCGCCCAGAAACTTGATGCTTGGCAACCAGTTGGTGGTCACGTCCTTCACATCGGTAAGAACTTCCCCGAACATATAGTTTCCGTACAGCCCAAGCGTAAGCATCAGCACCAGAAGCGTGCCGAACGCACCGGAAAGTTTGACAGACAGCTTCATGGATAGTGCTCCTTGCGCAGCATGCAATATGTTTGAAGGCCCCGCGCGGGCATCGTCGCGCGGTGGGCGCCTCGCCGGAAGCATCCATTGTTCGCGGGAGAGGCATTTCTACCTTACATATTCGCAAGGAGCGTTGTTATTAGATATTAGATTATTGAAACCATGATGTCGGCACACGCCACAACGCACGCGTGTACTGCTGAAAGACCAGACATTCAGTACGCAGACAAACAGTTGGCGACCCCGGAAATGAAGACCGCCCGCCGGAGGGAACGGCGGGCGGCTGGGGAGAACCAGAAGCTGTTCGCGGATTCGTGAGAAGCCGGAGCAACCTCCGGAACTGATTTGGGCTTTTGGGGTTGTTTCCAAATTAGGATTTTCGTTCGTTGGCAAGAAAAACGAGTCTGCCATGAGGGAATGCGGTAGCCGTTAGGCGAGCGCTTAGCGCGAGTCTTACGGATAGCGACCGCAAAGCGTACTCTTATCGTATTTGACCGAGCCTTAGCCGTTAGGTGAGCGCGTAGCGCGAATCTTACGGATAAGGACAGCAACGCGATGGCAGACGAAGTTTGACGACGCCAACGGACGAAAAGGCAATTTCGAACCAACCCCTAGAACTTATAGGTAAGACTCAACCCCGCCATATGGGCGTGGGCGTCCTCGCGGTCCACTTCGGGAATGCCCTCGGTCGCCTTGGCGTCGTAGTGGCGGTCAACCATCCACAGGTAGCCGTAGTACACGTCCAACACCCAGTTCTGATCCACCTTCCAGCCCGCACCCACGGTGACGATCTGACGGTCGGAACAGGGCACGGCAAAGTCTTCGTAGTCGTCATTGATGGGGCTTTGATCGTAGACGTAGCCCGCGCGCAGATCCACGCTGTCGGTCAGAGCGTATTCCGCACCAAACTGGAAGCGCCAGGTATTGTTCCAGTTCTTTTCCTTGCTTACCGTCGGGTACATACCCAGCAAGGGCGGATCGTAATTCATGGTCAGGGCTTCGTAGGCGCTCCAGCGGGTCCACACCACGTCGGCTTCCAGGCTCAGGCGGTCGATGGGCTTGACCATCACGCCAAAGGTCAACGATTCGGGCAATGGCTCCGTGCCGGAAATGTCACCGCGAGCGGGGGCGGGGTATGCGCCCTTCTTCGAAAAATCCACGTCGCCATTCACTTTCAGGTCAACCTGGCTGCGCCAGGCCAGGCCGAAGGCCAGCCAATCGTACGGCTTGTAACGCGCCCCGGCATTGAGGCCATAGGCCCAGCCGTCGGCGTCGATGTCCTGCTCCACGTTGATCGGCGGCTGGATGGTGGATTTGTACATGAAGCGCAGGTAGGTGGCCTCTACCCCCATGGCCAGCGAGAACTGGTCGGAAAACTTCATGGCCAGGTTGGGGTTGAAGGTCATCGACTGGATGCCTGCATACGAGCAGTTGTAGCGCCCGGCCCAGCTGTCTCCGCCGCTGTAGTCCGTGCCCAGGCCCACGCGAGAGAACATGCCGAAGCCGAACCAGTAGTGGTCATCCAACTGCTTGGTGAAATAGGCGCTGGGCAGGCCCCAGATGGCATCCGAAAATTCACGGTCCTTCACGCTGGCGCTCTGGAAGTTCATGTCGGCGGCAGGCTTGATGGCCGTGGCCCCCACCTGCACCTGCGTGCCCGGCAGGTCGGTGATGTTGGCCGGGTTGTAGGCCACGGACGAGGGGTCGGCGTCGCGGGCCACCATGGCCCCGCCCAGCGCGGTGCCGCGGGCGCTCCATTCGTAGACGGCATAGCCGGAGGCATGCGCGTGCAGCGGCAGCAGCAGCGCAACAAGGACCAGACACAGCAGGAACAACGGCTTTCGCATGACAACTTCCCGTACTTGCAGAATATGCCCGCCGAATGTTGACAGGACGACGGGAGTGTAGCAGGCAGAAGTACAGCGTCAATGAACATCGTGCCTTTTCCCATTCATATTCCATGAACGCGCCGCCGCGCCGTTCAACCGTGGTGAACCCATGACCTGCAATGATCTTGTCGCCTTCTATGCACCCCGCATGGAATCCATGGATGGTCCCGCCCTGCTGCTGGATGGCGCAGGCGGCGTGCTGTACGCCAACGGACACGCCCGGCTGCTGCGCCGGGGCGGTGAGGATGGTGCGGGCGCGAGGGGCGAAGCGCGCGGCGGGGATGGCATGGAGGGTGCCGGAAATGCGGGGGGTAAAGATCGCGCGGGAGATGAAGATCGTGCGAAGGGCGAGGGAAATGACGGGGCCTCTGAAAATGACGGACGCGCTAGCGACGCACCGCCCGCCCACGGCTGGCAGCACGCGGAAGTGCCCCCCGTGCCCGAAGGCGGTACGCCGGTACGCGAAAGCCGCACCCGCATCACCCTGCCGGACGGCGCGGGCATCCGTCAGATAAGCTGGACTTGCGTGGCCGTGCCCGTGCCCGGCGCGGACGGCGAAGGCGACGGGCACGAGCGGACGGGAGCGGACAAGAACGCGGGGCAGGGCGCGGAGCGGTACACGGGGAAAGGCGCGCCTGCGGGTACGAACGGCATCGCGGACGCTATCGCGGGGAACAGCGCGGGCAACAACACGGGCGGCCCCCCCCCCGCCGCCACCGGCCTGCCGCAGGCCGTGTATCTGGCCTGGGGCCGCCTGCGCACCACAGAGGGCGGGCAGGAAATGGGCTTCACCATCCTGCCGAATGGCGTGATCCAGGCGGTAAGCCCCGCGCTGTGCGCCATCTGCGGCTACACGCAGGACGAACTGGTGGGCCGGTCCGCGCGGGAGTTCTACTTCACCTCCACGGCGCGCAAGCGCATCGTCAGCCAGCTCATCAAGCGGGCGGAAGTGGAAAACGGCGAGGTGACCCTGCGCCGCAAGGACGGATCGCCCCTGACCCTGTGGTACACGGCGGAATCCATCCGCGATGCGTCGGGCCGCATGGTGGCCTACAGCGGCTATTTTCAGGAGCGTCCGTTCGCCTTCTCGTCCAAGCTGGCCAGCGACTTTTCTCGCGTGGTGGACGCCCTGCCCGGCCTTGCCTGGGTGTGCGGGCGCGACCTGCGCATCGTGGCCGTCAACGACGCCTACCTTGCCGCCTACCGCCGCACGCGCGACGAAGTGATGGGCCGCACCGAATACGACTTTCTGCCGCCGGAACTGGCCCGCTACCCCGTGGAGGCGGCCCTGAAGGTGTTCGAGGAAAAGCAGGAACTGGAGCACCCGGCGGTGCCGCATCTGCTGGACCCGGCGGTGTGGTACCGGGTGATCCGGCGGCCCATCTTCGACGACAACCGGCAGGAGGTCATCGGGCTGCTGGGCATTGCGCAGGACATTTCCGCCAAGGTGGTGCAGGAAAACGCCTTCATCGAGCAACTGCACGCCCATCACGGCGACGTGGTGGTGGTGACCGACGATCAGGGGCGGATATTGCGGCGGTCGCGCCAGACGCTGACCCCGGCCATCTTCGGGCGGCAGGAACCGTACGACGCCTATACCCTGGACATGGGGCCGGTGCTGGACCTGCTGCACGAAGGCGACCTGCCCGCCGTGCGCCAGGCCCTGCTGCGGGCCATGCGCGAACACCGCGAACAGCACTTCGAATGCCGCATCCGCAACCTGTCGGGCAGCTATTCCACCGTACATGCACGGCTGGTGTACAACGACACCATCTACGGCGAACCGCGCGTGTACGTGGTGGCGCGCGATGTTTCCGGCGAGGTGGGGCTGCGTCAGGCACCCATGGTGCTGGAACGCCTGAAGGAAGCGGCGGGCGCACGCACCGACCGCGAACTGGCGCTGTTCCTGAACGTGTCGGCGGCGTCCATCTCCAACGCCCGCAAGAACGGGCGCATTCCGCCGGACTGGCTCATCGATGCGGGGCTACGGACGGGAAGGTCGATTGACTGGCTGGTGCGGGGCGTTGTGGGGGGAGGGATTTAGAAACTTTACACGCACATCACAATCACATAGTGCCTTCATACACCACACACACAAGCATCTGCACAGACGGCATAAAACCCTAACATAATTCCTTAATACCCACGACAAGATCCATTTTTTTTCACACCTAAAGCTTCAGCACCACCTCTTGCGCGTCAAACCAACCACAACCCAGCACCTGCGCTTGAACCGCACTTGGACTATCCGTATATACTACTAGCGCTAGGCTCATTCTAGCGCGACTACACGTCACATAAAACAAGCGACGTGTTCTCTCAATGGAACTTTCCCTACCTTCTTTCTGATTCTTTATATCGCTCTGTGTCGGTGCCTTAGCCCCGAGCAATTTTTCGTAGCCAAACATGAACCCCCGTGCTTCACCATCATCCATCAACACCATAACGCGATCAAATTCAAGCCCTTTCACGCCTTGATGTGTATCGTAAGGTGCTTCATGTGCGACATAGGTGGCGTAGGGCTCAATCATTGAAAATGGACACTCAAGAAAATCCAGAAGTGCCGACATATCCTGGTTGAGAGGATCAACCTTTTCATCGTCCGCCTTCGCTTCGTCCACCGAGGCCATTCGAACTGCTAACGCCGCTTGAAGGCTGTCAGGAATTTCAAATAGGCTTGTTTCGGCGATACGCTCCAGCACTTGACCACACGACGGCTCACCATCCTCCCATAGTGCAACAAGGTGATTGATCGCAACTCGTGCAGCATTCAATTGGTCAACCGGTTTCTGTGATGTTTTCAAACGCTCCTTACTGAGCAAAGGTGAGAACTCACGAACAATCTTCGCAACCGCAAACCTATCCCCCTCTCTTTGAGCCTCAATCAATGGCAACACTCTATGAGTGAAAAGGCGAATCGGCGCGAAACTTCCCCCCAGAAAACTGGTGCGAAACTCCTCGACGGATGCCAGAGCCTCGAACAACTTCTCAAACCCCATCCGGCGCGCCGCCATGTGGTGTTCAAGCGTCAAAATTTTACATTCTTTTATCTCATTCCAAAGCGGATCCGAAGCGATCTCTACCATATACTTTCTAATTTCCTGCTCCAAAGCAGGCTTATCCGCAATATCTGCGGGAAGCACGAACAGCCGCACCACCCCCTCAATCGCATCATCACGCGGCTCTTGCATATGCGCATCCGTTGCCGAGCGGATTTGATTGATTAGCCAGACTATGCGTTTCGGACAGCGATGATTAAGTTTCTTCTCCGGGATGGCCCAATCATCGGGAATTTCATCCTCTATCCTCTCCTTCCCATCGGCGTAGATGCGTTGCATATTATCGCCAATAAGCCCGATGCTGAAACGCTCTTTCTGCTCCCGCTGAACATTCAATAACGCGTCCACAAGGGACCGATGAGTGTCTTGACTTTCATCGATAAGGACAAAGGGATATTTCTCAACCAGCAGCCTCTGCATAAGTGGCTTGCTTTGTAGAAACGACGAAAAAATTTTGATAACCTCGCTGTGATTTAATGAATTCCGTTCACGATTGTCGCCAGTCGGATTGTAAACGAACACCTTGATTTGATCTAACCGCTCCAAACGGCACCTTTTGGAGTCGATCTGCGCAAGCCGAACTACGGACGCTTTAGTGCCAGGCCTACCTTTTCTTTCTTCCTCTTGGAGTTCGGCAAGCTCACGTTGAAGGGACCCGCGCAACCATTCTCGTATATCTTTGGTGAATCCTTGAATTTGCTGCCACGCGAAACTGTGGATGGTTCGGACAACGAAGAGTTCGTCATACTCCGTACGCCGAACGATCTCATCACAGGCAGCGTTCGTATATGTGATGACTGCGACCTGACGGCCACGCAAGCGCAGGCTATCACGAAATGTTTCACGTATGTGCCGGAGCGCATTGACCAATGTTCGAGTTTTTCCTGAACCCGCCCCTGCAAAAAGGAAGAAGCTTTTGGGCGAGTCCAACCGAAGCGCGTCGGCCACCACCCCATCAATATGATCGTCCATACGCACGTTGGAGGCCAACTGGGTTAACTGACTCATGCAGTTCCCCCATCAATGCCGCCTGCATTTGCCAGCGGTGGATTTTCGACCGTACGAACGCCCCCAAGCTCGACCTGCTCGTGCTCTAGCTGTTCCGCTAGCCACAAGAGACCAAGGCGGATGTAAGTCGGCGGGGTGAGCGCAGCAGAGTCTTCAATCTCAAGAAGGTCTAACGCGAACTCTGCCTTATTTCCCCCCGTTAAGTCCTCTCTCAAAGACGTGGCCAAAGCAGCGCAATTTGCACTCTCAGCGATGGATTTACGAAATTTTGCGATAAGTCCCGTACCATCCAGGCCAGAGAAGAGGGCCAAATTCTCGTAAACAATAGAATCTTCAAGGGTGTAGGCCAACGCCTCTGACGTAATATCTTTAAAATTGATCTGCACTGGACATTGATACGCCACTCGGACTGCGAAGCGTTCGTCAGTATAAAATTTAATTTTTTCCGCGTCCGGCTTATCCAGCAGTTCATCGAGTTGAGTGACGGCTGGGCACCAGCTTCGCAGAGTCTGGTTGCGAGTGGTATAATTTTGCCCCCGAAGCGGCACAGCGGCTTTCCCCTCGGTATCGCAAGAATCAAGATCAGTAATAATAAGCGTCGTCAAACCGATCCTCTCGACAAGCGACCTCAGGCGGTGAGCGTGACTCCCGCCGATTTCGAGCCACGTGATATAGCTTTCGGACAATTTAGCGAATTCGGAACGCTCGCTTATAAAATGTGGAATAAGAATACGCTCGGCAGGCCCCTCGATGAATATGGCCGCATCGGCGAAAAGGAGATCACAATGGGTCACCCTAAGATAACGGGTAGCGAAACGCTTTGCCTCAGGCGCATCTCCAAATGCATCATCGAGATTCACGACACATGAAGTGGGAATGTTCGTTGCACTCCCTGGCAAGCGGCGAAAATAGCGAAGCGAATCAAATTCGCAAGCATGCGCAATGTGACTAGAATGGGTGCTCACAACCATCTGCGTCTGAAAGAATTCATTATTCTCAAGTTCACTATGATTGCGAAGTATCTTGTACGCTTGCCTGATAAATACCTGCTGGACTTGAGTGTGCAGATGTACCTCTGGCTCCTCAATTAACACGAGATGCAACGGAGGGATGACAGCATCGTCCCCCATTTTGGCTTTCGCCTTGCCTACCTGCATCCAGCTATCTCGAAATGCCATTAGACGAAAAACCATAGAGATGAGATTCTGATACCCGAGGCCGTTTGAGTCTTCCGGCAGATGGAGATTGACGTGTTTCTCTCCATCATGAACTGGAATTTCAAAACACACTGCCGCCTCATGATTAAGCCCTTCAACAGGCCTCAACCTAGTAGATATATGCAACTTGGGGTCAGTAACTCCTGGATATCCCAACCTATGCATTTCCTTAAGTGGGCCTTCAAATCCATCGATCAAGCGCCCGTCAAATGCCTGCTGGGCCTCCTCGATTGCCCGCAGTGCATGCAAGTCTTCTGCGTTTGGCTTTTCGTAGGGATCAAGATGTCGAACGTAATACTGTCGTAGCTGAGCAGACAATTTTCGAGAACCAAATCCTATCGCAGACTTGTCACCATCGAAGCCATCGTCGCACGAACCGAAGCCTCGCTGCGCACTAATTTCGTCAATGCGAATGAGTCCTTTGAAGGGATCACCTTCAATTGGTTCACTGCAGTTTAGTGATTGAGGCTGCGCTACCCCATGCACAGGTTCACTGATAGCTGCAGGATCCAACACATAATAGCGGTATGTAAAGTAACTGGTTAAACGGCGTTGAAGAAAATCTACCAAACTTTCCGGCCACAGCTTAACCTGAAACGTAGAGTCAGACTGCCCTGCGGCTAGCACCTCAGCTTCTCGCTGAAGTGCTAACACCTCGTTACGCGCGGACACATAGTCCACCTGCAACCTCATGACATCATTCGGTTCATAGCGAACGCGAACACCCAAACGCCCCACTTCCCAGTCTAGTGTCGGTATAAGTGGCTGCACATAGTGCAATTCATTCTCAGCGACATCGAGCCACACATCCACAGATGGCAACACTGCACCCCAATCTGCCTCTGGCATTACGCTTTGAGCTACAAAAGCTTGCTCCCAAGCTAAACCCATCGCATTGATCGCTGGCCAGTGACTAAGCGTGAAATCATTTAAAGTGAAATTAGTTCGTTCTCGCTGAACAAGAAAATAGCGAAGTGCAGTGATTGCCGATGTCTTTCCGCTATTATTGGCACCGACAAAGACCGTCGTTTCCTTTGAGATGCCAACTCGCGTGGAAATTAGCTTTCTGAAATTGGATATCTCTATAAATTCAATACGCATAATCAGACCCTCGCCCATTCCTTAAACGTACTGTAGGAAACAGCGACAATCCACAAAAACTCATCGCGCAACTTAAAGATCGAATAGTAGCATATAACCGACAGGTTCTCTAGCGGAGTCTATGCCGCTAGAGAAAAACGCACCCATTCCTCTAGCTGACGCGATTCACGCCGCCCCGACTCTATGAGGGGAAAAGCCTAACGGTCGCACGCGTTGCCCCCCGGCCTCAGTGACCGCCTGGGGGCAACGCGGTGATGCGCCATAGCTCTAACCCAAGGAACGCGAAGATAACCAATACGGCCAACAACACTCCCCACCTCTGCGGGGACTACCCAAATACAAGTAGTTGGCACGTGGTGGATTCACTTGCCTTGGCGAAATCCACCCTAAGGAAAACTAACGGGGGGGGGCTATTCTGCGAGATCAAATACTATACCGATGCATCACGAAACCAAAGCCATGCTCGCAAACTCGACTCATTAGGCCTAATAGGACCAATAGCACGAACTCGCACTGGAAGTGTACAGATGGATCAGGGGTGGGGCAAAGACAGCTATCAACAGGAATCTGCATTCCCGATTTTTCACTAACCTGGCGGAAGGGGAGGGATTCGAACCCCCGGTGGGGTTCCCCCCACAACGGTTTTCAAGACCGCCGCAATAAACCGGACTCTGCCACCCTTCCGCAGGTGGTGCAGGGCATGCCGTATCAGAACCGATACGCCGCTGCCCTGCCTTGCCGGGCGGTTATGCCCTGACCGCCCGTGGCGGTCAAGATGGCGGGGCCGCACAGGCCTGGGGCATGAACGCGCCACCGGGCATAACACTCTTGCGGCGGACTTCCAGCCTTGGCAGTAGGTTCTGGCCACTGGCGCTCACCCGTCCCCGGCAACCCGGCAGCGGAAGGCCCCCCGGTAACGGAAAGTATCCCTCGTTCTGCGGCCTATCCCGCCGCCCGCTCAGGCTGTCGTCCGCCCGCTACCCTGCTCCGGTGCCCGCACCCGTCGCCAGGCTGCGGCGGCACTTCTGGATGTGCTTCAGCAGCAGGCTGCGCAGGTTGTCGGAATTGATGGGCTTGCCGATGTAGTCGTCCATGCCCGCCGCCAGAAACTGTTCCCGGTCGCCCTTCATGGCGTGGGCGGTCATGGCGATGATGGGCACGTTGCTGTTGGTGGCCATACCCTGCGCCTTGCGCACCATGCGCGTGGCTTCCATGCCGTCCATCACCGGCATGGCGATGTCCATCAGCACCAAGTCGAATTCCTGCTTGCGCAGCGCGGGCACCACTTCGCTGCCGTCCGTCACGGACTGCACCTCGTAGCCCTGCTTTTGCAGAAACTTTTCGATGAACATCAGGTTCATGGGGTGGTCTTCCGCCACCAGGATGCGCGCCCGGCATTCCGGCTCCAGCGTCTGCACCGGCGTGCGGGCGGCTTCCTCGCCTTCCAGCCGGGCCGTGGCAAAGCGGGCCGTGAAGTGAAAGGTGCTGCCCTGCCCCGGCGCGCTGTCCACGCGGATGTCCCCGCCCATCAGCAGCGCCAGCCGCTTGCAGATGGCCAGCCCAAGGCCCGTGCCCTTGTGGCGGCGCGACAGCGAACCATCCGCCTGCACGAACCGTTCAAAGATGTGTTCGCGGTGCTTGTCCAGAATGCCGGGGCCGGAATCGGTAACGGAAAATTCCAGCATGGACGATTCGGGCGTGGATTCCACCGTGCGCACGGCCAGCGAAACGCGGCCCTGCTCGGTAAACTTCAGGGCGTTGTCCAGCAGGTTCACCAGCACCTGGCGCAGGCGCATGGGGTCGCCCACCAAGCCGTCGGGCACGTCTTCCGGCACCAGGAAGGCGAAGCCCAGCCCCTTTTCCTCGGCCCGATGCACGAACATGGTGTGCAGGGTGGACAGGCGCTTGCGCAGGCGAAAAACCTGGCTGTCCAGTTCCACCATGCCCGCTTCTATCTTGGAAAAATCGAGAATGTCGTTGATGAGCGCCAGCAGCGATTCGGCGGAATTTTGCGCCGCCTCCAGGTATTCGCGCTGTTCCTCGTCCAGCGGGGTGTCCAGCGCCAGATCCAGCATGCCCAGCACGCCGTTCATGGGGGTGCGTATCTCGTGGCTCATGGATGCCAGAAACTCGCTCTTGGCCTTGTCCGCCGCCTCTGCGGCCTCTTTGGCCACGCGCAGTTCGCGTTCCATGCGGCGGGTTTCGGTCACGTCGCGCACGTATTCCGCCACCATGGCCACCTGCCCGGCGGCGTTGCGCACCGGAAACACGGTGATGGATCGGAAGGTGCGCGAATCCGGGTTGTACAGCTCAATGATCTTCTGGCGTCCGGTGTCGAAAACCTCGGCTATCTGGCAGGCATCGCACGACTTCTCGCCCCGGAAATAACAGCCGAAGCAGTTCTTGCCGTGCTGCTCGCCGCCCTGCGTTTCCCAGCGCACATTATCGCCCTGCCAGTTGCTGAACACCACCTGTTCCGCCCGGTCATGCACGGTCAGCAGATCAGGAATCGAGGTCAGGATGTTGCGCAACGTGCGTTCAGCCGCAAGCGCAGTGTCGCGCTCGGTCCGCAGTCGTTCGATTTCGGCTTCCAGCGCGGCCTCGCGCGCCGTTCCTGCACCGTTGAACACCATACCCGTCCCCTGTGCGGGCGCTTTCCACGCCGTCTCATGCTCGCTCATGGCATATCCGTTGGTTGGTCACGAACTGCGTAGTTTACCATAATGCGTTTCTGTATCCCAATTCCACGGGCATGAGCAACGGTTTTGGCAATCCGCATCCGCCACGGAATTGCAGCCCTGTCCGGCATGGCCGCGCGGGCAGCGAATCGGCACGCGTTTGGGGCAGCATCCGGGGCTTCAAAAAAGGCCCCCGATCAGGTAAGTGCCTTGGGGATTCCACACTTACCGGCACCGGAGGCCCCGTGCAGATCATCGAAACCGGCATTCCCGGCCTGCTCCGCCTTGAACCGCGCGTGTTCAAGGACGAACGCGGCTTCTTTCTCGAAACGTACCGCCGCGAACTGTTCGAGCGCCTGGGCGTGGCTGCCGGGTTCGTGCAGGACAACCATGCCCGGTCAGAACAGCCCGGCGTGCTGCGCGGGCTGCACCTTCAGCTGCCCCCTGCCACCCAGGCCAAGCTGGTATGGGCCACGCGCGGCGCGGTGTACGACGTGGCCCTGGACCTGCGGGTGGGGTCGCCCACCTACGGCCAGTGGTACGGTTGCGAACTGAGCGAACGCAACTTCGTGCGGCTGTTCGTGCCGCGCGGTTTTGCCCACGGCTACATGACCCTGGAACCGGGTACCGAGTTCCAGTACAAAGTCGATGCCTACTATGCGCCCGAAATCGAAGCGGGCATCACCTGGGACGACCCGGATCTGGCCATCCCCTGGCCGGACATCACGCCCATTCTTTCGGACAAGGACCGCCGCCTGCCCCGGCTGCGGGACTTTGATTCGCCCTTCACCTACGATCCCGCCAGCAAGGCATAAGGCCTACACATGACCATACCTCCCGCCAACGTCACCGCCACGGTCTCCCACGGGGCAGCGCATTCCCCCGCCCCGCTGGACCGCTGCCACGCCATCATCCTGGCGGGCGGTTCCGGCACGCGGTTGTGGCCCCTTTCGCGCGCGCTGTTTCCCAAGCAGTTGCTGGCGCTGAACGGCGACCTTTCGCTGCTGCAACAGACCGTGCGCCGCGTGCTCTCGCTGCTGCCGCCGGAACGCGTCCATATCGTGACCAACGAGGAACACGTGTTCGAGGTGCGCGCCCAGGCCCGCGCCCTGGACGAGCGGCTGGACACCCAGGTGCTGGCCGAGCCGGTGGGGCGCAACACCCTGCCCGCCATCCTGCTGGGCCTGGATGCGGCCATGAACGCTGCCATGAACGCTGCCATGGGCGACACGGGCGCTGAGCACGCCGGACAGCCCCCCCTGCTGGCGGTGTTCCCGTCCGACCACTTGCTGCACGACGAGGCCCGCTGGCGCGCCGCCGTCACGCGCGGGGCGGGGCTTGCCGCAGAGGGCTGGTCCGTCACCTTCGGGGTGCCGCCCACCACGCCGGAAACCGGCTACGGCTACATTCGCCGGGGCGAGCCCTTGGCGAGCCCCGAAAAGCCCGCTCATGGCGAACCTTTGGCCACCCCCGCAAGCGCCGCCAGGGGCGCGGCGTTCGCCGTGGACGGCTTTGTGGAAAAGCCGGACCTGGAAACTGCGCGCGGCTTTCTGCGCGAGGGGTTGCATTTCTGGAACAGCGGCATGTTCGTCTTCAACGGCGGCGAGCTGTTGTCTGCCGTGGAGCGCTTTCAGCCCGCGCTGGCAGCCTGGTGGGCCACCCGCAAGGACACCTCGCTGGCTCCCGGCATTCCGCTGACGCACGGCTACGCCACCCTGCCGTCCATATCCATAGACTACGGCGTCATGGAGCACGTTGACCGCATTGCCGTGGTGGAAGCCGACTTCGGCTGGGACGACCTGGGCAGTTGGGAGGCCATGTACCGCCTGGGCGTCAAGGACGAGCGCGGCTGCGTGATGCAGGGCGACACCATGGCGCTGGACTGCGACGACTGCCTGCTGCTCTCGCGCGGGGGCAAGCTGGTGGCCATCGGCCTTTCGGGCGTCATCGCGGTGCAAACCCGCGACGCCACGCTTATTTGCGCCAAGGACCAGGTGCAGCGGGTGAAGGACGTGGTGGAAAAGCTGAAACTCGAAAAAAGCCCGCTGGTGGACGTGCATCTTACGGTACGCCGCCCCTGGGGCACCTATACGGTGCTGGACGAAGGGCCGGGCCGCAAGGTGAAACGCATAGAGGTGAACCCCGGCGCGCGCCTTTCGCTGCAAATGCACCATCACCGCAGCGAACACTGGGTGGTGGCAAAAGGCGCGGCGCTTGTGCAGGTTGGCAACGAAGAACGCACCTTGACCGAAAATGAATGGGTGGACATCCCCAAAGCCACCCTTCACCGGTTGACCAACCCGGGGCGCATTCCGCTCGAACTCATTGAAATCCAAAGCGGTCCGTATTTGGGCGAAGACGACATCGTTCGCTTTGACGACGTGTACGGACGCCGCAAGGAGGGCTGAACGGCCGCTCAGGCGGCTCGATATTTCACGTAGTTGCGCGAAATGGAAGCGGATTCGTGAAATATTTCACCTTGACAGGCTTTCAACCTGTCGCCTAGTAAGGTTGTCGTGGCAAGTGTGGGCATTCGTTATTCATCTCTCAAATCAGCTAATGAGGCGAAGGGTATGGAGGACAGGCAGTTAAACAGTTCCGGCTGCGCGGCGGATGGCGGGAAGTGCTGCGGCGGCGGCATTACTCCGTTTCTCGTCGGCCTGGTCGTGTCGCTCATCTTCGGCTGGTGGGTATTTCCGGACATGCTGTACAGCAAGAAGGAACAACCGATACGCTTCAGCCATAAGGTGCACATGGAAAGCGCGGGCATGGAATGCAAACAGTGTCATGTGCTGCGTGAGGACGGGACCTTTGCGGGTCTGCCCTCCACCGCCAGCTGTGCCGACTGTCATTCCGACGTCATGGGTTCCGACCCTGAGGAAGCCCGCTTCGTCAACGAATACGTGAAAACCGGCAAGGAAGTTAAATGGCTGGTCTACCAGATCCAGCCCGACAACGTCTTCTTCAGCCATGCCGCCCATTCCCTTGACGGCTGCAACCAGTGTCATGAATTCAAGGAATCGGAACTGTGCGCGCAGTGCCACCCCGACGTGGCCAACTCTGACAGCGCTCCGACCCACTTTGAAAACAAGCTGACCGGTTACAGCAAGCAAACCATGAAGATGTGGCAATGCGAACGCTGTCACGCCAATGAGAACCACTACGGCGTGACGAGTGCAAACAATGCCTGCTTCGTCTGCCACAAGTAAAGGGGTGGTGCTATGGCTCTGGACAGAAGAGGTTTCCTGAAGTTCATCGGCGGCGCCACCGCGGGTATTCTCGCCACCCCCGTTGTCTGGAAAGGTCTGGATGACGTGTCCATCTGGACGCAGAACTGGTCGTGGATTCCCCGTAACATCGACGGCGCCAATTCGTACGTGCCCACCGTCAGCAAGCTGTGTCCGTCCAGTGTGGGCGTACGGGTGCGGCTGGTGGACGGCCGCCCGGTGCGCGTGCTGACCAACAACGATCATCCCCTCGGCGGCGGACTTTCGTCCATCGCCGCGGCGGAAGTGCAACTGCTGTACAGCCCCTCGCGCATGAAGCGCCCGCTGAAGCGGACCGCCGATGGCGCGTATGTGGGCATCACCTGGGAAGAAGCCGAAGCCATGCTGGTGGAAGGCCTGAAAAAGGCCAAGGGCGGCGACAAGCTTGCCGTCATCTCCGGCGACGAAACCGGCACCATCAACGAACTGTTCACGGCGCTTGCCGCCGAGATGGGTTCGAAGTCCTGCTTCCTGATGCCCGGCGAGGCCCAGTCCGCCGCCAAGGCATGGGAACTGATGGGCGGCGACGGCCAGGTGGGTTACGACATCGAAAAGAGCGACTACGTGCTCGCCATCGGGGCCAACGTGCTCGAAACCTGGGGCACGGTGATCCGCAATCGCCACGCCTTCAGGGCTGGCCGTCCCCATGGTGAAACGCCGGCCGTGCGCTTTGCCTATGCTGGCCCGGTGCAGAACAACACCGCCGCCACCGCAGACACCTGGCTGGCCATCCGCCCCGGCACCGAAACGGTGCTGGCGCTGGGCCTTGCCAACCTGCTCATCAAGGCGGGGGCATCCAGCCCTGCCGCCGACTTCGCGGACTTCAAGGCCCTGGCCGCCAAGTTCACTCCCGAACAGGTGGCGGCGCAGACCGGCGTGGACGCCAAGCGGCTTGCCGCCGTGGCCCAGGAACTGGCCAAGGCCAAACGGCCTCTGGTCATCGCCGGGTCGGAGTTCGGACAGGGCGGCGGCGCGGCCCCCGTGCTGGCCGGCCTTGCCCTGAACGCGCTGCTGGGCTCCGTGAACCGCGAAGGCGGCATCCGCGCCCTGCCGTACGCCCGCAAGGTTGTGTCTGCCGCCATGGACCGCAAGGCCCTGTTGCAGAACGACCTGGTGGCGTGGCTCGGCAAGGTGGCCTCCGGCAAGTCTGCTGCCCCGCAGGCGGTGGTCTTCTACGAAGCCAACCCCGTCTACGCGCTGCCCCAGGCCGACGCCATGAAGGCCACGCTGGCCAAGGTGCCCTTCAAGGTGGCCTTCACCAGCTTCCTCGATGAAACGGCCATGGCCTGCGACCTCGTGTTGCCGGTGCCCATGGGCCTTGAACGCTTCGACGACGTGGACACCCCCTACGGCTGTGGCCAGGTGGTCTACGCCCTTGCCGTGCCTGCGCTGGCGCCCCTTGTGGATGCCCGCCCGGCTGGCGATGTGGTCATCGCGGTAGCAAAGAAGCTGGGCGCCGACCTTGGCGTTGCCGCCTTTGCCGACGCCCTGAAGGCCAAGGCCGAAGCCCGCGGCGCGAGCTTCAACGAGCCTTCGGCCACCAACGCGCACGTAAGCAGCGCAGTGCTGCCGGTCAACGGCATCGCCCTGCGCGCCGACGTACTTTCCAAGGCCATTGACGTGAAGGCCCCGGCCTTCCCCGTCGCCCTCGCCCCGGTCGCCAAGCTGAACGTGGGCACCAGCAAGACCGCCACCCCGCCCTTCAACACCAAGACTGTCCGGCGCTGGGAAATCCAGGGCAAGGAACTCTACGTGATGATGAACGGGGCCACGGCCGCCAAGCTGGGCCTGCAGAAGCACGACCGCATCGAGCTCTCGAACCCCGCCGGCAAGTTTACGGCGCGGGTGAACCTGTTCGAAGGCGTCATCAACGATACGGTGGCCGTCCCTGCCGGGCACGGGCACACCGCCTTCGACGAGTTCAGCAAGGGCAAGGGCGAAAACGTCATGCGCCTGCTCGCAGCTGGTGCGGAACCCGGCACGGGCCTTTCGGTCTGGACCAGCGCCGGCGTAAACATCGCCAAAGCATAAGGAACGTACGTCATGTCCTCATTCAAGGAATTCAAGATCAAGTGGGGAATGGCCATCGACCTGGACAAATGTACGGGTTGCGGCGCGTGCATGGTTGCCTGCCAGGCCGAGAACAACATCGCCCCCCAGCCGGACGCCAGCAACAAGCTGAAGTCGCTGAACTGGCTGGTCGTATATGAACTGACCAACGGCAAGCCCTTCCCCGAACATGAAGTGGCGTACCTGCCCCGCCCCTGCATGCAGTGCGGCAAGCCCTCGTGCGTGTCGGTGTGCCCCGTCATCGCCACCGACAAGAACGAGGAAGGCGGCATCGTCAGCCAGGTCTACCCCCGGTGCATCGGGTGCCGGTACTGCATGGCCTCGTGTCCCTACCATGCCCGGTACTTCAACTGGTTCGACCCGACCTGGCCCGAAGGCATGGACAAGACCCTGACCCCCGACGTGTCGGTCCGTCCGCGCGGCGTGGTGGAAAAGTGCTCGTTCTGTCACCACCGCTTCATGCAGGCCAAGGACAAGGCCCGTGTGGAAGGTCGTGATCCCAACGCGCTCAACGACGGCGACTACATCACTTCCTGCACCGAGGCCTGCCCCAACGGGGCCATCGTGTTCGGCGACGTGAACAACCCCGCGCACAAGGTGCATGAGCTCGTAAAGAGCAAGTACGCCTTCCGGCTGCTGGAACGCCTGGGCACCGAGCCGCAGGTGTACTACCTGAGCCGCCGCGAATGGGTGCGCCGCCTTGGCGACAACTATCTCGAAAACGAAAAGGTCAAAGGGTAGGGGGCGGCCATGGATAAGAACTACGACCTTCCCATCGACGCCGCGCTGTTCCCCGAAGGCTGCACGCGCTGCTCGCTGTCCAAGTTCCTGGTCTGGATCACCATTGTCATGGCTGTGTTCGGTTGGGGCCTGTACGCCGCCTACCGGGTGCTGGCCGAAGGCCTTGGCGTCACCGGCCTGGACGACTACTTCGGGTTCGGGCTGTGGATCACCTTCGACCTTGCGGTCATCGCGCTGGGCGCGGGCGCGTTCTTCACGGGCCTGCTCCGCTACATCCTGAACATCGACCCGCTGAAGAACATCATCAACCTCACGGTCATCGTGGGCTTCCTGTGCTACTCGGGCGCCATGCTCGTCCTGGTGCTGGACGTGGGCCAGCCGCTGCGCGCATGGTTCGGCTACTGGCACGCCAACGTACACTCCATGCTGACAGAAGTTATCTTCTGCATCACCTGCTACTGCCTCGTGCTGGTCATCGAGTACGTACCGCTGATCCTTGAGCAGAAGCAGCTGAACAGCAACAAGCTGGTGCATGCCATCGCCCACAACTTCCACCTGATGATGCCGCTCTTCGCGGGCATCGGCGCCTTCCTGTCCACGTTCCACCAGGGGTCGCTGGGCGGCATGTACGGCGTGCTCTTCGCCCGTCCGTACGTTGCGCGCGACGGCTTCTTCATCTGGCCTTGGACCTTCTTCCTGTATGTCCTTTCCGCCGTGGGTTCCGGGCCGGTGTTCACCGTGCTCGTATGCACCATCATGGAAAAGATGACCGGCAAGCAGCTGGTCAGCTGGGAAATCAAGAGCCTGATGGGCAAGATCGCCGGCACCATGCTGACCGTGTACATGGTCTTCAAGCTGGCGGACACCTGGGCATGGGCCAACGGCATCCTGCCCCGCTCCGGCCTGACCTTTGACCAGGTCTTCTACGGCTGGATCTACGGCAAGTGGATGCTGTGGGCGGAACTGTTCGCCTGCGGCGTGCTGCCCGCCATCATCCTGATCATCCCGTCCACGCGCAACAACCGCACGCTGTTCTACACGGCTGCGATCCTTGACTGCATCGGGGTGACCATCAACCGCTACGTCATGACCGTGCAGGCCCTGGCCGCGCCGGTGATGCCCTTCGACAGCTGGGAAACCTACGCCCCCAACTGGGCGGAATGGGGCGCCAGCGCCATGATCATGGCCTACGCGGCCCTGATCCTCAGCCTGTCGTACCGCTACCTGCCGGTGTTCCCGCAGGAAGTGAAGCTGAACAAGTAGCCTTGCGGCCGCAAGGCCGTGAAGCCGCCGCCATGCCGGGCGGGACAGGGCAACCTGTCCCGCCCTTTTCATGTGCCCACCCGCCTTTTTCCACCACGAACCGTCCCGTCTGCACCGCACACCTTGGCAGGGGGCGTGTTGCGGCGTATGCTGCGCCACAGAATGGAAAAGTCCCGACTCGGCCAGGGCCGCGCAACCCCATCTCCCTCCGCCACGCCGCCACGTGCAGGCGGCCAGCTCGGCGTGCCAGGCCCGGCTGGTCAGTCAGATATGGCTGATCTGGCACATCTGGCAGACATGGCAGATACGGCATCGCACCCGGAATCAGACGCCCCGCTGGGCACGGCGACGGGCACGACAGCAGCCGCCATGCCGGGCAAGCCTGCGGGACGCGCCCTGCTGGTCGTGGCCCGCGACGTTGCCCAATACTGCTGCGTCATGGGGTTTCTGATCTGGATCACCCTGCGCGGCACGTCGGCATCAGGCTACATCTGGCAATGGAACCGACTGTGGCGGCACCTGTTCACGGTGACGGCAGAAGGCGGGCTGCGTGCCGGGCCGCTGCTGGAAGGCCTTGGCGTGACGTTGCAGGTGGTGGCGGTCAGCCTTGCCCTTGCGTTGCTGGCCGGGTTGCTGGCCACCCTGCTGCGCCAGTCCGGGTCCCGTGTGGGCCGCGCGCTGGCCTTGGGCTACGTGGAGACGGTGCGCAACACGCCGCTGCTCATCCAGTTGTTCGTGGTCTACTTTGTGGTGGCCCCGGTGCTGGACGTGGGGCGTTTCTGGGCTGGCGTGCTGGCTCTTTCGCTGTTCGAGGGGGCGTACATCGCGGAAATCCTGCGCGCGGGCATCCTGTCCGTACCCGTCGGGCAGTGGGAAGCCTCGCGCAGCCTTGGCATGGACGTTCCCGGAACCTATATGGAGGTAGTGCTGCCCCAGGCGACCCGCACAGCCCTGCCGCCCCTGACCGGGCAGCTGGTTTCGCTGGTCAAGGATTCGTCACTGGTCAGCACCATCGCCCTGCACGATCTGGCCATGCAGGCCCAAGCGGTAGCCGCCGACACGTTTCTGGTGTTCGAGGTCTGGTTTCTGGTGGCGGGCATGTACCTTGCCCTCACGCTGACCCTTTCGGCCCTGGCGCAGTTGCTGGAACGGCGCCTGCGCTACGAATTCTGACGCGTCCCGCTGGCCGCACGGCTCATGTCTGCACGAACTGTCCGGGCGTACCCCGCCGCCCGGCGACAGCGCACAGTCGACCAGCACGGTCCATGCCCCGCGTCCCATCCGCGGCAACACACAACGGAGGCACCCCCATGCATACAACAATTCCCCACACGCGGCTCCGCGGCCCGGCCCTGCTGCTGGCCGCCCTGCTGACGCTTGCCATGTTGCTGACGGCCCATGCGCCTGCGCAGGCCGCCGATGCATCCGTACGCCAGAAACTGTCCGAGGAAAGCGTCATCGCCGACGTGCTGCAACGCGGCGTGCTGCGCGTGGGCTTTTCCACCTTCGTGCCGTGGGCCATGCAGGACATGTCCGGCAAATTCATCGGCTTCGAGGTGGACGTGGCCACCCGCCTTGCCGAAGACCTGGGCGTAAAGGTGGAATTCGTGCCCACCAAATGGTCGGGCATCATCCCCGCGCTGCTCACCGGCAAGTTCGACGTGATCATCGGCGGCATGAGTGTGAAGCCTGACCGCAACTTGAAGGTAAACTTCACCATTCCCTACGATTACGCAGGCATGGCGCTGATGGCCAACCGAGCCACGGCCAAGGGCTTCACCAGTCTGGACGCCTTTGACAAGCCGGAGGTGACCATTGCCGCGCGCACGGGCAGCACCGCTGCGGCTGCGGCGAAAAAGCGTTTTCCCAGGGCCACCCTGCGCCTGTTTGACGACGAGGCCCCGGCCATCCAGGAAGTGCTGTCCGGGCGCGCCCACGCCATGGTGACCAGCGCTCCCCTGCCTGCCTTCGAGGTGCTGAAGAACCCGGACAAGCTGTTTCTGCCGGTGCCCGGCACCTTCACCAGCGAACCCGTGGGCTTTGCCGTGCGCAAGGGCGACGTGGATACCCTGAACGTGTTCGACAACTGGATTCGCCTGATGGACGCCGACGGTTGGCTGAAGGAGCGCAAGCACTACTGGTTCGAGACCAACGAGTGGGAAGCGCAGCTGAAGTGACCGGCCACGTTTGCCGCCCTGCGTGCCGGGCTTCCGCCCTGAGGTCCGGCACGCCGTTCCATTCCCCGCGACGCCGCCCGGCTGCCCGGCGCGGCTCCTGACCGGAGTTCCATGTCTCTCCGCCCGTTTCCGGCCCTGCCCCCCGAACACAATGTTCCGGCATTTCCCCCCCGCCCCCGCCGGGGGGACGCTGGCGATCGCCGCCTCGCGGAGACGGGGGCGTCCGACATGCCCTCAGGCCGCGACGTCTCAGGGGCCATGGAGGACTTCCTGCCGCCCATGGCGGCGCGGCGGCTGGACGTGGCGCTGCTGGCCGTGCTGGCTATTGGTGCTGGCTGGCTGTTCTGGGGCAGCGCCGCGCGGCTGGAGTACGACTGGAACTGGAGCATGGCGGGGCGGTACCTGATCCGGCACGATGCGGAACGGGGCTGGGTGCCGGGCATGCTGGCACAGGGGCTGCTGGTCACGCTGCGCCTGGGGGTGTGGTCCACCCTGCTGGCCCTGTGCATCGGCACGGGCATGGGCCTGCTGCGCGCCAGCCCGCGCCTGTTCCGGCGCATGGTGGCGCGCACCTATGTGGAAGGGGTGCGCAACCTGCCGCCGCTGGTGCTGGTGTTCATCTTCCACTTCTTCGTGAGTCCGCAACTGGAGATGCTGTTCACCCCGTTGCTGTCCGGGCTTTTCACGCCCGCGACCCTGCCCGCATGGCTGCAGGACGCCTCGGCCCTGGTGCTGGCCCCGCCGGAACAGTTCCCGGTATTCCTTTCCGGGGTGCTCATCCTGGGCCTGTATGAAGGGGCGTACGTCACGGAAATCGTGCGGGCCGGGCTGGAAGGCGTGGAACGCGGCCAGTGGGAGGCGTCGGCCTCCACCGGGCTGACCCGGAGGCAGCAGTTGCGCCACGTCATCCTGCCGCAGGCCTTCCGGCTCATCGTGCCGCCGCTGGCCGGGCAGTTCATTTCCACCATCAAGGATTCAGCCATCCTGTCGGTGATCTCCATCCGCGAGCTGACCTTCCAGGGCATGGAACTGATGGCCGCCACCTACCTGACCTTCGAGATCTGGCTGACGGTGGCGACCCTGTATCTGGTCTTGACCTTTTCCTGTTCGCTGGCGGCGCGCCATGTGGAACAGCGGCTGCGCCGGGCCGTGTAGGCCCATCCGGCTCCGGCCCATGCAGGCCCCTTTCGCATAGTCCCGGCGACCCGGCTCAGGCCATCTCCTTCGTTGTCCCGGCTGCCGACGCAACGCGTTCGTCTGCACCGTCTTCTGCGCCGTCTTCTGCGCCGTCTTGCCCCCTGTTCTCCATTCCCGCGCCATCCGTTTTCGAACGGACGGAGACGCCATCCACAGCGCCTTCCTGCCCGCCAGCAGCGAAAGCCGCGCCCATCTCCCCCTGCTTCCGGTCTGAAGCGCGGTGGAGCATCCGGTCCAGCACGCGACGCAGCACCAACGCATCCACCGGCTTTTCGACGTAGTCGTCCATGCCCGCCGCCAGCAGCCGCTCGCGGTCGCCATCCATGGCATAGGCCGTCAGGGCAATGACCGGCACATCCGCGCCGCCCGGCAGGTCCGTGGACTGCCGGATGGCCGCCGTGGCTTGCAGACCGTCCATGACAGGCATCTGCACGTCCATCAGCACCACATCAAAGCGTTCCTTGCGCAGCGCGTCCAGCGCAGCGGCCCCGTCGCTCACGGCCAGCACGTCATGGCCCATCTTTCCCAGCAGCCAGACCACGGTCAGCCGGTTCACATGGTCATCCTCTACCAGCAGCACGCGACACCCCTGCGCCGACACGGCCTGCAAGCCATTGTCCGCATGGTGGGCACGCGGCACGTCATCCGTCTGTCCGGCGGGCAGGCGCAAGGTAAAGGTGGTGCCCCGGCCTTCCACGCTGGTCATGAATGCCTCGCCGCCCATCAGGTCCATGATGCGGCGCACGATGGACAGGCCCAGCCCGGCCCCGCCATGCCTGCGCGACACGGCGTCCTCCACTTGCGTGAACGGCTCGAAGATGGTGGCCAGCTTGTCTTCGGGAATGCCGATGCCGGTATCCTCCACCACCATGACCAGTGTGCCGCTGCCGTCCGACTTCCGGGATGGCTCGTACTGTGCTCGCAACAGCACGTGGCCACTGTCGGTGAACTTCACCGCGTTGCCGATGATGTTCAGCAGCATCTGGCGGATGCGCAGCGGGTCACCCCGCAGGCCGGGCGGCACACCCTGCGCTGCCGCTTCCAGGGCAAGGCCCTTGCGGTCGGCTTCGGGCCGCAGCACGGCCAGCACTTCGCGCACCAACTCCTCGAAATCGAATGGTTCCTCGCGGATCACCAAGCGCCCCGACTCCACCTTGGCAAGATCCAGCAGATCGCCCAGCAGGCGCGTCAGGTTGCTGCCCGCCGCATGGGCTACCTGCACGTAGCCGCGCTGTTCCGGATCAAGACGGGTGGCGTCCAGCAGTTGCAGCATGCCCAGCACCCCGTTCATGGGGGTGCGCAATTCGTGGCTCATGTTGGCCAGGAACACGCTTTTGGCCCTGGTGGCGGTTTCCGCCGCCTCGCGCGCCTGGATCAGGTCACGTTCGGCGTTCTTCCGTTCCGTTATGTCCATACCGTAAATGTTGGCGTAACCGCCGTCGGCAATGGGGTTCACGGTCATGGCATAGATGCGTCCGTGGCATTCGACCTCGAAGGTCTGCGCGATCCACGTGCGCAGGGCCTCGGCCACCACCCCGGCGAACGGCGCGGGAAAGGGGCCGTCCACCGCCGAGCCGAAACAGTCGAGAAAAACGGCGCTGGACCGGTTGGCGTGCAGCAGCACCAAATCAGGGCTTACCCGCATGACCGGGTTGGGGTTCTCACCGGGAAAGCGGGCCAGGTCGCGTATTTCACGCTCCGCCCGCAGCCGTTCGCTGATGTCGCGCACAAAGACCAGCGCACCATCGCGCAGGCCCAGCCGGAAGGGCACCGCCGACGTCTCGGCGTCCACAATGCTCCCGTCCGTGCGGCGGATACGCACATGCCCCTGCCCAACCGTGCGGCGCTCCACGTTCAGCATGCGAATGCGCTCGGCCACCATGGCGCGGTCATCCGGATGCATGAAATCCAGCACGGCCCGTCCCATGATTTCCTTGGGGTCGTCCACACCAAACAAGGCCCGTGCAGCGGGGTTGACATAGGCGAACCTGCCTTCCTTTTGCAGAAAGATGGCCTCCGGCGCGTGCTCCACCACCTGCCGGAAGCGCTCCTCGCTCTCTGCCAGCCGCTTCTCGAATGCCTTGCGCTGCTGGATGTCCTCCACCACGGAAATGAAGTAGTCGGGCGTACCGTCCGGCTTGCGCACCAGGGCCACGGTCAACTGTACCCACACGGGCTCGCCGCCCTTGCGCAGGTACTGCTTCTCCAGGCTGTAGTTGTCCGCCTCTCCGTGCAGCAACCGGCGCACCTGCGCCAGGTCGGTATCGAGGTGGTCGGGGTGGGTGATATCCTGAAACCGCAGCCCCACCAGTTCATCGGGCGTGTAGCCCACGATGGCGCACAGCTTGCCATTGACGCGCAGCCAGCTTCCATCAGGAGCCACCATGGCAATGCCCACCGCCGCCTGCTCGAAGGTGGCGCGAAAGCGCCCCTCGCTCTCGTCCAGTTCAGCCTTGTGCCTGGCCCGGTCCTTGAGCTGGCCATGCACGTTGGCCAGCAATTCGCCCTCCGTGAACGGTTTCTGAATGTACCCCTGCACCGTGCCGCGCAAGAGATGCATGCGCAGGTCGTCATCGGCCTTGGCCGTCAGCATGAGCACCGGCACGTCGCCCATATCGGGATACCGGCGCAGTTGCTCCACCATGCGCTGCCCATCCACACGGGGCATCATCACGTCGCACACGACAAGATCGGGCCGCACGTCAAGCGCCTTGCGCAGTCCCTCCTCGCCATCAAAGGCCACGACCACGTTGTGGTGCGGACGCAGGATGTTCACGATGAAGGCGCTCATGTCGCGGTTGTCTTCCACCACCAGCACCAGTCCGCCGTCCTTGCCCGCGCCCCCGGCAACGACCGGAGCGGGAAGGAAACCGGGCAAGGCCGGGCCTATCACATGGCGTACGGCTCCGGTTGCGTCCTCCTCCGAAGCTACCGTCACACCGGACGGCGCGGCCAGAGGCAACCGCACCAGAAACAACGCACCGCCCTCGGCCCCTTGCGTCACGCTGGCGACACCGCCATGCAATTCAGCAAATTCCTTCACGATAGCAAGGCCAAGACCGCTGCCGCCATGCAGCCCCCGCTCTCCTTCGCCGCTCTGGCGGTAGCGCTCGAACACGGCGGCACGCAGGTGCTCAGGCACACCGGGTCCGTTGTCGCTTACGGAAAGCAGCGCATCGTCGCCCTGCCGTTCAAGGGTCACGGATACGCTGCCCCCGTCCGGGGTGAACTTGAAGGCATTGGACAACAGATTGAGCAGGATGCGGCGGTACTTGTCCGTGTCCACCTGCGCGTCCTGCCGCAACGGGGCCTGCACCTCGTAGCGCATGCCCCGCTGCACGGCCAGGGTATCGAAATAGGCGCAGGTGGTGCGCGTCAGCGCGGACAGGTCCGCCTTGGCGTAGCGCATCTGCATGGCCCCGGCATCCACGCGGGACAGGTCCAGCATGTCATCCACGTGCAGATGCAGCAGCCGGGCGTTGCGCAGCATGGCGCCCAGTGCTGGGCGGCTGTCGTCGCCCTCCGGCGTTGCATCCAGCAGGCGCTCCAGAGGCCCCAGCAGCAAGGTAAGCGGCGTGCGCAGTTCGTGGCTGATGTTGGCGAAAAAGCGGGTTTTCAGGGCGTCCATTTCTTGCGCCCGTTCACAACGCAAGGCCAGATCGGCGTTGGCAGCACGCAGCCGCGCGTTGTCCTCGTCCGCCGCTTCACAGGCCGCCCGCTGCCGCTCCAGTTCCCCGCTCACACGGCGGGTGCCCTCGCGCAGCCAGTCATGCCCCAGACTGAACAACAACCCCATGCACAGGAACATGGCCACCGAAATCACGTCCGCCGGGCGCGTCACCATCAGGGACAAGGCGGGCGGAATGAAAAAGAACAACGCCAGCACTGCGGAAAGCAGGGTGGCGATGATGCCGCCAGCCATCCCGCACGCCCACGAGCTGGCGAACACGGCGGGATAGAACAAAAACCAGGCATAGGGCCGGATGTACTCCCACAATGCCCATTGCAGCGCCAGGGCAGCCAGGGGCAAGGCCAGGGCGGCCAACAGGCCGTATGGCCCGGTCAAGGAGGCTGGAACCCTGGCGCCCGGCCCGGCATCAGACGTGATGTCGGGCTTGCCGTCGGGAACACCCGCAGGAGAAGCGGACCCGTGCGAACGTGTCGGCGCCGCGCGCCCGGAAGTACGGCGAAGCGGGTCGGACATCTGGCCTCCTTCTGGCAATGATGGCAAAAGCTATCTCCGTCAAAATCGACCCACAATTATTACTCTGCCGGTTTCCGGGCGCTGGCGTACGGAAAAAACACCCCGCCAACCCCCTTGCGGGGGTGGCGGGGAACCGCACATGTTCGGGCGCGCAGTTGCGCGAGGGAGCAGAAAGGACACCATGGTGGGCAGTCCTTACACCGGCGGGACCGCCGCGCGTGCAGCCGTGGCTACTGCCCGGCTGAAGCCGTGGCGGACTTGGGCTGCACCGTCGGCTTCGCCGGAGCCGGTTTGACAGTCTGGCCGGGCTTGCCTGCCTGACCGGGCCTTGCCGCCTGACCAGACGGGGCGGCCTGCGCGGGCCTGCCCGCCACTCTGTCCGCCAGGGCCAGGATGGTGTTGGCGTAGGCCGCGCTGTTGTTGTAGCGCTTCAACACGTTGTAGCGCGCATCGCGGCGCATGCCGGGCTGCCAGCCGTGCTTGTCGAGAAAGTTGGACAGGCTGAACACTGCATCGCCCACCGTGTACAGATCCACCTTGCCGTCACCGTCGCCGTCCACCCCGTAGGCCGGGATGTTGGTGGGCATGAACTGGCAGATGCCCACGGCCCCGTAAATGGAGCCGGGCATGGTCAGCGGGTCCTGGCCCAGCGCGTCGGCATGGCGGATGAGGGCCTTCAGTTCCTCGTAGGCCCAGTCCGACTTCTGGCGCATGCGCAGCGCAATCCAGTCCAGGTTGCCGTCCGCGCCGGGCAGTGCCGCGATGTAGCCGTTGACCATGTCCGGCCTGTCGGCGGCGGCCATGGCGGCCAGGTTGCGGAAGGCGTTGCCCTTGCCCAGGGCCGTGCCCAGGCGCGTCTCGACAAACAGCAGCGACACGGCCACCTCGCGCGGCACGCCGTAGCGCGATTCCGCCAGCGAGAACCAGCGGGCGTTTTCCGTCAGGAAGGCGCGGCATTTGGCCGCGTTCTCGTCGGTGACCACGCCGGGGTACATGGGCGGGCGCACGGGCTTGGGCTTCTGCCCGGGCGGGGTGGGCTGCGGTTCGGGGCGCAGGAATTTGGTGGTGTACAGTTCCTTGACCTTGCGGCCCATGGGGTCTGGCGAAACGGCATCACCCAGTTGCGCAAACAGCGTGTCGATGCGCCCACCGGACAGCCCGTCGGCGGCCAGCCGCGCCATCAGGGGATTCCAGCAGGCGGCGGCGTGCCCGGGCGCGGAGGGCGCGCCGGTGGCGGGGGCAGCGGATTCCACACGCACCTCGCCGGGGGGGGGTGTTGTGGCCGTGTCTTCCGGGGCGGCAGCCTGACGGGTGCCGCTGCACCCCGTCAGCAACAGGGCGCACAGCGCGGCGGACGCCAGCGTGCGCCACAGAGCCGCGCGGCGGAACCCGGCGTCCTGCCCCGAATCATCCGATCCTGCCGGGGACGGGCCGGGGCAAGGTCCGTCGGACGCATGATTGGCGTGGAGCGCGTTCCGCGCCCGCGCCGCGTCATTGCCTGCATCGGTCCCGGTCTGATACGCTTGCATGGGGCCATGGTACGAACTGTCCCGGTCCATGGCAAGGGGCTGATGCTGCCCCGGCACGTCATCCCCCGCCTTTCCCCCAACCCCCGGAGGCCGGATGCACGGAACCACCCTGCGCGACCACGCCCGGCGCGTGCGCCGCTACGTGACCAGCGACGTATGGCTGGAACGCGCCGAAACAGGCCCGCCCACCCGGCGCGGGCTTATCTGGCTGCTGCGGCGCGCCTTTCTGGCGGCATTGGGCTTTGTGGATGACCAATGCCTGCTGCGCGCATCCGCCCTGACCATGACCTTTGTGTTGTCCATGGTGCCCTTTCTGGCCGTGGTGTTTTCCATCACCAAGGGCCTTGGGGTGCATAACGCCGAGGCCACCCAGATGCTGCTGCTGCGCCTTGCCGCAGGCAATCAGGACACGGTGGCGCGCATCCTGGAATACGTGGAACGCACCAGCGCGGGCCGCATGGGCGCGGTGAGCGCGGCCTTTCTGCTGGTCACGGCGGGCATGCTCATGGCCAACATCGAGCGTTCCTTCAACGCCATCTGGAAAGTGCGCCAGGGCCGCAGCCCATGGCGCAAGTTCACCGACTTCTTTTCGGTAATGCTGGTCTGCCCGCTGCTGATGGGCACCGCCGTCACCCTTGGCGCCAGCCTGCGCAGCGGCACGGTGCTGGACAGGCTGCTGGAGGTGGCCCCGCTGGGCGCTGCCTATCTGTTGCTGCTCAAGCTGGTGCCGCTGTTCATGGTCTTTGTGGTGTTGCTGTTCCTGTACTCGTACATTCCCAACACCAGGGTGCGCCCTCGTGCCGCCATGGCCGGGGCGCTGCTGGCGGCCATGTCCTGGCAGGGCGCGGAATACGCCTACATGATCTGGCAAGCCCGCTTTGCCCGCTACGGGCTGATCTACGGCAGCTTCGCGCAGGTGCCGCTGTTCCTGATGTGGCTGTATGTCTCGTGGGCGGTGGTGTTGTTCGGGGTCGAGGTATGCCACGCCGTGCAGAACGCCCCCACCTTTGAAAAGCACCTGCGCGCCGGACGGGTGAGCCGCCTGGAACGCGACCGGCTGGCCGTGCTGGCCATGCTGCTGCTTACCCGTGCCTTCGTGCGCGGCACCGGCGCAGTACACGGCCACCGCATGGCCGCCCTGCTGGATGCCCCGGACCACGTGCTGGATGACGTGCTGGACCGCCTGTCGCGCGAGGGCATGGTGGTGCGGGTGTGCGACGATGCCCCGGCCTGGGTGCTTGGCGCGCCGCCGGACGACCTGCGCATTACCGACGTGCTGTTTGCACTGGCCGGGCGCACACGTGGCGAGGGCGAGGAGCGGGTGGCCACTTCCTTTGCATTCATCAACGCCACCCTGGCCCGGCTGGCCGGTGACATGGCCGCCAGCCCGGCCAACGCTACCCTGCGCGCCTACCACGATACCACCCTGCCCGACTGGTTCGACGCCGCCCCCGCTACTGTGGACGACGAAGCGGACGACCGGGACGAGGAAGGCGGCCTTTCCGACAGGAACGACGAAGAAGGCTGGAATGACCGGGACGGACGGGATGGGGGCTGGGATGACGGGAGGGAAGCAGCCTTCCGCGAACGGCTGCACAAGGGCATGGCAAGGGACGGCGAATCGGGCAATGACAGCGGCAAGGGAACCGACGAGAACGGTGGCGGCAACACGGGCAGCGCAGGAGCATGACCAGCGGACGGATCTGTGGATGATGGACGCCCCGTCCCTTGATGCGGCTCGGCCCGGCATGATGCAAACGGCGCGGCGGGACATGCCCGCCGCGCCGCTGTATTCACTGGCCGTTACACGGAAAGCAGGGCTGCGGCTTTCGTGATCGTCGCCGGGCGTCGCAGTCGCCGGGCGGGTACGCATGCTGCCCCAACCCCTTCCCCCCGTGTCGGGACACGGCGTCGCAGTCGCCATGGCCCGCCAGGATCAGAGGGGTCCGGTACGACGCTGCATTACGCCATGCCTGCCCCCTTGCCGTCATGCATGCCACGGGACGTGCCATCGGCATCATGCCGGACACGCCACTGGGCAAGATCCTGCACCGTAAGCACAGGCATGTCCTGCCGCGCCCCGAAGGCCAGGATTTCCGGCAGGCGGGCCATGGTGCCGTTGGGGTTGGTCAGTTCGCACAGCACCCCGCACGACGTAAAACCCGCAAGGCGCATCAGGTCCACGGTGGCCTCGGTATGGCCGCGCCGCTCCAGCACCCCGCCGGGGCGGGCGCGCAGCGGAAAGACGTGGCCGGGGCGGCGCAGGTCTTCCGCCCGTGCGCCGGGGGCTGCCGCCGCCTTCACCGTGGTCACCCTGTCCGCGGCGGAAACGCCCGTTGTCACGCCCTGCGCCGCCTCTATGGTTACCGTAAAGGCCGTGCCGTTGCGGCTGGTGTTGCACGCCACCATGGGCGGCAGGTCCAACCGATCGGCATGGGCGTCGGTAAGGCACAGGCAGACGATGCCGCTGCCCTCGCGGATCAGCAGGGCCATCTGGGCCTCGGTCAGGGTTTCGGCGGCAAAGATCATGTCGCCTTCGTTCTCGCGGTCCTCGTCGTCCACGACAAGGATGCCGCGCCCGGCCCGCAAGGCGCCCAGAGCCTGCTCGACTGTTGCCAGCGGAGCCTGGGAACGCGACGGAGCAGGCCCGGCTTGCGGCACGGGCGTGACGAGGGGGCCGGCTGGTCCGGCCTGAGCTGGTCCTGCCTGAGCTGGTCTGGCCAGAACGGGAGTGGGGGTCGGCTGATTCATGGTACATCTCCTGGCTGGAGGTCCAGAATCAGGGCGTGTGGAAACGCGGCGGGACGGCACGCCCCGCAGGCAACACACCGGACAAAGCTGCCGGAGACGCGTCGCAGCCGCGCCCGCCGGAAGGCCTGCACCGGCACGCCGCACAGGCAGCCATGCCGTCATGCGCTACGCCGCGCCCCCTGTCGGGCAGGGACTGCCCACGGGGTCGGCTGGCGTTGCGCCGCGTCCTCTTTCATCCGGACTGTTACCGTCGGCCCCGGCTTCTCACCGGGTCTGCTGACCCCGTTCCACAACGGAACGGGCGCTCGCGGGCTCTCCGGCACGGCGTGGCCGCGCGGGAATACCGCCGGTGGGGACTTTCACCCCGCCCTGAGGATTCAGGGGCGGATGCTACATCCCCCGCCCGGCTGACGCAAGGGGCAAGCGGGGGGCCGCATGCAGCAGGCCGCCCATGGCGGTTGGGACGCGCCCCTCCCATGCCCGGCACTCACCTGCCCTGCCCCTTTCCATGCTCCTGTCCCTTTCCATGCGCCTGCCCTGCCCCCCAAAAAGTCGAAAGCCTCCTGCGGGACGGGGGGGATGTCCATGCAGAAGGCTTCCGAAAGGGGGGATCTGAAGTAACACCCCGGAGCCACTGACGAAAGGGGGGGGATATTCGCCAAGGTCCGGCACATCAGAGCCTGTGTTCAACTGCGGGGGTCGGGGGGGACCGCCGATACGGCTTGTGTCCCGCAGTCGTCAGCATATAAGCAAGCGGCGTGCCACAATGTGAGCGCTCATTCCTGTCGAAAAACATCAAGTAAAAACACGATGATACGAAAGATTGCGTACGGTGCGCGCACGCCCCTGCCCACCTTGCGCGCCCTACCGTGCGGAATCGCACGTGCTATTTCGCACGGTAGGGCGTTCCCGCACATGCCACAGAAACACCCACCGTACAGGTAGGGTGTCTTCCGACCGCACGCCGACCTGGCGCGCTACTTGGCCAACCGCCGATGCAGGGCGAACCGTGAAATGCCAAGGTGCGCCGCCGCCCTGCTCTTGTTGCCGCCAAACCGCTCCACTGCCTTGCGCACCAGGGCGTCCACCAGTTCCTCCACGTTGAAGGGGGTGTCGGGCAGGGCCAGGTTATCCGGATCCAGCCGCCAGACACCGGGTTGGGCAGTGTCGCGCCGCGCTGCTGCCGCCGTCTCGGCTGCTCCATCCTCATCCAGAAATCCCAGGTGCCGGGCCGTGAGCGCAGGGCCGTCGTGCAGCAGCACCGCCCGCTCCACGGCGTTTTCCAGTTCGCGCACGTTGCCGGTCCACGGATGGCGGCCCAGCAGGCGCAAGGCGTCGGGCGAAAGCGCAGTGAAGTGCTTCTTTTTGCGCACTGTTTCGCGTTGCAGGAACAGCCCGGCCAGCACGGGGATGTCTTCTGGCCGTTCGCGCAGCGGGGGAATGCGCAAATGCCCTACCCGCAGCCGGTGGTACAGGTCGCGCCGAAACTGCCCGCCCTCCACCATGGCCGAAAGGTCGCGGTTGCCCGCGCAGATCACCCTGGCCTTGAATTCGCGCCGCTTCACCCCGCCCAGGCGGTAGAAGCTGCGTTCCTCCAGCACCCGCAGCAGCTTGGGTTGCAGCGACAGGGGCATTTCCGCCACTTCATCCAGAAACAGCGTGCCGTTGCCCGCCAGTTCCAGCTTGCCGGGCGCGCCCCCCGCGCGGCTGCCGGTGTAGGCCCCCGGCTCGTGCCCGAACAGCTCCGACTCGAACAGTTCGTGAGGGATGGCCGCGCAGTTCAGGGCGATGAACGGGGCATCGTTGCCGGATTCGCCGTAGTGGATGAGCCGGGCCACCACTTCCTTGCCCGTGCCCGTTTCGCCCTCGATGAGCACAGGGACGGACGGTTCGGCATGGAACACCCGCGTCTCGTCCAGCAGGGTGAACATGGAAGGCGACGCCGCCACAACCTCGCCAATGCCCGCAACCTCGCGCAACCGGGTGCGGGCCGATTCCAGCTCGCGCCGCAAGGCATCGGCGCGCTGCTCCACCGCCTCGTCCAGGTGATCGCGCAGTTCTCGGTTTTCCATCAGCAAGGCCTGGTGTTCCGCGCAACGCTCCACCACCGCCGCCAGTTCGCGCGCGTTGATGGGCTTGTTCAGGTAGTCGTAGGCCCCGCGCCGCAGCGCTTCCACGGCGGTTTCCATATCACCGTGGCCGGTGATGAGCACCACGTCGGCCTCGGCGGTGGCCGGGTCTTCCTTGAGGTGCGAGAGCAGCGTCAGTCCGTCCATGCCGGGCATGCGGATGTCGGTGATGATCAGCGGAAACCAGGTGGTGCGAGCCTCTGCCAGCGCGGCCACCGGATCCTCGAAGGGGGTGGGCTCGTAGCCCAGGTCGTGCAGGACGAGGCTGAGGCTCTGAAGGCTTGGCAGGTTGTCGTCGACAATGAGTATACGCATGCGGGATGTCCTTTGAGCACTCTGGTGAGCCCAGGTGAGCCCAGGTGAGCCCAGGTGAGCCCAGGTGAGCCCTGATGAGCCTTGTGGTGAACTCCGTGGCGGCGTCATGCACAGCACCCTGCGGTGCAGTGACGCGCACGCACGGCGCGCGTTCCATCCCCCCCTGATCCGTTGGCGGCTGTCAGGCCCGCCAGCACCCGCCCGGCTGTGCCATGTGACTGTACCCGTCCGTCTGGCCGGAACGTACAGGCGAACACGGTCGGGACGCGCGCCGCCCCCCGACAGCGCAACATGTGCCGCAGGCTGGCTAGTCGCCCCCGGCTGCCCCTTGCGGGAATTTGCCGCCCCCCTGCGGCGCGGCCCAACGCAGGGCCAGGGTGAATGAGGCTCCGTTCAGGGGCGGTTCGCCGCAGGACACGGAAATCTCTCCACCCCACGATTCCACGAAGCTATGCACGATGGCGAGGCCAAGACCAAGACCCTTGTGCGGATCCTTGGTAGTGAAAAAGGGGTCGAACACCCTGGTCTCCAACCCCTGCAGGCCCGGCCCGTTGTCGGCCACGGTCAGCAGCACGCGACCCGCCGGGGCCTCTGCGGCATCAGGTGCGTGGTCGGCGGGAACGGGCCTGTCCGGTCTGTCGGGCCGGTCCGCCGTGTCGGTCCGCGACGGCGATTCGGCCATCCCGGATTCCGCAGGCTGGCACGCGGCCACGATGCGGATGCGCCGTTCCTGGCCCTCTGCCGGTTCCCTGGCGTCCAGCGCATGCATGGCGTTGACCAGCAGGTTGATGACCACCTGCTCCAGCTGCACCGGGTTGGCGCGCACGGCGGGCAGGTCCGGCGGCAGCACGCGCTCGACGGTCACCCGGTGGGCGCGCAGTTGTGCTCCCACCAACCCCAGCGCCCGGTCCACCGCCGCACCGACCTGGGTAGGCGAAAGGGCCGCATCGCCGTGCGCCACCAACGCCCGCATGTGGTCAATGATGTCGCGGATGCGCGTCGCCTCGCCAAGAATCAGCGAAAGCCGGGCCAGCAGGGTCTCCCGGTCCGGTGGGCGGTCCTTCTCCGCCATCATTTCCAGACTGCCCGCATACAGTTGCAGGGCCGAAAGGGGCTGATTGATCTCGTGCGCAATGCCCGCCGCAAGGGTGCCCATGGCCTCCAGCTTGCGGGCGCGTTGCAGCCGCTCTTCCACGCGCAGGCGGTCGGTTTCGTCCTCCAGCATGACGATGACCGAATCCACCCCGCCGTCGCCCGCCAGAATGGGGCACGATGTCAGACGGTACGAACGCCGCCCCCCTGAACGGGTAGAGGCCTCCAGCCGCCACTCGTGGGTCTGCCCGTCGCGGAAGGTGGCCAGGCAGCCGCAGCCGGTGCAACGGGCGTTATCCTCGCCGCAGTGTTCGGCCAGCATGTGGCACAGCAGACCGCCGGGCGCAGCCGCCGCGCCGAACCATTCGAGCAGGCGCGGATTGGACGCGGTGATGCCCAGCGCCGTGTCCAGCACGGCAATGCCCAGTGTCAGATTGTCGGTGATGGAGCGGTACCGCCCCTCGCTGATGGACAGGGCTTCCTGCGCGCGCACCCCGGACGTGATGTCGATGCCCAGCTTGAGCACCAGGGGCGAACCGTCCACGTCCTCGAAGGGATAGGAATAGATGCGGAACGCGGATCGGCGCTCCGGACAGGCCCACTCGCACACGCACAGGGTGCGTGAATCGAACACGTCGAACGGCGGGCACACGGCGCAGGGCCGGTCCTGCCCACGGATCACCTCGTAGCAGGGGCGGCCCACGCCGGGGCCGAACAATTGGCGAAAGCCCCGGTTCTCGTAGCGGATGGAATAGTCCGGCCCCAGCAACACCACGTAGGCGGGCAGGCGGTCCAGCAGGTTGAGCAGCCGGGTGCGTTCTGTCCAGGCCGGAGCCGGGCCTTCACTGGTCAGGTTGGGCAGGGGGGTTGCGGTCAGCGTGGCGCCAAGGACAAGCCGGGTGCCGTCTTGCGACGCATCGGGCGCCTTGGGCGCGGCGGGAACACGCAGGGGGCGGGGGGTGACCAGCAACTCCACCGGACTGCCGGTTTCGCCGCGCAGGGTCAGGGAATACGGGGTGGGCGCACTGGCGGACTGGCGATGCATCTCGCGTTCCAGCACCGAAAGGTTGCCGGGGGCGGAAAGTTCGCTCACCAGGCGGGGCAGGAAATCCCCCGCGTGCCAGCCGGTTTGGGGCAGGATGACCGAGGCCGCGTAGCTGAATGTGCCGTGCCCCGCCCCGCCAGTCACGCCAGTCACGCCAGTCCCAGCGGACCCGGCGGACCCGGCGGACCCGGAGGGCGAAGTCGGGGGGGACGCCGCTGACGAAGGCGAGGCCGAAGACGGGGCGGACAGGGAACTCGCAGGCTCGGCGGCTGCCGGGGCCCACGGCGCGCCGGGGGTGTCGGCTATCTGGGCCAACAGGGCCGCAACGGGCGACGGCAGGCGGCGCGGCAGGCGCATCACCCGCCCCCCATCCATCCCCGGCGGGCAACCGTCAACGACGGGAGCAGTCACATGACGTGACGCCCCCCCGGAAAAGGGCGATCCCTCTCCCTCGGATGGAACGGCCTGAGCCGCATGATCGTCCTGAATATGCATGGTGCTGCGGCATAGTGTTCCATTTCGCACACAGCGTCAAAGCCTTTTCCGCGCGCGAAAACGAGCGCATTCGCACACATTGAGTGCGTTGCCACATGTCGTGTGCGGGAAGCGTACCGAGGCGAACGGCAGTCCGTTCGGGCGGGGTCAGCCTTGCCGTACAGCCGCCGCAAGACGCACCACCCGCTCGATCTCGGCATGGAAGGCAGCGGGTTGGATGGGCTTGGACACGTAACCGTCCATGCCTGCGGCAAGCATCCGTTCGCGGTCGCCGGCCAGGGCGTGGGCGGTCATGGCCATTACGGGCAGGGTCGGACTGACGCCGGGGTGCATGGAGTTGCGGATGCGACGCAGGGTTTCAAGACCGTTCATGCGCGGCATCTCCACGTTCAGCAGCACCAGGTCGAAACGCTCTGCCGCCAGGCGGGTGAGGGCTTCCACGCCGTCCTGCACCGTGGCGCAGGTATGACCGCGCCGTTGCAGCAGGCGTGCGGCAATGGTGCGGGCCACCTCGCTGTCGTCGGCCACCAGCACGTGCAACGAGCGGACTGCGGGTTCATCGGAGTGGACCAAGGATGACACAAGGGGCGACATCGGGGAATGGACAGCGGGCTGGCCCGGAAGCGGGCCGGACGGCGTGTCGGAGGGAGGCGGCATGGCTGCCGGACATTGCAGCCCCGGAATGTCCGGCGTCGCACTCATTCCGGACGCTATGGCAGCCAGCGCGTCCGGCAACGGTGCGTCGGGCAGCGGTGCGTCGGGTCGCAACGTGCCTGGTCGCAACGTATCTGGCTGCGAATGCGGCGACTCTGCCTGGGTGCCGGTGACGGGGCGCAACCGGCAGGTGAAATGGAACGAACTGCCCGCTCCCGGCGTGCTGCGCGCCCAGATGTTGCCGCCCATCATGCCTACCAGTTGACGGCAGATGGCAAGCCCCAGACCCGAACCGCCATAGGTGACCCCGGTATCGTCCGACGCCTGCGCGTACAGGTCGAAGATGGATTCCAGCCTGTCCTCGGCAATGCCGATGCCCGTGTCGCGCACGGTGAACAGCAGCGTGGCCCCGCCCGGCTCGCCGGGAGGAAACAACGACTCGAACAGACTTGGCGGCGAAGGCACCGGAGAAACCTCTACCGAAACAACCCCCGTGTGGGTGAACTTGACCGCGTTGCCCACAAGGTTGGCCAGCACCTGCGTCAACCGGACAGGATCACCCGCCAGCACCGGGGGTATCTCTGGCGCAACCCGCCAGGACAGGGCCAGGCCGCGCCGCGCCGCCTCTGACTGCACCGAACGCATCACCTTGCGCACCACGGCCGCCGGTTCGAAGGAGCGCTCCACCAGGCGGATCTGCCGCGCCTCCAGCCGTGAAAAGTCCAGCACGTCGTTCAGCAGGGCCAGCAGCGTTTCGGCGGATTCGAGCACCGTCACCAGGTAGTCGCGCTGCTCCTCGTCCTCTGCCGCTTCCAGCGCAAGGTCGGTCATGCCCAGAATGCCGTTGAGCGAATTGCGTATCTCGTGGCTTGTGCCCGCAAGAAATGCGCTTTTGGCAATGCTTGCATTCTCGGCGCTGCGCCGGGCCTCGTCCAGGTCACGCACGGCGCGGTGCTTCAGCAGGGCCACCTCTATGGTGGAATGCAGTTCGCGCTCCTCGAAGGGTTTCACCAGAAAGCCGAACGGCCCGCAGGCCTTGGCCCGTTCCAGCGTGGCCGCGTCGGAAAAGGCCGTCAGGAACACCACCGGCACCCCGTACTGCCCGGAAATGCGCGCCGCCGCTTCTATGCCGTCCACGGGGCCGCGCAGGCGGATGTCCATCAGCACAAGGTCCGGGCGCAGCTCGCCCGCCACGCGCACGGCCTCTTCCCCGTCGGCGGCCATGGCAGGCACGGCATACCCCAGGCGTTCCAGGGTACGCCGAATGTCCAGCGCCACGATCTGCTCGTCGTCGACGATGACTACCGAGGGGCGGGTGGGCGTTGGGACGGATTGCGGTGGCTGCGTCATGGCGTTGTCCGGCAGGGGCCTGGGGCGTGAAGCAAAGCGCGAAATGCGCCAACTGCGGCTACGCGCGCGGCTTGCCTGTATATCCCAGCATATGCCGTGATTCGACCAGGCACGCAATACGTACGGCGAGTGAAACCTTAACCCCCTACCGGATTTCCCCCATTCCGGAATCAAAAGGGGGCCCGCCCGCTTGCGCGGTACGGCCCCCCAAAAACATCCCTGTCATGCGTCACGCGGCACGGTTTCGTCACCGCGGCAGGAAACGGGATCAGAAGCGCTGCAACACCCAGGCCACGCGACCCACGATGCGTTCTGCATGTTTGTCCACGGGCAGGTACTGCTCAGGGTGGACGGGGTTTTCGGAACGCAGCACGAAGCGCCCTTTTTCCGCATCGAGAAAGATGCGTTTCAGCGCCACGCCCTCATACGGAACGTACACACCGTACAGTTCGCCCGAAACCACGTTCTTCTGCGACGCATCAATGCCCACGTAGGCACCCTTGCGCACCAGCGGTTCCATGCTTGATGCATCCATGCGCACCACCTGCACGGTGGGGCCGGAGTAGGATTGCGGCACGGACAGCTTTCCGATGGCCTTCAGCGGCCCGCCGCCCTGCTCTGTAACCTCGCAATGCATGGAATGCACGGTGACCACGCTGCTCTTGGCGTCCGGATCGCCGTAGCGGGCCGGATCTTCAAGCACCATGCCTGCGGCAGGCGCGTCCAGAGGCTGATAGCCCTGCTCGGTGCGCAGGTACATGGGACCCGTGGCCTTCTTGAGCCAATCGGGGTTCAGGCCGAACTTCTCGAACAGCTTCATGTACCAGTCGGACGGTACGGAATTGCGGCGTTTGGCGTCGGAAATGCTGGATTGCCGGATGTCGAGCACCTCGGCGAGTTCCACTTGCGTGCGCGTATTGGTGGCCAGCTTGATGCGCTCAAAAACTTCTTCAAAGGTGGACACGGTGTTCTCCCATTCAAGAATTACGGCCTCTCGGCCGCGACACGGCACAGCGGGAACCGGTGCCCGGCCCGTGCGCCCTCACATTCCAGGGGGTTGAGGCACACCTGTACGGCGATGCCTCGCATGGAACAAACGACACGTCAATGCCATGATGCGCGCGCCTGATAAAAGGCAGTCGCACCACACCGGCAAGCTTGTGTCGCCCGATATCGCCCGTATGCCGGGGCGTTACGCCACCGTAATACAAGAACGATGCCACCGAGGAACAGCCTCTATGATTCCCAAGGATAGCCGCGCATATAACACAACGCGCTTTCCGGTATCAGGGGGCTGCGTGTAACATGTTACACACAACCCCCTGCGAAAAGCGTAACAATGTTACACTAGCGATTCTGGAACTGTTTCAGGAAAGGATCGCTGGGCGTGAGGATGATGCGCGTGTTGTCGCGGAACACCTTGCGGTAGGCTTCCAGACTGCGCTGAAAGTCGTAGAATTCCGGCGACTGCGCAAGAGCTTCGGAGAAGATGCGGGCGGCATCGGCATCGCCCTCGCCCCGCAGCATCTCGGACTTGCGGTTGGCCTCGGCCATCAGCACGGTCCGCTCGCGGTCGGCGGTCGAGCGTATCTTGGTCGATTCTTCCTGGCCTTCGGAGCGGTACTGTTTCGCCTGCCGTTCGCGCTCGGCGCGCATGCGCCCGAAAATGGCGCGTTGGTTCTCGGTGGGCAGGTCGGTGCGCTTGATGCGCACGTCGATGATTTCCATGCCGTACTCGCGCAACAGCTCCGAGGTACGGGCCGTCACCGCGCCCATGATCTCGGCGCGCTTGGAAGACACGACCTCGGTCAGGGTGTTGCGGCCCACAAAGACGCGCAACTGCGAGTACACGGTGTCGTCCAGACGGGCCTGGGCGCCGGGAATGGTGCGCACGGTGCGGTAGAAGGTCAGCGGATCGGTGATGCGCCAGCGGGCATAGTTGTCCAGCACGATGGCCTTCTTGTCGCTGGTCAAGGCTTCTGCCGAGCGGGCGTCGTAGTCCAGGATGCGGGCGTCGAAGTACACCACGTTCTGGACGAACGGCAGCTTGAAGTGCAGGCCCGGCGCAACCACGCCGCCAACGGGTTCGCCCAGTTGCAGCACGATGGCCTTCTGGGTCTGATGCACCGTGTACATGCACTGGCTGCCCATGACCAGCAGCGCCGCAAGGGCGATGAGTGCGGTTATGGTACGGCGTTCCATGCTATTCGCTCCCCTTGCGGGCAGCGCCCGCATCGCCGCGGGGCCGCGCCCCGTCCAGCGGCAGGTAGGGCAGCATGCGCGCTCCCGCCTCGCCGGGGATGATGATCTTTTCCATGCCCGGCGCGGAAAGCACCTCTTCCATGGCCTCCAGGTACAGGCGCTTGCGGGTCACGTCCTTGGCCTTGTTGTATTCCTTCAGCACGGCCAGAAAGCGGCTGGCCTGGCCTTCGGCGTCGCGCACGCGGGCCTGCCGGTACGCCTCTGCCTGGTTGATCACCTCTGCGGCAAGGCCGCGAGTGCGGGGAATGATCTCGTTCTGGTAGGCCTCGGCCTCGTTGATGATGCGGCTCTTGTCCTCGCGGGCGCTGGCCACATCCTTGAAGGCGTCGATGACTTCCTTCGGCGGATGCACGTCCTGCATCTGCACGGCCAGCACGCGCACGCCCACCTGATAGATGTCCAGAATCTCCTGCAACAGCGTCAGCGTCTCGTTCTGGATAAGCTGCTTGCCGTCGGTAAGCGCGGCGTCGATGCGGCTGTTGCCGATCACCTCGCGCATGGCGGCCTCGCCCGCGCTGCGCACCACCGCAGTGGGGTTGGTGACGTTGAACAGATACTGGACAGGATCCTTGATCTGGAACTGGATGCTGAACTGCACGTTGACGATGTTCTCGTCGCCGGTCAGCATGGCGGCTTCCTCGGGCACGATGCGCCCGCCGCCCTGCTGGAACGAGGCCCCCTGCGCCACGGAGCGGAAACCCACCTCGGCCCGCTGCACCTGGGTCACCTTGGGGGTGTACACAGACTCCAGCGGAAACGGCAGATGATAGTGCGGACCCGACTCCACCGTGCGGTCGTAGCGGCCAAAGCGCAGCACCACACCCAGCTCGTCGGGTTCGACAATGTAGATTCCCGATGCCGCCCACAAAAGGACGAACACCAGCACCACCAGCTTCCCGGCGGGGAAGGGGTATTCGCGGAATTTGCGGAATGTTTCTCCGAGTTTCTCGAAGTCCGGACCGGATGGGTCGTCCCAACCGCCAGGGCCGCCGGGTCCGCCAGGACCACCGGAACCGCCCGAACCGCCCGAACCGCCGGAGTTGCCGTCGTCACCGTCACCGGAGCCGCCGGAACCACCGCGCCACCCGGAGTGCCGCTGCCGTTTTTCTTGCAGTTTTTCCCAATCCCAGTTCATAATGCCTCAAAAATAGGGCAGATGTGGAGTGCGGTCAAGGCATGACGCCGATTTGCGACCCTACTCTGCCTGCCGGAGCATCCATGAAACCGATTTCCGACCGTCCCTTCCGGGCCTATGACATACGCGGCATTGTCGATGCCGACTTTGACGCCGAATGGGTGGAGCGCCTGGGGCGCGCCTGCGGCACCTACCTGCTGGAACGCGGCATCAACGCCGCCGTGATCGGCCACGACTGCCGCCACAGTTCCCCCGCCTACCATGATGCGCTGGCCGCCGGGCTCATCGCCTGCGGCATCGACGTCGTCAGCGTGGGCATGGTGCCCACCCCCCTCCTGTACTTTGCGGTGCGCCATCTGGAACGCCAGGGCGGCATCATGATCACCGCAAGCCACAACCCTCCGGAATACAACGGTTTCAAGGTGTGGGCAGGGCAGACCACCATCCACACCACCGAAATCCGCCGCATCTACGAGATATTCGCCGCCGGGCGCTTTGCCTCCGGCAAGGGCGTGGGCTGTTCCATGGACATCGTGCCCGCCTACATGGAGGCGGTGACGCAACGCATCCAGTTGGCCCCGCGCGCATCCGGCCCCCTGAAGGTGGTTGTGGACGGCGGCAACGGCGCGGGCGGCGAACTGTGCGCCGAACTGCTGCGCCGCCTGGGCGCGGACATCATCGAACAGTACTGCGAGCCGGACGGGGCCTTTCCCAACCACCACCCCGACCCGGTGGTGGAAGCCAACATGCGCGACCTGATGGCCCGCGTGGCCAGCGAAGGCGCGGACCTGGGCATTGGCCTCGACGGCGACGCCGACCGGCTGGGCGTGGTGGATGCCACAGGCCGCCTGCTGTTTGGCGACGAACTGCTCTCGCTCTTCGCGCGCGACCTGCTGGCCCGCAAGCCGGGGGGCGAGGTGATGGCCGACGTGAAGTGCTCGCACCGTCTGTTCCGCGACATAGAGGCCCACGGCGGCAAACCCGCCATGTGGATCACCGGCCATTCGGTGATGAAGGCCCGCATGCTGGAGGTGAACGCCCCGCTGGCGGGCGAGATGAGCGGCCACATGTTCTTCAACGATGGCTGGTACGGCTTCGACGACGCCATCTACGCCGCCGCGCTGCTGCTGCGCATCCTGTCCGCATCCGACGTGCCGCTGACGGAACTGCCCGGCTGGCCGCCCTCGCACGCCACGCCCGAACTGCACATGACCTGCCCGGACGAAGTGAAGTTCGACGTGGTGCGCCGCGCGCAGGAACACTTCCGCGCGCTGTACGACGTCAACGAGATCGACGGCGCACGCATCACCTGGCCCGACGGATGGGCTCTGGTGCGCGCCTCGAACACCCAGCCGGTGCTGGTGCTGCGCTTCGAGGCAGAAACGCCGGAGCGTCTGGCCGAAATCCGCGCGCTGGTGGAAACGCCGCTCACCGCCTGGATAGCCGAGGCCCGTGCGGCCACAGGCGCCACGGCGTGACCCGAATACAGCCGGTTGCCCCTGCCGGGCGGGCCAGCAGTACAGCCGGACAGGTCCACGCCCGCGGTTACGGCCACGCTTACGGTTACGGTCACGCCGGACGTTCTCACCATCCCGCAGGAGCCTGACCCATGTTCCTCCGGTTCCCCAAGCGCGAGAACGGCGGCCCGCGCCTGCCGCTGGTCAACGCCGACACGCCGGGCCAGTTCTTTCTGCGCACCATGCTGCTCATCGCCGTGTTCGCATTGACGGCGTGGGCCTTCTGGGCCAACACCGAACGCCGCCTGGCCGACGTGCGCGCCGCATCTGCCGTATGGGACGAAGCGGACCTGCTGACCGACGCGCAGGAAAAGGCCCTGCGCGAACTGGTGGACGCCTTCCGCGAGGTGCATGGGGTAAAGCTGCTCATCCACATCCGGCGCGACACCCCCGTACTGCCAAAGCTGGACGCCCAGACCCTGTTCGTGGGACTGTGCCCGGCCAGGGGGCAGGCCATCGTCGAATTGCCCCCGCTGCTGCGCAAGGCCTACGGCGGCACTCTGGCCCAGACCCTGGAAAACGACTGGCTGCGCCCCGCCCTGGCCTCCGGCCAATGGGCCGAAGGGCTGGTGCGCACCCTGAAATACCTGTGGGAACGGCTGGGCGAAAACTGACCGGTCATGAACCCGCACCAGTCAGGCCAGAATCCGGCCCGGCCCACCTCCTGCAGGTTCGTGACCTGGCCCATATTCCGGCCCGATTTGGACCAGACCCGGCCCGACCCGACCCGGACCAGACCCGGACCCGCATCACCTGCAACCCCATACCGGACCATTCCATGACCATGAAGAACGTCCAGGCCTTCACCGATGGCTCGTGCCTCGGCAATCCCGGCCCCGGCGGCTGGGCCGCCGTGCTGCGCTGCAACGGTTCCGAGCGCGAACTCTCGGGGGGCTTTGCCCTTACCACCAACAACCGCATGGAAATCCTGGCGGTCATAGAGGCGTTGGCCCTGCTCAAGGAGCCGTGCGGCGTGGACCTGTACACGGATTCGCAGTACGTGCGCAACGCGGTGGAAAAGAAGTGGCTGGCGGGCTGGCGCCGCAACGGCTGGAAAACCAGCGACAAAAAGCCGGTAAAGAACCGCGACCTGTGGGAACGGTTGCAACCCCTGCTGGACCTGCACCAGGTGCGCTTTCACTGGGTGCGCGGCCATTCCGGCCATCCGGAAAACGAACGCTGCGACGTGCTGGCGCGCAAGCAGGCCTCGTCGCGCGGGTTGCCGCCCGACACGGGGTATCTGGAGTAAGCCGGGGCACGCAACGCGCGTGCATCCGTTTTTTCAATGGCGGGGCGGCCCCGGTAGGGTTCGCCCCCATTTCTTTTTTTGCGCAAATCCGACTAGAAGCGCCATGCCCCCGCACACCGCCACCACCGACCGCCCCGCAGAGCGGGTTCCGGAGCGCGCAATGGTCACCCGCACCCGCAACGGCCAGGCCCTTGACCTGCCCCTTGGCACGCGCATGTTGCTGAACATCGCAGGCACCAAGGAAAACCTGTCCAGCGAACTGGTGGGGTTGCAGCACTTCGAGTACCTGATCCTGAAAATGCCGCTGGTGCCCGGCATCCGCGCGCGCCTGCTGAACGGAGAGATGGTGACCCTGCGCTACATTGCCGGGGGCACCATCTTCGGGTTCAAGAGCCAGGTGCTGAACCACATCGTCAAGCCGGGCTTTCTGCTGTTCGTGGACTACCCGGATGCCATGGAACAGGTGGACCTGCGCCAGCACCGCCGGGTCAACTGCCTGCTGCCCGCCGCCCTGCATGGCCGCCACGGCGTGTACAAGTGCATCCTGCTCGACCTCAGCGAGGGCGGCTGCAAGGTATCTTTGGAATTGCAGCGCGAAGACCCCTTCCGCGATGCCGCCGTGGACGACATGCTGGTGTTGCAATGCAGCTTTTTTGCCTCGGAAGGGACGGCCCAGACCACCCTTTCGTGCCTGGTGAAAAGCATTGCCCTGGACGGCAACCGCATGCAGCTTGGCCTGCAATTCGCCGACCTCAGCACCGACACGCAACTGGAACTTTCCAGCTACCTCGACAACGTGTCCGGCCTGATCTGATTGCTGCGAGCGGTTCGCCCAATCCGGCAATCCGGGTAATCCGGCAATCCGGGCAATTCTGGCGGGTTGGGTGCGCCGGGCTATCCGGGCGCTCAGCCCCCCTGCGCTGCACCCCGCCCCACCGCCCCGCGCCACACGGTGCCCCCCCTGCATCTTCGCTTGACGCCCCCCTGTCCCGCCACTACCTGATGTCTCGTACCCGCGCGGCCACCGGTCAGCGCATCGCGCCGTTCGGCGCGCACCCCCGGCACGGAGCACCGCATGACCGACGCGCAGACCACATGGCACCTTTGGGACGGGCTTGGCCGCCCCTTGCTGCGCCTGGTGCTGTCCATGTCCGTCGGGCTGTTCGTGGCCAACTGCATCGAATCGCTGAACTGGACGCGCGGGGTGGCCCGGTTGGCCGCACCGCTGGTGCGCCTGGGGCACCTGCGCGACGTGGCCGGGGCCTCATTCTCGCTGGCGTTCTTTTCGTCCGTGGCGTCCAACTCGCTGCTGGCCGAAAGCTACGAAAAAGGCGAACTGTCCAGGCGCGAACTGCGCTTTGCCAACCTGTTCAACAGCTTGCCCAGCTACTTCGTGCATCTGCCCACGCTGTTCTTCATCACCTGGCCGGTGCTGGGCTTTCCCGCCGTGGTCTACGTGGGGCTGACCCTGCTGGCCGCCTTTGCGCGCACCGCGCTGACGGTGGCCTGCGGACGGCTGCTGCTGCCCCCGCTGCCCGAAGGCTGCGTCACCTGCCGCCTGGACGGGCACGAATCCAAAGGCTGGCGGGCAGGGCTGCGCACGGCGTGGGGGCGCTTTCGCAAACGCATGCCCAGGGTGGTCTTTTTCACCGTGCCCACCTATGCGGCCATGTACGCCATGCAGCAGGCAGGCTGGTTCAGCCTGGCCGAGGCGTGGATGACCCGCCACATGGGGGCGCTGTCCTTTCTGCGGCCAGAAGCGCTGGGCATCGTGCTGCTGCACCTGGCGGCGGAATTCGGCGCGGCGGTGTCCGCCGCCGGGGCCGTGATGGGAGGCGGCGGGCTGACCGAGCGCGAGATAGTGCTGGCCCTGCTGGCGGGCAACGTGCTGTCCACGCCCATGCGGGCCTTCCGCCACCAGTTTCCGTCCTATGCCGGATACTTCAAGCCCGCGCTGGCGGCGGAGCTGATCGTGGTCAACCAGGCCTTGCGCGCGGCATCCATCACACTGGTGGGGATGGGGTACTACTGGCTGAGTCTTCCCTGATCCGGCCCTGGTCCGGCCCAGATCCGGCCCTGACCCGGCCCTGACCCGGCGCGGCCCCCTGCGGCGCACGTCGTCCCCGCCTGCCGGATCATTCCCGCATGTCCTTCCGACACGGAAGTCCGACACGTCAGTCCGCCACGTCAGTCGCCGATGATCTTCACCAGCACCCGCTTGCGCCGCCCCCCGTCGAACTCCCCGTAGAACACCTGCTCCCACGGCCCCAGGTCCAGCTTGCCGTCGGTCACGGCCACCACGACCTCGCGCCCCATGATCTGGCGCTTCATGTGCGCGTCGGCATTGTCCTCGCCCACGTTGTGGCGGTACTGGCGCACCGGCTCGTGCGGAGCCAGCCGCTCCAGCCACTGCTCGTAGTCGTGGTGCAGGCCGCTTTCGTCGTCGTTGATGAACACGCTGGCGGTGATGTGCATGGCATTGACCAGGCACAGCCCCTCGCGGATGCCGCTGGCTTCCAGCGCCTCGTCCACCTGCGGGGTAATGTTGATGAACGCCCGCCTGGTGGGCACGTTGAACCACAATTCCTTGCGCCACGACTTCATGCTGCCTCCCTCGGACAGCCCCGCCCACACTTCGGACATGGTCGGCATGCCGTCCATTTTCTTTTTTGCTGTTTTCTACATTTCCGGCACAAACAACCCGTGCGGAACATTACCCTGCCCCTCCGGTTTCAACCGCCAGGATACCGGCACAGCTCGCCAACAACTGTGTGCCGTACCAATTTCTAGCTACACAAATGTGAAATGCAGCTATTTTTTGCGACAAAAATGTAGCACGCCGAAATTGTAAAAAACATGCATTCTTGCGGATACTCCCGAACATGGAAGCAGCCGCACCATTGCGATACGCCTTCATGTCCACTGTCGCCAGCATGGCGGAAACGCCGCAACCAGACTATTGCGCCGCCACACCGTGCCCGCGCGCGCCGGGGGCATCACGCCAGGCCGCACCCGCTGCATCGCACGCCCGCCGATGCATGCCCCCGACGCTGGACACACAGGCCACACGCATGCATCCACGCAAAACACCCCTCATGCAGCATGTGCATTCTCATGCACGCCCGCGTTGCCTTGCCCGGTGCCGGACGATATGCCCCGTTTTCCATCACCTGGCATATCACGGACCACCCCGGAGGAAGGAAGCATGTCCCAGTGGCTCAAGAGCAATGACGTCCTTGGCACCACCAACCGCGGCAACACGGCGGAATCCGGCCTGTGTACCCTGTGCCGCGCCGACTGCATGGGCAAGTGCGAAACCTGGCTTTCGTGCATGAAGGGCCGCGAAACCCTGTACCCGCGCGACTTCGGCATCGTCACCGCAGGCAGCGGCAACACCACCCACGTGGGCGTATCGTACAACTCGCTGCGCATCCAGGGGTACAACTACGGGGCCTGCGGCGCGGGCGAAAAGGCCGCCACCGGCGACGCCCTGTTCACCGACGTGTCGCTTGCCGCCTCCTTTGGCGCGCAACACAAGACCACCTGCCGCTACCCGCTGATGACCGGCGCGCTCGGCTCCACCTTCGTGGCCGCCCGGTACTGGGACGCCTTTGCCACCGGCTGCGCCATCTGCGGCGTGCCCATCGTGGTGGGCGAAAACGTGGTGGGCATCGACCGCGAGGCGGTGCTGGACAACGGGCGCATCACCAAGGCCCCAGAGCTGGAACGCCGCATCGACAATTACCTGCGCTACTACGACGGGCACGGGGCCATCATCGTGCAGCTGAACGTGGAGGACACCCGCAACGGCGTGGCCGAATACGTGGCGGGCAAGTACGGCGACAAGGTCATCATCGAGCTGAAGTGGGGCCAGGGCGCCAAGGACATCGGCGGCGAAATCGAGGTGAAGAGCCTGGAGTACGCGCAGTTCCTGAAGCAGCGCGGCTACCTGGTGGACCCCGACCCCACCCGCCCCGAAGTGCAGGAAGGTTACCGCACCGGCGCGGTGAAGGGCTTTGCCCGGCACAGCCGCCTGGGCTACACCGACCTTTCCGGCTACGAGCAGGTGCGCGAGAACTTCATGACCCAGGTGGCCTACCTGCGCTCGCTGGGCTTTGGCCGCATCTCGCTGAAGACCGGCGCATACGGCATGGAGGCACTGGCCATGTCCATCCGCCTGGCCTCCGAATGCGAACTGGACCTGCTGACCATCGACGGCGCTGGCGGCGGCACCGGCATGAGCCCGTGGGACATGATGGAAACCTGGGGCGTGCCCTCCATCCTGCTGCACGCCAAGGCCGCCGAATACGCCGCCCTGCTGGCCGCCAGCGGCCGCAAGGTGGTGGACATGTCCTTCGCGGGGGGCTTTGCCAAGCCCAGCCAGATATTCAAGGGGTTGGCCCTTGGCGCGCCCTACGTGAAGATGATCTGCATGGGCCGCGCCATGATGATCCCCGGCTTCCTCGGCTCCAACATCGAAGGCGTGCTGAAGCCGGAAAACCGCGCCCGCGTCAACGGCAACTGGGACGCGCTGCCCAAGACCGTGGCCGAGCACGGCAAGACGGCGGAAGAAATCTTCGCCGGGTACCATGACGTGCAGGCCAAGATCGGGCGCGAGGCCATGAAGGACCTGCCCTACGGGGCCATTGCCATGTGGACCCTGCTGGACAAGCTGGGCGCGGGCGTGCAGCAGCTGATGGCGGGCGCGCGCCGTTTCTCGCTGGAGCAGATTCGCCGCGAGGACATCGCCTCCGGCAACCGCGAGACCGAACGCGAGACCGGCGTCCCGTTCATCACCGACGTGCAGGACGAGTTTGCCAGGGCCATCCTGAAGGCGTAACGCTCCTGAAGCACACCAGATAAAAACGGGGCGGAAACCTGCATGGTTTCCGCCCCGTTCCTGTTGTTACTTTCGCGCCTGCATCGGATTCTGTCAGGTCGGCCTCGCGCCAGTCCCTCTACGGCACCAGCGGCTGCCCGGCGGCCAACCTGCCGTCGATCTCGGCCACGGTTGTGGCCAGCCGGGCGGCGCGCGCCTGCGCGTCCTTCTGGACATCGGCTCGGCTCGAGGCAACCTCTCCCAGCAGCACGGCCCGACGCGAAGGCGGCAGTTGCGCCAGCGCCTCGAACATGGGCGCGGCCCGGCGGTGGTCGTACCCCGCGCGGGCCATGCAGAACAGGGCCAGGCGGTCGATGTCGGGGCTGCCGGTCTGGCGGTACGCCTCGGCAGCTTCCGGCTTCACCAGCCCGCCTGCCGGGGGCATGCCGTAATAGCCGCGCACACCGGGTTTGTCGCTTTGGCTTGTCTGGCCACCCTGGCCGCCCTGACTACCCTGACGTACATGCTTGGCCATTTCGCGGCTCAGCACGGCGGCCAACTCGTTATCGTCGGAAAAACGCTCCAGCAGGCCGATGGTCACGTGGATGGATTGGCCGGACGAAAAGGCATCCACGGTGTCGCGTACCTCCACATCCATGGTGGTGTCGCACACCCGGTGAAAGCGCACCGGCACGTCCATGCGCAGGCCGTTGCGCTCTACAGCATAGGTCACGGTGTCGCCCGCGCCCAGGGCCTTGGTCACCTGCCAGCGCAGGGTGCGCGCCGCCAGCTTGCCGGTGGGCAGGGGTTGGCCGTTCACGGCCACAAGCACGTCGCCAGGGCGGATGCCCGCCTCTTCGCCCCCGCTGCCGCGCAGTACGCTGATGACCCGGTGGCGCGCATCCAGCCCGTACTCGCGCACGTACGCCTCACGCCAACGGCGCATTTCCACGAAAGCACCAAGATCGCCCCAGCGAACCGGGGAAAGCATGTCGTCCAGCGTGTCGGTGCTGACCACCATCACGCCGTCGTCCAGCACGGTGCGGCCACCGCACAGGGGGGCGTTGGATTCACGCAGGGAATACCCCACGTTCCACAACCGCTCACGCTGGCATATCCGCCGTTCTGCCGAGGCAGGCGGCTGGGGGCAATGTTCCTGCCGCGCCTCCACGGTGGGGAGCGAAGGCGCGGCCTTGCGCCCGCACCCTGCCACCGACAACGCGAGCAGCACTACCAGCAACGAGGACGCGAGACCAACCGCAAGCCGCGGCGCATTCCCCGAACATTCCCGCATCCTTTTCCGCTTCCGCGCTACCGCCATGTCACCTCCAGCTCGTGCATCATCCACGACAGATACTTCTCTTCCCGCGTCAGGCACGGGAATGCATCACACACCAAGACATGCATCCTGCCTTCGCCGCATACCGCGCCGCGTCATTTCGTGCAAGTCTTCAATGCAGCATGAGTCGCACAACGCAACCCCGGCGCGACATCATATCGTAATACGGCAAAACATTCCGCCCGGACGCCACCCGGAACATGCAGCAAACGTCATGCCGTGCAAGCAGACACTGCAACATCCATACTTGCATGCTGCACGCTGTCGCCGCATACCTCTCACCCGTTGCGTCATTCGCGTCACACGGCCCACAGGACCCACACGGCCCACGCCATGCCGCGCCGTTGGGGGTACGTGCCGAGAAGGTGGAGCGGGACAGGGGGAACCAGGGCGGGCTGCCCCGAACGAGCATTTCTGTCGGGTAGGAGAACTGGCTGCGCCTGCGCGCCGCCAGGTGCGACAGCCGCATCAAGTGCAACGGGCGCGACGTGTGTTACGGGCGTGCGTCATGCAAACGTAACGTGCGGAATATCATTGTAACAATACCGCCACCGTCCAGCCACCAAGACCGGTCCGAACCGCGTGTAGATGCATTGAACACAATGTTCCGGAAACGTCACACGGCGCGCGAAAACGGCATTCCGCGCTCGCCGCCATCGGGGTACGCACCATGGGCAGCCGAAAGACATCCTTCTCCATCACCCGGCAGGAACTGCCCGCCGTGCTGCGGCGCATTGCCGACGCACTGGAACGGGCCGACGCCGCGAAAGGTACCGACGCGCCGACCAGCACTCCGCAAGACGGCGAAACAGACCCGCTGCTGGCCGCCGGCCTGGGCGATTTCCGCAAGTTCAAGCTCAGCGCCAAAAACGACTTCGGCCACATGGATGTGGTGCTCAAGGTCAAGACGCCCGACGCAGCCATCGCCGTTGCCGACGGGACACCCCTCACCGGCACCGATGCAGGAACGCAACGTTCCGGCTCCCCGGCCCGTTCCGCAGGCCGTCCTTCGTACAAGTCGCTGAAAAAGCGGATGCGCACATCGTTCAAGGCGTTGCGCCAGGCTGTGCAGGCAGGGGTTATGCCTCCGCCGCATGCCGCCGCCTCGTTCCTGTCCGATTCGCTGCTGATGGTGGAATACCCCGGCTACGGCGACGAACATTACGCGGCATATCGCGCGGCCACCGAGGCACTGCGCACGGCGCTGGAGGCCGCTCCCGCAACCGCCGCCCCTGCGGACACCTCCGCCGATGCGTCTGCCGGGACGACAGGGGCTGCCGAGACTGCGGCCCCCGCGGCCTCGCCCGGTGCCACACCCGGCACCACACCCGTCAGTCCGGAAATCCGCCATGCCGTGGAAGAACTCTACCGGCTCATGGTGCTGTGCCATGACCGTTACAAATAGGCTGCCCGCCATGAAGATCATCAAGCCCGTGGCGCGCCAGTGCGCCGACCTGGAAGCCCGGTTGCAGGCCCTGCCTGAAGACGTCACCGAACAGGAGGACGCCCTGTTCCGTTCGCTGATCGTCACCGACCTGGCCACCTGGCAGGCGGAGCAGGTGACCACCCCTCCGGCGGTGCATGAATCCCAGCGCGAGGTGCTGGCCACCCACTGGCACCCGGAATTCGTACCCATGGGGCTGATCCGCCAGCGCATCGACGCCATGTTTCCGGGGCGCGAGGATCAGTTGATCATTCCCACCCAGCACAATGAGTTGACCAGTTGGGACGGCTATACCGGCGTCGAGGTGGACTGCTACTCCAGCGGCTTCAACCAGAAGGTGCAACTGCTGCTGCACTTTGAAAGCGGTCGCGTTGCATCCGGCAACGCCGCGCCCCCCAGCGCCCCCGGCGCGGCAGCAGCTTCTGCCCCGGCCCCGTCTGAAGCAGGCCGGGCCGACAAGACGGACAACGTGGACAAGACGGACAGGGCTCACACCCTGCGTTCCATGCTGGCCCACACCCGCAAGTACCGCGCCTCGCAATTGTATGACTACGTGCGCGCCGTGGTGCATCCGACAGACGACGTGGCCGGGCCCGCCGTGCGCGAAACCGGGGCCGACGACGATGTGCTGGCCTTTGCCCGGCTGATGACCGGCAAGTTCGCCCAACTGCTGGAAACCCACGGCGCGGCCATGCCCGAAGACATGGTCAAGAACAAGCTGCTGCGCAACTTCATCGACGGGCTGCGCGGGGACTGGGAAGACACCTTCATCGACCGGGTGCAGGCCTACCTGAAGGCGGTGAAGGAACAGGTGAAGCAGCGTTTTCCGCTCGGCTACTTCTACCGGGCCACGGAATTCATCGAGGAAGCGCACGGCCTTGGCGGGTGCGTGGTCATTCCGCACCCGGAACAGTTCTGGCCCATCCTGCTCGCGGAATACGACGTGGACGGCTACGAGGTGTGGAACCCCCAGTCCAGCCGGTACACCGAATTCCTCATTTCCGTGGTCAACCGCAAGAACCGGGGGCCGGGCCTTTCGCGCCGCGAGATCCTGGTGTTCATGGGCGACGATTGCCACCTGGGCGAAAAGACCCGCCCGCGCGAACAGCAGGACACGGCAAAGGCCGCCCGCGAAGTGGGCCTGCAACCGGCCTGGGACGACCCCGCCGTGCGCAAGCGCCTTTCGCTGACCGGGGTGAGCCGCGCCAGCGTCATCCGCGACTACCGGGCGCGTCTGGCGGGCTAGCCCCAACGCGCCCTTTCACCCGGTGGGAACAGTACGCACAGGGCGGAAAAGACGCCGCGCGCCTCCCCTGCTCCCGCGACTCCCCCTGCTCCCACGGCCACCCGGCGTCACCCGACCTTCACCCGCGCGGCACGCCGCCGCCCCAGGCGACGGCATATACAACGCAGACAGGAGACACCCATGAGTTCGGAAGAAAAGTTCGTCTTCGAATCGTTGCAGGACTGCGAATCCATCCGCGCCTTTCTGGAAGCCCTTACCGAAGGGGTGGGCAGCAAGCATCTGGTGCTGTCTTCCGGCGGGGAACGCATCGAACTGTACCCGCAAGGCCTCTTGCAGGTGGAAGTGAAGGCCCGGCGCAAGGGCGGGTCGAGCAAGGTCAGCCTGAAGCTGGAATGGAAGGACGCCCCGCGCGTGGAAACCACCGACAGGACGCTGTCCGTCAGCAGCAACTGACGCCCGCAGGCGCGGCAAGGCAGTGCGTGCCCCCCGGCTTGCGTGCGGGTACACCGGCCCGGCTGGCAACGCTGGCCTGATGCCCGCGCCCTGCATTCTTCAACGGACAGTTCCAAAGGCGAGATGCTCCGCACATGATCACCTTCGAAGGACTGAGCGAAAACTTCAGGTTCCTGGTGCTCGAGGTTTCGGGCCAGTTGCGCGCCACGCACGAGTTCATGCGCGCACCCACGCGCGAACTGTTCGACCGCATCACCGGGCGCGACGACTACATCGACAACCTGAAGACCATCATCGAGAACAAGTGCTTCTCGCGCATCCACACGGACAACTCGCTGGACCGGCGCGAGATACACCGCATCCGGGCCATCCACACCATTGCCGTGAACCTGGAGCGCATAGCCGACTTCTGCGTGAACATCCTGGGGCAGATGGGCCACCTTTCCGACCCCGGCAGGCTGCGGGCCGATGAGTACGCCCCCATCTTCGCGGAAATAGAGGCCAGCCTGAACCGCATCATCCCGGCGCTGGAAAAGGAAGACCTGCCCGCCGCGTTGGCCATCTGCCGCAGCGAATACGAGTTGGACCGGCTGTACGAGGCGGTGTTCCACCGTATCCTGGCCGAAATGTCCGATGGCCGCAGCGTGCATGACCGCATCACCACCATCTTCATCTTCCGGTACCTGGAACGCATCGGTGACAGCCTGCTGAACGTGGGCGAGGCGCTGATCTTCAGCGTGCTGGGTGAAAAGATAAAAATCAAACAATTCGAGGCGTTGCAAAAGACGCTATCCACGTCCGGGTTTGGCGATTCGCTGTCGGACATCGACTTCCGGTCCATCTGGGGCACCCGGTCGGGCTGCCGCATCGGCCGGGTGGAGCGGGTGCGCGGCGCGCGCAACTCCACCGGCGATGCGGAAGGCGGGGGCGGCCCCTCCTGTGACACCGGCGGCAACGGCAATCCGGCGCAGACGGGGCCGGACGGCCAGCCCCGCCCCGCGCCCGGCGGCCTTGGCTCCATCTACAAGCAGGGCAACAAGAAAAAGATCATCAAGGAGCGGGACAACATTGCCCGCTGGTCCACCCTGTTTCCCAACCTGGTGCCGGAAATCTTCGGCTACCACGAGGACGACGATTCCGCCGCGCTGCTGGTGGAGTTTCTGCAAGGGTGTACCATGGATGAAATCGTCCTGACCGGCGATGTCGAAATCTTGCAGAACGCCATGTTCGTGCTGCTGCAAACCCTGCACGAAATCTGGGAAAGGACGGCCACGCCCGGCCCCGTGCCCACCGACTTCATGCGCCAGATGCGTTCGCGCATGGAGGCGGTGTTGCAGGTACACCCCGGCCTGCGGCGCGAGGGCGTGGACATGTGCGGCGCGGGAGCCCTGTCCACCGAACAGCTCATCGACCGCTGCGAGGCCATCGAAAAGACCCTGCCCGCGCCGTTCACCGTGTTCATCCACGGCGATTTCAACGTGAACAACCTGGTCTACGACCACACCCGGCAGGCGGTGCGGTTCATCGACCTGTACCGCTCGCGCGACTGCGACTACGTGCAGGACATTTCGGTGTTCCTGGTCTCCAACTACCGGCTGCCGGTGTTCGAGCCCGCCCTGCGCGAACGCATCCGCTGGGTGATGCGCGAATTCCTGCTGTTCGCCACCGGGGTTGCCGCAGAGCGCGGCGACGCCACCTTCCAGGCGCGGCTGGCCCTGGCGCTGGCCCGTTCGCTGTACACATCCACGCGGTTCGAGCTGAATCACCACTTTGCCAAGGACATGTACCTGCGCTCGCACTACCTGATGGAGCGCATCGTGGCCCATCGCGGTTCGTGGGAAAGCTTCCGCCTGCCGGCGGAGGTGCTGGACTGCGGCTGCAACGCCATAATGAGGGAGGAAACGCCGTGCGCATTGGCGTCGTAGGAACCAAGGGCGGCTGGTCGTCGGAACTGCTGGCCGACACCGTGGGCCGGGCCACCGGGCACCGCCTGCTCATCGAAATGGACAAGGTGCGGCTGGACCTGCCTTCGGGCCGCTGCATGTACGAAGGCACCGACCTTTCCACGCTGGATGCGCTGATCATCAAGAAGATCGGCGCGTGGTACTCGCCAGACCTGCTGGACCGGCTGGAAATGCTGCGCCTGCTCAACGAGCGGGGCCTGCCCGTGTTCTCCGCCCCGTTGCGGGTATTGCGGGTGCTGGACCGGCTGAGCTGCACCATTACCTTGCAGTCGGGCGACATTCCCATGCCGCCCACCACCATCACCGAGGACGTGGACCACGCCGTGGACGCCGTGCGCGACTATGGCCGCGCGGTGTTCAAGCCGCTGTATTCCACCAAGGCGCGGGGCATGACCATCATGGAGGACGGCCCCGGCTTGCGAGAGCAGATTGCGGCCTACAAGGCCGACCACTCCATATTGTACATCCAGAAGACCATCGAACTGGAAGGCGGACAGGACCTTGGCGTGGTGTTCCTGGGCGGCAGGTACCTGACCACCTACGCCCGCTGCCGCACCAACGGCAGCTGGAACACCACCACGGTCAACGGCGGCAAGTACGCCGCCTTCGAGCCGCCGGCAGAGATCATCGACATGGCCCGGCGTGCGCAGGCCCTGTTCGGGCTGGATTTCACCTGCGTGGACGTGGCCCTTACCGCGTCCGGCCCGTACGTCTTCGAGGTGTCGGCTTTCGGCGGGTTCCGGGGCATTCTGGAAACCAGCGGACTGGATGCCGCGCAGCTCTTGCTGGAGCACGTGCAAGGTTGCCTGTCCGACAGTTCACTGCCCGGCGGCGGCTGCGGAAGCGCCCCCTTCATCACGCTCCCCGTCTCCCCTGCCGTTCCGCCCATCACCTCACCTGCCACCTCTCCTTCCGTCCCGCCCATCACCATGGAGCCTGCCGCATGAGCGCCACCGCCGCCCGCACCCTGGCCCCGCACCTGACGCGCGCCGCACTGGCCGCCGATGTGCGCGGCTGGTACCCCCCCAGCCACGAACTGGCCCTGCGCATCAACGACGTATATGTGCGCGTGGCCACCAACGCACCGGAACTGCACGCAAAACTCACCCGCTACTTCGGCGAGTTCCTTGCGCCGGACGTGCCGGAACACGGCGTGCCCGCCGGGGCGGAGGTCATCCGTGTCACCGCGCACGAGGCCCCGCGCCGCGACTGGGGCCTGCCCTTTACCGCCAAACAGCCCGACGCGGGCAAGCGCAAGATCAAGGAAGAATATCTGGACCTGCCGGACGGGCGCATGGTCCACAAGCGGCTGACAGGCATGCTCTTCATCTTTGGCCGGGGCGACAATGTGGCCGTGGGGCCCTGCACCGCCAACGACAACCAGGTGGTCAACTTCATCAACAACCGCTACCTGGAACTGATGCTGAACCGGGGCTGCCTGCTGGGGCACGCCGCCGCCGTGACGCACGCCGGGCGCGGCCTTGCCGTGGCGGGCTTTTCGGGCATGGGCAAGTCCACCCTCTCCCTGCGGCTGATGAGCCTTGGGGCCACCTTCGTCAGCAACGACCGGGTGCTGGTGGAACGGGACAATGATCTGGCCGCCCCGCGCTGCCTGGGCATTCCCAAACAGCCGCGCATCAACCCCGGCACCATCCTGGCCAACCCCGACCTTTCTCCGGTGCTGACCGCAGAAGAGCGCATCACCCTTTCCGCCCTGCCCCCAGACGACCTATGGCATCTGGAACGCAAGTACGACGCCATCATTGCCGACTGCTTCGGGCCTGGCCGCTTTGTGCCGCAAGCCCCGCTGGACGCGCTGGTGATCCTGAACTGGCGGCGCAACGGCGAACCGCTGCGGGTGCGCATGGACAGCGCACAGGACCGCCCCGACCTGCTGCCTGCGTTCATGAAATCCACCGGGGTGTTCTATCTGCCTTCCACCGGAGGCTGGCAACAAGACCCCGGCCATGCGGAATACGCGCGCGGGCTGGCCAATGTGCCCATCATCGAACTGTCCGGCGGGGTGGACTTTGACGCGGCGGCGGACGCCTGCATGCATTTCCTGTCCACCGGAACGCTGTAGGCGGGCGCGCATGGCCCGGCTGCTGCTGACCCGGCAGGTCACCCTGCCCGACCCGGTGAAGGTGGAACGCTTCACCCGCGCGCCCGACCTTGGGCCGCGCATCCTGTTCTTCAGCGGGGGCACGGCCCTGCGCGACGCCGCCACCGACCTTGCGCGCTACACCCACAACTCGGTCCACCTGATCACCCCGTTCGATTCGGGCGGCAGTTCCGCCCGGCTGCGCCAGGCCTTCGCCATGCCCGCCGTGGGCGACCTGCGCAACCGGCTGATGGCTCTCGCCGACCGCAGCCTGCACGGCAACCCAGCCGTATTCCGCCTGTTCGCCTTCCGCCTGCCCCCGGAGGGCGACCGGGCGGAACTGGCCGACACTCTTGGCGCGCTGGCCCAAGGCAAACACCCCCTTGTGCGGGCCATACCCGACCCGCTGCGCAAGATCGTGCGTTCGCACATCGGCACGTTCATCGAGCACGCCGGGCTGGACAAGGCAGGCGGCTTCGACCCGCGCGGGGCCAGCCTTGGCAACATCGTGCTGGCATCGGGCTACTTGCAGAACCGCCGCCACCTGGACCCGGTGATCTTCATCTTTTCCAAGCTGGTGCAGGTGCGCGGGGTGGTGCGGCCCATCGCCAACGCAGACCTGCACCTGGCCGTGAAGCTGGCCGATGGCCGGATCATCGGCGGGCAGCACCGTTTTACCGGCAAGAACGGCGCGCCGCCGCTCACCGCCCGCATCGACGACATCTGGCTGTGCAAGTCGCCCGACGACACCACCCCGACGGACCTGCGCCTGCGGGCCAAGGTGCGCGAGATCATCGCCACCGCCGAACTGGTGTGCTATCCTGTAGGCAGCTTCTATTCCAGCATCATCGCCAACCTTTTGCCCACGGGCGTGGGCGCGGCGCTGGCCGCCACCCGCTGCCCCAAGGTCTTCGTGCCCAACACCGGCACGGACCCGGAACTGCTGGGACACACCCTGGAATTGCAGGTGGAGCGGCTGCTGCGCCACCTGCGCAACGATGCGCCGGACGCCATCACCCCGCGTGACGTGCTGGACTTCGTGCTGGTGGACAGCAAGGGGGGCCGCTACCCCGGCGGCATCCCCAAAGGCCTGACCCAACGGCTGGCCGGGCTGGGTATCCGCATGCTGGACTGCCCGCTGGTGAGCCGCCAGTCGGCCCCGTACATCGACGAACGCCTGCTCAATCCGGTGCTGCTCTCGCTGTGCTGACGCCCGCAGAGTCCCACACACACCCCGCACCGGCAACAACCGCTACCAACCGAATGGAGGTTCCCATGGACGGCGAAAAGCAGAAGGTGAGCATCGAACAGCACATGGCCTATACCGACGCGGTGGCCTACCTGGAGGCGCTGCTCAAGGGCTTCAAGGAAGGACGCATCGTGGTGGAGCGCGGCGGCGAGTCCGTGGTGCTTACCCCGCCCCAGAGCGTGAACGTGGAAATCGAGGCCCGCCGCAAGGGCGACAAGCAGAAGTTCTCGCTGGAACTGGAATGGAGCGCGGCCCCCGCCGTGGTGGAAGACCCGCTGACCATCTCCGCCGACCTGCCCAAGGCCGAGGCCCCCTGCGACAAGGGCTGCCCCACCGCCGCCCCGGCGGAAGCGGCCAAGCCCGCAACGGCCCCGGCAAAACCCGGTCCCTCGGCCCCGGAATCCACGGTCAGCTACGGCAAGGCCGAAACGGCCAAGCCCGCTCCCAAGGACGTCCCCAAGGACGCGCCCAAGCCCGGCGGCAAATAGCCCCCCCGCCTGACGCAGTATGAAGGCCGCCCGCCGGAGCATTCCGACGGGCGGCCTTTTCATTTCGAATCGAAGCGTTGACCTGCGACGTTTCACGGGCTGTGCCCAAATGAGGATTTTCGTTCGTTGGCAAGGAAAACAATGCCTGCCATGAGGGAGTGCGGCAGCCGTTATGCGAGTCTTCGAGCATTACGGATGGCGACCGCAACGCGCCGCAGCCGTTAGGCGAGCTTGCGAGTCGTACGGATGGGGACCGCAGCGCGCTCTTACGTATTCGACCGATATGGCAGGCATTATTTGACCGCGTTGCGCACGATGCCCGTAAAGTTCGCAAGCTCGCTTAACGGACACGCTTCGCGCCCTTCGGGTCGGTCGTTGCGCACGATGCCCGTAAGGCTCGCAAGCTCGCCTAACGGGCACGCTTTGCGCCCTCCGGGTCGGACGCCAACGGGCGAAAGGACCATTTGGGTGCGCCCTATGCTGTCATATTGTGAATGATCCCCCGCAACTGCCCGGCCATGTCGGCCAGCGCGCTCACCGCCCGCCCGGCCTGCTCCACCTCGGCAGTGACCTTGCCCGAAATGTCGCGCACCTCGGCCACGGAACTGCTGATGTGTTCGCTGGTGGACGACTGCTGCTCCGCTGCCGTGGCAATGGCGTGTACCTGGTCGTTGGTGGCCACCACCAGAGTGACGATTTCCGCCAGGGCCGCGCCTGATTCGGCAGACAGCCCGCGCGATCGCTCCACGGCTTGCACGGCGGCTTCCATGCCAGCCACCGAATCGCGGGTGCCTTCCTGAATGGCCCGGATGGCCTCGCCCACTTCGCGGGTGGCGTTCATGGTCTTTTCGGCCAGCTTGCGCACCTCGTCGGCGACCACGGCAAAACCGCGTCCGGCGTCTCCGGCGCGGGCAGCCTCGATGGCGGCGTTCAGGGCCAGCAGGTTGGTCTGGTCGGCAATGTCGCTGATGACCTCCATGACCCGGCCGATGCCCTCGGCCCTGGTGCCCAGCGCGCCAAGGTCGGCTTTCAGCCGGGCGGCCATGGTGCTCACCTCGTCGATGGCGGCCATGGCCTTTTCCACCACGCCTGCCCCGGCTTCTGCCTTGGCGCGGGCATCGGTGGCCTGCCGGGCGGCGTCAGAGGCGTTGCGGGCCACCGCCAGCACCGCGCTGTTCATCTCGTCCATGGCGGCAGCCGTCTCGCCGATGCGGCCCGCCTGCCTGTCGGTCAACGTGCCGGCATTGCGCATCTGCCCGGCCAGGGTGGCGGACGTGCGGGCCACCTCGCCGGAAATGTCCTCCGACTCGTGCGCCGCGTCGGCAATGCGCTTGTTGGTGGCCTCCAGCTCCGCCTCGCGGGCGCGCAGGTCGGTAAGATCCTGATAGATGCACAGCGCGCCCATCAGCTTGCCTGCAATATCGTACAGGGGAGACGCGTTGATGAAGATGCGCCGCTTGCCGCCCTTGCGGCCCATCAGGTCCACCTCGCGCCGGGCGATGGTGCCGTTTTCGATGCAATCGCGCAGCACGGTGCGCCGGGTGGCGTCGCCGTAAAAGAACTGGGCCACGTTCTGGCCATAGAAGCTTTCCGGCTTGCCGTCATGTTCCAGAATATGCAGCAGGTTGGCGTTGGTGTAGGTAAGCGTCTCCTTGGGGTCCACCACCACGAACGGGGTATCGATGCCCTTCAGCACGCCCTGCGCAAAGGATAGGTTTCTGCGCAAATCGCCGATAAGCCCATCAAGGGCGATGCGCATCTCTACAAGCTCGTCGCCGCCGTCGCAGGCAAAACAGACGGAATGGTCGCCGGTCTTCAGCCGGTCCAGCCGCCAGGTAATCTCGCCCAGCGGCTTGACCACCTTGGCATGCAGCAGAAAGGCCAGGGCGATGGCCAGCAGCACCGCACACCCCACGGTGATGCCACCGGCCAGCCAGATGGCCCCGGAGGTAATGGCGCCCGCGCCCATGCCACCCAGCCAGGCGAAGCCGCCCAGACAGACCAGGGGAACCAGTGCGAGCAGGAAGATAAGCGTCCGGATGCGCAACCCTTGCATCATCGAGGCATCTCCTTATGTCACAGGACACGGCAAAATGGCGGTACAAATCTGGCGGCGCCGCCCCGCGCCGGGAACATGTGCTGCGTACGCCCGCAACGGATGCATTTGGCGGCATGCATCACGTTACGCTTTATCGGCGCAACAGAGACAGACGTTAGCCGAGCCGATGGAACCTATCAAGAAAATCCCTGCGGTGTACGGCAACTTCCGGACACATGTACAAGACCCTTTCCTTCGCGGCGCGACAACGGTATGTTTGCGGCGCGACAACACACTCTTTTCCGGACAACATTCCTGTCCGTTACGTAACATCCCATGAAAGAAACCATTCCATCACATACCCAGGCCGGTGACCCGCGCTTCTTCCCCGTATCGCCCCTGATGATCTTTCCCAAGGCCGTGGGGTCGTTCAGCGTGTATCTGCGGCAGGGCAACACCCTGGTGTTGTATGCTGCGGCGGGCGAGGCGTTTTCGGAGCGACATCGCGCCAACCTGTTCGAGAACGGCGTGCGCGAGGTTTACGTACGCCTTGAACAGCGCGAAAATTACACCCGGTACGTGGAAGAGAACCTGGGCATCATATTGCAGGATGAATCCATTCCCCTGCCGGAACGGGCGGGCACCTTCTACCGGGCCTCCACCGAAATCCTGCGCGACGCCTTTGAAGATCGCATGCCCGTGCCCCTGGACAGCGAAACCTTTCGCAGGCTGCACTATTTCGTCACCCAGTCCATCCGCTTTCTGACCAGCGCCGATTCGCTGCGGGCGCTCGGCGAATTCATCGCGCACGACTACAAGACCTATACCCACTCCATCAACGTACTCATCTACACCATGCCTCTGGCGCAAAGCCTGGGGCTGGATGATGCGACGCTGATCCGCGTGGGCATTGGCGCACTGCTGCACGACGTGGGCATGACCCGCGTACCCAGGGACATCATAGAACGCGCCAACCGCCTGACTCCGGACGAAGAGGCCGTATACCGCACCCACCCTGCCCAGGGCGTGGCCACCATTGCCCAGGTGCCCCTGACGCAAGAGGCCATCAACTGCATCCTGTTCCACCACGAACGCATGGACGGTTCCGGCTACCCCACGGGCCTTGCGGGCGACCAGATTCCGCCCGTGGTGCGGGCGCTGGCCGTGGCCGACACCTTCGACACGCTTACCTCCACACGCGGCGGGCTGCCCTCGGCCACATCCGCCTTCGAGGTGCTGAACCGCATGCGCGCGGAAATGGCCGCCTCGCTGGACATGGAAATGTTCCGCCGTTTCGTGCTGGTGTTGTCCGGGGCCATGCTGGACGGCGGCTTTGGCGCAGAGATGGACTGATCGGACCGTGCGCGCAAACGCACATTCCGGACCCCAACCCTCCCCTTTCCTTCATTGTAAACCCGCAACGCCCCGTCGCCTGAAGAGAAAGTCTAGAAAAAGTTGACAATACTTGCGCTTTCCGTCATGCCTTGCGAGGGGAGAGGTGCGTCCCCCAACGGCCCGGCACCACTGCAACATCCGGGAAATTCTTGGAAATGACACAGGCATCGGCTGCGCAACAGGACTCCTCCGAATTCTTCGCGGTGCCCACCACGATGCTTCTGCCTGACATGTCGGGTTCTTTCGGCGTGTACATCAGGCAGGAGAAGGGGTTTGTCCTCTACGCCCACGAAGGTGAACAGTTCACGCCGCGCCATCGCCTGCAACTGCGTGCGCACGGGGTGGACCACATCTACGTGCATAAAGCGCAACACCCCCTGTACCGCGAACACCGCGAACTGTATCTGGGGCGCATCCTTTCCGACGAAACCATCCCCCTGCCCGAACGCGCCCGCCTGTTCTACGCCACCTCCACCGAAATCGTGCAGGAGGTGTTCGAGCGCAAGCTGCCCCGCAGCCTGAAGCGCGCCACCTTCGACCGCATCCTGGCCCTGGTCACCGAAGGCATCAGCTTCCTGACGCTGGAAAATTCGCTGAAGACCGTGGCATCCCTGGTGGCGCACGACTACCACACCTACTCCCATTCGCTGCACGTGTTCGTGTATTCGCAGGCCATCCTGCAAAGCTACGGCTTTGACGAGGAAAGCCTGGTGCAGTTTGGCCTGGGGGCCATGCTGCACGACATCGGCAAGACCTTCGTGAACCCGGAGATTCTGGCCAAGCCCGGTGCGCTGACCATTGAAGAGCGCATCGAGGTCAACCGCCACCCGGTGTTCGGCGTGGGCGCATGCACGCTGATGCCCCTGTCGCAGGACGCCATCAACTGCATCCTGTTCCACCACGAAAAGCTGAACGGCGCAGGCTACCCCTGCGGCCTCGCCGCCGGCGAAATTCCCCTGCCGGTGCGGGCCATCACCATTGCCGACATCTACGATGCGCTGACGTCCAACCGCCCCTATGCCCCGGCCATGAACGCCTTTCAGGTGCTGCGCCTGATGATGAACGAGATGCGCGAACAGATCGACCTCGACATCTTCAAGCGCTTCGTGATGATTCTGTCCGGCGCCAACGTGGTGTAGCGCGCCCTTGCGCTGCAACGCCCCCGGCCCGACCCGCCCCGCTTCCCTGCCTCCGCGCCCTGTTCGATCACACAATCCTGACCGAAAAAATCCGCTCTGCCCCTTCCCCGGCCGGACGTGCGTTGTTATATGCCCAATAATGACGCGCCGTGCCCTGCCAAGTGCTCAGCCCAATGCTCTGCCAGTGCTCAGCCGACCGCGCTAACGCCCCCCGGAGGAACAGCAACATGTGGGAGTATACCGACAAGGTGCGAGAGCACTTCCTGAACCCGCGCAACGTGGGCTCCCTTGACGACGCCAACGCCATCGGCGAGGTCGGCAGCCTTGCCTGCGGCGACGCCCTCAAGCTTTATCTCAAGATCGAAGGCGACCGCATCGTGGACGCCAAATTCCAGACCTTCGGCTGCGCCAGCGCCATTGCCTCCAGTTCGGCCCTGACCGAACTGGTCAAGGGCATGACCGTGGAAGAAGCCCTGAAGCTGACCAACCGCGACATCGCCGAATTTCTGGGCGGCCTGCCCAAGGAAAAGATGCACTGCTCGGTCATGGGGCAGGAAGCGCTGGAAGCTGCCATCCGCAACTGGCGCGGCGAACCCGCCGTTGAGCACAGCCACGAGGGCCAGCTTGTCTGCAAGTGCTTTGGCGTGACCGACGAGCAGATCGTGCGCGCCATCCGCGAAAACGGCCTGAAGACGGTGGAGGAAATCACCCACTACACCAAGGCTGGCGGCGGCTGCGGCGAATGTGTGGGCGAACTGCAAAAGCTGCTGGACGCGGAACTGGGCAAGACCCCGGTGTGCGAAACCCCGCTGGCCGCCGCGCCCAAAAAGCTTACCAACGTGCAGCGCATGCAGCTTGTCCTGAAGGTGCTGGAAGGCGAAATCCGCCCCCGCCTGCAACAGGACGGCGGCGACATCGAGTTGGTGGACATGGACGGCTCCACCGTCTACGTGGCCCTGCGCGGCATGTGTACCAGTTGCCCCTCCAGCCGCCTGACCCTGGAAGGCTTTGTGGAAAAGACCCTGCGTGACCATGTGGACGAAAACATTGTGGTCAAGGAGGCGGCAGCGTGAACACTGTATACTTCGACAACAACGCCACCACCCGCGTGGACCCCGCCGTGCTTGCGGCCATGCTGCCCTATTTCGGCGAACTGTACGGCAACCCCTCGTCCATGCACACCTTTGGCGGGCAGGTGGGCCGCGCCGTGCGCGAGGCGCGCGAACAGGTGGCCCGGCTCATCGGGGCCACGCCGGAAGAAATCGTGTTCACCTCGTGCGGGACGGAGGGCGACAACACCGCCATCCGCGCCGCGCTGGCTGCCCAGCCCGACAAGAAACACATCATCACCACCCGGGTAGAGCACCCCGCCGTGCTCAGCCTGTCCCAGCACCTGGAAAAGAACGGCTACGAACTGACCCTGCTGGGCGTGGACGACAAGGGCCGCATGGATCTTGACGAACTGCGCGAGGCCATCCGCAAGGACACGGCCATCGTGTCCATCATGTTCGCCAACAACGAAACGGGCACCATCTTTCCCGTGGCCGAAGCCGCCGCCATCTGCAAGGAGCGCGGCGTGCCCTTCCACACCGATGCGGTGCAGGCCGTGGGCAAGCTGGCCATCGACGTGCGCGAGCTGCCCGTGGACTATCTGGTGCTGTCCGGCCACAAGCTGCACGCCCCCAAGGGCATCGGCGCGCTGTACGTGCGGCGCGGGGCGGCCTACCGGCCCTTCCTGCGCGGCGGGCATCAGGAGCGCGGACGCCGGGGCGGCACCGAAAACGTGCCCGCCATCATCGGCCTGGGCGTTGCCTGCGACCTTGCCACCAAAAACATGGCAGAAGAGAACACCCGCGTGCGCGCCCTGCGCGACAGGCTGGAACAGGGCCTGCTGGCCGCCATCCCCGACGCCATCGTCAACGGAGATGCGGCAAACCGCCTGCCCAACACCACCAACATTTCTTTCAAGTACGTGGAGGGCGAGGCCATCCTGCTGCTGCTCGACCAACTGGGCGTCTGCGCCAGTTCCGGTTCGGCCTGCACGTCCGGCAGCCTGGAACCCTCGCACGTGCTGCGGGCCATGGGCGTGCCGTTCACCTACGCGCACGGCTCCATCCGCTTCAGCCTTTCGCGCTTCAACACGCAGGAAGAGGTGGATCATGTGGTGCGCGAACTGCCGCGCGTCATCGCCCGCCTGCGCGAAATGTCGCCCTTCCGCGCCGGAAGCGAGGCGGAGGCGGCGCTCACAAAGCCCGCCTGTGCCTGCCAGGGCTGCGGTTCGTAACACGGTAATCCCGCTGCCCATCCTCCCCCTGTACGCACGGGGGCGTTTGTGGCATCCGGGAACATCGCCCTGCTTCCGGCCATGGCCGAGGAACATTCCGGGGGAAGGCGCAACCTTCCCCCTTTTCGCAACCGATGGGGCGCGGTGACACACCACGCGCCCACGGCCACCCGCACCGGACACCCACAGGAGGCTCGCATGAAGATCGCCCGCGACATGACGGAACTGGTAGGCCGCACCCCGCTGGTGCGCCTGAACCGCGTCAGCGAAGGCTGCGCGGCCGAGGTGGTGGCGAAGCTGGAATTCAACAACCCCTGCGCCTCCGTGAAGGACCGCATTGCCCTGGCCATGATCGACGGGGCCATGGAACGCGGCGAACTGGCCCCCGGCGGCATGCTGGTGGAACCCACCAGCGGCAACACCGGCGTGGGCCTGGCCTTTGTGGCGGCGGTGCGCGGCCTTACCCTTGTCCTGACCATGCCCGAAAGCATGAGCAACGAGCGCAAGGCGCTGCTGCGGGGCTTTGGCGCACGGCTGGTGCTTACCCCGGCCTCCAAGGGCATGCGCGGGGCCATAGAGGAAGCCGAGCGCATCGTGGCCGAAACGCCCGGCGCGGTGATGCTGGGCCAGTTCGTGAACCCGGACAACCCCATGGTCCACCGCAAGACCACGGCAGAGGAAATCTGGGCCGACACCGACGGCAAGGTGGATGCCTTTGTGGCGGGCGTGGGCACCGGCGGCACCATTACCGGCACCGGCAAGCGGCTGCGCGAGCTGAATCCCGCCATCAAGATATTCGCCGTGGAACCGGACGAATCGCCCGTGCTGTCGGGCGGCGCGCCCGGCCCGCACGCCATCCAGGGCATTGGCGCGGGCTTCGTGCCCCCGGTGCTGGACACCAGGGTGTACGACGAGATCATCCGCGTGCCCGGCAAGGACGCACTGGCCACGGCCCGGCGGCTGCTGCGCGAGGAAGGCATACTGTGCGGCGTTTCGTCCGGGGCCAACGCCTTTGCCGCCATGACCGTGGCGCGCCGCCCGGAAATGGCGGGCAAGCGCGTGGTGTTCGTGGTGTGCGACACTGGGGAGCGGTATCTTTCCACGCCTTTGTTTACGGAAATGCCGGATTAATCTGGCGCGACGCGGCAGTCCCGCCCCATCACCCCAACCCCGACGGATCGCACGCGCATGAAGAAACTCGACGACCTCGACGCCCGCTCGCTGCAAGGCATGCCCGAACTGGAACGCATCGCGGCGGATCTGTGCGCGCCGGAATCGTATGAAGCGGTCTACCACCGCTCGCTGCACGACGCGCCCATGCCCTCGCTGGAGGCCCTGACCGAAATGGTCAGCCGCCTGCGCGCCGCGCTGCTGCCCGGCTTTTTCGGCACGGCCACCGTACACCTGGAATCGATGCGCTACCATCTGGCCGCCAACCTCGATTCCATCTTCCGCATCCTGTCCGAGCAGATCCGTCGTGGGGCGTGTTTCACCTGTGCCGACTTTGCCCGTGAATGCGGCAGTTGCGAACTGCACTCGCGCGACAAGGCCATCCAGTTCCTGCAACAGCTGCCGGAAATCCGCCGTATGCTGGCCAGCGACGTGAAGGCCGCCTACGAAGGCGACCCCGCCGCCAAAAGCCCCGGCGAAACGGTGTTCTGCTACCCGTCCATCGCGGCCATGATCAACCACCGCATCGCGCACGAGCTGTACCGCATGGAGGTGCCGCTGATCCCGCGCATCATCAGCGAAATGGCCCACTCGCGCACGGGCATCGACATTCACCCCGGCGCGCGGATAGGCGAGGAATTCTTCATCGACCACGGCACCGGCGTGGTCATCGGCGAAACGTGCATCATCGGGCGCGGCTGCCGTATCTACCAGGGGGTGACCCTGGGCGCACTGTCCTTCCCCAAGGACGGCGAAGGCGTGCTGATCAAGGGCAACCCCCGCCACCCCATCCTGGAAGATAACGTCACGGTGTACGCCGGGGCCACCATTCTTGGCCGGGTGACCATCGGCGCCGGGTCCATGATCGGCGGCAACGTGTGGGTGACCCACGACGTGCCGCCCGGCTCCAAGATCGTGCAGCAGCGTTCGGCCAAGCCCAAGCCCGACGAGGAACTGGTGGGACGGAAGTAGGCGGCGGACAGGCCAGACACGCCCAGACCAGACGAGCCCAGACCAGACCCACTCCGTCCTCAGTCGTTCCGGCCAGACGGTGCCCCGTCATGCGCAGCCCGCTGTACCCCGGCAGCGCAGGGGGTTAGGCTGTCCCGCACACCTTCCCCCATCCGGCGCGAACCGCCAAAGGAGCCCCCATGCCCATTCCCCGCATCTGCCTGCTGACCCTTGGCGTGGCTGACCTTGCCCGCAGCAGGGCCTTTTACGAGGCCCTGGGCTGGAAGCCCGCCTACCCGGACTGCGACAAGATCGTGTTCTTTCAGGTAGGTGAACTGGCCGTGGCCCTGTACCCGCGCGAGGAACTGCTGCAAGACTGCGGCATGACCGGGGCCAGTCCCGCGCCGGGGGGCATTACCCTTGCCCACAACGTGGCCGAGCGGGCCATGGTGGACGCCCTGATGGCAGAGGCCGTTGCCGCAGGCGGCACGGTGCTGGACGCCCCGCGCGACAAGCCGTGGGGCTATACCGGCTACTTCGCCGACCCGGACGGCCACCCGTGGGAAGTGGCCCATGTGCCCTCGCTGCATCTGGACGAGGCCGGGCGTATAGTGCTGGGCTGAGTGGGCCGAGTGCCGCCGAGTTCGCCAGAATACCGCATCCGACTTCCCCTCCCCCCCTTGCCCTGCCCAGAAATGCCACGGGTTCCGCGCACGCACTGCGCGGAACCCGTTTTCTTTCATTCTTTCCATACAACCGGATACGCATTCCATACTAAAACATGTTGGAACAGAACGTATTGGAACGAAGCATACTGAAATTATTTTCATCCGATTTTTCTTGCCTTCCGCTGCCGAATAGCCTACCGGAAAAGTAGGCTATCAGCAGGAGGAACCGACATGCCGTTCCAGTTACTTGCCGATTCCATGGTCACCATTCCCGGCGTCACCTGCACGGGAACCCGCCGTCTGCTTGCCATCAACCAAACCTGTTTCGCCATCCACCGCAGCGGGGTGCGCTGCCGCCGCACGGACACTTACCACCGGGCACGGGTGGAGGTGTTCCGGCTGTTCGCCCGGCAGGACGACGCGCTGACGCCTGCCCGCGCCGACGGCAACGAGGGCGACTGGACCAGCGTGCTGCTGTCCTTTCGCCTGCGCGGCGAGCCGTGCATGCCCAAGCGGCCAAAGGGCGCGCCTCCCCTGCCCGCCGTGGCGCGGCTGCCGTGGTGCCGCAGGCCCGCGCGCATCCTGGGCCTGAACGAAGACGCCGTGGCGCTGGCCATCCGCATGGACGGCGGACCGGCCATCGGAGTGTGGGCGCTGCCGCCCGGCTACGTGGCCGGGCTGGCCGACGCGGCCATTTCCGGTGCTCCGGAAGATGCGCTGGCCCTGCCCCTGCGCCGCGAAGACGTGCTGCTGGCCTGGCCACGCTAGCAACGGGCATTGCATGCGCTGGCCTGAAGAGGTTGGCACGAGTCCATTCCGGATTCCGTGCCATCTGCCCTGATCGCCTTTTTTCCTTGCATCCCGCGACGAGGTTCCGTCGCGGGATGCTGGTGCGGGCACGCGCCCATCCCGGCCTGTCCGGACGCATTGCACCGTCGCCCTTGCTGCGCCCCGGTCCCTGCTGCGCCCCGGTCCCTGCTACGCCCCGCCGCTGCCCTGAGCCGCGTCGTGCCGCCCGAACACCTCGCGCGCGGCGGCAACGCCATTGAGCGCGGCAGGAAAGCCCGCGTACACCGCCATCTGCATGATCACCTCCATGATCTCCTCGCGGGTCAGGCCCACGTGCAGCCCGGCGGCAATATGCACCTCCAGTTGCGGACGCGCCGTGCCCATGGCCGTCAAAGCGGCAATGGTGGCAATCTCGCGCTCGCGCAGGCCAAGCTGGGGCCGGGCGTACACGTCGCCAAAGGGAAACTCCACCACCAGCCGCGCCATGTCCGGCGCAAACTCCGCCAGCTTCGCCAGCACCTGCTCGCCCGCCGTGCCGTCCACCTGCGACAGCATCCGCAGCCCGCGCTGGTAGCGGGTTTCCGTTCCGTCCGCCCCTTCCGCCAGTCCTGCCTGTTCCGCCTGTGTCGTCTTCACGCCGTCATGCATGGTCGTCCTCCTGCCCGCGATACCAGGCAATCTTGTCATCCAGATGGGTCAGGCACGCCGCCAGCCGGTCCATGCGCTGGCGCACGCGCTGACGATGTGTTTCCAGCAGTTCCCGCCGCGCGGTCAGGGTGGCATCGCCCTGCTCTCGCAGTTCCGCGTAGCGCACCATTTCGCGCACGGGCATGTCCATCTCGCGCAGCCTGCCGATGAATTCCAGCCAGCGCAGGTCGTCCTGCGTGAACAGCCTGCGCCCGCCCCGGTCGCGCTCCACCGAGCGCAGCAGGCCGATCTTCTCGTACCAGCGCAGGGTGTGGGCGCTCAGCCCGGTGGTTGCCGCCACGTCGCGGATGCGCATGGGCCTTCCTCCTTTTTCCGGAGCCTACAAGTTGGAGTGTGCTCGAAGTCAAGCGGTTTCGCGGGCCGCGCAAAAAAACACGCCCGGACCACCACAAGAGGGGCCGGGCGTGCGCACGTGACGTCATGACGAACGCGACGAAAACGGAACCGGGCGGGGCAGCCTTACATGCCGAACAGCAGTGCGCTGGGACGGCGCAGCACGGCGGGCAGCGGGTCCAGTTCGGCCCGCAGGACCTCCTGCAACGCACGCAGGCCGCCGGGGTCGTCCGCTCCAAACGACGCGGGCGGCTGGCCCGTCACTCGCAGCAGCCGTCCGCGCAACCCGTTGCCAAACGTGTAGTTGCCCGTGATGTACACCAGGAACTTGCCGAACATGCGCACCGCGCGGGCCGGACCATGCCGCCGGGCCAGCGCGTCCAGCAGGGCCAGCGGGGCTTCGCGCCACGGAGCCGGGTTGCGGTCCGGGTCGTCGTCCACCGCTCCCGTCCAGGCCGCGAACACCCATGGACGGGCCACGGCGATGCGCCCCAGCGACACGCCGTCGCAGCCGGTGTCGTCCAGCAGGCTGGCGCAGTCCTCCGGCGTGAACACGTCGCCGTTGCCCATGACCGGGATGGACACCGCCGCCTTGACCAGCCCGATGTGGGCGCGCCGGGGCGGCTGGGTGCGCCGGTCCGGGGCCACGCGGGGATGAAAGACCAGGCAGTCGGCCCCGGCGTCCTCGAAGCGGCGGGCCAGATCCACGGCGGGCTGCGGGTCCGGCGACCAGCCGGTGCGAAACTTGACGAACACCGGAATGTCCACGGCACGGCGCACCTCTGCCACCATGCGCACGGCGCGCTCCGGGTCGCGCAGCAGGTCTGCCCCGCAGCCGCGCTTGACGATGGCGGACACCGAGCAGCCCATGTTCAGGTCCACGCCGAAGAAGCCTTCGTCCTGCACCCGGCGCGCGCCCTCGGCCATGTGTTCCGGCTCCGACCCGAACAACTGGCAGACCAGCCGGGGCGGCTCGCCCACGCGCCACGAGAACGCCTCGGACTTGTCCGGACGCTCCGTAGGCACGGCGCGGGCGTTGCACATGCCGGTGAACAGCAGCCCGCAGCCGCCGTAGCCTTCCACCACCTCGCGGAAGGCGGCGTGGCCCAGCCCGGCCATGGGGGCCAGCCACAGCCGCCCCGGCACCGTGCGTCCGCCCACGGTCAGCGGCGCGCGCAGACGTGCGGCAAGGTCCGCATCGCCAGACCAGGTGGCCGGACTGGCGGTTGCCGGGGGCGTGTCAGGAGTGATGCCGGGGGTGATGCCGGGGGTGATGCCGGGGGCGGGACCGGTCATGGTGTCAGGCCCATGCGTGATCAATGGGGATCTGTCCGATGAGGATACGTCGGACACGCGGACATGCGGCTCGGAACACGGCACGGCGCAGGCTACGCGCCGGGGGTGTGGCGCAACACTTCGTTGCCGTCCAGGTCGCGGATGGACAGGGTACCCGCCTCGTACAGACCGTACGAGGCCACATAGCCTTCCTTGGGCAGGGTGGTGGAGCCCACGTTCCAGATGTGCAGGCCGTCCACGGTTTCCGCGCGGGGGATGTGGGTGTGCCCGCACAAAAACACGTCGCCGGGAGCCAGGTCGGGAAAACGGTCGGGCAGTTGGTGACGGTGACCGTGGTTGGCCCAGATGCGCAGCCCGTCGGCGAAAATCCACGCCGCCTCCGGCAGGGGAAAGCGCAGGACCATGGTGTCCACCTCGGCATCGCAGTTGCCGCGCACGGCGATGATGCGCGGGGCCCAGTCGTTCAGCAGGGCCGCCACTTCACGCGGGGCGTAGCCTTCCGGCACCGGGTTGCGCGGGCCGTGGTACAGCAGGTCGCCCAGCAGCACCAGGGCGTCGGGGTGATGGGTGCGGGCCAGTTCCAGCACCAGTTCGGTGCGCGGCAGCGAGCCGTGCAGGTCGGAGGCGATGAGCAGTTTCATGGTCGGGTGTTTCCTGATGGTATGGCAGGCGCGGCACAGCGCGCCAGCCGGGAAGGGAACGGGCCGCCGCCTGGGGCGGTGGCCCGGAACTTGTGTACGCTGAAGGGACGTGGCGGAAATGGACACGTACGGAAAAATGATTCCGGAAACGCCCTTTGCGCGATGTGCGTCCTAGAGGTGCTCGACGGCAATCCTGCGCGGCGCGGCAGCCTCGCGCTTGGGCATGCGGATGGTCAGCACGCCGTTGGCCAGTTGGGCCGAAATGCGCGCGGCGTCCACCATGTCCGAAAGGGTGAACACGACGTGATATTCCACGTCGCCAAACTCCATGGCATGCACGCGAAGGCCGCCCGCAAGACCGCAACCGCAGGGAGTGGATTCCGGGGCAGCCTGCGCACTCGGTCCATCCGATCCATCTGGACCATCTGGCCCATCCGGTCCCTCTGGGGCTGCCGTGCCCGCGCATTCGCGGGCAGTAGCGCCCTCCCCGGCCCGGCCTTCGTCCCTTCCCATGTCGCGGCAATCGCCAAAGCGGGTCACGCCGCGCACGGTCAGTTCGTCGCCCCCCACGTCCAGCACCAGGTCGTCATGGGCCACGCCGGGCATGTCCAGATAGAGGTGAAAGCCGTCCTCGCGTTCCACCAGGTCGGCCTGGGGGCGCATGCGCGGCGGCTGCTGCGAGGCGGCGAACCGGCCCTGCCGGGCACGGCCATCCGCGCTGCCGCGTTCGCCGCGCTCGGCATGACGGGCGGGACGGGATGCGGGGTGCGGAAAACGGGGACGACGGTCTGGGGGCGTCATGGCGGCCTCCTATCGAACCTCTATGTGTACAGTACGCGGCTTCACGGCCTGCGCCTTGGGCAGCACGATTTCCAGCACGCCGTCCTTCATGGTGGCCGTGGCCCGGTCGCGGTCGATGGGCACGTTCAGGGTCACCACGCGCTGGAAGGGGCCGGTGGGCCGCTCCTGCCGATAGTACCTGCCGCGCACCACGGGCAGTTCACCCTTGAGCACCAGCGTCTTGTCGGTGAGGGTAATGTCCAGCCCGTCCAGATCCGCGCCGGGCACCAGCGCACGCACGCGAATGGCCGCGTCGTCCTCGCCGATGTTCAGCGGCGGAAACTGCGCCCGTCCACGCGTGGACGCCAGATTGCGGCCCGCATCACCCGCCAGGCGGTCGAGCAGGTTGGGAAATTCGTAGAACGCGCTGAAGTCGATGACCATGCGCACCTCTTCTGGTGGACGGATTGCGGGTGTCCTGCGTCGGCAAGCCGGGGCCGCACCGGGATAGCTAACACCCCCGGCGACGCTGTCAATGCGTCAGGGAGGCACAGGGGAGCACGACGCACAAAGAGGCACGGCGCGCACCCAGAGCGGCATCGGCAAACTGGCGTCGGCAAGCAGGCGTCGACTGGACGGTCCGGACCGCTCCGCGCCGCCGCGCCCAAGCGCCGCCCTGTCTATTTCACGCTGCGCTGTCCCTGGTCCCACATTTCGGCGGGAACGGCCTCTTCCACCAGCATCACGGGAATTTCGTCGCGCACGGGGTAGACCACCTTGCACTGGACGCACTTCAGGCCGCGTTCGTTGTCCACGGGTTCCACGGGCTGGCGGCACTTGGGGCAGGCGAGGATTTCCAGCAGTTCCTTGTTCAGCGACACGGCATGCTCCTTGGTTGCATTGTGCGCGCACCATAGCCCGAAGCCGCCGCCTGCTCAAGCGGATGCCCCCACCGCGTTTTCCCGCCCCTGCACGCTCTCTGGCACGCACGTCCTTCCACGCCGCAAGCACCTGCCACACAGTGCTCACTGCGGCGGCGTCCCACTGCCTCGCGGCACCCGGCCCGTCCGCGATGCCGGACACCTTTGTTGACAACCCGCCGCGGCGGCACGTAGCATCCACCCGTACCCCGCCGTTCCGCCCGCGCCATGGCCTGGCCATGGCCAGGCCATACCCGGCAGTTGTCCGGCAATTGCGCGGTCGTTGCGCGGGGCATCCGGCATCCGGAGCAGCCATGTCCATCCGTTTCATAGACCTGCATTCCCATTCCACGGCATCCGACGGCAGCGACACCCCGGCGGAACTGGTGCGCAAGGCCGCCGCCGCAAAGCTGGCCGCCATCGCCCTGACCGACCACGACACCACGTCCGGCCTGGACGAGGCCGTGCATGAAGGCCGCCAGCGCGGCATCGAGGTCATCCGGGGGTGCGAACTGGGCGTGCGCTGCGAGCACGGCGAACTGCACATCCTGGGGCTGTGGTTGCCCGAAGGCGAAAACGGCGTTACGCCGCTGGACGCCACCCTGGCCGAACTGCGCGCCCACCGCGCCACCCGCAACCGGCGCATCGCCGCGCAGTTGCGCGCCTGCGGTGTGGACATCGAGTACGCGGAGGTAGAGGCCATCTCCGGCGGCGAATCGGTAAGCCGCCTGCATTTTGCGCGCATTCTGCACGACAAGGGCTACGTTTCCACGCCGCAAGAGGCCTTTGCCCGGTACATCGGCCCCGGCGGGCGCGCCTATGTGGCCAAGGAAACCCTGTCGCCCACGGACGGCGTGGCCCTGCTGCATTCCGTGGGGGCCACCGTGGCCCTGGCCCACCCCATGCTGTTCCGCTACCCCGGCAACGGGTTTGCCGAATGGCTGGACGACACCGTGGCCGACCTGAAACGCCACGGCCTGGACGCCATAGAAGCCTACCACAGCGAACATTCGCAGGCCGACACCCGGCGTTGCGTGGACATGGCCGCCCGGCACGGACTGGCCCTGACCGGCGGCTCGGACTACCACGGCGCGGGCAAGCCCGGCATATCGCTGGGGCGCGGGCGCGGCGGCCTGCGCGTGACCACCACCGTACTGGACGACCTGAAGGAACGCAGACGCCGCCAGGGGCTGCCTGCATAGGGCCACAGCGCCCACGCCCGCACCGCGCGCGCATTTCGCAACCCGACGGCGGCTCCCGCCGCCAACCATATCTGCCACAGCCTCAACCATCCATAGCCATCATGACCAACGGTTTTGCATCACCCCCCCCCGCGTCCCCGCACGACGCGAACCCTCCCGCTCCCGCGCGCCTTGCCCTGCCCGAACTGCTGGCCCCGGCGGGCGACATGGAAAAGCTGGACGCGGCGCTGCGCTACGGCGCGAACGCCGTATACCTGGGCGGACGCGGCCCTAACCTGCGCGCCGGCGCGCAGGGCTTTGCGCCCGACGAACTGCCCCAGGCGGCCCACCGCGCCCATGCCGTGGGCGCGCGCGCCTACTACTGCCTGAACAGCCTGCCCCATCAGCGCCACCTGCGCGATGTGGAGGCCGCCATCGACGAAGCCGACGCGGCGGGCATGGACGCCCTGATCGTGGCCGACCCGGGCGTTGCCCGCATGGCCCGCCGCCGCGCCCCGCGCCTGCCGCTGCACGTTTCCACCCAGGCCAATACCGCCAACGCAGAGGCAGCCATGTTCTGGCAGGACATGGGAGCCACGCGCGTGAACATGGCGCGCGAACTGGACCTGAACGGCATCCGCGCCCTTGTGCGCGCCTGCCCCGGCGTGGAATTCGAGGCCTTCGTGCATGGGGCCATGTGCCTTGCCGTGTCCGGCCACTGCCTGCTTTCGGCCTGGATGAACAACCGCCCGGCCAACCTTGGCCAATGCACCCACCCCTGCCGCTTCGAGTACCAGGGCATGGCCCTGGCCGTGGAAGAAAAGACCAGGCCCGGCGAAATCGCGTGGGAGGCGGTGCAGGACGGCCCGTTCCATTCCAGTTTCTGGGCTCCCAACGACCTGTGCCTGGTGAAGTACGTACGCTGGTTCGCCGCCGTGGGAGTGGCCGCGCTGAAGATCGAAGGCCGGGTGAAAAGCGCGGGCTACGTGGCCCAGGTCACCGACGCCTACCGCACCGCGCTGGACGACCTGACCCGGCGCACCTTCCGGCACGAGGACTACCTGTACGAACTGTTGAACACCGCCAGCAGGCCGCTGTCCACCGGCTTTTTCCTGCCCGGCGGCAAACGGCTGAACCGGGGCCTGCCGCACGATGCCATGCGTCGCCCGGTGGTGGCGCGCATAGAACAACCCGCAGGAGACGGCGCGTGGCACGTATCTGTCCGCGCCCCGTGGCGCGCCGCAAAACCCATGGAACTGCTGCTGCCCGGCCTGCACCGCCCGGAACTGCAACCCGGCGATTTCCGGCTGGAAAATCACAAGGGCGAAACGGCAGACCGGCTGCACCCCGGCATGGCGGGGGTGCTGCACTGCAACCATCCGGGCCTTGCGCCCGGCCTGTTCGTGCGGGGCTGACGGCGGAAACCTTCCGGCTCCGCTGCTCAGGCATCTGTATCCCCGGCGTCCGTAACGCACTGGCGCACACTGCCGCGCACTTCCCGCAACCCCACGGAACCCTACGGATCCCTACGGAACATCCATGGCCCACGTGCTGATCATCGATGCCGACGCCGCCTTCGCCCAACTGGTGGCGGGCATTGCCGAAGGGTTGGGGCACCGGGCCTCGCGCTCGGGCAGCCTGGCGGAGGGCCGCCTGCTGGCCGACGACGCCGACGTGGTATTTCTGGCTGCCGCCCTGCCCGACGGCAACGGGGTGGAGGCCATGCCCGGCCTGCGCGCCCTGCCCGGCCAGCCGGAAATCATCGTCACCGCCGAAGGGGGCGACCCGGACGGCGCGGAACGGGCCATCCGGCACGGGGCCTGGGAGTGGTTGCGCAAACCTCTGCCCGCCGACAGGGTGGTGCTGCCGCTGTTGCGCGCGCTGGACTACCGCGCCCGCCTGCCTGCCCAGCGACCGTCCTCGCGCCTCAAGCATTCCATTGTCGGGGTCAGCGCGGCCATCCGCCGCTGCCTGGACGTGGTGGCCGAGGCGGCGGGCAGCGACGCCGCCGCACTGGTCACTGGCGAAACGGGCGTGGGCAAAGAACTGTTCGCACGGGCCATCCACGACAACAGCCCCCGCGCCGCCGCGCCCTTTGTGGCTGTGGACTGCGCGTCGCTGCCGCGCTCGCTGGCCGGGTCCATCCTGTTCGGCCATCGCAAGGGGGCCTTCACCGGGGCAGATTCCAACCGCGACGGCCTTGTGTTGCAGGCCGACCGTGGCACCCTGTTTCTGGACGAAGTGGGCGAACTGCCCCTGGCCATGCAGAAGATGTTTCTGCGCGTGTTGCAGGAACACCGCTTTCGCCCGGTGGGCGGGCGCACGGAAATCACCAGCGACTTCCGTCTGATCGCCGCCACCAACCGCGACCTTGAAGACATGGCCGAGCGCAACACCTTTCGCAGCGACCTGCTCTACCGCATGCGCACCGTGGTGGTGAGCATTCCGCCGCTGCGCGAACGGTGCGAGGACGTCACCGCACTGGCCGGGCACTACCTGCCGCGCATCTGGGCGCGCTTTGCCCTGCCGGAAAAGGACATCTCGCCCGATTTTCACGAAACCCTGCTGGCCTACCACTGGCCGGGCAACGTGCGCGAACTCATTCATACGCTTGAACGGGCGGTGCTGGCCTCGCAGGACGCGCCCAAGCTGTTCGCCCGCCATCTGCCGGACTACCTGCGCATCTGCCTGGCCCGCGCGGCGGCGCGCAACGGCCTGGCCGCCACATCCGGCAACGTCGGAGCGGGCGGGCCATCCTGCCTGTACGGGGCCGGAGAACGCGCCGGGCATGCCCTGCAACCCGCCGCCAGTGCGGCTTCCGGACAATCCGGCACTGCCGATGAAAGGCGCGGCGACCATGTCCGTACCGGCCACGGCAAGGCCACGGGCGCGGCCCCAGACGCACAGGACGCGCTCCACCCCGGCGGGACACAAACAGGATCGGGTGGCCCGCTTTCAATGCAGGAAGGCGACAGCGCCATTCCGGCCAACCGAAACACCCTGCCGGCACAACACCATCCCGGTGCGCCCGCCATGCCGGACCGCGCCGCAACGCCCGTTTCACCCGGCTGGGGACCGCGCGCGCCCTATGCCATCTACACCTCGCCCCATTATGCCCCGCCTTCGGAACATACCCCCGTCCCCGGTTCGGCCAGCAGCGACATGGGGCATGTTGCGACACCAAACCATCGGCAGGACGGATCGCGTGGTGACAGCGCTCCGGCAACCCCGCCCGCGGACGGGCAGACCTGCCGTGCCGTGCCGGACAACGGAGAAGGTGCCGCCTTTCCCGGTGAACTACCCCGGTTTTTCGATTTCCGTGACGCCCAGTTCACCACCTACTTGCACGAACTGATGCGCCGGGCCGGGGGAGACATCCGCGCCGCCTGCTGCCTGTCCGGACTTTCCCGCTCGCACCTGTACGACCTGCTGCGCAAGCACGGCGTACCGCCCCGCTAAGCCTGCCCCCTTCTGCCGCCACAACCGGACCACATTTGAAGAACCACGCTACGCGCCTGCCGTCCGCCATCGCGGACGCCGCACCATCCCCACCGTCCGCCATTCCGGATTTCATCCCGGCCATTCCGTCCGCCATCGCGGACAAGATTCTCTGCGCACTGTTACAATTGACCGTTCAGTCAAACAGCAACAGCACAACATGCTAAAAAATAAGTACTTTCATAGAAACACACCTTCGAAACACAAGTGGCACGCTTCTTGGTAAGTATATGGCAACAGACAGACGGGCATGTCGGTCGATGCCCGGTCCGTGCCGGAGGGCGGTTGGACAAGGCCAGCCGGTACGGGGGAATGCGACGGACGCATTCCATCGCAGGGGTCCGTGGCGCAGTCGGTGCGTTGCGGGCGAAATCAGGGCGCTCCGTTCCACAAGAACGGGGCGCCCTGCACGCATTCTGGCAAGAAAAGGGAGAAAGGCTGGCCGGAAGAACACCGCCCCGAAGCCTGCGAAGCCTGGGTTGCACAGGCCCGTCAAGGTCAGTCAGGGTCAGTCAGGGTCAATCGAGGCCGGTCGAGGCCAGCCGAGGCCAGCCGAGGTCAGTGCTGTCGGGCTAGGCCGATTCGCCCAGCAGCTCCAGCACCTTCTGGCTGAGGGATTGCAGATCGGGCTTGGCAAACTGGGCATCCGCGCCCACCGATTCGCCCTTGTGCCCCAGCCGCTCCGACACCAGCGACGAAAACAGCGCCACGGGCAGCACGCGCAGCACGGAATCTTCCTTGATGCGGCGGCACAGGGTCAACCCGTCCATGCGCGGCATTTCGATATCCGACACCACCGCCTGCACCAGGTCGGTCAGGGGAACACCCGTCGTGTCGGCCTCGCGCCGCAGACTTTCCAGCATGTCCCACGCTTCCTGTCCGTCGTTGGCCTGCAGCAGCTCGAACCGCCCCCCGGCTTCCATCAGGTTGCGCACCAGACGGCGCACGCTGCCGGAATCGTCGGCGTGCAGGATGCGGTACCGACGCGGCGGCAGGTCGACATGAGCCTTGATTTGCGCATCTTGGGCGTCCTGCGGCTGCAACGGCATTGGCTCGGCAGCCTTTGGCCGTTCCTGCAGCAGGGGCTGCCCCATGCGGATGGACAGGTCGGGGTGCATCTCTGCCACGATGCTTTCCATGTCCAGCAGAAACACCACCCGCCCTTCCAGCCGGACCATGCCGGTGATGGAGTTGCGACTGGCCTCTTGCAGGAAGCGCCCCGGCGCTTCCACAGAGGTCCAGCTGATGCGGTGGATGCGGTTCACGCCGGAAACGAGGAACCCGGTGATCACGGTATTGAATTCGGTAACGATGATCTTGGGTTCGCCGTGCAGGTCACGCGAAATGCCAAGATATTTCGCCAGGTCCACCAGCGGAATGACCCGTCCGTCACGGTGCGGAAAGGCCCCCAGCACTGCGGGGTGGGGCATCTGCGGCAGCGCGGTGATCGGCTGCATGCGAATGATTTCCAGCACCTTGGCCACGTTGACGCCATACCGCCGCCGCAGCGAGCCGCACAGGGGCGCACCCGCCACGCCAAAGGCGGCCACCCCGCCGGGAGCATCGCCCACGCAGGATTCATCGCCGGGCACGACGCCGGGCGCACTGGCGTCAGGGGCCGCCTCGTCCACGAAAAACTCGACAATTTCGAGTTCGTTGGTGCCGGATTCCAGCAGAATGCTGGTCTGCGCCATATTCCCTCCAGGCGGAAACGCCAGCCACGCCGACGTTCCGGTACGAATCCGATGCATGCCTGATTCCGCTGCCAAGCCGGGCAGGCGGATAATCCGCCCATCGCCCGGACAGTGGCCAACCGGACAGTGGCCAACCGGACAGAGGTCCCCGACGGCATGCCCGCATCACCTGAGTACGCGGCCACCATCCCGGCATGGCGACGGCCATGTGTCGCGCCTGTGGCGGGGGGCCGCCCGCCGTACGACAAGCTCCGCCGCATAATATAGCGCCTTTCCCTGCAAAGGGCCACCGGACAGACACACTGCCCCCTGCAAAGACAGCACTGCTGCACGGCAGTACAACCACAGGCGAAGCACCCCCGCGCAGCGCGATTTTTCCTTGCGCCACGCAGCCTCCGGGCCTACAACCCCGGCAGCCCCGCCCGCCGGGCTGCCTTCAGCCCGCCCCCCCCCTTGCCATCAACCTCATTGCCCCAATCCCCCAATGCCATGACATCTTCACACACCCGCCAGCATGACGCATCTGCCCCATCCCAGCCGCCGTCCGTGCCCGGCATGGCCACATCCTCCGACACTCCGGCAGGGCATGGACACGGACGAGCCAGCCACGCCACGCCGGGCGGGCGCGGCAATCGTGAACGGGCCGGGGGACGTCGCGCCTCGCGCCTGGGCGTGGCGCTGCCCGTGCTGGCTTGCGCGGCAGCCCTGGGGGCCATCCTGGCGCGTGACCCCAGATTGCTGGCCTGGCACGCGGCATGGCCGGGACTGGTGCGCCCCCTGCTGCACATGCTGGTGACCATGGGCGTGGGCCTGGCCGTGGGGCTGGCCGTTGAAGCCTTTGGCTGGACGCCGCTGCTGGCCCGGCTGGCCCGCCCGGTAACCCGTTGGGGCCGCCTGCCGGACGACAGCGGCGCGGCCTTTGCCACGGCCTTCCTGTCCGCCGCCGCGTCGAATTCACTGCTCATGGAAGCCCACACCGCCGGGCGGCTTTCCGCGCGTGAACTGCGCCTGTCGTACCTGCTCAATTCCGGCCTGCCGGTATTCCTGCTGCACCTGCCCACCACGTTTTTCGTGGTGGGGCCGCTGGCGCGCACTGCGGGCATCATCTACCTGACGCTGAACGGCGTGGCGGCCCTGCTGCGCACGGCGCTGGTGCTGCTGCTTACCCGGCGGTCAGGCCCGCAGGACACCAGCGTGCAGCCGCACGCCGCCCCGGCGCATGGCGCACCCCTCGGCCAGACTGTGGACGGATCGGACAACCGGGCACCGGGCAAGGCCGAATCCGGCAGGTACGCCGCGCTTGCAGAGCGCCTGCGCGGAGCCCTGATGCTGGTGGGCGCGCGGTTCCGCCGTCGCATCGGGCGCATGGCCCTGTTCACCGCGCCCACCTACCTGGCCATGTATGCCCTGCACCAGGCCGGAATATTCGACACCCTGCGAAATCTGGCAGCCGGGGGCCTTGGCATGGGCGTTCTGCCCGTGCAGGCCGCCGGGGTGGTGGTGTTTTCCGCCGCTGCGGAATTTTCCGCCGGGGTGGCCGCAGCGGCTGCCCTGCTGGACGCCGGGTCGCTGGATACTGCCCAGACCGCACTGGCACTGGTGCTGGGCACCATAGTGGCCACCCCCATCCGGGCATTGCGCCACCAGTTGCCCTCGCATACCGGCATCTTCACCCCCCGGCTGGGCCTGCTGCTGCTGGTGCAGAGCCAGGCATTCCGCGTGGCCAGCCTGGCCGCCGTCACCGCCGTGTGGTGGGTGGCCGCGCACTAGTCCTGCCTCCCCGGACACACGAACGGGATGAACACGGCAGTTACCGCGTTCATCCCGTTCGTGTGTCTGGAGCGTTGAGGTCAGGCCCGTTGCCAGTCCTGCCATTGACACCCGCCCGCCTACTTCGGGCTGTCCTTGGTCACTTCGTCGGGTTCGCTCATGGCCCCGCGCAGTTCGCGCACGGCCTTTCCCAGCGTTCTGCCCAGCTGGGGCAGCTTGTCCGGCCCGAAGACGAACAGGGCGATGACGCCGATCACCAGCAAATGCATCGGCTGAAAAAGTTCTCCGATCATGATTTCATCCCGTGAAGCGCATGCTGCGCGCAAAGGTGCTGCCCATCGCGCACGGTGCATGCCGGGATACGCTCCCGACTCCGCACGCCAAGCCATCATCTACGCCTGAATGCAACAATGCGCCAACTTGTGCAACCACGCCCCACGTTGTGCGGACAACTTGCACAAACGCATGCGGCGGTGAATGCCTCTTCGCCGCACACCATGAAAGCCCTAGCCGTCCACGGCCTGCCGGGCTGGCAACCGCAGGGTGAACCGCGCCCCCTCACCCGGCACCCCATCACAGACAATGCTGCCGCCATGGGTGCGCGCCACGATGAAATAGCTGACCGCAAGTCCCAGCCCCGTGCCCAAGCCCGGAGGTTTGGTGGTGAAGAACGGCTCGAACACCCGGCGGCGCATCTCCGGATCAATGCCCGGCCCGTTGTCTTCCACCACGATGACAACCTCATCCCCGTCACGCCGGGTGGTTACCCGCAACATGGGCCCCTGCCCGACCGGGTAGTTCTTTTCCGCCATGGCATGCGCCGCATTCTTGAACAGGTTCAACAGCACCTGCTCGATCTCGGTGGGCACGCAGGTCAGGCTGTCGCAGTTTTCCGCATAGTCGCGCACCACCTGCAACTTGCGGAAGTCATACTGGCGGTGCAGGTCATAATCGCTGCCCGCCAGGTTCAGCGCCCGCTCGACCAGCGCGTGCGCCCGTGCCGTGGTGCGCCGCCCCTGCCCAGGCCTTGTGAACTCCAGCATGGTGGTGATGATGTCTGCCGCCCGGGTTCCTGCATCGCGGATGCCCTCCAGCATTTCGGTAATGCGCCGGGCCTCCATGTAGGCGCGCATGGCCGTCAGCGATACGCCGGTCTCGCGCGCGGCCCTGTCATTGGCGGACAGATCCGGGTCCAGCCGGCGCATGATGTTCTGCACGCCCTGCAACACCGCGCCCAGCGGATTGTTCAGTTCATGCGCCATGCCGCCCGCAAGGCCGCCCACGGAAAGCATCTTTTCGGTCTGCACCAGCATGTCCGCAAGACGGGTACGTTCGGTAACGTCGTCCACCCGCACGATGACCGCCCCCGACATGCCGGGGGCTCCGTCCTGCCCCGCAAGGGGGAACAACGTCACATCCAGATGGCGCAACCTTCCGTTCGTGACGTGAGGCAGGCTTTCAAACCGCGCGGCCTGCCGCCGGACAACGGCGTCATGCACTTCCGGCGCGTTGCCCAGCAACCGGGCCAGCGCCTCTACTGCGGGAAGCCCTTGCGCCGCATCACGCAAAAGACCCGTTGCCTCCTCCGCCGCGCGGTTCCAGTGAATGATCCGCCCGTCCGCCCCCACCCCGGCCAGGGCCGAGGGCATGGCCTCCATCACCGCATCCAGAAAATCGCCTGCGGCGGCAAGATCGTTCAGCGCCTGGTGCAGGGGGGTCACATCCAGGATCACCCCGTCCAGGAATTCCCGGCCAGCCTCGTCGCGCACCCGCCGCCCCTGCTCGATGACCGCGCGCTGGCTGCCATCCACATGCCGCACCCGGTACTCCAGCGAAAAATGCCCATCCGGGCTGCTGGCCACCTCCACGCCCTCTGCGACGCGCGCGCGGTCGTCGGGATGAATAATGTGCTCAAGGGGCAAGCGCTCCGTCAGAAATTCCGCCGCCGGAAGCCCGGTCAGCAATTCCACCTGGTCGGAAACGAACAGCGCCTGCCAAGGCGGCTCGGTTTCGCAGCGGTAGACCACGCCCGGCAGGTTGGCCACCAGCGAACGGAAGCGCTGCTCGCTCTCACGCAGCGCCAGTTCGGTACGGCGCAGGTCGTTGAGGTTCACGTCGATGCAGTACATCTCCGGTTCGCCCCCAGGCCCCTGCAAGACGACATGCGAAGAATACACGGCCACCAGGCTGCCGTCCTTGTGGCGCAACAGCAGTTCGCCCGCCTGCGGAGGAATGCCGGTCTCCAGCCAGCAGGCCACGTCGCGCAACACCGCTTCGGTCATGTCGGCGGGGATGATGAGATCCTCAAGACGCCTGCCCATGGCCTCTTCGCGGGTGTAGCCGTACACCTGTTCACTGGCGGTGTTCCAGAATAGCACCCGCCGTTCACGGTCATACCCCTGTATGGGCAGGTTCAGCGCATTCTCGATCAGCGAACGAAACCGGGCCTCGCTGCGACGCAAGGCCTGTTCGGCAGCGCGCTGTTCGGTGATGTCGATGTTGATGCCGAGAATGCCGAGCAGTTCTTCGGTCGTGTCCTCACGGATGGGGCGGATGGGGGTGACCATGCTGGAAAAAACGCGGCGGGTGCCGTCGCGCAGCAGCACTTCATGCTCATGGCGCACCGTCTCGCCCGCCATGGCCCTGCCGTTGATGTCCGCCCATCCCTGACGCGTGGCGTCCGGCACGAGGGCCTCGCTTTCGGGCGAAACGGTCAGGTCGCCCCACATGTCCACCGAAATATCGCTCTGCATGACCACGTGGCCGCTGGCATCGCGGGCCCAGAAATCAAAGGGGATGTTGCGGATCATGGCCCGCTGCATGGCAGAGGAACGGCGCAGCTTGTCCTCCATGACCCGGCAGCGGGTGGCGTCGGTAAAAAGCACCGCAAACCGGTTCGGTCCCGCGCGCCAGGCCCGCACATCCCAGTGCCTGCCCAGCAGTTTGTCGCGGTGCTCGAAGGCGGCGCTTTCGCCAGTGGAAACCACCCGGCCATAGATATCTACCCACTTGCGCTCGATGCCGGGCAGTATTTCAAACAAGGTACGCCCCACCACCCGTTCGCGGGAAAGGCCGGTCATGTGCTCGAAGGCGGGATTTACGTCGAGAAACCGGTAGTCGCGCGGTTGGCCGTGCTCATCCCAGAGCATTTCGTGCAGGGCGTACCCGTTGGGCAAATGTTCGAGCAACAGTTGGTGACGGGCGGGCAAGTCTCCGTACTCCGCGTCCGACCGCACATCGGGCTGCGCATCAGGCGAATCTTCGGGGCGCGCCCCGTTGGCGTCATGGTCGTGATGCCCATCTTCGGCTGCCATGTGCGTCGCTCTCCCTTGGCGCCTGCCGTCCGTATCATGTTGTCCGCTTGCCCTGCGGTTTCCTGCCCGGCCACACTGTCCACATGCCTTTGATGCACGTATCCGCAGGCGACAGGTTTGCCCAGCATACACCAGAGTGCAGCCCCGCGCGACAGGAAGTTGTTGCATCGGGGCAACTGTGCGCCCGTCTGTTTCAGAACGGAATGGTGAACAATGTTGCCGTACTCTGCCATTCAGCCAGGCTGTCTAGCGTTTGCCGGGCAGGAAGGTGGCGCGCAGAAACCGCGCATCAAGAAATGCCAGCGGGTTGGCGGCGACCCTGTCGGGCAGCAGATGGTACCAGCGGTACCCCAGCCCGCGGTAGTAGGCGCGAGCGCTTTCGGCGCAGCCCGCCTCGCGCGCGGCCTGCATGGCCGCATCGCGCTGGCAGCGTGATGACGCCAAAGGACGCAGCAACCGGGGGGTGAACCCCCAGCGGTTCATCATGCGGCGCACCCGCAGATACTCGCGGTAGCGGCTCAGGCCGTCGGCCCCGCACAGCAGGGCGAGCCCGAACCAACCCGACGCAGGCATGAACAGCAACAGCCCCATGGCCAGCGCCTCTTCCGCCAGCGCCTCCAGCGCCGTGCGCGCAAGCCCCGCGCCAATGAGCGCGGAAACGCCCCCCGTGGCGTGGGGCAAGGGTGCAGCCCGCAGGTACCGCATGGGCGCAGCCAGCCCCCGCCGCAGCAAGCTGCCGATGCCGCCAACTCCCCCAGTTCCGCCAATTCCTCCAGTTCCGCGTGCCGAAATCGGTTCTGCCTGTCTGGCATGGCCGGGCTGGCGCACCCGCCCGCCGCAATGAGGGCAGACGCTCTGCCTTCGCGTACGGCCCGGCACGGCTGCATGCGGGACGGATCCGGACGGCACTGCGGGCCGGATGTCGGAACGGTGGGGGATGAATGGCGGCTTGGGCATGAGCATGGCGCGAAACGGGTACGGAGTGGAATGAGCCGGAATGCAGCGGTAACGGGCGCAGCCTTTCTGCCTGAACCTGTTCCACTGCCCGGTCCTTCTGGCTAACTGCTCCGCGCCGCCAGGGCAAGCCGTGCGCTCCGGACGCGTAAAATAGTGTCAACGTGCGTAAATATGCCACCCCGGACCAACCGCGCGCGCACACATCTGCTATGTGAACCCCCAAAGCACCACACGATGCAGGCGCTGGAAGCATGCGTCACGCGCCGGAGCGGAATCAGCCGCCCGTGCGCAACCGCGTGCCTGTGCGCCGTTACGGAGGTCGTCATGGCAGACAACGTCGTCCACATTCCCGCCCAACGTCGGGTCAAGGTGATGGTGGTGGTAGGCACGCGCGCCCAGGCCATCGCCTGCGCCCCTGTGGTGTGCGCCCTGCACGAAAACGCCGCCCGGTTTCATGTCATGGTTGTCGGCGCGGGCCTGCACCGTGACCGCTTCGTAAGCACCATGACCGACCTAGGCATGGACTGCGACATCGACCTCAGCCTGCCCGGCGACATCGACGAGGGCCAGTTCCACCTGCTGGCGGGCAATGCGGTGCTGCGCTTCGGCCTTGTGGTATCGCGTCTGCGACCGGACATCGTGCTGGTGCAGGGTTCATCAACCACAACCCTGGCCGCGGCGCTGACCGCCTTCCACAACAACGTGCCGGTGGCCCACATTGACACAGGGTCGCACGACGCACAGCCGGGCATCCCATCGCCAGAGGAAGGCAACCGCCGCTGCATTGCATCCGTGGCATCGCTGCATTTCGCCGCCACGGACGCCGCGCGCGACGCACTGCTGCACGAAGGCGTGGACGGCACGCGCATTGCCGTCACCGGAACCACCATGGTGGACAGCCTGCGCCGGCTCACGAAATCCGGCCATGTCGATGCGCATGACACGAACGGTAACGACAACGAGACCATCGGGCAAAACGACGCGCAGCAGTCCGCCACTACCGCCGCACATGTTCCGCGCGTGCCGGACATCCGCCCGGCATCCCTGCGGACCGTGCCGAAAAGTCCCACTGTGCCGAAAAATTCCGTTGATGCGACGGATATCCCTGCCGCGCCAACGCCTGCACCCGCGTCCCGGCCCCGTCCCGTCGGTCCCCTTCCCGAAGGACGCACGGTGTTGGTCAGCCTGACCGGCATGCAGGCCCACCCTGCGGCCCTGAAGGATATCTGCGCCGCCGTGCGCGAACTGGCCCTGACACACCGCGACACTGGCTTCGTGGTGCCGGTGGGCAGCCACCGCCCCCTGCGCGATGCGGCCATTCCGTTGCTGGGCGCCATACCCAACGTACATCTGATGCCGGTGCCCCCGCTGTCGGAATTCGTGGCCTGCCTGCGCGCCGCCCGCATGGTATTGACCGACGCGGGCGATGTGCTGGAGCAAGCCGTGGCCCTGGGCGTGCCGGTGCTGGCCGTACGCGCCACCCCTCATCTGTCCGAAGCGATCCGCGCCGGAAGCGCCCGGCTGGTGGGAACGGACCGGGCCGCCATCCTGCGTGAGACCACCGCCCTTCTGACGGACGCGGCGCAGCATGCGGCCATGGCGGCAGCCTGCGCCATGCCCGGCGACGGCCACGCATCAGAACGCATAACCTTGGCCTTGGCCGGGTTCTTGACCGGGCGGGCCCCACTGCTGCCGCCCCCCGTCTAATTCGGGGCCTTACCCCGATTGACCGGGCGGGGGTTGTTGCTTTTGAAACACCCCGCGACCCGTCACAGAAGCGTTCTGCGCACCTCATCGACGCGCACTTTGCGGACATGCACGCCATGCCGTAGCGGGCAGTACTTCCGCATGCCATCGTGCGCCGACTGCATTCGGCAACGGCCATCCCCACCCTGCCGCACTCACGAAAACCACGGTATTACCCCATCCTGCATTCCCGGAACAGCTCCACGGGGTGCTGTTGCATGCCCTTGCCCAAAACACGCTTTACACCGGCATTGAAACGGCGCAGGGTATTGTGCAAGACATATTAAGGAGAATGCACGACAAAAACATAGATATTCGCAATAAAAACAACTCCCGCGCATAGACGCAAATCACCAATCTCGCCAGAAAAGAGGTCGTCCATGGGAAAGTTTTCCTTCAAAAGCATCAACACGGTCACGTCACTCATTCTCAGCTTTTCCTTGCTCATTGGCTTTACCGTGCTCATTGCATATGTTTCATCATCTTCGTACAACATAACATATGACATATCGCAAAAAAGCATGCTCACCATAAACAAGAGCATAATCACAAGCATTGATGACATGCTTGACTCAAACATCAACCTTGTCCGCATTCCCGCTGCAAGTACTGAAACGCTCAAGGCGCTTCGCGGAGAACCCAACGAAACGGACAAACTTATTGGCTCCATTCTGAAGACATACCGCGGCCTGAACACCCTGTTCATCTACGATGCCAACGGCACCGCCGTTGCGGGGCTGTCCGTCAGCGGCGACCGCATCACGGGGGCCAGCTTTGCCGACCGGCCTTACGTCAGGAAAGTGCTTGCCGGAGAAGATTTCATCCAGCAGTCCGTGACCGAAGGCAAGATCACCAAGAACCTCGTCTTCGTCATTTCCGTTCCTGTTCGGGACACATCCGGCAAGGTGGTGGGCGGGGCCGCCATGAGCATCGACTGGCAGCAGTTTGCGGCCAACCATATCCTCAATGTCCGCATCGGCGCGGACGGGTATGCCTTCGTGATGGATTCCGGGGGCCGGTTCATCGCCCACCCCAATCGTGAACTCGTCTTGCAGGACGTCAGCGGGCAAAGCTTCGCCAAAGCCGCCCTCAGCGCCAATGAAGGCGTGACCGAATACGAATTCGGCGGGCACGCCAAGGTGCTGACCTTCGGCAAGGTGGCGCGCACCGGCTGGGTCGTGTGTGCCAGCACCAACGCCAGCAGCCTTACCGGACCTGCCATCGGCCAGCGCAACATCCTCATGGCGTTGGGCGCGGGCATCTTCATCGTGCTGCTGGCCGCCATCATGCTTGTGCTGCGCAAACAGGTGGTCAGGCCGCTGCACCAGATCATGGACTACAGCAGCGGCATAGCCCGAGGCGATTTCAGTTCGCAGCTTCTGAACAACTTCCACTACGAAATGGCAGACCTTGCCCGCAACTTCCTGCAGACCACGGCAACCCTCAAGAACCGCCTGGGTTTCGCCGACGGTGTCTTGCAGGGCATCACGTTTCCGGTGTTGATCACCGATACCGACGTCCGGGTGCTCTACACCAACGACGCCATGCTGCAACTCACCGGCGCGCCCGGCAAGCCTGCGGATTACCTGAACATGCGCGCTGCGGAATTCTTTTACGGCGACCCGGAGCGCAAGACCATCAACCACACCTGCCTGGCCGAAAAGCGCAACGCTCTCGGCATTGAAACCTCGCTGACGTTCAAGAACGGCTCAACCCGCTACCTGCGCATAGACGCATCGCTCATCCGTGATCTGGACGGCGAGATAGTGGGCGCCATCACGCTGGTGGTCGACCTGACCGAAATAAAGAAGCAGCAGCAACTGGTCGAGGCGCAGCACGACGCCATAGCCGGGGTGGCGGCCAACGCCGATGTCATCTCCGACCGGCTGTCCACCGCCACGCAGCAGCTTTCCGCCCAGATCGTCCAGGCCAGCCAAGGCGCGGACCAGCAGGCCCGCCGCGCCGCAGAAACCGCCACGGCCATGGAAGAAATGAATGCTTCCGTGCTTGAGGTGGCCCGCAACGCGGCCGGTGCGGCACGCACGTCCGACACCGCCAAGGACAAGGCGGAAAACGGCGCAGACGTGGTCAACAAGGTGGTGGACGGCATCGCCCGCATCCACCGCCAGGCCATGGACCTGAAGAACGACATGGGTGCGCTGGGGCAGCAGGCCCAAAGCATCGGGCAGGTGATGAACGTGATCTCCGACATCGCCGACCAGACCAACCTGTTGGCGCTGAACGCCGCCATCGAAGCGGCCCGCGCCGGGGATGCCGGGCGCGGCTTTGCCGTGGTGGCCGACGAGGTGCGCAAACTGGCCGAAAAGACCATGAACGCCACCAGGGAAGTGGGGGCGGCCATTCAGGGCATCCAGCAGGGCACCATCCGCAACGTGGGTCACGTGGACGAAACCGTGACCACCATCGAGGAAGCCACCATTCTGGCCGGGCAGTCGGGCGCGGCGTTGGCCGAAATCGTCACCCTGGTGGAACAGTCCGCCGACCAGGCCCGGGCCATCGCCACGGCGGCGGAACAGCAATCCGCCACCAGCGAGGAAGTGAACCGGGCGGTGGAGCAGATCAATGTCATCAGTTCCGACACATCGCTGGCCATGGGCCAATCCACGCAGGCGGTGGCGGAACTGGCCGAGCAGGCCACCGAACTGCGTTCGCTGATTACCCAGATGCGCGCTACCGGCTAACCCCGCGCGCGCAGGGACAGACAACCGCACAACGAACAGCGGGGGGCGTTGGCAACTGCCAGCGCCCCCCGTTTTGCGTCATTGTGCTTTGTCGGACAGTCAGCCGGACGGTCAGCCGCGCAAGATGGCGCGCAGGATGCCGCGCGGTTTCGCGGGCTATTCCACCTCCACCCTGTCGCGCCCGCCGTTCTTCGCGCGGTACAGGGCGGTATCTGCCCGGTGCAGCAGCGTATCCACGCTGTCCCCCTCTCGAAAGGCAGCCACCCCGGCGCTGAGGGTATGGTTGCGCCCCCCTTCGAAGGATGTGCAGCCAATGGCCCCCCGCAACCGTTCGGCCAGTTGCATGGCCTCTTGCGCTGTGGTTTCCGGGCACAACACCAGAAACTCCTCGCCGCCCCAGCGGCCCACGGTGTCCGCCGCGCGCACGCTGTCGCGCACCACCCCGGCAAAGAGCTGCAAGGTCCTGTCGCCCGCAAGGTGGCCGTGCTCGTCGTTGACGCGCTTGAAATGGTCGATGTCCAGAATGACGATGGAGAACGGACGCCGGTACCGCTGGGCCCGTTCCACCTCGCGCCGGAACAGGGCATTCAGGCGGCTGCGGTTGGGCAGGTCGGTGAGCGGATCTGTGCGGGCCAGGCGTTCCAGCACGGCGTTCATGCGCCTGAGCCTGCGGTTGTACCACAGCACCACCCCGGCCAGCAGCGCGAAGACCCCGGTCACACGAATCACCAACCAGTAGTCCACCGAGGTCTGGGCGGTGATGGGTACGTGCCGGTTGACGATCTGCTGACGCTCTTCAGGCGTCAGCGAACGGATGCCCCGGTTCAGCACGGTACGCAGCAGGGGATCGTGCCGCACCACGCCCATGCGCAACTTGTTTTCGTATTCCGGAAGGTTGCCCGCAACCTTCAGATTGAACAGCCCCTGCTGGCGAATGGTGTAGGCCGCCACGATGAGCGACCGCATGGTCATGTCAGCCTTGCGTTCCTCCACCATGCGAATGGCCTGGGCCTCCGATTCCGCCACCAGCACCTTAAGGTTGGGGTAGTCCTTGCGGATCAGTTCTTCCATGGCCGTGCCCTGCGGAAACACGATGGACTCACCCTCCAGCGCTGCCGGATCGACGATGGCCGGATGCTCCACGCGGGTGATGAACACGTTGGGGTCGGTCAGCAACGGATCGGTAAAGCCCAGCCACGCATCGCGCTGCGGGGTCTGGTTCAGGAAGCTGAGCGCCTGGCAGCGGCCCTCCCGCGCGGCGGCGATGCTGTCTTCCCACGTGGCCGTGGGCACAAGTGCGAAGGACAGGCCGGTACGTTGCGCCACCAGCGCGATGATGTCTGCGGCAATGCCCACGTGGCGCGGCTGGCCGCCAACCGCCTCCACCCTCTCGAAAGGCGGCCAGTCCGGGTCTACGCACAGGGTGACGGGGCCGGACTCGCGGATGAAGCGTTGTTCCGCCGGGGTGAACCGGACGTCGGCGGGACCAGCATCTGCCCGGCAGATGGAAGGAAATGTCACGACCAGCAGCGTGAGCGCGAGGATACGAAAAAATGACGGAACGGACCGGCGAAGCATCGATAATCCTCGTGGGAACGGAATACGCCGGACGCATGGAAAGAGGTCCGACCCCTGTATTGTGTACCGGCACTCCCCGGTCGGGCAAGCAGTATCATTCCGCATGCAGCGCACGGCACCCGCCCGCCTTTCATGCGGCAATGCACGGTCCGATCCGTTGGGGGAGCGCGGCGCGGCCACGCTGCCGGACGATGCTGCCAGCCCCTGTTGGCACACACCACAACGTGACGGGCGTCGGGAAAATCCCCGACGCCCGTCTTTGTCGCTGGATGGAGGCGACCGGCCCGGCTCACCGCCGGTACCGATCCGGCCTGAGGCCGCGCGGGTTACGTGTTGCCGTCCTTCCCGTGAGGACGGCGCCCGCCCTGTTCGTGCTCGTGCCGCCCGTTGACCATGCCCTTCACCAGGCTGAGCGGGGTCGCCCCGGTGGTGGCAAGGTACAGGTGGCCCACGCAGAACAGCGCGAAGCAGATGACGATGACGAAGTGCGCCGCCACCAGGAACTGGCGGGGGCCGATGCCCGCCGAAACCGATTCCGGCAGAAGCAGCAGCAGGCCCGAGGCGATGAGCACCGGCATGCCCAGCAGGAACACCGCAAGGTACGCCACGCGCTGCAACGGGTTGAACCGTCGCTGCGGCGTCACCGGGAACGGATGCGGCTCGCCCCGGAAGATGCCGCAGCAGTAGTAGCGCGCCTGGGTGAGCAGGGCGCGCACGCCCTCGCCCGGTCCGGGCAGGTACTGGCGGATGTCGCCGGTCAGGAACGCTCTGGCCACGTAGGCCAGGAAGTTCAGGGCCAACAGCACGCCGCCCGCGTTGTGGATGCGTGTTGCCGCCTCCAGCCCCAGCGCCCACGGGCTTTCCGTGAAGCGCACCGAAAGGCCGGTGCAGGCCAGCACCACGAACAGCGCGGCGTTGATCCAGTGGGTTACCCGCACGAAGCCGGGGTAGACGAACTCCGAAGCCAGCAGACCCTGCGGGCCGTGCCCCTTTCTGCCCGTTACCATGCGGCCCAGCCCGTGCAGCAGCACCAGGGCAAGCACGGCGGCAAGGCCGGTGGCTGCCGGGCGGTCCAGTTCCGGCATCACCCGCTTGGGCGGGAAGTAGCCGGAGGTCACCGGGCCTGCGCCGTCCACATGCACGCTGGCACGCACCACGATGAGCGATTGGCCAGAGGTGTGGCAGGTGGCGCAGTTGCGCAGGGCGGTCTTCTTCTCGCCGATGAGGTGCGAGTCGGGCTTGGCCATACTGCCGTCGGCGTCGTTGGGCGTGTGGCATTCCACGCACATCACCGAACGGCTGTGGGCGTCCCAGTTGGCCAGGAACGCGTGCGCGGACTTTGCGTCGGGCACGGAGCGGCCCGACAGTTCGCGCAGCTTGCCCGCGTTGCCGTGACAGGTCAGGCACTGGGCGTTGTACATGGCCGTCAGCGGCGCATAGGCCACCTTGGCCGGGTTCTTCGGCTGGGCATGCGGGTTGTGGCAACTGTCGCACGACACCTTGTCGCCCAGCTTCTGGGCGTGGGTGCTCTGCCCGAAGGCCTTTACCTGATGCGCCAGGCCCACGTTGTGGCAGGACAGGCAGGTTGCGTTGTCCGGTCTGGCCACCGCGTGGGGTTGCAGCAGGAAGCTGTCCTCGCCCTTCTGGCCGATGTGACAGGTGGCGCACGGCAGGTTGGCGTGCGTGCCGTGCATGTAGCCCGCCCTGTCGATGTGCAGGTTCAGCGTCTTGCCGCGCTCGGTCACCGGAGTGGGCGGCGTGTCTGCGCCATGGCAGGACAGGCAGGCCGTGCTCTGGGCCGTCACGCCCCGCTTGCCGGACAGCAGCAGGACCTTTTGCGCATCGTCACCCGCAAAGGGCGTGGCGATGACCCCGCCCATGGCGTCGGTGGAGGTGACCGCGTTGGAGGCCACCTTGCGGTGGCAGGTGGTGCAGTCGCGCGAGGCCGTGGGAGGAAACGCCTTGGCGCCGGCACCGTCAGGACTGCCTGGCTTGTTGGTGTTGTTGTGGCATTTGAAGCAGGCCTTGTCCGTGAAGTGGTCGGCCATGGTGATATGGGCC
>CAYOCV010000014.1:0-125362 GCA_964402645.1 uncultured Desulfovibrio sp. | reverse complement strand
CCCCCCCCCCCCCCCCCCCCCCCCCCCCCCCCCCCCCCCCCCCCCCCCCCCGTTATCTTTCCTGCCTTTCCTTCTTCCGAAGGACCGGCCTCATCTCTACTTTGCCTTCACCAGCGCCTTTTCGGCCTGATCCAGGGCTTCTTCCAGTTCATCGGTGATGCGGTTGGCGGTGCGGGCGTCCCATTCGGCAAGGGCGGCGTCCAGCTTGTCGCGCAGGGCCACAATGGCGGGCACGCGGTCGGCCAGGGCGTCGCGCACGGGTGCGTCCCACCCGGCAAAGCGCAGCCCGTCGTCAAGGGCCTGCACCAGTTCCAGCACGCCGCGCCGGTCTGCGGGGCCAAGCACCTGCCCGGCCACGGGCCGGACGAAGGGTTCGGGCCAGACAAGGGCCACAAGCAGCGGCCAGGCCTTTTCCACATCCTCGTCGCGGTAGGTGGAAGCCCACACGCGCACCTGCAACACCTTGCCCATGGCTTACTCCCGTTCTTCCCACTCGGTCTGCACGCGGGCCACCACGTCCTCGATGAGCGAGAGCTGGTCCGGCGGGCACACGCCGATAAGGGGCTGGCCCGCATCCACGTTTTCGTTGTGCTGGAAGTACACGGCGTAGATGACGCCGCTGGGGCCGGAATAGGCCAGCGAGGCCTCGCGCTTCATGCGCGACATGATGAACAGGTCCATGCCCTCGTGCAGCGAGACGGAACTGGCTCCGGAGGCCTTGACCTTCTTGTCCACGTCGGGCGCGAAGTAGTACTTGGCGCGCTCCGGCGCGACAAAGAGGTGCAGGGCCTTCTTGAGGATGATGGCCAGCACCTCGTCCCTGGACAGGAAGTGGCGCAGCCGCACGAGGGGGGTGCCCGCCTCGACGAAGGTGCCTTCCAGGTGCCGCAGCACTTCCTTGACCTCGCCCTTTTCCACGGCGTGGATGGGCTTTGGGTTGCGCTCGCGCTCGATGGTGGCGAGCAGCGTACCCCTCTTTTCCTTCCACGTGCCGGAAGGCCCGATGACCCGGGAACCTTCGCGCACGTCGGCGAACGTGACCACGCCGGTATGCGGCGCGGTGACGACGATCTCCTCGTAGGGAGACGCCTTTATTTCATCCAGCAATTGCGTGATGTCGAACACGGATGTCACCTATCCTGCGTTGGGGCCAGCCCCTACCGGTAGTAGAGGTTGCGGCCGCCCATGGTCAGAAGGGCCTGCTTCAGGTTCATGCGTGCATCGCGGCGGTCCCAGATGCCCTGGATGTGCCCGCGCGACAGGGCCCGATAGGCCCTGTGGTAATCCGGCGGGATGTCCACGCCCGTGGTCTCCTTGATGACGCCCGGCCCGGCAAAACCGATGTTGGCCGAACGGATGGAGAACTGGTAGGGCGAGCAGCCCAGGAAGCTGGCCAGCGGCCCGGCGTACGAGTTGGTGTCGTACAGCACAAGGTACAGGCCCCCGGCCTCGATGTAACGGCGCACGGCCATGGTGCAGCGGGGCATCTGGATGACGCCGTTGGTGCCTTCCTGAATGCGGATGCCCGCAGTGCCATGCACATAGGCCAGGAAGGGGTAGCGCTTCTTCTTGGCGCGCTCGGCAGCCTGGACGAACTTTTCGCCCTCTGCCGCGCCCACGGAGCCGCCCCGGAACGGGGCCACCAGCATGGCCACCACCAGCTTCACGTTGTCGATGCGCGCCTCGAAGGTGACGCAGCCGCTTTTCAGGCCGGTCTGCTTCTTGGCCTGCTCCAGCTTGACGTCAAACCCTTCGAAGCCAAGGGGGTTGCCCGCCTCGATTTCCGCGTTGAACTCGAAGATGGAGCCTTCATCGAACACGTTGTGCAGGTACCACTGGTATTCCATGGGAAAGTGGTGCCCGCAGTAGGTGCATACCCCGGCGAATTCGCCGAACAGGTCGGGGGCCCACAGGTCGAGGCAGCCGTGGCTGCCCGCATTGGGGCAGGTGATGGCGCGGTCTTCCTTGGCGCGGGGGCTGACGTAGCTCCAGTTGCCGCTGCGCTGGCCTTCCTCGTCCCAGTCGGACAGGGTGGTCAGCTCGCGCTCGGTCTGTTCGCTGCTCTGGCATGAACCGCCGGGCAGCGCGCAGGTGATCTTGCGCCACGGGGCGGCCACCTTTTCCATCAGCACCTGGGCTTCGGCCTCCACCTCTTCCATGAGGTAGGCGATCTTCTGCTGGTGCTTACGCAGCAGGTCGTACTTGAAGTAGGAATAGATGTCCCACCAAGCGTCCCAGCCCATGTTGGACAGCTTGCGCAGCACGGGACGCCTGTCGCGCGCGGCGTTGCGGGCCAGGCGGTTGAACTTGCGGTGGCGGCGGTTGACCAGCCGGTCCTTGGCGGACGACGACAGGCTCCAGCGCACGTACATGTTGTCGAGGTCCATGGTTTCCGCCTTGCCGCGGCGGCGGCGCAGCACCATGGCCCGGAACGGGGCAAAGCCCTTCACGCCCAGGATGACCTCGTCCGTGGCGCGGATGATCTCCTGCCGCAGGCCCCGGAAGAAGTCGTAGTGGTACGGGCGCGCGCCAAGGGGCGGTTCCGTGACCACATGGTCGATGTAGCCCATGCGCAGGTTGTCTTCTGCCGTGATGCGCAGTTGCTGGGCGCACTTTTCGATCAGTTCGGGCGCGGCGCGCTGCCCGTGGCGCAGGCGGCCTTCGATGGCCGCCGCCCCTTCGGGCGAGATGACCGAATAGTACCCGTGCGAAAGCATCAGGCGACGGTCGGACAGGCCGATGGCCTCTGCGCCGCCGGAGCCGCCTTCGGAGAACACGGCAATGACCGGCACGCGCAGGCCCGCCATTTCGTACAGGTTGCGGGCAATCTGCTGGGCCGCGCCGGGGTAGTCCTCCACCGGGTAGGAGCCGGGCGTGAAGACATAGGTGTGGATGGGGATGCCTTCGGTTTCGGCGACCTTCATGTACTGAAGGGCCTTGGCGTTGCCCCACGGCTTCACCGAACCGCCGTTGCGGAATTCCTCTCCGTGGCCCTTTTCCTGCCCGATGACCAGAACCGGCTGGTTGATGGTCTTCTTGCCGCTGCGCCGGGTGATGTAGGCGCGGGCGATGAGCATGGAAGGATCGATGGAGTGTTCGTCCTTGCCGCCGATTTCGGTGTAGTTGTCGTAGACGTTTTCCAGGATGTCGCGCAGGCAGATGCGCTGCGGGTGCCGCACTATGCGCACCTTGTCCATGGGCGTCAGTTCGGCTTCCAGCTTGCGCTCCACGAAGTCGAACAGGTCTTCAAGGGTTGTCAGCGCGGCGTTTTCGTCGCTGATGGAGCCCTCGGACAGGCGCAGGTTGAATTCCTGCAGCTTGGACTCGAGGAGCGCGATGTTCTCGTTGTGCTTTCCGCCGAACACGTCGCGGATGTATCCCAGACGTTCGGCGAGGTGCTGCGTTCTCTTTTCGGTATCCATATGTCGCTTCCCCGCAGTTCCGGCGGGTTCGGGTAGCATGCTTGGCGGCGGGCATTCGCGCGCCGGTGCCGTGGCGGACGAAGGCTGCCGTGTGTCCGCCGGTATGGTTGGCGGACGGCGATGGCCGGGGCCAGGCATCCGGCAGGACTGACCTTGCAGAACCTGTCTTGAGGCTGCTTCCAGGGCCGGACTTTCGTGCGCTGGCGCGACGCCAGCGGACGAAAGGACGATGCGGAAACTGCCCCTAGAACTTGAGAATGCGCCCGGTGTTGTCCCGCAGGAACCGGACGTTGGAACGCAGCGGCTCGCCCGCGTTGTTGGCGCCTTCCAGCACCAGCGTGTCGAGGAATTCGATGCCGCGTTCCTTCGCTTCCGCAAGGTCCTTGCCCCAGATGATGGCCAGCGCCAGGTTGGGGTCGAACTCGGTGGGAATGTCGTAGGGGTCGTCGCTGGGCACGTGGGTATGCATGGCCAGCCAGGGACGCTCGGGCCAGCCGAAGCCGTCCACGCGGCCCACCCACGGGGTGAAGCGGTTGTCCGGGTCTTCGGCGATGAGGCGGTATTCCACGCCCACGCCCTCGAAGGTGATGTCCTCCTGCCCGTAGCCCAGCGGTTCGCCAAGGCCGATGCGGATCTGCTCGGCGATCAGGTCCACGCCCTTCTGCCCGCGCACGCGGGCGATGGTGGCGGACACGCCGTTTTCCACCTGGATGCGGGTGTTCACTTCCATCAGGAAGGGGCGGCCATCGCGGGTGACGATCCATTCCCAGGTACCCACGTTGTCGTAGCCAACCTTGCGGGCCATGGTCAGCGAGTGCTGGGTGATGTCGCGCAGCACCTGGGCGGCGTCGAAACCGTATTCGATGGATGAAGGATCGAAACCGGGGGCGATCTCGATGCGCTTCTGCAGGCCCGTGGACTGGATGGAGCAGTTGCGGGTGCCGAAATGCACGGGGTTGCGCCCGCTGCGATCGGACACCACCTGCACTTCCAGGTGATTGAAGTCGCGAATGCGCTGCTCGATGAGCACGCCCTCGTCCTTGAACTGGCGCAGGGCGTAGTTGCGGATGCGCCGGTACACGGAGCGGAAGAGGTCGATGTCATACACCTCTTCGATGCCCATGCCGCCGCCGCCCGCCGATGCCTTGACCAGCACCAGCGGCTTGCGGATGCCCTGTTGTTCCTGGAATTCGAACAGGCTCTGGGCCACCTTTTCCGCTTCCATCTCGTCGTAGATGGGCCGGTCGGAACCGGGCACGGTGGGTACGCCCAGGCTGCGCGCAAGGCGCTTGGTATTGATCTTGTCGCCCAGTTCGCGGATCACCCGCCACGAGGGGCCAATGAAGATGAGCTTTCTGTCGCGCTGGGAAACGCGGCGGGCAAAACGGTAGTCTTCGGCAAAAAAGCCGTAGCCCGGATGCACGGCGGTGGCGCCCGCATCGTCGGCAACAGCCATCAGTTCGTTGGCGTCATGATAGGAGGAGACGCGGCAGAGGCTCTTTTCGCCCCCCAGTTCGCGGGCAATGCGCACATGGCCCGACGCGGCGTCCTCCGCCGTGTACACGCACGTGAACGCCAGGCCCAGCTTGCGGCAGGCCTGAACGATGCGAATGGCGATTTCCCCTCTGTTCGCCACCAGCACCTTATGGTCTTTCGTCTGCACCAATGTCCCTCGATATGGTTTACATTTTCATGGGCCGCAAGAAACCGCCGCGACGCAAGACATCGCGTGCCGCTGCACGGGCACCCTCATGCCCGCGCACGACCGTCAGACGTCCAGTCCTGTCCCGGCGGCGCTGTCCACCGTGAACCCGGTGGAACTGCCTGTGGCGGCGTCCGAAGACGCCGAAGGGCCTGCCCCGCTGTCGCGGCGCTGCCCGGCGGCCTGCGCATCTCGTTGCTCGGATTCCGCCTTGCGCTGGGCGATCATCCGCTTCTGAACCTCAAGCACCAGCTTGTCCAGGCGCGCTTCCTGCCAGAAATCCGGCGCGGTGAATTCGCAGCCCACAAGGGCAGCGCCCTCCAGCCGCACAACCCTGGCGGGCAGCGCGGTGATGTAGGGCCTGCCCAGAATCAGCAGGTCGAGCCGTAGGTCCTCCCCTTCCGCAAAGGCGTGGCCGGGGGCGTGCATGGCAATGCCCACCGCGCTCACGTTTTCCACGGGGAATGTGCCGTCTTTCCCCGCCACGCTTGCCGCAAGTCCGGGTACCGACGTGCGGTAGGCCCGGCGTTCGCCCTCGATGTCCGAGGGCAGCGTGAAATTGAAGTCATCGAATTCGTCGTGCGTCGTCATCGCCATCCCCGGTACCCCCCGGTTGTGTGCAGGCCCCCCCGCGTCACATGGTACCCCGGCGTCACTTGCTCACCCGGCGTTCCAGCATGAATTCCACACGCCGGTTACGCGCCCGGTTTTCTTCCGTGGTGTTCGGGAAGAGGGGGTCTAACTCACCCAGCCCGGTGGCTGTCAACCGCTTGGAGTCGATGCCCGCTTTCAGGAAATAGCGTAATACGCTTACCGCACGCAACGAAGAAAGTTCCCAGTTATCCCGGAACCTTGACGTTGCCCCAGGCCGCGAGTCGTCGGTAAACCCCCGGATATTAATGGACTGCTCTTTCTTGCGGACAAAAAGGTCGGCCAGGGGTTTCAGGTAGCTTTCGGCCTGCGGGCTGAGGTCGGTTTCTCCTGGCGCAAACATGACTTCTGCAGGAATACGCAGGGTTATGACCCCCTCGTCGAACACCGCGCCGATAATGCCCTCTACCCCGTTCTTGGTCAGGTAGGTCCGCATTTCCGCATAGGTGTTGCGCTGCGCCTCGATCATCTGGCGCTGCAGGCGCACGGTTTCCAGCAAGGCCCCCGAATCCTGGCTGTGTACCGGCGAGGTCATGAGTTCCTTGTCCTTGCCGCCGAACACCGTGCGCACGGCGTCGAAGGTTTCGGTCACCTTGGTCTTGTCGATGGTGGACAAGGCAAAGAGCAGAATGAAGAAGCACAGCAGCAGCATGGAAACGTCGGCAAGGGTGGCCAGCCATTCCTGGGGCGGCTCGTCGGCTTCGGATTCCATGTCCAGATCGTCGTCATCTGCCATCCTTGCGCTCCTTGGGAGGCAGGAACGAGGAAAGCTTCTCGTACACCAGCCTGGGGTTGTTGTTTTCAAGGATGCACTTGGCGCCCTCGAAAATGATCAACAGGTGCAGTTCTTCCTGCATGCTGCGCGCCTTCAGCTTGCCGGCAATGGGCAGAAACAGAAGGTTGGACAGCAGCGCCCCGTAGAAGGTGGTGATGATGGCAACGGCCATGGCCGGGCCGATGGACGAGGGATCATTGAGGGTTGCCAGCATCTGCACAAGGCCGATGAGCGTGCCGATCATGCCGTAGGCGGGCGAATACCCGGCCAGCCGGTTGAACACGCCGATGGACACGTTGTGCCGCCGCTTCATGGAGGCGATCTCAATGGCCACGGTGCCCCGGATAAGGCCGGGGTCGGCGTTGTCGGCAATAAGCTGGCACGCTTTCTTGATCAGGGCGTTTTCGGTCTGCACGTTCTCGAGCGCGATGAGCCCTTCGCGGCGACTGATCTCTGCAATACGGACCATGGTGTTCACCACGTCCTGCGCCTGCACCCGCTTGGAACCGAAGGCCTTGCAGCCGCCCCGCACGGCCTGCAGCACTTCTTCGAGCGGAAAGGTGACGAAAATGGAGGCGGACGTGCCCCCAAAGACGATCATCACGCTGGCGATATCGAAGAATTTTCCCGGCTCGGGGCCCATCAGGATGGCGCCGATGACCAGCCCAAAACCTGTCAAAACCCCAAAGAAGGTTGCTATATCCATAGGTTCGGCCTAACATCCCGGCTGTTCGCTGTGCTGCGCCGCCCGGTACCCCCGTTGTCGGCGCAGGCAGTGCGGACCGGACTGACCGGTCTGGTGGCCCCCCCACCGTTCACGCACAATCATTAATGTTGGTGATCTTATGCAAAACCCGAAAAATGTCCAGAATGCCGCATCCGTTATCGCTTCCGCCCTATCGGATATGTCCGGCCAGACCGGACAGGCTGGCCAGACCGGACAGGCGCTCCGGCCCCGCGTGGGCGTGGTGTGCGGCACCGGCCTTGGCGGCCTGGCCGACGCCCTGACCGATGCCCGCCCCCTGCCCTATTCGCAGGTGCCGGGCTTTCCGCAGTCCACGGTAGCCTCGCACGAGGGGCGCTTTCTGTTCGGGCGCATCGGCACGGTGGACGTGGTGCTGCAACAGGGCCGCTGCCACCTGTACGAGGGCTATGCACCGGAAGACGTATGCATGGGCGTGCGGGTCATGGCGGCGCTGGGCGTGGAGGTGCTGGTCATCACCAACGCGGCGGGCGCGCTGAACCCGCGCTGGGATGCGGGCGACCTGATGCTGATCACGGACCACATCAATTTCACCGGGCGCAGCCCCCTGACCGGCCCTAACCACGATGCCTGGGGCCCCCGCTTTCCCGACATGAGCGCCCCCTATGACGCCGCGCTGGGCCGCCTGGCCATGGAGCAAGCAGCGCGCCTTGGCGTGCGGCTGGAGCGTGGGGTGTACGTGGGCGTGCCCGGCCCGCAGATGGAAACTCCGGCGGAAACCCGCATGTACCGCCAGTTGGGGGCCGACGCAGTGGGCATGTCCATGGTGCTGGAAGTGATTGCCGCGCGGCACATGGGGCTGCAGGTGCTGGGCATTTCGTGCCTGACCAACAAGAACCTGCCCGACTGCATGCAGGAAGCCCCGCTGGAAGAAGTCATCCGCGTGGCCAATGAGGCCGGGGACAAGTTGACCCGACTGGTGGCGGCGGTGGTGGAGAGGGTGTAGGGGGGAGAGAAGGAAAGTGCACGCCGCTGTTGGTGGAGCGAACGTTCTGCCTTTCATCACGGGATGTACTGATTCATAGTTTGGGTCGCCTCCGGCGTGGGGCAAGGGGCCGCATAGCGGCGGCCCCCTGCCAACCCCCGCGCTTCGGGGGGCAAGGCCCCCCGATCCCCCCGGCCTCTCCCGCCGCATTCCTACGCCGGGCAGCTTCCCTGCGGCGCTGGCGCGCCTCGGGCGATCTGTCCGGCGGAATGCGCATGCGCGCATGGCTCTCGTCGCCCCGGCAAATGTCCGGGGCGTGCTTTTACCGTCGGTCGGTTTGCGGTGCACCCGCTACGCCGGAGCTTCCGCCGTCGCAAGGCCTCCGGCGGTGATCTCCGACGGCGGGCGCAATCCGCGCGGGTTGTTCAGGTGTTGAAAAACGATACACAGCGCGCGTTTTGCTACAGCCAGAAATGGCTCTTGGTTACAGCCCCGAAGACAGCCATGCCCTCGCCTTGCGGAATGACCGGGAACTTCCGCCCGGAGCCGTTACGAAGCCGCATTCCACTGCGCAGGGCGACATCGCCTTGCAATGACAAATGGGCAGGGATACCGCATGCCCCTGCACATGGCGGCATGCCCCGCCATCACCCGCGCCCGCCACAGCTTTCCTTTATCATTCCAATCCGCCGACACACGCTTGCCACCCGGCACGTGTAGGTGTATGGATGCCGTCCGCGACACGCCGTATCCGGGTTCTGCCCCTCGCCGGGTCACCGCACAGACACCGCGTTGTCGCCCCGCCCCGCCTCCCCGCCGCATGCGGGAACGCGTCTTCCCCCACAAGCCACCAGCCGCGCCGGGCCAGAGGCCCTGCCCCGCCCGTGGCCGAAGCCCATCCCGCCAGGAGAATTTCCCTTGAGCACCGCAGTGCACAACGACAGGTTGCGCAACGTCGCCATCATCGCCCACGTTGACCACGGCAAGACCACCCTTGTGGACGCCATGTTTCGCCAGAGCGGCGTGTTCCGCGCCGACCAGCAGATGGACGACCGCGTCATGGACCGCATGGACCTGGAACGCGAGCGCGGCATCACCATCGCCGCCAAGAACTGCGCCGTGTCGTGGCAGGGCGTGAAGATCAACATCATCGACACCCCCGGCCACGCCGACTTCGGCGGCGAGGTAGAGCGCGCCCTGTCCATGGCCAGCGGCGCCATCCTGCTGGTGGACGCCTCCGAAGGTCCCCTGCCCCAGACCCGCTTCGTGCTGCGCAAGACGCTGGAAGCGGGCCTGAAGGTGGTCGTGGTGGTCAACAAGATCGACCGCAAGGACGCCCGACCGCAGGAAGTGCTGAACGAAATCTACGACCTGTTCATCGACCTGGACGCCAACGAACAGCAACTGGAATTTCCCGTGCTGTACGCCATTGGCCGCGAAGGCGTGGCCATGCACGGCCTTGAGGACGAACAGGTGGACCTTGGCCCGCTGTTCCAGACCATCGTCAAGGAAATGCCCGGCCCGGCGCATGATCCGGCGGAACCCTTCCAGATGCTGGTGGCCGACCTTGCCTACTCCGACTACCTCGGCCGCATGGCCGTGGGCCGCGTGTTCCACGGCTCGGTCAAGGCCAAGGACACCCTTGTGTGCATTGACGAGGACGGCAAGGAAAACCCCCTGCGCGTCACCCGCCTGCAAGTGTACGAAGGGCTGCAACTGCGCGACGCCGATGAAGCCGAACCCGGCGACATCGTGGTGGTTGCGGGCATCGAGGACGTGAAGATCGGCGACACCATCTGCACCCGCGAAGCCCCGCGCGCCCTGCCCCGCATCCGCGTGGACGAGCCCACCGTGGCCATGCGCTTTACCATCAACACCTCGCCGCTGGCGGGCCGCGAAGGCAAGCTGGTGCAGTCCAGCAAGATCCGCGAACGCCTGCTGCGCGAAGCGTTGTCCAACGTGGCCATCCGCGTGGAAGATTCCGAGGAGCGCGACAGCTTCATCGTGAAGGGCCGCGGCGAATTCCAGATGGCCATCCTGATCGAAACCATGCGCCGCGAAGGCTTCGAACTGTGCGTGGGCCGTCCGGAAGTCATCATGCGCGAGCAGAACGGCGAACGGCTGGAACCCATCGAGCACCTGTACGTGGACTGCGACGAGACGTTCATGGGTGTGGTCACCGAAAAGCTGTCCATCCGCAAGGGCCGCATGACCAACTGCGCCAACAACGGCACAGGCCGCGTGCGGCTGGAATTTTCCGTGCCTTCGCGCGGGCTTATCGGCTACCGCGACGAGTTCCTTACCGACACCAAAGGCACCGGCATCATGAACTCGTACCTGGAAGGGTACGAGCCGTATCGCGGTGACTTCCCCACCCGGTTCACCGGGTCGCTGGTGTCCGACCGTTCGGGCAACGCCGTGGCCTACGCCCTGTTCAACCTGGAGCCGCGCGGCGAAATGTTCTGCGTGCCCGGCGACCCGGTGTACGAGGGACTGATCTGCGGTGAGCACAACCGCGAAAACGACATCGACGTGAACCCCACCAAGGAAAAGAAGCTCACCAACATGCGCGCCTCGGGCAAGGACGAAAACGTCATCCTTACCCCCGTGCGGCCCATGACCCTGGAGCGCGCCCTGCACTTCGTGCGCGAGGACGAAATGGTGGAAGTGACCCCCGTGTCCATCCGCCTGCGCAAGTCCATCCTGGCAGCCCAGAAGCGCTACCAGATGGAAGCCGCCAAAAAGAAGAGCAAGTAAGCGAAGGGCAAGTAGACAGGAGCGGGACCGGGCACTGCCATGGGCAGACCGGACACGCGCCGCAGTGAACGCACGGCGACCGGAATCCGAAAGGGTTCCGGTCGCCTTTGTTTACGGCTGGGGGCGCATGCGAGAGCAGGCGTTCCGCAATGGCAGACGGACGGCATGCCTACCCCGCCCCCAGGCATCACTGTTCGCCGTCGGCGTAGCGGTTCAACTTGGCGTGCAAGGTCTTGCGGGTGATGCCCAGCCGCCGGGCTGCCTCGCTCTTGTTGCCTTCCGAAGCGTCCATGGCGTCCAGAATGGCGGCGCGCTCTATTTCCTCCAGCGTCATGCCGTTGAACCGGGGGGGCGCGCACGGCTCGCCCCCGTCCCCGCCCGCCATGTGCCGCGGCAATTCCCGCTCGCTGATGTATTCCCCCACCAGCAGCACCACCGCACGCTCCACGGTATTCTCCAGTTCGCGCACGTTGCCCGGCCAGTCGTGCTTGAGCAGCCTGTCCATGGCCTGCGGCGTGAAGCCCTTAACCGGCTTGCCGTTCTTTTCGGTGAACTTGCGCAGAAAATGGCCGGACAGCGCGGGTATGTCCTCCACCCGTTCCCGCAACGGCGGAATGCCCAGAGTCACCACGTTGAGCCGGTAATACAGATCCTGCCGGAACCTTCCCGCCTCCACCTCGGCCTTCAGGTCGCGGTTGGTGGCGGCGATGATGCGCACATCCACCCGAAGGGTCTGGTCGCTGCCCACCCGCTGTATCTCGCGCTCCTGAATGGCGCGCAGCAGCTTGGCCTGCATGGCCAGCGACGTTTCGCCTATTTCGTCAAGAAAGATGGAGCCCTTGTCGGCTGCCTGAAAGCGCCCCTCGCGCCGCCGCTCCGCCCCGGTGAACGCCCCCTTCTCGTGCCCGAACAGTTCCGATTCCAGCAATGTTTCCGTCAGGGCCGCGCAGTTCACCGTCACATAGGGTCCCCGCCGCCGCTGGCTGTTGGCGTGGATAGCCCGCGCGATGAGTTCCTTGCCGGTGCCGGATTCACCCGCCACCAGCACGGTGGCTTCCGAGGGCGCAATGGCGGACAGCATGTCCATCAACCGGTGCATGGGCGGGCTTTGCCCGATGATGCCCGCCGGATCGAACGAGGCCGCCAGGGTGGTCTTGAGCGCGGCGTTCTCGTCGCGCAGGGCGGCGTGGTCCAATGCGCGCACCAGCGTCAGGCGCAGTTCCTCGAAGTCCAGCGGCTTGGTGAGGTAGTCGTAGGCCCCGGACCTGATGGCGTCCACGGCGGACTCCACGTCGGAATACGCCGTCATGATCAGGATGGGGATGGCCGGGTTGTAGGCCCTGATTTCCCGCAATGCCCCGATGCCGGACATGCCGCCCATGCGCAGGTCCATCAGGATGAGGTCGAACGGGGTTTGCCTGCACAGGGTGACGGCGGTTTCGCCGTCTTCGGCGCATTCGGTGCGGTAGCCCCAGTCGGCCAAAAGGGTCTGCAACATGTTGCGGTGCGTGGCGTCGTCGTCCACCACCAGCAGGCGCGTGCCGGATGCTCTGGTCATGCCGCCTTCCTCACGCGGGCCGCCGCAGCGGCAGCGATATGTTCACGGTGGTCCCCCTGTCCGGCTGGCTCTCCACCTTGATGGTCCCGCCGTGCGCCTCCACCACCCCATGCACGATGGCCAGCCCCAGCCCGGTACCGGAAGGCCTGGTGGTGAAATAGGGGTTGAATATTTCCTTCAGCACGTCGGGCGACATGCCCCGCCCGGTGTCGGCCACCCGCACGTTCAGCCAGCCACCGGACCAGTCACCGGACCAGTCACCGGAGCAAGCGTTCGGGCTGCCGCCCTGCCGTGGAGTCGTTCCCTCCCGCGCGCCATTGTCCGGTCGGACCGCAGCAGACACCTCCACATGCCCGCCGCGCGGCGTGGCTTCCACCGCGTTCAACAGCAGGTTCAGCAAGGCCTGGGTAAACCGCTCCGCGTCCAGGGGGATGGGCGGCAGCGCGGGGTCCGGCACGTGGCGCAGTTCCACGCCCCGCGCCGCCGCGTCGGTCGCGGCCAGTCGCACGGAGCGTTCGATGACCGCGTCCATGCACTCTTCACGCAGGCTCGGCACACCTGGGCGGGCGAACTCCAGCAGCTCCGAGACCACACGGTTCAGCCGGTCCGCCTCCTGCATGATAAGCCGGGCCGCATCCCGCCCCTTGCCGTCGTCCTGAAGCCTGCCCGCGAGGTAGGTGGCAAATCCCTTGATGGAACTGAGCGGATTGCGGATCTCGTGCGCCACGCCCGCCGCCAGGTTGCCCAGCGCCGACAGGCGTTCGTTGCGGCGCACCTGATCCTGCAGGCGCTTCACTTCCTCCAGGTTGCGCAGGATGAACAGGTGCCCAAGGAACCGTCCCTCCTCGTTGACGATGCGCGAGGCGCTGAGACTGACGGGAATCGTTCTTCCGTCTTCCGCCACCAATGCGCACTCCCGTTCGATGACGGGCTTTCCCCCGGCCAGGTCGGCGCAGGCCGCCCGCCAGTCCACGCCCCATCTGTCGCCCAGGGGAGCGCCTTCCAGCCGCTCCGGCTCCACCCCCACCATGGCCGCCGCCGGGGCATTGGCCATGGTGATGGCGTCCTCCCCATCGGTGACCAGCAACCCCATGGGAAGCTGGGTGACCACCTCAGACGCGAACGCCCGCGTATCCCGCAACAGCCTGCGCGACAGCCGGTAGTTCTGGGCCCAGAACAGCGAAATGAACCCGCCGAACCCCAGGGTGCCCACCAGCAGGGCGAACATGGCCGCATTGCGCAGGTCTTCGGTCAGCGCCTCTTCGAACGGCGCCACGGCAAGCCCCACGAAGATGTCGTGCCGTTCCGCCCCGCTCCCGTCATATTCCGGCTGGGGGGGCGAAGAAGGTGCGCCGCCGTCCGCACAACTGGAACCGGGGGCGTGACCGACATCGTGCAGCAGCGGCAAGGACGGCGCGAAAACCTTGTACACCTCGAACACCTTGCCGGAAGGCGTTTCAATGGTGCGCCACTGCCTCTCCTGCGTGGCTTCCGGAATGCCGCCGTCTTCCGCCGCGTGCAGGGGCTGCCCTGTTCTGCCCTTGTTGCTGTGGGCGATGATGATGCCGCGCCCATCCACCACCGCCATGTAGGCAATACCCGGCTGTCTAGCGGTTTCGGCCAGCAGGGCCTGCAAATGCTGGCTGCCCCCGCTCTTGCCCATCCATATCCGCGTTCCCGCCTCCAGCGCCCAGATCAACGCCTCCGCCCGGTCCATGAGGTTTTGCGACATGTGCCGCCGTTCGCGCTGGGTGTTGCGCACCGCAAGGACGATCACGGCCAGCGCCAGGATCATGGCCATGCCCACGACCAGCCATGGTGAAAGGCGAAGTGCCGCGCTCTTTCGGCCGGGCACGTCGGAATTCAATGTCATCGATTCCTCCTGTCCGCGAGGATGTGTAACCCTTTTACCCACACCATCCAACCCACCTGTAACCGGATTACCCAGCCCGGTAAGGAACGGTTTTGCACAGCCACAAGGGGCCAACAAAAAACATATTAAATTTCAAACAATTAATGACACAGACACGCACTGGCACGACTCCTGCCTTAGTCATGCCGCCAGCGGGCCGCGCCGCTGGCGATGGGGCACTGACTCGCCCGCAACATCCATGCCGCGCGTCACGCGGCGCACACCCCTGCAACGGGCAGGATGGAGGTGACACCCATGTCCGGATACCAGCACCATTTTTCGGGAGCCTTCTGGCACAACATGCACGTTGATCCGTTGCTTGTCGTGACGTGCATCGCACTGGCGGGCCTGGCATGCGTCGTCGTGGCCAGAAGCCGCCGTACCGCAGACAACAGGACGGACCGGAACGACTCCATGGAGATACTCAATCGCCGCCTGGCGCGCGGGGAAATCACCCTTGAGGAATACAACACCCTGAAGGGCGTGTTCTGATGCCCGGCCACGGACGACCTGCATGCAGATGATCGAATGCCTGGGAAACATCGCGGCGGCCATGGCCATCAGCACGGCCATGGCCGCCACTTTGGTCCTTGGTGACCTTGGTGCGTCGTATGACGCCGACTCCACGCACGACCGCACGGGCGTGGCGCTTTCCGTGACTGTCCTGGAGGTAGCTGAGGACGGATACCGATCCGTTGACGCGCCTTCCGCCCCCCATCCCGGTTGCGGCTGATGGCCGCACCGCAGACATGCCGCCTTCGGATTTCCCACCACCGCCTGCGCCCGTCCCTGCCGCATGGTGCGGCAGGGACGGGCGCAGGCGGGATGAAGGACAGGACAAGAGCGGAGGCCAGAGGGAAGCCAGACAGATAAAGAACGGGCGGTCCCCACGCGGGCAGCTTTCCCGTTCATGCATGACACACAGCCCGCCGCACCGGCGGGACGGCGGTAAACGGCGGGACGCATGGCGTTCCGCCTTCAGCATGTCCGGATCGTTCCGGATATCGGAGGACGGATGTATCTCATGGCCACCGGGGCGATGCTCATCGCCCTGCTACTCGTCATCCTGGCGGCGGGCTTCGCCTGCCTGGAAGCATGGCACGGCAGGGACCACGCCCTGCCATGGCTGGAGCGGACATACCTGGGCGCAACGTCCCTGGTCATCCTCTCCTCTGCCGTGTTGCTGCGGGCGCTGCTGGGGCGGGATTTTTCACTGGTGTACGTGGCCCAGTACACGGACAGCACCTTGCCCCTGTTCTACACCGTCACCGCGTTCTGGGCCGGGCAGGCGGGTTCGCTGCTGTTCTGGGCGCTGTGCATGGCCGTGGCCGGGCTGCTGTTCATGTTCTCCCGCGCCTACCAGGAACTTGCGCCTCGCACGCGCATCCATTTCTGGCTGTTCTTCCTGCCGCTGCTGGCGTTCTTCCTGCTGCTGCTCACCGGCCCCAGCAACCCGTTCGTCATCACCGACAGCCCTCCGCCGGACGGACAAGGGCTGAACCCGCTGCTGCGCAGCATCGGGATGATCCTGCATCCTCCGCTGCTGTTCGCGGGGTATGCAGGCTTCGCCATTCCCGCCTGTCTGTCGCTGGCGTCCGTCATGTCGGAAGAACGCAGCCGCTGGGTGGACATGGCTCACAACTGGAACATCACCTCGTGGGTATTGCTCACCGCAGGCATCCTGCTGGGCGGCTGGTGGGCGTACATGGAACTGGGCTGGGGCGGCTACTGGGCATGGGACCCCGTGGAAAACGCCTCGCTGATTCCGTGGTTCTCCGCCACGGCGCTGCTGCACACCATGCTCGTGGAGCGGCGGTTGGGCGACCTGCGCCGCACCAATGTCTTCCTGGCCTGCCTCAACCTGCTGCTGTGCCTCTTCGCCACCTACCTGGTGCGCAGCGGGGTGGTGGAATCGCTGCACGCCTTCGGCAGCGGCGGCGTGGGCGGGCCGCTGCTGCTGGCCATGCTTTCCGGCATCGCCATCACCCTGGCCGTGCTGGCCATAGCCCCCCGGCCCGACAGAAGTGCCGAGGCCCCCGGCCCCGCCAGCAGGCGCGGTGCGGTGGTGGGGCTGGTCTGGCTGCTTTCCGCCCTTGGGGCGGTGGTGCTGCTGGGCACCATCTGGCCGGTCATAAGCCAGCTGTGGCAGGCCAACCCCATGGGGGTGAACCAGGGCTTCTACAACACCATCTGCCTGCCGCTGTTCACCGCCATGGCCATGCTGCTGGCCGTGGCGCCGTGGCTGGGCTGGACCGGCGGCGTGCGCCAGCCCGGCGCGTTGCTGGCAGTGGTGGGCACGTGGGTCGGTATCACGGGCGTCGGCTGGTGGGCGGGGGTGCAACCGCTGCTGTCGGCGGCGGGCGTGGCCTCTGCCGCCGCCGTGACCGTATCGTGCATCCTGCTGGCGCTGCGAAAGCCCGGCATGGTCCGCACACGCTGGTTCATGGGCAGCCACGGCTCGCACCTGGCCTTTGCGGTCATCGTCCTTGGCGTGGCGGTATCCGGCCCGTTCCAGAAAAGCCATGAAACCCCGCTGTCGCCAGGAGAATCATTCTCCTTCGGCGGCTACGACTTCGTTTACGTGGAAAAACGCCAGCGCGAGACGCCGGAAATGGCCATTGACGAGGCGGTCATTTCCGTCAGCAAGGACGGCAAACCCGTGGGACAGCTGACCCCGCAGAGCCGCGTGTACCGCAACTTCAGCCACCCCAGCAGCGAAGTGTCCATCCTGTTCAGCCTGGGCGAGGAACTGTACGCCACCATCCATGACCTTGACGGCGACCGGGTTACCCCCCTGAAGGTGAACATCAACCCCATGGTCAACTGGGTGTGGATCGGCAGTCTGGCCATCTGCCTGTTGCCGTTCTTCGCCCTGCGCCGCAAGGGCGCGCCGCAGGAGGGAACCGATGCGTAATACACAAGGCTCCGCAGCGCATACGCTGAACGGGCGAAAGATCATCATCCTGCTGGTGGCGCTGTCCGTGGCCGCCACGTTCCTGACGGCCTTCTTGCGCGGCCCTGCCGCGCCGGGGCGGCAGGAAGCGGCAAAAACCAGACAGGCAGGCGCGGACGCGGGTGAAATCGCGGCTCTGATGCAGAAGGTGCAGCAGAACCCCGGCGATGCGGAATCGCTTTCCAAGCTGGGGGAACTGTTCAGCCGGGCCAAGGACTGGCCCAACGCCGTCCACTTCTGGGGCAAGGTCATCGAACTCGATACGGGCGACGACGACGCGTACTACCACAGGGCGCATGGCCTTCTGGAACTGCAGCGGTTCGACGAGGCCCTGGCCGATTACGCAGCCATCATCAGGCTGACGCCGGGGTCTGCCGTGGCCCATTACTACACGGCCATGATCCAGAAATACGAGAAGGATGCGCCTGATCTTGCGCGCGAACACCTGCAGAAGGCGCTGGCCGCCCAGCCCAGGGACAAGGGGCTGCTGGCGGAAATCAACAAGGAACTCGCCAACCTGAAATGACCATGCCCCCGGCGCGACACCCCCACGCGGGGTCGTCGCGCCGGGCTGGCCCCCTGCCCCGGAAAACCGCCTAAAAACTGACAACCTCAAAAATATTTCTTTATTTTTAGAATGTTAGCAAATCGGCACGGTTTCTGCTTTCACGATTGCAAGCCCAAGGAGGCACACTCGTGAAAGACAGCAACATCATGCGCCAGGCCGCAGAAAACCTGACCGCCGAAGATCAGGACATGCTTCGCCGTCTTGGCGAGGCCACCCGCACCGACGGCACCAAGCCCGCTCTGGACATGGACCTGCGCGCAGACCTGTGCGCCGAAATGGCCGAAATGGCCGAAGCGGTGCGCAACCTGCTGACCCTGCTGAACCGCCATGGCTTTCTGGATACCTTGCCCGACCGGGCCCACCCCGCCTACCAGTCGGTGATGCAGCGCATCGGGGCATCCGCCCTGCGCGGCCAAGGCCTGCTGGCCCGCTCCGAGGCGCTGGACAAGGGTACCCTGCTGGCGGTCATGCCCGAGCACAGCAAGCGGCTCAATTAGCGGAGCGACAGGCTCCCTTGACGGGAGCGTTGCCGCCTGTGTGGCAGCCTGCGTCGGTCATCATCCCGCCGGGTCTTCCGCCTTTGCCCGGAACGCAACGACGACGGAATGATGTACGTGCATCGTTCCGCCGTCGCGTCGTGTTCAAGGAATGGGCAAGGCTGGCGAGTGTCCGTCGTTTCGACGGTCCTCGCTCAGTGCCCGGCCTGCTCCGCGCCCAACCCCGCCAGAAAGTCGACCGCCCGCGCCTCGGACCAGTAACGGTTGCCGCCGTTCAGGGTCACGAAGCCCACGTGGCCGCCGTCGCGCGGCATTTCCAGATGCAGCGCCGGGTTGCGCGCCGCCTCCGCTTCGGGAAAACAGCCTTGCGACAGAAACGGGTCGTCACAGGCGTTGACCAGCAGGGTGGGCACCCGGATGGCGTGCAGCACCGGCAGACAGCCGCTGCGCGTCCAGTAGTCCCGTGCCGAGGCAAAACCGTGCAGCGGCGCGGTGAACCGTTCGTCGAACTCGGCAAAGGTGCGCATGGCGTCCAGCCCGGTCAGGTCGAACCGACCGGGGAACAGGGCCGCCTTTTCGCGCATCTTCACCCGCAGCGAACGCAGGAAGTATTCCATGTAGATGCGGTTGGCGGGCCGGTCCAGCACCGCCGCCGCGCCCACCAGATCGCACGGGACGGAGAACACCGCCGCGCCCACCACCTCTGCGGGTACGCGTTCCGGATTCTCGCCCAGATACTTCAGGGTCTGATTGCCGCCCATGCTGAAGCCCACCAGCGCGATGCGCCGATAGCCCCGGGCCAGGCAGAACTGCACGGCGGCGTGCAGGTCTTCCGTCTCGCCGCTATGGTACATGTGCGGCTGGCGGTTGGTTTCCCCGCTGCACCCCCGAAAGTTGCGGGCCACCACGTCCCAGCCGGTGGCGGCAAGCGCACGGGCCATGCCCTGCATGTAGCGGCGGCGCGAATTGCCTTCCAGCCCGTGCGAGATGACGGCCACGCCCCGGAACGGGGCAAAGGGATCGGCGGGGGTCAGGTCCAGGTCGATGAAGTCGTCGGGCAGGTCCAGCCGTTCGCGGCGCTGCTCCACCTCTGGTCGAGGGCGGAACAGCACGGGAAAGATGGTTTGCGCGTGCCCGTTGCGCAAAAAGAACGGCGCGCGGTAGCTGGAGGCGAAGGAGACGGGCATGGGCGGCGATCCTTGAGGGCTTGCGATGGGGAATCTTCCAGGCGAAATGGCCCGGAAATGCCTGCTGGCTCTCGCAGTGGCCGAACACGCGAGAACGCGGAGCGCGACCATACGGCACCCGCCCCCCGGCTGTCGATGAGCGGTTGCGCACCCGACGGGCCAGATGTGCGGCGTCCCGCGCCGCGCCCCGCCCTTGCCACACTCCACCTCCGGTGCGCCCCGACCCTGTCACGCAGGGTGACAAGCGGCGCGGCGTCGGGTAGGAGTGCCGCCACGGGCGCATTCCGCGCCATTCCCCAACCTTCTGGCAGCGCCGGGCGCATCCCGGCACACCACACCACGTGACCCGCACCGATACCGATGTGCTGATTCTGGGGGCCGGAGCCTCCGGCCTGTTCTGCGCCATGACCGCCGCCGCACGGGGCCGCCGCGTGACGCTGGTGGACCACGCCCGCGCCACCGGCCGCAAGGTGCGCATTGCCGGAGGCGGCAAGTGCAACTTCACCAACCTGGAGATGCACGCCCGGCACTACGTGGGCGGCAACCCCCACTTCCCCAAGTCCGCCCTGGCCCGGTTCACCCCGTGGGACATGGTCAGCCTGGTGTCCGAGCACGCCATCGACTGGGAAGAGCGCGAGCACGGGCAACTGTTCTGCCTGCGCTCCGCCGACGACGTGGCCGATCTGCTGGAGCAACGCTGCCGCGCCGCGAACTGCCGCTTTCTGCTGGGCCAGCGCGTGGAAGGGGTGGAGCACGACGGCGAGGCCTTCGTGGTGACCATCGCCCCGGCGCAGGCATCTGACCGCGCTGGAGACGATGACGGAGGTGGCGACTCGCGGAGGGGCCTGCAAGCGGACGCGGACGGGGGCACGCCCGACGCCCCCGGCAAGGTCACCCTGCTGCGCGCCGCCTCGCTGGTGGTGGCCACGGGCAGTCCGGCGTGGCCGCAGATGGGAGCCACCGACATGGGCCACCGCATCGCCCGGCAGTTCGGGCACAAGGTGACGCCCCCGCGCCCCGTGCTGGTGCCGCTGGTCATGGCTCCGCAGTGGCCCCTGCACGGCCTTGCGGGCATTGCCCTGCCTGTCCGCGTGACCACGGCGGGGGTGTCGTTCGCCCTGCCGCTGCTGTTCACCCACCGGGGCATCAGCGGCCCGGCGGCCTTGCAGGCTTCCTGCTACTGGCAGCCCGGCCAGCCGATAGACATTGATTTCCTGCCCGGTGAAAGCCTGGATGAACTGCTGCGCGCGCCGGAACACGGCAAGCTGCTGGTGCGCACCCTGCTGGGCCGCCTGTTCCCCGACCGGCTGGCGGAACGGCTGACGCCGCCCGATCTGGCGGGACGCAAGATAGCCGAACTGTCCAGGGCTGCCCGCGCCGCCCTGAACGAGGCCGTACACGCCCACGCCGCCGTGCCCACGGGCACCGAGGGCATGCGCAAGGCGGAAGCCGCGGCGGGCGGCGTGAGCGTGGAGCACATGTCCTCGCGCAGCATGGAAAGCGCGCTGCGCCCCGGCCTGTTCCTTACCGGCGAAGTACTGGACATCACCGGGCAGCTTGGCGGTTACAACCTGCACTGGGCCTGGGCCAGCGGCAAGGCTGCGGGCGAGGTCGCATAAGATTCACCGCCGCCCCTCCGCACGGCCCCCTTACGTGGCGTTTCCACGAATTTTCCCCTGTGCCCTTGCCTGTGGGCCATGCGCGCCCTAACATCACGGAATGACACGAACGCGGACCGGCCATGAAGGCCGGACGAATGCCGCGCATTCCGTTCACCGGCCCAGACGGCGGCCAACACCCGCGCGCCCACAGTCCGGGGCAACACCCCGTACCCCGCGCCCGCAGTACCCCCCCATGGACGACACAGGCACATTCGGCTCCCTCTATTTCGAAGCAGGCGTCATCGCCCTGCTCATCCTGATCAACGGGTTCTTTTCGCTGGCGGAAATGTCGCTGGTGGCATCGCGCAAGGTGCGCCTGCGCCAGGAGGCGGAGCGCGGCGTCAAGGGCGCGGCCACTGCCCTGCGCCTGCTGCGCGAGCCGGACCGGCTGTTCTCCACCGTGCAGATCGGCATCACCCTTGTGGGCATCCTTACCGGTGCTTACGGCGGGGCCGCGCTGGCAGAGCACCTTTCCGCCGCGCTGGCCCGCGTTGACATGCTGCGCCCCTACAGCGGCCCGCTGGGTTTCGGCCTGGTGATCCTTATCATCACCTACTTCACCCTGATCCTTGGCGAGTTGGTCCCCAAACGCATGGCCTTCGGCAACCCGGAGGCCTGCGCCCGCCGCACCGCACCGTTCATGGCGCTGCTGCTGCGCGTATCCCTGCCGCTGGTCCATCTGCTCAGCGCCTCGTCGCGCGCGGCATCGCGCCTGCTGCGCCTGCCGGAAGGCGGCGACAGGGCCGTGACGGAAGAGGACATCCGGGGGCTCATCGGCGAGGGCGCGGCATCCGGCGTGGTGGAACACGCCGAGCGCGACATGCTGGAACGCATCTTCCGGCTGGGCGACCGGCGGGCGGGGGCGCTGATGACCCATCGTTCGCAGGTGGAATGGCTGGACCTGGACATGCCCGACGAGGAAAACATGCTGCGCATCGCGCAGTCGTCCCATTCCTGCTTTCCCGTAGCGCGAGGCGACATTGCCGCCGCCACCGGGGTGATCAAGGCGCGCGACTTTCTGGCCGCCCGGCTGGCCACCCCGGACATTCCCATGGACGGCTTCATACGCCAGCCCCTGTTCATTCCCGAAACGGCCCGCGCCCTGACCCTGCTGGATATGTTCCGCCATTCCGAAGGACTGCCCTTTGCCCTTGTGGTGGACGAATACGGCGAGGTGCAGGGGGTGGTCACCCCCAACGACGTGCTGGAAGCCGTGGTGGGCGAATTGCCCGACGAAACAGGAATTCCCGACCCGGCGGCTGTCCGCCGCGAAGACGGAAGCTGGCTGCTGGACGGGCTGCTGCCCTTTGACGAGATGTGTTCGCTGGCGGGGCTGGGCGCTGCGGAGGAACCCGATGACCGACCCGGCTCGTACGAAACCCTGGCCGGGTTCATGCTGCACCGCCTTGGCCGCATGCCCTCCATGGGCGACGCCCTGCGCTGGCGCGGCCACCGCTTCGAGATCGTGGACATGGATGGGCACCGCATCGACCGAGTCCTGGTGACCCCCGACCCCGAACGTGCCGACGACGTGGGCGACGACGCGCCGTAGGGTTGGTTGCCGCAACGCGAGGGGCCAGCCCTTGCCAGCGCGGGCGCAGGCATTACAGACTATCCATGCGCGGAAAACCGACGCGCGGGGAGATACCATGGCCACCGGATGGGCGGGCGACAACGCCGTCAACGACCAGATACGCGACTCCATCGCCGACGAAGTGCAACGGGCGCGCGACAGCCTGCCCAAGGGACCGGGGCTGGACTATTGCGAAGAGTGCGGCGACCCCATTCCGGAAGCCCGCCGCAAGGCCCTGCCCGGCGTGCGCCTGTGCGTGCCGTGCCAGCAGGAGGCCGACCGGGACCGCCAGACGGTGTCGCTTTACAACCGCAAGGGCAGCAAGGACAGCCAGTTGCGCTGACGGGCAAGGGGCATGAAGGGCAAGAGTGCGGACAGATTGTTGCCCTGACGGGAAACGCCGCCTGTCCGGCCCCCCCCCGGCACATGCGCCAAAAAGAAAGGGAGGAGCTTTGCGAAGCGCCTCCCTTTGCATTTCCGGTCGACGGACCTTCGTCCGCAGCACTGCCTTGTCCCGCCCTGCCCAAACATGTCCCGCCCTGCCCGGACATGTCATGCTCTGCCCGGACATGTCCCGCCCTGACCAGACATGCCATGCTCTGCTTGACGCTGCCCTCTTTTTCCCGGTCCGCTACGCCACCAGTCGCAGCAGCAGTGCCACACTCCACAGGCAACCCGCCGCCGCCAGCCCGGCCATGCGCAGGTGGCGCAGCAGCCCTTCCAGCCGCTCGGCGTCCCATGCAGTGGCGGGGGCAGGTGTCAAACCGGATGCATCCACACCAGCGGCACCGCCCGCGTTCGCATCCGGGCGCGGCCCCAGTACCGGCTTGTGCTTCACCACCCCGAAATAGGGGGTGGGCCCTCCCATGGACGCGCCATGCAGCCATGCGGCGGCGCTCATGGGCCAGCCCGCGTTGGGAGATTCCATGCTGCGCGCATCGCGGGCCATGGGGGCGAAGCCCGGCCAGCCGCCGTGCCCACCGTCCTTTAAAACCAACGGAGCCGACAGCCACAGGAACAGCGCGGACAGCCGCGCGGGCAGCCACGCCAGCACGTCGTCCAGCCGGGCGCAGGCCCGGCCAAGGTCGCGCCATCGGTCCGTGCGGTAGCCCCACATGGAATCCATGGTGCTCACCGCCTTGTAGGCCCACAGTCCGGCGGGGCCGCCCAGCAGCAGCCAGAACAGCGGGGCCACGAAGCCGTCGTTGAAATTCTCGGCCAGCGTTTCCGCCAACGCGCGGCGCAGGTCCGGGCGGTCCAGTTGCGCCGTGTCGCGGCTGACCAGCATGGACACCGCCGTGCGGGCCTCGTCCAGCGTGCCGTGCTCGATGGCATGCAGGGTGCGCCGCCCTTCGCGCAGCAGGCTGCCCAGCGCCATCCCGGCCCAGGCGAAATACACGGCCACCAGCGCGCCCAGCCACGGACGCAGCACGGGCAGGCGCATCAGGCCCCACACCACAAGCGCCACGCCGCCCGCCACGGCCATGACGGCAAGCACGCCTGCCCGGCGCAACGCGGCGGGGCGCTCCCCTTCCGGCAGGCCGTCGGCGTAACGGCGGGCCGTGGCTTCTGCCCGGCGCAGCAGGCGGCCCACCCCGCACACCGGGTGCGGCAGGCCGCGCGGGTCGCCCAGCCACAGGTCCAGCAGCAGGGCCAGCGGCGGCACGGCCAACAGGCCCCACGCCCCCCACGCACCCCACAGCAAATCCATCAGCGGCCTTCCAGCGCCCCGGTGTGCGCCAGCGCCTGGTACAGCACAATGCCCGTGGCCGTGGACAGGTTCAGGCTGCGCACCTCGCCCCAGATGGGGATGCGCACGTGGTGGGGCGTGGCGTCCAGCACCTCTGCGGGCAGGCCGGTGGTCTCCGGCCCGAACACAAGGGCGTCGTGCTCCGTGAAGTCGAAACGATGGACAGCAGCGCCCGCGCGGGCGCTGGTCATGACCAGGCGGCGTTCGCGCCCCGGTCCGTCAAGATAGGCCTGCCAGTCCGGCCACACGGAAAGGTTCACGTGCGGCCAATAGTCCAGCCCGGCCCGCTTCAGGTAGCGGTCGTCCAGGCTGAAGCCCAGCGGCTCGATAAGGTGCAGCGGGGTGCGCGTGGCCGCGCACAGCCGCGCCACATTGCCCGTGTTGGGCGGAATTTCCGGATGGTACAAAACGATGTGCATGTGGTGGTCACAGAAAAAAGAGTTAAGGGAGAAGGGAGATAACCGGGGAGGGGACCCTTTGGAAAGGGTCTCCCTCCCCGGCCCCCTCCCCCCCAAACTTTTTGTAATGGTTGCGAGGACTAAGGCATAGCATTACCGCTTACCCCCATCTCCACCCGCCCTCGCTCGCCCCCCCCCTCAACATCCGGCAACTGGGGCAGGCCAAGCCCGCTGCCGCCCAGCGCGGCGTCGCCTGCGCGCAGCAGCCCCTTCAGCCGGGCAATGCGCTGGTACGACTGGCGGATGCGGTCTTCGGAAATGCGGCCCGACTGCACAAGGCCGGACAGCGTGGCATGCACACGCGCGGTCAGGTCCGGCTGCCAGCGCAGGTTGTTGCCGAACAGCAAAATGTCCGCCCCGGCCTCCACGGCGCGGAACACCACCTCTTCCAGCGGGTAGCGGTCGGTAATCGCGCCCATTTGCAGGTCGTCGGTGATGACCACGCCCCGCCAGCCGATGTCGCGGCGCAGCAGCCCGTCGATGGTCGCCCGCGACAGGGTGGCCGGGTGCGCCGCGTCCAGCCGGTTGTCGTACAGGTGCCCCACCATGACCATGCCGCCCCAGCCGTCGGCCCAGGCGTTGCCCGCCGGGCGCAGCAGGGTGCGGTAGGGCCACAGTTCCTCCGGCTTGCGGGTGGCGGACACGTCGGTGACGCCCAGATGCGAATCGGCGCGGGCGCTGCCGTGGCCGGGAAAATGCTTGAGGCACGACACCACGCCCGCCTGGGCCATGCCGTTGATGAACGCCGCCGCGTGGGCCGTCACGACGCGCGGGTCGCGCCCGTAGGACCGCCCCAGCCTGCCGATGGCCGGACTGTCCGGGTTCACATCCACGTCCACTACCGGCGCAAAGTTCAGGTTCACGCCCACGTCGGCCAGTTCGCGGCCCATGGCCACGGCGCGCAGCCGGGTTTCGCCCGTTGTGCCCTGCCCCAGTTGGCGCGCAGGGGGGTACTGGGTAAAGCCGCGCTCCGGCTTCAGCCGCTGCACGCGCCCGCCTTCCTGATCCACGGCCACAAACAGCGGCAGCCCGGCGGGGGATGCCCCGGCGGCTGCCTGCAACGCGCCGGACAGCGCGCGTACCTGCTTTGGGGAAATGATGTTGCGTTCCGGGCTGCCGGTGGTCACGTCGCGGTCGAACAGGATGACCCCGCCCACGCGCCCGGCGCGAACGTCGTCCAGCACCTCGTTCACGCCGTAGACGCCCGATGTGGGGGACGCGGCGGCGCGGGGTTCGGCCGCGCCTGCTTTCGTGGCATTGGTTGCGCCTGTCCTCTTCGCGTTGGCCGCTGCGGGAAAGACCGACTGCATCAGGCCGCCCAGGCCCAGCACGTCGCCCGCGCGCGCGGCCACGGCATGCGCCTCTGCCCCGCGAAAGCCCACCATGAGCATCTGGCCGATCATGTCGGAAAGGGACGGGTCGCCGCCGGGATGCGCCTTGCCCTGCCCCTGAACGGAACCAGACATGGCCCCGGACGTGGTTCCGGACGCGGCGCGTACAGCCGCCCCCCTGGGGGCTGCCGGACTGGCCACGCCGGGCACGGACGGACCTTTGGGGGTGGCCACCTTCGGCGCCGGAACCACTGGCGCCGTGGGGCCGTCCACAGTGGCCGTGGCGGCCACGGCGTCGGAGGCTGCGAGTCCACCGACAATACCGGCGGCAACACCCGTCATACCGGGGGCCATCCCCCCACTCCCCGCCAGCACGGTACACGCCAGCAGCAGCACCCCGGCACACGGCAGCAGGCGGGCGCGCAGCAACAGGCGGGCGCGCAGCAGGCATGTCGCCCCCACCGCGCGCCTCAAGAATTTTTCCTTCACGCTCCGGCCTCGTCAATGCAGGGCTTGCAGCCGCAGGCGTTCCTGCCGTTGCCCTGTTCACCCCTGATGCCGGACACGGCATGTTCGTTCAAGATTCCGGGCCGCACCTGGCACTTCACGCGGATGTTGCGGCCCACGGTGCCATAGTCGCCCACCATGTTGAACGACGAGGCCTCCACCACTTCCACCGCCGCCTCGCCGCCGGTAACGCCAAGGCTCGCAAGGTGTTCCAGCAGGGCGTCACGCGCGTCCGCCTTGGCCCGTTCGAGATCGAAGCCCCGGCCCGTCTTGCGCTCCACGCCCAGAGTGGGGATGAACAGCACGCCCTTTTCGGTGTCCGCGAACAGTTCCAGTTCCGCCGTGGTGCGGGTCAGCGCCGCGCCGATGGCGTTGGCCACGGCGAAGTCGTCGGGCACTTCCACCCGTTTGCCCAGCGCCGGGGCCAGCAGCGGCTGCATCACCTTGGCCGGGCCGCCCATCAGGTACACGGCGGCGGGGTCCACCACCTTGCCCTGCAACAGTTCCATGATGGTGTACACCGGGCGGGCGTTGACCTCGTCCACCAGATCGCTGACAGCGGCGCGGATGCGCGCCACCGCCTCTGCAATGGCGTCGTCGGCCAGCCGTTCCGGGTACAGGTCCCACAGTCCCGCAAGTTCGCGGATGCCCCGCGCGGAAGCGGCAACGTCGCCCACGGCGGCGAGCCCCCGGAAGTTCAACGCATCGATAAGCGTGGGCCGCGTGCCGCCCATGGCCATGCTGGCCCCGGCCCGTTCCGGCCCCACGCGCACCGCCCCTGCGGCCACATGCAGGCGCGAATCGCCGCCCACCCCGATGGACCGCGTCTTCAGTGCGCGCACCAGCGTGGGGTAGCTGCCCACCTCTATGCCGTCCTTCTCGATGACCGGCGAACCGCAGGCGAACACGGCGATGTCCGTGGTGGTGCCGCCAATGTCCAGGATCACGCAGTCTTCGCGGATGTCGCACAGGGCGATGATGCCCATGACGCTGGCCGCCGGGCCGGACAGGATGGATTCCACCGGCAGTTCGCGCGAAACGGCCAGCGGCATGGTGCCGCCGTCGGCCTTCAATATGTGGATGGGCGCGGTGATGCCGAATTCGCGGGCCGACTGCTCTATGGCGTCGGCAAAGCGGTTGTACACCCGCCACACCGCCGAATTGTAGTAGGCCGTGGCCACCCGGCGCGGAAAGTTCAGTTGGCCCGACAGGCGGTGCCCCAGCGAGACAAAGTCGCCGCAGCCGCAGCTTGCAGGGCTGCCGCCGCGCGCAGGTTCACCACCGCCGCGCGCGCCGAGCGCCTCGCCCATGGCCGTCTCGTGCGCGGGATTGCGGGTGGAAAACTTGCCCACCGCCGCGAACAGGCGCACCCCCGCATCACAGCAGGCGGCGGACACCCGCGCCATCTCCGCCGGGTCAAGCGGGGCAATCTCCTCGCCCCGGTGGTCGATGGACCCGCCCACCGGAAAGTAGAACCGCCCCACGCGGAAGTGTTCCGGGTCGATGCCCGGCCCGGCGGACACCACCACCGCCACGTCCTCGGTCTTGCCTTCCACGATGGCATTGGTGGACAGCGTGGTGCTGAGGTTCATGCGGGTGATGCGCCCCGGCTCCACCCCCCCATGGGGTTGCAGCAGGCCCTGCATGGCCGCGCGCACCGAGGCCAGCAGGTCGTGATGGTTGGTGGGCACCTTGGCGCTGGCCGCCATGGTGCGGCCATCCATGACCACGGCATCGGTATGCGTGCCGCCGACGTCGATTCCCAGGTACATGGCTCAGTCCTTTCCGTCGCAAAGGGTGCAGGCAAGGCGCAGCGCGGCGGCAAAGCTGCCGGTGTCCGCCGCGCCGGTTCCGGCGATGTCGAAGCCCGTGCCGTGGTCCACCGAGGTGCGCACAAAGGGCAACCCCAGGGTCACGTTCACGGCGTCCGAAAAATGCAGCATCTTCAGGGGGGCCAACCCCTGGTCGTGGTACATGGCCAGCACGGCGGCATAGGCCCCGCGCGCCGCCTTGACGAACAGCGTGTCGGCGGGCAGCGGCCCGATGACGTCCAGTCCCTCGGCCACGGCGTCGGCCACCGCCGGGGCGATGATGTCGATTTCCTCGCTGCCGATGCGGCCCGATTCCCCGGCGTGGGGGTTCAGCCCGCACACCGCCACCGGACCTTCGGCTCCAATGGCCCGTGCGTGGGCCGCCGTCAGGCGCAGGCAGTGCAGCACCCGTTCACGGGTAATCAGGCCGGGCACGTCGCGCAGCGGCGGGTGGGTGGTCACCAGGCTGACGCGCAGCACGTCGCCGCCAAGGTGCATGCAGACCTCGTCGTCGCCAAGGCCCGCGCGCCGGGCAAGATATTCCGTGTGGCCGGGCACGTCGTAGCCTGCGGCGTGCAGCATGGCCTTGTGCAGCGGCAGGGTGACCAATCCGCGCGGAGCACACGAGAAAGAAGCGCCAGCAGGCGCATCAGCCAGCAGCAGATCGCAGGCTGTGGCAAGGGCCACGCCCGCCGCCCTGCCCCCGTCCGGCGTGGCCTGCCCCACCTGCACGCGGATGTCGGCAAGCCCCGGCGGCTCGTACAGGTACACGCCGGGAGCGGCGTCAGCCGCCAGCGCCCGTGCCGGGTCGTCTACCCTCGTCCAGAAGGGAACGCCGCCCGCAAACGAAAGGTGCGCCAGCAACGAGGCTTCCGCCCCCAGCAGCAACAACGCCCGGTCTGCCAGATGGTCGGGCAACAGGCGGCACGCCAGTTCCGGCCCTAGGCCGTTGGCATCGCCAAGGGTTATCAGCAACGGTTCCGCACGCATGCCTCACAGGCTATGCGCATTCGCGCGGGCTGTCCATATGCCGGAGAAGCCAGCCCGAACGCAGGCAGGCAGGCAGGAGACAGGCATCCGTTACGGGTGCGTCTGGGGTTCTTCGTCGCAGGGCATCGGAAAATCATCGGAAGAATCGGGGAACGCCTCCGGCACGGGCTGTTCCGGCCCGGCACCCGGCATATCGTCGCCATACAGGCGATCGAACGTCCCGTCGCGTTTCATGTCGCGCAGTATGACGGCAATGGCGGGGGCCAGCGCCGCGTGCTTCTTGTGCAGCCACATGTAGCCGGAAGGAAGCGCCATGATGCCAACGGGACGGACGTTTCCGAAACGGGCCACGCCCCCGCCATCCGGAGAGTCCAGAAGCCATTCCACCCTGTCGGCCACGCTGATGTAAACGTCCGTCCTGCCTTCCCTGAGGCGCAGCAGGCTCTGCTCTGCGGTATCGTTTTCGGAATACAGGATCTGCGGCACGTAGCGCGACACGTTGTCGGTGCAAATGACGACGCCGCGCGGGCATTCCACCCGCAACCCCGTTCTGGCAAGGCTTTCCCAACCATCCAGATGTATGTCCGCACGCAGTGCGTAGGCCACTATCGGCTTGGCGTGGTGCGGTTCATCAACCCGGACGAGGTTGCGAAAATGCTTTCCGTAGTCGCCTACCCGGCTCAGTTCGCCATCCACAAGCCCGCTGTCCACCCGTTCGCTGGCACGGCGGCAGGGCACATCGCGCACCTCGAAGGTCAGCCCCAGCCGGTTGAACACCTCTGTGTACACGCGGATCAGCCGCTGCGATTCCCGATCCGCACGGGGCCACGGAGCCACGAACCTGAGGTGCCGTTGTTGTGCCCCTTCAGCAGCCCAAAGGGCTGGCGGCGTCATGCACACTGCAACGACTGACAGGACAAGCACTGCCATTCTCATCGCCGTCCCCTTACCTTTCCGCATGCAGCCTCTCCACAACAATCCCGACCCGCATTCATCAACATCGTCCATCCGGCTACGACACAGCATGCCATCTACGCCAGCCGTTGCCACACGTCAGCAAGCATATTGCCAGCATCTGCAAATTACATTTTCTATATCAACAACATGTTCCCCCCCCAAAAAAAAGACAGCGCGGCCCGCGCCTGAAAACAGGGGCGGGCCGCGGCCCCGCCCGAAACACCGTCCCTTTGGGGGGGATGGGATCGGCCTTCGCGGCGGGACATCCGATGCGGACAACCGCATCGTGGGCATCAGGAGTGTTCAGGGCCGCCCTGGGCGATACCCACCGGCGCCGCGAACGTGGCGGCGCGGAACCGGCGACAGCGGTCGGGGAATCAACTGCCGCTGGTCTTCATCTCCATGATGAGCTTTTGCAATACCTGGGACTGGTGCGCCAACTCGGACATGGCCACCGCAGCCTGCCCCATGGCCTGGGATGTTTCGGACGAAATGGTGGCCACCTGCTCGGCGGAACGGCTTATCTCTTCGCTGGCCGAGGTCTGCTGCTGCGACGCCGTGGCGATGGACTGCACCTGGTGCGAAGCCTCGTCCACCAGCCGCACTATCCGTTCCAGCGCGCCGCCCGCGCGCCCGGCAAGGGTGGTTGCATCATCAATGGTGCGGGACGAACGATCCACGGCGGTCATGTTCTTGCGCGTGCTTTCCTGGATGCCCTGAACCGCCTCTCCCACTTCCCGGGTGGCGGTCATGGTCTTTTCCGCCAACTTGCGCACCTCGTCGGCAACCACGGCAAACCCCCGTCCGGCGTCGCCCGCGCGGGCCGCCTCGATGGCCGCGTTAAGGGCCAGCAGGTTGGTCTGGTCTGCGATATCGGAAATGACGCCCAGCACCTTGCCGATGCCCTCTGCCTGCTGGCCAAGGGCCATCATGTCGCCCCTCAGGCTAAGGGCCTGCTCCCGCACATCGTTGATACCGCGAATGACGCTGGCCACTTCGCGCGAACCTTCCTGCGCCTGCTTGCGGGCTTCTTCCGACGTATCCGCAGCACGGGCGGCGTTATGGGCCACCTCCAGCACCGTGGCGTTCATTTCCTCAATGGCGGTGGCGGCTTCGCTCACGCGGCGGGCTTGCTCCTCAGCCCCCCGGCTGGACTGCTCTATCTGGGCGGAAAGCTCTTCAGAGGCGGAGGAAACCACCTCCACCACACCTTCCAGTTCCCCCGCCGCCTGCAACATGCCCTCGGCCTTGGCCCGCTCTGCCAGCGCCCGCGCATCGTCGGCCTGGCGCATGGCCTGCCGCGCCCTTTCGGATTCCTCGCGCGCCTCGCGGCCCTTCTGTTCGGATTCGTCGATCTTGCCCTTCAACGTCGCCACCATCTGCTTCATGGCTCCGAACACGCCGATTTCCGGTCGATTCGGATCAAACCGCACATCCAGGTCGCCAGCGGCGATGCGCAACGCTATGGCGGACACTGAGGCAGGTTCGTCCCCCAATTGCCGCAGCATGTTGCGCGACACCAGAAACCCCATCCCCACCCCCAGCAACACGGAGGCAAGGGTGGCGATGATGGACACCAGTCGGACATTTTCGCCAAACTGCGTGGTGTGTTCGGTCTCTTTCCTGGCGAATTCCGATTTGAGGTGGGCAACCTCGTCGATCACTTCACGCAACTTGAAAATGGTTTCTCTCCCCGCCGTCTGGGACAAGGTGCGGGCCCGTTCCTTTTGGGCGGGATCCTCCGTCAGCGCCAGCCGCACCACTTCCTCATGCACCTTGCGCCAGTCGCCAAGGGCGGCAAGCAGCCTTGACGCGGCCACCTTTCCGCCATCCGTATAGAAATACACATCCATATCGCGCGCATACTTATCGAGCTCTGACCTGCGCGCCTCTATGCGCTCAATTACCCCTCTTGCAGATTCTTTTGAATAGGAAAAGACAAGATCTTTTTCTTCCGAAACGATTCGTAATGCCAATATGTTAATCAATCGTACGCAATCAAGCCCTAATAATTCCTTTTCGTACATGCGAGTTGCATCATCGCCAATCACACCCATTCCCCATGTACAGTATATTGACAACGAAACCATAAACGAAGAAAGGACACATGAAATCCCGATCAGCTTTGTTCGTGTTCCAAAAGTGTTCATAAAAATATCGCCCCACTGATATACACATCACAACATGGTCAATCCCCTCAGCAGCCAATGCGACCTAACCATCAGCAACAGCAATGCCCCACTACCCTCCTAGCCTGACGCGGGGTAACAATCCAATAAAGATAAGGAATGATTTTTATGCATAGGCTGCATGGTTTACTTGCACTGGACTGGAATCTACTGCCCATATTGTTTGCAATACTTAAGGAACGCCACATCACAAGGGCCGCTGCACGACTCGAGATCAGTCAACCCACCGCCAGCCGCGCCCTGGCGACACTGCGGGCGTTCTTTCAGGATGACCTGATGATGCGGTCCTCCAACGGATACACCCTTACCCCCGTGGGGGAGCAGATACTATTGCTACTGCAGGACATGATCCCCCTCATGCAGGCGACCGTAGCAAGTGTATCTTTTGACCCATGCACTTCTCGAAGGACATTCCGTATCTCTACAACAGAGTACATCTCCTCATTGTTCATTCCACATATTGCCATGGCTATCCGCGACTACAAAATACGCATATTCATTCACCCGTATTCACTTGGAACATTCAAGGCAGTGGAATCTTGCTCCATCGACCTGATGATGCACGATGACAAAATACCTCACAATCTCTCGTCACTTAAATTCATGCGCATAGACATGAAGTGTCTTATAAATGAGAGTGAGAACATACAATCAGACAAACTGAGTCTTTGTGAATACACAAAGCGCATGCACGTAATTTCCGCAGCACCTGACAACATGACGACGTTCATCGACAGGTCTCTTGAATCTCATGGTGCAAAGCGCATGTGCAAACTATACGTTCCCTACACAACCGTTGCCGCGCGCGCTGCGTCGTCCGCCAACTGCATCATCACCGTGCCCGCCCCCCAGGCCGCCATGCTTGCCCAGGTGACAGGCATGCGGATTGTGGATCCGCCGGACGAAATAGGAAAAATCGATCTCTCGCTGGTCTGGAACCCCCATTACGACAGCGACCCCGGCCACGCATGGATGCGCAACCTCATCGCGCAGGTGTTCAGCGAAACATTACCTGCGCAGGACAGTTCGGACGACACGGAAAATCCGCACTGTACGGCAACGCCGTCTGGCAAAACCGTCGCAAGAAGCACGGGAAGACAACCTGCACCCCCAAGAACGTGAAAACGGCGGGCTTTCGCCCGCCGTCATCCTTGTCATCCTGCATCCCCGCATAGGGGAATTGTCGTCAGCGCCGCGTCTGCACGGCGGCATGAATGCCCCCACCCGGCAAGGCATAAGCATGAGCGATGTGCTCGGTATTGCAATGCACCCCGTAGCGCCCCAGCCTGTCCAGCATGATCAGCCCGGCGTGGCCGGATACCCGGCGGTGCAGCAGTTCGATGGCCTTGCGGGCCGCATTGTCGGGTGATGCGCCGTCTCCGCGCAGAAAATCGCAGGCGCTCCGGGTCATCAGCACCCGGATGATGCCTTCGCCAAAACCGGTGGCCGAGGCCCCGCCAGTTTCGTTGTCCGCATAGGTGCCCGCGCCGCACAGGGGCGAATCGCCCACCCGACCGGGGCGCTTCATGGGGGTGCCGCCCGTGGAGGTGGCGGCGGCGATGTTGCCTGCCGCGTCCAGCGCCACCGCGCCCACGGTGCCCTTGGGGGTATCCGGCTGCGGGCCGTTGCACGCAACGCCGTGCGCAGCGGCGTCAACATCGGCATTCCCTGCCGCCGCCCCGTTCATCCCGCCCTGGGGCCGGAAGGCGTCGTGGGTGGAAAACCCCGCACGGGCGCGCAGTTGTTCGTACAGGCGCACCTCTCGTTCCACAACCAGTTCGGCAGGGTCGATTGCGGCAATGCCCGCCTCACGCGCGAAGCGTTCCGCCCCTTCACCCACCAGGAAGCAGAATTCGGTGTCCATGACCTTGCGGGCGATGTCCACGGGGTGCAGAAAACTGCGCACCGCCGCCACGGCTCCGAAGTTCAGGGTAGCCCCGTCCATGATGGCCGCGTCCAGTTCGATCTGCCCGTCGGCGTTCAGCACGGCCCCGCGCCCCGCGTCGTAGGTGGGGTCGGCCTCCAGCACGTTGACGGCCAGGCGCACGGCCTCCAGCGCGGGCATGCCGCGTTGCAGTTCGTCCCACACGGCGTCCACGGCCGCGCGGCAGCCGTCGATGTGGGCCTTCTGCCGGTCGGCGGGGATGGTCCACGCGCCGCCATGCACAATGATTCTCGGTTCGGTCATGGGTGTCTCTGCGGTTCCGGAATACGCCCGCGCGGCGTGCGCGAGCGGGCGGAATCTACGCAATTGCGGCCCGAAGGTGAAGGGGAAAGGCGGGGGAAAGAACGGGCGGGAAGGGAGGCGGCGCGGACATCTTTCATAACTCGCGGATTGTCGCAACTTGGGGTGCTGTCTCCAAATCAGGATTTTTGTTCGTTGGCAAGGAAAACGAGCCTGCCAGGAGGGAGTGCCTCAGCCGTTAGGCGAGCACGCAGTGCGAGTCTTACGGATGAGGGCCGCAGAGCGCACTCTTCTCGTATTCGACCGAGCCTTAGCCGTTAGGTGAGCGCGCAGCGCGAATCTTACGGATAAGGACAGCAAAGCCATGGCAGGCGAAGTTTGACCGCGTTGCGCACGATGCCCGTAAAGCTCGCAAGCTCGCTTAACGGGCACGCTTCGCGCCCTTCGGGTCGGTCCACCAACGGGCAAAAAGACGATTTGGAGCCCCCCGGACTACGCAGGCATCAGGGCCAACCCCGCCAACGGCGGCAGGGTCAGCACAAGGTGATGCCCCCCGCTCCATTCGTCGGTGCGGGCCTGCAATGCGCCGCCGTTGCCCACGTTGGAGCCGCCGTAATATTCGCTGTCCGTGTTCAGCACCTCGCGCCACGTGCCCCCCCTGGGCGCGGACACCCGATAGTATTCGCGCACCACCGGAGTGAAGTTGAACACCCACAGCACGGGCGGCGCGCCTTCCCCGTCAGGGGACTGCCGCACGAAGCTGATCACCGAGCCGCCCCAATCGGAAAAGTCCATCCAGCGAAAGCCCGTCCAGTCGTGATCGTGCGCATGCATGGCCGGTTCGCGCCGCAGGATTCCGTTCAGGTCGCGCAGCAGGGCGTGGAAGCCCCCGTGCGCCGGGAACTGGTACAGGCACCAGTCCAGCGCGCGGCTTTCATCCCATTCGTTCCACTGGCCGAACTCGCCGCCCATGAACAACAGTTTCTTTCCCGGGTGCGCCCACATGTAGGCATACAGCGCGCGCAGGTTGGCCTGCTGCTGCCATGCATCGCCGGGCATCTTGGAGAGCAGCGCGCCCTTGCCGTGTACCACCTCGTCGTGCGAGAGCGGCAGCACGAAATTCTCGGTGAAGGCGTACAGCAACGAAAAGGTCAGCGCGTTGTGGTGATAGGCGCGGTGAACGGGCTCGTGCCGGAAATAATCCAGCGTGTCGTGCATCCAGCCCATGTTCCACTTGAAGGTGAAGCCGAGGCCGCCAGTGTACACCGGGCGCGACACCCCCGCCCAGGCCGTGGATTCCTCCGCTATGGTCATGGCCCCCGGAAACTGCCCGTGTACCACCACGTTGAGTTGGCGCAGGAATTCCACGGCGTCCAGGTTTTCGCGCCCGCCGTGCTCGTTGGGCAGCCAGTCGCCGCCCTCGCGCGAGTAGTCGAGGTAGAGCATGGAGGCAACGGCGTCCATGCGCAGGCCGTCGATGTGGAATTCGCGCAGCCAGTACAGGGCGTTGGCCAGCAGAAAGTTGCGCACCTCGTGCCGACCGTAGTTGAAGATGAAGGTGCCCCAGTCCGGGTGCTCGCCCCGACGCGGGTCCAGGTGTTCGTACAGGGCGGTGCCGTCGAAGCGGCCAAGGCTCCAGTCATCCTTGGGAAAGTGCGCGGGCACCCAGTCCAGGATCACCCCTAAACCCGCATGGTGACAGCGGTCCACAAAGCGCTTGAAGTCTTCCGGCGTTCCGTGGCGCGAGGTGGGCGCGTAGTAGTGCCCGGTCTGGTAGCCCCACGACTGGTCCAACGGGTGTTCCGCCACGGGCAGCAGTTCGATGTGAGTGAAGCCCAGGTTCTGGACGTGCGGGATCAGCCCCTCGCCCAGTTCGTCCCACGACAGGAAGGGGTGGCCGCCCACGCCCGTGCCGTCTGTCTTGCGCTGCCACGAACCCGCATGCACCTCGTAGATGGACACGGCCTGCCGCAGCGGCGGCCCTGCCTCGGCGCGGCGCTGCATCCAGTCATCGTCGGTCCATTGATGATTGTCGATGTCCCAGGCCACGGCTGCCACGCCGGGCCGCATTTCGGCGTACAGGGCGAAGGGGTCGGTCTTGTAGACGATGCGCCCGCCGCCCGCATCGCCGGTGCGAATGCCGAACTTGTACAGCGCGCCCTTGCGCATGTTGGGGACAAAGGCCGCCCACACGCCGGAAACACCCACCGGGTACAGCGGATATTCGCCCCAGCGCCAGTCGTTGAAATCGCCCACCAGATACACTTCGCGGGCAGAGGGAGCCCACACCGCAACCCGGTAGCCTTCCGCACCGTCCTGCGCCATGGGATGTGCGCCAAGCACCCGGTAGAGGTCCCAGTGTTCACCCTTGCCGAACATGTACAGGTCGAAGGGTTCTATGAAGGCGGGAAGGGTAAGCTGCATGGCGTGTGCGTCCAGTGGCTTGCGGTCAACCGGTTCAGAAGGAGACGAGGCAGTGTGCGGCGCTACTGGCCGAAATCAGGAAAAGTCGAAACCCAGTTGCCGGTAAAGATTGACATAGCTGCGGCCAGCCCGCTCCCACGAAAAATCCTGGCGCATGGCCCGGGTCATCATGGCGCGCCAGCCTTCGGGGTCGTGCTCCCAGTAGTTCACGGCGTCCAGAATGGCTTCCAGAAACAGTTGCGGGTCGGAACGCCCGAAGGTGAACCCCGTGGATTCGGGCGACGGCCACGGCACGATGGTGTCGCGCAGACCGCCCACCGCCGTGGCCACGGGCGGGGTGCCGTAGCGCAGGGCGTACATCTGGGTCAGGCCGCAGGGCTCGTAGCGCGAGGGCATGAGAAAGATGTCGCTGCCCGCCTGGATGCGGTGGGCAAGGTCTTCCGTATAGCCCACGATGGCGCACAGCCTGCCGCGGTAGGTTTCCATCAGGTCCAGCGCCCGCGCCTCGTGCGCAAGGTTGCCTTCGCCCAGGATGATGACCCCCACGTTGCGCTCCATGAGCCTGGGCACGATGTCCAGCAGCAGGTCTATGCCCTTCTGCCCGCGCAGCCGCCCGATGAAACCCAGCACGGGGCGGTGGGCAAGTTCCGGCGCAAGGCCCAGTTCGTCCAGCAGGGCCGTCTTGCAGCGTTGCTTGCCGGCAAAGCCCTGCGGATCGTCAGGCCCGTACCGGCACGGCAGAAACTTGTCCTGCGCCGGATTCCAGATGCCGTAGTCCGCCCCGTTCAGGATGCCGTGCAGCGCGTGCTGCCGGGCTTGCAGAATGCCCTCCAGCCCGCAGCCGAACGCTGGCCCCAGTATTTCGCGGGCGTAGCTGGGGCTTACGGTGGTGACCATGTCGGCGTAGGCTATGCCTGCCTTCAGCAGGTTGAAGTCGCCCCAGAATTCCACCCCGCTCATGGACCACGCCTGCGGCGGCAGGCCGCAGCCGGTGAACAGGCGCGAGGCAAACCGCCCCTGGAAGGCCAGGTTGTGGATGGTCATGACGCTGCGCGTATCGGCCCAGAAGGGGTCTGTCTGCCGCCAGAAATGCAGGTAGGCGGGCACCAGCCCGCTCTGCCAGTCGTTGGCGTGCAGCACGGCGGGCGGCGTGCCCAGGCGGCGCAGCAGCGCCATGGCGGCGCGGCAGAAGAAGATGAACCGCTCGCAGTTGTCGAAATAATCGCCCTTGTGGTCGTTGTAGTAATAGCGGCGGTCGAAGTATTCGCCACGATGCACGAAGTACACCTTCATGCCGTGGTAGTCTGCCTCGTAGACGTCGCAGGTTATGGGATCCCACGGATAGCCCACGTGGCAGTCGGAAATGGTCAGGTGAATGCCGTAGTCCGCCGTGCGCAAGCGGCCATAGAACGGCGTGATCACGGAGGTGGGCACGCCCATGCGGTGCAGGGCCAGAGGCTGCGCGCCCAGCACGTCGCCCAGGCCCCCGCTTTTGGAGAAGGGATACATTTCAGAGGTGACGAAAACGACCTCACGTCGCATGATCGCGCGTTCCTCCCCTTGCGCGCACGGCGTGGCCGCGCGACGCGTTGTGCGCCGTCCGGCGCATGCGTCCTGATTGTACGTCCGTTAACGCCCGCGCCGCAGCCAGTCGGCAATGATCTTCGCGTGGTCAAAGGCCATGGGCTGGGGCAGGTCGTCCGGCGCAAAGAACCGGGCGTCCGCCGCGTCGTCACCCGCAATGGGGGCAATGGGGGCAGCAACAGATGCGGCATCGCCCCCCGCCGCCGCTGCGGTCGCCTCGCCGCGCACCCGCGCGGCATAGATCACGCTGAGGGTGTGGTGGCGCGGGTCGCGCTCCGGCTCGGAATACACCCCCACAAGGCCGGTCAGTTCCACGTCCAGTCCGGTTTCCTCGCGGGCCTCGCGCACCGCCGCCGCTTCCGCAGATTCCCCGTAGTCGATGAACCCGCCGGGCAGCGCCCAGCCGGGCGGCTCGTTGCGCCGCCGGATGAGCACAATGCCCCGCCCCGGATCGTGAATGAGGATGTCGACGGTGGGCGCGGGGTTGCGGTACATGACCACTGGGCCGCCGCAGTGCGGGCAGGGGACGCGATGTTCCATGGCGGGCGTGTCCGTGCTTGCCGGATGTGTACGAGATTGCGGGCGGGATGCCCCGGCCATCCGCCCCGTCGCCCGCAGCCGGAACGAACCGTTCCGAAAGGCGACGAGGATACGACACCACTTTCACAGAGTACGCGCAGAGATGAAAAGTGACAAGTTGATAGCCATGCACAACGGCGCTCTTGGCGACTTCCTGTGCGCATGGCCCGCCCTGCTGGCGTTGGCCCTGGGGGCGGGGGCGTCGGGTATGATGGCGGGCGCACCGGGTATGATGGCGGAGGACACGGGGCCGGAACTCGCAGCGGCGCAGGACGGAGAAGGCAACGACGCCCCGCGCCTGCTGTTTGCGGGCAACATGGAGCGGATGCACTGGCTTGCGCCGCTGGGCTATGCGCCCTGCCCACCGGCCATGCGCCGGGCGCTGGAGGGCCTGTATGGCCTGTCCGACCCGTACGAAGAGTCGGACGCGGACGCACCGGAAAAAACCCCAGGAAGCAGCGAACAGCACTGGCCGGAGGCCCTGGCGCATACGATGGTGGCATGGTTCTGCCTTGATCGCCCGCCGGTGGCCGCACATCCCCGCATCGTCCCCCTGCCCTGCCTGACACCCCATGCGGAAACGGAAGGCCCGGCGCACGTCACCGACGCCCTGCGCCGCCGTCTTGAAACCGCGCACGCGCGCAGCCTGCCGGGCCTGCCCCGCTGGGATGCGGACTGGCCCGCCGTCTGGCAACGGCTGTTCGGCGGCTGGAAGGGGGCGGATTCGCGCACCGTGGTGCTGGTTCCCGGTGCGGGGCACCGGGCCAAGCAGTGGCCGTCGCAGCGGTTCGCCGCAGTGGCCGGGGCGCTGGCGCAGGCCGGGTACAATCCGTTGTACGTGCTGGGTCCGGCGGAACTGGAGCGCGGCCTTGATAGGGAGGCCCTTGTGCCGGATGGACTGCCGGAAGGGCATGAGGTTCCGGTCATCACACCCGCCGACCACGGGGAACTGGCGCAGGCAGTGCGCAGCGCCCGACTGGTCATCGGCAACGATTCAGGGCCGCTGCACCTTGCCGCGCTGCACGGGACGCCGGTGCTGGCCCTGTTCGGCCCTGCGTCCGCCGCTGTGTGGCGTCCACATGGCGCGGCAGCGCTGGCCAGCCCTCTGGGCTGCGCGCCCTGTTCGGCCACGCTGCGCACATTGGGCTGCAACTGGAAGCCAGGCGTCGGAAAAGGAGGCGGCTGGACCGCCCAGACTGACGGAGATGACCTGCCTGGCGGACCGGCCCCGTCGGTCCTGTCGGCCCCATGCATGGCGGCCATCACCGTAGATGCCGTGCTGGACGCGACATGGAAGCTGCTGGATGCGGCAGGCGTCGCTTACGCTCGTAACGCCAAAAGAAAAACCGGTCCCACACCCCTGTAGGACCGGCTCTCTGCAAAGAAAAGAAGGTAATTTGGCTATAGCAAACGGCGTGCCACCATGCACAGACGGGCATTCACGCGTCATGTTGCCTCAAGCTATCCACCCATTACTCTGACTTTATTATACTTTTCCTGGAGCACGACGAAAAGTTCCCCGCGAACCGTTTACACAATCAGTTCAACTTTTTTGTCGGGCGCTTTGGCGATGCCGTGCAGCGCCCGTCCTGTGTGCCTTTCCAGCCCTTTATCCATCGTGGCCTTCCAAAAAATTTTTGTACTGCCGGTAGGGTAATCCCTCCCCCGCTTATTCCACCGCATACCCGGCATCGCGCAGGGCCTGCACCGGCACCGCCCCGGCCCGCAGCACCCGCAGGCGCGGCGCGCCGTTGCCAACCCCGCCGCCGTTCCCGCCGCCGCGCTCATCCAGCACTTCCACCAATGTGGAGGGCAATCCACCCGGCGGTGCGGGGGGCAGGTCCAGCACCCCGGCCACTGCGGCCAGCAGTTCCGGATCAAGCTCGGCAGCGCCGGTCACGGCCGGACGGCCGCTGATGTTGGCGCTGCTGGCCACCAGCGGTCCTCCGGCCCGCAGGCACAGTTCGCGCGCCACCGGGTGCGGGGTCAGACGTACCGCCACGCGCCCCGTCCCGCCGGTAAGCGGTACGGGCACGCCGGGCGCTGCGGGCAGCAACACGGACAACGGCCCCGGCCAGAACCGCCGGGCCAGGCTTTCCGCCACCGGGTTCATGGGAACCGCCACCTGCGCCAACTGTTCCATATCGCCCACGATGATCGGCAACGCCAGACGGTGCGCGCGGCGCTTCACCCGGTACACTTCGGCCACGGCATCAGCATGGGTGGCCAGGCACCCCACCCCGAAAAAGGTCTCCGTGGGGAACACCACCACCCGCCCCGCGCGCAGCAGCGTGGCCGCATCATCCATGTTCAGCATGAGGCAATCCATTGTTGGGTCCGGCATTGGAAGAAAGATGCGAAACCCGGGCCGCATGGCTGGTCGCATGCAGGGGCCGCGCGCCATGCCTTGCCCCCTGCCCCGCTCCGGGGTAGACCATGCTCCGAGAACACACGCATCCGGAGGTTTCGTGAAAGCACTGCGCCTTCTGGCGGTGGGCAAGCTGAAGACACCGTTCTGGCAGCAGGCCGCCGCGCATTACCTGGAACGGCTGCGCCACACCTGGCGCGTGACCGAAACCCTGGTCCGCGACGGCGACGCCGCCCTGCCGCCTGACAAGCGCAACGCCGAAGAAGGCGCGCGTTTGCTGGCCGCCCTTGGCCCCGCCGACATCGTGGTCTGCATGGACGAGCGCGGCAAGGCGCACACCTCGCGCGAATTCGCCGCGCTGCTGGACCGGCTGACGGAAAACGCCACGGCAGCGCCGTGCTTCGTCATCGGCGGCGCGTACGGCCTGGATCAGGCGGTGCTGCAACGGGCCGCCCTGCGGGTCTGCCTTGGCCCCATGACCTTTCCCCACGAGATGGCCCGCGTGGTGCTGCTGGAGCAGCTGTACCGCGCGGACTGCATATTGCGCGGTTCACCCTATCACCACTAACCGCGCCGACCGCTACAGCACCTCATAGACACGCGTATGCACATTATCGAACACCAGCCTGAAATACGGCGTAAAGCGCGGGTCTTCCGGTGACGACAGCAAGAGCTGCACCATCAGCGTGTTGTACATGTCGTCGTCAATGACCAGCTTGTCGCCTGTGGTGCGGTTGAAGATGAAGTGCCGCCCGTTGAATCGGAAGTACATCTGGCGTTGCAGGCCTGTATCATCCAGCACGTCGATGGATTCGGCATACACCGGGTCCATGTTCTGCACCAGCACCACGCCGTTTTCCATGCTGAATTGCAGCGGCTTGCTGATGGAGGCGATCTGGTAACCGCGCCCTTCCTTGGCCAGAAAGTCCCAGCGGCCATAGGTGGTTATCCAGAACCCCAGGCGCAGCATGTCAAAGCTGACCACCAGGTATTGCCTGCCCTGCGCGGCGACCAGCGGCTCCTTTCGGGTAGCCAGGCGGCGCATCAGGGCATCCGCGTCGTGGTTGTTCATGCCCTCGAAGACGTTGCCGGGAATGTTGTCCTTGCTGGCCGCATACTTGATGAGTTGCCGGGCAAAGCGCGGATTGTCCGAGGCATACACGGCGGCGGGCACGAACAGCGAAGGCCCGCCATGGCTTGCGCCGTCCGCGATGGTCGAGCGGTGCGCGAAATGGTGGGTGGAATAGCCCCAATCCCACCAGTTCCAGATCATGGAATCTTCCGGCGTGTTGGTGCGCAGAAACTTCAGCGCCGCCGCATGCCTCTTGTTGATGATGGGGCCCTGGGTCATGGCCGGAATCACTTCCAGGTACGGCGCGCCCAGCACAGCCAGCAGCGCGGCGGAAACCAGCAGCCGCCCTGCGGTGCGATAGAAATTGTCGCGCAGCACAAGGCCCGCCAGCCAGTGTACCGGCATGCAGACGCCCAGCGCCATCACCGGCGCGCCGAACATCACCATGCGCCCACCCAGCTTGATGGACAGAAAGGCCAGCGCCGCCAGCGGCAAGTGGAACAGCGCGGTGGGCCGCGCAACGAGCGCAATGGCGAACCCGGCCAGCCCAGCCAGGGCGGCGGGCATCCACGGATGAAAATAGGCCAGCACCTCGGCCACCGAAAGGTCCTGCACTTCTATGATGCTCTGGGCCACCGAGGGGTAGACCAGCACATCGCCATCTGGCTGGGCCACGGCATCGCCCGCACGCTTGATGTAGCTTTGGGCGGAATTCAGCATGGTCCGGAACACTTCGCCATCGGCCACCAGCCACAACACCACCAGCCAGAGCGCGGCGTGCAGCACCTTGCGTTCCGCCAACGCCCGCAGGAAAGGCCACGGCCCGCGCAAGCCCACCGCCAGCAGCCCCGCCCCGGCAAAGCCCGGCCAGCCGCCCAGCATGGGCAGGGCATACAGCAGACCGCCCACCATAAGGTCTGCCCGACCGCCCCGCCTGCCGAACATCATGGCAAGACCGGGCACGAGCAGCGCATAATACCGCACCAGGTACGGAAACATGGAATGCCATTCCTGCGACCACCAGCCCAACAGGCCGCTGCACAGCAGCATCGCCATCCAGTGCGGGGCCAGGACATCGTCGCAGGAGGCATCCGCCTTGCCAATCGTGCCGCCCGAAGACGCCGAGGCCGCTGCGGATGCCGACCCGTACCGCAACCGCCGGTACAGCGTCACGGCCATCTCCGGCAGGGTGCGCAGGCGCGGGGCCAACCACAGGCCCGGCCCCAGCGCGGAAACCAGGGTGAACAGCAGGGTCACCAGGTCGGTGTCGCAGTAGCCCAGCAGGGTGCGCGCCAGAAAACCGGGGGCCAGCGAGGCCAGCACCCCGGCGCACAGCCCTGCCTCCATGCCGCCCAACGCGGCGGCCCAGGCGAACACGGCCACCGCCAGCAGACTGCCCATGATCGGCGGCAGCCAGAAGCCCACCTCTGCCGAAGTGGTGTGCGTGAGCATGGCCACGTAGCGCACCAGTTCGGACATGGGGTGCCCGGCCCCGAATTCGAAGCCGTCCGCCCCAGCTATCCAGTGATAGGCATCATGGGTGGCCAGCAGGTATTCGCCGTCCAGTTGATATTCCGGGGTCTGCCAGGATGGGTATTCCAGCATGCGCATGCCGAAGGCCACGCCAAAGGCCAACAGGGCCAGCAGCGCGGCGCGCCCGCCGGGCGAACACAACGCCACGGCGGCGCCCTGCAGCATGGCCAGGGGCGACTGCCGGTCCACGGGCTGCTTTCGCCCGCCCTCGGCTGAGGGTTGTTCGCCGTTGCTTCCGGTTTCGTGGGGAGCGCCGCAGGGGGCGGCAAGGGGGGATGTTTCGGGCGTCTGCACGCTCATGGCTTCCTGCCGTGAAAAAAGGGCTGCGGTCGGTGGACCGCGCAGGGGGGATATACGCGAAACGGTCACGCATCGCCAGCGGAGCCGAATGCGGCAACGGGGCAGTGGGGAATGGCGGGGACGACAGCCGGTGATGGCAGAACTACCGGCGGACAACAGGCGGACAAGGGCTTGGACGATGGCTTGGGCAAGGGCCGGGCGACGAGGGCCAGACGACGGGGCTAACACGGGGCGCGAGCAACCGCTTCACCTGCGCCGCGAAATACGTTAGAGCACTGCCCGAACCGGACATCCGCGCGGGCCAACGCCCGCCAGAACCGCCAGGTCCATGCGCACGGGCACGCCATCGTACGCCCGCACACGGGACCGCGCCGCCACCACACCGCACCGCCGGGGAGCCCCCCGTCGGCCTTTGGAGACGCCGCCATGCTGAACATGAAGTATCTCGACGAAATCGAGGAATACCTGACGTCGGAACGCCTGGATGACGAATTCGAATATTCGCCCGAGGAACGGCGCTACGAAATCCTCGAATTTCTCGAACGCCTCATGGATGTGGCGGACAAGGCCGACGCCGCAGCCACCCGGCTGATCTTCCGCAAGTCGCAGTTGGGCGCGCTGATAGGCACTCCACCCGAAAAATAGCGCATCCGGGGTCTGCCGCCCCATCGCCCCCATCGCCCCCATCGCCCAGTCTCTCCTGTCTGCCTGGCCTCAGGCCAGCGCCACCGCCCACAGGTGGCGCGTGGCTGCATCGCCGCCCACCGCCCCGCTTCGACCGCGCGGCGGCGGAGCCTGCACTGCATATTCCGCCTGCGCCGTCACCCGCCAGTCGGCGGGCAGGTCTGCGGGCGCGCCTTCGTTGGCCAGAAACACCACCACCCCGCCGGGGGCCACGTGGCCGCGCACCAGACCCAGCACTTCCGGCCAGGGCAGAAAGGCGCGGCTCACCACGCAATCCGCCTTGGGCCGCGCGGGCATGAACTCCTCCACCCTGCCCCGGAACACCACGGTGCCCGGCAGGGGATGGCGGGCCAGCACGTTGGACAGGAACAGGGTGCGCTTTTCGCGCGCATCCACAAGATGGTACGTGCCCGCCTGCCACACCGCGCGCAGGGGGATGCCCGGCAGCCCCGCCCCCGCGCCAAGGTCCCAGGTTTCCGGCGCTTCGGGCAGGCCCAGCGTGCGCAGAAAGCGCGCCAGGTGCAGGCTGTCCACAATCAGGGTGCGAAAGGTGGCCTGCCAGGTGTGCGTGCCTACCAGATTCATGACCCGGTTCCACTTCATCAGCAGTTCCAGATACCCCGCCAGCGCGGCCAGCGCGGATTCCGGCACGTCGTCCGGGCCAAACCCGGCCTCGGCGCACAGCCGGGACAGTTCCTTCGGTGATACGTGGACATCTGCTGGGGGCATGGGCGTCTCCTGAAAATTGACCGACCGGCACGCGCCGGATGCGGGATCTGATGCGGGAAGATCACGGGACCTGATGCGATATCCGGTGCGGGACCTGATGCGGCAAGGTCGCGGGAGTTGGCGGCCTTGTAGCCGTCCGCGCGCGCGGTGGCAAGCATCGACGAACAGCGTCGAACGCACGGGAACGGCAGCACCACTTGCGTCCGCGCGCGTGTTTGACTATGCAGCGGACGGGCAACGCGCCCGCGCGCGACACCGCCGCGCACCGTCCTGAGGGGGACGGCCCCGCGCCCGCCCGCGCCCGATACCGCATAGCACCTTGTCGGGATGCCCCGACGCCATTCCTACATGTGGAGCGACACCGAATGAACCGTACCGATATCGCCATCCTGTTCCCCGGCCAGGGTTCGCAGGAACCCGGCATGGGCCGCGACGTGGCCGACGCCATGCCGGAAGCCATGGACCTGTGGAAGAAGGCCGAACGCGCAAGCGGCCTGCCCCTGCGCGAGATTTACTGGGACGGCGGCGACGACAAGGCCATGGCCGATACCCGCAACCTGCAGCCCGCGCTGACCGTGGTCAATCTTTCCCTGTGGCTGCGCCTTGCCGGGCGCATCAGCCCTGCCTGCGCCGCCGGGCACAGCCTGGGCGAGTACGCGGCAGCTGCCGCATCCGGCGCGCTTTCCGTGGACAGCACCCTGGAACTGGTGGCCCTGCGCGGCCGCCTGATGGCCGAGGCCGACCCCGACGGCAAGGGGTCCATGGCCGCAGTGCTCAAGCTTTGCCAGGCCGACCTGGAAGACGTGGTGCGCGAATCCGCCGAAGCCACCGGCCAGATGATCCGCATCGCCAACTACAACACCCCCGGCCAGCTTGTGCTGTCCGGCATGCGCGACGCCATTGCCGACGCCGCCGCCAGGGTCAAGGACCGCAAGGGCCGGGCCATCATCCTGCCCGTCAGCGGGGCCTTTCACAGCCCGCTCATGGACGAGGCGGCAAGGGAACTGACCCGGGCCATGCGTACGGCTACCTGGGCTCGCCCGCGATTTGCCGTATACTGCAACGTCACCGGCCAGGCCGTCACCGACGGCGAATCGCTGCACGAGGTCATGACCCGCCAGATGACGTCCTCTGTGCAGTGGATCGCCACCGTGACCAACCAGTGGAACGCCGGTGTGCGCCGCTGGGTGGAAGTTGGCCCCAAGGGTGTGCTGACCAAGATGGTGGGTCCCATTCTTGCGGCATCGGGCGTGCCCGCCGCCGAGGAAGGCGGCTGGACCGCCGAAGGCGCGGGCAGCCTGGAACAGGCCGACGCGCTGGCGTTCTAGCACTGTCTCCCCCCGCGCCCGCGGGCGCGGTCCAACAGGCAGACGTCCCACGGGCCGGGTGTGCGCAAGCGCACCCGGCCCCTCTCGTTGTTCGCGCCCCTGCCGCCTCCTGCCGCCTCCTGCCGCCTCCTGCCGCCTCCTGCCGCCTCCTGCTGCAAGGTTCGCGCGCATTCCGGCCTGCATTCTCCCCCCGGCGCCGGACTGCCCGGCGGCTTTGCAGTCGCCCCGTTTTCTGGTACACGACCCTCTTCGGACAAGCACCCCTGCGGCAGCGTCGCCGTTCCCGCCACCGGGCATGGCTGGTCCTGCTTCGGGCATCGACCAACCATTACAGGCTGTTACCGGACCTTGCCGGTTCGCCAGACGGTTCGCCAGACGGTCCGCGAAACGGTCCGCCAGGCGACACTGCAAGATGGCTCCGCAAGGTGACCCCCTTGACGGCCCCATTCCTGGCCGGACACAACCGCGCCGCGCTGGGCGGACATGCTCCGCACGGCGGCTCCCAGCCGCAACCAGCCGCCCACGCAGACAGCACAATCCCACAAGCCAACAGGACACCATACATCCATGCGCGCACGTCAGCAGTTGCTGGCCTCCCTTCAGGCCATCGTGAAGGACATGGGGCTTTCCTGGCCCGAAAAGGCAACCCTTGAGCCTCCCCGCGACAAGTCGTTCGGCGACCTGGCCGCCAACATTGCCCTGGTGCTTTCAAAAGACGCCGGTGTTCCCCCGCGCGAACTTGCCTCGCGCCTTGCCAGCGCACTGCGCGATTCCGACCCGGCCATCGACGCCGTGGAAATCGCCGGGCCGGGCTTTCTGAACGTCACCTATTCGCCCGACTTCTGGCGCGAAACCGTGCTGCACGTGGAAGCGGCGGGCGAACGCTACGGCGCGACCAACATTGGCGCGGGCCGCAAGGCCCAGGTGGAGTACGTGTCCGCCAACCCCACCGGGCCGCTGCACATCGGCCACGGGCGCGGCGCAGCCCTTGGCGACTGCCTGGCGCGGGTGATGCGTTTTGCCGGGTACGACGTGACCACCGAATACTACATCAACGACGCCGGGCGGCAGATGCGCCTGCTGGGCCTTTCCGTCTGGCTGCGCGCGCTGGAAATCTGCGGTCGCCCGTTCACCCTGCCCGAAGATTTCTATCGCGGCGACTACATCAAGGACATCGCCGCCGAGATGCTGGCCAAGGATCCCGGCCTGGTGGACCTGCCGGAAGACGAGGGCAAGGACCGCTGCTTCGAGTACGCCATGAGCTCCATCATGGACGGCATCAAGCAGGACCTGACGGACTTCCGCGTGGAGCATCAGGTGTGGTTCTCCGAGCTTTCGCTGGTGCGCGAGGGCGCGGTGGAAAAGACCTTCGAACGCCTGAAGGAAGCGGGCCTCGCCTTCGAGCAGGACGGCGCGCTGTGGTTCCGCACCACCACCCTTGGCGACGACAAGGACCGCGTGCTGCGCAAGTCCGACGGCACCCTGACCTACTTCGCGTCCGACATCGCCTACCATGACAACAAGTATGACCGGGGCTTCGACCTTGTCGTGGACATCTGGGGCGCGGACCACCACGGTTACGTGCCGCGCATGCGCGCTGCCGTGGCTGCGCTGGGCAAGCGTCCCGAACAGTTCGATGTGATCCTGGTGCAACTGGTGAACCTGCTGCAGAACGGCGAGCAGATCGCCATGTCCACCCGCGCCGGGCAGTTCGAGACCCTGCACGACGTGGTCAAGGAAGTGGGTGCGGACGCCGCGCGGTTCATGTTCCTTTCGCGCAAGAGCGACAGCCACCTCGACTTCGACCTGGACCTGGTGAAACAGCGCTCCATGGACAACCCGGTCTACTACGTGCAGTACGCCCACGCCCGCGTGTGCGCCGTGCTGCGCAAGGCGGCGGAACGCGCCATCACCTTGCCCGCCCGTGTGGACGCGGCGGCCCTGGCCCCGCTGACCCTGCCGGAAGAACTGGACCTGCTGCGTCTGGTGGACCGCATGCCCGATACCCTTTCCGCCGCCGCCGAAGGGCTGGCCCCGCACCACGTCAGCTTCTACCTGATGGAACTGGCGGGCGCGCTGCACAGCTACTACGCCAAGGCGCCGGTGCTGAACGCCGACACCCCGGAAACCATCGTGGCCCGGCTTGCACTGCTGCGCACCGTGGGCCAGGCCGTGGCCAACGGCCTGAACCTGCTCGGCGTTGAAGCGCCCGAGGCCATGTAGGCCGTCGGGGCGCGGGAACACGCATGGCAGCACCCAGACAAGGGCAGCCCGGAGGGGGCCAGGGAACGAAGGACGGCGGACGCAAGAAAGGCGTCTACACCATCCACGTCACCCTGCCCTCGCTCATTTCGGCGGGCATCGTGGCCATCATCGGTTTCGGCTGGGTGTTCGTGCTCGGCGTTATCGTGGGGCGCGGTTACAACCCGGAAGAACGCCTGGGCATAGACCGCATCATGCCGAAGCCCGCCGTCAACGCCACCCAGGGAGCCCCCGCACCCGGCGGCGTGTTCAAGGCGGAGGAACTCCAGTTCATGGATTCGTTGCGGGCCAAGCCCGCCCCGGTTTCAGGCAACGCGGGCGTGGCGGTGAACGCATCGGAAATCGTCGCCAAAAACGCCAAAAAGGACCAGAAGGCCGAGCAGAAGCCGGACCAGAAGGCCGATCCCAAGGCTGACCCGAAGAAGGACGCCCGGAAGGACGCCAAGCCGGAAGCAAAGCCAGACGCCAAGGCAGACGCAAAGACAGGCAAGACCGACGCCAGGGCGGACGCGAAAAAGGACGACAAGAAGACCGCTGCCGCCACGACAAAGGACACCAAGGACGCCAAGACGTCGGAAGCCAAACCCGCCGATGGCGAACGGTTCGACTACGTGTACCAGGTGGCGGCCTACAAGGCGGCTGATCCGGCCAATGCCCTGAAGGCCAAGCTGGAGGCGTCCGGCGTGAAGGTGCGCGTGGAGTCCTCGGTGGAAAACGGCGTGTCGTGGTACCGTCTGAACGCGCTGTTCCGGGGCAGCCCGGAAGACACGCGCCAATTGCGCGCCACGCTTGCCAAACACGGCATCGACAAGGTCATCCTGCGCAGCAAGTCGCCGGTTTCCCGATAGGGCAGCCTTGACGGCATGTTGCGACGGGGCTAGCATGTAATGATGTGAAGACACCGGGAATGGACAAACGCGGCGTGCGGTCGCGCACCTTCCCATCGCCCGCCCGCCGGGAGAAGACAGCATGAGCACAGGCCCCCACATACTCGCCCCCGTCACCGCCCTTGGCGCGACCACGTTGCGCCTGCTCGGCGAGTTGGGGGCCATGTTCCTGTTCCTGGTGGACGGCCTGCGCCTTATCTTCGCCTCGCCCAAGCAGATTCCCAAGATATTGAACCAGGTGTTCGTCATCGGTTCCAAGTCGCTGTTCGTCATCCTGCTCATCGGGGTGTTCACCGGCATGGTGCTGGGCCTGCAAGGGTATTACACGCTGGTCAAGTTCGGGTCCGAAGGCCTGCTGGGCGCTGCCGTGGCCCTTTCGCTGATCCGCGAACTGGGGCCGGTTCTGACGGCCATCATGGTCACGGGGCGGGCCGGATCGTCCATGGCCGCCGAAATCGGGGTCATGCGCATCACCGACCAGATCGACGCGCTGGACGTCATGGACATCAACCCCATGGCCTATCTGGTGGCCCCGCGCATTGCCGCATCGCTGATATCCTTCCCGCTGCTGACGGCGGTGTTCGACGTGGTGGGCATTCTTGGCGGGTACGTCACAGGCGTCACCCTGCTGGGCATCAACGAGGGCGTGTACTTCTACCGCATCCAGTCCAGCGTGGAGATGGCCGACATTACCGGCGGCTTCATGAAATCGCTGCTGTTCGCGGTCATCGTGGCCACGGTAAGCTGCTACCAGGGTTATTTCACCCACATGCGCCGCGACGGCGTGGGGCCCGAGGGCGTCAGCAACTCCACCACCTCTGCCGTGGTTCTTTCGTGCGTGTTCGTGCTGGTGGCCGACTACGTGCTGACCTCGTTCCTGCTGTAAGAAGAGACCACGGCCATGCGCGCGACTTCCGGATGGGACATACGGCTTGACGGCCTTACGGTGGGCTACGGCGACCACGTGGTGCTGCACGACGTGAACGCGCTGCTGCCCGCTGGCGAAATTTCCATGATCATCGGCGGTTCCGGCTGCGGCAAGTCTACCCTGCTGCGCCATGTGCTGGGCCTGCAACGCCCCATGGCGGGCACCCTTTCGGTGGGCGGGCGCGACCTGTTCGCCCTTCCCGGGCGCGACTTTCGCAAGGTGCGGCGGCGCATGGGCGTGCTGTTTCAGGACGGCGCGCTTCTGGGCTCTCTGACCCTTGGCGACAACGTGGCCCTGCCCCTGCGCGAGCACACCGGCCTGCCCAAGGCCACCATCCGTCAGATCGTGCTGCACAAGCTGGCCCTGGTGGGCCTGGCCGACTACGCAGACTACTACCCCAACCAGCTTTCCGGCGGCATGCGCAAGCGCGCGGGCCTGGCGCGGGCCATCGTCATGGACCCGCCCATCCTGCTGTGCGACGAACCCACATCGGGCCTGGACCCGGTCAACGCCGCGCGCATGGACAACCTGTTGCTGGACATGCGGGCCAATTTTCCCGGCATGACCATCGTGGTGGTCAGCCACGACCTGCGCAGCCTGGACGTCATCGCCGATTATGTGCTCATGCTGCACGACGGCACGGGGGCCTTCGCGGGGCCGGTGGACGAACTGCGCGCCTCGCAGGAGCCATACGTGCGCAGTTTTCTGGACCGGCGGGCCGACGAGGACCAGCGGACAGAGGTGACGCTGGCCCCGGAGGTGCAACAGGCCCTGGACGCATGGCTGGGCCGCTGACGCCTGGCCAATTTGCCGGCGCGCGGTCGGTTCGCCATGGCTGCCAGTGCGCCATGACTGTCATTCCGCCGCCACTGCCGCACTGCCACGCAGGCCGGACTGCTGACGACGGCAGGGACTTACGGTAACAACAGCCCCCAACGGATACGGGAAGGGCATCATGAAGAAGTATTCGCGAGAAACATCGGTCGGCATCTTCGTCCTTATCGGGCTTTTGTGCGTCGGCTACCTCACGGTAAAGCTGGGGCGCATGGAACTGCTGTCCGACAAGGGCTACACCGTGCATGCCCGGTTCACCTCCATCACCGGCCTGCGTGTGGGCGCGGAAGTGGAAATAGCAGGCGTGCCCGTGGGCCGCGTGGCGGGCATCACCCTTGCGCCGGACAAACCGGTGGCGGTGGTCAGCCTGCGCATGAAGGAAGGCGTGCATCTGACCGACGATGTCATCGCTTCGGTAAAGACCAGTGGCCTCATTGGCGACAAATACATCAAGCTTTCGCCCGGCGGTTCTCCGGAACAACTCGGCGAAGGCGACGAAATCACGGAAACCGAATCGGCCATCGACATCGAATCGCTGATAAGCAAGTACGTGTTTGGGGGAGTCTAACCATGCCCATTCGCACCCTTTTGCGTGGTGCGGCCCTTGCCGCGCTGCTTGCCACCGTCCTTTTCGGCGCTGTCGGCGTCGCCCAGGCCAGCGCGGACAACGCATCCGCCGCCCGCACGGCCCTGAAGACGTCCGTCGACAGCATTCTCGACATCGTCAAGCAGCCGGGCTACACCGACCCCGCCCAGCGTCCCGCCCTGATGGACAAGGTGGAAGAAGAAATCCGCCAGATATTCGATTTTCGCGAGTTCTCGGCCCGCACCGTGGGGGTCAACTGGCCCTCGTTCACCCCGGACCAGCAGGACCGCTTCGCCGATGCGTTCGCCTCGCTGCTGCGCGCCACCTACCTTGAAAAGTTCGATGGCTACAACGGCGAACAGGTGCTGTTCACCGGCGAACTGGTCAGCGGCAAGGGCGACAAGGTCGAAGTTCAGACCACCGTTGTCGTCAAGGACAAACAGGTGCCCGTGGCCTACCGCATGCTCCAGAACCGCCAGCAGCACTGGGTTGTGTACGACGTGATCATCGAGGGCGTGAGCATGGTCAAGAACTACCGCACCCAGTTCCAGGATCTGCTGGAAAAGGGCACCGCCGACCAGCTCATCGAACGGGTGAAGACAAAGGCCGAGGAAGTGCGCAAGCAGCCCGTCCAGCCCGCGAAACCCGGCAAGTAGTCCGGGCGACGCCATGGCCGCTGCCACGGCGGGCTGCTCCTGACGGCCTGCCCGTGCTGACAGACCAGCGATTCCGCCATAGGGCACGGGTCGGCACATCAACACGAATTCCCCAGGGGGAGTCCATGTCCCAAGGCTCACTCAGCATCAGAACCGTACTGTACACGGCGTGCCTTGCCTGCGTGCTGCTGCTGTCTCCCCCGGTGGCGGTCGCGGACATGCCTGAAGAAGGCGCAACCCACGCCCCGCCGACGTTGTCCGCCGATCTTGACGACTACGACACCCGCAACGAGGACATGGTGGCAGACCCGCTGGAAGGCTGGAACCGCATGTGGTTCGCCGTCAACGACGTGCTGCTGCTCAAGGTCATCAAGCCGGTGCATCAGGGGTACGTGGCCGTCACGCCGGATGAACTGCGCAGCGGGGTACGCAATTTCTTCCACAACCTCGCCTTTCCCATCCGCTTCCTGAACTGCCTGCTGCAAGGCAAGCCCAAGGAAGCGGGCGTGGAAATGGGCCGGTTCATCATCAATTCCACCGTGGGCATGGCCGGGTTCATCAACGTGGCCAAGAAGGACAAACCCATCGTGGAACCGGACAAGGAAGATTTCGGCCAAACCCTTGGCGCCTGGGGCGCGGGCGAAGGCTTCTACCTTGTCTGGCCGGTGATCGGCCCCAGCACCCTGCGCGACAGCGTGGGCCTTGCGGGCGACTACCTGGCTGATCCGTTCGGCTACATGGTGGACGACAACCTGCTCTACATGGGTGGCCGCGCCTATGGCGAATTCAACAAGGCCGACGAGACCATTGCCGGGTACGAAGCCGTGACCAAGAGCGCGGTGGAGCCGTACACCTCGGTGCGCAATGCCTACATTCAACTGCGCCGCGCCAAGGTGGCCAGGTAGCTGCGCGAACGCATCGCCAGACCAGTGAACGACAAAGGGAGGCCCCATGGGGCCTCCCTTTTTTCATTGCCGGTGCCGTTCGCACATGATGCAACGTGCCGGGAAGGACGGTTTGCCCTAGATGGGAGGGGCGATGACGACGGTGATCCGCATCTCGGTCTTTGCCCGCACGCCATGGGGTACGCGGATTTCCGAGACCAGCATGTCGCCCTGCTTCGCCGGGATGGCTGCGCCGTCCGCACCCAGAAATTCGCCCTCGCCCTCGATGACGGTGATGGCCAGTTCGCCCTCGATGTCGTGGCTGTGTACGGGCAGTTCCTGACCGGCCTTGAAGTTGAAATTGATGATCTTAAAGTTTTCCGAATCATGCACCAGATTCATGGCGAACCCGGTGTCCTTGAAGGTGCGCATGTCGTCGAGACGGATGTGGCGCATGGTGATCTCCTTGTGGTCTTGATTCGTTGTCGTCATGGTTCTTTGCGGGCGGCGGTGCGCGCCGGTGTGTTCACGGTGCGGCCGGAGGAATTTCCTCCGCCCTCGCCCACAAGATAGGGTTTCCAGGCAGGGCATGCGTGACGCGCATCACGGGAGCAGGGTCTTTTTCACTTTTTTTTTTGTGACATGCCCCGGAAGACACCGCCCTGCCGCCCCTGCCCCGCGGCTCTCCCACCGGCAGGCAGCAGATGTTCCCGACTGGCCCGATGAGCCTGGCTGGCCCGACGAATCTGAGTGCGCCCGGCTGGCCAAGAAGCCTGGCCTGCCCCATCCCCTCTGCCGTGCGTGTTGACACTCCGATACGGGCAGGCTACCGCTGGCCTTTCCCAGAAACGGCGGCTTGTTGTCGCGAATGACCAACAGTTTCCCCCACGGGGCGGGCACTGCCAAGGATATTTCATGATCGTCGAAATAGGATGCATCGCCGTGGGCGTGCCCGCAGGCTACCTGCTGCGCACACGCCCCGCCGTGGTCGGCGCGGTGGACCGGCTGACCACATGGTCCATCTACGCCCTGCTCTTTCTGCTGGGCCTGTCCCTGGGGTCAGACGACGCCCTGGTGGCCAAGGCGGGGGATATCGGCCTGCGGGCCGTGGTCATCAGCATGGCGTCGCTGGCGGGCAGCGTGGCTGCCGGGTGGCTGCTGCAACATGTGCTGCTGCGCGGCGCGCTGGATGGACCGAACGGGCCGAAAGAACTGGACACAGCGGGCCGCGTTCCTGCCGCTCTTCAGGGGGCCGACCATGAAGGGTAGCCTGATTATCCTCGGCTTCTTCCTGTCCGGCGTGCTGCTGGGCAGGCTGGACATCATCCCCAGGGCCGACCAGGCAGGCGATCTGGCCTCGTGGGCGCTGTACATGCTGCTGTTCGTGGTGGGCATGGGCATCGGGTTCGATACCCGCTCGTTCCGCATCCTGCGGGAACTGCACGTAAAGGTGGCGCTGGTGCCGCTGTTCGTGGGCATCGGCACCCTTGGCGGTTCGCTGGCGGCGTGGGCGCTGCTGGGCGACATGCCCCTGCGCGACGTGCTGGGCGTGGGCGCGGGCTTTGGCTACTACAGCCTGTCCAGCATCATGATAACGAAAATGGGCGATGCGGCCCTGGGGTCCATGGCGCTCATCGCCAACATCTCGCGCGAACTGGTCACCCTGCTGGCCACCCCGCTGCTGGTCCGCCTGTTCGGCGGGCTGGCCCCGGTAATGGCGGGCGGGGCCACCAGCATGGACACCAGCCTGCCCGTCATCGCGCGCTTTGCCGGTGAACGGTACGGGATCATCGCCGTGTTCAGCGGCATGGTGCTGACCGTGGCGGTGCCCATCCTGGTGACGGCCATCTTCACGTGGATGTAGGGCGCGCCCGGTTTCACGGGCATCTGGGTAATTGCCTTCGTGCAGACGGGCAGTTGCCTTCATGCTTCCGGGCAGTTGCCCCTTGCGCAGCCGGGCGGCTGCCCCCGCATTCCGCGCCCTGCATTTCGCCGCGCCGTCACGCCCTTTCCCTGTTTTTCGCCGCCCCCTGCAAAGTGGTGACAAATGTGTCAATCATGCCGCCGGGGGCTGGCGTTTTCTCACTCATTCATTGACAATCTGCCCACTTATGCTCCAGAAAAGGGAGTCCGTCCGTCACACCAACCACATGTCCAGAGGAGAATCCGGGATGCTGAAGAAGATCGTCCTCACCCTTGCGGCCCTGCTGGTCACGGCCAACGTGGCCTTCGCCGAGAAGACCATTGTCGTTGCCCACGACGCCACCTGGCCGCCCATGGAATTTGTTGACGCGAACAAGAACATCGTCGGCTTCGCCATCGACTACACCGACGCCATGGCCAAGGAAGCGGGCTTCAAGGTCGTTCACAAGAACGTGGCCTGGGACGGCATCTTCGCCGGCCTTGAATCGGGCAGCTACGACGCCATCGTTTCCTCGGTGTCCATCACCGAAGAACGCAAGCAGGCCATGGATTTCTCCGCGCCGTACTATGAAGTGCGCCAGGCCCTCGTGGTGCCCAAGACCACCAACGTCACCAAGCTGGACGAAATGAAGGGCAAGACCCTTGGCGGCCAGATCAGCACCACCGGCTACTTCACCATCAAGAAGACCGCTGGCGTCACCCCCAAGTCGTACGACGAAATCGGCCTGGCCATGGAAGACCTGTTCAACGGCCGCATCGACGGCGTGGTGTGCGACGACCCCGTTGCCGCCAGTTACGCCCTGCAGCAGGAACAGTACGCCGCCAAGATGAAGATTGCCTTCGTCATCGAAACCCAGGAAAAGGAATTCTACGGCATCGCCGTGAAGAAGGGGAACAAGGAAGTTCTGGACCTTCTGAACAAGGGCATCGCCGCCGTGAAGGCCAAGGGCCTCGACAAGCAGATCCGCGAAAAGTGGATTGGTCGCTAGCCCTGCGCCTGTAGACGCTTGCGTACTCGGGGGGACTGGCGGTATGACGCCGGTCCCCCGTTTTTACAACGCCAAAGCACCCGAGACGCCATGACCACCGAACCCCAGAACGTCCGCATCGTCATCACCGACGGCGCGATCATACCGGACCCGAAGGAACGACGGATCATAACCGCATGGTCCATTTCCTTCGCGGGCGCGCTGGCCGCGCTTGTCTACCTGTGTGCGACCAGGCCCGAGCCCTACTGGCGGTTGCTGCAATTTTTGCCGGACGGCATTGCCGTCACCTTCAAGGTGACCGTGCTGTCCATCCTGTGCTCCATTCCCATCGGCCTCATCACCGGGCTTGGCCGCCTGTCGCGCAACCGGCTGATCAACCTCGTGGCCTCCACCTACGTGGAAGTGGTCCGGGGCATTCCCCTGCTGGTGCAGCTTTTCTACATCTACTACGCCCTTGGCCGGTTCCTGAAGGTACCGGACCTTCTGGCCGCCATCATCGCGCTCAGCGTGTGCTACGGCGCCTACATGGGCGAGGTGTTCCGCGCGGGCATCGACTCCATCTCCAAGGGCCAGACAGAAGCCGCCCGTTCGCTGGGCTTCAACCGGGCAGAGACCATGTTCATGGTCATCCTGCCGCAGGCGTGGCGCACCATCCTGCCCCCGGTGGGCAACGAATTCATCGCCATGCTGAAGGACACCTCGCTGGTGTCCATCATCGCGGTGGCCGACATCCTGCGGCGCGGGCGCGAATTCGCCTCGGAGAGCTTCCTGTACTTCGAGACGTACACCATGATCGCCCTCATCTACCTTCTGATCACCCTGTTCCTGTCCAAGGGCGTCAGCATCATGGAATCGAGGTTGAACTACTATGACCGCCGATAGCGTCGAACCCATCATCCGCATCAGCAACGCGTGGAAGTTCTTCGGCGAGCTGACGGCCCTCAACGATGTCAGCCTTGACGTGATGCCCGGCGAAAAGGTGGTCATCTGCGGGCCTTCCGGCTCCGGCAAGTCCACCCTGCTGCGCTCCATCAACCGGCTGGAAACCGTGGACAAGGGCACGATCATCGTTGACGGGCAGGACGTGAATTCGCCCGACAACGACATCAACAAGATCCGCCAGGAACTGGGCATGGTCTTCCAAAGCTTCAACCTCTTTCCGCACAAGACCGTGCTGCAGAACCTGACCATGGCCCCCATGCGGCTGCGCAAGACCCCGCGCGCCGAGGCGGAAAGCCGGGCGCTGGAACTGCTGAAGAAGGTGGGCATCAGCGACAAGGCCAACGTGTTTCCGGCCATGCTTTCGGGCGGACAGCAGCAGCGCGTGGCCATCGCCCGCGCCCTGGCCATGAACCCCAAGATCATGCTGTTCGACGAACCCACCAGCGCGCTTGACCCGGAAATGATCGGCGAAGTGCTGGACGTCATGGTCACCCTGGCCCGCGAAGGCATGACCATGGTCTGCGTGACCCACGAAATGGGCTTTGCCCGCGAAGTGGCCGACCGCATCATCTTCATGGATCACGGCCAGGTGCTGGAAGAAAACGCGCCGCAGGACTTCTTTGGCGCGCCCAAGCACCCCCGCCTGCAGAAGTTCCTGAACCAAATCCTGTAGCGCGCCAGTCGCGCCGCAGGCCGCACGCACGCATACGGGCCGCTCCAAAAGGGGCGGCCCGTTTTTTTGCACTCCACAGCGCAACTTCAACGCATCTTTAACATCCCTAGAGCAATCATTCTTCCGATGTTCTGTCACCACACAAGGTAATTACATATACATGCGACATAGACAGACATGTCAAATGTCAGATATATCTATTGCTCATGACGCACAGAGACAATGGCATCACACTTATTTGCAACTTTTAGCGACTCGAAAATTGGCACTTCCAAATCCATCAATAAAAGTATACGTGGCAATGTTTTAAAAATACTCCCACACAATAAAACATAGTAACGTCAAAAAGATACAACAAATAACTACAAAAGAGATGTACATCACAAAACATAAAATCAAAACACAGGAGGAAAACAGTGTTTAAAATCATCACCATCCTAGCATTACTTATGTCGCTATCAAACCTCATGGGGTGCGCAAACAAATCTCCCACACCTGGTACGTACACCGTCTATGCCAGCAGGCAAGATGTAGCAAAGCAGCAGCAGGTGACAAAACTGTTAGCCGTAATCCGACCTGAGTCATTCAGGCGATTTGAAGGATATACTCAACCAGTCATTCGCGGGCTTCGCGCAACGGGTGAGGCGACAGCCATACATGTCGCTATTTACACGGACCGGAAATTACCTGGTGCGAACCAGGTTGACTCTTCGACCAAGTCACCAGCGTCCATTTTGCACAATCTGCTGAAGGAAGAATTTGAGACGCTTGCCGTACCGACGGACGAGATGTTCACCGATGGCTGTTGGCCCCGCGTGAACCTTCAGATTCTAGTCCTTGATGACAAACAGGATGGCGTCAGCACTGTGAGCTACGAGGTCGTGGCCGACCTTCAACTGTCAGATGGGCATATGAGACACAATGACGCTGATGGTCGCCCCGTACTGAGACTCCCCGAACGCCTCCTCCCCGAACCGGCGAAATTCACGATCACTTGGGACCAAGGAGACCGTGACTCGGAGACAGGTTTGCAAAAGTGGCAGGACAACCTGCGGTTGATCGCGCGTACGGTTGCGGCTGAAATCAAGAAACGTATGAATGCATGATGTTGGCCTAAAGGCGCGCTCTTGGCTTGCTGTCCTAGCCTTGGCTCATGGCCCCGATCGGATATTGAGGCCATGAGCCAGGGAGTGCAGTGTGCCCCTCGGCGCGGGCCAGGGCAAAGTCCACTTCCAGCGGCAGCAGGCAGAACCGTTCACGCAGGGCGTGCGCGTCGTGCAGGAAACGCCGGTAGTCGGCCTGCGTGCGCGGGCCAGAGCCGTGACGCACCGCCTGCCCCTTCAGGAAGGCCAGTCCGCGCCACAAGGCCGGGGAGCACGGCAGAAAGAAAGCAGCGTCGTCGGCGTCAATATCCGCGCCGGACTTCAGGTACAGCAGCAGCGACAGTGCAAAGACGCCCGCACCAGCAACCTTGCGCGCCTCGTGCAGGCGAAAGGCCTCGGCCAGCACCGCGTCCGTGCCGCCAGCAACGGGCAGCGCCCACAGCCCTGCCAGCCACGGGCCAAGTTCGCCCGTGCGCGGTGCAAGCCGCAACAGGCTGGCAAGCCCGGCTCCAAAGCGGGTGCAGGTGATGCGCTTGGGCACGCTGCCCTCGATGCATTCGCGGTTCACGGCCCTGCACAGGGTCCGGAAGTCGGCGGCGGACATGGAACCGCTGCCGCCCGGCCCGAAGGCCGCGTCCAGCAGCGCGCGCGCCTCTGCCTCGCCCTGCCTGCGGCTGTTGATGAAATCCACCCCGGAATGAATGTCGCGCCACGCGTCCACCTGCGTGGCATACCGCTCGAACATGCTGCCTCCGTGTGCCGTGAAAAAAACTGCCAGACCGGACCGGCCTTCCTGGCTGTCTCCGATGGATGTCCCCCTGCTACGCCCCGAGCACACTGCCGCGCTACGGGTGACCGCAGTTAGCCCATCCCTTCGCCCTGCCCCGCGTCATCGCGCCGCCCAAGGTGGATAACAAAAAAAACGTGCGTTCCCAAGGGATGCACCGGCATCCGGAACGCACGACTTTCGCTGGCAAAGTTTTTCCGCACCGGGGGATTACACTTATTTGCTTCCTCATCTTGCTGACATGCCTTTCTTCCCTACACTCCGCGCCGGGCTTCCGGCGCGGATGGCTGGTGCGGGTGCGATGCAAGGAATTACGAGTTTTGCCCGCCGGGCAAGGCAGCACGCGCCTTTTGCGCGGAGCGTACTTATGTACGTGAGCACAAAAGGCGCGCGCGAACGCCGCCCGGCGGCAAAAGACGGATTTCGCAGGCAGCGGACCCGCGTCAATCGCAATACAAAAAATCTCCCAATCCTTCTCCCCTACTGCGACACCACGTGCAGCAGGGCCGCGCGCACCTCGTCCATCTGCTGCTCGTCGGTAATCTTCTGGCCATACACCGTACGCACCGAAAAACTGTCCGACGTGCGGTTGCCCAGCGTGGCGATCTTGGCAAACAGGATATCCAGTTGCAACGCCTGCAACACCCGCGCGACATCATACAGCAACGCAGGCCGGTCCGGCGCAAACACCTCGACCACGGTGTGGAAATCCGACAACTCGTTGTCGATGCGCACCTCCGGCGGACGGCGCACAGCATCCAGCAACACACTGGGCACCTTGTGCTTCAGCGCGTTGGAAGTCCGGGCCTGCTCCAGCCGATAGTCCAGCGACAACTTGCCCGTCAGCGCAAAATGGATGGCCCCGCGCACCTTGCCCCAGAAATCCCTGGCATACAGCGGGTCGGGCGGCGCGGTAACGTGAAAGATGTCCAGCACGGTGCCGTCGCTCCACACATAGGCATCGGCCCCGAAAACGTTCAGTCCGTGCAGCGAAAGCACGCCCGCAATGGTGGCGAACAACCCGGACTGGTCGCGCGCGGCCACCAGCACTTCCCACAATTCGCTGTCGCGCCCGCCGTGCAGCGGCCTGCCTTCCAGCACCACCACGCCCCGCTCGGCCCGGTCCTCGGGCAGACGGCGGCGCGATTCGGCCACGTCGCGGTTCAGCTGGTAGACCAGCGACATGTGCCGCACGATATCTTCCGGCGGCATGGCCAGCAGGTAGCGCGAGGGCATGGCGTCCAGATACAGGCCCGCCGTCTCCAGCGTGTAGTGCAGCGCCGACTGGCGCTCGCGCACCAGCGCCCGCACCATGTCGCGCGTGCGCACTATGGCCTGGGCGGTCTGGGTGCCCGCAAGCTGCCCGTCGCGCAGCATGTTGGCCACCTTGCCGTGCAGTTCGTACAACAGGCTGGCGGTCCAGCGGTTCCACGCCTTGTGGCCGGTGGCCATGGAATCGGCATGGGTGAGCAGGTACAGCATGTTCAGGCGGCGCAGGCTGCCCACGATGCCTGCACACTGGGCCACCACCGACTCGTCGTTGAGGTCGCGGCGCTGGGCGGTGCGGATGAGCAGCAGGTGGTGCAACACCAGAAAGACCACGTCGTCGATGATTTCCGGCGGCGCGCCCCACTCGGCCAGCAACTGCATGGACATTTCCGCGCCCACCTCGGAGTGGTGCGAGGCGTCGGCCCCGCCCTTGCCAAGGTCGTGCAGCAGCGCGGCCAGCAGCAGACACAGCCTGTCGCGCGCGGCGTCCCCGTCCTGCCTGTCTTGGCCATTGACCACGTGCGGGGTGGCAGCCCCGTCCCCCGCAGCTCCCAGACAACCGCCGCGCCAGAGGCCGGAAAACGGCTCGAATTCCTCGGCGGCCAGCGATTCCAGTTGGCGGATCACGAACAGGGTATGCATGCCCACGGGGTAGGTATGAAACCCGTCAAACTGCACCCGGTCGCGCGCGGCGGCATAGGCGGGCAGGATGGCGGGCAAAAGGCCCGTCTCATCCATGTGCCCCAGCACGGGAAAGGCCTTGCCGGACCCCAGGATGCGCATCAGCGCCGCACCCACCTCGGCCCCGGAAAGCGCCCCGCCCTCGCCGGACTGGGCCTGTTGCAGGGCCTGTTCCATGGCCTTTCGGGTGTTCCAGTCGGGCGCGGGGGCGTCGGGACCGGGCCATTCGGCGGCATGGACGAAGGCGGACAAGGCCAGGGCCGGGGTGGCCACCGACGGGTCGGGCAGGCAAAGGTGCAGCGTGCCGCCCGCCATGACCACGGGGCCTTCCACCTCCGGACAGGGGTGGTCGGGGTGTACCGGCCCGCCGGGAATACCCCGGAAGGCGGCAGACAGCGCCTTGATGTGCGACATGCAGCGGTGCAGGCGACCCAGAAAGCATTCCACGGCCAGCAGGTTGCCGCATTCGCGGAACCCCAGGCGGGCAGCGATTTCCGGTTGCAGGTCCAGGAACAACTGGTCGTTCTTGCGCCGCGAAAGATGGTGCAGCAGGTTGCGCACGTTGTGCAGAAAGCCCACGCTTTCGCGCAGCAGGGCCGCGTCGGACGCGGAAAACCCGGCCTGGGCCAGGATTTCTTCCACACTGCCCGCCTCGTTGCGGATGCGCCCTATCCACAGGATGCGATGGTAGTCGCGCAGGCCGCCAAGGCCTTCCTTCAGGTTGGGTTCCAGCAGCACGGCACCGTCGCCGTGCGAGGCGCGCCTGCGCTCGTGCTCCTCGTCGTTCCAGGCCAGGAACGAGGCGCCCCGGCGCGGCAGCACCTTGTCGTTCAGGCGGTCCACCATCTCGCGGAACAGCGCCTCGTTGCCGGTGATCAGCCGGGCGTCCAGCAGGCTGGCCAGCACCTTGTGGTCCTTGGCGGCCAGCTTCACGCAGTCGCCGATGGTGCGGAACCCGTGCCCCAGGGTGTAGCCCGCGTCCCACAGCTGCAGGAACAGCGGCTGGGCCAGGTCGATGGCCTGCGGCGGAATGGAGCGGCCACACAGGATCAGGATGTCGATGTCCGATCCCAGGCACAGTTCCTCGCGGCCATAGCCGCCCACGGCCACCAGGGCCACCTTGTCGTGGCCGCCGCGCAGCTCGGCGAAGCGAAGGCGAAAATAGTCGTCCAGCAGGCGGCTGTAGGCCCGCTCGAAACGTGAGGCCCCCGTGGGCGCGGGGGCGGTGTCGCGGCACAGGGAGTCGGGCCGGGAAGCGCAGGCGTCCCCTCCGTCGGTCTCGACGGCTGCGGGGTCGGGCGCCGTTTCGAAAGCGTCTGCCGCACCGGAAAGAGGAGCGTCCAGACGTTCGAGCAGCGCGGCGCGCCCTTCGCGCAGAACGGTGGCGGCATCGCGCGGCGTGCCGGAAGTACCGGCGGGAGCGGAAGAAGATGGCCCGTGTGCCTGCATCATGTGGTGTGGGGTGAAGGGTGTAGGTATGGACAGGCGGCGCCCCGTCATTGCCGAGGCGCCGCCCGTGAATTGCCGTATGCGAAGGCTAGATGGCTTCCACGCCGGTTTCACCGGTACGGATGCGCAGCACGTCTTCCACCGTAGAGATGAAGATCTTGCCGTCGCCCACCTTGCCGGTGCGGGCGGCCTTGACCACGGCGTCGACCACTGTCTTCACCTGGGCGTCGTCAATGACCACCTCGATCTTGACCTTGGGCATGAAGTCCACCTGGTATTCTGCACCGCGGTATACTTCCTTGTGGCCGCGCTGGCGGCCAAAGCCCTTTACTTCCGTGACGGTCATGCCCTTCACGTCAAGGCCGGCCAGCGTTTCCTTGACCTCGTCCAGCTTGAAGGGGCGAATGATGATCTCAAGTTTCTTCATGATGTCCATCCTGAAGCTCGGTTCGTGTTCAAGGAAGGGAATACCCCTTCCGCCTTGTAGGCGACAACGGCGACAGCGGCAAGCCTAGAGCTGGTAACCCGCTTCGTTGTGTTCGCTGACGTCGAGGCCCGCGACCTCCGACTCCGTATCCGCGCGCAGGCCGACCAGTGCGTCAACCACATGGAACAGGATGCGGCTGGCCACGTAGCAGAACAGCCAGGTGGCGACCACGGAGATGAACTGGATCCAGAGCTGCGAGGGGTTGCCTTCGAGCAGGCCGGAGGCGGTATTCACGGCAGTGGTGGCAAAGATGCCGGTGGCCAGGGCGCCAAAGGTGCCGCCCACGCCATGCACGCCCACCACGTCAAGGGCGTCGTCGTACTTAAAGACATGCTTCATCAGCACGCCGCCGTAGCACAGGGCGCCGCCCACAAGGCCCATGATGATGGCAGGCATGGGGGCCACAAAACCGGCGGCGGGTGTGATGACCACAAGCCCGGCAACAGCGCCGGACGCTGCGCCAAGGGTGGTGGGCTTGCCGCTGTGCAGCCATTCGGCGGCCACCCAGCTGATGGAGGCGGCGGCGGCGCACAGGTGCGTGGTGACGAAGGCGTTGGCAGCAAGGCCGTTGGCGGCAAGGGCGCTGCCCGCGTTGAAGCCGAACCAGCCGAACCACAGGATGCCCGCGCCAAGCACGGTCATGGGCAGGTTGTGGGGCACGAAAGGTTCACGGCCATGACCGTGACGGCGGCCCAGCACGTGGGCGGCGGCCAGAGCGGCTGCGGCAGAACTCATGTGGACAACCGCGCCGCCAGCAAAGTCAAGCGCGCCAAGGCTGAACATCCAGCCGCCGCCCCATACCCAGTGGGCCATGGGGGCGTACACCACCACCAGCCACAGCACGGAGAACAGCAGCATGGCGCGGAAGCGGATGCGTTCCGCATACGCGCCGGAGATCAGCGCAGGGGTGATCACGGCGAACATGCACTGGAACACCATGAACAGCAGGTGCGGGATGTTGGTGACAGATTCGCTGGGCTCCATGCCAACGCCATTCAGGAAGGCGAAATCGAGCCCGCCGATGACGCCGCCGATGTCGGGACCGAACGCCAGCGTGTAGCCGATGACCGCCCAGACGATGCTGGCCACGCCCAGAAGAATGAAGCTGTGCATGGTGGTGGACAGGACGTTGCGCGCACGCACGAGCCCCCCGTAGAACAGGGCAAGCCCCGGGGTCATGAACATGACCAGAGCGGAGCAGACCAGGATAAAGGCGGTATCCGCCGCGTTCATGTGAACCTCCTCGAAATGTTGACGTACACCCCCCGCCGGACCGAACGGACAGGGGAAAACCCGAACGATGCCAACGTAAAGGCAAGGAGCGTGCCAGTGCCTACAAAATGGTGCAGCGCAATGAATTCAGGCTTCTACGGAATTCTCGTCACGACTGTTTTTGTCATTTTGGTCATACTCAGACGCGACTTGATACGCATTTTGTAAAAAACGACACTTTTGCAGCATAGACCGGAAAATCGCCATGCGCAGACTTGCATGCCCGCGCCGTTGTGATATGCCTTGACATACCGCCGTTTTTCGCCGCCTGCCGCAGGCGCGGAAACGCAAGCCGCCGCACCGCCATCCGGGCGGGCGGCATGCCGCCAAGGCTCCTCGCACCCACGAGGCGGACCCGATGAACCCTATTCCGCAGGAGGCGGATTACCATGGACCGTACCGGCATCATCACTTTCAGAGGCACGCCCCTTACCCTCAGCGGCACTCCGGTGGCCGCTGGCGACAAGGCCCCCGGCTTCTCCGCACTGGCCAACGACCTGTCCCCGCGCACCCTGGCCGACTACGCGGGCAAGGTGCTGCTTATCTCCGCCGTGCCCTCGCTGGACACCGGCGTGTGCGACATGGAAACCCGGCGCTTCAACCAGGAAGCCGCCCGCCTTGGCTCCGACGTGCGCATCCTGACCATCAGTTGCGACCTGCCCTTCGCCCAGGCCCGCTGGTGCGGAGCCGCCGGAGTGGACGCACTGGAAACCCTGTCCGACCACCGCGACCTGTCCTTTGGCGCGGCCTATGGTGTGGTAATCAAGGAACTGCGCCTGCTGACGCGCGCCATCTTCGTGGTGGACCGTGCAGGCAAGGTCACCTACACCGAAATCGTGCCCGAAGTGAGTCACGAGCCCAACTACGAAGCCGCGCTGGCCGCCGTGCGCGCTGCCGTGTAGCGCCGCTGTCCGACGCTCTCCGCCCGGCAGGCGGGTACACCGCACTCCCGCCCCGGACAGGGGCCACGACAAGAGTCTGGGCGAGCGCCGGAACGAGCGTCAGAACGAGAAGCTGGACAAGCGCCAGATACGCTGACAAGCCCGACAGCGCGGAAAACCGCGTGTTTACGAAAATGACAAGACGGTTTCGCCCCGGCGGAACCGTCTTGTCATTGATGCCGTGTCGTAGCGATTCGGCCCATCTTTGTGCGGACTGCCCGTTGGTGCGTGCATAGACGGGCGCAAGGATCGCCCCCGCCACTGTCTTTGCAACGCGCTGCAATCCCGGCATGATGCGCGGTACAAGCCGCCATCCCGTCTTGCACGGCGGGCCGGGCTGGGCTAGGCTGCCCCACCCTGCCGCCACCACGCCCCCGGGCGTCAGCGCCGGGCTGCGCCGTCCGGAACATCGGGCCCATCTGGCACGTCTGGCCCATCTGGCCCATCTGGCCCATCTGGCAAATCTGGCAGCGCGCGGAGGGCAGCAGCGCCGCCCCGCAGTCGCATAGCCTTCAGGAAATCAGGAGAATGCCTCGTATGCCCGCACCGTCTCTTACTTCCGATGAAGTCCGCGCCCACCTTGTCGCCTCGGTGCTGCGCCACCTGTCGCGCGATGCCGGACGCCGCACAGAGGCCCTGGAAGAATTTCTTACCGTGACCATGCCCGACATGGACGACCGGGGGACACGCGCGCTCTCGTCCATGGTGCCCCAACTGCCCGAATCGCTGTACGGCAAATGGGCATCCATGTTCGTGGACCGGTTGCAGGAAACCGTGCCCCATGAGCACGTGGCGGCGCTGTGCGACGGCAGCGAGGAAAACGACGCCACCATCGCCCTGGTCTATGTAATGTTCATGGAATCGGAAAAGATGGAAAAGCAGGTGGCCGCAGACCTGCACGCCCTGGGCATTGCGCAGGCCGACGAAGACGGCAAGGACGACGCGGGCGCACTGCTGGGGGCGTATCTGCGCGCCCGGCTGACCGCGCGCGGGCAGGGGCCAGCCCAATAGGCGTGGGATTGCCCGAAACGCATTGGCCGCAGCCGCCATTTCCGACATCCGAACCTGCGGTGTGCGCCGCCCACGCGCTGGCCGCCAGCCCTGCGAAGCCAGCGCATGGGACCAACGCCGCAAACACCAAGGGCCGCGCACATGCGCGGCCCGGCAATTTTCCGGCCAGCGCGCCGGACAAGAGATGTGCTACTGTTTTTCGACGTTCAGGCCGTTGTCGGTGGCGGTCAGCAGATAGGTGCAGCCCCCTGTTTCGAGACAGTAGTCCGAACCGGGAAACAACGAGGCGCGGGCAGTCCATTCGTCATTGACGAAAATGTCGCGCGCGCCACCGCTCTCCTCGTAGCGCACCTGGGTTCCGTCGGCCAGGATGACGAACTCCGCTTCGTGGATGACGGTGGGCAGATCGGCTTCGGTATGGCTCATGGCAGGCCTCCTTCACGGTTGCGGATGGCAGGGCTGTGGCAGAATAGCAATCCACTGACGTGACCACATACTTACAACGTCCACCACGAGACAACAACAGGAATATGCCGTGACGCCAGAACATTCCGCCACCGCCTCAGCTTCCGCTCCATCCGTTGCCAAGCCGGGCTCCCAACCCGATTCCCGGTCCGCGCCCGCTGCAGCCGGTCAGGCCACGCCCATGGCCGCCGCGGCAGCCCCTCTGGCAGCCGCCCTGTCCCTGCCGGTTTCCGGCGTGGCAGCCGTCATGGCCCTGCTGGACGAAGGTGCCACCATCCCGTTCATCGCCCGTTATCGCAAGGAAGCCACCGGCAGCCTGGACGAGGTGCAGGTGGCCGCCGTGCGCGATGCGCTGGAAAAGGCGCGCGAACTGGACAAGCGCCGGGGGGCGGTGCTGGCCTCGCTGGAAGAACGCGGGCTGCTTACCCCGCAGTTGGCCAGGGCCGTGGCGGGGGCGTCCACACTCACCGCCCTGGAAGACGTGTACCTGCCCTACCGGCCAAAGCGCGTCACCCGTGCGGAAAAGGCCCGCAAGCGCGGGCTGGCCCCTCTGGCCGAAGCGTTGCGCACGGCAAGGGCCATGGCCGACGCAACCACGCTGGCTGCCGCCTACGTCAAGCAGCAGACCACGGACCCGGAACTGGCCGTACCCGACGTGGACGCCGCCCTTGCGGGCGCGCGTGACATCCTGGCCGAAAATTTTGCGGAATCCGCCACGCTGCGCGGGGCGCTGCGCGACCTGTTCGTGCGGCGCGCCGTGCTGCGGGCCAAGGCCGTGCCCGGCAAGGAGGCTGAAGGCGCAACCTACGCCGACTGGTTCGGGCACGAGGAACGCGCCGCAGCCATGCCCTCGCACCGCCTGCTGGCCATGCTGCGCGGCGAACGCGAGGGCTTCCTGTCCGTGGCGGTGCGGCCCGATGACGCGGAGGCGCTGGACATCCTGCGCCGCCGCGCCGACCTGCCGGGCAGTTCCGCGCCCCAACCGCAGTCCGCCGCAGGCCAGGTGGATGCCGCCCTGGCCGATGCCTGGAAGCGGCTGCTGGCCCCGTCGCTGGAAAACGAATTGCGCACCGCCCTGCGCGAGCGGGCAGAAACCCAGGCCATCGGCGTATTCGCCGCCAACCTGCGCGAGCTGATCATGGCCCCGCCCCTGGGTGGCCGCCGCCTGCTGGCGCTGGACCCCGGCTGGCGCACCGGGGCCAAGCTGGTCTGCCTGGATGCGCAGGGCGCACTGCTGCATCACGAGGTCATTCACCCGCTGACGGGCGACGCCGGGGCGGAACGCGCCGCGAGCACCCTGCGCGACTGCTGCGCCAGATACGCCATCGAGGTGGTGGCCGTGGGCAACGGCACCGCCGGGCGCGAGACAGAGGCCTTTGCGCGCGGCGCAGGCCTGCCCGCCGGGGTGGACGTGGTGCTGGTGAACGAAACCGGGGCCTCGGTGTACTCGGCCTCGGAAACAGCGCGGCGCGAGTTTCCCGACCACGACCTGACCGTGCGCGGGGCCGTTTCCATCGGGCGGCGGCTGATGGACCCGCTGGCCGAACTGGTGAAGATAGACCCACGCTCGCTGGGCGTGGGCCAGTATCAGCACGATGTGGACCAGCCCGCCCTGCGCCGCGCCCTGGACGAGGTGGTGGCCTCGTGCGTCAACGCCGTGGGCGTGGACGCCAACACCGCAAGCCCGGAACTGCTGGCCCATGTTTCGGGCATCGGCCCGGTGCTGGCCCGCAACATCGTGACCCACCGGGCGGAAAACGGCCCCTTCCGCAGCCGCAAGGACCTGCTGAAGGTGCCGCGCCTTGGCCCCAAGGCCTTCGAGCAGGCGGCAGGCTTTCTGCGCGTGCGCGGCGACAACCCGCTGGACGCCAGCGCCGTGCATCCCGAACGGTACCAGCTTGTTGCGCGCATGGCGGCGAACCTGGGCTGCGCCCTGTCCGACCTGCTGCGCCGCGACGACCTGCGCGGGCGCATCAAGCCCGAAAGTTATGTTTCCAGCGAGGTGGGCCTGCCCACGCTTACCGACATCCTGGCCGAACTGGCCAGGCCGGGGCGCGACCCGCGCCCGGCGTTTACCCTGTTCCGCTTCGCCGAAGGGGTGCATTCACCCGACGATCTGGAACCGGGCATGGTGCTGCCGGGCATCGTCACCAACGTCACCGCCTTCGGGGCGTTTGTCGATATCGGCGTACACCGCGACGGGCTGGTGCATGTCAGCCAGTTGTCTGACCGCTTCGTGCGCGACCCCGGAGAAGTGGTGGCCCCGGGCCGCACCGTGCGCGTGCGCGTGCTGGAGGTGGACAAGGCGCGCGGACGGGTGAGCCTAGCCATGAAGGGCGTGGAGCAGTAAGCAGCCCCCGGTGCGCCCCCGACCAGCCAGACAAGAAAGCCACCCAGACCGGAAGGCCACCCAGACAAAAGGGCCAGACTGACCGGAAAACCGGACAGAATGCAAAACGCCCGCGCGACAACCGTCGCGCGGGCGTTTCCTCAATATCGCACCCAGCCGTGCCGGCGCCCTCGCATTTGAGAGCGCGGAACATCACGGCGGGCCTACTTCTTTCGCTTCTTGCCCTTTTCGCGCGCCTCGCTGAACAACTTGTCCTTCTTTTTCTCGAAGATCATGGTGGTGCGCAACGCGGCAAGCCCCAGCGCCACCACGGACAGGATCAGGATCAACCCCTTCTGCAACTGCCATTTCTGGGTGCTGATAAGGCCCGAAGCCCACGTGGCCCCGGCGCGTTCGCCATAGAACAGGGCAAGCGGCGCAGCCACCAGGATCAGCAGCAGCCCGACTATCTCCATCCACAGAAAGCTGCGCCAGAACAGCAGCATGAACAAGGTGGAATCGCGCACCACCCGCAGGAATTTCAGGCGCGATTCAAGATTTTCCAGCCGCTCTTCTTCGGCTTCGGCCACCGCATGGGCACGCTTGAAGGTTTCCGCAACCTGCAGGTTCGTTTTCAGCGCCCAGTTCAGGTTTGCCGCGCACAGATTGAAGTTCTTGTTGAATTCCACGAGAATGCGCGGAAATGGAAACCAGGCCGCTTCGTCCCGGATGTGCATCAGCCGGGCCATGAACCCGTTGAACTTGGTCTTCAGGTCCTTGGCCTCTCGGTTGATGCGCAACTGCAGGTCCTTTTCCAGTTGCGCGCGGCCATGGATAACCGCCTGAAACGGAACGAAGTTGCGAATCTCGGCCATGCGCACCAGATTGGCCACCCGGTGATCGGTCTGGATGGTGAAGGGATGTTCCTCGCTGAACCACGTTCCCAGTTCGGCCCGCAGGCGCGCCAGACCCTGCTTTTCTTCCTCCACGCGGTTTTCCGCTTCTGCCCACGGCACATGCAGCGCCGTGAGCAGGTGCAGATGGCCGCGCTCCAGCTCCGGGTCCAGCAGGATGCGGTTGAACATGTTGGGGTCCTGCGCCGCCAGGGTCAGCAATTGCGCCGCGCCCTGCTCCACAAAGCCCATCTTCACGTTGCACACGGCCTGCCGGTACTCGGCCTCGATCCACTGCGGAAACAGCCGCACCACCTGGCGGTACAACTGCGTGGCGGGCTGATACTTGCCCTGTATTTCCTGAAGCCGGGCTTGCAGAAAGATGTGCCACGTCTGCTGCAACTGCATGGGGGCCAGGGTTTCCGCTTCCTTCCACAACGAGGCGGCACGGGCAAAATCACCGCGCTCAAGGGCCACGTAGCCCAGCATGGTGCGGTTGCGGTAGTCGCGCGGGTTCTTGATCTGGATCTGGGCCAGTTCGCGCTCCAGCGCCATCAGCTCTCCGCGCCGGATGGCTTCCAGCACCTCCCATACCGGGTTGTCGTCCTTGGGGGCCAGTTCGTCGAGCCCCTTGGGATAGTCCTTGCCGCGCGCCAGCCACATGCGGCGGACCATGCGGTGCTGCGTGGTGCTGCCTATGTCGAACATGGCGCGGGTCATGATGCCTTCCGCGCCTTCGGAGGGCAGTAGTTCCGTGAACCCTTCGTCGATGTCGCCCACCAACTTGCCGTCAATGATCTGGAAGCCCTGGTTCAGGGTCTCGAAGTCCAGCAGGGCCACGTCGCGCCACACGCTGGGGGTCAGCGTCTCCAGCTTGCGCGTGGGGCAGGCCGTGATCTCGTGGTTGCGCATGCCGCAGTAGAAGCAGCACGGGTGGTTGCCCGCCACTGCGCGGGTGGAAACCACCACCGGCAGCGCGCCCGCCTCTTGCCCGTCATCGGCAAGGCCCACGTTGCACCAGTCGTCCATACTGCTGTGCTCGACCGAAAAACGCACTTCGTGGATGGTGAAGCCTTCACCCAGCAGGTAGGCGTTGCGGAAGCTGGTGTGCGGGTAGTCCGGCACCATCTGCTCCCAGTCCACGGGAATCTTGCGGGGCAGTTCGTTGTTGAAGTTCAGCCCTCTGCGATCCACGATGGCGCTGACGCACGGCCAGTAATTATCCGGGCGCTGCTCCTTTACCTCGCGCACGCGTTGCAGCAGGTCGCGGCACCACACGCGGTACAGGCGCAGGTTTTCCAGCGGAAAGATAAGGAAGGACTCGTGCAGGATGAACTTGAATTTGTGGCGCTTGATGATTTCTTCAATCTCGCCGAACATGGCGCGCCACCCGGCTTGGTATCCCTTGTCCAGGGGGTTGCCCAGAGGCCGCAGCACCGAGTACCATCCGGTGGTGGACTGGTACGGCAGGCGCGCGTCGGCCCGCAGCAGCGCCCATTCGGCGGGCACCATGCCGCGCAGCGCGGCGGCTTTCTCGAAGGTCAGGCCAGGCACGCCCACGCCCATCTCGCGGGCGCGGGGGTGTACCCACACCTGAAATTCCTGCGGGACGATAAGCTCCTGGGTGGTCAGCACGTTTTCCAGCGACAGGGAAATCTCGCGCTTCATGCCCAGCAGCAGGCGGGCGGGCAGCACCTGTGCCGCTATGGCCAGGGGGTTGAACTTGCCCCATATTTCCAGCCGCGCAAGCGCCAGGAACACGTCGGTTGAAAAAAAGAACCACAACGACTGGTCGCGCTCGGCGGCAATGGTCATGCCGCCGTAGTCCTGCAAGGTCTGCGGCACGGCAGGGTTGATGTCGCCCTGCCAGTTCAGCCACAGGGCAAGGCCCGCGGCGCTCATGCGCGATTCGCGGAACTCTGGCAGGCGGCGCAACAACGATTGCAACTGGGGCATCCGGACCTCTAGGTACAACTTACCAGGGAATTACCCTGACACGGAGTGACGAATGGACGTTACCAAGGCCCTTGCGGACCTGAAAAAGGAACCCGGCTTTGCCGACAATGTCGGCATGGTGCTGGTACACAATGGCGTTGTGCGCGGCTGGTCGCGCAAGGACAAGAACAATGTGGTGGCCATCAGAGTAACCCCCGACCGCCAACGCATCAATGAAATATGCCGGGAACTGTCGTCGCGTCCGGGCATCTTCCGCATCCTTGCCGACGCCGTGGAGGGCGAACTGGCCCCCGGAGACGACGTGCTGTTCCTTGTGGTGGCGGGCGACATTCGCGAAAACGTCAAGGCCGTGTTCGCGGAACTGCTGGACCGCATCAAGGCCGAGGCCGTTACCAAGGAAGAAATCTTCGGCTGACGCCATGGGGGTTAGCCCCCTTGCCGCATGCCTGTCCGCCCCGGTGGCCTTGCCGCCGGGGCATTTTTTTCTCCATCCGCCAAAAGTACAGCAAGTTCCATTCCTTTTCGCGCCATTCGGGCTGCGGTACGGCGGCGGCAACGGTTGCCGGGTTTCGCGGGACGTTTCCGGGTGCGGCCAAGGTGGAATGATCGCAACCGGGTGCGGCGAGGTGCTGACCTGCCGTCGCCGGGTACGAACAGCCCCCTGTCGCATGGGCAGGGAATTTGGCTGCCCCCAATCGCAGCTTCGTCCCGTGCTGCGTGGGCCCTTGCATTTTTTCCAAATATAGATTTTTAAATATACATGCGCCGCACACGTCTTGCCCGCATGCTTCGCGCCGGGCTTCTGGCCCTGCCCCTGTTGTTTCCGCCGCTGCTGGCGGATACGGGCGGCTTTGCCTGCCGGGCCGGGGAAACATTCGGCGATGCACAAGCCGTGGTGCTGCGTGTGCCCGATGGCGACACATTGGTTGTGGACATTCCCGGCTACCCCCCTGTGGCTGGCCGGGCCATCAGCGTGCGCATCGCCGGGTGCGACACGCCGGAAAAACGCGATACCCGTGCGGAACTGCGCGAACTGTCGCGCCGCGCGCGCGAACTGACCCTGCACATGGCCGCACCGGGCAGCACGGTGACCCTGCGCAACCTGCGCCGCGACAAGTACTTCCGCCTGCTGGCGGACGTGGAGGCCGACGGCGGCGACATCGCCACCGCGCTCATCGAGCGCGGCCTTGCCAAACCCTACGAGGGCGGGCGCAAGGAGTGGTGAGGTTGCGGGGCCTCTCCTCCCGGCTCTCGTGCCTCCACTGGCCGCCTGCACCTTCCGCCCTTCGCGGCTTCGTATTTTCCGCGTGACACTGGGCTTACCCCCTGCCCCGTCAACGCGAAAGGCCCCGCCGAAGCGGGGCCTTTCAGCCTGCTGACAAACCCAGATTCTTGCGGGGGAGGGACCCTTTTGAAAAGGGTCTCCTCCCCCGCCCCCCCTCCCCCTAAAATTTTTATTTGTGTTTCCTGGATATTACGGAGACACAAAATACGGGGTTCCAAGGGGCTGTAGCCGCTCTGCGATCACCATCCGTAAGGCTCGCAAGCTCGCCCAACTGCTGCCGTCCTTGTCCGCCGGAGGCTTACAAGAACAGACGTTGTCAACAACGCGAAAGGCCCCGCCGAAGCGGGGCCTTTGTGTTTACACCTTGCTGCATGCACGCGAATCAGCATCGCGTCCGGCAGCAGCGCGCGGCAGTATTTCCGTTTTCCGGCTTTCGCGCGAGTTCAGCGGTTTTCCGAAAACGCGCAGGACGTGCGGCAAGGGCAAGGAAAACCGTTTTTTTGCGACGGGAGTGTACTCTTCCGTACTCGACCGGAGCAAAAAAACGGTTTGACGCCGCCATTGCCCGCGTACTGCGCGTTTTCGACGCGCGCTAAAAGACCTTGAGTCCCTTGAGCAGCACCAGCAACACCAGCACCGGGCTCACCCAGCGCACTACGGTGAGGAACGCGGAGATGACGGCCCCGTTGAGCAGTTGCCCCCGGTTGGACAGTTCCGTCTTCACGTTGGCAGCGCCCCACACCCAGCCCGCGAACAGGCAGATGAAGATGCCGCCCACGGGCAGCAGCACGTTGGACGACAGGAAGTCGTACAGGTCGAACACGGTCATGCCGAAGATCTTCACGTTGGCCATGGTGGACATGGACAGCGTGGCCGGAATGCCGATGATGGCCAGGGTCACCGAGGTGACGATGGTGGCGCGCTTGCGCGGCATGCCGAACGATTCGGCCAGCCAGGCCACGGGCACTTCCAGCAGCGAAAGCATGGCCCCGGTAGCGGCGATGGCGGTAAGGCAGAAGAAGATGACCATGAACACCTGGCCGCCCGGCAGCGAGGTGAACACGGCGGGAATGGTCATGAACAGCAGGCTGGGGCCGGCGCTGGGCTCGAAGCCGAAGTTGAACACGGCAGGGAACACGGCCATGCCCGCAAGGATGGAGATGGTCAGGTCGCACAGCATGACGCGGGTGGCCGTCAGCGGAATGTCCTGGTCATTGCGGAAGTAGCTGCCGTAGGTGGTCATGGTGCCCATGCCGATGGACAGCTTGAAGAAGGCCAGGCCCAGGGCCATCAGGATGACACTGGGGGTGATCTTGCTGAAGTCGGGGGTGAACAGGAAGGCCAGGCCCTCGCCCGCCTTGGGCAGGGTAAGACTGCGCGCGCACACCGCCACCAGCAGCAGAAGCAGCACGGGCATGAGCACCTTGGTGGTGCGTTCAATGCCCTGCGCCACACCGGCGATGATGATGACGCTGATCAGCACCAGCACGCCCCACTGCCACAGCAGCGACTGCACCGGGTTGCTCACCAGGCCTTCGAAGGCCTTGGCGGCCACGGCGGGATCGGTGGTGGCAATTTCGCCGGACAGCGCCTTGAAGATGTAGGCGAACACCCATCCGGCCACGTCAGTATAGAAGCCCATGATGAGGAAGGCGGCCACAACGCCCGAAAGGCCCACCAGGTGCCAGGGTTGGCCCTTGGGGGCAAGCTGGCGGAAGGTGCCCACCGCGTTGGCCCGGGCGCGGCGGCCGAGCATAATTTCGGATATCATCACCGGCAGGCCGACCAGCAGGGTGGCCAGCACGTACACCAGCAGGAACGACGCGCCGCCGTTCTGCCCGGTGAGAGCCGGAAACTTCCAGATGTTGCCGAGGCCCACGGCCGAGCCGAGGGTAGCCGCGAGCACGCCGAGGCGCGTTGCGAAGCCGTCGCGGGCGGTGGTGATCTGTTTCGCCATGTGCACTGTTTCCTTGAAATGTGGGCTCCGGGCTATCCGGGCACCCCTCATTAGGCTCATCCCCCTTCTTTATCAAGATATTTGTGAGGCTGGGAACCGCCAAAAACATACCCGGAATCCGACTGCCGCGCGCAACAGCGTGAAATGGTGCGCAATGGCGGACCACACCAAAAAGAAGCGACACTCGCACGGGCAAGTGCCGCCTGTGAAGGATTCGTCGCTAGTCGTATCTATCAGTACCACGCCCAGGTCGACATGGTAACGCCCCGCCGCCGCCCGGGGGATAGCGCCGTGGGCATCCCAGGCGGCACAGGCCCTGTCCTGGATGTGCGCCTGCCGGGAACGTGCGCCTTACTCCGACTGCCCGTCCGGGCCGTCGTCGTTGCCTTCGGGCACGGGCAGCGCGCGGGCGCGGGCATCGGCACGGATTTCCTCGCGCACGCCCTGCCAGTTCAGCTCGCCCCAGCCCAGCGACGTGGTTCGCGCCGGGGTCACCGTCACCTCGGCCATGCCGTCCGGCCCGGCCACGCGCACGGTGACGGGCGTGCCCTCGCGCACCGCCTTGGGCGAGAACGAAGCCACGAACGCCGCTGCGTCGCGCACCACTTCCGCATCCCATATCTTGCCGTCGAACTGCCGCCCGATGGCCAGCGGACCGGGAAAGCCCGCCACCTTGAAGTGCAGATCCGCCGGAAAGGCGAAGCGCACCAGCGCATCGTTGTCGGCCTGGTGGCGGCCTATGGACAACCAGTGCGCCCCGGCCCAGTACTGCCGCCCGATGTTGGACAGCTTGAATTCTGCGGCGGCTGCATGCGGGGAATGAACCAGCACCGGCCAGTAACGGCGGGCGTTTTCCCGCTCTGCCAGCTTGCAGCCCCCGGCGGGCGTGGGAATTTCCGTCAGGCCGTACTTTTCTGCCAGGGCCATCTGTTCCTTGCGCCCGCGCCCGAAAATGGCGTGCAGGCGGCTGCGGTCCACCAGGCCGGACTCTTCGGCGGGGGTGGGTTCCAGCTTCTGGGCGCACAGGGGGCGCAGCAGCAGTTCCTTCACCCCGGCGTCGCGCCGGATGACGTTCAGGGTGTCGCGCCGCTGCGACATGGGGCGCTGGCCCAACACTTCGCCGGTGATGATGAACGACGCGCCGTAGCGCTCCATCATTTCCCGGGCGCGGGAAATCATGATGATCTTGCAGTCCACGCAGGGGTTCAGCACCTTGCCGAAGCCATGCACCGGGCGTTCGCGCAGCAGCGCGGCAAAGTCCTCGCCCAGGTCCACGGCGGCGATGTCCAGGCCGTAGATGGCCTCCCAGTGCTTCACCTTGCCGGGCTTGCCGAAAAACGGAGAAACGAAGTGCAGGCACTTTACCGCAAGCCCCTGCTCCTCGATGACCTTCACCGCCAGAATAGAATCGAGACCGCCGGACAGCAGGGCCACGGCGTCATAGCGTTTGCGTTCCATGGGGGGTGACATACGGCGCGGGGGGGCCGTTGGCAAGGGGCACGCAACTGGCGCCGACGGCAGGCGGAGCGTAACCGGCACCCGGTTCGATCCCGATCCGCCTTCGGTTCAGGCCCGATTCGGGCCAAATTCAGCTCAATGCAGCTCCAATTCAGGCAGTTAAGGGCATTCTGCCCCCCGCCTCGCCCCTCCTGCTCCCTGCCCGCCCTCGTCGGGCTACCGCCACGCACCCGTCAGGTTTTGCCATGCCCACCGTCCAGAGGCGCGCACCCGGCGTTGCCCGCCGCCGCACCTTCTGATATTCCCCGTGAAGCCCTCAAGCGTCCGACCTGCCCGTCAGGTTTCCGGATCTGCCGGGGGCATCCCAAGCCCGCAATCATCCCACCCCGGAGACATACATGGCGAAGAAACCCGCGCTGACGCCGGAAGAGATGCGCCGCGAGGCCCTCGCAACGGCCCTCAGCACCATCGAGCGCAAGTACGGACAGGGCTCGGTCATGAAACTGTCCGACACCGCCCACGTGAACATTCCGGTTATCCCCACCGGCTCCATCGGGCTGGACCTGGCCCTTGGGGTGGGCGGCATTCCGCGTGGCCGCGTGTCGGAAATCTACGGCCCGGAATCTTCGGGCAAGACCACGCTGGCCCTGCACATCATCGCCGAATGCCAGAAGCTGGGCGGAACCGCCGCCTTCATCGACGCCGAACATGCGCTGGACACCAACTATGCCCGCCGCCTTGGCGTGAAGACCGACGAGCTGCTGATCTCGCAGCCCGACTTCGGCGAACAGGCCCTGGACATCGCCGACATGCTGGTGCGCTCCAGCGCCGTGGACATCGTGGTCATCGACTCGGTGGCCGCGCTGATTCCGCAGGCGGAACTGGAAGGCGTGATGGGTGAAATGCAGGTGGGCGGCCAGGCCCGACTGATGTCGCACGCCCTGCGCAAACTTACCGGCACCATCCACAAGTCGCGCACCGCCGTCATCTTCATCAACCAGATACGCATGAAGATCGGCACCATGGGCTACGGCAACCCGGAAACCACCACTGGCGGCAACGCACTGAAGTTCTACAGCTCGATCCGTCTGGACATCCGCAAGATCCAGACCCTGAAGGACAAGGAAGAAGTCTACGGCTCGCGCACCCGCGTCAAGGTGGTGAAGAACAAGGTGGCCCCGCCCTTCCGCGAGGCGCTGTTCGACATCCTGTACGGCACGGGCATTTCGCGCACCGGCGAGCTGATCGACCTTGGCTCGGACGTTGGCATCATCGAAAAGAGCGGCTCGTGGTTCGCCTTCGGGTCCGAGCGCCTTGGCCAGGGCAAGGAAAACGTCCGCGCCCTGCTGGAGGAAAACGAGGCCCTGCGCCTGAACGTGGAAGCCAAGCTCATCGAGCACCTGGGCATGATGCCCACCAAGGTCGTGGACCCGGACGACAACGCCGGGGCCATGGAAGACGACGAATTCTAGCCGCACCGTGCGCCGCGCCGCTGCCTGCCCCGCCTGCGGGCATGGCGGCGTGCGCGGCGCAGCGCGCCTGCGACGCCATACGATCCGCACAGGAGATACCCAGTGATAACCGCCAACGAAATCCGGCGCCGGTTTCTTGAATTCTTCCAGTCGCAGGGCCACGAGATCGTGCGCTCTTCTTCCCTCGTGCCCAAGGACGACCCCTCGCTGTTGTTCACCAACGCCGGGATGGTGCAGTTCAAGAAGATTTTCCTGGGCCAGGAAAAGCGCGGCTATGTGCGGGCAACCACCTCGCAGAAGTGCCTGCGCGTGGGCGGCAAGCACAACGACCTTGAAAACGTGGGCCGCACCGCGCGCCACCACACCTTTTTCGAGATGCTGGGCAACTTCTCGTTCGGCGACTACTTCAAGGAAGACGCCATCAAGTTTGCCTGGAAATTCCTGACCGAAGACCTGAAGCTGCCCAAGGAGCGCCTGTACGCCACCGTGTTCCGCGACGACGACGAAGCGCGCGACCTGTGGCTGGCGCACACCGACGTCCCGGCGGAACGCATCTACCGCATGGGCGAGAAGGACAACTTCTGGTCCATGGGCGATACCGGCCCCTGCGGCCCGTGCTCGGAAATCCTCATCGACCAGGGCGAGCACATGACCTGCGGGCCCAACTGCGGCATCGGCAAGTGCGACTGTGACCGCTACCTGGAAATCTGGAACCTGGTGTTCATGCAGTACGACCAGGCCGCCGACGGCACCCGCACCGCGCTGCCCAAGCCCTCCATCGACACGGGCATGGGGCTGGAACGCATCGCCGCCGTGTGCCAGGGCGTGTACTCGAACTTCGACACCGACCTGTTCCAGGCCATCATCCAGTACACCTGCGGCATCGCCGGGGTGTCCTATCGCGCCAATGACGAGACGGACACCGCCCTGCGCGTCATTGCCGACCACAGCCGCTCCATGGCCTTCATGATCACCGACGGCATCCTGCCCTCCAACGAAGGGCGCGGCTACGTGCTGCGCCGCCTGATCCGCCGTGCCTACCGCTTCGGGCGGCTCATCGGCCAGACCGGCACCTTCCTGCACAAGACCGCCATGAAGGTGGTCGAGGTGATGGGCGACGACTACCCCGAACTGCGCGGTAACGCCGATTTCATGGCCCGTGTGGTGCGCGAGGAAGAAGAACGCTTCAACCGCACCCTGGACAAGGGCCTGGCCCTGCTGGAAGAAGAACTGGAAAGCCTGCGCGGCGCGGGCAGCACCCGCGTGGCGGGCGACGTGGCCTTCAAGCTGTATGACACCTTCGGCTTCCCGCTCGACATCGTGAACGACATCGCGGAAAAGCGCGGCTTCACGGTGGACGAGGACGGCTTCCGCACCCTGATGGCCGAACAGAAGGAACGCGCCAAGGCCGCCTGGAAGGGGTCCGGCGAATCGGACATCGCCTCGCGCTTCCACGCCCTGCTCGAAGAAGGCCTGCGTTCGGAATTCATCGGCTACGACCACCTTGCGGGCGACAGCCGCGTGGTGGCCCTGCTGGATGCCACCGGCCTGCCCAGCGAAGGGCTGCCCAAGGGCGCCAAGGGCTACCTTGTGGCCACCCGCACCCCGTTCTATGGCGCGTCCGGCGGCCAGACGGGCGACCTTGGCTCCATCACCTCACCTTCCGGCAAGGCCCGCGTGCTGGATACCCTGAAGCCCTCGCCCGAACTTACCGTACACCAGATCGAAACGGTGGACGGTGAAATCCTGCCCGACCAGGAAGTGCAGTTGCAGGTGGAAGAGGACGAACGCGTGGCCTCTGCCCGCAACCACACCTGCACTCACCTGCTGCACGCCGCCCTGCGCCGCGTGCTGGGCGACCACGTGAAGCAGGCCGGGTCGCTGGTCTCTCCCGAACGCCTGCGCTTCGACTTCACCCACATCGCCGCCATGACGCCGGAAGAACTCGCCGCCGTGGAGCGCGAGGTGAACCGGGTAATCCTGGCCGACCTGCCGCTGGAAACCGACCACATGGCCTATGACGCCGCGCTGACCCGCGGGGCCATGGCCCTGTTTGGCGAAAAGTACGGCGATGAGGTGCGCGTGGTGGCCATTGCCGACGAATCGGTGGAACTGTGCGGCGGCACGCACCTGCGCGCCACCGGCCAGGCCGGTCTGTTCCTGATCCTGTCCGAAGGCGGCGTGGCCGCCGGGGTGCGCCGCATAGAGGCCGTCACCGGCTGGAACGCCCTGCGCATGGTCATGGACCAGCGCGCCGAACTGGGCCAGGTGGCCGGGCTGCTGAAGGCCCGCTCCGGCGAAATCGTGCCCCGCGTCGAGGCCCTGCAAAAGGACGTGAAGAGCCTGCGCAAGGATCTGGAAAAGGCCAGCTCCCAGGCCACTTCCGGCCAGGGCCGCAACATCATGGACGAACTGGCCGAGATCAACGGTGTGCAGGTGCTGGCCGCCAAGGTGGAAGTGCCCAACGTGAAGGCCCTGCGCGACCTGATGGACGACGTGCGTTCCAAGCTGCCCTCTGGCATCGCCTGCCTGGCCGCGCCCGATGGCGACAAGGTGAGCCTGATCGTGGCCGTTTCCAAGGACCTGCATGACCGCTTCACTGCCCCGGCCCTGATCAAGGCCGTGGCGACAGCCGTGGGCGGTTCCGGCGGCGGACGGCCCGACATGGCCCAGGCCGGCGGCACCAACCCGGCGGGCATTGACGAGGCGTTCGACATCCTGCGCAAGACCATCGCGGGGTAGCAAGGCCGCAGCGCCACTAAACACGACGCCCCCGCGTGCCCAGCACGCGGGGGCGTTTTTTCATTGCGGCGGACCCGAAACAGGCGGCGCCAGTACGCGCGACACCGGCAGGGTGGCTCCGGCGCGCCATGGCAAGCTACTGCACGCGGATCTTGGCCAGTTCTGCAGCGATACGCCCGGCCCACGCCTCTATGGCGTCCTTGGCGTCATCCAGCGGCGCACGTAGCGGCGCCTTGGTGCCCACGCGCCGGTCCACGGCGGCCACCAGGCGTTCGCCCGTCACCGCGTCCAGCAGTTCCAACTCGGTCTCGGACTGCCCCACGTCCGGGTATTCCCCGGTAGAGGCGTAGGTGGCCTGCGAAACGATGAACCCCACCGGCATGATGGACATCACATTGCGGATTGGCTTGCCGGGCACCACGTCGGTGATGGCCACCCGCAGGCGCAGCGTTTGGGGCCCCACAACCCGCGCCAGCGGGTACACTGTCGAAATCTCGTCCACCAGGCGCTCGCGGTACAGGGTGGCCAAGCTGTTCAGGCTTGCGGGGTCCACCTCGCGGTCGGCGTCCGGCTTCAGCACCACGCGCACCGGGTCGATAACGATGTCGCGGTACTTGCGCGGATCCAGGCCGGGCTTGCGGTAGATCATCGACGCCTTACCGGGTTCGCCGGGCACAAGTTGGGAATAATCGCCCAGAAAGCCGGACTGCCCCGCCCTGCGCGGTTCCTTGGCGGCACACGCGACCAGCGCCGCGCACAGCGCAAGGACAACGCACAAACTGGCCAGCAGGCGGGCGGAAGGAAAGGGACGGAAACGGACGAGACCGGCAGTGGCTGGCTGGATGAAGGCCGGGTGGACGGGGGTCTGGGAACGGCTGTCGTAAGGCGGAAGAGACTGCGGCATGGTATTCCTCCGGGTTGGACGCATCCGTCTACCCTACCCCATGCAATGCGCCGCGCAAGTCCGGTATTTATCATGCCGGACGGCGGCGAATGTTCAATGCGACCGCGTCATGCCCAACAACAGGTGCGCCACCGCCTCGGCGTCGTGCCGCCCCGCCACAGTGACAGGCTGTGCCCCGCCGCCGGGCAGTGCGCGCACAACCGGCGCATCCAGCACAGCCACGCCCTGCGCGCGCAACCCTTCGTGGTCGATGCCGCCGGGGTACACGCCGTTGCGGGTATCCACCACCACCGTATGCAGCAGGCGGGTGGCGGGCACATCCGCGCCCGCATCGCGCCGCAGCAGGGTCAGCAGGGCGGCAGCGCAGTCGGCCACCGACAGGCCGAGTTGTTCCGGGTCGGTGCCGCTGTTGGGCACGTACACCTTCTGGCACGGGGCAGCGGCCACGGCGCGGCCCACCCCTTCGGGCAAAAGATTGGCCAGCACGCTGGTGTAGAAGCTGCCCATGGGAAAGCAGATCAGGTCTGCTTCCGCGATATGCCGGGCGGCCACGCCGGATACAGGCACGCGCGCCTCGGCGGGACGGACGGAATCTTCGGCATCCTCACCGTTGCGTCCCTTCGCTCCGGCCCCGTCTTGCCCGTCGTCATCGGGTCGGGTGCGGGTCAGGAACAGGCAGCGCACCGGCGCGGTGATGCCGGGCACACCCTTGCCGGTGATACGATGCTGCCCCAGCAGCATGACACCATCGGCCAGTTCCGCAGCCAGATGCAGGTCATCGTCCACAATGGGGGCTACCGTGCCCCGCACCCGCAGCAGGCGGGTGAACAGGTGCAGCACCGGTCCCAGTCCGCCGCCGTGGCGCAGGTAGCCGCCCGCCAGCAGCAGGTTGCCCAGGCACGCCCCGTGCGGGTCGAAGCCGGGCGGCGCGAACTCCAGAAACCAGCGCAGGTGCAGGCGCAGCACGTCGGCCACCAGCGGGTCGATGCCGCGCCAGGCGGGGTCGCGCTCCGAGGCCAGCGCATACAGCCGCTGCATCAGGGTATCGTACTCCCCGGCGTCGGCCAGGCGCAGGTCGCACAATGCCACCAGCGGCGGTGTGGCCACCGCAGGGTCGGCCAGGGCCAGCAGCCGGTTGCGCAGGTCGCCCACGGCGGGCATGCGGATGTAGCGCCGCAGCACGGCCGTGCTGCCGCCGGAATCGAACGGAGTGACCAGATGTACGGAATTGTGCGTGTGGCGCGTCAGGGCATGGCTGAGCGACTTCAGCGCCGTGCCGCCGGTAAAGAAGACAATGCGCGGGCCAACGGCGGCATCGCCGGACATATCGAAACCGGCAGTGCCACGCGCCGCAGGGCCGTGTCCGGCGACCGGATCGACATGACACACACCGGCGACCATGTCGCCGTGGCCCGTCAATGCCGCATGGCGGCTAGTCGTCATCCCCGTCACTGTCATCGGTATCGTTGCCAGTGTCACCCGCTTCACCGGGGCGTTTGGGAAACTTCACCTTCACGCGGGCGCGCAGCTTGTCGCCGGTGCGCTTCAGCGAAATGCCGACGCTCTCGTAGCCTTCAAGGTCTATGATGCGGCCATCCAGCGAAATGACGCCCGAGGCCATCTGTTCGCCGATGCGGCTCACAAGGGCGGGAACTTCTTCCGGGGCTATGGAAAACTGCACGGTACGTTTGCCGTATTGGGTCATCTGGTCTCCGGGGCGGACGCCGCAATTGCGGGCCGCGAGGGTATGGGATGTGCGCACCCTTCGGGCAATCCGGCGGGCGGCGGGGCGACAGCATACCGCAGCAGCCCGTGAATGCAAAGCGGGACCGCCCCATGGGCAGCCCCGCCGTGTCTGCATGACGTCGCGCCGGGTGCTAGCTGCACGTGCCGCCGGAATTGATCTGGAAACTGTGCTTGATGTTCAGCCCTTCGACAATGAACATCACCGTCTCGCCCACATTGGTGGACAGGTCGCCCACGCGTTCCAGGCTGCGCGAGACCAGAATGGTATGCACCGCCCGCTCCACGGCGGGACTTTCGCGGCTCATGTAATCCATGAGTTCACGCAGCACCTGCATGTCCAACTGATTGCAGCGCTTGTCCAGCACGCGCAGTTCGCGCCCCAGTTGTGCGTCGCTTTCACGAAAGGACATGACGGCCTTGCGGAACATGTCCACCGCATGCACGCCCAGTTCGTTCAGGCTGGGCATTTCCGGCAACGGCGGCCTGGATGCCAGGAACATGGCCGCCTCGGCGATGTTCACCGCCTCGTCGCCCACCCGTTCCAGGTACATGCTGGCCCGCATGATGGCCACAATGATGCGCAGGTCCACGGCCATGGGCTGATCCAGCGCCAGCAGCCGAAAGCTGAGCTCGTCGATCTCGCACTCTATGGTATTGATCAGCTTGTCGCCCGCTATGACGGACCGCGCGGCGTCTGCGTCGCGGTGCTGCAAGGCGCGCACGGCGTTTTCTATGGCCTGCTGCGAATGCGCGGCCATCTCCAGCACCTTCAGGCGAAGCTTTTGCAATTGCTGGTGAAAATGCGTTTCCACAAAAATCTCCTGGGGGAGTTGTCAAAGCGGGATTTGCGTCCGGCGGGGGCTGACCAATGGCGATGCGACCTGCGGCGAAAAAGGTCGCCGCGCGGCGGCAAGGACCGCCTAGCCGAACCTGCCGGTGATGTAGTCTTCGGTCTGCTTGTTGCGCGGACGGGTGAACATCATTTCCGTTGCGCCCCACTCCACCAGTTTCCCCATGTAGAAGAAGGCCGTCAGGTCCGAGACGCGGGCCGCCTGCTGCATGCTGTGGGTCACGATGATGATGGTGTAGTCCTTCTTCAGGATGTGGATGAGTTCCTCGATCTTCTGTGTGGCGATGGGGTCCAGCGCGGATGCGGGTTCGTCCATCAGCAGCACCTCCGGCTCCACGGCCAGGGCCCGCGCAATGCACAACCGCTGCTGCTGGCCGCCGGAAAGGCCCAGCCCCGACTCGTGCAGGCGGTCCTTCACTTCTTCCCACAGGGCGGCGTGGCGCAGGCTCTGCTCCACCTTCTCGGCGATGTATTCCTTGTCGCGCACGCCGTTCACGCGCAGCCCGTAGGCCACGTTCTCGAAAATGGACTTGGGAAAGGGGTTGGGCTTCTGGAACACCATGCCCACCCGGCGGCGCAGTTCCACCACGTCCAGCCGGGCGTCGTGGATGTTCATGCCGTCAAGGCAGATCTCGCCGTCCACGCGCGAAATGGGGATAAGGTCGTTCATGCGGTTCAGGCACCGCAAGAACGTGCTCTTGCCGCAGCCCGAAGGCCCGATGAGCGCGGTGACCTGATTGCGCTCGAACTCCAGGTTGATGTCGTGCAGCGCCTGAAAGTCGCCGTAATAGAAATTGAGCGACGCCGCATGCATCTTCACGTTCTTGCTGTCTGGCATGTCTCGTTCCCGGCGGCACATGGCGCGCCGCGCGTTGGGCGTTGGACGAAAGGGGGCGTTGCGCGAGTACGGCGCGCCGCTGCATTCGCCTCGCGGCGCAGCGCGTTGCGGCTACTGCTCCTTGAAGCGGTATCCGACGCCCCGAATGGTTTCGATCATGGCCGCATAGCCGCCGATCTTCTGGCGCAGCCGCCGCACGTGGGTATCCACCGTGCGGGCGTATCCTTCAAATTCATAACCCCACACCGTGTTCAGCAACTGGTCGCGGGTACGCACGCGGCCCCGGTTGCGCACCAGTTCCGCCAGCAGGCGGAATTCCGTGGCGGTAAGAGCGGCTTCCTCGCCGTCCACCTCCACCCGGTGGGCATCCAGATCAAGGGCCAGGCCGTCGATCTGCCACTGCGAACGCTGGGGATTTTCGGCCACGCCCTGCGCACGCTTCAGCACGGCCCGGATGCGCAGCACCAGCTCGCGCGGGCTGAAGGGCTTGACCACGTAGTCGTCGGCCCCCAATTCCAGCCCCACGATGCGGTCCACTTCCTCTCCGCGCGCGGTCAGCATGATGACCGGCACGTCTTCCGTTTCCGGCAGGCGCTTCAGTTCGCGGCACACGTCCAGGCCGCTCATGCCGGGCAGCATCAGGTCCAGCAGGACCAGCGCGGGCTTGTGCCGCAGCGCGATATCCAGCCCGTCACGGCCCGTGACGGCTGTGCGCACCTCGAACCCGGCGGACTCGAAGGTGAAGGTCAGCAACTGAAGGATGTCCTCGTCGTCTTCCACCACCAGAATGCGCTCTTTCGTCATGTGCTTCTCCTTGGCGCTTTCCTGCCCGTGAAGATGTGCGTTGCCGGTGACGGACACGTGGTTGCACCGTTACAAGAAAGTGACATTTTTCGCCGACACTGCCAAGACAGCCGCAATTCCGAGGGCATGACGGAGCAGCGCCCCCACGCATGCCCCACTTTGGTGACAGCGGTGTGACGACGAAGGCAAAACGGCGCAAGGGAAAACGAAAGCGCGCCGCCATGCTGAACATGGCGGCGCGCGAAGAATGCGGCGAACACGTGGGAGTGGTTGGGGACGAAACCGCGCTAGCGTTCGATAAGTCCCAGCCTGCGCATGCGCAGGTGAATCTCGCGGCTGACCCAGGCGTCGGTGGCGGCGTACAGCACCTGCTGGGGAGCCAGTTCGCGGTTGCTCCAGTTGGAGCACTGGGCCCCCTTGGAGATGCGCACTTCCAGAAAATTTGCGGCAAGGTTGCGCAGGCCGTGCGTTTCAAGGCCAAGGTCGCGCGCCACCTCGCCCAGGTCCACCACGCCCGCGTCATTGAAGGCGAACAGCTTTTGCAGGTCGCGGATGTCGTCGCGCACGGCCACGCCGGTCTTGACGATGTCCGCGTCGGACAGCACGGAGGCCAGCGCCTCGCCGAAGGGCAACCAGTTGAGCTGGAACAGGTAGACGGTGTCGCTGCATGCAAGCTGCACCAACGACGGCAGATTGACCTTGCCCTTGCGGAAGGTGGGGCGGGTTTCGGTGTCGAAGCCCAGCACGTCCTCGTCACGCAGGCGGTCAATGGCGTCAGCGAGCTCCTCCTCGCTGCGGACAATGCGGATTTCACCCGCATACCGCTCAAGGGGCAGCTCGTTGATTTCGTCCTTGCTGATCTTACGCCGATACCGTTCGGGAATCTTCTTCATCAGGTGGCACTCGTGAAGGCGCGGTCCACGGAGCCGGAAATGCGATGCACCGGCGGCGCGGGATGCTGAAAAGGCACGAAGCGCGGGGCTGCTCCGGCGGCGGCATTCATACATGATGGGCCGGGTTACGTAAACCCCCGGCGGAAAGGCGGCACGCCGGGCCGACGGAAACGCCCCGCCGCCTGGCATCATGCGTTCGGCCTCGTGCGCCCGTCCTGACGAGTCCGTATTGGCTAACCCGTCCTGACCAGCCGTACCCGGCACCGCATAGTCGCCAGTCCAGGGCTGCACTACATGCGCGCCACGTTCAGGAATACCGCGTGCAGCACGGTGGCCAGCACGGAAAAAATGCGCCATGCCGTGGCCGGGGTCACTCCCGGCAGGGTCAGGCGCATGGCGCCGTGTCGGCACACGCCGATGCAGTCACGGCACAAGGTGCAGGACAGGGCGGGCCGTCCGGCATCCAGCCGCCCCGCGTCCAGCGCGTTGTACCGGCACACGGCAAGGCAGGCCCCGCAGCGGGTGCAGCCCGGCCCCACGCGCAGCCGCCACGGCGCAACGCGCCCCAGCAGATTGCCCACGGCCCCCATGGGGCAAAAGGCGGTGCAATGCACCATCATGCCCCGGCGCGCGCTCACCCCCGCCATCACCGCCACCCCGGCCAGCCCGAACAGTCCCGCTGCCGTGGCGGCCACGCCAAGGGGTACCCCGGACCGGCCCATGGCGAAGGCAGCGGCAAACACACAGGCGGCCAGGCACCAACGGAACACCACAGCCCAGCGCGGCAGCGGCACGGGGCCTTTGCCCTTCCTGCCCTTGCCCTGTGCCTTTGCGGCTGCACCGCGCAGGCGCGAACAGGCATCGTCCCACGCCCCGATGTAGCAAAGATGGCTGCACCACGCAGGCCCCAACAGCAACACGGAGACACCGAACAACACCAGCATGAACACTCCCTCGCCCCGGAACAACGGCCCGGCCAGAATCAGCGCGGGCACGGGCAGGTGCAGCGCCCCGGTCATCAACAGACGGTGCGCGCCCAGAAGGCCCAAGGCCAACTGGCCAAAGAACACGGCGGAAAACAGCGCCCACAGGCGTGGACGGGCCTTGCGCGCCCGCGCGGGGTCCAGCAGCAACCCGGCCACCCACGCGGCATACACTCCGGCCAAGGCGATCTGGAGCGGCCCGGAGCCGGGCAGAAAGCGGTCGGACAGCAGCAATACGATGGAAGACGCACGCCAGCGGGCCAGCCACAGCAACCCGGCGGTCAGCAGAAAGGCCACGGCCCTGGGCCAGGCGCTATCTGTCCCAAGGTGATGGCGCTGCCGCCCCGCCTCGCCCGCCAGCCGCCACCATGCGGCCATGGTCAGACCGGTAACCGCCGCCATGATGGCTGCAAGGCGCAGCCAGTCAGCGCCGAAGGCCATGCGAAAGCGCACCAGATCCACGCCCACGGACACCCAGAACAGCCCCCCGGCAAACAGTGCGGCAGCGGCCACCAGACGCACCCAGGCCAGCCGGGTGCAGGCCAGCCCCGCCAGCATGCCCCAGGCCCCCGCCATGCCCCAGTCGCCGGAGCGCACCGCATGGGCAGCCAGAAGGGTGATGGCCAGAAGGCACGGCACGGTGACGGACCACAACTCGGCACGGCCCGCCCCGCCGTCTGCACCACCATCAGGAATGGCGGGCGAAAACGGCGGCACGGGCCGCGATGCAGCGTCGGGCAGTGAATGCATGGCCTGTCGGTTTCCGGGGCATGCCCCGGAGCCGCCCCCCGTTCCGGAACAATCCGCCGCAACGTCGGCCCCGTCATGCGACGGGCACGGTGCGGGATGCGGGCAGGGGGAATCGGTACGCTGGCTGGCCATGCTTTTGCACATGCTCTTGCAAAGAGTTGCTACGGGGTTTCGCCCCCCGCGCCCTCCCCTTCCCCGGCATCCGGGTCCGGGGCATCAAAGCGCATGGGGGGCATCTTTTCGGGGGTTCGCACCGGCCCCGGCAGGCTGCCCGCCAGACGCGCCGCCGTGGCGGGGTCGGAGGCCACCAGATCGCCAAAGCGCAGGTGCAGCCGGTATTCGCGCATGTACCACGCCAGCGCGTTGCGCAGGGCGCGCACCACGCCGTCGTCGTCCAGCAGGTGCGACTGGCCGGGAAAGCCGGAAGCGCCGGGCACTTCGTCCAGCCCTTCCAGTTCGGTGGCCAGACGGGGGCGGCGGCCCAGGCGACCGCCCACCACCACCCGCCAGCCCTCGCGGGCCACAGGCAGGGCCTTTTCCGGGCAGCGCTTGATGCACAGCCCGCAGGAAAGACAGTTTTCGGGGTGCAGCAGCGGCCCGTCTGCCTCGACAGTCATTGCATGGTCGGGGCACAGCCGTTCGCACAGCCCGCAACGGGTGCAGGCATCGGAGGCGCGCCCCGGCGTCCAGGCCCTGATGATGCCCACGTCCGCGATGTGCGGGCGCGAACAGCCGTTGGGACACGCGGACACCGCCACCCGGAAGGCATGGTGGTGCAGGATGGGGCCGCGCACCACGTCGCGCAGAAATTCAGGCCACCCGCTTTCGGCCACCACCCGTTCCAGCCGGGCCAGAAAGCCTTCCGGCACGGGCAGCGAAAAGCGGCAGGTGCCCCCGCGAGAAGAAGAGACGGTCGTGCCGCGGCAACCGTTGACGATGAAGGGAGAGGGAGCGCGATCGGACATGATACTCCTGTGGCGTGTCCGCCGTACATGCATAATGGCACGGCGGCGGGTTCCGGTCAGTGACGCAGGTCACAGTGGGGTGGCCAGTTTACTTCGTTGTGATCCCGTTACAAGTGGAAACCGCCTACTTGCCGATGCAGAACGAAGAAAATATATGCTCCAGCACCTCGGCGGGGGTGGTCTCGCCGGTAATTTCCGACAGCACGGCGCAGGCCCCGTCCAGGCGCACCGAACACAGGTCGTAGGGCACCCCGGCGCGCACGTCATCCATCAGTGCTTCCAGTTCGTCCAGCGCGCGGCGCAGCACCTGGGCCTGGCGCAGGTTGGGGGCAAGATCGCCGGATTCCGGCTCGCCGCCCGCATCTGCCCCGCCAAGCCCGGCCAATACCATGGCCCGCGCTGCAGCGGCCAGCGCATCCACCCCGTGCCCGCGCAAGGCGGACACGGCCACGCAGGGGCAGCCCTCCACCTCAATCGGACTTTGGAAGGCGGCAGCGTCCCCGGCCTCCACGGCAAGATCCGTCTTGTTCAGCACCACCAGCACGCGCCCGTCGGGCGTCCTCCCGTTCGGCGCGACGCCGTGCGCATGCTGGCCCCGCACCTGACGCAGCAGTTCGCGCTCGGCATGACCCACGCCCGCCGCCGCGTCCACCACCAGCAAAACCAGGTCTGCCTGGGCCACCAGGTCGCGGCTGATGCGCACGCCCTCCTGCTCCACGATGTCGCCGGTATCGCGCAGGCCCGCCGTGTCCACCAGGCGCACCGGCAGTCCGGCCAGTTGTACCGGCTCCTCGATGAAGTCGCGCGTGGTGCCGGGCATGTCGGTAACGATGGCCCTGCGGCGGCCCAGCAGCGCGTTCATCAGGCTGGACTTGCCCGCGTTGACGTGCCCGGCCAGCACCACCAGCGCGCCCTCCTGCCAGCAGCGGCCCCGCTCGTGGGCGGCCAGCAGTCCGCGCACACCGCCGGACACGGCGTCGCATTCGGCCACAAAGGCGTCGGGGGCAAGGCAGTCCACCTCGTCCTCCGGAAAATCCACGGCCACGCACACCTGCGCACGCAGGTCCAGCAGGCGCGCCCGCAGTTCTGCCACCCGCGTGCCCAGCAGCCCCTGCAACCGGGCCTGGGCCAGGCGCAGCCCGCCCCGTGCGGGCGCGGCTATCATTTCGGCCACGGCCTCGGCCTGGGTCAGGTCCATGCGCCCGTTCAGAAAGGCCCGTCGGGAAAATTCGCCCCGCTCGGCAAGGCGCGCCCCGCAGGCGCAGGCCGCCTCCAACACCGCCGCCAGAACGGCGGGGCCGCCGTGGCAGTGGATTTCGGCCACGTCCTCGCCGGTAAAGGTGCGCGGTCCGGGCATGGCCACGGCCAGCACGTCATCCAACGGTGCGCCGCTGGCGTCGCACGCGCGGCCCCGGTGCAGCATCCACGGGCGGAATCCTGCAAAACGCGGCGAAGCGGGCAGAAACAGCCGCCCCAGAATGGCGTGGCTGTCCGGCCCGCTGATGCGGATGATGCCGACCCCCCCGTGACCGGGCGGGGTGGCGATGGCGGCGATGGTTCCTTCCTGCCGCATGGTGTGCTCCCCGGCGCGGCGGCCCTGCCGGTGCCCATGGCCCGGCGGGCGCGCGCCCTTGCGGACGCAAACGGGGGAAACCCTTATGGGTCCCCCCCGCCGCGCAGTTTCATTTCCTGTTTGCCTGCCCGCTGCAAGGCTGCGTTGGCGCACGGCATCCTGTCCGGACGCCTGTGCGGCGGCAGTGCTAGCCCTTGCGCTTGCGCATGATGATGACCCGCTTCAGCGGGCCGTCGCCCTTGCTGCGGGTGACCACCTCTTCGTCGTCCTGCAGCGTCACATGCACCACCCGGCGGTGGTACGAGCTGAGCGGACGGGTGGACTGGGGCTTGCCGGTGGCGCGCACCTTTTCGGCCAGATGCAACGCGATGTCGCGCAGCTTGTCGTCCTGGCGTTCGCGGTAGTCGCCGGAATCCAGCTGCACCCGCACCGACGCGCCAAGCTTGCGCGAAACGATGCGCGAGGCCAGATACTGCAAGGCCGACAGGGTCTGCCCCTCGCGACCGATGAGCAGCCCGGAATTCTCGCCGCAATCCACGGAAACATTCACGCGGCCCTCGGCCAGTTCGACGGAAAAACCAGCTTCGCCGATGACCGGCGTGACCAGGCGCTCCATGACCTCCACGGCCACCTGCTTCACCTGTTCCTGATCCAGCTGCTCCAGCGGGATATCAGGCAGGCCGTCGCCGCCGTGATCGTCGGCGTCGTCCAGCAGATCTGCACCAAGGGCGGCATCACCTGCGGGCCGTTCGGCCCTTTCGTACCTGCCCGGCCTGTCCTGCCTGTCCTGCCTGTCCGGCCTGTCCGGCCTGCCGGGGCGTTCGGACCGTTCGCCATTACGACGGGCGCCGCCACGGCTGCCGGATTGTGATTGCCCGGATTGGCCAGGCTGGCCCGATTGGCCGTCAGCTTCGCCATCCTGCGACTGACGCGCGGGGCGCGGCCCACGCGGGGCCTGCTGCGGATGCTGCCCGCGCGGGGTGCGGGCAGGCCTGCCGCCGGGACGGGATTCGTCACGCGCGCCGTCCTGTGCGGTGTCGCCAGCGTTTTCTCTGGGCTGCGCAGACTGATCGGAGGCATTGCCCTGGTCGTCACGGACCTCGCCGTCACGTTCGCGGCGACCGCGACCGCCACGGCGACGGCGGCGACCGTTGCGCTCGCCGTCCGGCCTGTGGTCGTCGTCCGCGTCGCCCTGATCGGCGTCGCTCCGCGACTCTGGCCGGGTATCGGCCCTTGCATCGGAGCGGACATCTGAACGCACGTCGGAGCGGGCATCGGAACGAGTGGCATTGCCATCGGCTTCGGCCCGGCCAGCCTCGCCGCGATCACGGCGGGGGCGGTCGTCACGCGCACGGTCGTCACGCGCACGGTCATCACGGGAACGGGGAGCGGGGACGGTGCGGGGTTCGGACGTGTCCGCACCCTGCGCCGCGTCAGCAGCGGCCAGCGGCGCGCCGCGCTCCTGACGGGGTTGCGCCACGGGCGTTTCACCCACGGCGTCGCCGTCCTGGGCACCTGCCTGCTGCCGCAACGCGCCGCCCGGGGCAAGCCGCCCTATCTGGGCGCGGCGTGCGCGGATCTTGGCCTTGCGCGCGCCCACGATGCCGAAAATACCGGACTTGGCGTCCTGGACAATGTCTATCTCGAGTTTCTCGCGGGGGGCGTCGAAGTAGGAACAAGCCTCGCGAATGGCATCGTCGAGACTTTTTCCCTGAAACTCCTTGTATCCATCCATGCTGTCACCTCGAATAGGGAGGGAAGGGGGCGGAGCGGAAGGCGTCTTTCGATCTGCGGGCCAGCCGCCCGGCCATGCGTCCGTGGGGCGAACGCGCGCCCGGCGCATGGCCGCCTCTCCATCCGCCCACGGCGGACGGAGAGGGGCGAAAGCAGCATCCTATGCCTTGCGGAGCATCCACCACTGCTGCGCGATGGACAGCACGTTGTTGCACAGCCAGTACACCACGAGGCCCGACGGGAAGCTCAGGAACATGAAGGTGAACACCACGGGCATGAACATCATGATCTTGGCCTGGGTCGGGTCGCCGGGGGCGGGCGTCAGCTTCTGCTGCAGCAGCATGGTGGCGCCCATGATGATGGGGGTGATGTAGTAGGGGTCCTTGGCCGAAAGGTCAGCCAGCCAGACCATGTCGGTGAACGGCAGATGCGTGATGAACGAGGCATGGCGCAGTTCGATGGCGTTCAGCAGCGCCTGGTACAGGCCGAAGAAGACGGGAATCTGCACCACCATGGGCAGGCAGCCGCCCGCCGGGTTGACCTTGTAGGTCTTGTACAGGCGCATCATTTCTTCGTTCATCTTCTCGCGGTCGTCACCGTGCTTTTCGCGCAGCTTCTGGAGCATGGGTTGCAGCTTCTTCATCTGCTCCATGGACTTGTAGCTCTTGTGCGAAAGCGGCCAGAACACCAGCTTGATGAGCACGGTCATCAGGATGATGGCCACGCCGTAGTTGCCCACGTACTTGTGGAAGAACTCCAGCAGGTCCACCAGCGGACGAGCGATGATGCTGAACCAGCCAAGGTTGATGGCCTCGGACAACTGGTTGGGCGCTTCCTTCAGCAGGCCGCGCTCCTTGGGACCGAACCAGTAGTTGCACGCAGCGGTGGCTTCACCGCCGGCGGGGATGGACACGTCGCCACGTTCCATGGCCACGCGGTACACGCCTTCCTGCAGCTTGCCCTTCAGGGTCACACCGGTGGTGTCGACCGGGGCCGCCGCCACCAGGAAGTAGTTGCTCATCACCGCGCCCCAGCTCAGGGAGCCGGTTTCCAGCACGCCCTTTTCAAGGTCGGAGGCGCTGGTCTTTTCGCTGAACGAGCCGTCGTGCAGCCAGGCCACGCGGGTGTGGTCGTACTGGCCGCCGTTGGGCGACAGGTTGCCCGTGCCCACGGTAAAGCCAAGGCGCACGGTGCGCGCGTCGGCCAGCGGGGCCAGGCGCACCTTTTCGGAAATAAGGTAGGTGTCGGCGCTGAAGGAAAGTTCGCGCACCACGCGCACGCCGTCCACTTCGCCGGTAAAGGTCAGCACGCCGGACTGCCCGGCGGCCAGCGACAGGTCGCCGCCGTCAAAGGACCACTGGCCGGTGCTCCACGAGGGCTGACCGTTGATCAGCAGGCCCAGGGGCGACATGGCCGTGGAGGCGGTGTCCACCATGTCCACGGCGGGAGCGCCGGGGGAGATGGCCGTCCGGTAGCGGGCAAGGCTGAAGTGCTTCAGCACGCCGCCGCCGGAATGCAGCACGGCCTTGTACAGCGGCGTGGTTACCGTCACCTCGCGCCCGGCGGACGGCAGGAAGACGGGGGTTTCGGCGCGGGGAGCAGGCGCGGCGGCCTGTTCCTGCTGGGCCGTCTGCGGGGCGGACTGTTCCTGCTGGACCTGGGGAGCGGGCTGACCGTTCCAGCCCATGTGATCGGCAAGGTAGCTCCAGCCCACAAGGATCACGAAGCTCAAGGCGATGGCGATGATGGCGCGCTTACTTTCCATGGGAGATCGACAGCTCCTGTGCTGTTGCATGTCTGGCTGTTGCGGTGGCGGAAGCGCTGGAGACAACGCGTCCGGAATGCCGGGGCGGGGGCACGGGATCATACCCTCCTGCGCTCCAGGGATGGCAGCGCAGCAACCGCCGGCAGGCCAGCAGCAGGCCGCGCAAGACGCCGTGCGTCAACACGGCCTCGGCGGCGTAGGCGGAACAGGTCGGCACGTACCGGCAGGCAGGCGGAAGACAAGGCGAGATGAAGCGCTGGTAGCAGCGGATGGGCCACACGACCAGTTGGCGCGGTATGGTGCTCATTGCGCTCCGGTTTCCGCCTCTCGGGCCGTGTCCGACCGGGCCTCGCCTAGGGGGGCGCTGCCAGATGAAGCCGTGTGCGGCGCTGCCGCATGGGCTCCGGAAGGCAACGATTCGGAAGATCCCCCCCCGGAAACATCCAGCCTTGCAACATCTGGCCCGGTCGGCTTTGACCGGTGAACGCCAGTGCGGTCTTCCGCGCCATGGTGGGCGCGCAGTTCCGCCAGCAGGGGCAGGAGTTCCTGGGTGACGAGGGCGAGTGTGACCCGCTCGGGCTTGAGGTGGCGCTTGGGCACCGCGATGACGTCCACGTCATCGGGCATCAAGGCGCGGTGGAGCCGGAAGAACTCGCGCAGCACCCGCTTAACGCGGTTGCGCTGCACAGCCGACCCCGTCTTCCTGGTAACGGCCAGCCCCAGGCGCCACCCTTCCGGGCTGGCCGTGCGTTCCAGGTCGAATAGGACGAACAGGACGAAATGCTTGGTAAAGAGTCGGCGCCCCTTGTCATAGCAGGCCACATAGTCGGGCCGCCGGACAATCCGGTTGCGCCGGGGAAAGACTAGAGAGCTAATCTCTTGCGCCCCTTGGCACGGCGGCGACGGATGACGGCGCGACCGTTGGCGGTGCTCATGCGAACGCGAAAGCCGAGGGTGCGCTTGCGGCGGATTTTGCTGGGCTGGTAGGTTCTCTTCGACATGGAATTTCTCCTTCAAAAAATATGAACGGACCTGATTACCCGGTATGCAGGCCCGCGTCAAGCGAACCCTGCACGGAGCCTCAGGCTGTCAGGAACGGAAGCCGGGCGGCAGGCGGCCCGCTTCCGGCACCGCAGACATAGGCCCTTCGGGCTTGGAATTCAAGTGAAATCGACGCGGCAAACCGTTGCGGCGACCTTGCCGCACAGTCTTTTCCGCTTGCCGTGCCAGCAATGCACCACGCGCACGGCCCGGCGCGCGCCACACCATGCGCGCCGCCGGGCCGTGGCGAATATTCCCTTCTCCTGAATCAGGAGGCCCGCCACACCGAATCGGCCTGCCCGGTCGGAGCCTGCCCAGATTGCGGGGTGCCTTGCGGCGGCGACTGGGGCGACTGGGGTGACTGGGGTGACTGGGGCGCAGGGGCCGGGGCGGCCTTGGCCGTCGGCTTGGCAGCCCCTCCTGAAGTGGGCTTTTTCGCGGTCGTCTTGGCGGCAGGTTTCTTGGCCGTCTGCTTCTGCACAGACGACTTCTGGCCCGACTGCTTCTGGCCCGGAACCGCCTTCTTGACCACCGGCTTGCCCGATGCGGCGGCTGACTTGCCGCCGATGGGCGGAAAATCCTTCAGCAGCGGCATAGCTGCCGGGTCCGTGGATGCCCCGCCCCCCGAAGGCGGCACGGCAACCGGCGCGGGATATACCGGACGCCCCCCGGATTGCGCCGCAATGGCTGGTGCAGAGGGCGCAACGGAAGCGATGGGTGCGGCGGGCGCCGCCGCGCCGGAAAATGCCTGTCGCCGCCCGGCGTACTGGCTCCAGGGGTCGCCCTGCCCGGCCATCAGCCTGCGCGTGTCGCCGCGCACCGGCAGGTGGTATTCATAGGCAGCCACGACAGCGGCATCGTCCAGCCGCACCACCCGCAGCGAAACATACGCGGTGCCGCCCGCCAACGAATAGGTGCCCACCAGGGCGGCCTGGGCGTCGTATTCCGACTGCATCAGCCGGGTGGCGTCGCGCGAAAGCAAAAATTCCCCTTGCGGCGAAAAGGTCATGGCCCGGCCCATGCGCGCCTCAAGCACGCGGTAGCCATGCTGCCCCAGGCGCGAGGCAATCTGCTGCATGGTCACCCGGCCAAAGGGCGTGCTGCGTTCCAGGTTGTCCACATCGGCCAGGGTGGCCACCAGGATGGGGCTGCCGGTGCTCACGCGCGAGGCCATGACCGCATGCAGCGCGTCGGCGGCGTAAGTGTTGGCGTTGAGCAGTTCCGACCCTTCCGGCGGGTTGACCAGCACGGCGTCGGGGACGGCAGGCTGGCGTGCGGCGGCCCCTACGGGTCCGGAATCGGCCCGGGCTGGCGCTGCGCACAGCGCCAGCGACAATACGGCTGTCAGCAGGATGCCCGGAAAGCCCCCCGGCTGGCCTGCACGGACGCGTTGCGAATATAGGGCGGATACGGACATGTGTCGCCTCCCGGTCTGCGGTTGCGGGCAATTGCGGGGAGTTGCGCAAGGAGTGGACGCAGGCCGTGCAACCTGCCGGCGACCTTCCCCGCCCCCGCAACGCCCGTTTATCTGTTGACCATGGGCACACTGCGTGACCGGAAGGGCCGCACGTTGTGTCCCGGCGCATCGGGGTCGATATACTTGGCAAGTTCATTGCCGCGCACCACAAAGCCGTCTGCCGTATGGATGACGTAGCGGTTGCCGTGCCACATGGTGGTGGTCAGCACCACCTCCCACTTGTCATCGGGGCGGGTCAGCGCGGCGGCCACGGGCTGCTGCGGCCCCACGGGCGTTGCATGCACCGCAAAGTCCAGTTCCACGGCGTCGGCCTCCGGCCCCAGCGAAACCTGCATCCCCCGCGAGACCAGCTCCGTGGCCAGCAGGTTCTGGTAGGCCAGTGCGAAGGGGCGGGCATTGGGCGGCGTGATGCGGATGGGCAGCGCCACAAGGTCCCTGCGGTCGTCCAGTGCCTTGTACACCCGCAACGCCGTGGCCGTGGCCATGCGGCTCCAGTCGTCGGGTTCGTCTATGGAGTGTCCGGAGCGGATATCCGCAAAGGGTTTGTCGGGCACGTTGCGCGGCGGCGGAGTGGCCACGGGACCACACAGGCCGTCGGCCAGAGGACCGAAAACCGCCAGCAGCACGACCAACAGCAGAACGCGCACCGCAACGCGGCGGTGAGAATCCCCCCGCAAGGCGGCGCGGACAACAGCTTGAAAGGCAGGAAAACGGTGAAGCATGGGCGTACCTTCCGCAAAGGGTCGCGGCGGAGTGGACGCACCCCGCCAGAGACTTCATCGGTCGGATGGCGTTTTGCTTTAGACCGCCGGGAGGGAACGCCGGTATGCGAGACTGAACGGGGCTGGCGGAACCTGCGGGGAAGGGAGAAGAAGGGGCAGCACCGGATCAGCCGGAGAGGGGGAACGAAGGGCGCCAACAGCCCGGACGACAGGCAAACCGGGGAAAGCAGGCATCACAAACCGGATACTTCAATCCGGACGCGGCAACGCCAAAGCTACTGCCCCAGCACGGCAGCAAGACGCGCCAAAGCCGTTCGCAAGTGACTGACCGCCGCCGTTGCCTCACCGGGGCGTTGGGCCAACGCCATCGCCGCAGGGCCTGCATCCGCGTCTTCACCCCGCCGCAGCAGGCTTTCCAGCCGGGCTGCGGCAAAGCGCACCTCTTCGGCCCCCACGTTGGCGGCCTCGCTTTTCAGACGGTGGGCATGCAGCCGCACGGATGCCGTGTCACCGCTGCGCCAGGCCTCGGTCAAGGCATCCAGCGCCCCGGCAACCTCCACGGTCATCAGCGCCAGCAACTGGTCATAACTTTCGGCATCCAGTTCCAGGCGGCGCATGGCCCCGGAACGGTCAAGCACGGGGTGGTCACTGGGCGAGCGCTGACCGTCCGGCGAGTCCGTTGCGCCCGTTGCGTCCGTTGCGCCCGGCACATTCGGGCGACCCGGCTTGCTGATCTTCGGATTTTCGTCCTTCATCCGTCTACCCTTCTTCCTGAAGGTGATATCTCTCATCAAGTAGCTCCAACAGCGCGCGCAGGCAAGTGAAAGCCAAGCCCCCCCGCAGCAAGGGCACAAAAACTGTGGCACGATTCAAAAAAACACATGCAGGGAATTTGAATTTTTTTCATAAAAGGTGCAGAGCAAGGGGGCAACACGCAGGAGGCCACATGCATTTCGAACAGATCGACTCTTCGTCCGACACCTTCCGGCACACCGCGCAGCGCCCTTGTCCTTCTGGCAGCGATGCTGGCCTTGCGGACGCCCACCCCATGTCCCGTTCGTCGTGCAGGCCTGGCACGGCACGGCAGGCCAGAGGCCGGGCAAGGTTTTTCGCGGCGTTCCTTGCGGCGGCCCTGACCCTGTTTCTGGGGCAGGCGCACCCTGCCCTGGCCCACCGGGTGAACGTCTTCGCCTGGGTGGAAGGTGGAGCCATCCGCTGCGAAAGTTCCTTCAGCAGCGGCAACCCCGCCCGCGACGTCAAGGTCACCGCCACCCTGGCCGGTTCGGGCACGGTGATGGGTACTGCCGTAACCGACGCCAAGGGTCGCTGCACCCTGCCCATCACCCCGGAACTGCGCGCCGCCAAGGCCGACCTGGTCATTGAGGTGCAGGCTGGCGAAGGGCACCGCAACATCTGGACCATGCCCGCCGAGGAATATCTGGCCGCACCCGCGGCAGCCGTGCCCGCAGCCGCTACCGGGGCAGCCGAAGCAGCCGGGTCCGCCGCCACCGTGGCCGCGCAGGACGCGCCCAAGGCCGCAGCCCCGCTTTCGGCAACCACGCAACCCGCTGGTACGGCGGCCTCCACGGGCGTTGCCATCGACGAAGCCGCGTTGCGGCGCATCGTGGCAGAGGCCGTGGCCGAGCAGGTGGGACCGCTGCGCCATTCACTGGCGGCCATGCAGTCCGGCGGGCCGCGCATGGCCGATGTGGCGGGCGGCATCGGCTACATCGTGGGACTGGCGGGCATCGCCCTGTGGGCCCGTTCGCGCCGCCGCTGACAGACCGAAAATGCAGACGGCAGACGTGGCCCCGCCAGCCTGCCGCCATGCACTTCTCGCATATGTTCACAACACGCAGGTCCGCCCCACCCGGCGGGCCTGCGTGTTGCACCATTCTGCCCTTCCCTGCCCGTGCCGTGCAACGTATGCCTTCGCCCTGCCCCCCCCAAGCGCCGCAGCCGTCATGAAAGCATGGAAGCATGCAAGCATGGAAGCATGCAAGCATGGACACAGGGGCATGGGATATTGCGGGACGACAGCCCGCTGCAACGCCCGCTCCGCCCCGGCGGGTTGCGCTAACCCGCGAAACCGCCTATGCACCTGCCGTTCGCGCCCCAGACGCGCGCCCACGCACCCTATCGCAGCGAGGCACCATGGCCGCTCCCGACGCCAAGAAACTGAAAAAGCGCATCGCCGAAATTCGCCGCCGCAAGGCCGAGCGGGCAATGGACCCCTTTTCGCAGCTCATTCACGATTTCTGCCGCCCGCTGCTGGCCGTGGCAGAGGAACTGAGCGGTCCGGAAAACGCCGTGAGCCTTGGCGTGTTCGCGTGGAACGCGGCCTTTCTGCCCGATGAACGCTGGCAGGCCAACCTGCGCCTGTCGCTGGTGCGTTTCGACCTGACGGACGATGCGCAAGAGGCGCTGGAAGGCATTGTGGAGGAAATGATCCGCCAGAAACGGCTGATGTTCCCGGACGACCGCCGGGTGGTGACCCGCTTCGACGTTACGGCGCGGGACGGCAAGGTGTTCGTGGAAGCCGCGCACCGCACGGCCACCAAGGAACTGATGCCCCATATGCGCCCGGAATACGCGGTCACCGCGCCTGCGGCAGGTTCCTGCGGGGCCGGGGCTGACGGCGCGGACTGTTCAGGCTGCCCGTCTGCCAATGCTGGCGGGGCCTGCCCGTCCGCCATGCAGTCGGGGTCGCTGCTGCCGGGACAGGGTACGCCCCCATCGCCCCAATCCGGCACGGAAGACGCCCCCCAAATGCCCTCAGCGGTGGACGCTGCCGACGGCAAGGACTAGCCCGCACGCTCCGGGCCGGTTCCCGCCACACAGAACCGACACGTTCGGCGCACCGGCCCCCATTGGCCCCATCGGGCCCATCGGGCCCATCGGGTCCATCGGGGCCATCGGGGCCATCGGGGCAGAACACGCCTATTCCTTCAGCCCATCCCTGTCGCGCGCCGTACACGCGGGGTCACCCCCCGCCGCAAGGGCGCGCAGCACCCGCAGGTTGCGGCGGTCCTCGGCCAGATCCTTGCCCTTGTGCGTTTCCAGCACCATGGGGTGGTCGGCAAAACGAGGATCGCGCACCAGCCGGGCAAAACCCTCTGCCCCCACATGCCCGAGGCCGATGTGCGCGTGCCGGTCGCTGTGCGATCCGCACGGCGTGGCGCTGTCGTTGACGTGAAACAACTGCACCCGCCCAAGGCCCACCGCGCCCTCCACCGCCGCCGCCAGACGCACGTAGCCTTCTGCCGTGGCCAGGTCGTACCCGGCGGCACAGGCGTGGGCCGTGTCGATGCACACCCCCAACCGTTCGCGGGCCGGGCAGGCATCGACAATGCGGCCCAGTTCGGCAACATCGGCCCCCAGACAGGTGCCCTGCCCGGCGGTATTTTCCAGCAGCACGCCCACAGCCCCCGCATGGGGATGCTGGCGACCGGCTGCGTCAAAGGCCTGGGCAAGCCGTCCGGCAACCCGCCGCACGCCGTCCTGCACGGCCTGCTCCCCGCCGCCGCCTACCAGATGCGCCCCCGGATGCAGCACCACCCACGGAATGCCCAGCAGGCCGCAACGGGCGATTTCCGCAGCCAGCCCCTGCACCGAGCGCGATCCGGCGTCAGCATCGGGCGAGGCAAGGTTGAACAGGTACGAGGCGTGCGAGGCCACAAAGCCCCCGCCCCAGGCAGCGACGGCATCGCGGAAGCGTTCCGCGTCGTCCTGCGTGGGGCAGGGCGACTCCCACCGCCGCTGGTTGGCGGTAAACACCTGCAACGCCTCTGCCTGCACGGCAGCGGCGTGTTCCACCGCGCGCCAGAGTCCCCCGGCCACGGACATGTGTGCTCCGAACAACGGCATTGCTCAGTGTCCTTCGCCAGGTTTCCGGGAACCGGGCATCCTTGAAATCGTCCGTATTTCCCATGCCTGAAAACGGGGCCGTCCCGCTGCATCCGCCTTCCGCACCGTTGTCGTGTCCGCCGTGCTGTTTCGCACGGCTGTGTCACCGCCATGGGGCAGGCCATGGTATGTGCATGCGGCATCCCACCATGACACATCCCTGCCTTCATGCGTTGCAGCGTGCCGCATGCGCCGCGCGTGGGGGCCCCCTACCGCGTTCCCTACCGGAAGATTCAGCGTTCCGCCCAATATCATGCAGTACACCCGCGTGCTAGACAGGCATCATCAGAAGGGAACCGCACTGCGCGTCCCCCCTTCCCGAACATGCCCCCGGAACAGCCCCCGGAGACGGTACCCCCGCTTCTGCCACCGTCTTCGGGGGCACTTTATTGCCCTTCATCTGCCGGATGCGGGCAACGCCGCGCGCTGTCAGCCCCGGTAGCCGAACAGCAGGCGCAGCAGCCTGCGCGCACCGGCGGAAAACAGCACCCGCGACACCACGTTGCCCGCCGCGCGGGCCGAAATCTCTCCCAGCGTGGGATAGGGATGCACGGCCCCGGCCAGCGCGGAAAGCCGCACCCCGCCGCCCAGCACCGCCACCCATTCGTTCAGCACTTCGCCCGCGTGCGGCCCCACAGCCTGCACGCCCAGCACCCTGTTGCTTCCCTTGCGCAACACCAGCTTCAGGCGGCCTTCGGGCGTGCCTTCGGCCAGGGCGCGGTCATTGGCGGCAAAGGACTCCACATGCACATCCACGGACAGGCCGCGCTCTGCGGCCATGCGCTCGTTGCAGCCCACCGAGGCCAGTTCCGGATCGGTAAAGGTACACCACGGCATGCGCGCGTAGTCCGCCCGGCGCGGCAGGCGCAACACGGCATTGGCCACCACCACCCCGGCCTCGTGCCCGGCCGCATGGGTGAACTGCCAATCGCCGGTCACATCCCCGGCGGCGAAAATATGAGGTTGGGTGGTGCGCATACGCCGGTCCACGGTGATGCCGCCGTGCTTGCCAGTGGTCACACCCGCAGCGGGCAAATCCAGGCCGACCGTTTGCGGCGTACGGCCAAGGGCCGCCAGCAACCGGTCCGCCCGCACCACAAGCGGCCCGCGCCCCTCGGGCCCGCGCTCCTTGCCTTGGGGCACGTCCAGTTCCGCCTCCACGCCCGCGTTGGATTCGTCATCGCCGCCCGATCCCGCTGACGCCGGGCGCAACATCCTCACCGTGGCGCCAGCCAGCACGCGCACACCGTCGGCGGCAAGGGCAGCATGCACCACGCCCGCCATGTCCGCATCGTCGCGCGGCAGGATGCGCGGGCCGCGCAGCACCATGGTCACCTGCGATCCCAGCCGGGCAAAGGCCTGGGCCATCTCGCACGCCATGGGGCCGCCGCCCAGCACCAGCAGCGAGGCGGGCAGCGCATCCAGCGAAAAGAGTTCGCGGTTGGTCAGGAAGGGCACCGTGTCCAGCCCCGGCAAGGGCGGTACCTGGGGGGAAGACCCCGTGGCGACGAGAATGCGCGCCGCGCTCACCCGCCGCCCGTCGATGTCCACGGTGTGCTCATCGCAAAAACGCGCCGGGCCGAAGCGCACGTCCACGCCCAGCCCGGTGAAGCGTTGCGGCGAATCGTGGCGCTGGATGACGGCCTGCACCTCGCGGATGCGCCGGGCCACGGCGGCAAAGTCCACCGGCTCCAGTTCCGGCGCGGGCAGGCCGAAGAAGGCAGCGCGGCGCATGACATGGCGCGCCCTTGCCGTGGCCAGCAGGGTCTTGCTGGGCACGCAGCCGTGGTGCAGGCAATCGCCGCCAAGGGCGGGTGCGCGCTCGGCCAGCACCACCCGCGCGCCGAAGCGCGCCGCACCTGCCGCCGCCGTCAGCCCCGCCGCACCGCCGCCGATGACCAGCAGGTCAACGTCATGGCGCGGGTTTCTGGTCAGTATCGACGCCATGATCGCCCTCCTTGCGGATGTCGCTTCTCATTGTCGTGGCCGTAGCCGTGGTCGTGGCCGGGTCGCCCCCAAGGGCCGCACGGCGCAGGCGCACCCGGTCCAGCACCTTGCGCGCCGCCAGCGGGAACACCCCCAGCAGGGTCATGGCCGCCAGCAGCCCCGGCGACAGCACGTCGCCCGGCGCAGCCACGCTGCCCAGTACGCGCCCGGCGTTCACGTACACCGCCGTGCCGGGCAGCATGCCCACCAGCGACACCCAGAAGTAGGTGCGCACAGGCATGGCCGTCAGGCCCATCAGCAGGTTCACGAGAAAGAAAGGAAATGCGGGCACCAGGCGCAGCCCGAACAGATAGAACGCCCCGTCGCGCGCCAGCCCTTCGTCCAGGCGGGCCATGCGGTGGCCGAAACGGCTGCGCACCGCGTCGCGGAACACGTAGCGCGCGCCCAGAAAGGCAAGGGTGGCCCCCGCCGTGCTGGACAGCGACGTGGCCCACAGCGCAGTCCAGAACCCGAACACCGCCGCGCCCGCCAGGGTCAGGGCCGTGGCCCACGGCAGCGACAACGCGGCAGAGGCCACGTACACCGCCATGTACACCGCCACGGACAACACCGGGCGGGCGTCGTACCAGGCCACCAGTTGCGCCTGTGACGCCTTGAGCCGGGCCAGCGACATCCATTCGCCAAGACCCGACCACCACGCGGCCCCAAGGCAGGCCGCCACCACCGTCAGCAGCAGGGCGCGCCGCGCCGTGCCGGTCCATCTGGGCCGCATGCAGATCCTTTGCGAGTGTCCGGTTGACCGCTGCTGCGGCGTTCAGGAAGTTGAGACGGAAACGCCGGTCAGAACGTCATGCTGGTCTGAGCGTCATGCCATTCAGCGCAGCATGCCATTCAGGGCGCCATACAGGGCCGCGCCCAGCAGCCCCGCATCGGGGCTGCGCACCAGGCGCACGGGCACCCTGCGCAGCAGTTCGGCGTGGGTGTCGCTTTGGCGAAAGGCCTCGGCAAAGGCCGGGTGCGTCACCAGAGCGGGGGTGGCAGCGGCCACCCCGCCCGAAACGAACAGCCCTCCCAGGGCCAGTGTTTCCAGTACGTAGTCGCGGCAGACGCGGCCATAGAACCGGGCAAACCATGACAGGACTTGCGACAGGACTTGAGGCGGGACGCGGTCACTGCCTGCATCGCGTTCTTCGGACATCAGGCGGGCCGCCACTTCTTCGGGTTGCAGCCACTGCCCGGTGTGAAAGGCGTACAGCAGACGCAGTCCGGGACCGGACACCACCAGATCGCCAATGACCTGCCGCCCGGTGTGGGCGCGGACGAACGCGGCAAAGGCCATTTCCTGCTCGTCCGTAAAGGGGAACAGGGCGTGCCCCCCTTCCGAGGGCAGGGCGCGGGGCGGCATGCCGTCAGCCGGGGGGGGCAGCAGCAGGCACTTGCCAAGGCCCGTGCCCGCACCCACCACGGCAGTGGGGGCGTCCGGCACAGGTCGCCCGTCCAGCACGTCAACCACGTCCAGCGCCGCAGGACGCAGACAGGCATAGGCCTGGGCCACGAAATCGTTGATCAGCAACACCGGCGGCAGGGGCGGCATGTCCGGCGCGCGCAACGCCGGGTCGTCCAGATCCACCGCCCAGGGAATGTTGGGCGGCGTGCAGCGGCGTCCGCCCTGAACCGGCCCGGCCACGGCCAGCACCAGCAGGGCCGGGGAGGTGAACAGGTCCGGCCTGACAGCAGCTGCCCGACGCAGCAGGTCCGGAAAGGACGCAGCCTCCGCCGTAAGCAGACGCGCCGCGCACAGGCAATCCTGCGGGCCGGGCGCATTGCCTTTCGTCAGCCCCTCTGCCAGACCATTTGCCCGCCCGTCCGGAAAGCCGTCCGGCTCATACAGGGCAAAACGGCTGTTGGTGCCGCCTATGTCCGCCGCCAGCACGCGCATGCACTACTCCACTCCGTGCGGGCAGCCGCACGGACTGTTGCGTAAAACCTGCTAGACCAGCCCTGTCAACGCCCGCAGGAAGGCATCGGCCTCTGGCGAGACGGACGCAAAGCTGAGCCGCACGTCGTTGCCGGTGCCGCGCACCACGCGGGCGGGCAGCCCCATTTCATCGCCCCTGGAATTCTGCACGAACAGCGTGCAGACGGTGCCTTCGGGAAACTTGCCGCGCACGGCGCACCGCGCGCCGGTCAGGCTGACGTCCCAGGTCATCACCGAAAAACCGTACCCGGAAATCTCGATGCGCCCCTTGTACCGCCCGGCCACGCGGGCAGCGCGCCTGCGTTCGCCGCCCTGTTTGGCGGCAGGCGCGGCGGGCGCGGCGCCCGTCTGTTTCTCATCCATTGGTGTCCCCTCCTGCATGGCGCAGCCGCGCACGGCCCCTGTGTGCGGCGCGTCGCCTGATGTGCGTTGTCCGGCAAGGTCCTGGCACGGCCCGCCCCATATCGGGCCATGCCCAGCATCCTCAGAAAAAGAGTGCGTCGATGCGGTCACTCCGAAATATCCCGTGCCAGGCGGCAGTCGGACATCCGGCCCGGCACGCCGCCCGAAAAATTCATTCCTGGGCACTTTCCACACGCGCCAGAGCTTCTGCCGCCTGTTTCCGCCGTTCGCGCCACACCCGCCGTGCAAAGGCCCGCAGGATTCGCTCCGCCACATCGGGCGGCGGAAGTTCCGGCAGGTCGGGCAGTTCGGGTACGTTCTCGTCCAGGCGCGGCAAGGCAAGGGTGGCATCCAGCGCACATGAGTAGCCTTGCATGCCGCTGCCCGCCACCCGCAGTTTTTCCTGCCCCTCCACGTCCAACGCACGGGCCATGCCCAGCACGCACGAGGGCGAATGGTCGCGATTGGCCTTGTCCACCATGCGGTTGATCTCTGCCGCCCACTGGCTGTACCGGCGGCGTCCCAGCTTGCGCACCTTGCCCGGCCTTCCCGGCACGGTGGCGGCAGCGCCGTTGATATAGTCGTCAAAGGCGCGCCAGACATCCGCGTACACTTCCAGCAGCAGCTTTTCGTACAACCCGCGCCGCGTCCAGGCAAACGGCATGTCGCGGTGCGGGCAACGGCCTCCACCGTCCGTCAGGCGCATGAAATCCACGTGGACGCCAAGGGCGCGCCACATCTGCTCGGCCATGTCCGGCCCGGCAAGCAGATCCGCCAGCCAATCCGCATGACACAAGGCACGCTGGGCGGCGCGGCGCAATTCTTCCTCGCGCGAACGGTACAACTCGATCTCTTCATCGACGGCCTTGCGGGCGGAAAAGAAGGTCTCTGCCATTTCGCTGAGCACTTCATCCTGCAATGCCGAAACCATCTCCTCGCGCTGGTCGCTCATCATATCTCCGTGGCTGCTGGTCGGCTACCAGAGTAGCAGCGTGGACAGCCTGTAGCAAGCGCGCCACTTGCCGGACAGGTTTCCCTGGTGGTAGCCGGACGGAAGGGATGGCGCACCCGCGTCGTCCACCTGACCGAACCCGCAACGGAGACCAGATGCCCGACACTTTCCGTAATACGCGCCCTGCCCCGTCCGCGTGTGCGGCCGCCACCTCTCCCGCACCCGCCGCACCGGTTTCCGACAACGTCATGCAGGCGCGCATCCGCTTGCTGGGCCAGCGGCTGGCCGCCCAGGGGGCCACCCTGGCCACGGCGGAATCGTGTACCGGGGGGCTTGTCGCCGCACGCTGCACGGACGTGCCGGGCAGTTCCGCGTGGTTTGCCGGAGGGGTAGTGGCCTATGCCAACGAAGTGAAACGCGACGTGCTGGGGGTGGACCCGGCCCTGCTGGCCGCCCACGGCGCGGTGAGCGAACCGGTGGTGCGGGCCATGGCCGCCGGGGTGCGCCGCCTGACCGGCGCGCGCGTTGCCGTGGCCGTTTCCGGCGTGGCCGGTCCCGATGGCGGCACCCCGGACAAACCCGTGGGCACGGTGTGGCTGGCCGTGGCTGATGGCGAGAACGTGCAGGCCACGCGGTTTCTTTTTTCCGGCGACCGGGCCGCCGTGCGCAACGCCACGGTTGAGGCCGCCGTGGAGGCGCTGCTGGCCCTGTTCGGCGGGTAGCACCCCCGGCACGACAGTTGCGCCGGAACACGCCGCGCCAGCCCCCACGTTTGCTGCCGCCTGTTTGGATATCCTCTTTCCGTCCCTTTTTTCGCCCCTCATTGCCCGGCAACAGGCGAACGAAGAAATGAAAAACGCCGCGCCCGAAGGCGCGGCGTTCGTGCCGCTGTTCCATGCCCGGCCCCGCGTGGCGGAGGCGGACGTGGCATCAAGGCAAATCAGGATTTTCCGCAGGAACCCCACAAAAAAAACGATCTGCCCAAGCCCTTGCCGCCATGGGGACCACGGCGGCCACAGGCCCTACGAGGCGTAATCGCCCCTGTTGAACTTGAACTTCTCGGTGGCGGCCATCACTTCGAGTTCATTGACCATGGCCGCAAGCCCTTCGTGATCGGAAAGGTTGGGCATGTTCTGCTTCAGGTCGCGCAGCGAACTGTCGATGCCCTGCAGCATCGAATACGCACCGCGCAATCCTCCGGACGACGCCCCCTGTCCCAGTTCGCGGGCGTAGGCGTCCCAGTTGTTCAGCAGACCGTCCAGTTGCTCCATGGCCTGGTCAAGGCCGGTCGAATCCGAGGCAGCGTCCACTTCATCGGTGGACGAAACCATGAGCAGCGGGTCGATGCCCGCAGCCCCAGGCGGCGCCACCGACACAGCAGCCTGCGTCGATTCGGTCCCGCTCAGCTCCTGCGAGAGCAGCGCGCCGAAATCTCCAACGGCGGCAGCGCCACCGGTGGTCTTTCTTTGCGTCTGTTCCTGCCGTTGCAGGGCCTCCAGTTGTTCCGTGCCGATCTTCATGACGTCCCCCATGTCAGGGATGTAGCGCATGTCGTGCATGCAGGGTACGCCCGTGCCCAAGCAAGAACCCTGCCACGCGGTCCGCGCTCGCAACCACCCGAAATTTCAACAATGCACCCCCCGCAAGAGGCGGGAAAAAGATGCCGGGCGGCACGGCTTGCCCACGCAGGGAACACTACGCATCAAATGGACCCTTGTCTATTTCACCCGCAAGGCATACTGTAAGTATACGAAGAGGTTCAGACTGCCACCCGGCCCCGCGAGGGGCACGGAACCCGTAACCACGGAGGAACCCATGAAGGACTTCAAGAAGATTCTTTGTGCAGTGGACTTTTCCGAGCACAGCAAGGACGTTGCCGAATATGCCGCTTCGCTGGCCAAGATGACCGGCGGATCGGTGGTGGTGCTGTATGCCGCCCCCTCGCTCAGCCAGTACGTGGGCTTCCACGTGCCGCCGAACTCCATCGAGAACTTCGTGGGCGAGATCGTTTCCGGCGCGGAAAAGGCCATGGAATCGTTCGTGGCCGAGAATTTTCCGGGCATCAAGGCCGAGGGGCGCATCGTCACCGGCTACGCTGCCGAGGAAATCCTGGGCATTGCGGACAAGGAAGGCGCAGACGTGATCATCATGGGCACCCATGGCCGCAAGGGCTTGGACCGCATCCTGTTCGGCTCGGTGGCCGAAAAGGTGGTCAAGAGCGCCCGCCAGCCGGTGCTGACCATCCGTCCTTCGGCGTAGCCTGGTCTGCGGTTCCGGGCAGCATGGTTTCGGACCGTGCGGCTTCAACCGCACAATGCCAAGGGGGGGGGCGCACGCACCACTCGGAGCCGGACGCCCACGGCAGCGGCGTCAACAACGGTACAGGCATGAACAGAGGCCGCCGCGAACAGTTCGCGGCGGCCCTTTTCGTTTACCCGCCCGCCACCGCGTCCCCGTCGCCTGCTGTTTCCGCCGCCTGCGGCGGGGCCTCGCATACGGCATCATCCATGGCCACGCGCGGCAGGATAAGCCGCACCGACCGCTCGAAGAACAGGTAGTCCCACGCCCAGTTCACCAGCACGAACAGCCGGTTACGGAAGCCGATCAGATAGGCCAGGTGGACGAACAGCCACAGCGCCCAGGCCCACAGCCCGGAAAAGGCAAACCGCCCCAGCCGCACCACCGCCGCCTGCCGCCCGATGGTGGCCATGGCCCCCTTGTCGCGGTAGCGGAACGGTTTGGCCGCGCCGCCCTTGAGCAGGCGCAGCACGTTGGCCGCCGCGTGACGGCCCTGCTGGGTGGCGTTGGGGGCGATCATGGGCGGGTTCTGCCCATCCGGCAGCGCCAGGTCGCCCACCACGTGAATTTCCGGATGCCCGTCCACCTGCAGGGTGGGCAGCACCGACACGCGCCCGCCCCGGCCCACGGGCAAGCCCATGGCGGCAGCCACGTCGTGCCCGCGCACCCCCGCCGTCCAGGCCACGGTGCAGGTGGCAATGCGCAGGCCGTCGGACAGGCCCACGTCGGTGGGGCCAACCTCGGCCACCCCGGCCTTGGTGCGCACCTCCACCCCCATCAGGGCCAGCCGGTCGCGGGCGTAGGTGCGCAATTGTTCGGGAAAGCCGGTCAGCAGGCCGTCGGCAGCTTCCAGCAGCACGATGCGCGGGGGCGTCTTGCCCGCCAGTTCCGGAAAGTCGCGCGCCAGCGGGGTGCGCACCAGTTCGGCCAGCGCCCCGGCAAATTCCACCCCGGTGGGACCGCCGCCCACCACGGTGAAGGTAAGCAGCGCGGCGCGCCGGGCCGGGTCTTCGGTCAGGCTGGCCCGCTCGAAGCAGGCCAGGATGTGGTTGCGCAGGCGCACCGCATCTTCCAGTGATTTCAGGGTATAGGCATTTTCCGCCGCGCCCGGCACCCCGAAGAACGAGGTAAGGCTGCCCGGCGCAAGAATCAGGTGGTCATAGGGAATGTCCGGCCCGTCGGTGTGCAGCACCCGCCGGGCCGCATCCACGCCGCGCACGTCCGCCAGCGCCACGCTGACCCGCTGCTGCCCCCGGAACACCCCGCGCAGGGGATAGGCGATCTGCTCCGGCTCTATCTCTGCCGCCGCCACCTGGTACAGCAACGGCAGGAAGGTGTGGTAGTTGTTGCGGTCCACCAGCACCACGTCCACCCGGCCCGAACTCGCCAGACGCCGTGCCGCCCACAGTCCGCCGAAACCGCCCCCCACGATGACCACGCGGGGCCTGCCCGCGCCGCGCGCAAACCTGTCCGTATCATTCTGGCCGATCATGTCCGCCTCCGTATGTGCTGTCCCGCGTGTGTCTGTTGCAATGCCGGGCCGACCATGCCCCGGTGCAAGACCATCCTTCACGATATACGCACCCGGCGGACGAGGGCAAGGGGCCGGACAAAAGGACACATCCCCGAAGGCAGCCGCCGCCCCTTCAATGCGCCCCCGCTCCCGTTCCGCCGGGTCGGTTCGTCCATGCCGCCCCTTGCGCTGTGCGTGTGCCTTGGACTATCTGATGGGTCTTCCGCGACGGCGGGCGCACCCCGCCCCGCCGCGCGCCCAACGAAGGAGCATGTTGCCCCCATGTGTGCCGACAAAACAGCCAGCGGCTCTGCCGACACGGCCTCTGTCACCGGCATCCCGCTCGCCTCGCCCAGCGCCGTGCGTCCCGAGGTAAGCGGGTTCAAGCCGTACACCCCCGGCCTGTCCATCGACGAAATTCGTGACAGGTACGGCCTTGCCCACGTCATCAAACTGGCCAGCAACGAAAATCCGCTGGGCACCTCGCCCGTAGTGCAGCATGCCCTGCGCCACAAGGCGGACCTGGCCTTTCGCTATGCCCAGTCGGGCAACCCGCGCCTGACGTCGGCCATCGCCGCGCATCACGGCGTGCCAGCGGAACGCGTGGTGGCGGGCAACGGCTCTGACGAGATCATCGACCTCATCGTGCGGGTGCGGGCCGTGCCGGGCGTGCATAACGTGGTGGCGTTCAACCCGTGCTTCAGCATTTATGAATTGCAGACCCGTCTGGCGGGTGTGGAATTTCGCCAGGCCCCGCTGGCTGCGGACTTTTCCTTTGACTGGAACGGGCTGCTGGCGCTGGTGGACGACGCCACCGCCGTGGTCTTCGTGACAACGCCGGACAACCCCTCCGGCTTCTGCCCGCCCGTGGCCGACCTGGAGCGGCTGGCCCGCACCCTGCCCCCCGGCTGCCTGCTGGTGGTGGACGAGGCGTACATGGATTTCTGCGGCGACGAGGCGGCCCACTCGCTGCTTTCGCGCATCGACGAATTTCCCAACCTGGCCGTGCTGCGCACCTTTTCCAAAAGCTTCGGCCTGGCCGGGCTGCGCCTTGGCTACGGCATCCTGCCCGTGCAACTGGCCGATTACCTGCGCCGGGTGCGCCTGCCGTTCAGCGTGAACATCCTGGCCGAAGAAGCGGGTCTTGCCGCGCTGGCCGACGACGTGTTCCGCGCCGAGACCCTGCGGGTGACCCGCGAAGGACGCGCGGCGCTGACGGCGGGGCTGACCGCGCTGGGCTGCCACGTGTACCCCAGCAAGGCCAATTTCGTGATGTTCCGCCCGGCCCCGACCTGCAAGAGCGCGGCGCACCTGTTCGAGGAACTGCTGCGGCGCGGCATCATCATCCGCCCGCTGAAAAGCTATGGCCTGCCGGACCTGTTGCGCGTCAGCGTGGGCAGCCCGGACGAGAACGCGGCCTTCCTGAAGGCCGCCGGGGAGATCATGGCCCATGCCTGATACGTGCTGCGCCTGTTCCAGGGCAAACGCCGCTAACGCTTCCCCCACTGTCCCGGTGGTCACGCTGGACGGCCCGGCGGGCGTGGGCAAGACCACCCTGGCCAAACGTCTGGCCGACGCGCTGGGCGTGGCCTATCTGGATACCGGGGCCATGTTCCGCACCTTGGCCTGGAAGCTGGGCCCCGGCGCGCACGAACTGCCGGAAGGCGATCTGCGCGCCCGGCTGGAAGGCTTCTGCTTTGCGCTGTCCGGCGCGGGCGGCGCGTCGGTGCTGTCCTGCAACGGCGTGCCCGTGGGCGAGGAAATCCGCACCGAGGAAGTGGCGGCCCTTGCCTCGCGCATCGCTACCCTGCTGGTGGTGCGCGAACGGCTGAAGGCCGCGCAGCAGGCGCTGGGGGCCGCGTGCGCGCTGGTTGTGGAAGGTCGCGACATGGGCACCGTGGTATTTCCCACCGCACGCCACAAGTTCTTTCTGGACGCAACGCCCGAAGAACGCGCCCGCCGCCGCTGCCAGCAACTGGAAGCGCAGGGCCAGCCCGCCGACCTTGCCACCATCGCCGCCCAGATCCGCGAACGTGACGACATGGACCGCAACCGCGCCGTGGCCCCGCTGCGTGCCGCCGATGACGCCGTGACAGTGAACACCACCACCCTCGACATCGACGGCGTGTTCGCGGAACTGACCCGGCACATCACCGCGCGCGGTGGGCTGTAGACCACTCGCTGACATCCCGATTCAAATGACGCGGCCCGCGCTTCTCGTGAAGCGCGGGCCGTTTGCATCTTTTGGTCGCCCTGATTACCGCAACATGCATCGTTCTGGCTGCCAGTCTCACTGTCTTGGGTGTGGAGCAACCGGGCGTTACCAGTCTTGCAGGCGACAGGATTTTCGTTCTCCGGCGAGGAAGATGAGCTTTTTTGCGAAGGGAGCGTACTCTTTCGTACGTGACCGGAGCAAAAAGCGAAATCTGACGACGCCGGAGGACGAAAGGACGGAGCCTGCCTGCTACAGATCGGTCTGGCTGCTGGCCACCCCGCTGCGATCCAGCACGTGGAAGATCAGCGACAGGATCATGCCCACCACGGTGGCAAGGGCCATGCCCTTGAGCTGCACCGAGCCGACCTGCACGGGCACGCCGCTGATGCCGGTGATGAACACGATGGCGGTCAGGGTAAGGTTGGCGGGCTTGGAGTAGTCCACGCGCGATTCCACCAGCATGCGGATGCCCGAGGCGGCAATGACGCCGAACAGCAGGATGCAGATGCCGCCCATGACGGGGGTGGGGATGGACTGGATGAGCGCGGACAGCTTGCCCACGAAGGCCAGCAGGATGGAGATGATGGCCGCGCCGCCGATGACCCACACCGAGTACACGCGGGTAATGGCCATGACGCCGATGTTTTCGCCGTAGGTGGTGGTAGGCACGGAACCGAAGAAGCCGGACAGCACGGTGGACACGCCGTCGCCCATGAGCGAGCGGTGCAGGCCGGGGTCGCGGGTCAGGTCGCGCTGCACGATGTTGCCGGTGACCACCAGGTGGCCGATGTGCTCGGAAATGACCACCAGCGCGGCGGGAATGATGATCAGGATGGTGTTGATGTCGAACTTGGGGACGTACACGGTGGGGGTGGCCAGCACGGGGGCGGCGGCCACGCCGCCGAAGTTCACAGCGCCAAGGGCCATGGACACCACGTAGCCCACGGCAATGCCGGTCAGCACGGGGATGATGGCCATGAAGCCCCGGAACAGCACCGAGCCGAAGGCCACGGTGAGCAGGGTGGTCATGGAAATGATGATGGCGGTGGAGTTGTACACGCCGTTGGCGTCGGGCATGACGCCCGCCATGCCGGTGGCCACCCCGGCCAGTTCAAGGCCGATCAGGGCCACGATGGGCCCCATGGTGGCCGGGGGCAGCACCACGCCGATCCAGCCCGGGCCGAACTTCCAGATAATCAGGGCCACGGTGATGAAGATGCAGCCGGAGGCGATGAACCCACCCAGCGCGTAGGAATAGTTGGCGCCCCACATGGTCGGGTCCGCGCCCAGCACCACGAACACCGGCGACAGGAAGGCAAAGCTGGAACCGAGGAACGCCGGAGCCTTGCCCTTGCAGAGCACGAGGTAGATCAGGGTGCCGATGCCGTTCATCAGCAGCACGATGGCCGGGTCGATCTTGAACAGGGTGGGCACCAGAACGGATGCCCCGAACATTGCGAAAAGGTGCTGGAAGCTCAGGGGAATACCCTGAAGAAACGGAACCTTTTCCTCTACCTGGATGGTCTTTCTGGCCATTGCCCTCTCCGAAAAGTGCTGATGTGATGTGTGCATGCGCGCAGCGCGCGGGCGCGGGGCCGTTGCGCGGCGCGGTTCGGGCAACCGCCCTGCCGCCTTGCGGAAAACCTGGGTCCGTGCGGCATGTCCGGCATTGCCGGGGCCGTGCCGCAGGGTATGCCGGGGAACGGCGAGGCCCCCCGTAAAAAGGGGCGGGACATTTGCTGTCCCGCCCCGTGGTGCGCCCTATTTGGTGCCGAATATCTTGTCGCCCGCATCGCCAAGACCGGGCAGGATGTAGCCGTGTTCGTTGAGCCGCTCGTCCACGGCCGCCACGTAGATGTCCACATCCGGGTGACGGTCGACGACCTTCCTGATGCCTTCCGGCGCGGCCACAAGGAACAGCCCCTTGATCTGCGGGCAGCCCGCTTCCTTCAGCAGGTCGATGGTGGCGTTCAGGGTGCCGCCGGTGGCCAGCATGGGGTCAATGATGATGGCCATGCGCTCTTCGATGTTCTTGGCCAGCTTCACGTAGTATTTCACCGGCTCAAGGGTTTCCTCGTTGCGGAACATGCCGACAACGCTCACCTTGGCGCCGGGGATCATGTCCAGCAGGCCGTCCAGCATGCCAAGGCCAGCACGCAGGATGGGCACCACGGTGATCTTCTTGCCGCGGATCTGGTCCACCTCGACAGGTCCGGCCCACCCCTGTATGGTTACCTTCTCCGTTTCGAGGTCCTTGGTGGCCTCGTAGGTAAGCAGTCGGCATATTTCATTGGAAATGGCCCGGAATTCGCTTACCGGCACGTCGTGCTGACGCAGGATGCCCAGCTTGTGCTTGACCAACGGATGATTCACCACGGTAACGGCCACGATAGGTCTCCTTGTCTGTCTCGGTGTGCAGGGACGCTTGCCCCCCAAACGCACAGGTTGTAAAAAACACGCCCCCATCGGTCAAGAGAAAGCACAACCGTTGCCAAACATGTCGAATGTACCGCCCCCCCCGCCAGAATCGCGCGCCCATTCCTTCACTGTCGGCCCTGAACACGCCGGGCAGCGGCTGGACCGCTTTCTGGGCGACGTCATGGCCGAACTGCGTGAAAGGGACGGCCACGGCGATGCCGTCTCGCGCGAGAAGGTCAAACGGGCCATCCGCGACGGCGCGGCCACGGTGCAGGGCCGCGCATGTACCGTGCCCAACACCCGCGTGGAACCGGGCCAGACGGTCACCCTGGCCCTGGCCGTACATGCCGCAAAGGTCACGCCGGAAGACGGCGACCTGACCGTGCTGTACCGCGATGCCGCCATCGCCGTGCTGGACAAGCCCGCCGGACTCACCGTGCATCCCTGCCCCAGTTGCCCGGACGGCACGCTGGTGCATCGGCTGGTGCGCCATTTTCCCGAACTGGCCGCGCAAGAGGGCTTTCGCCCCGGCATTGTACACCGCATCGACAAGGACACCAGCGGCCTTTTGCTGGTGGCCCTGACCGAGGCGGTGCGGCTGGAACTGTCGCGCGTCTTTGCCGAGCGCGAAGTGCATAAGGAATACCTGGCGCTGGTGCATGGCGTGCCCAAGGCACAGGGCGAACTGGACGCCCCCATAGGCCGCCATCCGCTGCACAAGGTGAAGATGGCCGTGGTGCCGGAAAACCGGGGCGGCAAGCCCGCCCGCTCGGCATGGCGGGTGCTGCTGGCGGACCCGGACGGACGCTTCGCCCTGGTGGCAGTGCGCATCTTTACCGGGCGCACCCACCAGATCCGGGTACACATGGCCCATCTTGGGCACCCCCTGTGGCAGGACGCGGTGTACGGCCCGGCGGACACCGCCCCGTTTGCCGAAGGCGAAGTGCCGGAATTCCCACCGCGCCAGATGCTGCATGCCTGGCGGTTGTCGTTCCGCCACCCGGAATCGGGCACGGACATGCACTTTACCTGCCCGCCCCCGCCGGACTTCGCCGCGCTGGCGCTGCGCCTGTCGCGGCGCATGCAGCGGGTGGTGCTGACCGGGTCGCCCGGCTGCGGCAAATCGGCCCTTATACGCCAATTGGGCGAGGCGGGCCTGCCGGTGTGGAGCGCCGACACCACCGTGGCCCGGCTGTACGAGCCGGGCGGTGGGGGGCATCACCTGTTGCGGGGCCGTTACGGCGACCGCTTTGTGCCCGACCCCGCAGGACCGGTGGACAAACGCGCCCTGTTCGCGGCCATGCGCAGCGATGATGCCCTGCGCCGCGAGGTGGAAGACATGATCCACCCCCTGGCCCGGCACGACATGAACGATTTTTTCGCGCAGGCAGAGGCTGCGGGCGCGCCCGTGGCCGTGGCCGAGGTGCCGCTGTTCCTGGAAGCAGGCTGGAAGGCGGGCACGCAGCCGAACAGCCTGCCGAATATCCTCCTCGTCGGGGTGCATTGCCCCTTCGCCGAACGCGCCCGCAGGCTGGAAACGCATCGCGGCTGGCCGCAGGACATGATCGCCGCCATGGAGGCCTGGCAATGGCCGGAGGCGGACAAGATGCGCGCCTGCCACCTGGTGGTGGACAATTCCGGCACGCCGGAAGACCTGGCCCGCCGGGCGCGCGGCATGCTGGCCGAACTGGCCCGCCTGCGCGCCGCGCATGACGCCCGCCTGACCGCGCAGCTTGCCTCGCTATGGCAGGCATGAGACGCTAGCCCATGTTCCCCCTGCGCGACACCATTCCCCGCGTACACACCCCCTGGGCGGTGTGGTGCATTCTTGCCGCCAACCTGGCCGTGTTCCTGTGGCAGCAGACGCTGACGCCCGAACAGACCCTGGGCCTGTTCCACCTTCTGGGGGTGGTGCCCGCCCGCTTCGCCAACCCGGAATGGGCGCTGACCACAGGCTACCCGCCGGGGGGCTTCATCGCCTTTGTTGCGCACATGTTCCTGCACGGCGGATGGGGCCACTTTCTGGTGAACATGTGGACGCTGTGGATATTCGGCGACAACATAGAAGACGTCATGGGGCCGGTGCGCTTCATGATCTTCTACCTGACCTGCGGACTGGCGGCGCTGCTGACGCACATGGTCTTTTCCGCCTCGTCCGTGGTGCCGGTGGTGGGGGCGTCCGGGGCCATTGCCGGGGTGCTGGGAGCGTACTTTCTGCTGTACCCGCACGCACGGGTCACCACGCTGGTGCCGCTGCTGTTCATCCCGCTGATCTTCGACCTGCCCGCCGTGGTCTATCTGGGCATCTGGTTCGTCACGCAGTTGCTGTCGGGGCTGAGTTCACTGGACGGCGACGGCGCGGGCATCGCATGGTGGGCGCATCTTGGCGGTTTTGTGGCCGGGTTCGTGCTGCTGCCGCTGTTCCGCCAGAAGGGCCGCTGCTATTACTGCCACTTTCCGGAAGGCCGGGGCCGGGGCGTCATCCGTGCCCCGCACGACCCGGAAGCCTAGCGGCGCGACCGCTGCCAGCTGATCCGCCCTACCCGCCAAACCGGCCCCACGCACCCCGGCAGCACCCGCCTTTTCGCACACCTTTCCGCCGGATTGCGAGTGCTTCCTCACGTTTTCCGCAGGGTTCCCCGCATTGACTTACCGGGGGGTATGCCGCATAAGTTTCGGGCTGCCGCGCGGCGGTTCGCGCCGTTTTCACCTGTCATGCCACTCCATCGCCACAGCGAAAGGAAGCACGATGGGCGCACGCACCGGGCCGCGCATCGCGCAAAACATCGCAAGGGGTCCATCATGCTCGAAATACGCGACCTGCACGTCTGCATCGGCGACGTAGAGGTTCTGAAAGGCATCGATCTCAAGATAGAAGCTGGCGAGACCTTCATCCTGTTCGGTCCCAACGGCTCCGGCAAGACCACCCTGCTCATGACCCTCATGGGCTTCGCCAATTATACCGTCACCCAGGGCCAGATACTCTTCAAGGGGCAGGACATCACCCACGCCCCCATGTACGAGCGCGCCCGCCTCGGCATCGGCATGTCGTTCCAGCGCCCGCCCACCATCCACGGCCTGAAGACCGGCCTGCTGGTGAAGATGTGCGCCCGCGAGCGCGAAGTGGACGTGGAAGACCTGGCCCGCAAGGTGAACTTCGACCGGTTCCTGGAACGCGACGTCAACGCCGGGTTCTCCGGCGGCGAGATCAAGCGGTCCGAAATGCTCCAGCTCATGGCCCAGCGGCCCGACCTGGTGTTGTTCGACGAGCCGGAATCCGGCGTGGACCTGGAAAACATGGCCCTCATCGGCCAGACCGCCCGCCAGTTGCTGGACGGCATGCCCCCGGCGTCCTGCTCCATGAAGCAGCAGAAGGCCCGCTGCAAGACTTCCGGCCTGATCATCACCCACACCGGGTACATCCTCGAATACGTCAACGCCGACCGCGGCCAGGTTATGTACGACGGGCACCTGTGCTGCGAAGCGCGCCCCCGCGACATTCTCGACCACGTCAGCAAGTACGGCTATCAGGAATGCCTGCGCTGCCTCGACAGCGACGCATCGCTCGGCCAGATCAAGGAGGCGCTGTAGCCATGGCTTTCAAGAACGTGGACCTTACGCGCTACAGCTTTGAAGGGGCGCAGGCAGACAACATCACCGACCTTTCCACGCTGGACGAATTCGACCGCAAGCGGCTGCTGTACGCGGGCATCGACGTGAATGCCAAGGAACGCAGCGGCTCGTTCATGCACATGAACCACAGCGGCGTGCATTGCCAGTCCACCCAGGAAGGCCTGGAACTGATGGACATCAAGCAGGCCCTCAAGACCTATGACGGCCTGCCGCAGTACTTCTGGAAAATGGTGGACCCCAACCGCGACGAATACACCCGCGCGGCGGCGGAACACCTGCACGGCGGCTACTTCATCCGCGCCCGCAAGGGGGCCAGGATCGAAGCGCCCGTGCAGTCGTGCCTGTTCATCAAGGGCAACGGCGTGGGCCAGAACGTGCATAACGTGGTCATTGTGGAAGAAGGCGCGGAGATGCACATCATCACCGGCTGCGCCACGGCCCACGGCACGAGAGAGGCGGCGCACCTGGGCGTCTCCGAATTCTTCGTCCACAAGGGCGGCAAGCTCACCTTCACCATGATCCACAACTGGGGCGAAGATACGGCGGTGCGTCCGCGTTCCGCCGGCATGCTCGAGGAAGACGCGGTGCTGGTGAACAACTACGTGCTGCTGAAGCCGGTGAAAGACCTGCAGATGTACCCCACCCTCACCCTGGCCGGGCGCGGGTCGGTGGCGCGGTTCAACTCGGTCATCGTGGCGCCGGAAGGCTCGTACGTGGACACGGGCAACCGCATCCTGCTCAACGCGCCCGACACGCGCGGCGAAATCATCGCCCGCACCCTGACCACCGGCGGCACCATCATCAACCGGGGTCACATCGGCGCCTACCAGGTGCCCGCGCGCGGTCACCTGGAGTGCAAGGGGCTGATCCTGGGCAACGGCATCATCCACGCCATTCCGGAACTGGAAGGCACCGTGGACGGCGTGGAACTGTCGCACGAGGCCGCCGTGGGCAAGATCGCGCAGGAAGAGATCGAATACCTCATGGCGCGCGGTCTGGACGAGGACGAAGCTACCTCGACCATCGTGCGCGGCTTCCTGAACGTGGACATCATGGGCCTGCCCCGCGAACTGGAACAGGCCGTGGAAGACCAGATCAACCAGCTGGACGCCAGCAACGCCATGTAGGCGGCTGGCGCACCGCCACGCACACGCACGGGCCCGGACGCTGTAAGCTCCGGGCCCGTTTCATTGCATGCCAACGCAAGGGAGCAGCCATGTTCATCGTCTCGCTCGACTACGTGAAGCCGCTGGATCAGGTGGACGCCCTGCTGGATGCCCACGTGGCCTGGCTGCGCGAAGGGTACGCAGCCGGTGTCTTTCTGGCATCCGGACGCAAGACGCCGCGAACCGGCGGGATCATTCTGGCATCCGGCGACAGGGCCAGCCTGGAAACGAGACTGGCGCGCGACCCGTTTCGCGTGGCTGGCGTGGCAACCTGCACGGTGACCGAATTCACCGCGTCCATGACGGCGCAGGGATTGGAAACGCTGAAAGAACTGTAGCCACGCAGGAACTGCCACGAAAAACGCCCCGCAATGCGGGGCGTTTTTCGTCATGCAACCATGCCCGCGCCCATGGACGGGGCCAGACCCGGCTGAACCGGACACGCCGACCGGCGCGTCGGATGAAGCGGCAGCCAACGCGTCAGCCGAAGCAGCGACCGGCGCGGCATCAACTACCCGGCCTTGCGCTGCAACTCCGTCACCAAGCCGCGCAAGTCTTCGGCCATTTGTCCGAGGTCGCGGATTTCCTTGTCCTCTTCGGTCACCAGGCGACCATTGTCGCGGGCTATCTCATCCACCTGCGTCAGGCTGCGGGTAATCTGTTCCGACGCGGCAGACTGCTGCTCTGCGGCGGCGGCAATGGCCTGCACCTGCCCGGTGACGCGCACGGCCATGTCCAGAATGCCGCGCAGAACCTCGCCGGAATCGGCGGAACGGCGCTCCGCCAGTTCCATGGCCCGCAGCGAATCATCCATGCTGCGGGCATTGGCCTCGGTCAGCGACTGGATGCCCTTGATTGTGTCGCCCACCTCGCGGGTGGCATTCATGGTCTTTTCGGCCAGCTTGCGTACCTCGTCCGCCACCACGGCAAAGCCGCGCCCGGCGTCACCCGCGCGGGCCGCCTCGATGGCCGCGTTGAGGGCCAGCAGGTTGGTCTGGTCGGCGATGTCGTTGATGACGCTCATGACCGTGCCGATGGCCTCGGACTGACCACCCAGCCTGCGCATGTTCTCGTGCAGGGTTTCGGCAAGCGTGCGCAGTTCGTTCATGGCGTCCATGGTGGCGCTGACGGCCTCTGCCCCCTGCCGGGCCCGCTCGCGCGAGGCTTCCGTCTCGCGGGCTGCTTCGGCTGCACTGCGGGCCACATCCATGACAGAGGCGTTCATCTGCTCCATGGCGGTGGCGGTTTCAGCCACGCGGGTCACCTGAGACCGCGACCCCTCGGACAACGTGGCAGAATGGCTGGCCAGTTCGTGCGCAGATTCGCCGAGGTCTTCAGTCATGCGCTGCAACCGCACAGCCGCCTCCAGCATGCCTTCCTTGGAGGCAAGGGCAGCGCGGGCCTGCTCGTCGGCGTTGCGGGCTGCCTCACTGGCGCTTTCGGCCAGGCGGCGGGCCTCATCCTGCTGGGCGCTCATGCGCTCGATGTTGCCGCGCAAGGTGGTCACCATCACGTCAAGGGCCGATTGCAAGGCAGACACCTCGTCCTCGCCTTCAACAGCAATGTGGCGGTCAAGGTCGCCCGCCGCGATCTCCTGCGCGGTGCGGGTTGCTTCGCGCAGCGGCAGCACGATGGACCGCGCCAGCAGATAGGCCACCGGCAACCCCACGAACAGCAACAGCCCCAGCACCACGGCATAGGTATACAACACCTCGCGGGTGCGCACCTGTTCCATGGATGCGGCCACCTGCGCTTCGGCAGCCTGGATATTGTCGAGGTAGATGCCCGTTCCAACCCAGAACGGGGTGCCGGGAATGCTTTCGGCATACCCCAGCTTCGGTTGGTCACCCATACCCGGTTTAGGGAACACGAACGTCACGAAGCCGCCGCCAGACGTAGCAACACGTGACAGTTCGCGCACATAGTACTTGCCTTCGCGGTCCCTGGTTTCGACCAGATCCTTGCCGATCAATTGCTTTTGCACCGGGTGCGCGGCGTTGACGGTGCCCTTGTAGACGTAGAAGTAACCGGACCGGTCCGCGTCAAACCGTACACGCTCAATGCCTTTGGCGATGATCTGCCGCTGTTCCTCTTCACCCAGCCCTGCGGACAAATCACCAAGTGACACAGCCAGCGAGTGCGTCAGCGCCTGAATGCGGTCCTTCTCGGCAGAGAGCATGGACTCCTTGGCGGTAACGATGCCTGCCTCGGCAATATGATCCGCCACCCAATACAACCCCGTGGCCATGCCGGCCAGAAACATGGTCATGATGGCAAACAGGGCATAGATGCGTTTTGCAATGGTAAACTTGCGAAACATGTTTCCCCCAAGGCGATCGACGAAAGGTGAAGATAAAATGCCCTGGGCCGGGCAGGCGTTCGTGCGCACAGTCAGCCGAATCCCAGACAAGCTAAGTCCGAGAACCCGCTCTGACAATGAGTGTTATCCCTACCTTTTATCAGTATTCACTTGCATACAGACCCGGATGTTCCCTTCCATCGTACGCCCGCTGCCAGCAGCACAGGACACGAAACTCCAGTGGCGCTGCATTGTTGCCAGACTTCCGCCAAAACTTCATGGCGCAGCCCTCTTGAAATGTCCTGCGGTACCGGCTGATGCCGTCGGCCCCTCGCGGCTACGTGCGCACGCGTGGACAGAGCGTCACACCAAGCACACGATCCATCAGCGTACTATCGCCGTCCGCCTGAATGCCCGAGCGCATCCTGCCATCGAATGATCTGACGCACGCCTGCCGCCGCCACTCAGGCTCCGCGCCTGTCCCCCAGATGCGATACATACGCCATGACCTGGGCATCCCTGTGCTGCTGGTTGGACCACCGCCACGCCGTCACCGAGCAGCCTCCACGCATGCTCTGCGCTTGTTACGGCCTCTCCTGCTCCCGGCCTGCACGTTCTACCCCGCCAGCGCACCGGCCCGTCCTAACCAGCTCACGGTCCGCCCACACATGCTCCAGGTCCGCATCCCGGCCCAGGCGCGCTGCCCACGCCTTCCGTCACGCCTTTCCTGCCCTGCAAACGCACGAAGGCCCCGGTGATTTCTCACCGGGGCCTTTCGCGTGAAGG
>CAYOCV010000013.1:0-125516 GCA_964402645.1 uncultured Desulfovibrio sp. | reverse complement strand
CTCTACGAAGACACGCCAGCCCCTTTGAACACGCTCGATTTCGTTATGCCTCCGGCGGGGAGTGGAAAACTTTCGCCTTGTTGGATGCGGCCTCTACGAAGACACGCCAGCCCCTTTGAACACGCTCGATTTCGTTATGCCTCCGGCGGGGAGTGGAAAACTTTCGCCTTGTTGGATGCGGCCTCTACGAAGACACGCCAGCCCCTTTGAACACGCTCGATTTCGTTATGCCTCCGGCGGGGAGTGGAAAACTTTCGCCTTGTTGGATGCGGCCTCTACGAAGACACGCCAGCCCCTTTGAACACGCTCGATTTCGTTATGCCTCCGGTGGGCAAGGGGCCATTGAGCGATGGCCCCTTGCATCCCCGCGCTCCAGGGGGGCTTCGCCTCCCCTGGACCCCCAGCTTTTCCTGCACCGCATTCTTTCGCCGGCCAGCTTCCCTGCGGCGCACAGCGCCTCCGGGCGATCTGTCCGGCGGAATGCGTATGTGCGCGAAGCTCCCGCCGTCACGGCATCACTTGAGTGCTATTCCATCGCCCCCGTTGCGACGCATATGCCGCCGTCAAAGCCCGTCGGCATACGCTTCTACGCGCGAGGCGTTGCCGTTGCCCGCCACCCGAAAGGCAAGCGGTATCCCCGGCAGAAGTTTCCCAATCCTGTCCTGTTCCCTTTCCCTATTCCCCGATGCTTACTTGATCCCCTTCCTTTAAACCCATGCACGGCCTGACGACGCCAGCGGGAAAAAGGCTGTTTTTGCGCCGCGTTCCGGCGTTCAAGAGCAGGCATCCCCTGCCGCCCCTCTCCCCGGCCCCCCGCCGCCAGCCCCCCCCTGCGCTACCGTCGGCGCTACCCCCTGCGCTGCAACAGGTTGCCCGCCACGATCAGCACCAACCCCGCCAGCGTGGTGGGCAATATCCGCTCGCCCAGCAGCAGCGCAATGAACACCAGCGACAGAAACGGCGAAAAAAAGATCAGGTTGCCGATGCGCGCCGCCGACTCCGTCAGCTTCATGGCCTTCAGCCAGAACACGAAGGCAATGCCCATCTCGAACGCCCCCACATACGCAGCAGCGGCAAGCCCCGGCAGCAACTCCGCACGGAACGGCAACGTCGAAAAAATACACGTGGTCGCCAGCACCAGCGGCAGCCCCGCCGCAAAATTGCAGAACAGCCCCAGCACCGGCTCCAGCGGGCTGCGCGCATTGCCGATCCAGTACAGCGCCCAGATCACCGTGCTCACCAGCGCCAGCCCCACCCCCGCCACATTGCCCCCGGCCAGCGCAGCCACGTCGCCCCGCGTGGCGATGACCACCACCCCGGCATAGCTCACGGCCACAGCCAGCAACTCGCGCCGGGTCACCCGGTGCCCCAGCAGCGGCACGGAAAGCAACGTCAAGGTGATGGCCCAGGTATAGTTCACCGGTTGGGCCACCTGCGCGGGCAGCAGGGCATAGGCCTTGAACAGCACGATGTAGTAGATGAAGGGGTTCAGCACGCCCAGCAGTCCGGCCCGCAGCAGTTCGCGCCGAGGCATGTCGGCCAGTTCACGAGCCAGCCCTGCGGCCCCGTGACGGTGCAGCAGAATGGCGGTCAGCACCGCCAGCGACACTGCCGTGGACACCAGCAACAACTGCAACGGGTCCAGATAGCGCAGGGCCAGCTTGAAGGCGGTGGCCACCGTGGACCAGATGGCCACCGTGGCCATGCCGTACAGATAGGCCTTGCGCTGGTCGGTGCGCGGCCCGGCAGGCGCGGAAGGTGCGAAAGGTCCGGTGCCAGAAGACCCGCTGTCGGGCGCATCCGGAATGCCGCCTGACGGGCGGTCGTTGCTGCTGCGGGAAGATCCGCCGGGGGATGTGCTCATGTGCGCCTCCTGCCGGATGTCCTAGCACCGCCGGACGGGCAACGCCAATGGCGGCGCCCCCCCCCGCACCCGGCACGGAAGCGCGCGCGACGCGGCGCGCCTTTGCGCAATCCGGATTCCTGCTGTATGCTTGAAGGCACTACACACCGCCAGCGCCGGAGATATCCATGCCCCCGCTCGCCATCACCCACGCCCCTGTCCAGCCTGTGGCCGTCGGTCCCGACCCTGACCGACATACGGCCCCAGGCTGGCCCCGACGCGCCGCAACGGCCCTTCGCCTCGCGCAACTCCGCGCCCTGCTGCTGGCCGCGCTGCTGGCCCTGCTGCCCGCCTGCGCCACGCCCACATTGGCAGAGCCGGTCCCGGTCAGCACTCCCTTTCCGGACATTCCCCTGGAAAACGCCGCAACGCCTGCCCAGTTGGCGGCATTGGGCCTTTCCGGCGCAGGGCCGTGGAAGCTCTCGGACATCCGGCCTGCCCAGCCCAAAGCGCCGGACAAGGCCCCGCTGGTGCTCATCGAAATCTTCAGCATGTACTGCCCGCACTGCCAGCGCGAGGCCCCGCACATGAACCGCCTGGCCGAATTGCTGGCCGCCTCGCCCCTGAAGGACCGCATCACCATCATCGGAGTGGGTGTGGGCAACACCAGCATGGAGGTGGATCTGTTCCGCGAGCGTTACGGAGTGACCATTCCCCTGTTCGCCGACCCGGACCTGACCGTACACGAGCAGGTAGGCGAACCCGGCACGCCGCATTTTTTCCTGGTTTCGCTCAAGAATCGCGCGGCTCCGGCCACGCTGTTCTCGCGCACCGGGCGCATGGCATCGCCGCAGTCGTTTCTGGATGAAATTTCCGCCATTGCCCGGCGCAACAACTGATGCCGACGGGCGGCCCCGCGCCGTCCCCTCGGCCCCGCAAGAGGTGGCCGCCATGCCATGCCCCACAGGATGCCCCGCAACCACAGCGGCTCCCGCTTCCGGGCTGCCCATCTCCCCTGGCATCACGCAGTTCCTGCGCCCTGCCTGCCTGCTGGCCGCTGCCCTGCTGACGCTGGCCCTGCTGGCAGCCATGCCCGATCCTGCTCCGGCAGTGGGATTGCAAGACCTGATTTATGATGTGGGGCACCGCAAACCCGTGGACAGCACGCTGAAAGTGGCCGTGGGCGATCCCGCGCCGGATTTCGCCCTGCCGGCCCTGCCCAGCGCCGTCACGGGGGGTGGCGACACGGTCCGTCTGTCCGACTTCCGGGGCAAGCGGGCCGTGGTCATCTCGTTCGTGCCCGCAGCGTTCACCCCGGTATGCTCCGGCCAATGGCCGGGCTACAACATCGCCCGCCAGGAATTCGAGCGGCGCGGCGCGGTGCTGCTGGGCATCACCACCGACAACCTGCCCTCGTTGTACGCCTGGACCCGCGAAATGGGCGAGCGCGCACCCGGCCCGGACACGGGCCACGGCGAGGCCCCCGGCGGGGGCCAGTCCTCTCCGCCGCCCGGCAAGGCGCGGGCGTCATCCGCCGCCGCGCCCGGCGGCCCCGCCGGGCTGTGGTTTCCGGTACTGTCCGACTTCTGGCCGCACGGGGCCGTGTCCGCGTCCTACGGGGTGCTGCGCGACGACGGCATGGCGGAGCGCGCCCTGTTCGTCATCGACAGACAGGGCGTCATCCGGCACATTCACGTTTCGGACATCAACAAGCGCCCCCCGCTGGACACCATCCTGCGGGCGCTGGATGCGCTGCCCGCCCCCTAGCCCACCCGCACGCCGTTCAACCGCGCCCAGGAGCACCAATGCCCCGCTACACCGGCTTCAACCACCTCGCCATGGTCACCGGCGACATGGAGACCACCGTGCGCTTCTGGCGCGACCTGCTCGGCATGCGCATAGTGGCGGGGCTTGGCCACCCCGGCTACCGCCAGTACTTCTTCGAGGTGTCGCCCACCGACATGATCGCCTTCTTCGAGTGGGACGGCGTGACCCCGGTGGAAGAAAAGGACCACGGCGCGCCCGTGCGGGGGGCCGTGGTGTTCGACCACGTTTCCGTGGGAGTGGCTGCGGACGACGACCTGTGGGAACTCAAGGACAAGCTGGAAGCGGCGGGGTTCTGGTGTTCGGAACTGGTGAACCACGGGTTCATCCATTCACTGTACAGCTTTGACCCCAACGGACTGGCCATCGAATTTTCCGCCCCCGTACCCGGCGTGGACGTGCGAGCGAATCCGCGCATGACCGACACCCGGCCCGTGCCCGCCGCGCAGGAGGGGCCGGACCCTGCACCCGGCCACTGGCCCCCTGTGACCGCAGCCACGCCCCATGCCGACCGCAAGGTATACCCCGGCGAAGGCGACGACTTTCTGAGGAGCAAGCGCAACGCCTGGGACGACCAGACGCGCGGCCCGGCATGACGCCCGTCCGGGATGCGTAGCGGCTGTCCGGCACGGTTTCGCATGCCCTTGCCCCTGTCCGTTCGCAGTTGCAGCATGTGCCCGCTTCCTATTCCGGGAGCGCCGCAGCCCATTCGCCGCCTCCAGGTTGCCCCTGGCGGCGGCGTTGCGTTTTCTCTTACTGCCATGCGGAATATGGTACATTATCATGCATGCAGAAAATAATGGAATCGCATAGAACACGGTGATAGTGCAGTAGGTATGCGCACATCGCCCCATGTGAGCGCATGATGTTTTCCGGATCTTCGGCGCATCATGCAACACCATGGGCTGACTGCCGCATACGGAGTGCGACGATGACGGCTGGTGTGGCCCCATCGAGGATGTTGCACCTCCGCCACCGCAAAGGAGAATCGAAATGGAAGAATATCTCAAGCAGGCCCTCGACATCGTGAAAGCGCAGGCTAGCGTTCGCACCATGGCTGAGGAAGAGATCAGTTCCATGGTGCAGAAGCTTGCGCAGGCCATTCGCCAGATCAGCGAAGGCGTTCCCGCCGTGGAACAGGCCGCTCCTGAAGCGCCCCTGCCCGACGCCGCCAAAGCGCTGAAGGAAAAATCCATCACCTGTCTGGAATGTGGCAAGACCTTCAAGATCCTGACCCGCAAGCACCTTGCCTCGCACGATCTTACGCCCGACAGCTACAGGGACAAGTATGGCTACCGCAAGGACATGCCGCTGGTCTGCAAATCGTTGCAGCGTGAACGTCGCAAGAAGATGAAGGACATGAAGCTGTGGGAAAAGCGCCGCAAACCGGTGTAGCGCCCGGCGGAACGTCCGGCGGATAACCCCGCGCGCCTCATTTCTCCCGTCGCCCGACGCCCGTCCGGCTTCGCATGACGGCATATCCACGCCCCGACGGCACCTGCCGCCGGGGCGTTCCCGTTGCGGCAAACCGAACTGTGCGCAACGCATGATGGCAATACCGCGCCATGACCGCTTGCAGCCTGCCGGATGCCGCCGCGACGTTCCGCCGCTCCGCACCACTCCAGCCAGGGCAAGCGCCGCCCCATGCTGTGCCAGTGGACACGGGACAACCACGCGGATAGGGTGCGCCACCAGACCGGTGGGGCACCAGGCCCCCGGATCACCGGACCGGCGGTATATGGGTACACCGGCCAACCCGGCTGCCGCCGCGCACCCCGACGTCATGCCGCCCCCGCCATCAGGCGACACGGCGGTGCTTCCCACAACCCCTGCCGCATCACCCGCCATGCCCGCACCACGCACCGTTCCCGTATCCTCCGCCACGCTGGCCCTGCTGCTGGCCATGCTGCTGTGGAGCAGTTCGTTCATCGCCATGAAGGTGGCGCTGGAAGGATTCGACCCCATGGTGGTGGTCTTTGGCCGCATGGGCATTTCGTCGGCAGTGTTCCTGGCCCTGTGGCGCAACTTTCGCCACGTGCGCTACCGCAAGGGCGACTGGAAGCGCCTTGGGGCCATGGCGCTGTGCGAACCGTGCCTGTACTTCGTGTTCGAAGCATACGCCCTGCGCTACACATCGGCCTCGCAGGCAGGCATGATCGTTTCGGTGATGCCGCTATGCGTGGCCGTGGCCGCATGGATAGTGCTGGGCGAACGGCTGTCCCGCCGGGTGTGGTCCGGCTTCGTGCTGGCCATCGTGGGGGTGGTCTGGCTGAGTCTGGGCGGGGCCAGTTCCGACAACGCCCCCAATCCGTTGCTGGGCAACCTGCTGGAACTGTGCGCCATGGTCAGCGCCACGGGCTACGTCATCAACGCCAAGAAGCTGTCCGCCACCTACCCGCCGCTGTTCATCACCGCCGTGCAATCGCTGGCGGGCAGCGCGTTCTTTCTGCCGCTGCTGTTCCTGCCCACCACGCACCTGCCGGACGCCCTGCCGCTGCTGCCCACCCTGTCCGTGCTCTATCTGGGCACGTGCATCTCGCTGGGCGCATACGGGCTGTACAATTTCGGCGTCAGCCGCCTGCCCGCCGGGCAGGCATCGGCATTCATCAACCTGATTCCCGTCATCACCCTGCTTATGGGGCGGATGCTGCTGGGTGATGAACTGACCCCGCAGCAGTACGCCGCATCCGGCCTGGTGCTGGTGGGCGTGCTGCTTTCGCAGGGCCGGACCGCCACGGCACGCGACGATGCAGCGCCGCAGCCGGGGGCGGGACGGTAAACCGCCAAACGCCACCGGCCCGCAGCACGCCGCCAACCTGGCCGCAACAAGCGCCCATGCGGGCAATACCTGCCGCATGCCACCTGCCGCATACCACCCGCGGCATTCCGCGCGCACTGTACCTTGCCGAACGCAAAACAGCCGCCCCCACACACCGGAGGACGGCTGTTCTTGCATGCCGAAACGCTGTTACCGCAACGGCTACCGCTTCATCTCCAGCGCCTTCTGGATCATGGTGTCTGCCGTCATGATCGACTTGGAATTGGTCTGAAAGCCGCGCTGGTACATGATCATGTTCACGAACTCGCGCTCCATGGACACGTTGGACTGCTCCAGGCTCTTGGCAGCCACGGTGCCGTAGTTCTCGGTGTCCGGCAGGCCTTCTTCCGCAGCGCCGGAATCCTTGGTGGCGGAAAAGTGGTTCATGCCCTCGCGGCGCAAGCCGTCCTCGCTGGTGAAGCGGTACAGGGTGATGCGGTACAGGTCGTCCTTCTGACCGTTACTGTAACGTCCACTGATGACGCCGTCCGAATTGATGTCGATGCCCGCCAGAAATCCCTGCGCATAGCCATTCTGCTTCACACGCTGTTCCGACGAACTGCCGCCGTAGGCCGTGGTGCTGAGGGTGGCCAGGGTGGCCCCGCCCATACCCGTCAGGTTGGCCGCGTTGCTGCCCACGGCAGCCGGGCTGCCCGCCCCTGCTGTCCACGTGCCCGTGGACGAGGACAGGCCAAGATTCAGGCTGACAGTCTGCGCCCCGCCGCCGCTGGCAAAGGTGGCGGTGAACTGCGGAGCGCCATCCGCACCGAACGTGGCTGGTGCCCAGTTGCTGAGGTTGGTGGCGTCCGTGCCCGTTGGCGTGTAGGCCGACATGTTCACCAGTTGCCCGGATGAATTGAAGGTCAGCGTGCCGGTCATCAGCAGGCCCGCGCTGGATGTCCCGGCAAGGGCAGAGCCGTCCTGCGCCGGGTTCATGCCCACCACGAATTCGAAATACTTGTTGCCCCCGCTCTGCCCTGCACCGTCGAAGTAGACGGTCACGTCATGGGCATTGCCTGCGGCGTCGTAAACCTTGATGTCCTGCTTGTAGTTGTAGGACGAACTGCCCAGCGGGCTGCCTGCTGCGCCGTCCCATTTGGACAGCAGCGAAAAGAACGGATTGGCCGCGTCGGTCGACTTGTCGCCCGTGCCCAGGTTGTTGATGGCCGTGATGGACGTGGTGGCCTTGGCAGGCATGATGTTGCGCCCGCCTGCGCCCGGCGGCAGGCTGATGGGCGTTGTGCCGCCCTCCACCCCGTCGATGATGGCCCGCCCGTTCAGCACGAAGCCGTTGGGGTCCACCAGGTTGCCGTCCTTGTCGAAGCGGAAGTTTCCTGCACGCGTATAGTGCATCTTGCCTGCGGACGTTACCTGAAAGAACCCCTTTCCGTTGATGGACAGGTCCGTGATGTCCGTGCCCGACTCGTACGGCCCCTGCCCGTACATGGTGCGGACGTCCGTCAGGCGCGCCCCCAGACCCACCTGACTGATGGACGTGGTTGCCGAGTTCCCTGTGCCTGCATACTGACTCATGAGGTCCTCGAACAGCGCCTGCTGCTGCTTGAACCCCACGGTATTGACGTTGGCCAGGTTGTTGCCGACCGCCTGCATGCCCTGCGACAGGGTTTTCATGCCGGTGGCCCCGGAATAGAGGGCGCGTAACATGCGTGTCTCCTGGGGTGCGAAGTGCCCCGGCCCGTAACGCGTCGTCCCTGCCTTCCCGATGGAAGGCGGGGCGCGCGCGACCGGGGAAGATTCTTCCCTGAGGGGTCGCAAAGCACGAGCCGTGCCAGCGCAAAGCGACGCGAAGCAACCTTTTGGAATGTAAAGGAAGACGCGCGCCAAACATCGCGCTGGGCGGCAGAACCTGCCTGACCTGCCTGACCCTGCGCGGCCTCACGCCCCCCATCCTTACGCGCCATGCAAGAACAATCCTCGCCCCCCCCCACGCAGGCACCGGATGCCCAAAAACGCAGCAGGGCCGTACGGCATGTACCGCACGGCCCTGAATCCTTCAGGCACGCATACCGGGCGGATGGCCCGGCCCCGCGCCCCGCAAATGTCCGCTACCCGGCAATGCCGGTGCGGGCCTTCCACGAAAGCACGGTGTTGATGAGCAACTGGGCGATGGTCATGGGCCCCACGCCGCCGGGAACCGGCGTCATGGCCGAGGCGATGCACGTGATGTCGTCGTACTTGCAGTCGCCCACCAGCCCTTCGTCGGTGCGGTGAATACCCACGTCCACCACCACCGCGCCCGGCTTGACCATGTCCGAGGTGACCAGGCAGGGCCGCCCCGCCGCCACGAACAGAAAGTCCGCCTGGCGGCATTCCTCGGCCAGGTTCGGCGTGCCGGAATGGCACACCGTCACCGTGGCATTGGCGTACTTGCCGGGCGCGCCCAGCATCAGCGCCAGCGGCTTGCCCACGATGTTGCTGCGCCCCACCACCACGGCCTTCTTGCCCGAAGGCGAAAGGTCATAGCGCTCCAGCAGGGTCATCACCCCCGCAGGCGTACACGGACGGAAACCCGGCAACCCCAGGGCCAGCCGCCCCATGTTTTCGGGGTGAAAGCCGTCCACGTCCTTTTTCGGGCTGATACGCTCCAGGCAGCGCTGGCTGTTCAGCCCCCTGGGCAGCGGCAATTGCAGCAGAATGCCGTCGATATCCACGCGGCCATTCAACTCGTCGATCAACGCTTCCAGCGCATCCTGCGTGGTGTCCGCAGGCAGGCGAAACGCCTCGGACCGAATGCCCGCTTCTTCGCAGCCGCGCTCCTTGTTGCGCACGTACACCTGCGATGCAGGGTCCTCGCCCACCAGGATGACCGCCAGCCCCGGCGCGCGGCCCGCCCCGGCAAGCCCCGCTGCCACCTCTTCCTTCAGCTCTGCGCGAATGGCCGCAGCCGTCGCCTTGCCGTCCAGCAGCATCATGTGTCCAACCTCCCGAAATCCGGCGCGCGTGCGCGCCGCCTGTCCGATTCCGCTGCCCGGCACTGTCATCACGTCCCGGTCGCATCCGCCATGCATTGCCGCCTTGCCCCTTGCGGGAAAGTGGCGGCTTTTTGATATCGGGGCGCTGCCCCGTGCCCCGCCGGGGGAGCATGCTCCCCCGGACCCCCTTTTCAGGGGCGGGTTCAAACTGAAATTTTCCGCCGGACCGCTTGCAACGCTCTTCCGTTCTCCCACAGCCCGAAAGCAAAAGGGAGGGAGCCGCGCAGACCCCCTCCCCCAATGTGCGCAACCGCGCGCTAGTCCTCGCCTTCTTCCTCGAAGCCGAAGTGCGCGCTCATCATGGGTCCGAAGTAGATGCCCGTATCGTCCAGGTCTTCCTCGATGCGCAGCAGCTGGTTGTACTTGGCCAGCCGGTCGCTGCGGCACAACGAGCCGGTCTTGATCTGCCCGGCGTTCAGGCCCACGGCCAGATCCGAGATGAAGTGGTCCTCAGTCTCGCCCGAACGGTGCGAGATCACCGTGGTGTACGCAGCCTGCTTGGCCATCTCGATGGTGTCCAGGGTCTCGGTCAGCGTACCGATCTGGTTCAGCTTGATGAGGATGGAGTTGGCCACGCCCTCGTCAATGCCTTCGGCCAGAATGTCCGGATTGGTCACGAAGATGTCGTCGCCCACCAGCTGGATGGTGTCGCCCAGCTTGTAGGTCAGTTCGCGCCAGCCGTCCCAGTCGGCCTCGGCCAGGCCGTCCTCGATGGAAATCAGCGGGTAGCGCGCGGTGAACTCACCCAGCCACTCCACCATTTCGGAGTTGGACAGATTCTTGCCTTCACCCGCCAGCACGTACTTGCCGTCCTTGTGGAACTCGGAGGCGGCGGCGTCGATGGCCAGCGCGATTTCCGCACCGGGGATGTAACCCGCTTCCTCGATGGCCTTCATGATGTAGCGGAAGGCCTCGTCGTGGTTCTTCAGGTTGGGGGCAAAGCCGCCCTCGTCGCCCACGCTGGTGACGTGACCGTCGGCGGCCAGCAGCGCCTTCAGGGTGTGGAAGGTCTCCGCACCCATGCGCAGCGCGTCGCGGAAGGTGGCCGCGCCGATGGGCATGATCATGAATTCCTGGATATCCAGGTTGTTGGGCGCATGCGCGCCGCCGTTGATGATGTTCATCAGCGGCACGGGCAGCACCTTGGAATTGACGCCGCCCAGGTACTGGTACAGCGGCAGGCCCAGAAAGCTGGAAGCGGCACGCGCGGTGGCCAGGGATACGCCCAGCATGGCGTTGGCCCCAAGGCGCGACTTGTTGTCGGTGCCGTCGAGATCCAGCAGGGTGTTGTCCACCTGCACCTGGCGCAGGGAATCCAGCCCCACCACGGCTTCGGCGATTTCGCCCATCACGTGGTCAACGGCCTTTTCAACGCCTTTGCCCTTGTAGCGGCCCTTGTCGCCGTCGCGCATTTCCAGCGCTTCACGGGTGCCGGTGGAAGCGCCGGAAGGCACGGCGGCGCGGCCGGTGTGGCCCGATTCAAGGGAGACTTCCACCTCGACGGTGGGGTTCCCGCGGGAGTCAAGGATTTCCCTCGCCCAGACGGATACGATGGTGCTCATCTGCATCTCCTTGGTCCTTTCATGTTCGTCGGGTTTCGGTCGGAATGTTGATGCCAGACGCTGTGCGTCGTCATTTATGCCAGACGCTGTGCGTCGTTGTGCAATCGGACGCGGTGCGTCGTCATGCCTATCAAACGCGAAGCTTCGTCGTTCAAATCAAACGCCGAGCGTCAAAAATCGTCCCAACGCGGCAGGGACATCCCTACCGCTATCCGTTTGCCAGATACAGCAACCGCAGGCCCTCCAGCAGAAGGTCAGGCCTGACATGGTCGAAGCAGCGGCTCACCCGCGCAATGTCCCTGGCGAACCCGCCTGTGGCCACCACTTCCATGGGGCCGGGCAGCACGCCGCCCAGACGGTTCAGCACGCCTTCGGTCATGGCGGCAAAGCCGAAAATGAAGCCGTGGTTCAGGCTGGTGGTGGTGGACCTGCCGATAACCGGCGAGTCCTCTTCCACTTCCAGGCTGATGCGCGGCAACTTGGCCGTGCGCGACGACAACGCCCCGGCGGACGACAGCACGCCGGGACAAATCAAACCACCAAGATACGCACCGTCTTCCACGCAGTCAAACGTGGTTGCGGTGCCGAAATCCACGGATACCAGCGCCCGGGGGCCGGGGTACAGCCGCCGGGCGGCGTAGGCCGCCACCAGCCGGTCGGCGCCCACTTCGGCGGGGCGCTCGTAGCGGTTTTCCAGCGGAATGGCGATGTCGCCGGGGGCAAACAGCAGCCTGCGGTACAGGTAGCGTTCGCAGGCGCGACGAATCAGGGGATTGACGCCGGGCACCACCGAACTGGCCACGCAGGCCCCCACGTCCGCCGGGCCCAGCCCGGCGTGGCGCAGCACTTCCAACAGGCGCAGGCCGATGGAGTCCGCCGTCTGGCCGGGGTCGGTGGGCAGCACGTACGAGGTCAGCACGGCGGCTTCCACCGCGATGCCGATCTTGACGTTGGTGTTGCCGATGTCGAACAGCAGAAAATGCTGGGTCATGCCGTTTCCGTTCCGTGGGTGTGGGCGGCGCTGGGGGTGCGGGGTCTGCGCAGGCCCCGTCATGTCCTGTCAGGCCCGATCACGTCAGCGATCCGGGCGTATCCGGGCGTATCCGGGCGTATCCGAGCGTTTCTGGCCGCATCACGCCGCACCGGGCATATATGGATGCAAGTGTAGCCTGTTCAGGCGGAAACGCAACCACGACGCGCCGCTTCGCCTACCCCAAAGCGGCCCAGACCGCAACGGGGGACGCCCCCTTGCTCCGGCGATGCGGTCAGTCTGGCTGAGCTGACAATGCAGACGAACAGACATGCCGGGCATGGCGCGCAACCGGAGCTGCCCCGCACCGCCGGAAAAGGCGGCGGCAGGAACATGACACGTTGTTCAGCCCGGCAAGGGGCGCACTCGCCTTGTCCGCGCGCGCACGCCTTGCCTGGCAGACCGCCACGCCTGTTTGCACGCCGCTTGCAACACGTGGCGGGCATACGGAAAAAACTTCCAGGAGGCCGTCATGACCACCGGCATCACCACCATTTCGCAGGATTCCTTCTCGCGCATTGATGCGCTGCTGGCCCGCGCCCGCGAGACCACCGAGGCCAAACGCACCTCGCGTGACGCCACGGGCGTTCAGTCCCCGTCAGCCGCGACCGCCGGGGGCTCCGCTTCTGTCGCCCAAGGGGCCGAAGCCCCCGTGCAGGCCGCCGAGGCGGATCAGGCCTACACCGCTGTCATGGACATGCTGTCCTCTCCTTCCGGCGACGTACACAATTCGCTGGACCCCGACCGGGTGGCGCGCCTGCTGGGCCTGTAACCCCGCTGGCGCTCGACGCCCTGCCGCCCGCCCCGTAAAGGCACGACGCCCTCATGCATGCGGAACATTCTGCATGCATGAGGGCGTCGTGCCTGTTGCTTGCCGCACCATCACGGCGCGTTGCCGGCTTTGCCGGACCGGGCAGGGTTACTCCGGGTCGGGCAATCCCTTGCAGCGGGCCAGGGCCGTATCATGCACCCGCTTGGCCTGCGCCTTGTCCGGGTCCACCTCCATGGCCTTGCGCAGATGGCGCAGAGCGCGCTTGGGTTCGCCCGCCTCCAGCATGGCCTTGCCCATGAGCAGAAACAGCCGGTGCTCGTTGCGGTAGTGGGTCGTGGCTTCCGTGAACGCCTCGTCGGCCTCGGCCACCTTCTTGTGTTCCAGCAACCGCCTGCCGTGCAGCAGCAGCTTGTCCAACTGCTGCTTGCGGGCGATGGCCTGCTCGTAGGTTTCCTGTTCCTGCTCGTCGCGCATGGACCGCAGAATGCGGGCCAGCATGGCCAGCAACTGCTTTTCGGCCCCTTTCTCGAACACCAGCCCGCGCGGCGAGATGGCCGTGGCGCGGGCCTTCACGTCTTCGTCACGCGAGAGCATCTGCACCATCTCGCGCAGTGCGCCGTGCAGTTCGGTCAGGTCGCGCCCGACAAAGCCGCCCTCCACGATTCCCTGCACCCCCGCCGCAGTGGCCGCAAGGGCACGGGGCACGTCGTGCCTGTGAAAATATGCCTTGGCTCGCGCCAGGTATTCGCGCGTCTGACGCGCATCGCCTATGGGTGACACCGGGTTGCCTCCACTGCGAAGGACGCCGTGCGCCCCGCCCGTTGTGCTCTGCGTTTCGGCCATGCTATACCGTCTGACAAACAGCCTAAGGAGGCCACCATGGCGAAGTATCTGTATCTCGACCAGGACGAATGCATGGCGTGCGAATCGTGCGTCGAACTTTGCCCCGCAGCGTTCAGAATGTCCAGCGCGGGCGAGTACGCGGAGGTCATTGATCCGCACACCACCGCCGATTGCGTGGAAGACGCCATCACCACCTGCCCGGTGGAATGTATCGAGTGGCGCGAGGAATAACCCCGCGCCCGCCATCACTCCGCACCGCCGCCTGATTCTGCACACCGGCAGTCGCCTGTAACCCGGCGACGCCCCCCTTTTGCCGATCCGACACATTCCCTGCGGGCCGCACCTTCTTGCCGGAAGGGGCGGCCCGCCTGTTTCCGGGCATGACCTTAGCCCTGCGCGTTGGGCGAGAGGGCAGAAAAATCCCCCTCCATTGTTGACAATGAAAATCGTTTTCATTAAATAGGACAAAACGACGCGAGACTCGTCGGAAGGAGCCTCACATGTGCGCAGCACTCATCGGCGGAATGGACAGACTGAAGCGCGACTACATCAATGCCGCCCTGGCCAACGGCGTGGACCTGAAGGTGTTCACGGGCAAGGAAAACCGCATCGCCGACAAGCTCGGCCAGACGGACCTGGTCATCGTGTTCACCAACAAGATCTCGCACGCCGCCAAGCGCGAGGTGGTGCAGCACGCCAAGGCCAACAGTATTCCCGTGCAGATGCTGCACAGCTGCGGCGTTTCCACGCTGCGCCAGGCCCTGGACACCACCAACTAGAATTTTCGAGCACGACGACGCCACCGCCGTGGCGACCCGGCACATCCCCGCGAAGCGCGGGATGCGACCCGCCCGGAGCATACCGGACCACGCTTCATGCCGGGGGGCCACGGCGGCGTCAGCACCCCCATGTCTCCAGGGCGCACACGGCGCGCACCGCCAGACACGATCACCACGAGGATACCACCATGTGCGCAGCAAGCCAGATCGGCGCTTTGAACAGGCAGGGCATGCAGGCCCTTTCGGAAGGAAACCTTGCCAACGCGGATTTTCTGCTTTCGCAGGCCCTGCGACAGGCCGCGGCCAGGGGGCTTACCGGCTTTGAGGCAAAAATACACAACAACCTCGGATTGGTCTGCCGCCTGCGTGGCCGCACCGATGAAGCCGTAGCCCATTTCTCCACGGCGCTGGCGCATCTGGAATCCAAGGTGGGCACGCAGCACAGCGTGTATGCCGCCATTGCGGGCAACCTGGACGCCGCGCGCGCTGATGCAGCCGCCAGCGCCCTGCACTAGGAATCCCGGTTTCCGCCCCGCCTGCCTGCTGCCTGGTTGTGCGTGCTGCGCCGCCAGGCTGCAGGGCGTCCGTACGCCACCGTACGGGGGTTTTGCGTAGCTGCTGCATCCACCCGCCCACGTTTCCGCATGGCGTCACCGCCCCCGTACACGCGCGGTCCCTTCATCATCGGCGCGGTGCATACTCTGCACATGCTCCGCGCCTGCCTCAGACTTCGCCATCGCCCGCCACAACATATCCCCCCGTTGCCTTGCGACAGGAGCAGCGTTTCCCGCCCTTTTGCGTGAAACGCACGCCTTGCCACTGGACGGCCCCCGCCCGTTTCCAGTAGGCTGTGCAATGCGCCGCCACCGCCCCACCACGTTGCGGAGGCGGGCGCGCCCCTACCGTCAAGGAGCCATACCATGAGCAGCGGCATCGAAGTCGCAAAGCCCTTCGTCGCGGCCACCATCAACGTGCTGTCCACCATGGCGGGCATCACGCCCACAGCAGGTGCGCCCTACGTGAAGAAGAACAACGTGGCCAAGGGCGACGTTTCCGCCGTCATCGGCATTACCGGGCACAAGAACGGCACCATCTCCGTGACGTTCACCAAGAAATGCGCCATTGCCCTGGTAAAGGCCATGCTGGGCGACGACATCCAGGACATCGTGCAGGACATCAAGGACGCCGTGGGCGAGGTGACCAACATGATCTCCGGCCAGGCCCGTGCCGGCCTTGCCGAAATGGGCATGACCTTCCAGGGGGCCACCCCCTCGGTAATCATGGGCGATGGCCACACCATCAGCCACATCACCAAGGCGCCCATCATCGCCATTCCGTTCGGCACGCCGCACGGCGACTTCACCGTGGAGTTCTGCTTCGAATAGCCCCTCTTGTCCGGGCAGCGCACGCCACGTGCGGGACCGCACGGCAGTTTTCCACCACGGCCTTGTCCACACCCCCCTGAGATACTGCGCATGACGCCGCCGCGTTTTCGGCGGCGCATGTTTTTCACCCTGCATGTTTCACAGCATAACATCTGGAAACATGGTATTTTTTTACATCGCACGGACGCTTGAATGGGGATGCCCAGCCGTTTTTTCAGCAACTGTGGATTACCGCCTGACACCCCTGTGGAAATACAAAAATGAAGCTTCGACAGAGGCACTTTGGCGGACCAAAACAGGGAAAAAATAGCCCGGTATTCCACCCCCTAACAGGTTAAGGACTGGCTTTTCCAAAACACCCCTCTATACAAAAAAATAGGGGTGCAGTAGGTTTCGGTTCGAACTAACCCGCCGGGTTAAAATTTTACTAGACACTTTCTTGACGGCATTTTCCGCCTCGCCAACCCCGCGATCGCGCCGCCAAGGGCTTTTCATTTCCGGGTTCTCGCCACCCCGGACAAGGATACTTTCCGTCATGTCCTCCGCATGGAACCACGTGCATGGCTTCGAGCGCCTGAGCCTCTGTGATTGGCCCGGCTACAGCAGCTGCGTCATCTTTCTGGGCGGCTGCAACATGCGCTGCCCCACCTGCCACAACTGGCAACTTGCCTGGCATGCCGACACCCTGCCCGTGCTTTCGCGCGCCGCCATCGAAGCGTACATCGAAGCCCGCCGCCACTGGCTGGACGGCGTGGTCGTGACCGGGGGGGAAGCGACCATGGTCGATGGCTTCGCGGACATGCTGCGCGGACTGCGCCGTTTCGGCCTACCCATTAAGGTTGACAGCAACGGCCTGCGCCCCGACGTGGTGGAACTGCTGCTGCGCGACGGCCTGGCCGACGCCTTCTCCATCGACGTCAAGGGGCCCTTTGCCCTTTACCCGCGCCTGTCCGGCGGCACTACCAGCCCGGACGAGGCCCGCGCCGCGCTTTCGCGCATCTTTGCGCTGGCCCGGACACAACCCGACGCGTTCATGTTCCGCCTCACCCGCGTTCCCGTGCTTTCCGATGATGACGTGGAGACGGCCCGCGGCCAGCTTCCCGCCGGATTCGACCTGAAAATACAGGATTACGTGCCCCCCCGGAGGAAGCATGCCGAAGCAGATTCTGAAACGCGACGGACGGCTGGAGACGTGGTCCACGGACCGCATCGCGGAAGCCATCCTGAAGGCCCTGAAAGCCAACGGCATTAAGGACCCGCTGCTCTCCAAGCGCATCGCCCACAGGGTGGAGCTGAAGCTCGCGGACTGCGACATTCCCGAGCAGGAACAGGTGCAGGACACCGTGGAACAGGTGCTGATGGAATCGCGCCTGTACGCGGTGGCCAAGCGGTACATCATCTACCGCGAAACGCGCCGTACCCTGCGCGAGCAGAAGGCCGCCTTCCTCGACATTTCCGAGACCATCGACAACTACCTCACCAAGGCCGACTGGCGGGTGAACGAGAACGCCAACATGACGCACTCGTTCCAGGGCCTGATGCTGCACCTTTCCGGCACCTTGCAGGCCAAGTACGCGCTGGAGAAGTACCCGGAGGAAGTGCGCCAGGCCCACGACCACGGCTACTTCCACATCCACGACCTGTCCTTCGGCCTTGCGGGCTACTGCGCGGGCTGGAGCCTGCGCGACCTGTTGCTGGAAGGGTTCAATCTGGAAAACCGGTCCAGCGCCGGGCCCGCCAAGCATCTGGACACCGCCATGGGCCAGATGATCAATTTTCTCGGCACGTTGCAGAACGAATGGGCAGGCGCCCAGGCCTTCAACAACGTGGATACCTACCTTGCCCCCTTCGTGCGCAACGACGGCCTGACCTACAAGCAGGTGCGCCAGGCCATGCAGAAGTTCGTGTTCAACCTGAATACCACTTCGCGCTGGGGCGGCCAGAGCCCGTTCACCAACCTGACCTTCGACCTTGTGCCGCCCAAGCACATCGCCACCGAACCCATCATCATCGGCGGCGAATACAAGGATTCGGTCTACGGCGAATACGCGCCGGAAATGGAAATGCTGAACCGCGCCTTCCTGGAAGTGATGCTGGACGGCGACTTCCATGGCCGCATCTTCTCCTTTCCCATTCCCACGTACAACGTCACCAAGGACTTTCCGTGGGATTCGGAGATCGGCGACCTGCTGCTGAAGCTTACCGCCAAGTACGGTGCGCCCTACTTCCAGAACTTCATCAATTCCAACCTCAACCCCGAAGACGTGCGCTCCATGTGCTGCCGGTTGCAGATGGACCTGCGGCAGTTGCGCAACAAGGTGGGGGGGCTGTTCGGCGCGGGCGACCTGACCGGGTCCATCGGGGTGGTCACCCTGAACCTGCCCAAGCTGGCCTACCTTGCGCAGGGCGAGGAAGATTTTCTGGACATGGTGACCGAATACGCGGAACTGGCCCGCGATTCGCTGGAATTCAAGCGCAAGCTGGTCACCGCCAACCTTGAGCGCGGCATGTTCCCGTGGTCGCGCCGGTACCTCAAGAACGGCTTTGCCGGGCACTTTTCCACCATCGGTCTGGTGGGCGGGCATGAAGCCTGCCAGAACCTGCTGGGCAAGGGCATCGAGACCGAGGCGGGCGTGCGGCTGATGCAGCGCACCCTGAACCACCTGCGCAACCTGACCGCGCGTTTTCAGGAAGAAACCGGCACCCTGTACAATCTGGAAGCCACCCCCGCCGAAGGCACCAGCTACCGGTTGGCCAAGATCGACAAGTCGCTCTATTCCGAAATCAAGGCCTCGGGCAACGGCACGCCGTACTACACCAACTCCACCGCCCTGCCCGTGGGCATGACCGAAGACGTGTTCGCCGCGCTGGACCACCAGAACAAGCTGCAACCGCTGTACACCGGCGGTTCGGTGTTCCACACCTACCTCGGCGAATCCGTGGCCGACACCGAGGCCCTGAAGAAATTCATCATCAAGGCCTTTACCCAGACGCGCCTGCCGTACCTGTCCGTCACCCCCACCTTCTCGGTGTGCAAGGACCACGGCTACCTGCAAGGCGAACAGTACGAGTGCCCCGACTGCGGACAGACCACGGAAGTGTACACCCGCATCGTGGGCTACTACCGACCCGTGTCCCAGTGGAACAAGGGCAAGCAGGTCGAATACGACGACCGCGTCTGCTACAACGGGTTTTAGAGACGGATTAGAAAAGAATCGGGGAGGGGACCTTTTAAAAAAGGTCCCCTCCCCGAACCCCTCCCCCCAAAACTTTTCAGATGGGGTAAGGTTGGCCGCCTTGCAGGCGGTTTTTTCTTTTGGCACGCTGCGCCAGACGACATCTGCTAGACGCGCGACTGCGCGAATCTTGCCCTAGCCGTTAGGTGAACTTGCGAACCTTATGGATGGCGGCCACAAAGCGCGGATCCTGCCCGCAGTGTGCGCGTACCGTGGCGGCCACCCTCTTCCCCCCCACTGGCTTACCAAACCCGACGACCGCGTCACCCCTCGCCATGCCCGACCACAGCTTCGACTTCGACCACGCCCCCGACCGACACAACACCGGCAGCCTGAAATGGGACGACATGGGCCACATGTTCAACCTTTCGCCGGATGAAGCCGCCACCGCCATCCCCCTGTGGGTGGCCGACATGGACTTTACCTCGCCCCCGGCGGTACGCCAAGCCGTGGCCCGTCTGGCCGACCACGGCGTGTTCGGCTACCCCGCTGATGGGGCCGCCTGCCGCGAGGCAGTGGCCCACTGGCTGGTCACCCGCCACGGCTGGACCGTACACCCGCGCCACCTGCTGCCCCTGCCCACCGTGGTGGCCTCGCTGTGTCTGGCGGTACGCCTGTTCACCCGGCCCGGCGACGGCGTGGTCATCCAGACGCCTATCTACCCGCCCTTCCGCGCGGCAGTGCAGGATGCGGGCTGCCGGGTGCTGGCCAACCCGCTGGCCCTCACCACGGATGCCGACGGCAACCCCTTCTACGAAATGGACTTTGACGCGCTGGATGCGGCCCTTGCCGATGGCGGGCGCGGAGCCAAGGTGATGCTGCTGTGCAGCCCGCACAACCCCGGCGGCCGGGTGTGGACCCGTGCGGAACTGACCCGCGTGGCCGAACTGTGCCTGAAGCACGGCACGCTCATGGTCAGCGACGAAATCCACCACGATCTGCTGCTGCCCGGCCACACGCACACCGTGCTGGCCAGCCTGTCACCCGAAGTGGCCGAACGCACCATCACCGCCGTGTCCTCCGCCAAGGCGTTTAACGTGCCCGGCGCGGGTCTGGCCCACGTGGTGATCAAGGACGACACCCTGCGCCGCACCTTCCGCGCGGAACTCACCGGCCTCGGTATCCGCCACCCCAACATGTTCGGGCTGGCCGCCACAGAGGCTGCCTGCCGCCACGGCGGCCCGTGGCTGAACGCGCTGATGGCCTACATGGCGGGCAACGCCGCGCTGGTGCGCGACGTGCTGGGTCAGCGCCTGCCCGCAGTCCGCGTCATGCCGCCGCAGGGCACCTATCTTTCGTGGGTGGACTTTCGCCCGCTGGGCCTTGCAGAGGCAGACCTGCTGCACCGTGTACGCCACGAGGCGGGCGTGGTGCCCAGCCCCGGTTCCAGCTTCGGCCCGGAAGGCGAGGGCTGGCTGCGCCTGAACCTGGGCTGCCCACGCGCGCTGCTGCGCACCGCGCTGGACCGCATGGCGGATGTGCTGGGCAAGTAGCGACATATTCCGCCCAAAAAAAAACAACAAAATCCTCCGGAACTATCCGGAGGATTTTGTTATTTCCCTCGCCGCCCCAACGGCCACAGTGGTGATTTACGCAGTCAGATGTCGCTCTAAGTTCTGAATGGCGATGCGCACCTTTGCGTCAGGGTAGATGTCGCCTTTCCATGCCTTGAACTGCTTCAATAGTTTCGTTTAAATTGATAATCTGAACCACTATGCTTCATTCTCCGAGCTAGCCATCGTATGAATTCCACAACGACATTTGAGAGCCCACCGAAACATTACTACTAACGGCATTCTATTTGATCCGCTCGATTGATAAGCGAGGCTGAAGATCAAGGCCACGTGCCATCAGGCGCAGACTCCCCCCCATTTCCTGTTCAATTCTGGTGGCTTCTTCGTTCAACATCGAGACAAGCCCGGCCAGATCAAGCATCACTCTCGTTTCAGGGTGCTGCCATCTCCGAGGCGTTTTGATAGTTATAAGTAGGCAACCAGCCCGGCAATTCTCTGCTGCCATGTATTTTACAACAAGTTGATTTTTAAGTGTATCTTTCAAATCCGCAGCAGACCGATCCTTCTCCCCGACTTTCAGCTCGATAATCGCTTCATGCTCGGAACCGGTGGAGCGCAGACGAATGTCAGTTTCCTTCTCGTCAGCCGTGACCGCTTCCTGGTCAACCGTGTAGGCATTATTAGCGCTAGAGCGCAATTCACGGGCAATCTGTTGGCGCATGATCTTTTCATCACCAATGAGTGCCCAGGCTGCGCGTGGCGAGTCGTCACGAAGTAGTGAGTCTTCAATGTCGTTCAGGCGGTCAGCCATAAGCGTGAACATTTCATCGCGTGTCAGCGGTGGCAGCTCACCATATCGGTCGAGTGCTGTAATGTCGGCTTCGGCGAAAGCGGCTGCATCCGCTTCTTCAGCGGCCCGTTCACGGGCCATCGCCAGCGCGCGATCTTTAAAAACGGCAAAGAGCGGGTCCTCGGCCAGCTTGATCTTGATCGCCCAACCCTCGGGACCTACAGTCGACAAGAGCGCATTGATGATATTGCTGCGACCGCACTCCGCGTGATCACGAGCGTTCGGGGTATAGCAGCCGCCCTCACGCATCATATCGTCGGAAGGACGGATATGCTGGTAGGCAAGGCGTGCTAGTCGCAGCAACAATTCCGGAGTAAAGCCAGACGCAGAGAGATAAGTCTCACCTTCACCATGCCGGTCGCCAAAGAGCACGCAGAACCAGTCCACCGCTGGGCCAAATTTCGCCGGCGGGTGTAGCCGCAAAGTCTTCTCAAGCGCGTCGATACCGTCAGATGGGTTGAGGCGCAGCAATACCGGCAACCATACCCCGCTTAGCGCATCTTTAGCTCCCTCTACCAATTCGGCCTTCGCAAGCGCAGACATACGCACCCTGGTTTCGGTGTCACCATGCCGCACAAGGATCTGCACAACTTGGCGGAGACGATTCGCGCGGGCATCCTCATCCTCATTATGTCCCAACCGCCATTTGCCTTCGTCCAACCAAGCATGGAGGCGTGAAACGAAAAGGCGAGCCACAGCGGGGGGGCCGTATCGGATATCTTGCAGCATACTCGAATAACCAATCGCCAACTCCGCGAGTTCCGCCGTCAGTTCCGACCCCAGCACGGTGTCGACGGCTACCGGATGTACCGCAGCAACGCTTTCAAGCCATGCCGGAAAACCGTTCAGTTCGATAGGGGCATAGCGTAGTGCAAGTTTCGCGTCCTCGTCTCCGAGTTTTCTCGCCCATTGGGGGTCTTCGGCCTCGGCGGCGATTCCTGCTAGGCCGAGTTGCCATCGGGTATGGTAGGTGTTTTTTTCTCCTTCGGGGCGTTCACTGCGCAAGGTGGGACGATCCTTACGCCAGAGTGCCATAACAGCGCGACGCAAGTGGTCGGCAACATCTTTATCGAAATACCGTTCAATGAAGCGCCGGTTCCAGCCCGATGCGCGGCTTTCTTCACCGTTACGTTCCATCGCCCGCCAGAGATTCCAGGCGGTATTCTCAGAGCGGTCGGGCGCAAACACGGCATCGGGGTGAGCGACAATTTCACGCCAGAACATTACCCAACTAGCGTGGGCTTTGGCGTCGCGTCGTTCTTTTTGCTCCTGCCGCTTGGCTTCCTCACGTATCCAACGTTCCTCTTCGAGATCACACCGTTGGGGCTTGGCAAGCTCGTCAAGGCGATTAGCCAGTTCTGGCAGGTCAGCCACATGCGGTCTCAGCCCCGCGAGATAATCGTCCCATGCAACGCTATCGGCACGCATGCGAAGCGCCGCTTCGAGCATCATTGCACGAAAATCTGCGGGGCGTCCACGATCTGCAAGCAATGCGATAACCCACACCGCATCAGCGGCAAACAGATGCATTGCTGACCCGTGAAACGCCAAGCGTGCATAGCGCTTAAAGGCGTCTGGCTGCGGATGAAGCTCCTGAAAAAATGCATCTTCTGCTTCAAACGCCTTGCGCCTGACAGCAAACGGCATTGCAGCGAGTTCCGCCTTCAACTGTTTAACAAACTCAGTATGGCTATATTCACGTTCTGACAACCGCAACGTCATCATCGTTGAACGTATCACTTCGGGAGTGGTTATGCTATTTTGAATTTGGCGGAGGCATGTTGCGGCTAGTGCTGGCAAGAGGAACTGTCGTCTACTGACAAGATGCGGCCAATGCTTCTCATCCCAGGTGAGCCCCTCCTCCACCAATTGGGTAAGTCCATGACGCAATACATCTAGCATGTTCGGCGACAGATCGACATGTTCAATTAAACGCGGGAGGTGCCAAGAAATGGTACCGACTGCGCGCTTCTTTTCAGTGAGTCTCGCAAGTGTTTTGCAAAGAAGCTCTACCGGGAGATGGGTCGGGAATAGTCGCAAGAGTGAAGCCCGTGCGACGCTGTTTGGCCAGAGCACAGCATTGCCCGCCAGGCTCTCGCCAATTGAGACCAGGCGGGGGTCGTTGAGCCGGACAAGTGCATCCAGTGCGTCGATTCGTTCACCATCGGGAGCTACACCATCGACAGCAGTGTCGTAGGCGATGTCAGCACACTCTGTCATCTTCCCTAGACCGATGAGGTTCAGCAAAATCTCACGGACTTCTTGGTTCTCGATACCGTCTTCCCAAAGGCGCTTAACCTCCGGCCCCAAGTCCGCCGCAGCGAAGCGGTGAAGCTGGATGCTCGGAATGCTCAACCCGCGCCACCCGCCCGTGCCATGACGTTCGACATAGCTGCGCAGCGCGCGTTGCCGCTGTCCTAGTGAAAGGGATTCAGGATCACCATAGTCCAGCAAAACATCCGGCTCACGCCGTAATACTTCGTCAAAAATTGCGTCGTCACGCGATGCCATCCATGCTGCAACAGGACGCAACGAGGGTTTCACCACCACATGACCTTGAGATGTCGTCGTGAACAAGATGCGCTTGATTGATTTGATGGGCATACCTTGCTCGCGCAGGGCATGAATATGCTCCGCAGCGAGGTATTCTATCACCGAACGATGATGAAACCGCACTCGACCATAAGACGCAAAGCCGAAAAGCCCTCGCTCCAGCAGCGTACTGCGTTCCTCTTGCGTCCAATCATGAAGAATAGCCGAAGGGTCTAGCGGAAAATCGGTTGGGTGGCCTGCGCGATCCGCCTCAGCACTATGGCGTAAGGTTAGCTTTCGACTGAGTATGGCTGCCAAGGCTAGGCGTCGGGCACCAGCCAATGCCTTATCGGCGGACAGTGCGGCCTTTTCTCCACGATCCGTTCGCGGCTTCAACTTCACGCTGATGTTGCTCGCCACCTGAACACGATGTGAGTGAATACGCCGGTGGTCGCGCCAGTCGGCACATAGCTCGATTAAATCCTGCGGACGGCGAACAAATTCCTCGGCGTTGCGCTGCTGGATATCGGCGAGCAGTGCGTCGGGATCAGTGACTCCTTCTTTAGTAGCCATTTGTTTAATCTGAGCATCGGACAACGGCAAAAGGGCCACATTGCGCCAATCCCTAGCGATTTGCTCTTTGGACGATTTTTTGGGCTGGCGAGCCATCGCGATGTTGGCGAATCCCTCAGAGGTCGCCTCCTCATCGGGTTCGTCAGGCACTGGCAGGAGTTTCCGGAAAAGCTGCTCGTCGAAGGGAACGGGACGGGACGTAATGATAATACGCACTCGTCCGAGTTGTCCGGCAATTGCTTTCGCTAAGCGCTTCAACGCCTGTTCGAAAGAACCAAGACTGAGTTTTAGTTCATCGACGGAATCGAGAAAGAAGGTCGCAACATCCGATTGTGCCATATGCCATGCGTCAAACCTGACCTCTTCTTCATGCGAGAGTAAATCACGCAAATTGCTACGCGCGAGGTCTGCCAGCTCCACGTAGAAGGCGGGGTCGCCCGCAGCCCAAAGTTCCTGCTGTTTTGTACGGCACTCGTATGTTTTTCCTGCACCAGCTTCGGAAATGATAAGGACGCGTTTGGATTTCAGCAGGTCATACCAATCCGAGCCATTATGCCAGCCTAAATCCATGAGAAAGGCGGTTTGCTCGGCTTCAGTAATCTTATCATCAGGGATATCCTGAAAGGTGCGCTCAATACCGGCGGTATTGATTACCGTTGCCATGCTGATCCTCCTCTAAATCTAGGGGAACTATGGTGTGGTACGCACTCGCGCGGACGTTTGAAATCCGGCTCATTGGAGCAAAGCAAGATATAGAATGTTCCTAGCTGTAATGTCTCGATCGGGTGTGCTTCGTACTAAGTCTACACCCGCCCTTCCTCCACGCCGTGGCAGGCCACCAGCGCGCCGCTATCAAGCTGGCGGGGCTTGGGCACTTCCTGCATGCAGCGCGCGTTGGCGTGCGGGCAGCGGCCATGAAACACGCAGCCAGAGGGCAGGTTGATGGGCGTAGGCACGTCGCCGGACAGCTTGATGTGCCCGGCGGCCTTGCCGCCGATGCGCGGGATGGCCGACAGCAGGGCCTGGGTGTACGGGTGGCGCGGGGTGCCGAACAGGTCGGCGGCGCTGGCCAGTTCGCACAGGCTGCCCAGGTACATCACGGCCACGCGGGTGGAGATGTGCTCCACCACCGAAAGATCGTGGCTGATGAACAGGTAGGTCAGGTTGCGCTTTTCCTGCATGTCCATCATCAGGTTGAGCACCTGCGCCTGAATGGACACGTCCAGCGCCGAGATGGGCTCGTCCGCCACGATGAACTCGGGGTCCACCACCAGGGCGCGGGCGATGGAGATGCGCTGGCGCTGCCCGCCGGAGAATTCGTGCGGGTAGCGCACGCCCCACAGCGGGTTCACGCCCACCTGTTCCATGACGTCGGCCACGCGGGAACGCACGTCGGCGTCGGAGATGCCGGGGTTGTGGAAGCGCACCGGCTCTTCCAGTATCTCGCGCACCTTCATGCGCGGATTCAGCGAGGCATACGGGTCCTGAAAGACCATCTGCATGCGGGTGCGGTAGGGCAGCATCCCGTTGTCGCTCAGGTTGTCGATGCGCTCGCCCCGGTACAGGATTTCGCCGCCGGTGGCCCGGTACAGGCCGATGACGGTGCGCGCCAGGGTGGACTTGCCGCAGCCCGATTCCCCCACCACGCTCAACGTCTCGCCGGGCTGGATGTCGAAGCTCACGTCGTTGACGGCATGCACCACGGTGCGCTTGCGGGTGATGCGCCCGCCGGACAGGCGCAACTGGTCCAGCAGACCGCCGGATATGTCGAAATGCTTGACGACGTTGCGCAGCGAAAGCAGTGCGGTGTTCTGGTTGGTCATTCCCGTGTCCCTCTTAGGCTACCATGTGGCAGGCAGCCAGCCGCCCGTCGCTTTTCTTTTCCAGCAGCGGCCGGGTGGTGGTACACACGGTTTCGCACAGTTCGCAGCGGTTGTTGAACGGACAGCCGCGCGGCACGTCGGAAAGGCTGGGCATGCTGCCGGGAATCTGGTTCAGGCGGCGGCGCACGCGGGGCGCGGCCACGGTTTCCAGGCCGCAGTCGGCCTTGTCCGCACACTGCGGCAGCGCGCCCAGAAGGCCGCGCGTGTAGGGGTGCAGCGGCTCGCCCACCACCATGGCGGTGTCGCCCATTTCCACAATGCCGCCCGCGTACATCACCGCGATCTTCTGGGTGACCTGCGAAACCACGCCAAGGTCGTGGGTGATCAGGATCAGGCCCATGTCCTCCGACTGGCACAGCTCCAACAGCAGATCCATGATCTCGGCCTGAATGGTCACGTCCAGCGCCGTGGTGGGTTCGTCGGCGATGATCAGCGACGGCGACGTCAACAGCGCGATGGCAATGACGATGCGCTGGCGCATGCCGCCCGAAAATTCATGCGGGTACTGGCCCAGGCGGCGTTCCGGCGAGGGAATGTAGACCTTGCGCAGCTTGTCCAGGGCAATGGCCTCGGCTTCCTTGCGGGTCACGTTCTTGTGGGCGCGGATGGTTTCGATCATCTGCGTGCCCACGGTCAGCACCGGGTTCAGGGTCATCATGGGATCCTGAAAGATCATGCTGATGCGGTTGCCGCGTATGTCGCGCAGGGTTTCGGCGTCAGCCTTGGTCAGGTCCTTGCCCTCGAACAGCACGGAACCACCCGCGATGAAGCCGGGCTTGGACACCAGGTTCAGGATGGAAAAGCCGGTGACGGACTTGCCCGCGCCCGATTCACCCACAAGGCCCAGGCGTTCGCCCTTGCCCAGGGTGAACGAGACATCGTTGACGGCGGTCAGCGCGGTGTCGCGCAGCGCGAACTTGACGGTAAGATTGGATACGTCGAGCAGCGGTTGCATGGACTAGTCCTTGTACAGCTTGGGATTCAGGAAGTCCCGCAGCCAGTCGCCAAGCAGGTTGATGGACAGCACCAGCAGGATCAGCACCACGCCGGGAAACAGCGTGATCCACCAACTGCCGCTGAAGAAGTACTGGAAGCCCGACTTGATCAGCGAACCCAGCGACGGCTTGGTCACCGGCATGCCCAGCCCCAGGAACGACAGCGCCGCCTCGCTCATGATGGCGTTGGCCACCTGCACGGTGGAAATGACCAGCACCGGGGTAAGCGTGTTGGGCAGGATGTGCCGCCACATGATGCGGAACGGCTTAAGCCCGATGACCCGCGCCGCCTCCACGTATTCCTTCTTCTTCTCCGCCAGCACCGATGCGCGCACGGTGCGCGCGTACTGGGGCCATTCCGCAAGGCCGATGACCAGAACCAGGAAGGGCACGGCCACCTGCTCGTAGCGGCCCACGCCAAAGGTCATCTGCACGATGGCCCCCAGGAAGATGGCCACCATGTAGGACGAGAACGACAACTGCACGTCGGCGATGCGCATCAGGATGTTGTCCAGCCTGCGGCTGCCGTAGCCGGACAAGAGGCCCACCATGATGCCGATGCACGCCTGCATGGCCACGGCCCCCACCCCGATCAGCAGCGACACGCGCATGCCGTACAGAATGGCCGAGAACAGGTCGCGCCCCTGGTTGTCGGTGCCCAGCAGAAAGGCGGAGTTGCCGCCGTCCTTCCACAGGGGGGGCGTTTCCGCGTCCATGATGTCGATGTTAGCCCCGTCGAACGGGTTGTGCGGGGCAATGACCGGGGCCAGCAGGGCCGATGCGGCCAGAATGACGAACAGGGCGAAGCTGGTCACCGCCACCGGGTCGCGCAGGAAGGAATACAGGAAGTACGACTGGCGGAAACGCTTGAAAAGACCGGCCATGTTACTTCCTCCCCGCAATGCGGACCATGGGATTCACGAAGCCGTAGATCAGGTCCACCACCGTGTTCACGGTGACGAAGATGGCCCCGACAAAGATAAGGTAGGCCACCAGCAGCGCCGTGTCGGCACGCTCCACAGCTTCCACGAACATGAAGCCCATGCCCTGCCACTGGAACACCGTCTCGGTCAGGATGGTGAAGGCGATCATGATGCCAAGCTGCACGCCCCCCACGGTAATGACCGGCAGAAGGGTGTTCTTGAAGGCATGCACCATCACCACGCGCCATTCGGGCAGGCCCTTGGCCCGCGCGAATTTCACGTACTCGGTTTCCAGCGCCTCCTTCATCTCGGCGCGGATCAGCCGGATGAACAGCGGCAGCATGATGGACGACAGGGCGATGGAAGGCAGGATGATGTGCTTGAAATTGGCCCAGGTGGTCAGCACCGATGTCCACCCCGGAAATATCTCCACCGGGTTGCCGCGCCCGAACGAGGGCAGCCAGCCAAGGTGTACCGAGAAGATGTAGATCATGAATATGGCCGTCAGGAACACCGGCACCGAAACCCCCACGATGCTGACCCCCATGAACAGGCGCGACAGCACCGAGCGCGGGCGGCACGCGGAATACACGCCCACCGGCACGGAAATCAGCACGATGATGCACTGGGCCACGAACACCAGTTCCAGCGTGGCCGGTGCTTTCGTCAGGATCACGTCCAGCGCGGGCTTGCGGTAGAAGTACGAGGTGCCCAGGTCGCCCTGCACCGCGTTTTTGGTGAAGCGCGCCCACTGGACCAGGTACGGATCGTTCAGTCCCAGCTTTTCGCGCAGGGCCTCGCGTTCCTTGACGGATACGGACACGCCCACCATCTCGCGCGTGGGGTCGCCGACGGACTGCTTGATGGCGAACCCGATGAAGCTGATGATGAACATGACCAGCAGGGCTTGCGCCACCCTGCGGATGATGAATGCAAACATGTGCGTCTCGTTGCCGGTAACGGCGTTGCTGGTTGCCGCGGCGCCGCAGGCCGCGCGTCTCTTGCCTCATGGCCCCATCCGGTGCGGGCCTCCGCACTGTGCGGGTCCCGCACGATACGGGACTGGGGCGGGCTGACGGCGGCAGCGCCCGCGCGCTGTGTGCCGAATGTACGCGAACGTCCCGACAGGGTGTGCCCCGAAAGCCCCTGCGGGGCATGGCGGCGGGTTCGCATGCGGTGGCCACGAAAGCGCAAAGGCGCGAAACGGCGTGCGCGGCGTTGTCCGCAACCCGGCCACGATGGCCCACCGTGCTCCGGTGAGCCTGCTGGGAGCGCCCGCCGCGCGTCCGGCATGGCCTGGCAAAAAGCCCGGCGCAACGCCAGAAGGCGGGGGCGGCGGAATGCCGCGCGTCGGTAACGGGGTAATCCCCGCCCGGTGGGCTACAAAATTTTGGCGGGGCAGGCAAGGGTTGTTCCCGTGCCTGCCCGCCTTCACAAAACCGTCGAAAAGGCGCGGCTGGCTTGCAACCACCCGCGCCCGTTCGTCATTACTTCATTACCACGTCGCCGAAGTAGGGGAAGTCCTGCACGTTGATGATCGCTTTCGCGTTCGTCACCGTCTTGCGGGCAGCCCACGACAGCGGTTCCATGTGCAGCGGCACAAAGGCGGCCTCGTCATAGGCCAGCTTTTCGGATTCCTGCAGCAGGGCGTCACGCTTCTTGAGATCGGTGGTGCGGTTGGCTTCCTCGATCAGCGCGTCGTACTTCTTGTTGCAGTAGTTGCCGCTGTTGTACTGGCCCATGCCGGTGTCCTTGTTGGCGCACATCAGCAGGTATTCGCCGTAGTTGGCGGTGTCTTCGGTATCCGGGTGCCAGCCGATCATCTGGATGTCGGCAACCTGGGCATCGAACTCATCCCAGAACTGGGCCTTGGGCATGGTCTTCAGGTTCACCTTGATGCCGATCTTGGCCATCATGGAAACGAAGGCCTGGGCCACCTTTTCGTCGTTCACGTAGCGGTTGTTGGGCGCGATCATGGTCAGTTCCAGACCCTTTTCGTAGCCCGCTTCCTTCATCAGCTTCTGGGCCTTGGCCAGGTCGAAGCGGGGCTTCAGGTCGGCGATGTAGCCGGGGTAGCCCTTGGGCGCCTGCTGCTGGGTGACCACGGTGTAGCCCTTCATGATCTTGGCCACGATGCCCGCATGGTCGGTGGCGGCAATGATGGCTTCACGCACCTTGGGATTGGCCAGGGCGGGGTTGCGCTTCTGGTTCATCTGGAAGGTGATGATGCGGGTGCCGGCCATGGTGATCAGCTCGACGTCGGGGTTCTTGGCAAGCTGGTCGTAGTCCTGCACGGGCACGGGGGTGATGAAGTCGACGTCGCCCTTCAGGATGGCGGCCACGCGGGTGGCTTCGTTCTTGATGGGGGTCAGTTCGATGGTGTCGATGTTGCCGCGCTTGGTCCAGTAATTGGGGTTGGCCTTCAGCACCAGCTTCACGCCGTGCTCACGCTGGGCCACCATGAACGGGCCGGTGCCCGAGGCGTTCTCGTTGGCGAACGAAGGACCGTTCTTCACCACCGCGCCCTTGGGCTGGCCCGCAGCGTCGTTGCCGGTGTAGAACTTGGAATCCATGGGGAAGATGTAGGTGGCCAGGTTCATCACCAGGCCGTAGGGCTCGGTGGTGATGACGTCGACGGTGTAGTCGTCGACGATCTTGGGCTCGGCGAACTTGACGTACAGGCCCTTGAAGTCGGGGGAATCCTTCAGGCGCTTGATGGTCCAGGCCACGTCGGCAGCGGTGAAGGGGTTGCCGCTGTGGAACTTGACGCCCTTGCGCAGGAAGAAGCGCATGGTGGTGGGGTTGACCTGCTCCCACTTCTCGGCCAGGCGCGGCTCGAACTTCATGTCCTGGGTCCAGCGCACCAGGGGATCGAACACCCAGTGCGAGTAGGCCAGCATGGGCCCGGAAAGCTGCATGTGCGGATCAAGCGATTCAGGGTCGGATGCGATGCCGACGCGGAAGGTCTTGCCTTCGGCGGCTTCGGCCTTGGGGCCGAAGGCCAGCACGGCGGCCAGCATCACAAGAAGCAGTACGAGAGTCCGTTTCATCCAGTACCTCCAGCGGTTGTTGCTACAATGACGCCCCGCTGTCCGGGCACGGCTCGTCCCGTGGCCGTACGTCCGGCGCAGCCGACGCGTTGTCCGATGCAATGGGACCGACAGTCCTGTAGACCACCCGGCGGCTGGTGCGTCAAGCCGCGGGCCGTGCGAATATTGTCAAATCGCACTACACAAATGTTCCGTAAAATCAGTCGGCAATCACAAGACGGCAGAACACGCCGCGCGCAGCATGGGCGCGGCGGCAACCGCCCAACGGCAAAAACGCGGCAGCATCGCTATTGGGCGCGCACCTTGCGCATGTATTCCATATATACCGCGTTCACCCATTGGGCGGCGCGGTACACCCCATCGCGCACGGGCACCCAGGTCACCGTGCCCTCGGCGTCGATCTTGCCGTCGAACAGAAACTCCAGGCCCACGTCCACGCCCCCGACAAGGCTGCCGGACGACTGCATGCGGGTGGAAACCTCTGCCTTCAGCAGCAGGTCCAGGGGTTGCTGCGTCCCGCCCGGCCAGTGCAGGATGGCGCGCAGCACCACCTTGTCGCCGCGCGCCAGCGGCCCCTTTTCGCCCCCTTCGCCCGCGCGGGCAGCGATGCAGACGCGCAGGCCCCCGGCGGAAATATCCACCAGATATGGCTGCGGCTCACTGGCCGGACTTGATGCGGGCGGGTCCTGCGCGGCGGCAGAACCGGAGGCGGGGGCTGCGCCCGAACCGAATGCGGCAGAACCGGAAGACGACGCCCCGGAAGGGGATGCCGCAGGCGCGCCGTCCCCCTCCAGCGGATTCTGCACGGCCACCCCGGCAAGGGACTGAAACCCGTCCAGCGCCGCAAGGGGCAGCGGGCCGTCGTCCGGGGCTTCGTCGCGGCGCATCTCCAGCAGGCCCACCAGTTCCGGCACCGGGCGCACCCGCACGCTGCGGCGGCGCTGGCCCGACTCGATGGCGGCGGGCTTCTGCAATTCCACGATCAGCCCGGTGGACAGCGCGCGGATGTCGAGGATGCGCGAGGCGAACATGAAATGCTGTTCACTGCGCTGGGGGGCCAGGGTCACGATGCGGAAGTAGCATTCCACCGTCTGCCCCTTCCACGCGGAGGAAAGCCGCACCCCGCTGGACATGTCGATGAGCAGGGTGGGTCCTTCGTACGATTCGATGAGGCCGGGCAGCGAATGCTGCTTGCCGTCGCGGGTGCGCACCACCACGTAGAACCGCGCCCGGCGGTCCGCCGCAAGGCGCAGTTGCTGGAACACCAGATTCGCCGCGTGTTCCTCGTCCTTCTTGCCGAACAAAGCCATTGATGCTCCTGCGGCATGCCCTGGCGCGTGGCATGCCCCGAATGATCGTAGGTCCGTGGTGTGTTGTACGCGGCGGCCGGAACTCCCTCGAACGGGCCATGCCCGTGCGTCGCGCGTTCATGAGCACTGCCCCGGAAGCCGCCATGCGTCAAGAATAACCGCCACTGCGCACGAGGGTGGTCGGGAGCGGCATGGCGGCGCACCCATGCGGCAGAATCCGCCGCCGCGCCGGGCGCATGCAACGTCGGTGCCGCGGCCGGCCCCACCCCATGCCGCAACCCCGCGCCGAAATGGCCTATTTCACCCGCCAACCCGCATCAGCCGTGTATTTTCCGCACGGCGCTTGACACATTTACCCCCGCCTGCCAAAATCGATCATAAACATACTGAACGATTTTTTCGGGGGCCTCATGTTCTTCCAGGGCAAGGACTACATCCGTCCATCCAAGAAACTGCGCCTGCTGTCCGTGGTGCAGGCGCTGACCGAAAACGAGCGGCTCAGCCAGACCCAGCTGGCCCGGTTCAGTCGCACCAGCAGCGCCATGGTCAACCAGTACCTGGCGGAACTGCACCGCGAGGGCATGGTCCAGTTCGCCCCGGTCAACCGCAAGAGCTTCGCCTACCGGCTCACCGACAAGGGGCAGGAAGCCCGGCGCAACATGATGGAACAGTACTGCGCCGAGATGGTGCGCGGCTTCGCCTCCATCAAGGAACTGGTGCGGCGGCGGCTGGAGCCGCTGGCGGAGCGGCGCAACGCGTCGGACCTTCAGGAGGCCGCAACGCAATCCGGCCTGCACACCGCCCCGCTGCGCATTGCCCTCTTTGGCGCTGCCGAAACCGGCGAAGTGGTGCTGGCGGCGCTGGAAGGCACCCCTTTTGACGTAACGCTGGTGGTGGACAACGACGACGCCAAGCACGGCACGCCCTTCCACGGGCACACCGTGCAGCCCCCGGCGGCCTTGCTGGCCGCGCCCGGCCAACTGGCCGTGGACGCGGTGGTGGTGGCCTCGTTCGCGCACCAGCGCGCCATCCAGCAACAGTTGCTGGCCATGCCCGGCATGCCAGAATCGGCGCGGGAGGTCGTCGTGCTGTTATGAACGCACCCGCCAACATACCGGGCGGCTCCGCCGCCCCCTGCATCACCCTGGCTTCCGGCAGGCGCATCGGCCCCGGCTGCCCGTGCCTGGTCGTGGCCGAGGTGGGCAACAACCACCAGGGCGACATGGATACCGCCCGGCGCATGGTGCGTGAAGCTGCCCGCGCCGGGGCGGACGCCGTGAAGTTCCAGAAGCGCGACACCTCTGCCCTGCTCACCACCGAAGGCGCGCGGGCCGCGTACGGCGGCCCCAACAGCTTTGGCCCCACCTACGGCGAACACCGCGACGCGCTGGAACTTTCCGCCGCCCAGTTCGCGGAACTGAAGCAACTGGCGGAATCGCTGGGCATGGTCTTTTTCGCCTCCGCCTGGGATGCGCCCAGCCTTGACGTGCTGGCCGACCTGAAAGTGGAACTGCTGAAGATCTGCTCCGCCGACGTGGTCAACGTGCCCATGCTGCGCCGGGTGGCCGCGCTTGGCCTGCCGGTGGTGCTGTCCACGGGCATGAGCACCCTTTCGCAGGTGGACCGGGCCGTGGCCGAGCTTTCCGCCGGTCGGGGCGGCGTGGTGGTGCTGCACTGCAATTCCAGCTACCCCTGCGACGAGAGGGACATCGCCCTGCCGGTGATGGACCAGCTGGCCCTGCGCTACGGCCTGCCCGTGGGCTATTCCGGCCACGAGCGGGGCATCGGCCCCAGCGTGGCCGCCGTGGCGCGCGGGGCGTGCCTTGTGGAACGCCACTTCACCCTCGACCGCACCCAGCGCGGCACCGACCATCAGGCATCTCTGGAGCCGGACGACCTGGCCCTGATGGTACGGATGATCCGCGAGGTGGAACGGGCCATGGGCGTGACCGAAAAACGCGTCACCCCGCACGAGGCGGCCATGGCCGTAAAGCTGCGCAAGAGCCTGGTGGCCGCGCGCGACCTGACGGCGGGCGCCGTGCTGGCCCCGGACGACCTGACCGTCAAAAGCCCCGGCGACGGCCTGTCGCCGGAACTGTGGGACGCGGTGATCGGCAATTCCCTGACCGTGGATCTGCCACGCGACGGGCAGCTTTTGCCCGCCATGCTGGCCATGCCCGTTCAGACCGGCGAGCCGGGGGATGAAGGGGATGGAGAGGTCGGGGGTGATGGGGACGTCGGGCGAGACGGCAGGAACGGGCGGGACACCCCGGATTCCCCGGACACAGGGACCGGGGCCGCGTGATGCGCGTCGTCCATTTCGCCATTACCCCGCTGGCGGGCGCGCCGTTGCGCCTTGTCCGGGCGCTGAACGCCCACCTGCCCGGCTGCACGGCCCGATTGGTGGACCTGACCCGCTACGGCAGCGAGGACTTCGGGCAGGATGTGCTGTTCGACGAAACGCCGGACCTTGCCCGCGAACTGGCGGAGCAGGCCGACATCCTGCACTTTCACAACTATCTGGACCTGGATTCGCGCCACTTCGCGCCCATCGATTTCCGCGCGCTGGCGGACAAGGGCACGCTCGTCCTCCGCCAGTTCCACAGCGAACCGGGGCTGGTGGCGGGCCGCATGGGCATCACCCCCGCCGCGCTGCTGGCCCAGCCCATCCCCGCGCTGGTGGTGGGGCAGTTCCAGGAACGCTGCTACCCCCGCGCGCACGTGGTGCCCAATCCCCTGCCCATCCACGACGCGGACCACCTGCCGCACGACCCGGCCCTGCACGGCCCGCTGCGCCACGACGTGTTCCTGTCGCCCACCCGGCTGCATTCGGCCTGGGCCGACCGCTGGAACACCAAGGCCCGGCCGGAAGCCGAAGCCGCCGTACGCGCCGCCTGCCTGCCGCGCGGGGCAAGCTGGCACCTGATGCACAAGACGCCGCTGGCCCAGACCCTGGCCGCCAAGCGGCTGTCCCGCATCGTGGTGGACGACTTGGTCACGGGCAGTTGCCACCTGACCGGGCTGGAAGGCCTGGCCCAGGGCAAGCCGGTGCTGGCCCATCTGGATACCCGCTGCCGCCGGGTGCTGGCGCGCATGGCGGACACCGACGCCTGCCCCTTCATTGATGTGCGGCTGGAAGACGCGGCCCACGTGCTGGGCCACCTGCTTGACCATCCTGCGGACGCGCAGGAGGTAGGCCGCGCCGCCCGCGCATGGATGGAAGCCCACTGGCAGCCGGAGCGCATCGCCGCCGCATACGGCGCAGCCTACGCAGACCTGGCGCGCGATCCGGTAGCCGCTGCCCGCGATTGGCGGCAGCCGGACCTTGCGCTGGACAATCCGGCAGAACGCTTTTTTGCCGTGACCCTGCCGGATGTGGTGCATGCGGCACGGTACGAGGCGGCGCTGCACAACGGGCTGGCAACCGTCAGCGCAGCATCCGCCGCGCCGGAACCCGCCGCCCCGCAAATCACCCCATTGGCGGCAGACCGGGCAAATCCAGGGGACCGGGCATGAGCGCGCGCCATCCCCTTTCGCCCGCGCAGCCCGGCGCACCCGCTGGCCGTCCCGGCCAGCCCGAGTTGCCCGGCCTTGCCCTTCTGCCAGACCCGGCCATCGTGCCCACAGAGCAATGCGTGCTGGCCGTGACCGAAGCGTGGCTGGGCCGCACGGAAGCCGCCGTGCAGCGGGTGCTGGCCCACGGCCTGCCCTCCTCAGCCCTGTACGACTGGATCATGGACTGCGGCCAGGTGCGCCACCAGCGCCTGCGCGACCCGGCACGGCGCGATGTGAACATCCCGCGCGCGGACTGGGACGTGGTGGCCGTCATCGCCGCGCGCGGCGGTTCGCGCGGGGTGCCGCGCAAGGCGCTGCGCACGGTGGGCGGCGTGCCGCTCATCGCGCGGGCCGTGGCAGCCTGCCGGGCTGCGGGGAACATCACGCGGGTCATGGTCAACACCGACTGCCCGGACATCGCGGCAGCAGCCCGCGCCGCAGGGGCGGACGTGCCCTTCCTGCGCCCGGCGGAACTGGCCACGGACGAGGCGTCTCCGCTGGATGCCTGGGTCTTCGCGCAGGTGTGGATGCTGCTGGCGGAGCAGCGCGTCCACGATTTTCTGCTGTCCGTTTCGGCCACCCACCCCTGCCTGCACCCGGACGAGATGCGCCGCGCCGTGGACCGGCTGGCAGCGGCCAACCGCCCCTCGCTCCAGACCGTGGCCCGGCTGCCCGCCGTGTCGCGGGAATTCCTGACCCCGGACTTCCGTCCGTTGAATGGGGGGGCGTCTCCGACGGAAGGCGCGGGTCCGGAGCATGACTGCCCGAAACACGGCGGACCGGACGACGAGCGGTTTCTGCAATGCGGGGCGTTTTCCATCACCTGCAACCGCCCGTACTACCACGTGCAGCCGTGGTTTCGGGCGCACATGGCCGACGTGGCCGCGCCCCCGGCGGAACCGCTGGCCCACGTGCTGTCCGCCCGGCAGGGCGTGGACATCGACGAGCCGTGGGACCTCGCCACCTGCCGCCTGCTGCTGGACGGGGACGACCCGTTTCCGGCCTGCACCCCGGCGGACGTGGCCGCGCACGATATCCCCGACGTGCAGGGCATGACGGCCCCTGCCGATCTTGCCTGCGTGGTGGTGCTGCCCCCCGAAGGGCCGGGCGCGCCAGACGCGCAGGAAGGACCGGACGCACCCGAAGCCGCGAAGGACACGGATGGTCCGTACCTGCGCATAGACGGCATTCCCGCGCCCTGCCGGGTGCTGGACGCGGTGCGCGCCGCCCTGCCCCGCGTCCCGCTGGCCGTGTGCGGCGAAGGGGCCATGGCCCGCGCCGTGGCCCGCCGTTACGGGCTGAACCTGCTGCCCCTGCCGGAATCTCTCGCACAACGCCGCGCCGCGTGGCCGGTGCCGCTGCTGGCCGCTGGCAACCTTGCGGCAGGCAGCGCGGTCTGGCCGGATATTTCCACCGCCGCGCCCGAATGTTCCGGGCGGGACATCCTGTGTATCGACGGGCGGGCCGCCCTGCTGGATGCGGCCACCGTGCGGGCCTTCGTCAGCTCGGCGCGGGCCGCCCTTGTCGCCGCAGACGCCGGATGCGGCCTGCCCGCGTGCTCCGTGTCGCACGCGCCCGTACACCCCGCGCACCTCAAGCGGGTGGACGGGGCAGGCTCGGTCCTCTCCACGCCCGACGTGCCCGCCCGGCGGCAGGACCTGCCCGGCGTGCTGTGCCGCGACGGCGCGCTGACCCTGCTGCGTGCAGGGGGCAGCACCCCCGACGGCACGTGCCCCGGCACCGCCGCGCCCGGCGAATCCGCCTGCCTGCCCTACTGCCCCGTCCCCATTGGCCGCGCCCAGGCCACCCTGGTGGCCTCGCGTCTGGATGCCGCACGGGGCATGGCCCTTGCCGCGCATGACGGGCACCCCCACATCACCCTCCAAGCCGCCACAGGAAACGCCCCGTGAACGCCGCCTCCATCAATGCCGAACAGGGCGACCCGCGCCCCCGCTACCCCGACATCACCGACGCGCTGTTCTGGGACGCCTACTTCGCGTGGCGCGACGCCTCGCTGCTGTCGGTGGAGCGGTTCCACGCCCTGTACCTGGCCCTGCGCCACATTACGGCCCCCGATACGCCCGATACGCCCGATGCGCCCGGCGTACACGGCGTTCCCGGCGCGCTGCTGGAATGCGGGGTGTACCGGGGCGGATCGGCCTGCTTCTGCGCCGACCTGCTGGTCCGATTGGGCCATACGAAACGCGACCTTTTCTGGTGCGACACCTTCCGGGGCTTTCCCGACGGGGTGGAGGAAGCCTCCATCACCGGCGAAACCCTGCAAGCCTTCCCCAAGGACGACGTGCTGCCCGCGGCCATGACCAACTTCGCCCGCACCGGCTACCCGGCGCAGCGACTGCACGTGCTGCGCGGCCCGGTACAGGCCACCATTCCCGCAGGCCCCCTGCCGGACGCCATCGCCCTGCTGCATCTGGATACCGACGACACGGCCTCGGTGCTGCACGAACTGACCCACCTCTACCCGCGCCTGTCGCCGGGCGGGGTGCTGTGCATCGACGACTACGGCCACTTTCCCGGCGTGGGCCGCGCCGTGGACGCCTATTTCGCGGACCTGGCCCGCGCCGGGTCCACCCCGCCGCTGCTGACCCGCACCGACTACACGGGCCGCATGGGCGTGAAGCCCCGCGCCTGAACGCGTTCCGAGCTTCTGCCCTGAACCGGCAACCATCCACGCCTTGCCCGCCGCCGCCCATAACCGCAGGATACAGCCCCGCATGACCAGCCCCGACATCGCCACCATGAACGACATGCCCCACGCCTCCGCCACACCCGACATACCGGACATGGCGGGTCTATCCCGCTGCAACCCCCGCCTGGCAGCGTGGTTCGCCTGGTCGCACGACGACTGGCAGGGCGCGGACGCTACGGGGGCATACGTACACCTGGGCTGCGGCGGCGCGGTGCTGGACGGCTTCGTGAACCTGGACTTTCTGCCCCACGACGCGCGGGTGCGCGAATGCCGCCTGCTGGACGTGTGGCCGCGCCGCCTTGCGGGGCAGGTGGCCGCCTTCTACGCGGAAGACGTCATCGAGCATTTCTATCTTACCGAGCAACTGTACATCCTGTGCTCCATGAACGTGCTGCTGCGGCCCGGCGGCGTGGCCCGGTTGCTCACCCCGGACATCGGTCAGTTGTGGACCTACGGCCAGCGCTTCGACCCCGCCGTCCTGGTGGGCAGCGGCGACTACTTCGCCGACGTGATGCGCTGCCGCAACGGCATGGACGCCGTGAACACCGGCCTGCGCATGGGCGGCCACCGCTGGCTGCACGACTTCACCAGCCTGCGCCGGGCGGCGGCGGAATGCGGCTTTGCCGCCCAGCGCACCCCCTGCGCCGCGTCGGACGACCCCAGGCTGTGCAACATCAACCTGCGCGACGAATCGGGCATCTCCTTCGCGGCGGAACTGCGCAAGACGCGGCCCCTGCGCCACCTGCTGGTGTGGCCGGAACGCATCGCCAACGCCGTACCCGTAGCGGGCGGCGATCCGGACAAATCCCCGGACGACGCGCTGCCCGCCGGGCTGGACGGCGGGACAGACAGTGAACACCTGGGCGCCATCCAGCCGGTGTTCCGCGCCGTCACCGGCGACCCCGGCATCACCTACCGCCTGCCGGACGTGGCCGTGGAGCGCATCGCCATGGTCAACGTGCGCTCGGCCAACCTGAGTGAGTTCCGCGAGCACAACTTCGCCAAGGCCTACTTCCGGCTGGAGGAAAGCGGGGCCGTGTACGCCGACCGCACCCTGCATTCCGTGCCGCACATGAACGGCTTCACCCGCGCCGACGTGGAAACGGCCATGCGCGGCGAGACAACGCTGCGCTCCGTCCGCTTCGACCCTTCGGAACGGCAGGGCGACCTGTTCACCGTGGGGCCGCTGGAACTGTTTCTGTACGACGACGCGCCGGAAGGAGGGGAAGACGGGGACGAGCGGGCCAAAGGCCGAGGCATGACGGCGGTGGGAGCCGACGTGGCGCCCACGCAGGATGACCCGGCAACAAACCCCCCGTCCGGTGATGCCCTTCCCGGCAACATCCCGGCGGGCGACCTGCCCGCGCACCTTGAAGATCACGTCATGGCCACCCCGTGCCGACAGGGCGTCATCCACCATTTCGACTTCGACGGCCCGGTGGGCATGGCCCTGGCCATCTACGGAGAGTGGGCGCAGGCGGAACTGGACGCGCTGGCCCCCTACGTGCCCGCCGGGGGCCGCGTGCTGGACGTGGGGTCCAACGTGGGCACCCACGCCGTGGCCTTTGCCCGCATGGTCGGGGGGAGCGGATCGGGCGGGCATGTCACCGCGCTGGAACCGCAGGCAGAGGTGTTCGCCCTGCTGCAACGCACCGTGGCCGTGAACGGCCTTGCGGGCGTGATCACCCCGCTGCGGGCCGGGGCGGCAGGGCGCGCGGGAACGGCGCGGGTGCCGCGCATCGCCGCGCCGGAAGGGCAGAATCTGGGCGCGGTGCGCCTGCTGGATGCGGACGAAGCGCCGCAGGACACGGCCCGGACCACGGACGAAATCCCCCTGCTGACCATCGACGGGCTGGGGCTGCATCTGCCCGCACCGGAAACGCCGGACACCGGCGGACGGCTGGACCTCATCAAGCCAGAAACCGGAACGACGGGCATCGGCGGACGGCTGGATCTCATCAAAGTTGACGCCGAAGGGGACGAGGCCGCGATCCTGCGCGGAGCGGCGGACACCATCCGAACCTGCCGTCCGGTGCTGCATCTGGAATGCCCCGGCTTCGCGCGGGCCTGGCCCTGCGCCCGGCAGGCGCTGGCCTGGGGCTACGCGGTGTTCCACCTGCGCCTGCCCGCCTTCAACCCGGCCAATTTCCGGGGGGCCAGCCGCAACGTGTTCGGCGCGGCAGAAGAAGGCGCGCTGTTGTGCATCCCGCGCGAACGGTTGGAAGACGGCAGCCTGTCCGCGCCCTGCGGCACGGAAATCCGCGACCCCGCCCATCTCGCCCGCGCCCTGCTGGAAACCCGCGCCTACGGCCAGCCGGAAGAGCGCATCCCCGCCGCCGTGCGGCTGGATATTGCCTTGTCCGACATCCGCCGCAAGCGGGCTGAGGAACACTGCGTGGCGGCCAATGCCCGCTCTGGTCGCCAGCACGGACGCATCACCACCCTGCGCACGGCAGCCAGCGCGGCGGAAGCCCTGCTGGCGGGGATGGACAGCGCAACGGGGGCGACTCCCCTGACATCACAGACAGCTCCACACGCCCAGACAGTTCCGTCTGCCACGGAAGACGCCCGCGCCCGCCTGTTGGCCGCGCTGGACGCCACCGCCCCGGAACGCCCGGCCATCGACGAGCCGGACACCCGCGAGCCGTGGCCCGTGCCGCCCGCCATTGCAGATGGAACCGCATGGACCGAACTGGCCGCACGCCGGGTCGCGTTGTCCGATGTACCAGACGGCGCGCCGCAGCGCCCGGTCATCGACGTCATCGTGCCGGTGTACGCGGGAACGGACCAGACCCTGGCCTGCCTGCATTCCGTGCTTGCCGCCGACCTTGAACCGGCAGACGCCGCCGCGCCCCGCGCCCATGTGGTGGCGGTCAACGACGCCAGTCCGGAACCGGAACTGGCGCAGGCCCTGCGCAACCTTGCCGGGCTGGGGCTGGTGGAACTGGTGGAGCACCCCGCCAACCGGGGCTTCGTGGCCTCGGTCAACGCGGGCATGGCCCTGCACCCGGACCGCGACGTGGTGCTGCTGAACTCCGATACCCTCGTCTTTCCCGGCTGGCTGACGCGCATGGCGGCGCACCTTTCCGCCCAGCCCGACGCGGGCAGCGTCACCCCGCTGTCCAACAACGCCACCATTTGCAGCTACCCGGTGACGGAGCGCGACAACCGCGCCGGGCTGGAACTGGACAGCGCCGCACTGGACGCGCTGGCCGCAGCGGTCAACGCCGGGGCGGCTGTGGACATTCCCACGGCGGTGGGCTTCTGCATGCTGATCCGCCGGGCCTGCCTGACGGAAACCGGCCCCTTCGACGAGGCCACCTTCGGCAGGGGCTACGGCGAGGAAAACGACTTCTGCATGCGCGCCGCCGCGCTGGGCTGGCGTCACCTGCTGGCCGCCGATGTCTTCGTGCGTCACGCGGGTGAACTGTCCTTCGGCGCTGGTGCCGCCCCGCTGAAGGAAGCAGCCTTCGCCACCATCCAGCGGATGTACCCGGACTATCTGCGCACCGTGGCCGCCCACTGCGCCGCAGACCCGGCCCGTCCGGCCCGCCGGGCGCTGGATCTGGCCCGGCTGCGCGGTGCTCTGGCGCGGCGCTTTCCTGAATCGGCCCGCCCGGTGCTGATGGTCACCCACAACTGGGGCGGCGGCACCGAACGCCACGTGCAGGACCTGTGCGATCGGCTGGCTGCGGAAGGCACTCCCGCGCTGGTGATGCGCCCGCGCTCCAACGACGCGGGGTGCGTGTGGACCCTGAATCTGCCTGACTGCGGGTCCAAACCTGCCTGCGTTGCCGGTCCCCTGCACCTGCCCAACCTGGCCTTCGACCTGCCGCCCGACTTCGGCGCGCTGCTGGAAGTACTGGCCGAACTGCGTGTGGGCCACATCCATATCCACAATCTGGCGGGCTACCCCCACGCCGCTCCGGAACTGCTGCCTCTTGTGGCCCGGCTGCTGGAAATTCCCTACGACGTCACCGCGCACGACCTGTCCGCCCTGTGCCCGCGCATCACCTGCATCGGGCCGGACGGCTACCCCTGCCCCACGGCGCTGGCCGGAGACGAAGGGATTGCGCATAGCGGGCACGGCGCGCCGTGGCGATGCGCCGCATGCATCGCGGCGGAAACGCCGCAGCTCGGCAACACGGACATCGTGCGCTGGCGCGCCGCATGGGGCACGCTGCTGGACGGCGCGCGCATGATCTTCACGCCCAGTGGCGACACGGCGCGTCGGCTGGCCGCCCATTTTCCCGGTTGCGCGGCGCGCATCACCGTGCGCCCCCACCCGGAAACATCGCCTCTTGGGCATACGAACGTGACGCATGCGGTCCAGCCCCGTGCAAGCCTGACCGGACACGCAGGCGGCACACCCGCCCCCGCCGCCGCGCCCCGCAAGCCCGGCGAGGCACTGCGGGTGGCGGTGATCGGGGCCATCGGCCCGCACAAGGGATCACACGTGCTGGAGGTTTGCGCCCGCCACGCCCGCGAGGCCGGGCTGCCCCTGCATTTCACCGTGGTGGGCTACACCGACCGCGACGAGGTGCTGCGCGGCCTTGGCGTAACCGTCACGGGCCGCTACGACTCAGATCAACTGCCCGGCCTGCTGGCTGCGCCCGGAAGTGCTCCGTACCATCTGGCCTTCCTGCCCGCCGTGTGGCCGGAAACGTACTCCTACACCCTGTCCGAGGCGGTGCTGGCCGGGCTGTACCCGGTCACCTTCGACCTGGGCGCACCCGCCGAACGCATGGCCGCATGGGGCCACGGCCTGCGCCTGCCGGTCAACCTGATGCGCGACCCGGCGGCCATCAACGCCGCCCTGCTGGCCTGCACGCCCGCAGATCCGCAGCCCCCAGCCCACAGACTGGCGCACGCCATCCTGAACGCCGGAGACTACCCCGCGCCGTTCCGGGCCAGCTACTATGAGTTTCCGGATGCGGGAAAAACCGACGGGGACAACGCGGCCACGCCCGCCCAGGAACGGGCATGAGCAAGGAGCTGCCATGAACACGGACCAGAACCGCGCCGCCGCGTGCGATGGCCATCCGCTGATCTCGGTGGTGGTGCCCAGCTACAACCACGGGCGGTACATCGGGGCCTGCCTCGATTCACTGATGTTCCAGGACTACCCCAACCTGGAAATCGTCATCACCGACGACGCCTCCACCGACGATTCCGTGGCGGTGATCCGGCGCTTTCTGCGCGACGTGGCCGGGGCCACCGCCTCGTACGCCTGCCGCTACGATGCGGCGGCGGACGTCATAGAGCGCGCCATGCATCCCCGCTACGCCCGCACGGGCCGCCGCATCGTGTTCCTGCGGGCGGAATCCAACGCGGGCTCCACGGCCAACTACAACCGGGGCCTGGCCCACTGCACGGGCGCGTACTGCACCTTTGTCCCGGCGGACGACATCTGCCACCCGCAACTGCTTTCCACGCTGGCCCGCCCGCTACGGGACGACACGGCGGACTTTGCATACGCCGACATGTTCGTGGTGGACGACGACATGCGCATCCTGCGCGAATTCCGCCTGCCGGAGCATTCCTTCGACGCCTCGTTCCGCAGCTGGTACCTGTGCGGCGTGGCCAAGCTGTACCGCCGCGCACTGCACCGCCGCTTCGGCCCCTTTGACGAAACCGCCGACGCCGACGACCACGAATGCTTCCTGCGCTTTGCCCTGGGCGGGGCGCGCTTCATCCACGTGCCGCACACCCTGTATTCCGTGCGCAGTCACGAGGGACGCGAAAACGGCCTGCACGCTCCGGGGCGCTTTGCCCGGTTGCTGGAGCATTCCAAGCGGCTCACCCTGATGGCGCGGGAGCAGGAACCCGCGCCGCCCGGCACGTGGCGCAAGGAAATGGCAAGGGCAGATGCCCCGCACGCCCACTGCGCGCCGGGCGCAGAAGGCACGCACCATGCCGCCCACGGCCCGCATCCGGTCGCCGAACGGGTGGTGCTGACCGACGAGGAACGCAGCTATTTCGCCGAAGGAAACGGCGCGGCCACGCCGTCCCCGCCGCCCCTGTCAGACGACGACACGGAGGCCCGCCGTGGGTGACCTGGCCCTGCCGCACATCCTGCCCCGCGTGCAAGACCCGCAGCGGGAAACGCGCAAGTACGCCAACTTCCTGCTGGCCCTGCGCGCCCGCCGCACCGGGGCGGCGCGGGTGGCGCATCATCCCTTCGACCTCACCGTGGACTGCGCCACCCTGTGCCAGTTGCACTGCCCGTACTGCGCCGTGGGCAACGGAACCATCCGCCGGGGCCGGACCCTGATGGACGCGGCCCTGCACGAGCGGCTGGCCGCAGACGTGGCCCCGGACCTGTTCCTGGCCTGGTACTTCAGCGCCGGGGAGCCGCTGTTGCATCCGCGCCTGCACGAACACCTGGCCCGCACCGCCGGGGAAGAGGCGTTCACCGTGGTGTCCACCAATCTCAGCGTGCCCCTGTCCCCGGCCCGGCAGGAGGCGCTGCTGCGTTCCGGCCTCGGCATGCTCAGTGCATCGGTGGACGGCGCCAGCGCGGCCACCTATGGCCAGTACAGGCGCGGCGGCGATTTTGGGCTGGTCATGGACAACCTTGCCGCGCTGGCCCGGCGCAAGCGGGAAATGGGGCTGCAATTTCCCCTGCTGGAATGGCGCTTTCTGCTGTTTGCCCACAACCAGCACGAGGTGGACGCGGCCCGCGCCCTGGCCACGGACATGGGGCTGGACCTGCTGGAATTCTTTCCCGGTTACGCCCTGCCGCCCGGCGACCCCGGCGAGCAGGGGGTACACCCCATGACCATCCCCATGCCGGGGCGGCCCATTTCCGGCCCGGCGTACGACGCGGGCCTGGCCCGGCGCGAGACGCTGGTGCAGCGGCTGACCGCCGGACAGGCGGCCCCCACGCCCAGCCCCGCCAACGGCCCGGCTGACCCGCGCCGCTGCGACTGGCTGTACGCCAGCGGCATGATCTACCCGGACGGCGCGTTCGGCCCGTGTTGCGTGGCCACCGACGCCGACGACGACTTTACCCGGCTGGACGCGCACCCCGACTTTGGCGCGGCGTGGAACGCCCCGGCCTTTGTCCGCACCCGCGCGGCCTTTGCGGGGGGCGATGGCGGTAACGACAGGGGTGGGGGGACCGACGACGCCCCGGCGTCCGATGCGTCCGATACGTCCGATACGTCCGATACCTCCGATACGTCCGGCACGGGCGGCGCGGCAGGCACGGTGTGCGACCGCTGCCCCCTGCCCGTGGCGCAGGAACTGCAATTCGTGCAGAAGCTGCGCGCCATCCTGCGCAACGCGCCGGACTGGACGGTGCGCATTCTGGCCGCCGCGCCGGACGAATTCTTTCTGCCTGCCGACTTCCGCCGCCTGCCCGTGGAACTGGGCGCGCTGCGCCAACCGGAAGCCCTTGCGCTGACAGCAGACGCGGATACCGACGCATTGGCCCGGCTGCGCGCGCTGGCCGCATCCCGCGCCGATCCGGCACTGGCCCGTTGCGCCGACATTCTGGAACACGGGCACGCCTGACGCGCCGCACTCCCCCGCTTGCCCCATATTGCACACCCCGCGCGCAGGAGACGCCCGCATGACAGACACGCACAGCCCCCGGAACGCCAACGGCGGGACAGCCCCCGACGCCCGTTGTTCAGACGCCGCCCGCCCCTTCCTTGCATGGCTGGCCACCCAGCGGACCCAGGACGGCATGTTGCTGCTGGGCGACGCCCGCCCGTTCTTTCATGACGAGGCCGCCTACACCGCCCACCACGGCGACGACCCCGCCCCCCTGGACGCGGGGCAGGGGCTGGCGGCCCTGCTGCGGGCTGCGGGCGCGGACATGTCCGCCCCGGCGCTGGAGATAGGCTGCGGTTTCGGCTACCTCAGCCTGGGCCTGGCCGTGGACAATCCCTTTCCGCTGCTGCTGCTGACCGACACCTCGCCGGGCTTCCTGCGCATCCTGGGCGACCGGCTGGACGCCCACGGCGTGGCGTGGAAGGCGGACGAGGGCGATCATGCCATCACCGGCATGTCCGGCCCCAACATGTCCGGCCCTGACATGTCCGGCCCCGGCACGTTCGGCCCCGGCACGTTCGGCCCTGACACTCCCGCGTCCGGCGCCGTCCGACTGGGCATCCTGTCCGGCGACGCCATGCAGGAAATTCCCGACGCCAGCCTGTCGTGCATCGCCCTGCGCGCCACCCTGCACCACGTGGCCGACGTGGACGCCTTTCTGGCCCAGGCCGCGCGCGTGCTGCGTCCGGGCGGGCATCTGGTGTTCGAGGAACCCTGCCGCGAAGCCCTGCTGCTTATGGGCGTGCTGGTGGCCCAGATGCCGGAACTGGCCGCCGCACGCGGGGTGGAGGTAACCCCGCGCCAACTGGAACTCGTCGACCTGTTCCGACGCATGGTGGAATTCTACTGCCGACAGGACGTCGACAAGAGCACGGCGGAAGACAAGCACCTGTTCCACCCCGTGGAAATCGCGGCGCGCTGCCGGGTACACGGCTTCGACACCACGGTCTACGCCAACACCAGCCTGGCCTCGCTGAAGTACCTGCACGGCGAATCACCCCTGCCGCCCACCTTCTTTCACGACACCACCCGCGCCTACATCGGCGACGTGTGCCGCATGCCGGAACTGGTCCCCCTGTTCGACGCCACCATCGCCGACGCCTGCGCCTACATCGACGCCTGCTCGCGCGGCGGACGCGGCCCGCACTACATCGGGGTGTTCGACGCGCGGCGGGGGTGATCCGGTCGGTTTCCGACATCGGAAGCTTTGTCAGGAATGCATCTTGCAGACCGCCTCGCGGCAAGCTCTGCCACCGTCTCATCCATGACGGTGCCGAAGCACCTGCGGCATACCACGTCCGCCCCAGTTCATGCTCTTTGCGGCATCCGCACGCAGGAAACACCACGCGAGAGGACCATCAGGATGACCCGTGATATCCCGGAAAGCATTGCCCAGCAGGTAGCCAAGCTGGAACAGGCCGTTCTGGCTGCCGCTGAGCGGGGCGACTGCTCCCAACGGCTTTACGACGCCGTGCTGGACGCCCTGCGCGCTGGCGTGGATTCGCCGGTCTTCTCGCGCTGGGTGATGGATTTCCTGATGGACGGGGCCGCCATCCAGCCCCCCAGCGGGCTGCCCCCGGTGACCACGATCATTGTTCCATGCCACAACTATGGGGAATACCTTGAGGAATGCGTCAACAGCGTGCTGATGCAGACCTTCACGGCGTGGGAACTGATCCTCATCAACGACGGCAGCACCGATAACACCCACGAGGTGGCTCAGTCGCTGCTGCGCCGCCATCCGGGTCACGCCATCCGTTATTTTCGACAGGAGCGGAAGGGCATCGTACAGCCCCGCAACCGGGGGGCCACCCTGGCCCGAGGCGAATTCATCCTCGCGCTGGACGCGGACGATCTTATCGCACCGCAATTTTTGGAGAAAACCATACTTGCCCTGCGCGCCCGGCCAGACCTTGGCTACGTGAGCACCAAGGCGCTCTTCTTCGGCAGCGTCAACGCCATCTGGCCGCTGGAGCCTTTCAAGTGGGTGAACCTGCTGGTCACCAACCAGCAGACCAACACCACACTGTACCGCAAGCGCATGTGGCAGGAGATCGGCGGGTACGAGGAGCGCATGGTCCATGGCTACATGGACTGGGAATTCTGGATTCGGGCCACCAAGCGCGGGTGGGCGGGGGCGCAGTTGAACGAGCCGCTGTTCTTCTACCGTCGCAAGGCCGATTCCGTGGTCATGCGAGCCAAGGACCGCGACGTGACCATCAAGAAACAGATCGTACGGCTGCACCCCGACGTGTACGACGCCTCGAAGCTCGACGCGGTACGCGCCGAAATGCACAACCAGAACTGGATTCCCGTGGGGCTGGTGCGCCAGGACCTAGTCATCCGGCCGCGTGGCCCGGTGGACATCGAGGACACCGCCCCCACCGAGGAACGCGCCAAGGCGCTGCTGGAAATGCTGCGCAACGCCCTACCCTCGTATGCCCACGTTTTCGAGGGTGAACACGCCGGGCGGGGCGACCCCGCCGTCTATCCCGTGTTGAAACCCCGGATGACGAAGAAGGCCCAGGAACTTGCGGACAAGGGGCAGCGCGACAAGGCCGTGGAAACGAGCCTGCAACTGCTGGCGACCTTCCCTGCAAAACCCGACGCGGCCCTGCTGGCCATGCAGATGCTGCTGCGCTGCGCGTGCATCCACGAGGCTCATGCCCTTGCCGGGCAGTACATGACGCTTTTCACCCGCGACATGGCGGTGCGCGGGTTCATGGCCGACCTCCTGGGCATGATCGGCGGATGCACCGAAGACCCGTACCGCGCCATGGCCCTGCTGGACAGCGCCCACATGCTGGCCCCAGACCACGAACAGCACGGCGGCGAGCTGGCCGCGCGCCTCGCCGCGCTGGGGCAGCACCGCGCTGCGGAGCGCGTGCGCGACGGCGTCCGGGCGGCAGGCGGCAGACGACGGGTGTGGTACATCACCGACACCTTCGGATTCGGAGCGGGCGGGGTCAACGGCGTCACACAGGCCAAATTCATGACGCTGTCCTCCATCCTGCGGGGCCCTGACGGGCCAGACGGGCCAGACAGGCCGGATGTCACGGTCATCACCGCCTGGCACCCCGGCCTGCCCGAGGCCATGGCGGAATTCGCCCGCATGGCGGCAGATTTCTGCGGCGATGACGGCTTCCGCTGGCCGCTGTGGATTGCAGTGCATCCGGAACGGAACCCGGAGGAAGACCCGCGCTGGCAGGCCGCTGGCGAGGCGGAACTGATCATCGAAGAAGGAGTGCTGCTGGAAGGGCACCGCTTCCTGCGCACGCTGCCCCTGCCCGAGGGCTGCCCGCGCACCTTCGTCCACCATACCTCACCCGACCAGTACACCGGCAAGTTCGAATACCGGAACCTGTACGACGAAGCCATCCACGCCTTCAGCGGGTACGACAACCATGTCTGCGTCTCGGAAAACGTCATCGCGGAATGGAAGGCCATTGATGCGCTGGCCGACAAGCACTGGACGTACATTCCCAACTGCGCCGCCGAAGAAGAGGCCGCCGCGCTGCTGCAACGCGACACGGGCGAGGTGCGCGATGCGCTGGAACTGCCGCGCGACGCCATGATCTACCTGTGCCTGGCCAGCGTGCAGACCCGCAAGGGGCACGACATACTGCTGGAGCAGATGGCGGAGGTCTTCCACAGGGTGCCGCACGCCATTCTGGTCTGCGTGGGGCCGGTGCATGGCGAATGGAGCGGCTGGGACATCGTGGCCGAGGCGCGCCGCCGCTACGGGCCGGAGCGCGTGCGCTTCACTGGCATCCGCCGCAACGCCCTGGAATATGTGCGCGCCTGCGACTGCATGGTGCTGCCCTCGCGCGAGGAGGCCCTGCCCCTGGTACTGCTGGAAGGCATGGCCCTGGAAAAGCCATGCGTGGCATCCGACGTCAACGGCATCCCCGAACTGGTGGAGCACGGTGTGACCGGGCTGCTGTTTTCGCTGCAAAACCCGCGCGACCTTGCCCGGCACATGATCGCCCTGGGTACGGACCCGGAACGCGCCCACACCATGGGCCAACGGGCCGGGGGACGCTACCGTGAACATTTTTCGCGCAAACGCCACGCCGCACGCTGGGCGCAGGCTATCGGTGAAATACTGGCGGGGGCGTAGACCGCACGCGCCGGGCATGCGCGCCCGGCAAACACGCAACCTGCCAAGCGTGTTCCTTTTTTCTTGCTGACCAGCGCCCGCTACGCGTACCGTGACCGAAACATTCAGGTTTCCTCGTCCCCGCAACGCCACAGGAACGGCCCGGATGAACATTGCCCTTTTCATCAAGGATACCAGCGGCGCACTGCTGCGGGACTTCATTGCCGACATCGTGGAGTTTCTTGGCCGCGAACACGAAATCCGCGTTTGCCAAAGCCTGAACGAGGCGGACATCGCCTCGCTGTGCCAGTGGGCCGACGTGGCCTGGGTGGAATGGCTGGCCGAACACGCCGAGGCCGTCTGCAGGCGCCGCCGCCCCTGCCGGGTGCTGGCCCGCGTGCATAGCTACGAGGCCTACAGCGACCATCCCGGCGCCATCAACTGGAACAATCTGGATGTGTTGGTTTCCGTGGCCGATCACGTACTGGCCCTGCTGGAGTCCCGCGTGCCGGGCCTGCGCGCTGCGGTGCGCTCGGTGGTCATCCCCAACGGATTGCACATGGAGCGCTTCCCCGCCCGGAACGCACATACCGCCACCAAGCGGCTGGCCTGGGTGGGCACCCTGCGCCACACCAAGAACTTTCCCCTGGCGCTCCAGTGCCTGAAGGCCATCCGCGACCGCGATCCGGAATGGACCCTGCATGTGGCGGGCGACTACCCCGCGTGGAGCGCCGTGGAGGCCATGGAAAACCTGGTCTACAACCAGCACATGATCGCCGAGATGGGGCTTGCGGGCGCGGTGACCTTCTGCGGCAACGTGGCCGACATGCCCGCCTGGTACGCGGACAAGGACGCGCTGCTGTCCACCAGCATCCGCGAAAGTTTCGGCTACGCCATCGCAGAGGCCACGGCCACGGGGCTCAAGCCGGTCATCCACGCCTTTCCCGGAGCGCGCAACATCTGGCCCCGCGAATGGCTGTTCACCTCTGTGGACGAATGCGCGCGCCTGGTGCTGGACACCACGCACGCCCCGGTCGCCCTGCGCGAGTTCGTGCGCAAGCGCTACGGGCTGGCCCGGCAGCTTGCCGCCATCGACGTGCTGCTCCACGAACTGGCGGCGTCCCGTCCCGGCGGTGCGACCGCACCGGGCGAGCTGACAGGACCTGCCCCAACCGAAGCAGCCACCTTGGACATGCCCGCTGGGGGGCACATCGGCGCGCCTGATCCGATCTTTACGGGCGTGGCCGGATACTGGGAAAGCCGCTACGCCAGCGGGGGCACCTCCGGTGCGGGTTCCTACGGCAGGCTGGCAGCCTTCAAGGCGCGCACGCTCAACGAGTTCGTTGCGAAACACGCCCTCGGCTCGGTGCTGGAATTCGGCTGCGGCGACGGCAATCAACTGGCGCTGGCCGACTACCCCGCATACACCGGGCTGGACATCAGCGCGCAGGCCATCGGACTGTGCCGCAACCGGCACGGCCACAACCTGACCAGGCGCTTCTTCCGCTACGATCCTGCCGACTTCCCCCTGGACAGCCCGTGGCTGCGCGCCGACCTTTCCCTTTCCCTCGACGTGATCTTCCATATCGTCGAGGACCACCTGTTCGAATCGTACATGCGCCACCTGTTCGACAGCGCAGCCCGCTACGTCATTGTCTACTCCTCGAACATGGAGACGGATTCCGGGGTGCCCCACGTGCGGCACCGCAAGTTCACCCGCTGGGTGCGCGCCAACCGCAAGGACTTCACCCTGGAATCCTTCGTGCCGAACGAACATCCGTTCGACCCGGCCCAGCCGGACGACACATCGTTCAGCGACTTCTACATCTTCAAGCGGACGGGGTAGCCACGTGCTGCACGACTTTTCCCCCCTGGTGACGGTGCTCATCCCTGTCTACAACGGCGCGGACTACCTCGGCATCGCCATTGAAAGCGCCCTGGCCCAGACCTACCCGAACATCGAGGTGGTGGTGGTCAACGACGGCTCCACCGACGACGGCGCCACGGAACGGGTGGCGCTGTCTTTCGGCGAGCGCATCCGCTACGTCCGCAAGGAGAACGGCGGGGTGGCCTCTGCCCTGAACCGGGGCATAGCCGAAGCCAGGGGCGACTACGTCTCGTGGCTCAGCCACGACGACTTCTACCTGCCCGCCAAGGTGGCCACCCAGGTGGACTACCTGCGCCTGCTGGAAGCCCCGGAAACGCTGACCTTCACCGCCATCCGCCTGGTGGACGAGACGGGCGCGACCATCCGCGACCACATCGTGGAGCCGCGCTGGCTGCGCGACGTGGTGCTGACCGTGCTGTCCACCTCGGTAAACGGCTGCGCCACGCTGGTGCCGCGCGGCGCGTTCGAGGCCGTGGGCGTTTTCGACGAGACGCTGAAAACCGTGCAGGACAACGACCTGTGGCTGCGCATGGCCTTGGCCGGCGTGCCCTTTGCCTACCTGCCCGTGCCGCTGGTGGGTTCGCGCCTGCACGCGGGCCAGACCAGCGTGCGCATCCGCGACGTGCATGCCGGGGAAAAGGAACTGTTCTACACCCGCGCCCTGCGGGCCATCGGCCCGCGCCTCGCACCGCTGGCCGACGACATCCTCGACATCCTCGAAGCCAAGAAACTGCCCGAATCGGCCCGCCTCGCGAGGGCCCTGCGCGGAAAGGCCCATGCCTGACACCCGGCCCATCCGGCTGCTGTTCCTGGCCTTCGGTTATTCCATCCACGCCCACCGCCGCGTGCGGGTCTTCGCGTCCGATCCCGGATTCCGTGTTCATCTGGTCTCGGACCATCCCTACGAAATCGAAGGGGTGGAGGTAACACGGCTGGACGGGCGGGAAGAACTGGTCCGCGCCCGGCGGCACCTTGCCCGATACACCGGCGCGGTTGCGGAATTCCTGGCCCGGCGCGGCGTGGCCGAAGTTTCCGCCCCGCTGTTCCAGGAAATGACCACCCAACTCATGGCCTACCGCCAGTTACTGCGCGCCGTGCGCCTCTTCCGGCCAGATGCGGTGTTCCACCAGACCCTGCTCTACCCTTCGTACCTCGCCTGCCTGCTGCCGCCGAAAATTCCCCGGTTCATCACCTTCTGGAACGGCGACCTCATCTGGTGGGCCCAGCAGAACGAGATACTGAAGACCTTCAAGCGCGAAATCGTCGAAACTGGCATCCGCCAGGCCGCCGCAGTCACCGTCAATTCCGGCGCAGCGCGCGAGGCGGCCCTTGGCTACGGCATTGACCCCGCGCGGCTGCACGTTATCCGCTACCCAGGCGTGGACCTGCAGCACTTCTCGCCCGAGGGCCGAGCCGAGGCGCGCCAGAGGCTGGGGCTGGGCACGGGGCCGGTGGTGCTGTGCCCGCGCGGGCTTGGCGGGTATCTGAATTCCGACGTGCTGATGGAGGCCGCCTGCGCCCTGTGCAAGGTAGTGCCGGACGTGACCTTCCTCTTCGTATCGGGCGTTGGCCGCCACCTGTGGGACGACCTGATGCGCATGCCCGCCGCGTTGGGCCTTGCCGACCGCTTCCGCCACGACGGGCAGATCCCCTGGGAGCGCATGCCCGACTACCACCGGGCCGCCGACATCATGGTCTCCCCGTCCTCCAACGACTCGCAGCCCAACTGCATGCTGGAGGCCATGGCCTGCGGCACCCCCGTGGTCATGGGCGACATTCCTTCCATCCGCGAATGGGTGAGCCACGGCAGAAACGGCCTACTCGTCCCCCCGCGCGACCCGGCTGCGCTGGCCGCCGGAATGCTGACGCTGCTGCGCGACCCGGCCAGGCGCGAGGCGTTTGCGGCCATGAACCTGCGCATCGTCCGCGACCGCGTGGACTCGGAGCGCCAGTGCGCCGATGTCCGGAACATGGTGCGGGGCGTGTTGCGCGGGGCATGAGCCCCGCCCATCCCCTCCTTTCCCCCTCCCGCCCTGCAATCCCTGCCGCATATGGCGGCATGCTTATTGCTATCACCATGCCGTTCCCGCGACTCGTCGTGCCTCCTCCGTGCCGTGCGGCACTGAACACTGCGGCGATGTCGCGCCCCGTACGACGCTCCAGGAGGGAGCGTGCGGAACCAACGCACCGACACGCGATGCAGCAGGGGATGGCATGAAGATTCTTGTATTGGGTGGCGCAGGCATGCTCGGCCACCAGATCGTCAGGAGGCTGGCTGGCGACTTCACGGTGTTCTCATCCGTGCGCGGCACGCGTGAGCGGTACGACAACGCCCGCATCGCGTTGCCCGAACCGACATTCTACGGAGTGGACGCACTGCGCGAGGATCACGTGCGCGACGTGCTGCGCGCCTGCGCGCCCGACGCGGTAATCAACTGCGTGGGGCTGGTGAAGCAGCGCAAGGAAGCAGCCGACCCCATCCCCTCCATAGAAATCAACGCCCTGCTGCCGCACCGGCTGTACGCTCTGTGCCGCGATGCGGACGCCCGGTTCCTCCATTTCAGCACCGACTGCGTCTTCTCCGGCCGCACGGGCATGTATGCCGACCATGCCCCCCACGACGCGGACGATGTGTATGGCCGCACAAAGTCGCTGGGCGAAGTAGACGGCCCGGGCAGCCTTACCCTTCGCACATCCATGATCGGGCCGGAACTGGAGAACAAGCTGAGCCTGGTGGAGTGGTTCCTGGCCCAGAACGGATCGATGCGAGGTTTCACGCGCATGGTGTTCTCCGGGCTGACAACCTTCGCCATGTGCCGCGTGGTCGCCGACCTGCTGACGCGCCACCCGGATGCGGAGGGCGTGTACAACCTGGCGGCGGATCCCATTTCGAAGCACGACCTGCTATGCATGCTGCGCGACGCCCTGGGGTTGCCCATCAAGATCGTGCCTGTGGACGAACCGGAATGTGACCGCAGCCTCGACGCCTCGCGCTTCCGCCGTCACTTCGGCTGGACGCCCCCCTCGTGGCCTGAAATGATCGACGAACTGGCGCGGGAACTGCGCGCCCGCAACGCGGCAGGGAACTGACGCCAGCCCCACCGGCAAGAAAACCGGAGCATAAGGGAGCATCGATGTACTTCAAGGACAAGACCGTACTCGTCACTGGCGGCACAGGTTCCATGGGCGGGCAGTTGGTTCGGCGCATCCTGACCGGCGAACAGGGCATGCCCCGCAAGGTCATCGTCTTCTCGCGCGACGAGGCCAAGCAGCACGACATGCGCGTGGCCCTTTCCAAGCAGAAGAAGACCGTCACAGACGAGAAGATTTACAGCAACTTCATGCAGCGCCTGGAATTCCGCATCGGCGACGTGCGCCGCTACGCCGACGTGTGCAGCGCAGTGCGCGACGCAGACGTTGTCATTAACGCCGCCGCGCTGAAGCAGGTTCCCACCTGCGAATATTTCCCCGACCAAGCCGTGCAAACCAACTGCTGCGGTGTCTCCAACATCGTCCGGGCCATCAACGAGAATCGCTTTCCGGTACAGACGGTCATCGCCATCAGCACGGACAAGGCCTGCAAGCCCATCAACGTCATGGGGATGACCAAGGCCATCCAGGAGCGCATCGCCATCTCGGCCAACATCCTGAACCCCGGCACGCGGTTCATCGCCGTGCGCTACGGCAACGTCATGGCCTCGCGCGGGTCGGTGATCCCGCTGTTCGTGGAGCAGATTTCGCGCGGTGGCCCGGTGACGGTGACCCTGCCGGAGATGACCCGTTTCCTCATGAGCATCGACGAGGCGGTGGACACCGTGTTCGCCGCCGCCGAAGGTGCGCTGCCCGGCGAAATCTACATCCCCATCGCGCCGTCGAGTACGGTCATGGACCTTGCCCGCGCCATGATCGGCGACAGGCTCATCGACATCAACGTGGTGGGCATCCGCCCCGGAGAAAAGATTCACGAGGTGCTGGTTTCCGCCGAAGAGGCGTACAATACCGTTCGACGGGGCGACTACTACGTGATCCGCCCCATGCTGCCGGAACTGCGCCGCGACGAGACCCCGGCAGAGCCGCCCTTCAGCGGTGAATTCAGTTCCCACCAGGCCATAGTTCCCCTTCCCGAGGTCGCGGCCCTGCTGCGCAAACACCGGCTGATCCGCTAACCCGTCAGGAAACCGCCCATGCCCCGCAAGATACTCACCCTGGTCGGCACCCGCCCCGAATGCATCAAGCTGTCCGCTGTCATCGGCGAACTGACCCGCCACACGGACCACGTACTGGTACATACCGGGCAGAACTACGACTACGAGCTGAACGGCGTCTTCTTTGAGCAACTGGCCCTGCCAAGGCCCGACCATTTCCTGGACGTGGCGGCCGACACCGCAGCCGCCACGGTGGCGCGGGTCATCGAACGCACCGACGCCGTGCTGCGCGAAGTGCGCCCCGATGGCGTGCTGATCCTTGGCGACACCAACAGTTGCATGGGTGTGTATGCGGCCAAGCGGCTGAAGATTCCCATCTTCCACATGGAGGCGGGCAACCGCTGCTTCGACCAGTGCGTGCCCGAAGAAATCAACCGCAAGATCATCGACCACATCAGCGACATCAACATGCCCTACACGGAGCATGCCCGACGCTACCTGCTGGCCGAAGGACTGCCCCCGGAGCGCATCATCAAGACCGGCTCGCCCATGCTCGAAGTGCTGGAATGCCACGCCTCCGCAATTGACGCGTCCGGCGCACTGCAACGCATGCAGCTGACGCCGGGGCGCTATTTCGTGCTGAGTTGCCACCGTGAGGAAAACGTGGACGAACCGGAACGGCTGGAAAGGCTGCGTCGCTGCCTGGTGGCGCTTGATGCGGCCTATGGCATGCCGGTCATTTTTTCCGTCCATCCGCGCACCATGGCCCGGTTGTCCGCGTTGGGCGACTCCGCCCTGCCGCCCAGCGTCATCCAGAGCAAGCCCTTCGGCTTCTTCGATTACGTCGCGCTGCAGAAAAACGCCTTCTGTGTGCTTTCCGACAGCGGCACCCTGACCGAGGAATCGGCCATTCTCGATTTTCCGGCGGTCATGTTGCGCCAGACCCACGAACGGCCCGAGGGTATGGACATGGGCAGCGTGCTCATGGCCGACCTTTCCCCGGATTCGCTGGTGGACGCAGTGCGCGTGGCCACCGGGCAGCGCGACCCGGGACGCTCCCGGCAATTCACCCTGCCCGAAGACTATGCGCCCGCCGACGTTTCGCGCAAGGTCACCCGGATCATTCTCAGTTACGTGGATTACGTGAACCGGGTCGTCTGGCGACGCGGTCCGCAGACTTCCATTTAAGGGCGGCTGTGCGATCCAGCTTGGCCATGCTCATAGGCCATAGGGGGGCATCGACAACGGAAGTACGCCTTTCTGAACTGTCACCGCCACGTGCCCGAACTGGCCTGCTGACTCGTCACCGCTAGCCCGCGTAAGGCAGCCTTGTCGTGCAGCATGGTCTGCCGACGTTGCTGCCAACTGCCGGTTGCGCTTCGTGCCCGTGGACATCAGCGCCCACCGCTGCATTGAGATGGACTTTTCGGAAGACCGGCAGATGGCCCAGATGATGTTCGCCAACTAGCCGGACAGGCCGCACGCGCCTGCCCCACGACACAACAACGGCCCCAGCCGTCGGCAATGCCGATGACCGGGGCCGCTGCCGTTGCGGAATGCCGGATATCGCTGACCAACCATACACAAGCACGCGGTGCTGGCGGAATGCGCACCAACGGACGAATACGCGGCTGGGCGTCCCCAACCGCGCGTTTCAGCTCCACACCATGTTCCGGAGCGACCGCCGGACCGCGACAACAAGGCCACAGCAGTGGCCCCACCCCGCCTACGCCTGCAAGCGCAGCGGCCCGTTGCCGTTGCCGCCGTCCTTTTCCTCTCGGCTGAACTGCACGGCAGTGCCGTAGCAGGAGAAATACTTGGAGCCGTCGGGATGGAAGGCCACGTTTTCCTGGTAGCCCACGATGGCCTGCGCGCCCTTGTTCACGGCGCGGGCCGCCATGCCGAAGAACGTCTCGTCCGAATCGTAGCCCCGGCAGGCCACCAGGCCCAGCACGCGGCCAATCCTGCGGTCTTCGACGCCGTCGGTGGTGACCACGGGAAAGCGCCCGGAAATGAACAGTTCACGCACCCGTTCGAGATTTTCGGTTTGCGCGGCCTCGGCCTTGCGCGCCTTTTTATCGTTGCCGCCAAGCAGAAACAGCATGGGGAAGCCTCCTTGCGTTGTGTCCGGCGGAATGCCGCCATGCCGCCGCATGATGCAAGACCCTTGCCGCTCACGCATTACGCTGTATTTACAGGATATCACAAAAAGTGAATGCCAGGCGGTGTCGAGAATACGACACCACCGGCATTTCCCGGCACCGCCATGGCGGCGTTTCGAAACTCTGCCAGCACGCGACCAAGGCACGCCTGGCGGCACCGTGTTCGTCATGTCCCGCCCCGCGCTGCCGCCACCCCGGCCCGCGCTCAATCCATGCCCGGCTACACCAGCGGCACCAGCCCCAGCGAGGCCCGGAAGAGAAACCAGCCCAGCGCGGCCACATACAGCACCAGCCCCACGATGACCAGCTTCAGCGACCACAGGAAATAACGCGTCTTGCGGTTGCGCACGGCCAGCAGCCGCAGAAAACTGGCCTCCACCGTATCGCCGCGCAGGCTGGACATCCAGCGCACCCGCACCACGCCGTACAGGGCCACGAACAGCCCGGCCAGAATGCACAGCAGCCCGGCCATCAGCGTCAACCCGCTGAACGGGCCAGCCGCCGCCAGCCGGTGGCCGGAAAAACCCGCCACGGAAATGGCCAGCGCCCCCACTCCAAAGACCATCTGGGTGCGCTGGGTAACGATGCCGAACTGCTGTTGCAGGCTCTTCCACACCTCGGCCTCGCTGCCCAATACCTGGAGCAGGAACCGGTACTCCTCGCACAGGGAGCAGGCGTCGTCGCGCCAGGCAGGGCTGACGCGCTCGTAGTCGTCGTGCTGGCCGTCAGCCGAGGCGGCCTGTCCGGCCCCGTCCGCCGGATCCGCGCGCCCCCCGGCTTGCGCGGCCAGACCACAGGTGGCCTCGTCCGCGTCATTCCGTTGCCGCCCCGCATCTCGTTGCCCGCCATGTTCCGTCATCGTCGCTTCCTTCGGGATTTTTCCCGCCGGGGTATCCCCGGCATGTGCCCACCGGCCCCATGGCCCGGTTCTTGTCCTGAACGGGCAGGATATTCCCGTGCCGCCCCCCGCACAAGCGGGACTGCGGTATATCTTGCGCCTTCGGCCTCGCGTCCTGCCAGCCTGCCAGCCAGCCGATCTGCCTTCCCGCCGACTTGCCGCCCCGCCTGCCCGCCCCCGCGCGGGCCTTGACCTTGGCAGGGAAGTCCAGCATTAGTTGCACTCGCAGTGGCAACACTGCAAACCGTGCGGTCAAACAATGCTCCGGCGGTCCACCTGCGGCACCCCGTCTGATGCGCTCCCGCCGTGCCCGTCCATGCATCCTGTTCAGCGCATCCAGTTCAGCGCATCCTGTTCGGCGCAACCAGTTCGGCGCTATCGCCCGGCCCTTCCTTTTCCTTCGCACCACAGCCTTTCGGCAGAAGCCCACATGCACAGCACCCATTCCTTGCCAGACCGGGCCGCGCACCGTCTCGCCACGGGGCATTCCCCGACCCGCCGCCTGCGGGCCATGTCGGCCCCAATGCTGCTCCATATGCTGGCGCTGCTGCTGGCCCCCATACTGGTTCTGGCGCTGTGCCTGGCCCCGGCGCTGCCCCCGCTCCAGCCCTTTGCCCTGCCCACCGGCCCCGTCTCCGCCTGGGCCGCCCCGGCAGAGACCCCGGACACCGCCAATTCCACCACCGGCGCGGCGGGCAGCCTTGGCGCGCGCGAGGGCGCACGCAAGAGCGTGCTGTACCTGAACTCGTACCACAACGGGTACTCCTGGTCCGACCACATTCAGGAAGGCATCCGCCAGACGCTGGCCGAAAGCCCGTACAGCATCGTGTTCCAGGTGGAATACATGGACTCCAAGAAGTTCCACTACCAGGACACGGTTTCCACCCTGTACGCCCTGTACCGCGACAAGTTCCGCAACAAGAAGTTCGACATCATCATCGCCTCGGACAACGTGGCGGTGGATTTTCTGCTCCAGTTCGGCGAGGAACTGTTTCCCGGCGTGCCCATCGTGTTCTGCGGGCTGAACGACGTTCAGCCGGAATCCCTGCGGGCCACCGGGCGCGAGATTACCGGGGTGCTTGAAAACTACGATGTGGCCTACAACATCGAACTGGCCCTGCGCCTGAATCCGCAATTGCGGCGCATGGTCATCATCGGCGACGACTCGGTCACCGGCGCGGCCATCCGCAACCAGGTGCTGGCCCAGCTTGGGCCGTTCAAGGAACGCCTGGTGGTGGAGGAATGGAGCGAATACAGCCTGGAGCAGATGCTGGACTGGGTGCGCGACCAGACCCCGGACACCTTCTTCTACTTCGTGCCCATCTACCGCGACATCGACGGCCAGTTCTACTCGGCGGAAGAACTGCTGGAAAAGGTGCATGCCGCCTCGCGCGCGCCCCTGTTCAGCAACTGGGCCTTTCTGCTGGGCCACGGCATCGTGGGCGGCAAGCTCATCTCCGGGGTGCGCCACGGCGAAATGGCCGCGCGCATGGCCCTGCAGGTGCTGAGCGGCATCCGCGCCTCGTCCATCCCCATCGTGGATCAGGCCGACCAGGCCTACATGTTCGACAACAACGAACTGCAGCGGCTGTTCATCAGCCGGTCACAGTTGCCGCCGAACAGCATCATCATCAACGAACCCAGCCGGTTCTACGAACTGAACAAGCAGGTGTTCTGGACCATCATGGTCAGCATGGTCATCCTGTCGGTGACCCTGGTGCTGCTGGTCATGAACATCCTGGAAAAGCGGCGCGTCGAAGGCAAGATCAAGGACCAGCTCTCGTTCCTGCGCTCGCTGATGGACACCATACCCATCCCCATCTACAGCAAGGACGCCGATGGCCGGGTGCGCGAATGCAACGTGGCCTTCGAGCGGTTCTTCGGGGTGGACCGCGAGGCGCTGCTGGGCCGCTACGAATGGCAGGCCGGGCCGGAAGGCGTGGCCATGCTGCGCGATGCGTCCGATACCGGCCTGATGCACGAACCGGGCGTGGCCAGTTACGAAACCACCCTGCCCGGCCCCGAAGGCTCGCCCCACTCCATCATCATGCACAAGGCCACCTACCGCAATTCCAAAGGGGCTGTGGCGGGTCTGGTGGGCGTTGTCTTTGACTACACCGACCGCAAGAAGGCCGAGGACAGGCTGCGCGCCGCCGAGGAAAAATACCGTTCGCTGTTCGAAAGCTCGCCGCTTGGCATCTTCCGCGTCACCCCCGACGGCGACTATCTGGACGCCAACCCCGCCATGGCGCGCATGTCGGGCTATCCTTCGCCCGCCGCGCTGCTGGCGTCGGGCGTGGGTACCTTTGCCCGGCTGCACGGCACGCCGGACATCACCGGCAACGGGCCGGATGCAGGAGCAGGCGCGGGAATGGTCGCCGGCACGGGCGCGGGAATTGTCGCCGGGGCAGGCACGGGCCAGGACATGGTGGTCTCGTTCGATTCCAGCGTGGACCGACCCGGCGGCGGCACGGTGACCATGCACCTGACCATGCGCCCCCTGCGCGACGAGCAGGGCAACGTGCGTCACATCGAGGGCTACGCAGAAGACATCACCCAGCGCAAGGCGGCGGAGCGCGCCCTTTCCGCCTCGCAGCGCATGCTGCAACTGGTGCTCGATAACATCCCCCAGTTCGTCTACTGGAAGGACCGCGACCTGAAGTACATGGGCGCCAACAAGTCGTTCCTGGGCTTTGTGGGACTGGACAGTGCAGATGCGCTGCTGGGCCGCACCGACGAGGAACTGCTGCCCGCTGCCGAGGACGCCGCCCGCGTGCGCGACGACGACACCGCCGTGGTGCGTTCCGGCCAGCCGCGCTACCAGACCAAGATCACCATCACCTCTCCCGGCGGTGAGGCGGTGTGGCTGGAAACCAACCGGGTGCCCCTGCTCAGCGACCGCGGTGGACAGGCTGACGGCGACGGCGGCGAGGTGGTGGGCCTTTTGACCACGGCAGAGGACGTCACCCAGCGCATCCGGCTGGAGCGCCAGTTGCTCCAGTCGCAGAAGATGGAGGCCATCGGCACGCTGGCGGGCGGCATCTCGCACGACTTCAACAATATCCTGACGTCCATCATCAACTCCATCGAACTGGCCATCAGCGACATCGCGGCGGATTCGCTGACCTGCAACGACCTGATGCGCGCCCTGAAGGCCGCCCAGCGCGGCAGCCGCCTGGTCAAGCAGATCCTGACCTTCAGCCGCCCCTCGGTGGAAGGCTTCGTCATCACCGACATCAACGAGGTGCTGACCGAAGCGCTGGTGCTCATCAAGGCCTCGCTGCCGCGCAACATCGAGATCCGCAAGGCCATCCCGCCGCGCCCCTCCGTCACCCGGGCAGACCCCACCCAGATCCACCAGGTGCTCATGAACCTGTGTACCAACTCGTTCCAGGCCCTGCGTGAAACGGGCGGCGTGCTGGAGGTGAACCTGGAGCAGGAGATCTTGTCCGACGAACGCGCGCTGGAACTGGGCATGGAGGCAGGCTGCGCCCTGCGCCTGACCGTGGCCGACGACGGACCCGGCATTGCACCGGAAATCGTGGACAAGATTTTCGACCCGTTCTTCACCACCAAGGGCAAGACCGAGGGCACCGGGCTTGGCCTTGCCGTTGTGCATGGCATCATCAAGGGCCACCGGGGCGCGGTACGCGTTTCCAGCGTGCCGTGGCGACGCACCGAATTCGAAATCTACCTGCCCATGCATGCGCAGGACGCCTGCCTCATCGACCCGGCCCTGCTGGCCCCGGAAACCGGCAGCGAACGCATCCTGTTCGTCGAGGATGACGACGACCAGTTGCACACCATTCCGCGCGTGCTCGAAAGCCTGGGCTATACCGTGCGGGCCTTCAAGAACCCGCTGCTGGCGCTGGCCGCCGCGCGCGAACACCCCGCAGCGTTCGACCTGGTGATCACCGACTTCGACATGCCCGAAGCCAACGGCCTTGAGCTTGCCCGCAAAATGGGCGATATTGCGCCGAACATGCCGATAATCCTCGTTTCGGGCCGCGAGGTGGCAGCCGAAGGGGCGGCCGTCGCCGGAAACATCAAGGCCATGGTCCACAAGCCGTACAACCGGAACATCCTGGCAGACGCCATTCGCCGGGTGTTCGCCCGGCTGGGGAGCTGACGCGCGTGCCCACCATTCTCGTCATCGACGACGACGTTCAGGTCTGCGAGACCATCGCCAGCCTGCTGGCCCGCCTGCGCTACGACTGCGAGACGGCCCACACGCTGGAAGAAGGGCTACGCAAGCTGGAAACCACCGACGTGGACGTGGTGTTTCTGGACGTGCGCCTGCCCGACGGCAACGGCCTGGACGCGCTGCCGCGCATCCGGCTTTCCCCGTCGCGGCCCGAGGTCATCATCCTGACCGGCGAAGGCGACCCCGACGGCGCGGAACTGGCCATCCAGGGCGGCGTGTGGGACTACATGGTCAAGCCGTCACCCATCAAGCAGACCACCCTTACCCTGCACCGGGCCCTGCAATACCGCGAAGAAAAACTGTCGCGCGCCGACGCGCCCGCCGTTGCGCTGGACCTGGACGGCGTGGTGGGCACCAGCCCTTCCATGCGCCAGTGTTTCGACCTGGTGGCGCATGCCGCGTCCACCGACGCCAACGTGCTGGTCACCGGCGAAACAGGCACCGGCAAGGAACTGTTTGCCCGCACCATCCACCGCAACAGCACCCGACGCGCAGGCGCATTCGTGGTGGTGGACTGTGCAGCGCTGACAGAAAGTCTGGTGGAATCCACCCTGTTCGGGCACCGCAAGGGGGCCTTCACCAGCGCCCTCACCGACCGCGACGGCCTGGTCAAGCTGGCCGACGGCGGCACCCTGTTCCTGGACGAAGTGGGCGAGATGCCCCTGTCCATCCAGCGTTCGTTCCTGCGCTTTCTGCAGGAACGCACCTTCCGCCCGGTGGGCGGCACACAGGAGGTCAAGAGCGACTTCCGGCTCATCTCCGCCACCAACCGCGACCTGGACGCCATGGTGGAGCGGGGTGAATTCCGCAAGGACCTGCTGTTCCGGCTGAAAACCGTCCACGTGGAACTGCCCCCGCTGCGTACCCGCCCCGAAGACCTGAAGCCGCTGGCCATCTACCACGTGAACCGGCTGTGCGAGCAGTACGGCGTGCCCCACAAGGGCTTTTCACCCGACTTCTTCCAGCACCTGGCCCAGTACGACTGGCCCGGCAACGTGCGCGAACTGTACAACGTGCTGGAACGCTCGTTCGTCATCTCCGGGCTTGAAAGCGTGCTCTACGCGCTGCACCTGCCCCAGGACATCCGCATCAAGATCACCCGTGCCGCCATCGCACGTCCCGCCACGGGCGAAGGGGGCATCGGGGCCGAATCCGCCGCGCATTCCGGCCAACAGCTTGTCGGCATGCAGGACACGATCCCGTCGTCCGGGCACGCCGGCGGCCCCGACAGCCTGGGCGGGCCGGACGCCGCCTTCACCAGCCCCTTGCCGCCGCTCAAGGGCTTCAAGCGTCTCATGGAGCGCAAGTACCTTGAAATCCTCATCGGGCAGACCCACGGCAACGTACAGGAGATGTTGGACATCTCCGGCCTGTCACGTTCGCATTTCTATGCCCTGCTGAAAAAGAATAATATGGCGCTGTAACCGGGGCGGAGTACTCTGGGGGTACTGCCCACCGGCACATGTCCTACCTTTCGGACGCACCCCCCGCGCCCCTTCCCGCATCCGTTTTTTCGGACTGGGAACCATCGTGCCCACCAGAACCGTTTGACCATTCAATCCGGCGGCGTTAGGCTTCATTGCCGCCGTATACCGGCCTTCGCGCCCCCAAGCGCCGCACCGTCAGCCGTCCGGTTTTTCGGACCACCCGCTGGCGTCAGTTTCATAGGATAAATTCATACTTCAACAATCCAAGGAGGATGCAGCCGACGTATCGACGTAACGGAACTGGCACACTTCTTGTTGTTGCGTTAGCGCCGCAGTCTGCCTGCCCAAGCAAAAAAGCGCCCCGGCCCCCGCGACCCCCTCGGTTTGACGGGCCACGGCGCGCCCCGCACAAAGCAGGCGGACGCACAAGCCGCAACGCGACACCAACGGCCCGGCAACGGCAGCGAAACCGCGCCGCCGGACCGGCATGACGAGGCACGATACCGGGTTCATGTCCATACCGGAGTCATGTCCCTTTCGGAGTCATGTTAAGGACCGCGCCGCAAGGCACGGCTGACCTTTCACCCCCCGCTTCAAGGTTAGCAATCCAAGGAGAGATCAATGGCCAAGAAAATGAAGACCATGGACGGCAACACCGCTGCTGCGTACGTCGCCTACGCGCTCAGCGATACCGCCGCCATCTATCCCATCACCCCTTCGTCCAACATGGGTGAATCGGCGGACGAATGGGCCGCCCAGGGCAAGAAGAACCTTTTCGGACAGACGGTGTCTGTCCGCCAGCTGCAGTCCGAAGCGGGCGCCGCAGGCGCCGTACACGGCTCGCTGGCCGCTGGCGCGCTGACCGCCACCTTCACCGCCTCGCAGGGCCTCCTGCTGATGATCCCGAACATGTACAAGATCGCCGGTGAACTGCTTCCCGGCGTCTTCCATGTTTCGGCCCGCGCGCTTGCCTCGCACGCGCTGTCCATTTTCGGCGACCACCAGGACGTCATGGCCGCCCGCCAGACCGGCTTTGCCTTCCTGAACTCCAACTCGGTGCAGGAAGCCATGGACATGGCGCTCGTCTCCCACCTGGCCGCCATCGAGTCCAGCGTGCCGTTCTGCCACTTCTTCGACGGCTTCCGCACCTCGCACGAGCTGCAGAAGATCGAAGTCATCGACTACGACGACATGAAGAAGGTGGTGAACTGGGAGAAGGTGGAAGCCTTCCGCCAGAACGCCATGAACCCGGAACACCCGCACATCCGCGGCACCGCGCAGAACCCCGACATCTACTTCCAGGCGCGTGAAGCCTGCAACTCGTTCTACAACGCCGTGCCCGGCATTGTGGCGAACTACATGAAGAAGGTCGGCGAGATCACCGGTCGTTCCTACAAGCTGTTCGACTACGTGGGCCACCCCGAAGCCGAACGCGTGATCATCGCCATGGGTTCCGCCTGTGAAACCATCGAGGAAGTGGTCAACTTCCTGAATGCCAAGGGCGAACGCGTGGGCCTGATCAAGGTGCGCCTGTACCGTCCGTTCTCCATCGACCACATGCTGTCGGTGCTGCCCGCCACCGCCGACACCATCACCGTGCTCGACCGCACCAAGGAACCCGGCTCGCTGGGCGAACCGCTGTACCTTGACGTGTGTACCGCCTTCATGGAGCGCGGCGAAATGCCCAAGCTCCTCGCCGGCCGCTACGGCCTGGGTTCGAAGGAATTCACCCCGGCCATGGCCAAGGCCGTGTACGACAACATGAAGGTTGTCGGCCCCAAGAACCACTTCACCGTGGGCATCATCGACGACGTCACCGACACCTCGCTGGAAGTGATCGAAGGCGTGGACACCGTGCCCACCGGCACCGTGCAGTGCAAGTTCTTCGGCCTTGGCGCGGACGGCACCGTGGGCGCCAACAAGCAGGCCATCAAGATCATCGGCGACAACACCGACATGTACGCCCAGGGCTACTTTGCCTACGACTCCAAGAAGTCGGGCGGCTTCACCGTGTCGCACCTGCGCTTCGGCAACAGCCCCATCCAGTCCACCTATCTGGTGAACAGCGCCGACTACGTGGCCTGCCACAAGTCGGCCTACGTGAATCAGTACGACGTGCTCGACGGCATCAAGACCGGCGGCACCTTTGTGCTGAACTCGCACTGGAACAGCGTGGAAGACATGGAGAAGGAACTGCCCGCCTCCATGCTGCGCACCATCGCCCGCAAGAAGCTGAAGTTCTACAACGTGGACGCCGTGAAGGTGGCCACCGAAGTGGGCCTTGGCGGGCGCATCAACATGATCATGCAGACCGCGTTCTTCAAGCTGTCCAGCGTGATTCCCTTCGACCAGGCCGTGGCGCTGCTGAAGGATTCCATCCACAAGGCCTACGGCAAGAAGGGCGAAAAGATCGTGGCCATGAACGTGGCCGCCGTTGACAAGGCCATCGAGGCCGTCACCGAGATCAAGTACCCCGAATCCTGGGCCACCGCCGCCGACGCCGCCACCGCTGCCAGCTCGGACCCCGACTTCATCACCAACGTGGTGCGTCCCATCCTGGCCCAGCAGGGCGACAAGCTGCCCGTTTCGGCCTTCGAGCCGGACGGCCTGTTCCCGGTGGGCACCGCTGCCTTCGAAAAGCGCGGCGTGGCCATCACCGTGCCCGAATGGCTGTCCGAAAACTGCATCCAGTGCAACCAGTGCTCGTTCGTGTGCCCGCACGCGGCCATCCGCCCCATCCTTGCTTCCGATGAGGAACTGGCCGGCGCGCCCGCCTCGTTCGTGGCCATCGAAGCCAAGGGCAAGGAACTGAACGGCCTGAAGTACCGCATGCAGGTGTACGCGCAGGACTGCATGGGCTGCGGTTCGTGCGCCGACGTGTGCCCGGCCAAGAACAAGGCCCTGGTCATGAAGCCCATCGAAACCCAGATGGCCGACCAGGTTGCCAACCTTGCCTACGCTGACGCCAACATCGCCATCAAGGACGACCTGATGGCCCGCGACAGCCTGAAGGGCTCGCAGTTCCAGCAGCCGCTGATGGAATTCTCCGGCGCCTGCGCGGGCTGCGGCGAAACCCCGTACGTCAAGCTGCTTACCCAGATGTTCGGCGAACGCATGGTGGTGGCCAACGCCACCGGCTGCTCGTCCATCTGGGGTGCTTCCGCCCCCACCACGCCGTACACCACCAACAAGGACGGTCACGGCCCGGCCTGGGGCAACTCGCTGTTCGAAGACGCCGCCGAATTCGGCTTCGGCATGAGCATGGCCTACACCCAGCGCCGTGCGAAGCTGGCCGACGTGGTGACCGAAGCGCTTGCGCTGGACATCGACGCCGAACTGAAGGCCGCCCTGCAGGGCTGGCTGGACAACAAGGAAGACGCCGAAGGCTCCAAGAAGTTCGGCGAAGAAATCCTTGGCCTGCTTGGCGGCGCGGACGACCATCCGCTGCTGGACGAGCTGTGGCACATGAGCGACCTGTTCACCAAGAAGTCCGTGTGGATCTTCGGCGGTGACGGCTGGGCCTACGACATCGGCTACGGCGGCGTGGACCACGTGCTGGCCAGCGGCGAGGACATCAACATCCTGGTCATGGACACCGAAGTGTACTCCAACACCGGCGGCCAGGCCTCCAAGGCCACCCCGCTGGGGTCCATCGCCAAGTTTGCCGCCTCGGGCAAGAAGACCGGCAAGAAGGACCTTGGCCGCATGGCCATGACCTACGGCTACGTCTACGTTGCCTGCGTCTCCATGGGCGCCAACAAGCAGCAGGTGCTGAAGGCCTTCAAGGAAGCCGAAGCCTACAAGGGCCCCTCGCTGATCATCGCCTACGCCCCCTGCATCAACCAGGGTCTGCGCAAGGGCATGGGCAAGTCCATGGAAGAAGCCAAGATGGCCGTGGAATCCGGCTACTGGCCCCTGTACCGCTTCAACCCCGAACTTGCCGACGAAGGCAAGAACCCGTTCGTGCTCGAATCGAAGGCGCCCAACGGCACCATGCAGGAATTCATGGCTGGTGAAACCCGCTACGCCGCCCTCGAAAAGATCGCTCCCGCAGAGTCCAAGCGCCTGCGCGCGGCCATCGAGAAGGAGTACAACGAACGCTATCTGCTGCTGAAGCAGATCTCCGAAGCGCCCGCCGTTACCGCCCCCGCCGGGGACCCGGTGACCGTGGGAAACGGGGATAGCGGCTTCTGCGCCGTCACCGAAACGCCGGAACATGCCCGGCGCAAAGGTGGCGACGCCTGCGACGATGGTCGGGCCGCTGAATAATACCCACAGGTAGACTGGTGCCGGAGGGGAGGTGCAACCCCTCCGGCACTTACATACCTTTCCCAATCCCGGCGGGTGCACTCCGGGGGCGGGTCACGTACAACATAAGAGGAGCGTCTTGATGTCATTGGAATTGCTTGCATTGGTGGCATTGTTGCCCATCCTTGTGGCTCTGGTTCTCATGGTTGGCATGCGCTGGCCGTCTACCCGCGCCATGCCCTTGGCCTGGCTTGTCTGCGTGCTCGGCGCCATCGGCGCCTGGAACCTGCCTGCCGGGTATATCGCGGCGCTGTCGCTGCAGGGCGTGGTTACCGCCATCGGCGTGCTGATCATCGTGTTCGGGGCCATCATAATCCTGTATACCCTCAAGTATTCTGGCGGTATGGAAACCATCCAGTACGGAATGCAGAACATCAGCCGTGACAGACGCGTGCAGGCGATCATCATCGGCTACATGTTCGCGGCCTTCATCGAAGGCGCCGCCGGCTTCGGCACGCCCGCCGCGCTGGCTGCTCCGCTGCTGCTGTCCCTCGGCTTTCCGCCGCTGGCCGCCGCCGTCATCTGCCTTGTGTTCAACTCGTTCTGCGTGTCGTTCGGCGCGGTGGGCACCCCCATCCTCATCGGCCTGAAGTTCCTTGCCCCGCTGGTCAAGGACGCTGCCGCCGCCAACCCCGGCCTGAACTTCACGGACTTCGGTTCCTTCGCCAAGGTCATCGGCGAATGGGTCACCCTGATGCACGGCCCCATGGTCTTCATCCTGCCCATCTTCATGCTGGGCTTCCTTACCCGCTTCTACGGCCAGAAGAAGTCGTGGGCCGAAGGCTTTGCCGCATGGCAGTTCTGCGTGTTCGCGGCTGTTGCCTTCATCGTGCCCTACCTCACCTTCGCCTGGCTGGTGGGCCCCGAATTCCCGTCGCTGATCGGCGGCCTGGTGGGTCTTGGCATCATCGTGGCTGGCGCCAAGAAGGGCTTCTGCGTACCCAAGGACACCTGGGACTTCGGCCCCCAGTCCACCTGGGAAGCTGAATGGACCGGCTCCATCGCCACCAGCACCAACACCGAATTCAAGCCGCACATGAGCCAGTTCATGGCGTGGCTGCCCTATATCCTCATCGGCATCATCCTGGTGCTGACCCGCATTCCCGAACTGGGCCTGAAGGGCTGGATGTCCGCCCAGAAGCTGCCCATCAATGACATCCTCGGCTACAAGGGCGTTTCCGCCTCCATCGACTACCTGTACCTGCCCGGCACCATTCCCTTCACCCTGGTGGCCCTGCTGACCATCGTGCTGCACGGCATGAAGGGCGACGCGGTCAAGAAGGCCTGGGCCGAATCGTTCTCCAAGATGAAGGCTCCCACCATCGCGCTGTTCGCCGCTGTGGCCCTGGTGTCCATCTTCCGCGGTTCCGGCGTGGCCGACGCGGCCCTGAACCCCAACAACTACCCGTCCATGCCGCTGGCCATGGCCAAGACCGTCGCCGCCTTTGCGGGCAACGCCTGGCCCATGCTGGCTTCTTACGTGGGCGGCCTTGGCGCGTTCATCACCGGTTCGAACACCGTTTCGGACCTTCTGTTCGCCGAATTCCAGTGGGGCGTGGCACAGCAGCTCAGCCTGCCCCGCCAGATCATCGTGGCGGCCCAGGTGGCCGGCGGGGCCATGGGCAACATGGTCTGCATCCACAACATCGTTGCCGTCTGCGCCGTTACCGGCCTGATCGGCCGCGAGGGTATGATCCTGAAGCGCACCTTCTGGCCTTTCGCCCTCTACGGCATCGTCGTGGGCATCATCGCCAGCGTGCTCAGCTTCGGGGCCTACTCCAACCTGTTCTAGTTTCGAGGTGCAGGGGGGCGGGGCAGCGCCCCGCCCCCTTTTTCAGCAGAGGAGTGGCTGAACAGACAGCCAGGAATGGAGCGGGGCATCCGCTCCCCTACAGTTTCCGCAACCTCGCCCTTTCCCGGTGACGGGGGCGGAGCAACGCTTGACCCGGAGGACTATCCGCATGCCCAGTGCAGCCCTGATCAAGGAATTTGAAGCCGTCGTCGGCAAGGACAACGTGTTCACCAGCGAGGCCGACCGGCAGTCGTACTCCTACGATTCCGCCGTGCTTGACGCCGTGGTGCCCGCCCTTGTGGTGCGCCCCACCACCACCGAGCAGCTCGGCAAGGTCGTCCGCCTGTGCAACGAGAACGGCAACCCCATCACCGTTCGCGGCGCGGGCACCAACCTTTCCGGCGGCACCATCCCCGACCCGCGTGAAGGCATCGTCATCCTGACCAACAGCCTGAACCGCATCATCGAAATCAACGAAGAAGACCTGTACGCCGTGGTCGAGCCCGGCGTGGTCACCGCCAAGTTCGCGGCGGAAGTGGCCAAGCGCGGCCTGTTCTACCCGCCGGATCCGGGCTCGCAGGCCGTTTCCACCCTGGGCGGCAACGTGGCCGAAAACGCTGGCGGCCTGCGCGGCCTGAAGTACGGCGTGACCAAAGACTATGTGATGGGAATCGAATTTTTCGACGTCAACGGCGGCCTGGTGAAGACCGGCTCGCGCACCGTCAAGTGCGTGACCGGCTACAACCTCGCCGGCCTCATGGTGGCGTCCGAGGGCACCCTTGGCGTGTTCAGCCAGATCACCCTCAAGCTGGTGCCGCCGCCCCAGGCCTCCAAGGCCATGATGGCCGTGTTCGATGACGTGAACAAGGCGTCGGAAGCCGTTGCCGGCATCATCGCCTCGCACGTGGTGCCCTGCACGCTCGAATTCATGGACCAGGCCACCATCCGCTACGTGGACGACTTCACCAAGGCCGGTCTGCCGCGCGACGCCCAGGCCATCCTGCTCATCGAAGTGGACGGCCACCCCGGCCAGGTCGCCGACGATGCCGAGAAGGTGGAAAAGGTGCTGAACAAGGTGGGCGCCACCGAAATCAAGGTAGCCAAGGACGCCGCCGAGAAGTTCAAGCTGTGGGAAGCCCGCCGCAACGCGCTGCCCGCCCTTGCCCGCGCCAAGCCCACCACCGTGCTTGAAGACGCCACCGTGCCGCGTTCCAAGATTCCTGCCATGGTGAAAGCCATCAACGAGATCGCGGCCAAGTACAACATCTCCATCGGCACCTTCGGTCACGCTGGCGACGGCAACCTGCACCCGACCATCCTGTGCGACCGCCGCGACAAGCACGAGTTCGAACGCGTGGAACACGCCGTGGACGAAATCTTTGACGTGGCCCTTTCGCTGCACGGCACCCTGTCCGGCGAACACGGCATCGGCATGGCCAAGTCCAAGTGGATGGAGAAGGAAACTTCCAAGGCCACCATCGAGTTCTCGCGCAACATGAAGCGTGCCATCGACCCCAAGTACATCCTGAATCCCGGCAAGATCATCGGAGCCTAACGCCATGGCAGACCTTACCAAACTCGCCAAGCTGCTTCAGGAGCTGGACGACCAGATGGTCGGCTGCATGAAGTGCGGCATGTGCCAGGCCGTCTGCCCCGTGTTTGCCGAGACCATGAAAGAGGCGGACGTGACGCGCGGCAAGATCGCGCTGCTCGAAAACCTGGCCAAGGAAATGATCCACGACGCGGCGGGCGTTCAGGAAAAGCTGAACAAGTGCTTGCTGTGCGGCTCGTGCGGGGCCAACTGTCCCTCCGGCGTCAAGGTCATGGACATCTTCCTGCGCGCCCGCGTCATCGTGAACACCTACATGGGGCTCTCGCCGGTCAAGAAGGCCATCCTGCGCGGCATGCTGACCAAGCCCGCCCTGTTCAACGCCCTGCTGGACATCGGCTCGAAGTTCCAGGGCATCTTCACCAGCAAGGTGGACGACCTGCTCGGCTCCTCCTGCTCCAAGGTGCTTTCGCCCATCATCGGCGACCGTCACTTCGTGGGGCTGGCCAAGGAATCGCTGCACAGCAAGATCAAGGCGCTGGACACTCCGGCGGGCAAGAGCGGCAAGCGCGTCGCCTTCTTCCCGGGTTGTCTTGGCGACAAGATGTTCGTCAGCGTGGCCGAAGCCTGCCTGAAGGTGTTCGAGCACCACGGCGTTGGCGTGTACATGCCCGAAGGCCAGGCCTGCTGCGGCATTCCCGCCATCTCGTCGGGCGACCGCGTGGCCTACGACAAGCTGGTCAAGATCAACCTCGACCTGTTCTCCAAGGGCGGCTTCGACTACCTGGTGACCCCGTGCGCCACCTGCACCGCCACCATCAAGGAAATCTGGCCCAAGCTCATGGAGGACTACCCGGCCCCCATGCGCGACCAGATCCGCGCCCTGCACGACAAGGTCATGGACGTGAACCAGTTTGTGGTGGACGTGCTGGGCGTGAAGCCTGAAGCCCCGGCCAAGGGCAGCGTGAAGGTGACCTTCCACGATTCCTGCCACATGAAGAAGTCGCTCGGCGTCACTGAACAGCCGCGCGCCCTCATCGGCATGAACCCCAAGTACGAACTGGTGGAAATGGCCGAATGCGACCGCTGCTGCGGTTCGGGCGGCAGCTTCAACCTGTACCACTACGACCTGTCCAAGCAGATCGGCGAGCGCAAGCGCGACAACATCCTGGCCACCGGCGCCCAGATCGTGTCCACCGGCTGCCCCGCCTGCATGCTGCAGATGACCGACATGCTCTCGCAGCATGGGGCCAAGGTGGCGGTGAAGCACTCCATCGAACTGTACGCGGATTCGCTGCGGTAGAACGAAACATCCGTGGGCGCGGCTTGGCCGTGTCCACGGATCATAGTGTTAGCGAGCGGGCGCGGCCTGGCCGTGTCCACAGGTTATATAGTTATCGAACGGGCGCGCATGCCGCGCCGCGTGTCAGATAACACGACGAGCGGGCGCGGCCTGGCCGTGTCCACAGGTTATATAGTTATCGAACGGGCGCGCATGCCGCGCCGCGTGTCAGATAACACGACGAGCGGGCGCGGCCTGGCCGTGTCCACAGGTTATATAGTTATCGAACGGGCGCGCATGCCGCGCCGCGCTCTGGTATCATTCCCCGGCGGGGGGCCGAACGGCGGCCCCCCGTCAGGGGATTTCGGACCCGCGGAATGTTCCGCGGGCCGTTTGGCTCACCGGGCCAGGCCCGGAAACATCGGCGGCTGTGCCGCCGGTGCAGGATCCACGGACGCCTCGCCGCGCCCGCCCAGTGGCACGCAAGGAGATATGCATGGCCAACAATCTGTACATCACCGCGACGGAATCGAAGAGCGGCAAGTCCGCCGTGGTGCTCGGCATGATGCAGCTATTGCTGCGCGACATCCGCAAGGTCGCCTTCTTTCGCCCCATCATCAACCGTCCGGTCAAGGAAGCGGTGGACCACGACACCAACCTCATCCTGACCCACTTCAACCTCGACATCCCCGTTGCGGACACCTACGCCTACTCGCTGCAGGACGCACGGGAGCTGATCAACAACGGTCAGCACGCCACGCTGCTTGAAAACATCCTGAAGAAGTACAAGCAGCTTGAAGACAGCTACGACTTCGTGCTCTGCGAGGGCACCGACTTTCTGGGCAAGGATGCCGCCTTCGAGTTCGACCTGAACGCCGACATCGCCGCCAACCTCGGCTGCCCCGTCATGGTGGTGGCCAACGGCCAGCAGAAGGCCGCCCACGAGATCATCGCCTCCACCCAGCTGACCATCGACCTGCTGGACGAAAAGGGCCTGGACATCGTGGCCGCCGTCATCAACCGCGCCTCGGTCACCGATGCGGAGCGCGACGAGGTCATCAGCAGCCTGGAGTGCAAGGTCAACTGCACGAACCCCCTGGCCGTGTACGTGGTGCCCGAGGAACCCACCCTGGGCAAGCCCACCATGGGTGACGTGAAAAAGTGGCTGAACGCCCAGGTGCTGTACGGCCATGGCCGCATGGAAACCCTGGTGGACGACTACGTCATCGCCGCCATGCAGATCGGCAACTTCCTCGACTACGTCACCCCCGGCTGCCTCGTGATCACCCCCGGCGACCGTTCGGACATCATCCTCGCTGGCCTTGCCACCCGCCTTTCCGGCGCCTACCCCGACATCTCGGGCATGCTGCTGACCGGCGGCATCCAGCCCGCACCCAACGTGCATCGCCTTATCGAAGGCTGGACCGGGGTGCCCATTCCCATCCTGTCGGTGAAGGACCACACCTACAAGACCATCCAGACCCTGAACGAACTGTACGGCAAGATCGAGCCGGACAACGACCGCAAGATCAACACCGCCCTCGGCCTGTTCGAGCGTTGCGTGGACAGCCAGGAACTGGGCCGCCGCCTGATCAACCGCAAGTCCAGCCGCATCACCCCCATGATGTTCGAGTTCAACCTGATCGAGCGCGCCAAGCAGAACCGCATGCGCATCGTGCTGCCCGAAGGGGTGGAGGAACGCGTCCTGCGCGCCGCCGACATCCTGGCCCGGCGCGAGGTTGCCGACATCATCCTGCTGGGCGACGCCGACAAGGTGGGCTCCAAGGTCAGTGAACTGGGCCTGGACCTGGACGGCGTGCAGATCATCCAGCCCAACCTGTCGCCCAAGTTCGAGGAATACGCGCAGACCTACTTCGAACTGCGCAAGCACAAGGGCATCAGCATCGAACGCGCCCGCGACACCATGAACGACGTCACCTACTTCGGCACCATGATGGTGCATAAGGGCGACGCGGAAGGCATGGTCTCCGGCTCCATCAACACCACGGCGCACACCATCCGCCCGGCGTTCGAGTTCATCAAGACCAAGCCCGGCTTCTCCATCGTGTCCAGCGTGTTCCTGATGTGCCTGAAGGACCGCGTGCTGGCCTTCGGCGACTGCGCGGTGAACCCCAACCCCACGGCGGAACAGCTGGCCGAAATCGCCATCAACGCGGCCCACACCGCGCGCATCTTCGGCATCGAGCCGCGCGTGGCCATGCTGTCGTACTCCACCGGCTCGTCCGGCAAGGGTGCGGACGTGGAAAAGGTCATCGAGGCCACCCGCATCGCCAAGGAACGCGCACCGGAACTGCTGCTGGAAGGCCCGCTGCAGTACGACGCCGCCATCGACATGGACGTGGCGCGCACGAAGCTGCCCGGCAGCCAGGTGGCCGGCCAGGCCACGGTGTTCATCTTCCCCGACCTGAACACCGGCAACAACACCTACAAGGCTGTCCAGCGCGCCGCCGGGGCCGTGGCCATCGGCCCGGTGCTGCAGGGCCTGAACAAGCCCGTCAACGATCTGTCGCGCGGCTGCACGGTGCCCGACATCGTGAACACCGTGGCCATCACGGCCATTCAGGCGCAGGCCGAGAAGGGCCTTATCTAGCCTGACCGGGCCTGCATCCGCGAGGAAGCAGGCCTTGCCAGCCCGAACATACCTGTCAGTAGCAACCACAGCCGGGGGACCGCCCACACTCCCCCCGGCACCCGCCCCTCCGGGCCGCCCACACGGCCCGGAGGGCCACACACCCGAAAGGAAAAGACCCGCATGAACGTACTCGTCATCAACTCCGGCAGCTCGTCCATCAAGTACCAGCTCATCGACATGACCACCGAGAAGTCCCTGTGCTCCGGTCTTGTCGAACGCATCGGCGAAGGCATGGGCAAACTGACCCACAAGATCAAGCCCGACACCGACGCCGAGGAAAAGATCGTCCTCGAACAGGCGTTCGCCAATCATGTCGAAGGCATGAAGAAAGTCGTGGACCTGATCACCGATGCCGAGAAGGGCGTCATCGCCGACAAGAGCGAAATTTACGCCGTGGGTCACCGAGTGCTGCTTGGCGGCGAAGAGATCAAGCAGTCCGTCAAGATCGACGATTGGGCCAAGGGCATCATCCGCGACTACATTCCGCTGGGCCCGCTGCACAACCCCGCCAACCTCGCGGGCATTGAAGTGGCGGAAGAACTCTTCCCGCACGCGCCGTCCGTGGGCGTGTTCGACACCGAGTTCCACCAGACCATGCCCAAGAAGGCGTACCTGTACCCGCTGCCGTACGACCTGTACAAGACGTTGCGCATCCGCCGCTACGGCTTCCACGGCACCTCGCACCGCTACATCACCAAGAAGACCGCCGAGTTTCTGGGCAAGCCCCTGGACGAGCTGAACATCATCACCTGCCACCTCGGCAACGGGTGCTCCATGGCCGCCGTGAAGAACGGCCGTTGCGTGGACACCACCATGGGCATCACCCCGCTGGAAGGCCTGATGATGGGCACCCGCTGCGGCGACATCGACCCCGCCCTGGTCCCCTTCCTGATGGAAAAGAAGGGCTGGTCCGGCGCAGAGATCGACAACGTGATGAACAAGCAGAGCGGCCTGAAGGGCGTGTGCGGCATGAACGACATGCGCGACATCCACGCCGCCCGTGAAAAGGGCGACGAGATGGCGGAACTGGCCTTCCAGATGTTCGTCTACCGCATCCGCAAGTACATCGGTTCGTTCGCCGTGGTGGTGGGCAAGCTGGACGCCATCGTGTTCACCGCCGGCATCGGCGAGAACGACGACTTCCTGCGCGCCGCCGTGTGCAAGGACATGGACATCCTGGGCATCGACATCGACGAGGCGGTCAACGCCAAGCGTTCCGGCCAGGCGCGCCACATCGGCAAGCCCGGCCAGCGCGTGCCCGTGCTGGTGGTGCCCACCAACGAGGAACTGGAAATCGCCCAGACCACTGTTGCCGTGCTGAACGGCAAGAACTAGGCGAACACGGAACATTCCCCGCCGCCCGGATCGCGTTCCGGAACGGGCGGCGGGGCTTCTCCGGGATGCACCCGGAGAAACCGGGGAAACTGCCAGCGGCCATGGCCGGGGCAGCCCCCGAAAAAACCCAACGGCCTTACGTACAACGGACACACGGACATGGTGGGCATCTACATCGGATCTACGGCGGCTCGTGCAGGCAAAAACCTTGTCTGCATGGCGCTTGGTCTTGCGCTGCGGCAAACCGGACGCAACGTGGGCTTCATGAAGCCCCTGGGAACGCTGCCCCGGACCGTGGACGAACAGACCGGCGACGAGGACGCCCTGCTGGTGCAGGAGGTGCTGGGGCTTTCCGCCCCGCCCGAAGTGCTCACCCCCGTGATCATGCCCGGCAACATCCGGGCGGCTGCCCTGTCGGGGGGCAACGCGCTGGAGCGCGTGGCCTCTGCCTACGGGGCGCTGTCGCGCGGGCACGACACCATGCTGGTGGGCGGCGCCGGGGCATTCCTGACCACCGGCAAGGCGCGCGGCGTGGACGGCCCCTCGGTCGTCCGGCGGCTCGACCTCAAGGTGCTGCTGGTGGAGCGGTATGCCCACGGCATCGACTACGATGCCATCCTGTACGCAAAGGAACTGCTGGGAGACGCCCTTGCGGGCGTCCTGTGCAACGACGTGCCCGAACGCTACCTGCGCGACGCCGAAGAGGTGCTTGTCCCGTTCCTGGCGGAACGGGGCGTGCCCGTGCTCGGCATCGTGCCCAATGACCCGTTGCTCAACGCCATCAAGGTGTCGGAGCTGGCGCACCGCCTGGGCGGGCGCATGGTATCGGGCACCGCGCGGGCCAGCCGCATCGTGGACGGGTTCCTCATCGGCACCATGCAGGTGGAGAACTTCATGGCCCACTTCCGGCGGCACGCCAACTGCGCAACCATCGTGGGAGGAGACCGGACCGACCTGCAACTTGTCGCACTGGAGGGGCAGTGCCCTTGCCTGGTCCTGACCGGAAACATCCCCCCCGATGAGATCATACGCGCCAGGTCAGAGGCGCTGGGGGTCCCGGTGATCGTGGTCCGCGAGGACACCTACTCCGTGGCCCGGAAGATGGAAGAGATCCTGAACAGCCAGAAGCTGCGCGAACTGGTCAAGATACGCCGCGGGGCCGACCTCGTGGCGCATGCCCTGGACCTGGCGCGGCTGACGGCGCAACTCGGCATTCAGTAGGGCTTTTTGACATGGGAGAAATGCCCTGGCGGCGCGTAAGCGCCGTCCGCCCCGAAGGCGCAGGCGAAACCGCGTTTCGCCGCAAAACGCCGAAGGGCGCGCTGCACAGTTAATCCGTTCAAAAGGGAGAGTACTGATGAGTGCTACCAATGACCTTGCCCGGCTCATGCGTGAGAAAGCCGAGGCGGTCGGCGCCACCGTCGTGGAACTGAAGGACCTGAAAGCGGCCTTCGCCTATGCCCTCGACGTCTGTGACAAGAAGGAAGCCTGCCAGCTGCTGGTTTCCGGCTGCGAGGAAAAGCTTTCGGACAAGGCCGAGGCCCTGTGCGAAACCAAGCAGGAAAAGATTGTGGCCGCGCCCAATCTTTCCGACGACGAATACGCCGCCTTTTCGGCCCTGTGCGCCGAACGCGGCGTGAAGTGCATCCGCGAAGGCCTGCGCGGCCATCTTGCGGGCATCGACATCGGCCTGGCCCATGCCGACCTGGCCATTGCCGAAACCGGCACCTGCGTCATCGACTCCACCAGCGAGGAACTGCGCCTGTCCTCGATGATCAGCGAATTCCACATGGCCATCCTGCCCAAGTCGCGCATCAAGGCCACGGCCTTCGAAGCCGAGCAGGAAGTCAACGCGCTGATCAACACCGGCACGCCGCGCTACACCGCGTTCATCACCGGGCCCAGCCGCACCGCCGACATTGAGCGCGTGCTGGCCATCGGCGTGCACGGTCCGCTGGAACTGCACATCCTGATGCTGGAGGACTAGTCTGATGCAAACCGCCAAGACCCTGAAAGAATACCGCAAGGAACTGCGCGAATCCCTCGACAACGAGTTTCTGCGCGAGGCCATGGACAAGTTTGCCACGGCCTACCCCGTGGGCCGCGCCAACGCCTTCCGCGGGCTTGACGAAAAGGCCATGATCGCCGAAGTGGCCGCCGCAAAGGACGCCGCCGCCAAGAACATGGACGCCCTGTACGCCCAGTTCAAGGCAGAGGCCGAAAAGCGCGGCGTCAAGGTTCACATGGCGAAGGACGCCGCCGAGGCCAACGAGATCATCGCGCGCATCGCCAAGAACTCGAACTGCAAGAAGATCGTCAAGTCCAAGTCCATGACGGCGGAAGAAACGCTGCTCAACCACCGCCTGGAAGAAGACGGCCTTGAAGTGATCGAGACCGACCTTGGCGAATGGATCATCCAGCTGCGCCACGAAGGGCCGACCCACATGGTCATGCCCGCCATCCACCTTTCGCGCTACCAGGTGGCCGACCTCTTCACCGAGGTGACCAGGCAGAAGCAGGAAGTGGACATCCAGCGCCTGGTGAAGGTGGCCCGCCGCGAACTGCGCCAGCACTTCGTCACCGCCGACATGGGCATCTCCGGGGCCAACTTCGCCATTGCCGAATCGGGCACCATCGGCCTTGTCACCAACGAAGGCAACGCCCGCCTCGTCACCACGCTGCCCCGCGTCCACGTGGCGCTGTGCGGCCTGGACAAGCTGACCGCCAACCTGAACGACGCCCTGAAGTCGCTGCGCGTGCTGCCCCGCAACGCCACCGGCCAGGCCATCACCTCGTACGTCACCTGGATCACGGGCGCCAACGAGTGCAAGGCTGCCGCTGACGAAAAGAAGGAAATGCACATCGTGTTCCTGGACAACGGCCGCCGCGCCCTGGCCCAGGACCCGCTGTTCTCGCAGGTGATGCGCTGCGTGCGCTGCGGCGCATGCGCCAACGTGTGCCCGGTGTACCGCCTGGTGGGCGGCCACAAGATGGGCCACATCTACATCGGCGCCATCGGCCTTATCCTCACCTACTTCTTCCACGGCAAGGACAAGGCCCGCAACCTGGTGCAGAACTGCATCAACTGCGAATCGTGCAAGAGCATCTGCGCGGGCGGCATCGACCTGCCCCGCCTGATCAAGGAAATCCGCGCCCGCCTCAGCGAAGAAGACGGCGCGCCTGTGGAAGCCACCCTGCTCGGCAAGGTGCTGAAGAACCGCAAGCTCTTCCACACCCTGCTGCGCTTCGGCAAATACGCCCAGAAGCCCGTCACCGGCGGCACCCCGTACCTGCGCCATCTGCCGCAGATATTCATGAAGGACCACGGGTTCCGCGCGCTGCCCGCCATTGCGGACAAGGCCTTCCGCGACGAATGGGAAACCATCCGTCCCCGCGTGGCCAACGCCAAGCTGCGCGTGGCCCTGTTCTCCGGTTGCGTGCAGGACTTCGTCTACCCCGAGCAGATGAAGGCCGCCGTCAAGGTGCTGGCCTCGCGCGGGGTGGAGATGGACTTCCCCATGGACCAGAGCTGCTGCGGCCTGCCCGTGCAGATGATGGCCGAACGCCAGGCCACCATCGACGTGGCGCGCCAGAACGTCATGGCGTTCGACGCGGCCAAGTACGACTACATCATCACCCTGTGCGCCTCGTGCGCCTCGCACCTGAAGGAAGGCTACCCCAACATCCTCGCGGGGCAGGCGGACATGGCAGGCAAGGTGAAGCTGTTCTCCTCCAAGATCATCGACTTCAGCTCCTTCGTCCATGACGTGCTGGGCATGACTGCCGATGATTTCAAGGGCAAGGCCGAAAAGGTTGCCTACCACTCCTCGTGCCACCTGTGCCGTGGCCTTGGCGTGGTGGAACAGCCCCGCGCGCTCATTGCCGCATCCGGCGCGGAATACTGCCCTTCGCAGGAAGAAGCGGTGTGCTGCGGCTTTGGCGGCACCTTCTCCATGAAGTTCCCGGAACTGTCCAAGGAACTGCTGGACAAGAAGCTGAACAACGCCGAAGCCACCGGCGCCACCCGCATGGTGGCCGACTGCCCCGGCTGCATCATGCAGATTCGCGGCGGCGCGGAAAAGCGCGGCAGCCGCATGAAGGTTGGACACATCGCAGAACTTCTGGCCGAAAACCTGAAGTAACCGCGATTTCAGCCGACAGATGACATAAGGGGGGCCGTTCCCGCAGTTGCGGGGGCGGCCCCTTGTGTTCCGGAAACCCCACAGAGGGATGCGGGGGGTCCGATAATAACCGCTAACGGCTTTGCAAGAACGCTAACAGCGTATACCATTGCTCAAAACCAGTATCCGGGAGCTGGTCCGCGGCAGACACACCGACGGCAGGCGACTCGTGCGAACACTCAAGGGGGATCGCATGTTCAGGAATTTCTCCATCGGGGCGCGCGTCATTGCGTTGCTGGTCTTCATGGTGTTGTTTGTCACCGGCGTAGTGGGGGCTTTCGTGTCCACCATAGATACGGTGAAGGACCATGGCGTCACCGAAACCCAGCAGGTGATGCTGGAAGAAGAGAAGGCCAAGTTGCAGGTGGCCACCCACTCCATGGCCCTGGCCCTGGGACAACTGGTGGCTGCCATGCCGGACGAGGCCGCCCGCATAGAGTTGCTGCGCAAGGCCATCGACACCATCCGCTTCGAAAAGGACCAGTCCGGCTACTATTTCATCTACCAGGGCACCACCAACGTGGCCCTGCCCCCCAACAAGAGCATCCAGGGCAAGGACCTGTCCGAGAACAAGGACAAGAACGGGGTCTACTACGTGCGTGAACTGGCGCAGCGCGCGTCATCCGGCGGGGGGTTCATCGAATACATCTTCCCCAAGCCGGGCAAGGGCGACCAGCCCAAGCTGGCCTATTCCGAAATGATTCCCGGCACGCAGTTCTGGATCGGCACCGGGGTGTACATCGACAACATCGACGAGGCCAAGGCCGCCATCAACAACACCCTGGAGGGCCTGGCCAACAAGGCCCTGACCTGGCAGCTTTCCGTCATGACGGCGATCCTGCTTCTGGTCGTCATACCCGTGTGTATCATGCTGATCGCGTCCATCGTGCGTCCGTTGCGTGAAGCCACTGCGGCGGCGCAGGCCGTGGCCGACGGCAACCTGGAAATACGCATCGAGGCCAGGGGCCGCGACGAGGTTTCGGCCCTGCAGGCCGCGCTGAACACCATGGTCGCCACGCTCAAGAACAACATAGCCGACATTACCGAAAAGCAGCGCGAGGCAGGCCGCCAGGCCGACGCCGCGCGCGCGTCCGCCCAGCAGGCCGAAGAAGCCATGGCCAAGGCCGCCGTGGCCACCAAGGAAGGCATCCTTACCGCCGCCGAACGGCTGGAAGGCGTGGTGCGCGCCATTGACCACGCGGCAGAGGACATTGCCCGCCGCTCCGAGGAAATAAGCCGAGGCACGGACACCCAGATGGCCCGCATCAACGAGACGGCCACGGCCATGGAAGAAATGAACGCCACGGTGCTGGAAGTGGCGCGCAACGCGGGCCGGGCGGCAGACCAGACCGAGGCCTCGCGCACCAAGGCCGACGAAGGCTCCGGCATGGTCAGCGAGACCGTGAAGGCCATGCAGGACCTGAAGACCCTGGCCAGCAATCTCAAGGACAACATGCACCGCCTGGGGCAGCAGTCCGAGGCCATCGGCCACGTGATGAACGTGATCAACGACATTGCCGACCAGACCAACCTGCTGGCGCTGAACGCGGCCATCGAGGCTGCGCGGGCGGGCGATGCCGGGCGCGGCTTTGCCGTGGTTGCCGACGAGGTGCGCAAGCTGGCGGAAAAGACCATGGGCGCCACCAAGGAAGTGGGCGATTCCATCAAGGCCATTCAGGATCTGGCCCGTACCAACGTGACGGGCATGGACGGCGCGGTTTCCGCCATTGACGGCGCGGCCCGCCTTTCCGGCAGTTCCGGCGAACTGTTGCAGCAGATCGTAACCATGGCCCACGACGCCGCCGGGCAGGTGCAGGCCATCGCCACGGCGGCGGAGGAACAGTCTGCCGCCAGCGAAGAGATCACCCGTTCGGTGGAAGAAATCGACCGCATTGCCCGCGAAAACGGCACGCTGGTCAACGCCACCAACACCGATTTGCGCAATCTGGCCGACCAGGCCGCCGAACTGCGCCGCCTGATCGAGGGCATGAAGAAGGAAGCCGCGTAGCCGCGCAGCACGAAAGGCGCGACCGCATGGAAGCCGGGGCGCTGCGCCCCAAGGCACAGGAAACGTCACGGGCCGGAAGGAACACCTTCCGGCCCGTTTGCGTTGTCGGTCAGCGCACCCGCCAGCATCCGAAAATCGTGGACTGCGCCAGCCAGGATCGCCACCAGGTTCACCTGCCACGACCGCCAGTTGCGGCCCGTCACGGCCAGCCACGGCCAGTCACGGCCCATCTCTGCCAATCACGGCCAATCACGAACGCCAGGCCGCCCACAGGCGGCGCACGGTGCTGCGCAGCAGCGTGCCGGGGCGAAAGCTCATGGGCTTGAGCACGCCGGGCACCTCGAACCGGCTGGCATCGAAGGCGTCCGGCGCTTCGCGCACCAGTTCGATGTCACCGGAATGCGCACCCGGCGCGCCGCGCCGCGCCAGTTCCGCCCACAGGGGCACCTGTGCAGGCGCAAGGCCCAGCAGGCCGCAGATTGCCGCATCCAGCGCCACGCCGGACGCAGAGGCCCCCACAAGGCCCAGGTGATACGGCTTGCCGGACCCCGGCCCGGTCACGTGCATGGCCTCTACCCCGTCCAGCAGGGCCGCCGTGGGCGGCAGCGCCGCCGCCACCTCCACCAGCGCGCCCTCGAAACGGTGGCCCCGGTCGCCGTGGCGGGTATGCACGAAAGCCTTGCGCACGCCGGGCACGCAGCCGAACAGGTTCTTTACCGCCAGGGTCACGCGCATCTGGCTGTGCGCCTTCAGGCGGGGCACGCTGAGCACGCCGTCCGCCTGCAACGCGCACCGGGCCACGCCGATGGACCCGCCGAACGACAAGGGCACCTGCACCGCGTCATCCAGAGGCGTGACGGCAAGGCCAAGGGGGCGCAGGGCTTCCGCCAGCCCGATGGCCTCTGCCACGCCGCGCGCGGTGCCAAAGCCCGGCGAATCGGCCACGGTGATGCGGCACCCGCTGTCCAGCAGCCACGCGCACGCCGCACGCACCACCTGCGGATGGGTGCAGCAAAGCGCCGGGGCCGCGCGCAGCAGGTTGGGCTTTACCAATACATGCCCGCGCGGCGGGGTCCAGCCGGAGGCGTCCAGTGCATCGGCCACCACGCGCCCGATGCGTTGCGGGTCGTAGTCCGGGCAGCGCAGCAGGGCCACGGGGACGGGCGGGGCGGCATCGGCAGCAGTTCCACCCGTCTGGCCTGCCCCGTCCACACGGCGGGGCGCAGGCAAGGGAACGGGCAGGCCGGATTGAACCATTACGCCGGATTGACCCGTCGGGCCGGACTGGCCGGGCTGGTCCGGACGCCGGAAATCGTGCGTCACCGGGCCTCCCCGTCTGCGGCAAACGTGGCGATCTGGTCGATAATCATGCGCGCGTGGGTCTTTTCCTGCGTGGCCAGATCCAGAAAGGCACGCTCGGCAAGGCCGCCCAGACCGCTGCCGCGCCGTGCCTCGTCGGCCAGGGTGCGGTACAGGTCGTAGGCGTTCATTTCCACTTCCAGCGCCAGTTCCGCGATGTCCAGACAATCGCCGCTGGCGGCGTCGCGCAGCCACGGGTCCAGATCGGCCACGGCCATGCCGCCTTCCAGCACGCGGCCTTCCAGCGCCCCGAACAGTTGGTCGAAGGGCGGCAGCGGGCCGCGCGTGGCGTCGGCGTGGGCGTCCTCATCCCAGCGTTGCGCCAAATGGTGGTAGACCACCCTGGCATGGGCCATTTCCACGCCGATCAGCCGGTCCATCAGCGCACACACGGCGGGCTTCGGCCCGGCGTCGCGCACGCGGGTGTACAGCAGGTGGGCGGCCTTTTCCATGTCCAGCGCGCGGCGCAGCAGTTCCACCATGCTGCGCACCCCGGCGAATACCTGAATGCGCGGGCTGTCGGCCACGGCTTGCCCCGATCCGGCAGCCCAGGCATTCATGCCGCCCGTCAGGTTAAGGATGCGCCCGGCAGGCGCGCCGCCCCCATCGGAACGCGGCGCGGCAAACCTGCCGCTTTCCGCCGCCATCACCGCCGCCGCAGCGGAACGCCCCCCGCTGCGGCAATAAAAGACATGATCCTGCGCCGGGTCCAGCGTGGCCAGCAGGCCCGCCAGTTCGCCCACGGGGGCCAGCCGCGCGCCGGGGATGTGCTCCTGCCGGTATTCATCGGGCTGGCGCACGTCCACCAGCACGTAGCTGCCCTCTGGCCGGGCGGCCATGTAGTCGCGCAGGTCCTGCGCCGAAATGGATGCGATGGGGACGCGGGGGGATGGGCTCATGGTGCCTCCTGCGGATGGATGCGACGGGGTTGCGCGTGGCGGGTGGGCATGCGGACGGAACAGGTCAACGGAACGCAGCGGCACGCAGCGGCAACACACGCCGACCCGCTGTCGCCATTCTACCCGACACAGCCGTACCTGCAAGGGCATCATGCACCCCAGGCAGACCCGTCATGCATCCGTCACGCCTTTTCGCGCACTTTGGACCACTTTCATGTTGACAGCACCGGCCACCGGGGCTACACACCTTTTCTCGCGTGTCGGGATGTAGCGCAGCCTGGGAGCGCACCTGAATGGGGTTCAGGGGGTCGGAGGTTCAAATCCTCTCATCCCGACCAGCTTAGACACGCAAAGGCCGTCGATCGAAAGATCGACGGCCTTCTTCGTTTGGCGCGCAAACCGTGGCTGCTCAAAATGCAGCCTTACACGCCACCACTTCTGCGTCACTACCATTGAGGCCAACGGACCCATCTCCCACAACATGCCCTCAACCCTCCGCTCCCTTGCATTTTAAATATCCTCATGATTGGATTTCGATTCACCGACCTGATTATTCCTTGATTTATACATTGTCATACATTAAGCACTTTTAATTGCACAGCAGGAGTGGGGAACATTGAAGCCTTGGAAATCATACCAAGAAGACGTAGCGGCATACTTTAGATCTCTAGGCCTCGAAGCCTCGACAGATATAACTATCCATGGTGTACGCACAAAGCACGACATAGATGTTTTAGTAAAATCACATCATGTAGGCTTTGACATTACATGGATTGTTGAATGTAAATTTTGGAGCACTTCCGTATCGAAACTTCACGTATTAGCATTGCGTGAAATTGTTACGGATGTTGGTGCAGACAGAGGGATTATTCTGACTGAGTCAGGATTTCAGTCAGGTGCCCATGAAGCCGCGAACTTGACAAATGTACAACTAACTTCTTTAGCTAGCATACGCGAAACCGCGCGAGATAGTTTCATTGCGATGCGCTTCATGGAACTTTACGACCGCGTTGAATTATGCAGAGAACGGTATTGGGATATTCCCAAAAATGATCGTATCGAAGCGGGTCTCCGGCCAGATATTTTTGCGAGTGGGTATTCCGGCCAAGGGTCTATAGAGTGTTGCAGCGAGTTGCTCAGGTGCGCATTTCGAGGCACTTACCCTTTTAAAGTTAGCTCAATTTGGGCATTAGTTCTATTTGGTAACGACATGATTTTCGAATCGCCTGAGGAACTCATTGAAATTGTAGAGCAGCTTACTCGGGAACTTGAAAACAGGCTCGACGCATATGATAGCAGCAAATAAGACGCCCAACACAGCATAAAGCTCCAGTAGACGCTCAGCGCAACGCGCCGAACTCTATACAACGCCTCAAAGCAATCGGGGAAACACAACCAAAGAATTCGACTTCATCAAGGGGGTCGGAGGTTCAAATCCTCTCATCCCGACCAGCTTAGACACGCAAAGGCCGTCGATCGAAAGATCGACGGCCTTTTTCGTTTTTGCGCGCCAACTGCGGCTGCGCGCCTACAGCCCGTACTGGGTGCGGATCAGTTCGTACACGCCTTTCTCGCGCAGCGTTGCCACGGGCGCAAGAAAGGTGGCGGTAACGGTGCCGGGCGCGCGGCCAATCTGGATGTTGCCGGTAATGGTGGCGCGGTTCATCACTTCCGGCACCGGGCAGCCCAGGAACGCCGCCGCCCGCTCCAGCGCGCAGGAGGTGGCGTCGTTGAGGGTGGGGCCGGTGCCCACAAAGGAGATGGGCGCGGATTCTTCCAGCGGCACGCCCCAGGCATCCGCCTGCTGCCGGGCCTGGCGCTTTTCATCCTCGCTCAGGGGGCGGGCCAGCAAGGGCAGGTCGTCATGCACCGGCAGGATGATGGGGCCGCCGCAGGTCACGCCCTTCAGCACCGAAACCTGCATGGTGATGACCCCGGCCACGTCGGCGGTGTGGCCCGCAATTTCGCCGTCGCCCTGCATGGCGTGCATGTCGCCCACGTACACCCCGCCGCCGGGTACGCGCACCGGCGTTATCAGCACCGCCCCGGCGCGCACGCGGTTGATGTCCATGTGCCCGTCGGTGACGTCGGCAAGCTGTTCCTGCGTGATGGCGTATTCATGCGGCGCGCCCACAAGGAACGAGCCGAAGTCGCGCGCGTTGTGCGAATCAGGAATCTGCCGGGTGGGCATGACGCCAAGCTGCCCCACAAAGGGGATCATGCGGCTGACCACGCCGGGGATGTCGCTGGGGGCCAGTGCCACCACGGGATTCTGGATGGAGTTGTCCGGCGTACACATGTAGTCGCGGGCGTTGGCGGCCACCCGTTCGGCGGCGGCCTTGTTCAGGGTGACGCCCAGCGTTCCCTGTTCATTGAAGGCGATGGTGTAGCCGTTGGTAAAGGCAAACGGCGCGGCAGACGCCCCGCACGCCGCGCAGCGGATGCAATCCGGCCCGCAGCCTTCCACGCAGGTGTTTTCGTACAGCGCGCCGCACTGCGGGCATTTGCCCGCCACGTAGGGGTCGCCCAGGCAGCGGTCTGCAAACATGCTGTCGTTGCCCGACGCCGTGACCCGCGAGGTAACCTGAATGGACAGGATGCGGATGGCGATGGAATCGCCCGGCTCCGCGCCCTGCACGTAAACCGGCTGGGTCACCTCGTGCCCGCCCCGGATGGCGGGGGTAAGCATGGGTCCCCAGCAGCCGGGCGCGGTGTTGGCGACGATGATGCCGCCGTCCTGCACCGGGCCGAGCATGGGAACATCGGGGCCGAGGATGCCGTTGGTAAAGGTGTTGACGAAGACTGTCCTGTTCGCCACGAGCGTGCTCCTTTTGTAGGGGTGGAGGTATCGCAGAGGGACTGGACAAAGCCTAAGCACTTTGCGGCGCGAATGACCAGTGCCGGAAATGGGAGTGACGCTTGCGCGGGACGCGGGGGTGCATGTTCCGGCGGGCTGGGTGGCGGATGCGCGACAGCCCTGCGTGTGGATGCGCCGCGCTCCGGCGCGTCGTACTCCGTCAGGCTCCGTCCTGTCAGGACCTGCCTGCTCTGTCATGTCCTGTCATGTCCTGTCCTGTCATGCCTATGCGGCCCCGGCGGTCCCGTTCTGTTTACCTACGGCCTGTTGCGCTGCCGCCCCGCCCTCGCATGCCCACCCGCAATTGACGCGCCACCCACGCTTGGCTAAATTGCCAAATACGCACACGCCATGCAGCCCACCGCCCCTTAATGACGCGGGACCAGCCCCGCAAAGGCCCACCATGCCCACAGCCGCCGCCATTGCCGCCCGCCTGCCCGAAGTGACTCCGCAGCAGGATGCGCTGCTGCCCTATCCGCGCAAGCTGTTCGTAGAGGTTACCTCGCGCTGCAACCTGCACTGCCGGATGTGCGTGAAGCATTCCGCCGCCACCAAAGCACCGGAAGGCGACATGACGGCGGAAACATATGCCGCCCTGCTGCCCGCCATGCCGCACCTGAACGCGCTGGTGCTGAACGGCGTGGGCGAACCGCTGCTGCACCGCGACCTGGAGACGTTCATCCGCCTTGCCAGGCAGCACATGCCGCCGGAAGGCTGGGTGGGCTTTCAGACCAACGGGCACCTGCTGACGGAAAGCCGGGCGCGCACGCTGCTGGAGGCCGGGCTGGACCGGATATGCCTGTCCATCGACGCCGTTTCGCCGGAGCTGTTTTCCACCTGCCGGGCCGGGGGCGACATGGACCACATGGAGCGGGCGCTGGCCAGCCTTGCAGCGGCCCGCGCGGCGCGACCCGGTACGCCGCTTGCGGTGGGCGTGGAATTTGTGGTGATGCGCGACAACCTGCACGAACTGCCCGCCACCCTGCGCTGGGCCGCCGAGCGGGGTGCGGATTTCGCCATAGTCTCGCACGTGCTGCCCTATGCCCCGGCCATGTCCGGGCAGGCCGTGTTCGGCGCGAACACGGAAGCATCCATGCGCTTCTACCGCGAATGGCAGGCGCGGGCCGAGCGGGAGGGCATAGACATTGGCCGCTACTTCGACGTGGTGTGGCGGTTTCACTTTACTGAGGAGGAAACGCGGATCACCAGCTTCATCCGCGAAATGACCGTGGCCGCGCGCGAGGCGGACGTGCCCCTGCATCTGCACAACCTGCTGCGCGATGCCGACGCCCACGTCCACGAGGCGGAAGCGGTATTCGACGCCGCACGGGCCGTGGCCCGCGAACACGGACTGAACCTGCGCCTGCCCGCCCTGCGGCCCCGCAACCTGCGCCACTGCCCCGCCGTGGACGAAGGCGGGGCCTTCATCGCCTGGGACGGCAAGGTGGCCCCCTGCTACTTTCTGTGGCGCGATTACCACTGCCACATGTACGGCATGCAGAAGCAGGTGGTGGGCCGCTTTTTCGGCACTGTCGGCCCCGCGCAGGGGCAGGACATCATCGACGTGTGGAACAACCCGGAGTACCGGGCATTCCGCGACAGGGTGACGGCCAAGGGCTACCCGTTCTGCACCAACTGCAACGTGTATCCCTGCGACGACATAGAAACCACAACCTTCGATACCGATTGCTACGGCGAACCCGTGCCGTGCGGCGACTGCCCGTGGTGTCTGGGGTTGTTGCAGTGCATGGGGCAGGAGCTGGGGTGAGGGGGGATACAGGCCAGTATGCTGAAACTCCTAGTGTGTGGCGATAGCAACACAGGAACGAGATGCAGACGTGTTTAATCCTTCAAGGTATAAATGCTTCCACAGCAAGGACACAGCGAACGATCGGATAGCAGCAGGTAATGCGACTTTCCTTTTCGACAGCCGGGACCAGTAACGCACCCGACGAGAAATAATCTCGCCCAACGCTCGGCGTGACAATCATCTAAAATGAAACAATATATTTATTTTTCTCACATCTTGCCACAACAAGCCGCTTTCATTACACCTCATTGAATATCCACCACCCCACAATCCGCCGCCAGCCACTCATCCTTTAACGGAGCAGGCACCATGATCTCGACAATAACTCTCAACAAAGCAGCCTGCTACAAAGAAGAACAAACCATAAGCAATATCAAGGAAATGAATTTCATCTATGGCGAAAACGGATGTGGAAAGAGTACAATTGCCACACTATTAAACTGCATGATTAATTCCGAACACGATTCTGCACAATTTGAATCATGTTCAGTCACATGCTCATGGCCTCCGCATACCACACGAAAGGCATATGTTTATGATTATAATTTTTTAAATAAAACAATATCCCAATCTACATTAGATGGGGTTTTCGTATTAGGGAATGATGCTCCTTATCTTGAGAAAGAACTCATTGGTCTTGAAAAAGAACATGCTGCATGCATCGAAAATGTTAATATCAAAATTGGAAATGTGGGCATTCATGAAGGCGAAGCAAAGATTCTGGAAAATAATTTTATCGAAACGTGCTGGAAAGCTGGGAAGAAATACTCACAATATTTTGATGGCGCGTATGCAGGATATAAAAATTCAAAATCAAGATTTAAAGACAAATGTATTTCTTCAATCGATCACGGCAGTCCAATACAAAAAATTGACGAATTAATACGCCTTTCGGCGCTATATTATGCGCAATCAGGCAGGCCTGATCCACAACCAATACCACCAAGCCTCACCTGGACGGACAAAAAAGCCCTTTTGGGCTCACCTCTTCTTGAAAAAAGAATTAAAGGAAAAGAGCAAACATCTGTTGCGGAATTAATAATACAACTTAACAACAACGATTGGGTTGACCAAGGGCGCATTTTTTTCGATGGCCGCACATGTCCATTCTGCCAACAAAGCACCCCAACGAGTTTTACTTTCAATCTTGAAGAATATTTCGACGCATCATACCAAAAATTAAAAATTGAATTGAAAGAGTATGTGGCGCTATATGAAGAGCAAGCATCTCAAATTTTACATTCATTGCACAAATACCAAGAATACAACAATGACATTTTTAACTTTTCAGAACTACTTCCACACACAACGTCAATAGAAAATGCTATCAAAAACAACATCTTGACATTGCACAAAAAAGACAATGAGCCAAGCGCATCGGTCACTATAGACCCATTAATCCCGAGCCTTAAAACAGCTTCGGAAATAATCGAAAGAACAAGAGCCAAAATATTTGAACATAACGAAAGAATTCGCGACTTCAAGAAAGGGAAGGCAGACCTTTCTGACGCAATATGGGCTTTCCTTGGCAACGAAATATCTACTGCCTACGCAGTGTTCAAAAAAGAATTCGACGGGAAGCAAAAAGACATCAGCAATATAAAAAAATACATCCAAGAAGAACTAAAAGAAAATGCGGCTCGAAAAAAGAGATGTTCTGAAATAAGAGAACTTCTGAGAAACGCCTCTAAACCAGCAGAAGATATAAACAGAATACTGTCAACCTTTGGCTTCAAAAACTTCTACATAAAATTAGTAGACGATGAAGCGCACTACGCCATAGTCAGAGAGGATGGGTCTGAGGCAAACAAAACACTGAGCGAAGGCGAGAAAACATTCATTGCATTCTTATACTTTTACCAGACTCTCAAGGGGACTCAAAAAGAAGAACAAGGCGCTCAGGATAAAATTGTCATTATTGACGATCCTGTTTCAAGCCTAGACAGCAAAGTCCTATACGTTGTCAGCACTCTCATCAAAGAGCTATGCAAAGAAAGAGCTAAGCATAAAATACACCAGATGTTCATACTTACGCACAATATATATTTTTTCAAAGAGGTTACAAATCAACGCGACTCAGATGCCAGCAAATCAAGTTACTGGATAATACGAAAAAACAATGGCGGTTCAAAGATTGAACAGCACGACAAGAACCCGATACGGACAAGCTACCAGATGCTTTGGGATGACGTTATCCGTGCCAAGCACGACCCTTCGTTAGATGTGCGAAACACCTTACGCAGAATTATAGAAAACTACTTTCAATTCTTTGGAAATATTGGAAAATGGAAACTTGTCAACAAATTCGAAGGCCCAGACAGAGAAATATGCAATTCGTTACTACAGTGGACAAATGATGGCTCACATTCCGCATTTGACGATCTGTACATGACCCACAACCAAGAAACGAGGGATAGTTATTTGCACGTATTCAAAGAAATATTCATACGAAATAATCATCAAGCCCACTATGACATGATGATGAATGGAGATGCCGACACGACTAAACACCCTTAGCCCCATCAACACACCTGCCTCTTCCTCCGCGCGCACTCGATCTCCTCGACAAGGTCGGCCATGTCGAAGGGCTTGGCCACGTAACCATCAAGGCCTGCGGCCAGAAAGCGTTCGCGGTCGCCCGCCATGGCGGCGGCTGTCACGGCCAGAATGGGCACGTTGCGCTTGGCCGCAAAGCGGGGTGACGTGCGGATGGTGACGGTGGCGGTAATGCCATCGGTATTGGGCATGTGGATGTCCATCAGCACCACGTCCACGTCTTCGGCGGCCAATTGGGTCAGCGCGTCGTCGCCGTCCACGGCCAGGATGACGTGGTACCCGGCCCTTTGCAGCAGCCGCTGCCCCACCAGCCGGGTGGTGGCGTCGTCTTCCGCCAGCAGCACGCGCAGGGGGGTACCGTTCTGCGGCGTGGCCGGACAGTGCGCCGCTTCCGGCGGCAACACGCAGCGTTGCGCCGTACGGAAGGGCAGGGCCACGTAAAACGTGGTGCCGCGCCCTTCCTCGCTCTCCACGCAGATGGAGCCGCCCAGCAACGCCACCAGCCGCCGCACGATGGAAAGCCCCAGCCCCGCGCCCTGATGCCGCCGCACGTACGAATTGTCGCCCTGTGTGAACGGGTCGAAGATGCTGCTCAACTGGGCGTCGGGTATGCCCTTGCCGGTGTCTTCCACCATAAACAGGATGCCCGCCACGTCCGCGTTGCCCTGCCGCTCCAATGCATCCCCATTGTTCCCGCCCGTTCCGCATCCGCCCGCGCCGTTTCCACCGGCCCCGTTCCCGCAGTTGCCGCCGCCCTCACCGTTCCCGCCGTTCTCATGAAGCCCGCCCGGCTGGCCGCGCCGCACCCCCAGCGGCAACATGTACAACCGCACCCCGCCGTGCTCGGTGAACTTCAGCGCGTTGCCCACAAGGTTGAACAGTATCTGGCGGGCCTTGCCCTCGTCGCCCAGCACGGTTTGCGGCAGGCGGGGGTCCAGGTGGATGTCCAGCGAAAGGCCGCGCGTGCGCAGCTCGAACTGGAAGAGTTCGGCCACGGCCTCGCCCAGCCGCGCCACGTCAAAGGGCTCGCGCGCCACGGGCATGCGGCCTGCCTCTACCCGCGAAAGGTCCAGCAGGTCCGTCAGCAGGTGGGTAAGCCGCTGCGCAGAGCGGATGGCCAGGTTCACGTAGCCCGTGTGCTCCGGGTCGGTCAGGTCGCCCTTCAGCAGTTGCAGCGCCCCCAGAATGCCGTTGAGCGGCGTGCGTATTTCGTGGCTCATGTTGGCCAGAAACAGGCTTTTGGTCTCGCTGGCGCTGTTGGCCTGGCGGTGCGCCTCGATCAGTTCGCGCTCCACGCGCTTGCGCTCGGTAATGTCCTTGATGGTGCCGTAAATGCGATGCTGCTCGGCGTCGTACCTGGCGCGCGACTGAATGTCGGCAATGGCCCCGTCCGAGGGGCGGCGGATCTTGAATTCGATGACGTAGGCCACGCCCCGGTTGATCAGGCCGTCCAGGGCCACGTCCAGCGCGGGGCGGTATTCCGGCAGGGGGACGGACTTCACCACCTCGAAGACGTCGCAGTCGTCCGGTATGCCGTAGATGCGCCGCGCACCTTCAGAGGCATGCAGGCTGCCGGTGCGCAGATCCACTTCCCAGTTGCCAATGCCTGCCACAAGCTCTGCCCGCAGCAGGCGCGCCTCGCTCTCGCGCAGGCGTTCGCCCTTGGCGCGCAGCCTTTCCAGCATGCGTTCGTTGCGGTTTTGCAGATACGACACCAGCAGCGAAACTGTGGGCATGGTCAGCAAAAAAACCAGCAGACGGCTGATGCCGTTTTCCGCATAGACAAACGTGCCGAACCCGTCGGACCAGATCAGCAGCACATAGACAAAGGCCACACCCACGCTGGCCAGCCCCGACGCGTGCCCGCCAAGGTATGCCGCCAGCACCACGGCCACCACCAGCAACAGCACCGGGTTGTGTATCTGCACGCCATGGCGCGTCAGAAAAAGCAGCGCCAGCGTCATCGCTGCCGTCAGCAATGGGCCGGTCAGAACCAGTACTGTCTTGCTGAGCCTCACGGGTCCCCCTGTGGCCGCTTGCGCTGGCGGCGCGCATGGCGGGTGGCTGTGGCTTGCGCCGTGGCAGATTGCCGCACCCTGCGCCGCCCCCCATCCGATGGTGCCCACGATGGCACGGACGATGGCACGGATGATGGTGCGGCGATGGCACGACAGATGCCCCGGATGACGGCGCGATAACGGCGTGGTGATCGCGCCCCCCATGCAGAATGGCATGCCAAAAGACGCACGGCGCAATGCCGCGGCAATGCCTGCGCAATACTCCGAGCCGCTTCTTACGGCAATGTCTCTAGAATAATTTTAACAGGCGGAAGAAACAGGAAAGCCCGCCGAAAAAACGCGGGCTGGCAGGTCGATGCGGCGTACACGGCAGCCACGGATAACCGTGGGAAAGTGCGGCGGCGTGCGGCAAAGGCCGGAAAGAAGAACGGCAGAAACGATGAGGGGAGAAGAAACAAGGAAGGGAGGAGCGCAGGAAGAAGAGCGAAGATCAGCTGAAGCGGGCGGTGACCTGCTTGCCCATGTTCAGCACGCAATACGCGATGCAGCTTACCGCCTCCGCAGCAAGATGCAGGCTGTCCTGCAACGCGCATGCGGCAACATTCTGCATGGGGGGCGACTGACTGCGCACGGCCATCAGCAGGGATGGCACGCCGTTTCTGACAAGGCTTTCGTGCAGGGTGGCCCGGTCTGCGTCATTCTCTACGGTAACGCCATCAACCAGTGCAAAATCAAAACGGTGCGTATCCAACGCGGGCAGGGCATCTTCCACCCTGCGCACCACGAAGGCTTCCGCACCGCGCTTGCGCAGTTCCCACTCGCACATGAATGCGGACATGGGGTTGCGGTCGACCACCAAAACAAATACGCCCGTCAGCATATCCCCCCCAAGGGATGACAGCCACAGGGCGCGCAGACACTCTGCCTTTGTACGCAGGCAACCCGGCCATCTCTGCGCGAGATCCGTGGCTTTCCGTCCCCGCCTCACGGCGGGTTTGGCTTTCACTTGTTACAAGAAGTGACCCACGGTTGCACGGGTGTCAATCTGCCCTGCCAGACACATATCTGCACTGCGCTTGTTTTTTCACAACTGTTTCATGCCATTACAAACAAATCACAGCACATTGCCCAAACGCCCTACCTCCAAAATACAGGTTTCTCCCAGCCCCTATACGGGCACGCCAGCAGCACAAGAGGAGGGGCCCTGCCCGCGCCGCCGCAAGGACTTGCAGGAGAAGACACGTTGGGGCATGCCCCGATTGTCGGCCCTGGCCGAATACGGCGCGCAGCCCGTCCACATCTGCGCGGCGGTTCGCAACACCTGCGCCGAGCCGAGCCCGCTGTGCCGAGCCCGCTGTGCCGGACCCGTAGCGCCGGACCCGCTGCGCCGGACGGGTCCCCACGAGCAGAATACGGCGGATACAATGCAACGCACGGCTTGCAGCGCACGGGCCCCACGCTGCCGTCATTCCGGAGGTCACATGTTTTCACTCCGCACCGCCACAGTGTTCTGGTGCCTGCTGTGCGCCGCCGCCATCGCCAACGGCGCGCTGCGCGAACTGTGGCTTGCGCCGCACCTTGGCGCAGCCGCCCATGCGGTCAGCACGCTGTTGCTGTGCGGGGCGATCGGACTGGCCGCCCTGCTCTACGCGCGGCGCGAAGGCCCGACGCAGGGCGCGCGGGGCATGTGGGCTACCGGCCTGTACTGGATGTGCCTGACCGTGGCCTTCGAATTTTTGTTCGGGCACTACGTGGCCGGGCACTCGTGGCGGCATTTGCTGGGGGAGTACGACCTGGCGGCAGGTCGCATCTGGGTGCTTGTTCCTGCGGCGCTGGCGCTGGGACCGCGCCTGGCCCTGTGGTGGCAGCGCCGCAGGGCATGACGCATGGCCCGGACGTGGGGCTGTGACGCGCGGGGCTGTGACGCGCAGCGTTGCGGGGCAGGCGGACACGCGGGCTGTGGTGCGGACGGGTGCGCGGGCCGTGAAGGATGGACGGCGCGGGCGAAAGTAAAACAGCGCGGCACAGACCTGCGGCGCACGAGGCGGCTACACGCCGTCACCCGGCGTCCCGTCACCCGGCGTCCCGTCACCCGGCACGCCCCGACCCGACATCCCGTCACCCGCACCCTATTGGGCGTCGTTGCCGTCTCCGCCTTGCCGTTCCCGCGCCAGCCGGGCGGTATCCATATCCACCAGCGCACGCAGCGCGGCCAGCAGCGGGTCCGCATCGGTCTGGGCGCGACCGTAGCCAAGGTTGAAGCGGTAGTCGAAATCCTTTGGATTCGCCCCCTGGGTGTGCTGGACCAGCGTTTCCAGCTTGTCCAGCCCCTTCACCAGCCGCGCCTCCGGCGTGGCTGCCGCGTCATACTCGTCCCACAGCGCCACCATGTCGTCGCGGGCAGGGCCGGACAGGTCGCCCAGCAGGGTCAGCAGGTCGCGCCGTTCGGCATCGGCCTTGGCGTGGCCGGGGGCCTGATCCACGGCGGCAATGTCGCCGTTCAGGGCCTCGCCCAGATCATGCACCACGCACATGCGCAACACCCGCCCAAAGTCCAGGTGCGGGTATTCCGGCCGCACCAGCATGGCCAGCAGGCACAGCCGCCAGGAATGCTCGGCAGTGCTCTCGTGCCGCCCGCCGGTGGTCCAGGCGCTGCGCGTGGTATCCTTCAGCCGTTCCGCACGGCGCAGAAAGCCCAGCAGACGCACGGCGGCGTCCGGCGACATGGCGGGGACAGCACCCGGCGAGTCCGATGCTGACGCTCCGGGGGCGATGGGGGTGTTGGGAGCGTTCTGTGCGCTGGGTGCGACAGGCGCGGCAGAGGCAGCAGACGTGACAGCAGACGGGGCCACAGACGGGGCCACAGACGCGCCGCCGCCCTCGGCGGCAAGGCCGATGGCGGCGGAACCACGGGACGGCGTGACGGACTCGGTATCGCGGGACATGGGGGCATCCTTTGCGGACCAGTGATTGGCGCGGCATGCGCCGCCGGGCCAGTACGCCCGACGAATTCGCCGGGCCAGACGGGTCGGTTGCGCGCCAGCCTTCAGTGCGCCGTAACGGCGCGAGCCGTTCACATACCCCGCCGCAGGCTCCATCGCAACGACGGCCCGACGGTCCGGCCACCAAATCGCCCCGCATGCCTTGCGCCAGGCAACTGCTCCGGCTGCCGCCCCAACCGCCTGCGCGTGCATTCGCGCCATACATCCGCGCCGGACGTCCGCGCCGGACGGCTAGACGGCCCTCGCCTTCTCGTAGGCGGGGTACAGACGGCTTTCCTCGCGCTGGATGCGCATCTTCAGGGCAATGATGATGCGCCCAAGCTCGCGCGCAAAATCCAGCCCGCCCGCATCTGTCGCGCCGCTCGCGTTGGCGTCGTATCGGGTGAAGAACTCCAGCAGGCTGCCGGAAATGGACTGCATCTCCGAGGCGAAGTCGTCGGCCACGTGGCGCAGGTCGCCCTGCCCAGCCGCGCCCATCTGGCGCAATGCGGGATAGAGCATGGTGTCTTCCTTGCGCAGGTGGCGCGACAGCAGTTCCTTGCAGGTGAACAGGCAGCGGCGGCCTTCCGCCGTGCCCAGTCCCAGGCGGCGGGCTTCTTCCAGAGTGTCCAGCAGGCGCTGGTGGTCGTCCTTGAGATCGCGGATGAAATGCGCTGCGGTGATGGGGGCCATGGCGTGTCTCCTTGCGGAAGCGGGTTCGGTGTTGTGCGGGGCGCTACAGTGCCGTCCGCATGAACCCTATATAGACACCGCCGGTCCCCCCTGCCGTGAGCGCGGTCACATCCGGCCACGGCTTTTTTCACGATTTACGGCGCGGGCGGCAGCGGGCTGCGGACGGTCGCCCACGCCTGGCTTCAGCACCCGGCACGCCGCCCTGCCGCAGCCCCGCGTCAGGCCCGCAGCAGCCCCGCACTGGCGCGGGGCAGGCCCTTATCAAATCCACATCAGTGCCTCATCAGGGCTTGGAGGGAATGCCCAGCACCTTCAGTGCGTCGGCAATGGGGATGAACTGGTTCGCGCCCATCCGCTCGCCGGAATTGCTCAGGTAGGTCAGCACCGTGATGCCCACCACGTGTCCATTGCCGTCCACGAGCGGCCCCCCGCTGTTGCCCCCGAATATTGTGGCATCACTATGCAGCAGCCGCCCTGCGGACGTCATGCGGTAGCCGCTGGCGATGCCCCTCGTGATGGTTCCCTGCAAGAATTCCTGCCCCGGCGCGCCCACGGGAAACACCTCGTCCCCGGTGGCCACGTCCGCAAGCCGGATATGCAGGGGCCTCAGCCCTTCCATGTCGGCCTTCAGCAGGGCCACGTCACGGCGCTTGTCGCGCGCCACCACGCGGGTCACCACAGTCACACCGTTCTGGAAACGCACCCGCGCCCGTTCCGACTCTTCCACCACGTGATAGTTGGTCAGCATGTAGCCGTCGTCGGTAATGACGAAGCCCGAGCCGTGGCTGTCCCCCATCTGCACCAGCACGGCGGAATGGCGCACGCTGTCCAGAGGCACACGGGGCGTGTCCGGCCCGGCTACCTGCACGCGCACATCAGTCAGCACGGGCCGGGCTTCCTGCGCCTGTTCTTGCGTCAACCGGGGCGGGGCATACGCCGAACCGGCGGGCCGGGTGACCAGCTTGCGAAATTCCTCGTCCGCCAGCAGCCCACGCGTGGCATGGGCAAAGGCCATGCGCAGCACATCGGCGCCGCCGCCGTCCTGTGCCGAATCCAGCTTGCCGTAGCCGGTGGTGGTGCGCCGCAGCACCACCTGGCGGTCCACCGGCGAAAACACCTCCCAGTCCACCACCATGTTGGCTTCGCCCTTGCTGGGAACAGGATTGCCCCAGTCGTGCATGGGAAAGCAGATGTTCTTGCGGATTTCCGAAATATTGCCGCCAATCCACAGATTGGCCCGCGACTTGTCGGAGTTCTCGAACACGGCGCGCGTGTCGCCCACGACCTTGAATCCGTTGCCGTCGGCCTCCTCCAGAAACACTTCGGCCAGTTCGTCACGCGACAGCTCTGCGCGCTCGCCCAGGGATGTCGTGGCCACACGCGGGATGCACAGGCCGTCATAGGCAACCGTACCGTACACCTCGCCCCGGCGCAGCTTGAGGCTGAGCTTGTTTATCGTGATGGGCTGGACCTTGGCGTCCATCCCAAAGGGACGCAGGTCGGGTTCCGGCACGGGATCCACCCGCACCTTTTTCATGCAGCCAGCAAGCGGCAGACAGGAGAACAGAAGAAGACAGGCGAGGATGCTGCGGCAACGCATGAATGGCCTCCGCTGTGGGGGGGGTGGGAATGGGTTGCGCATTGCACCACACTTCGCCGCTCCGTTCAAGATGGCCGATACAGACAAGGCCGCAGGACCAAGCAGCATTCCTCCGCAAGCAACGCGAACGCACGCGCCGCCACCCGCTCCACGTCGCGGCTCTCTGGCCATGCCTGCCCCCAACCCCCATGGATCATGCCGCAGCAGGATGCTATCCACCAAAAGACGCCATGACGGTGCGCCCCGGAAATGCCGAGCCATAGCCCGCTTGCAGACGCCCCCCCTGGCCGTTGCCTGCAACGGCGCGGCGCATTTTTCACAACACCCGCGCGGCATGGAATCCCTGTTCCTGCCGCACCAGTCCCATTGCGTTTTCCTTATGGCGTCCTGCCATACAGCGCGCACGAGAACATGCTGTCAAATTCTGGAATTGCAAAAAACATGAATTTGTCTGCCATGACAATATATTCCATTTCGTAGCCACCACCATGCAAAATAAATACGACAACATCCCCATAATCACTCTGCAAATGCGCACCACCCAAGCAACCACAAGATATATCGATATGCATATTTTATTTTTTACATCCCTGCACCGCAAACAACACCATCACCAGCCCGCCCTTGCTGCGCCACAAACCGACAAGATACGGCATGCCCCTTGCGCGCCATTCATGTAAACAGCTAAAAAATATAACTATCCACTCACGCTTCGACAAACTTGAAACCCCCGACACAACCAATTATATTCAAAACATACAGATCACTGCATACCAACATACAGACAATCCCCCATGGCACGCCCACGCCGAACCGATATTCCGTACTTTTCCCCCCGGCTCAAGGCCAGGCTGCACGAAGCCCTGAACATGCGCAGCGTGTTCATCGAGGCCCCCTCCGGATACGGAAAGACCACCATCGCGCAGAACTACCTGCGCGAACGCCTGCCCGAAGGCGCAACCTGGGTCCGGCATGTCTGCGTCGAGGAATCGCCCCAGGCCGCCTGGCGGCGCTTTTGCCAGACCATGCAGAAGGTCGACGCGCACACCGGCAGGACCCTGCTGTCCTTTGGGCTGCCGGACGAGGACAGCGCGGGGCATCTGGCCTCGCTGCTGCGCGAGCTGCCCTGCCCCGCGCCCTTGTGGCTGGTGCTTGACGATTTTCACCATCTTGCCCCCCATGTGCCTGCCCCGGTCTGGAAGGCCTTTCTGGAGCACGACGCCGCGCAACTGCGGCTGATCGTCGTCACCCGGCCTGTTGCAACGCGCATCCTGCCGTATGAAAAGGCCGGCATCCTGCGCCTGAACGCCGACGACCTGCGCCTGACGGAAGCGGAGTCCAGGGAATATGCGACCAGGGCGGGCATTGCGCTCAACGAGGCGCAAGCGCAGGAACTGCACCGCCGCGCCGAGGGCTGGATCATTGCGGCAACGCTGTATTTGCGGCGCTGGAACGAACGGGGGGCGTTTGCCCCGGCCTCCGGCCAGGCCCACGATGCCGGGTTGGACGGCCTGCTGCGCGACGTGGTCTGGGACAATCTGGACGAGGCCGGGCAAGAGTGCCTGCTGCGCCTTTCTCCCTTTGACGCTTTTTCCGCAGAGCAGGTTGCGTTTCTGCTAGGCAAGGCGCGCCTTGCCCAGAAAAAATGGACGGCGCTGCAACACAACGCCATGCTCCGGCATGACCCCGCCACAGGCCTGTACTATCCGCACAGCACGCTGCTGGATTTCACGCGCAGGGCCTTTTCCGAACTGCCGGAAGAAACACGCCGCGACGCGCTGCTTGCCGCTGGCGACTGGTGCGCCAGGTCCGGCGACCTGGAAAACGCCTTCGTCTTTTACTACCGGCTGCGGGACTACGAGCGCATTCTGGCGCTCGACCTTTCCGGAATGAAGGGCGAAGGCCTGCTGGACACGCCCGGCGTCGCCTATGTTCCCGCCATCAGGGACATTGCGGCCAACAGCACGCGAGCCATGAAGGCCATGCACCCGCTTTCCGCCATCGCGCTGGCCCTCGACCTGCTGTCCGCCAATTGCCACGAGGAATTCGGAGCCCTGTTCGCGGAGCTTGCCGACATCGTGGAAACGGAACCCTTTGCGGCGGACCAGCGCAACTACCTGCGCGGCGAACTGCGCCTGCTGGAGTCCTTTACCTGCTACAACGACATTGCGGCCATGGGCGTGCGCATGCAGGACGCGCTGCAACTGGCGGGCAGGCAGACATCCCTGGTCCGGCTGGACGATTCCTGGACCTTCGGCAATGTGTCCGTGCTCTTCATGTTCCACCGCGAAGCCGGGAGGCTGGACGCCGAACTGACGGACATGCAGACATACTGCCCGCACTATCTCGCCCTGTCCGGGGGGCACGGGGCGGGCGGACCGGAGCTTATGGAGGCGGAATGCCAGCTTCACCGGGGCAATGCCGACCCGGCGGAAATCTCCGGCTACAAGGCCCGGCACCAGGCCGCCCTGCGGGAGCAGGCCAGCATTGCCCTCGGGGCGGATTTTCTGCTGGGCAGGGTGGCCCTGCTGCGGGGCAACGCCCCCGCGTTTACCGACGCCATGGACAGCCTGTCCGGCATCGCAGGGCAATTCCCGCAACGCGCCAACCGGATGGCGGCGGACATGGCCCGCTCCTTCCTGATGGGCCTGCTGCACCAGCCGGACGAGATGGCCCCCTGGCTGCGCGAGGCCACGCCGGGCTCGCTGGCCAGGCGCTTCTTCGTCCAGGTGCTCCCCTTTGCGGAACTGTGCCGCGCCCGCTACCTGCTGCTGTCCGGCAAGCCGGAATTGCTGCTTGGCGAAATCGAAACGGCCCTGGGCCTGGCCTCTGCCCTCAACTATTCCCTGGCCCTGATATACGGGCATCTGCACAGCGCCGCCGCCTGGTCCATGCTGGGCAAACGAGCCGCCGCCGCAGATTCCCTGCGCGCCGCTCTGGCCCTGGCCCTGCCGGACGGTCTGCTTTTGCCGTTTGCGGAATGCTGGCCCTGGATCGGCCCCCTGCTGGAAAAAATGGGCCCTGATACGTACCCGGACATGTACCCGGCGTTTGCCTCGGGCGTGTCCGCGCTGGCAGAGCGGCTGGAAGCCGGACGGCGCGCAGTAGCGGACACGCTGTACTCCGCCCGGGGCCGGTTCGGGCTATCCCCGCGTGAAGACGAAGTGGCCCGCCTGATGGCGGACGGCCTGTCCTACGGAGAAATCGCACAACGCCTGTGCATCAGCCTGAACACGGTGAAAACCCACCTCAAGAACGCCTACCAGAAAGTCGGAACGTCCTCCCGGTCAGACATGAAGCGCCTGCTGTCGTAAAATCACCCGAAACGGGTGATGCCGCAAAAAATGCCCGATGCTAGCCACTTTGGCAGCATCGGGCATTTTTGCGTGCCTCGACCTGTTGAAAAAAAGCGCCCGCGACACTTCTGGAGGCTTCCATGTTCTCGCCCCTTCCCCCACGGTCCGCGCATGCCGCCGCAAGGCCCCCCCGCGCACGCTACCTTTCCGTACCGCAACTGGTCACCGTGGTGGGCGTGGCCCTGCTGGCCCTGCTGGCCCTGAGCGGGCCGCTGCGGGCCGCCAACACCGGCGGCACCGAGCAGGCAGACCCGTACAACCCCGTCATGAACGCCTACGTCGGCCAATACGACACGGCCAGCTACGTCGGCATTGATGGCGGGTACACCGGTAACGTCTATGGCGGCCAAAGCTCTGGCAACTTTGTCCAGGCCAACACCGTGATCCTGACCACCGGCACGGTGACCGGCACTGTTTACGGCGGCAGCAGTTGGAGCGACGAGGCCAAGCAAAACATCGTAACCCTGTACGGCGCTCAGGTCGGCGAGTACATCTTCGGCGGGCATGTCCTTGCCGGCACCAGTGCGGCCACGGATAACACCGTGAACATAAATGGCGGCACGGTGGAGAGCGTGTACGGCGGCGCCTCTGCCTCCGGCAGCGTCTTGCGCAACAACGTGACCATAAATGGCCTGGGCAGCGCCTGGAGCCCGTCTGGCGCCGTGGTGAACTATGACGTCTTCGGCGGCCTCGTCAGCAACGCCGCCGACTCCTCCATCACCGCAGCCTACAACTCGGTGAACATGAACGGCGGCATGGTGAGCGGCAACATCTACGGCGGCATGGTCGAATCCGGCGCGGGTACGGCCACGGACAACACCGTGACAATGACCTATGGCACGGTGGCCAAGGACATCACCGGCGGCGAATCCACCTCCGGCGCATCCAGGCGCAACGCCGTGACCATTTCCGGCGGCTCGGTAAACGGATACGTCTACGGCGGCTATTCCTACTCCGGTGATGCCACGAACAACACCGTGAACATCTCCGGCCTTGCTGCCGTGGGCGGCTACCTTTATGGCGGCTTAGCCGAATCCGGCGGCGTCGCCACGGGCAACACCGTGACCATTTCCGGGGGCTCGGTGGACGGCGACGTGATCAGCGGCAGCTCCGGCGTCGCCACGGGCAACACCGTGAACATTTCCGGCGGCACGCTGGGCCGCAACGTCTACGGCGGCATCGGCAGCTCTGGAACCGCCCAGGATAACGACGTGAACATTTCCGGCGGCACGGTGGCCGGCTATGTCTACGGTGGCCGAGCCGACGGCAGCGGCACCGCCGCGAACAACGTAGTGACCATTTCCGGCGGAACGGTGCTCGGCTATGTCTACGGTGGCCGTGCCAGCGGCAGCGGCGACGCCGTGCTCAACACGGTGGCCATTACCGGCGGCGAGTTGCACGACAACGTCTATGGCGGCTCCTCCAACAACAGCGACGCCACGGGCAACACCGTGCGCATTGAGGGCACTCCCACCTTCGGGCCAACCAGCGCCCTGTACGGTGGCAATGCCAACACGGGCACCGGCGACGTGCGCACCGGCAACACCCTGGAAATGTGGACCACGGGCGTTTCGGTAAAGGGGCTGCACAACTTCCAGAACCTGTATTTCTTCCTGCCGTCTACCACCGCAGCGGGAAGCACCGTGCTCACGGTGGCCGACGCCGTGGACATCAGCACGCCCGCCACCGGACCTTCCACAGGCGCCACCACCGTGGGCGTGGGCATCATGGGCGGCGGCTCCCCCACGCTGGCCACAGGCGACAGCGTAACCCTGATCAAGTCCAACACCGGCCTGACGGCTGACGCTGGCCTGGCCAACACCATCACGGGCATGCAGGGCATCTCCACCCTGTACACGTTCACGCTGGAGACCTCCGCCGACGCCCTGGTCGCCCGGGTGGGCGAGGCATCCAACACCCATGAGGGCATCCGCAAGTCCCCGTCCGAAGGGCAGGCCGCCGGGGTGGCGGCCCTGACGCAGGGCGGCGATCTGGCTGGCGGACAGGGCATGGCCAGCGCCCAGCAGGCCGCCCGCGCCGCCGGTGCGGGCGCAGCAGCGCAAGGCGGCTGGGGCGGGTTTGGCTCCACCTCCGGCGGCATGTCCACCTATGCCACGGGGTCGCATGTGGACGCGCGGGGCGTGTCGATCATGCTGGGCCTTGCCAAGCGTTTCGGCCTGGACGGCGCGGACCTGGTGGCCGGGCCGTTCTTCGAGGCGGGCGTGGGTTCGTACGACAGCTACAACGACGGCCCCGGCGGCGACGATTCCATCCACGCCTGGGGCGACAGCAACTACCAGGGCGGCGGTCTGCTGGCACGGCTGGAGGCCACGCAGGGAATGCTCAAGGGCCTGTACGCGGAAGCTTCGGCCCGCGCTGGCAGCCTGCACACCACCTACCGCAGCGACGACCTGAACCCCGCCCTGGGCCGGGCCTCGTACCAGACCACCTCTGGCTACGTGGGCGCGCACGGCGGCCTGGGCTACGTGTGGGACATTGACGAGAAGACCGACCTCGACGTGTACGGCAAGTACTTCTGGACCCGGACCGAGGGCAGTTCCGTGACCGTCCTTGGCGACGACCTGGATTTCGACGCGGTGGACTCGCAACGGCTGCGCACGGGCGCGCGCCTGAGCCGCGACCTTACCGCCAACATCCGGCCCTACGTGGGCGCGGCGTGGGACCACGAATTCGCCGGTTCGGCACGCAGCACCGTGAACGGGCAAAGCGTGGCGGCCCCGTCGCTGAGCGGTGACACGGGCGTGGGCGAGCTGGGCCTGGTGTGGAAGCCTGCCGAGGACAGCGGCTTTTCCGTGGACCTCGGCGCACAGGGCTACGTCGGCATGCGTCAGGGCTGGAGCGGCGCGCTGCAAGTGAAGTACGAATTCTGACGCGTTTCCCGGGCCTCACGCCAGTTTCGCGTCCCGTCGCAGCAAAAGCTGCGGCGGGACGCTTGCGTTGCTGCGCGCCGCGACCGCCTGCAACCCATGGAGTACACCTCTGTCCTCACTGTTTATACTTGCGCATGGACCCCGATAGGGTGTTACCTTGTCGTGGGCTCACTACACCATACGCAACATGCGAGGACAGCCATGAAATTCCTCCGCCAATTCGGCATTACCACCAGGCTCGTCGTCCTTTCACTGCTGGCATTCGTCTTCATTGGCGCCGCAGGCACGGCGGGCTGGATGGGGGCCAGCACCATTCAGGAAAACCTGAAGGACGTTTCCAACATCCGTCTTCCCGGTTTAAACTTTCTGATACAGGCCGACCGAGACCTGCAACAGTTGCTGGTGGCTGAGCGATCACTCTTGTTTGCCGACCCCGCAGACAAGAAGCTTATCGAAAGGCTGAAGAAGGAATACGAGGACAACCTGCGGCAGTCGGACGAACGCTGGAACAAGTACAAGAAACTGCCCCTTGACGAGGCGGCAAAGCCGCTCGTCCCGCAATACGACGCGGCCCGCGCCACGTGGATGCCCCTTTCGCGCGCGGTGGTGGACGCTGCCCTTTCCGGCGACCCTGCGGCGCGCCAGAAGGCCGCCGCCAGTTCGCTGGGCGACGTGGGCGTGAAGTTCGAGGCCATGCGCGAGGTCATCAACCAACTTACCGAAATCATCGAACAGGCCGCCAAGGCCGACAATGCCGAGGCTGATGCCAGCTACAGCGCCACCATGTACCGGCTGGGCGGGACCACCACGCTGGCGTTGCTGGTGCTGGCCGGATTCTCCCTGGCCATCACCCTTTCCGTCACCGTGCCGCTGAAGCGCACCGTGGCCTATTCAGAAGCCGTATCGCGCGGAGAACTGGATGAATGTCTGACCGTGGACGCCCGCGACGAAGTGGGCGTGCTGGCCGAATGCCTGTGCCGCATGGTTACCGCGCTGAAGGACAAGATCGGCGAGGCCGACGCCCGTTCTGCGGAGGCAAGCGCCGAATCGGAACGGGCGCGGCAAGCCACTGCCGAGGCGGAAACGGCCCGCCGCATGGCGGAATCTGCCAAGCGCGATGGCATGTTGCAGGCGGCGGACACCCTGACCGGCGTCAGCAGCGTGCTTGGATCTGCCTCCGAAGAACTGGCCGCGCAGATAGAAGAGGCCAGCCGTGGCGCGGAACATCAGATGCAGCGCGTGTCCGAAACCGCCACGGCCATGGAGGAAATGAACGCCACCGTGCTGGAGGTGGCCCGCAGCGCCGGTGAGGCCGCCGGATCCGCCGAAGGCGCGCGCGACAAGGCCCTGGCTGGCCAGAACATGGTGCGCCAGGTGGTGGCGGGCATCGGGCAGGTGCAGCAGACCGCAGACCAGCTCAAGGCCGACATGGCCGAACTGGGCCGTCAGGCCGAGGATATTGGCCGGGTGATGACCGTCATCAACGACATTGCCGACCAAACCAACCTGCTGGCCCTGAACGCAGCCATCGAGGCGGCCCGCGCCGGGGATGCCGGGCGCGGCTTTGCCGTTGTCGCCGACGAGGTGCGCAAGCTGGCCGAAAAGACCATGCTGGCCACCAAGGAAGTGGGACAGGCCATTTCGGGCATTCAGGGCGGCACCCGCCGCAACGTGGGACACGTGGACGACACGGTGCAACACGTGCAGCAGGTAACCCGCCTGGCCACGGAATCCGGCGAATCGCTGGGGGTCATCGTGGATCTGGCCGCCTCGGTGTCCGATCAGGTGAGGTCCATCGCCACGGCCAGCGAGGAACAGTCCGCCGCCAGCGAGGAAATCAACCGGTCCATCGAGGACATCAGCCGGGTTTCGGCGGAATCTGCCGAGGTCATGCGCCAGTCCGCCGCCGCCGTGGGCGAACTGGCCCAGCAGTCGCACGTGTTGCAGGAGTTGATCCGCAAGATGCGCGAAGACGGGTAGGTGCAGGGCTACACCACCCTGACGCCCCCCGCGCGAAGACCGGAACAGACGACAGTCCCGCGTCCCGCCCCAGCAGATGCTGCGGCGGGACGCGTTGTTTCCGGGCAGGCGCGGCAGCGCCCGACAGGCCGTGGAGGACGCCGGCCCGTGACCGGAAACGCCCCCCGGAATCCGGGACGTTACTGCCCGGCGGTTTCCCGCTCCCACGCGGACATGCACTCTGCCAGCCGGGCAAACCCTTCGCCCCCGGCGGGGCGGCGGCGCACGTCCAGCACGTCGTGCAGCTTGCGCACCTGGCGCACCATCTGCTCCAGCCGCTCGTCCTCGGCCACCAGCAGCCAGATGCGGCTCACCTGGCCGCCGTTCACCGGCGTACACAGGATGGCCTCCACGTTGAAGGCCCGCCGGGCGAACAGCCCGCACACGTGCGACATGACGCCGGGGTGGTTGTTCACGGTCAGGCGCAGGGCCACCAGCGGACGGGCGTTGAGGGTCAACGCAGCAGCAGGGGCAGCAGCAGGGGCAGCAGCAGGGGCAGCAGCGGGCGCAGTAGCAGGCCCGGTATCATGCATGGACATGGCGGCCTCCGTTGGCATCAGCGTGGGTATCGCAGTTGTCGTCATCTTCCTGCAGGGCGTCGTCCGGCTCCGGCTCGCCGCCAATCATTTGCAGGTTGTCCGCGCCGGGGGGCACCATGGGGTACACGTTGGCGTCGGCGGGCACGGTGACCCGGATCAGGCACGGACCGGGGGCGCGCAGGGCGTCTGCCAGGTCGCGCAGGGGATGTTCGCTGGCGTCCAGATCCACGGCGGGAACGCCGAACCCTTCGGCAATGCGCGCAAAGTCCACCTTGCGCCGGTACGTGCTGGCCACCAGCCGTCCCTCGTAAAACAGCTCCTGTTGCTGGCGCACCAGCCCCAGGGCGTTGTTGTCGGCCAGCAGTATCTTGACGTTCACCCCTTCCTCGGCAGCGGTAGCCAACTCCTGGATATTCATCTGCAAGCTGCCGTCGCCGGTGAAGCACAGCACCGTGGCCTCTGGCCGGGCCAACGCCGCGCCGATGGCGGCGGGCAAGCCGAACCCCATGGTGCCCAGCCCGCCGGAGGTCAGCCAGCGGCGCGGGCCGCGCAGAGGGTAGGCCTGGGCGGTGCGCATCTGATGCTGGCCCACGTCGGTGGCCACAATGGCGTCGTGGTCCACGGCATCGGCGGCGCAACGGATCAGCCCGTAGGGCGTGCGCGGGTCGTCCGCGCCGGGCATGACGAAGGGATGGCGGCGGCGGCATTCCTCCACGCGGTGCAGCCACGCTTCGCGCCCGGCCTCCGCGCGGGGGCGCAGCAGGGGCAGCAGTTCGGCCAGGGCAAGGCCCACGTCGCCGGTGATGCCGCAATGCACGGGCAGGATCTTGTCCAGTTCACTCTCGTCGATGTCGATGTGAATGATGGTGGCCTGGGGGCAGAAGCGTTCCGCCTTGCCCACGGCCCGGTCGTCAAAACGCGCCCCGGCTACCAGCAGCACGTCGCATTCGGCCAGCAGCAGGTTGGTGTGCCGCGCCGCGTGCATGCCCAGCATGCCCAGGGACAGGGGGTGCCCGGCGGGCACGGCCCCCAGGGCCATCAGGGTCATCACCGTGGGCAGCCCGGCCCGCTCGGCCAGTTGCACGGCCATGTCCGACGCGCCGGACGCCACCACCCCGCCGCCCAGATAGAGCATGGGGCGTTTGGCCGCGTTCAGCAGCGCGGCGGCCCGGGATATGGAGGCCGGGTCGGGCGCGGGCGGGGCCGCAGGTTGGCCCGGCTGCGGCGGGTTGTCGAACACGGCCTGATCCACCGAAGCCATCTGGACGTTCTTGGGGATGTCCACCAGCACCGGGCCGGGGCGGCCGGACGCGGCAATGCGAAAGGCGGCGGGAATCACCTCGGCCAGTTCCTCCACCGTGCGCACCAGAAAGTTGTGCTTGGTCACGGGAATGGACATGCCGTAGATGTCCACCTCCTGAAAGGCGTCCGAGCCGACAAGCCCCAGCGGCACCTGCCCGGTGATGCACACCACGGGCACGGAGTCGAGCTTGGCGTCGGCAATGGCCGTCAGGGTGTTGGTGGCTCCGGGGCCGGACGTGGCGAAAAACACGGCGGGCCGCCCGGTGACGCGGGCCATGCCCTGGGCCATAAAGCCCGCGCCCTGCTCGTGCCGGGCCAGCACGTGGCGGATGGAACCCGCGCGGCCAAGGGCGTCGTACAGGGGCAGGTTGGCCCCGCCGGGAATGCCTGCGATGACGTCGATGCCCTGCCGCTCCAGCAGGCGGATGACCAGATCCGCGCCGTTGGCCGCGCGTTTGCGGGGAGTGGGCGCGGCGTCGGGCGCGGTGTCGGGCGTGGTGCTCCGAGTGGAACCGGGCGGGGTGCCGGGGGTGGAGCCGGGTTGGGCGCCGGGTGCGGTACGGGACGGGGTGTGGGCTGGCATGTGCGCTCCTCCTTGTATCCGGGCGGAGCCGGGGGAGGGTGCGCCTTTCCGTCATGTCGCGGAAAAACGACAACCCCCGCCGACTCGCGCCGACGGGGGTTGGACTGTTCTCTGCTGCTGAGACCTGCCCCGACTACGGCGCGACGCGACGTACTACGCGTACGACGACCGCTACGAATACCAGGGCCTGTAGGCCTGTGGCGTTCGGAAGTGCGGTGGCTGCGGTGCGTCGCATGGGGCTATCGTCCTGCGTTGGAGATGCGAAAAAAACCTGGAAGACTATGGGTACACAACTCTATGCCGCAGTACGCGCGGCAGGTCAAGCAGGCAAATACAGATTGACTGCACGACCAACACAGCGGCACGACGCGGACCTGCATGCGCCTGCGGCATCCCGCGACAGCATCAGGACACTTTCGCGCTCCGACATCACGCGCCGCCGCTGTCATGCCAGGCCATTCCCCGGCCATTCCGGCTTGCCCGCACCGCTCAGCCCGCCCGATCTGACCGATCTGCCTGCCGCTGCCGGTTGCCGTCGTGCAACGCCCACTGTTGCCGCCCACTCGCCGGACCCTGTATGGTTTCCGCCCCTTGCGGCTTGACGCCGGTTTGGAAACAGGCTAGTCAACCGTCCGCCGCACGCGTCGGGGGTTTTCGTGCCCGCGCGGCCTCTGCGGCGCCAGCAACGCAAGAATCTGCCCTTGTAGCTCAGTCGGTAGAGTGCGTCCTTGGTAAGGACGAGGTCAGCAGTTCAATCCTGCTCAAGGGCTCCATTTCGGGCCGTCGGGAAACCGGCGGCCCGTTGTCGTTTGCGCCCCCCGCATGCCGCAGTGCCCGACTGGTCTGGCTGGTCTGGCTGGTCTGGCTGGTCTGGCTGGTCTGGCTGGGCTCCGCCCTGCGAAACGGCGCGGGCGGTTACGCGCGGCACATGATAACCTGCGCGCGCCATGTCGCAAGCGGCAGTTCCGCCATTGCCGGTGCGAGCGACACGTCATATCATGTGGCTGTACGGTGGCCCCGCGCGACCTCATCCTTCCAGGCCCGTTTCACCATCCGGGCCGCACCGCCTGTCGCTCCCCTCGCCCTCCCCCTCGCCAGCCATCCGCACGGATCAGGGTCGGCAGCCGTCACGCGCGCAAGCGCGCCGCATTCCGCGACGTCGGGCCGCAAACCGGAGGGTGACACCATGGCAGATCGCATGGAAGACCGCAGGGAACATTTCCGCATCAATCTGGTGGCCGACGAGTACGACTACCCGTGCCGCATCCGCTATGGCGAGCACGAGTACAAGGCCCGCCTGCTGGACGTGAGCACCGGGGGCGCACGCCTGCGGGTGTACGGCGGCGGCGCGGACCTGGGCGGGGCGGGCAAGGGCATGTACCTGCACGCCACCATCAACGAACCCGGCCACTTGCAGAACATCCCCTACCATACCCGCTGGTACCGGGGAAACGAGATGGGCGTGGAGTTCGAGCCGCCCCTGCGCGCGGACCGCGAAGCGTTGCTGCGCGCCGTGGCCCACGCCCGCTAGCTCAGCCGCGTTAACGGACACCCTGCGAACAGGGCACGCTGCACACGACGCGGACGCGACACACCGACCGGATCGCGCAGCCCCCGCAACGGAACCGCAACGCGCCACGGCCCTGCCGCTCCCCCAGGGGAACGGCAGGGCCGTGTGCCGTACGCTGCCCGGCATGCCGGACTGTACAGGTCGATCAGGCTGCGCGGCGGGGCTACAGCCCCCACTTCTCCACGCTGACGGGCGTATACGCGCGCATGGCCGACACCAGTTGGGCCGGGTCCGCGTCGGCCATGACCATGGCCTTGTGCCCTTCGGGCAGAAAACGCTCCTCGATCATGTGGTCGATCATGCCGAAGAACGGCCCGTAGAAGCCGCCCACATCCAGCAGCCCGATGGGCCGCGCTGGCGGATAGAGCTGCCCTTCCACCCATATCTCGAACAGTTCCTCCAGCGTGCCGATGCCGCCGGGCATGGCCACGAAGCCTTCGGCCAACTGGGCCATGCGGGCCTTGCGGCTGCGCATGTCGGGCACCACGTCGTGGCTGGTCAGCCCTTCGTGCAACTGACCGCGCTCCAGCAGCCCCTCTGTGATCACGCCATGCACCTCGCCCCCGGCGCGCAGGGCCGCGTCGGCCACCACACCCATGAGGCCCTTGGTGGTGCCGCCATAGACCAGGCGGATGGACTGCGCGGCCAGGGTCTGGCCCAAGGCCACGGCGGCCTTCAGGTAATCGTCGCCCCTGCCGAAATTGGAGCCGCAATACACGGCGATGCTGCGCATGGCGAATGTCCCTCTCTGTCGCGTGCTCGCGGCAATGCAATGATGGTCCGATGCGGTGACGTTGCTGCCGGGCGGCGCACCCACGCACGCCCGCAAGGGCGGTTACCTACTCTCCCCCGACGCGGGGGGCAAGGGCGGAATGGGCCACCCGGCCAGAACGGGCACTTCCGGCCCCAAGGGCGGCAAGAGGGCTGGCCGATACGCCCGGAAGCGTGGATGAGCCTTCCCCATCCCTCTGAAAACGACACGGAGCCGGACAGACATCCGGCTCCGCACATGTTCTTCATGCCAAGGCAGAAACAAACTTGATCTCGCGCGGGTGGCGCGACGGGATTTTCGTTCTCCGGCTATGCGAAGCGATCAGCCAAAAGGCAGAGCACCAAGGGCTGCTCCCAAATTAGGACTTTCGTCCGTTGGCAAGGAAAACAAGCCTGCCATGAGGGAGTGCGGCAGCCGTTAGGTGAGCGAAGCAAGCCTTACGGATGGCGACCGCAGCGCGCTCTTATCGTATTCGACCGAGCCTTAGCCGTTAGGCGAGCGCGTAGCGCGAGTCTTACGGATAAGGACAGCAGAGCTATGGCAGGCGAAGTTTGACGAAGCCAACGGGCGAAAGGACAATTTGGGTGCTGCCCTTAACCGCAGCAGCTGCTGGAACTCCCGCACCCGCTGCAACCACCGCCGCCGCCGCCAAGCTGCACTTCGGAGGTCACGGCAAAGCCCATGGAGCCAAGGTCGATGCTGATGGCGCCGGACTGTTCCAGCAGCGCGCCGTTGACGCAGAAGGTGTAGCCGCCCGGCTCGAACACCTTGTCTTCCTCGCCCGGCTCGTCCAGGGCCAGGGCCAGGCGCGGGCCGCTGCAACCGCCGGGGGCCAGGTAAACACGAATGGGGCTGCGTTCCTTGTCGGAGAAGTAGGCATCAAGCTCCGTGCGGGCACTATCGGTAAGCGTAATCATAAATTTCACTAACTCCTTGGTGTTGCTATAGATAAAAGCGATGCAAATAATTATAGGCATCAATTTCCGCACTGGCAAGAAGCAGTGCCCCGCCTTCTCGTACCGCACGCCCATCCCCTTGCCGGACAGGGGCGCACGCTCAGGCGGGAGCATTCCGCGCCAGCCGCCAAGCCTGACGCACCCGTCGGGGCATCGTGTCTGGCAAAACTGGCAAAGCTGGCAGAGCAGTCAAACCCGCTCCAACCGCGAATCAGCCCGATCAGCCCCGGCGCTCCGCCGCCACCTCGGCATGGCGAAAGCAACTGGTCAGATGATCGTTGACCAGGCCGGTGGCCTGCAGGTGGGCATAGATGACCGTGGACCCCACGAACTTGAAGCCCAGCCGCTTCAGTTCCTTTGACACCGTGTCCGACAGCGGCGTGGTGGCGGGCACCTGCGACAGTTCGCGCCACTGGTTGCACACCGGGCGGCCATCCACGAAATTCCAGATGAACGCATCAAAGCTGCCATGGCGGGCCTGCACGTCCAGAAACAGCCGGGCATTGTGGACGGCGGCCTCCACTTTCAGTCGGTTGCGCACGATGGCGGCATCGCCCAGCAACCGCTCCACATCGGCCTGAGTGTACGTGGCCACCGCGGCGGGATCGAAATCGGCGAACAGGCGGCGGTAGCCCTCGCGCTTGCGCAGGATGGTCAGCCACGAAAGCCCGGCCTGCGCCGCCTCCAGCACCAGAAACTCGAAGTGGATACGGTCGTCGCGCACGGGCACGCCCCACTCTGCGTCGTGGTAGGCGATCTCTTCCGGCGCGCGCGCCCACGGGCAACGGGTCACGCCGTCCTCCTGTCTGCCGGGCACGGCAGGCGCGCTCATCGGGCCATCTCCAGCACCAGTTCCAGGTAGACCGGGTTGCCGTGCGTCAGCACGGACTGCGGCGCGGGCGTGCGAAACCACACCCGGCCCGCGCTGCCGCCTGCGCCCGGCTCGAACAGGGTGGCCTCGATCACGTAGTTGCGGCGCTGGTCGATGCGCGCAGCGTCGAAGTCGATGCGGAACGGCGCGGGCGTGCGAATCGGCGCGGGCAGTTCCACGCGGGCCAGTTCCACCCCGCTCCCTCCATCGGTCACGTCCAGCAGGCGCACTTCACCCTGTACCGAAAGCGGCAGCAGTATGCGCTGGCGAAAGGACACCGTACCCGTCACCATGGCCAGTGCGCCGGGCCGGTGCAGTTGCAGCTTCTGGCTGCACCCGGCCAGCAATGCCGCCAGCACCAGCAGCGCCACCAGCACCGAAAGCCCGCGCGCGGCGGACGAATTGCGCCGGGCCATGATCTTGCCGTCGTCGTTCATGCATCCTCCCCGATGGCTGTTGAATGTTCCATTGCACCTCTCCCCTGCCATACCCGCGCGCCCAAGGCCAGCATTGTGCGTTGCACCGGCCCCTTTCCCATTGACTTTGACACGCCGAATCCTTACTGCTGCATCCGTCGCGAGTCCCATATACTCCTTTCCGCCGGGCACCCCCGGCGGCAGCACGCGGCCACACCCCGCCCGGCATCGCCGGCCACCCCCATGCATACCCCCGCACTGTCCTGCCTTCTCCGCGTTCCCGGTCCGCCGGGCCGGTCCTTTACGCACGTCGGCCCGCCAGGGCTGTCCCATACGTACGCCGCGCCGCCGGGGCATTTCCCCAGCCAGACGCCTGTTCCACATATTTCCGGACATCTTGCCCGCCCCCGCGAATGCGCCTAGAATGCGCAGCGCGGCGCACCTTCCGCACAACCCCCAGGAGACCACCATGTACCGCAATACCAAGAATGTTCCCTTCTACATCCTCGGCAAGGGTTCCTTTGCCCAGCTGGGCGACCTTGTGGACGCGCGCCGCGCTGCCGTGGCCGGTCCCGCCGTGTTCTTCATGGACCACTTCTTCCGGGGGCGCGAGCTGGAAGGCCGCCTGCCCAAGAAGGACGGCGACCTCGTGCTGTTCGTGGACACCACCAACGAACCCACCACCGAGCAGATCGACGACTTTGCCGCCGCCGTGCGCGCCCATGACAACCGCCTGCCCTGCACCGTCGTGGCCATTGGCGGCGGGGCAACCCTGGACGTGGGCAAGGCCGTTGCCAACATGCTGACCAACCCCGGCCAGGCTGCGGACTACCAGGGCTGGGACCTGGTCAAGAATCCCGCCCCGCACAAGATCGGCGTGCCCACCCTGTCCGGCACCGGCGCGGAATGCTCGCGCACCTGCGTGCTGCTGAACGCCAAGCGCGGCATCAAGCTGGGCATGAACAGCGACCTGACCATGTACGACCAGCTGCTGCTGGACCCGGAACTGACCCGCACCGTGCCGCGCGACCAGTATTTCTACACCGGCATGGACACCTACATGCACTGCATCGAATCGCTGCGGGGCAGCTACCGCAACGTCATCGTCGATGCCCTGGCCCAGAAGGCCGTGCATATGTGCGAGGAAATCTTTCTCTCCGACGACATGATGGCCGAAGAAAACCTGGAAAAGATGATGATCGCCTCGTACCTCGGCGGCATGAGCGCCGGTAACGTGGGCGTCATCCACCCCATCTCCGCAGGCCTCTCCGTGGTGCTGCACACCCACCACGGCATCGCCAACTGCTACGCCCTCAGCGTGCTGGGCGAATTCTACCCCGAAGACTACCCCAACTACGCCAAGATGATCGAACGCCAGGGCGTCAACCTGCCCAAGGGCCTGTGCGCCAACCTCTCCGATGACCAGATGAAGGCCCTGGTGGCCTCGTCCGTGGTTCACGAAAAGCCGCTCACCAACGCCCTCGGCCCCGACTTCCGCAATATCCTTACCGACGAGAAGGTCATCTCGCTGTTCAAGGCGATGTAAGGCCCTCTGGTTTCAGGACGATGAAGAGCAACCGGGGGAAGGAACCTTTTGGAAAAGGTTCCTTCCCCCGGACCCCCATCCTCCCAAACTTTTTCATAGCGGGCGGGTGCCTTGGCAACGCGACGGACAAGCCACGTCGCCCTTGCACCTCCTGCCGCCCCTAACCAGTATCCGTTCCGGAACGCACGCAGTGCGAACCGGAACGACATAAGGGGTCAAGGGGTCACGGACCCCTTGCGGGGGTACGGGGGCAGCGCCCCCGTTCTCAACACCTTGCGTTGCAGGAGCATGGACAGATGGATATCAAGGTGAATTTCAGCGGCCGCGCCCTCTACTATACGGAGGACGAGATTGCCGTGGTGGCCGAGGCCATGCGCACTGCCGAGACCCTGACCCAGGGCCGGTACATGCAGGAGTTCCAGCGCAAGTTTGCGGACTACCTGGGCGTGGAGCACTGCTTTGCGGTGATGAACGGGGTGTCGGCGCTGGAGCTTTCGGCGCAGCTGTGCCGGTTCAAGCCGGGCGACGAGGTGGTCATTCCCTCGCACACGTTCACGGCGTCGGCGTATCCGTTCCTGAAGAAGGGCGCGAAGCCGGTGTGGGCGGATATCGACCTGAAGACCCGCGTGGTGTCGGCGGAAAGCATCGAAAAGGTGCTCACCCCGCGCACGAAAGCCATCGTGGTGGTTCATCTGTACGGGTATGTTGCGGACATGCCTGCCATCATGGAACTGGCGCGTTCGCGCGGCATCCTGGTGGTGGAAGACACGGCCCAGTCCATCGGGGCGGACGTGGACGGCAAGATGTCCGGCAGCTTCGGCGACTTTGCCATCTACTCGTTCCACTCGCACAAGAACCTGACCACGCTGGGCGAAGGCGGCATGCTGGTGGTGCAGGACCCGGAACTGGCCAAGCTGGTGCCAGCGCTGCGCCACAACGGGCACTGCGGCTTCGACTTCGAGCGGCCCGACTACTGGGTGCCTGCCATGGGCAACGTGGACATGCCCATGATCGACGGCGAGATGCTGTGGCCCAACAACTACTGCATCGGCGAAATCGAGTGCGCGCTGGGCATCAAGCAGCTTGAGCGCATCGACCGCATCAACGCGGAAAAGCGCGAACGCGCCGTGCGCTTCATCGACGCGCTGGCCGACTATCCGGAGCTGGAGTTCCACCGGGTGGACACCACCCGGCACAACTACCACCTGCTGGCCGCGCGCATGACCAACAGCAACCGCGACGCGTTCATCCGCACCATGTTCAACGACAAGGGCGTGAAGTGCGTGGTGCAGTACTACCCGCTGAACCGCTACCCGTTCTACCAGCGGCTGGGCTACGGCGCGGCAGACTGCCCCAACGCCGACACGTTCTTCGACAACATGATCTCCTTCCCGTTCCAGCACTGGCTGACCGAGGCGGAATTCGACTACATGCTTGCCGCCACCAAAGACGTGCTCGACGGGCTGCGCAGGGGTTAGCGGCAACATGACCGCCCCCCGGCGCTGCATCGTCATCCCCGCCATCAAGAAAAACGCGGTCATCCCCGACCAGCTGGTAAAACGGCTGGCCGGGGTGACCCTGATCCAGCGCGCCATCGACACGGCCCGGTCCGTGGCCGAGGCGGCGGACATCGTGGTGGTCACCGACAGCCAGGAAATCGCCCTGGTCTGCGAACGCAACGGCGTGCGCCACCATTACAACGCCAGCCTGCGCTTCACCTCGCTGGACATCGTGCGCGAACTGCGCGGCGTGCTGGAAGAACTGGCCGCCACCTACCCGTACCTGGTCATCTACCGGGCCAGTTGCCCCCTGCTGACCGGCCACGACATCGACGACGCCTTTGCCCGCTTCCGGAACGAGGGCGCGGACGTGCTGGTGACGGTGAAGAGCATCCGCCAGCGGGTGTGGGAAAAGCGCGACGGCAGCCTGGACGCCATCCTTGCGGATGAGGGGGCTGATGAGGGGGTGGACGAAGGCCCGGACGACAGACCCGATGAAGGGCCGGATGAAGGAACGGAAGACGCGGTCGACACGGACACTGCCCTGCCGGGCCGTTTTTCCGGCGACCGATCCTCTCCCAACCGCGAAGTCTACGTGGAAAGCAAGGCGCTGGTCATGCTGCGCGCTGCCGCCCTGGCCCCCGGCGCAACCCCGCGGGTGATGCCTTACTTCCTCAACGACCGGGCCATCGAGATCAACAGCTATCAGGACTGGTGGCTGTGCGAAAAGTTGCTGGAGCGACGGCACATCGTGTTCGTGGTGGCGGGGTATCCTGCCATCGGCATGGGGCACGTGTTCCGCGCCCTGATGCTGGCCCACGAGATTTCCGACCACAAGATCACCTTTTTGTGTACCCGCGACAGCGAACTGGCGGTAAAGAACATCGCCGCGCGCGACTACCGCACCTACATCCAGCAGACCGATGATTCCGGGTCCGGGCTTGCTCAGGACGTGCTGCGCCTTGCGCCGGACCTGGTGGTCAACGACATTCTGGACACCGGCGCGGACTACATGCTGCGCCTGAAGGCCGCCGGGGTGCGCACCGTGAACTTCGAGGACGAAGGCCCCGGCGCTGCCCACGCCGACCTTGTGGTCAACGCCCTGTACGAGGAAAAGCACGAAGACCCGCGCCTGCTCTACGGCCACCGCTACTTCTGCCTGCGCGACGAATTCATTGCCGGTGAACGCAACGAATTCCGCCCGCAGCCAAAGCGGGTGCTGGTCACCTTTGGCGGCACCGACCATTCCGACTTCACCCGGCGCACCCTGGATGTCATTGAGCCGCTGTGCCGCGAGCGGGGCATCGCCATCAGCATGGTGGCCGGGCCGGGCTACGCCCACCGCGATGCCATGCAGGCGCACGTGGACGCCCTGAACTCGCCGCTGGTGGAATTCACCCACGCCACCAACGTCATGTCGCGCAAGATGGAAGGGGCGGACATCGCCATCTGCTCCGCCGGGCGCACCGTGTACGAACTGGCGCACATGCGCGTGCCCGCCATCGTCATGGCCCATCACGAACGCGAGGCGCGCCATACCTTTGCCCGAGCCCGCAACGGCTTTGCCTACCTCGGCGTCATGCATCCCTTCCGCGAAGGGGCGCTGCGCCGGGCCTTCACGCGCATGCTGGACGAAGACTTTCGCCGCACCCTGCACCAGCGCATGCAGCGGCTGGACTTCACCCGCAACAAGGCCGGGGTGGTGGCGCGCATCGGCGCGCTGCTGGCCCCCACGCAGGGCGATGTCGCGCCGCGCAGGCCGTCGTACATCGACGAACTGCCCTTCGGCCCGGACTTCGACCTGCGCAGCGCGCTCATCGAACAGTCCGCCAGCGTGGAAGGGACTATTGCATCCGATGGGGCCGCCAACGGGACCAGCGCCGACGCCCCCCGTTCCCCCCTTGCCCCCCTTTCTACTGACGCCCCACTTTCGGGTGCGTACGCGGCATCAACCGCACCCGTCACGTCAACCGCATCCGCCAGGTCAAGCAAATCCGGCACGCCGCGCGGCCCCCACGGAGATTCCGCATGAGAACCGTCGCCCTCATCCAGGCCCGCCTGGGGTCCACCCGCCTGCCCTGCAAGACCATGCTTTCGCTGCACGGCCTGCCCGTCATCGACTGGGTGGTGCGCCGCACCCGCAAGGCGCAGCTCATCGACGAGGTGGTCGTGGCCACCTCTGACCGGCCCGAAAACGACGTGCTGGAATACCATCTGTCGCGCCAGGGCGTGGCCGTGTTCCGGGGACCGGAAGACGACGTGCTGGAACGCTTTCGCCTGGCCGGGGCCGCCCACGGCGCGGAGCAGGTGGTGCGCATCTGCGCCGACAACCCGCTGATCTGGGGCCCGGCCATCGACGACCTGATCCGTTTCTGGCGCAGCGAAAACGCCGCCGGGGCCTGCGACTACGCGTACAACCACATTCCGCGTGGCAACAGCTACCCCGACGGCCTCGGCGCGGAAACCCTGTCCTACGCGCTGCTGGCCGACATTGCGGCCAAGGCCACCCTGCCCGCCCACCGCGAGCACTGCCTGTCGTACATCTGGGACAACCCCGGCCAGTACCGCATCCGCACCTTCGACCCGGCCAACCCCGTCCTGCGCCGCCCGGACCTGAAGCTGGACATGGATACCCCCGAAGACTACCGCGCCCTCGCCCTGCTGGACATCCACCCGGACATCACCCCCGAAGAGATCGTGGCCCTTTTCCCGCCCAAGGGGTAAGCCACAAAAATGCAGGGGCGCTGCCCCTGCACCCCGCAAGGGGGCACACCCCCTTGACCCCTTTTTATAGGGTATTCACTGCGCAAACCTTCCCCGTATCCCCACCCCCAATAAAAAGTTTGGGGGGGAGGGGTCCGGGGAGGGAGACCCTTTCCAAAGGGTCCCCTCCCCGGTTATTCTCCCACCGCAAAGACTTTCCCCCATTTTGCAACCACAAGGAGCACGACCATGCGCCTGACCGAAATATTCAGCACCAAGCCTGTATGCGCACGCAGCGCGGGCATCCAGCGTCCGTACATCATTGCCGAGGCGGGCGTGAACCACGAGGGCAGCATGGACATTGCCCGGCGTCTGGTGGACGAGGCCTGCGCGGGCGGCGCGCACGCCATCAAGTTCCAGACGTACAAGGCGTCCACACTGGCGTCCAAGGATTCACCGGCCTACTGGGACACCACCAAGGAACCGACCAAGAGCCAGTACGAACTGTTCACCCGGCACGACAAGTTCTGGAAGGGCGAGTTCGAAGCGCTGAAAAAACACTGCGACAGCGCGGGCATCGAGTTCATGTCCACGCCGTTCGACGTGGAGTCGGCGAAGTTTCTGAACGACATGATGGGCGTGTACAAGATCTCGTCGTCGGACATCACCAACAAGCCGTTCATCGAATTCCTGTGCGGGTTCGGCAAGCCCATCATCCTGTCCACGGGCGCGGCGCATCTGCACGAGATCGCCGAGGCCGTGGAATGGATCGAGGCCAAGGGCAACCCGCTGGCCCTGCTGCACTGCGTGCTGAACTACCCCACGGACGACGTGAACGCCGCGCTGGGCATGATTCCGGCGCTGCGCCAGCACTTTCCGCAGCACGTCATCGGCTACTCGGACCATACCCTGCCCCGCGACATGAAGGTGCTGGAAGTGGCCACCCTGCTGGGCGCACGCATTCTTGAAAAGCACTTCACCCACGACAAGACCCTGCCCGGCAACGACCACTACCACGCCATGGACAAGGACGATCTGGCGCACTTCAACGCCTCGCTCGACCGCATCCTGCCCATGGTGGGGCCGTTCACCATTTCCGCGCTGGAATCCGAGGCCCCGGCCCGGCGCAACGCCCGGCGCAGCCTGGTGGCGGCGCGGCCCATTGCCGCAGGCGCGGTGATTACCCGCGACGACCTTACCTGGAAGCGCCCGGCCCACGGCGTGAGCCCGCGCGAAATCGACGCGGTGCTCGGCAAGCGCGCCCGCGCCGACATTGCGGAAGACACCGTGCTCCAGTGGAGCCATCTGGAATAACCGACGGACGGACAGCCGGTTGCATGCCGGGCAACCCCGGCGCAAAACGGACGCATGGCCGAACGCATGACCGCTGCGCAACCGGAGCCTTTCCGATCACTGACCAGACGCCTTCCGCATACCGCATAACGCACTGACCGCCCGGCGGGCCATCAAGCGGCTCACTCGCCGCCCCGCCGGGCCTTCACGAAACACCGCGCCCCGCGCGCAGCCGCACATGACCCAACGCCGCACCCTCGTCCTTGCCGCCGCCCCTGACAACGCCGCCCCCGATACCCATCTGATGGCCGGGCCGTGGTGCTTTCACGGGCGCGAGGACGCCTTTCCCGACTGGGATACCCGCTTCACCTTCGGCCCCGACCCGTACGCCAACGGCGACGAGGTGGCTGCCGCCATCGACGAGGCCAACAGCTACGCCATTTCGCGCATCCCCGACCTGGGCCTGCGCCTGGGCGCGCATCACGGGGCCGACCTGCCGCGCGACTTCTGGGACCTGACCCTGTACCCGTGGCTGACCCTGTGCTGCCAGATGCTGCACGAACGCCAGCGCCGCGTGCAGGACATGATCCGCCTGTGGGGCAACGAGGAACTGGATGTTCCTCTGCTGCCCCGCGACTGCGAATTTTCCTTCGAGGACAGCCACCAGTTCATCCTGGCGGGCGCGCAGGACCAGTTGTTCAACTGGTGGGTATTCTCGCGCATCCTTGAACCGCAATTGCCCGCCGCGTGGCGGGCCATGCATGCCGATCCGGTCATCCGCCATTCCGGCGCACCCGCAGAAGGCGGCCTGCGCGGCCTTGCGCGGCGGCTGCTGTACGCGCTGCCGTTTCCGCGCATCAAGGGCTTTTCCACCCTGCAATCGCTGGCATTTTCCATGGCCCTGCTGGGGCCGCGCACCTGCGAGGACCGCACCATCCCCCTGGCCCAACTCAAGGGCCGCATGCCGGTGTGGCGCTTCGAGCCGGACGACATCATCCTGCCGTCCATCCCCCGCGCCCTGTGCCGGCAGCGCCTGCCCCGCACCGTGCGGCAACGCCGCCCGCGCACCCGCGTGGTCAGCGTGGGGTCGTACCACGACGACGCCTACCGCATGCGCGTGGCCCTGGACCGCGCTGCCGGGGCGCGGCTGGTGTTCATCCAGCACGGCGGCAACTACGGCCACATCCGCGAATCCGCCGTGGTGCCCTATTACGAGTACCGCCAGCACGCCTTTGTCACCTGGGGCTGGACCAGCCACGCGCCGTTCCGGGGCAACTACGTGCCCCTGCCGCACGGCCAGTTGGACCGCATCAGGGACAGCCACGTGGACCGCACCGGCGCGCTGGTGCTGGTGGGCGCGGAAATGAGCCTGCTCTCGTACCGGCTGGATTCACGGCCGCAGCCCCTGCAATGGCTGGACTACCGCCGCGACAAGGCGCGCTTTCTCACGGCCCTGCCCGAGCACGTACGCGCGTCCACCCTGTACCGCCCCTATTTCCAGACCATGAGCGGCCTGGACGACGGCCCCTGGGTACTGCGCCGCTTTGCCGATGTGCGCCGTTGCGAAGGCAGCCTTGACGAGCACATGCTGGGCTGCCGCCTGCTGGTGCTGGACCACCACGGCACCACCCTGGAACTGGCCATGGCTTCCAACACCCCCACCGTGCTGTACTGGAACGCCGAACACTGGCGCGTGGGATGCGAAACCGCCGCCGCCCTGGCCGAACTGGCCGCCGTGGGCATCCACCACGCCACGCCCGACGCCGCCGCCGCGCACATCTGCCGCATCTGGCCCGACGTGCAAGGCTGGTGGCAGAGCGAACCCGTGCAGCAGGCCCGCCGCAACTGGTGCGCCCAGTACGCCATGACCACCCCCGGCAGCATCAACGGCATCTGGCTGGACGCGTTGCGCGGGTTGTAGGGCAACAAGCTGAAAGGCAAATGACTTCGCGGGGG
>CAYOCV010000012.1:0-125599 GCA_964402645.1 uncultured Desulfovibrio sp. | reverse complement strand
CGGAGTTTCTATCCACGCCCCCGCGCGGGGGGCGACCCGATGCCTATGCGGCTCTGTTCCCACATGGCGTTGTTTCTATCCACGCCCCCGCGCGGGGGGCGACACGGCCAGCGTGCCCACCCCGCCCAGCGCCGCAGTTTCTATCCACGCCCCCGCGCGGGGGGCGACGTACCTGCGCCCCGACAACGCGGAGCGGATAGCTGTTTCTATCCACGCCCCCGCGCGGGGGGCGACCGCGCATCGGGGCCGACCCGCTCATGGTCATGCAGTTTCTATCCACGCCCCCGCGCGGGGGGCGACCCCGATGCCTGCGGCCTTGCCGCCGATGCTGGGTTTCTATCCACGCCCCCGCGCGGGGGGCGACGAGATTTCCGCGCTGCAAGCCCTCGTGCGGGGCGTTTCTATCCACGCCCCCGCGCGGGGGGCGACCCCACGTCTGCCCCTGATAGAGCGCCCAGCACTGGTTTCTATCCACGCCCCCGCGCGGGGGGCGACGCGCGGGCAAGTCCACCATCCTGGAGTTTCTGTGGTTTCTATCCACGCCCCCGCGCGGGGGGCGACTGCCATCCTGAAAACATATGCGGGGCAGGCATCACGGGGATGACATCCGCGAACCCGGCGTCACTTGGTCAATAACCAGGCCTTTCAGAAAGGTAGACGCTGTAACCTGCGATCACGTTAAGATTTTATTGCGCGCGAACCTGCCGGGAAATACCCGTACGCCTGAGGTTCGCGCGGCACTGGCCGCTACACGACAAGGGGGCCTTCAAGGTCCACAGGTTCCTTGATTCCCACATGCTCAACCCGGCGTTTGCCGTCGCGCCCAAGGCGATAGAAGCGCAGGCTGTCCTTTTCCGGGGCTATGGTGGACATGAGCTTGTGGCGCAGGGTTTCCCACTGTCCGGGGTCCACCTCGCACTCGAACACCGAGAATTGCACGCGCTGGCCGTAGTCCAGGCAGAGCTTTGCCACCCGGCGCAGGCGGGTTTTGCCTTCGCGGTCTTCGGTGTTCACGTCGTAGGTAATGAGCATGAGCATGGCTATTTCCACAGGAACGGGGGATAGGCATCCAACTCGCCACGCAGATGGCGTGCCAGCAACATGGCTTGCGTGTGCGGCAGCAGGCCTATGGGCATCCGTTCATCCAAAAAGGGGTGCAGCACTTCTTCCTGTTTGCGCTTCTGCCACGCGACAAGCACGTCCTTGCGCGCATCGTCGGCCAACACCACACCGCCGGAACCGCTGCGTTTGAAGTCTTTGGGTCCCAGTTGCCCCCTGTTGACGAGCGAAAGCACCAGCCTGTCCGCAAGCCAGTGCCGGAACTCTTCCATGACGTCCAGGGCAAGGCTTGGCCTGCCCGGCCTGTCGCGGTGCAGAAAGCCCACTTGCGGGTCCAGTCCTACGGTTTCCAGTGCTGAGCGCACGTCGTGGGCAAGCAGGGTGTATACGAAAGACAGTAGGCAGTTGACTGGGTCCAGCGGGGGGCGACGGCTGCGCGTCGTGAAGGTGAAATCCTTGGTGCGCGTCAGGATGAGTCCGTCGAACACGCCGAAGTACAGCGATGCCGCCTCGCCTTCGATGCCCCGGATGTGCTCTTCCGTGGTGGCGCGCGCCACCATGTCGAGCATGTCGGCCATGGACGATGCAGCCGCCTCGATGGCCGGAGCGCTGTCGCTGTCGCCATGGTCGCGCAGGAAACGGCGCAGTACTGTCCGGGCGTTGATGATCTTTCCCTGTACGAAGCATCCGCAAAGCAGGGCGCGGGCATTGGGCTGGTCGGCCCGGCGGTATTGCTCGCGCCGCAGCAAAACATTGCCCGATACGGGGCCGCGCACCGAGGCCAGAAACCGCCCGTGCTCGGAAAGGAAGCTGACGCCGATGTCCTGTTCGGCGCATGCAGCGAGCAGGGGCGGGCTTGCCGATACCAGCCCGAAGCACACCACTCCGCCCAGCCCATGCAAAGGCACCCGCAGCCGGGTTTCCTGTTCGACCCGCACGGCCACGGCCTCGCCATCCTTGGCAAGGTATGCGCCCTGGGTGGTCACGTAGAGTGTATTGAGCAGGCGTCGCATCAATCGTCCTCCTGACGGGGGGGATGGGGCAAGGGTGAAGTGCGGGCCACGCTGGCGCGCGCTTTGTCCTGCATGCCATCCGGCGCGCCATCCGTAGCGTCATGCAGAGCGCCGGGCCGGGCGTCTTCGTCGTGCGCTGCCCGCCGGGCCTGCGCCAGATAGCGGGCGGCGCTGCGCCCACCCGGGGCAAACGTGCCGGGTCGGCAACGGTCCTCAAGCGAACATCCCTTGCATTTCGGGCCGGGCTCTGGCCGTGGCGTAACGCCTGTGGCAACCAGCGCATGCAGGGCCATGGCCGTCTCGCGCACTTGCCGCCGCAGGTGTTCGTCCAGTTCCACCGTCTGGCGCTGCCGCGTTGCGGCATAGAACAGCACGCCCAGCGGCACGGCACGACCGGTCATTTCCTCAAGGCACATGGCCTGCGCGCAAAGCTGGATGTGGTCGGCGGCGTGGCGTTTGGGCCGCCCCTGCTTGTATTCCACGGGGCAGGGGCCGTCGGCGGCAAACTCCACCGCATCGGCCCGCCCCGCAAGGCCAAGCGCCAGCGAGCGCAGGGGCACGCCGAATTCCGTGCGTACGCCCCTGCGCCGCTCCATGCCCGGCCTGTCCACCCGCTCGTGCAGGATATTCCCCAGCGCGGTATGTACGTTGTCGTCCCACACCTGTTCGATGTGGATGAGCGCGCACTGGCGTGGGCAATAGATCAGATGCTGCAACGCCGAGATCGGCAGCAGATCGGACTCCGGATACATGGCGGGCCGCCTACAGCCGCCGGATCACCCGCACGCCGGCGGGCGCCCCGGCATCGTTCACGGTGATGGCATAGTCCTCAAAGGCACGCGCCGGGCCGGTCGATCCTTCGGCCCTGGGCGAGGCCACCAACCCGAACAGCGTGTGCGCAGGCGCGTTGCCAAGGGCACCCTCGTGCTCGAAGACGATCAGCGCGCGGGATGCCATCTTGCCGCGCGCTGCGGAATGGTCGTGCTCGAACATGCTTTCCAGCGCCTGCCAGAACAGTTCAAGGTCGTCGTCGGTGAAGCCGGTCTGCGCGGCCAGGTGCGCGGAAACAAAGCCTTCCGCCCGGTACAGGCCGTAGGGGATGATGGACTTGCGGCCCATGGTGCGGTTGTCGCCTTCCTGCGCTTCCGCCTCGCGTTCGGTGGCCACGGCCATGCGGGTGATGGAGATGTCCAGCGGCACCACCGGCTCCACACTGCGGGCAAAGGCCATCTGCACCGGGCCGCGCACCTGGCCGCAACTGACGTCCTTCAGCGACATCACCGCGCCAAAGGTGCGCACATCGTAGAAGTTGCGGCACATCCACTTGCGGGCCTGCTCGGTCTTGTCCGCCTTCTTGTCGATGTCGCCAAGCGCCTCGTGCGCCCGCTTTTGCTGCACCGCAAGCACGGCCTTTTCGCGTACGTAGATTTCGTGCGGGGCCGCGTTGCCCTTCACCAACTCCACAAAGTTGCGCACCTTGCGCTTCAGGCACACGTCGGTGACGAGGCCGCGACTGGTTTCCGGGTCCAGCCGCGGCAGGTTGCCCGCGTCCGGATCGCCGTTGGGGTTGCCGTTCTCCACGTCGAAAAAGAGCACGAATTCGTACCGCTTGCTGATGGGCTGGGACATTGGGTCTTCCTCCTGTGTGTGCTGCTAGTCGTCCGCAGGAACGGGGGCCTGCGCGGTGGTGTCGGCCTTGCGCCACAGGGCGTTGCGCTGGTGGTAGTAGCCCAGCGCAAAGCGCCCCTGTTGGTCCATGGTCAGATGAGCGGGAAAGTCGTTCAGGCCTTCCATGACCTCGCCCAGGCGTTTGTCCGAGATGTAGCCGTAGTCCGCCTTGGAGATGTGGAACTGTGCAAGGTGGATCAGCCGGGGGAACACGGCCCGTGGGGTGGCGGATGCCGCGCCGTAGAAGCGGTCCCGGATGGTGGCGTTGATGCCGGGCAGGGCGTCTTGCTGCGCCTTTTCAAGGATGGCGAACAGCCGTCCCAGCTTGTAGCCGATGTCCGTGGATGCGGGGTCCAGAGTCACGCCGACCTCCCATGTGTTGTCGCCCTTCGGGGCGCGGGTGAAATAGCCCTTGAGCAGCGCGGCGCGCAGGCAGGAAACCTCGTGATCCGCGCGGATGCGTCCGATGATGGCCGCCAGCAGGCTGCGGGGGTATGGGCGCCCGCCAAGAATGGCGCGCATCAGCGCGCCGGACAGCGTGGGCGGTATGTTGTCGCTCTTGCGCAGCGGGGCGAGTTCGATCAGCAGTTGCCACATGCTGGGGAATTCCGGATCGCGTGGGTGGCGGCGCTCCATGTTGATGTCGCGGAAGTGGCTGCCCACGCGCGCCGCGATCTTGCCGGTGGTCGATACCTCGAAGAACCGCACCGACAGCCGGGCGGCATTGGGGGCAAGGCCCAGCACATAGAAGGGCACGTCGGTGTCGCCCAGTTCCGGCGGCATGCGGCCCCCGCGCACCGCTTCCAGAACGCGGCGTACCCTCTGGGCCAGGCCGCCGTCGTCCGCGGCCTGCCCATCGGCATGTCCGGCGTCGTCCGGGGCAGGAGCCGGGCCTTTGTCCAGAAACAGGCCCATCAGGTCTTCCAGCACGTGTGGCCGCTCGCTCCAGAACACCGTTGTGGCGTCGCCGATCTGCACGCGCCGGTTGCTGCCCGCCCGCAGCAGGTGGTTCAGCGCCGTGGTGTAGCCGAAGGTGGCAGCCTCGGACACCGGAGCATTGTGGTTCTGTTCCTTGCCGTAGGAGGTAAAGGCATCAAGATTGAAGGAGACCAGGGCCGCACCGGAGGACTGTGCCCCGCGCACGCCCTTTATGGCCGGGTGCAGCCGGGCAATGGGAGCCAGCCTTCCGGTGACGAGGCAGAAGCCTTGCTCCGCATCGGCGGACTGGCCGCGCAAGGCGTCCCAGGCGGCGCGGGCAGCAGGGCGTTCGTGAATGTAGCCCATGTCGCCGTCCAGCCGGAACACCATGTTCCATCCGACCACCTCATCCCATGGCAGGAAAGCGGAAACGGCCTGCGGCGCAGCATCGGGGTTCCAGTTGTCCAGAAAGGCCAGTACGGCGGTAATGCCCGCATCGCCGTCTGCCGGGGCCTTGCGCAGCAGTTCCCGGAACGCGAGAAAGCAGTCGCGGGTACGTTCCGGCTTGCCTTTGGCGTCCGCCCCCAGCACATAGCTGGTGTTGTCCCACAAGAAGTTGGGACTGACGCCCACGGTGCGCTTGGTGGCGGCGGGCACCGCCATTTCGCGGGGCACCACTTTCTTGCCTTGCCGTTCCCGCAGGTCATGCACATCCAGCAACGTGCCGTCCTGTCCGAGTACCAGCGCGAAGTGGATTTTCTCGCGGCTGTAACCCTGCCGGGGCACATTTTCCGACGGGTCGTCGGCAAGGCGCTGGTAGTAGGCATCCAGTGCTTGCAGGATCATGCCCGCACCTCCGGAGAGCGCAGGGGCGGCACTTCGATGACGCCGTCCTGCATGCAGGCCCGGAAGAAGCGCGGCTGCCGTTCGCCGTCCGGCCCGTAGTCCAGGTCGTGCAGCATCCAGCCAAGGTCATGTTCGCCCTTCAGGGCATCGTCGATGGGGACGGGCGGGGAATCATCCAGTGGTGCGAACGAGGCGGGGAACTCGCGGCACCCCAGATAAGGCATGTGAAAGCACTGCCCCCTGGCCGCGCGCCGCAGGAAGATGTCGCGGTGCTTGGCTGTGTTGCGGCCATCCTCGTCGCGGGCCTCGAAATGGGCCTCGATGACGTAACGCACGTCGCGCAGCAGCATGGTGGCCCGTTGCTGCCGCTCGTCCTCGACAAAGATTTCCACGGGGCGGCTGCCGTCCTTCATGGCGGCGGTGACGTTGTTCAGGGGAATCTTGCAACCCACCTCGTTGCGCCGCACCGAATCGAACCGGATGGGGTTGAGCACGCGGATGCGGTCCACCACCCACGCAATGGCGGGTTTCCAGTAGACCGCCTCCAGCAGCCCGCGTGCCGCCGAAGGCGTGATGACGTCATAGCTGACGCGTTCGGTCTTGAACTCCGGCCTGGTGAAGCAGGCATACTCTCCCCAGACCGCAAGACTGACGCCATAGGACATGGGCACCTCCTCTGTGGGCATTCGGGACAGGGCGCGTTCGGAGGTGACAATACGGGGTCGGTGTGTAACCAGAATTATGTTTCAATCCACACCCCCGAACGCGGCATGTTCCGAATGCCTGGGCAGTACAGGGTTCATAAAAATAGACTGCGAATCCATGTGATTAGGACGTCATAAATGTCCGCAGCAGCTTTTTCGAGCAGTACGAGCAGGACTGTGAAGCCGAGAGTTGCCAACGAAATTCTTTTGTTTTCAGTCATGGTGTCCCCTGGCATGGTGTCGTTATTCATAATACTGGAACACACGACACGTATATGTAAAAAGCATGCCTTGGGGATATTCATCTCTCCGGAACACGTCAAGTAGGATTTTTTTGAGGTCGACAAACTGAATGCGGGAATGCATATTATCATTAATGATATCGCAGTGTTGTCTGTGCAGCCATTTATGCGAGACTTTGCCGGTAGAATAGCATTTCACCCCAGCAGGCTTTCCGGGTTCCGGAAGGTGGGGTTGTCCGCGCGCAGTCCCAGTCGATCATCGTACAGGTCTTCGTTTATCAGTACTGCGCATTCTTCTGTAGCAAGGCGCGCTGCTCCGGCCTGCACCAGCGTGGCCAGCACCCTTGGGTACACTCCCACCGTGTAGCGCTGTGCGCGGCGCAGCAGGCGGGCCGGGGCCGGTGTGTACGGCAACTCGGCAATGAGCGCGCGCGCATCGTCGTCATACGGAATGAGGAGCGGGATGGTCTCGTCGGGGATCAGCCGAAAGAGGTGCGCCACTTCCGGAAAGGGAAAGTTCAGGCGCTGCGCGCCGTCCCGCATCAGGGGCAACAGGTTGGCGCTGTCCAGCTTGTCTCCTTTCTGCCAGTAAAGTTCGCGGAAATAAGCCTCCACGGTGTCGAGAGCCGGCGGGTCCGGGTTGCGGCGCAGCGCCGTGCGCGCAGCTTGCGCGGCCTGCCGGACGAACAGCGGCGGGCTGTCCTGCGGCGTGAACAGATACACCTGCCCGCGCTCCAGCTTGCCCTCGCGGTTGCAGCGCCCGGCGGCCTGCGCAAGTGAATCCACACCCGCCATGGCGCGGTAGACCACGGGAAAGTCGATATCCACCCCGGCCTCCACCAGTTGGGTGGCCACCACCCGGCAGGCTTGGCCCTGAAGCAGGCGCTGACGGACGCCGCGCAGCACTTCCGTGCGGTGCGCCGGGCACATGGCGGCGGAAAGGTGTACCGCATCCCCCTGCGGTGCCAGCAGTTCGTACACGGCCCGCGCGTGGGGCCGGGTGTTGACTACGCACAGCACCTGTGGCTGCCCGGCCAGCCGGGCGGTCAGTTGCGCATCGTCCAGGGTGCCCGCGTCGGTCACCTCCACCCGACGCAGGGCGGCAGCAAGCTGTTCCGGATTCGGGGCGATTTCCCGCACCTGCTCCAGGCCCCGGTCAAAGCCTTCGCGCTTGCCAAGGGCGGGCTGGGTGGCCGTACACAGCACCACGCTGCATCCGTAGTCGAGCACAAGGGCGCGCAGGGCTTCGAGGCAGGGCAGCAGATGTTCCGGGGGCAGCATCTGCGCTTCGTCCAGAATCACCACGCTGCGGGCAATGTTGTGCAGCTTGCGGCAGGGGGAACGCCGGGCGGCAAACAGTGATTCGAGGAACTGCACATTGGTGGTCACCACCACGGGTGCGTCCCAGTTCTCTGCGGCGAGTACAGAGCGGCGGCCTTCGCCTGTGTCGTCGTCCTTCCCGAAGGTAACTGGCGTGCCGTCTGCACGCAGGGGCACGAAGTTGGAGTGGTGTTCCAGCACGGCGTGGTCGTCGGTATCGTCCAAGGCCTCGCGGAAGACCCTGGCGGTCTGCTCGATGATGCTGGTGTATGGGATGGCGTAGATCACGCGTTGCAGCCCGTGGGCCTGCGCATGGTCCAGCGCGAAGGCGAGGGAGGAAAGCGTCTTGCCGCCCCCGGTAGGGACTGTCAGCGAGAACAGGCCGGGCGGGTTTTGCGCCGCGTTGCGGCAGGCGGCAAGGATGTCTGCGCGCAGACGATTCACCAGGGTGGCCGGGGCGTGGGCGGCAAGGCGGTCCATGTGGCGATCCAGCCGAGTTTTCAATTCTGCAAGCGGAAGATAGCCGCGCCGCCATGCGGCCCTGTCCGGAGAGGTGAAGGCCTCGGTACACAAGGAATCCGCATCCACAAGGCACGAGAACACCATGCGTATGAAGAGCATGAACTGGAACCCGAGCGACGGCGCGCGCCCGGCCAGCGGCAGGCCGGCAATGTCGGGCACGCGGTCTGCGATGTCGTCGTCAGGGTTATGCCACGGCTCCACCGCACGCTTCAGGCGCGGGGACAGCGATTCAATGCCGTCGGGCAGCCCCGCATGGTGCCCGGCCAGGACATAGGCCAGCAGCTTGCCCACGCCCTGCTTGTAATGCTCGTGCGCCCACTGCGCCCCGGCGGTGGAATGGTCCGGCCCGCGACCGGGGCCCTTGCCTGCGGCCGATGCCCGCAGGTAGTCCTGAAACGCCGCCGACTGCTTGCCGATGTCGTGCAGCAGGCCTGCCGCCAGACCCCATTCCCCAGCTCCGAAGGCGGAAGCGAAATGCGCTGCGAGATCCGCCACCTCTTCAAGATGCCGCGCAAGCGGCTCCCAGTCCGATTCCGACCTGCCTGCGAGGGTGTGTGCGTATTTCATGGGAGGACGTTATAGCAAATGCGAATGTTGTGTAAATTGCCTAGCCTCTGCCGTGCTGAAATAAAAGGAGGAAAGCGGGATGGGCGAGGGACGGCCGTATGTCTGCTGGCGTTGACGCCATGGGAACACGGAATGATTACACCAAAGAAAAAGGTTGCATGGCCGCAGGGTGTGCGGGTGCAACCTTCTGTCTCGCTGGTGGTGCCCGGAGCGGGGATTGAACCCGCACAGCCGTGAGGCCGAGGGATTTTAAGTCCCTTGCGTCTGCCAGTTCCGCCATCCGGGCACGGTGGGAATGGGTCGAAACCCTAGTATGCGGGCGGGTTGCCGTCAATGTCGGGGTGGCGGTGGCGGCGGGATGTGTACTGTGCGGCCCCGATGGGGGGGCAGATGGCGGTGTTCGGACGCTGCCGCATCTGGCCGCCGTGCCTGAGCCGTTGGTGGAGCATGCCGCGTTGGGGCTGCCGGGTCTGCCATGTCCGGTTGCGGCATGGGGCGTGTCCGGCTCGCCCGCCGGGGACCGGTCTGGGGTCACCCCGGAGTTAATCCGGGTCGATCCGGGTTAATCCGGGGCAGTCTGGGGCGTAGCGCCAGAATCCCCGTCGAGCATCGCGGTGCCCGGTATGGCTGCTGCTTCCTGCTCGCGTAGGCCGGTCAACTCCGCGCCCGGCGAATGGCCAGTCCGCAGGTTTTTGCGCCTATATCACAGGTTTTGCGGCAGTCTTGCCCCCGGCCTTGTCCCCACTCTTCACACGCCTTGCGCGCGCCGTGCCCGGTTTGGGCTTTGCGGTGGGCACCACGGTCAGGGCAGGGTCCGTGTGCGCATGGGCCGCCATGCCTGCACGGGCGTCGGGCAGGCGCAGGGCGGCTTCCTGCCAGACGCCGTCGGCCAGCAGGTACAGGTGCAGCAGGTCCAGTCCCTTGTCCACGAACAGCATGCGCCCTTCCACGTCGCCGCGCAGCAGGGGGGCCACGGCGGCGCAGGCCGCGTGGAACGCCGTTTCCTCGTGGTTGGCGAACACGCACTGCACGCGCAGGGCGTCGCCCGTGGGGGTGAAGTCGATGTGTTCGCCGCCGCTGGCGTCCAGCGCGCCCTGAAGGGCGTCCACCAGTTCCGCCTCGCGGGCCAGCAGATCGTTGTAGCTCAGTTCCGGCCCGTAGACGAAGTGGCCGAAGAGTTCGCAGTCGAATTTGGCCATGGTCGGTCCTTGTGCATGTGGCGTCCGGACGGCTTGGCGCCGTCCGACGGTCGTCTGTCGATACGGTTTTTCCCCGCCGCGCATGGTGGGTGCGACGGGTACATCACCTTCCGTATCACGGGGTGCGTCTTTTCCCTATGATAGAGCGCGGATGTGCCGGACGTCAAAACGGCAGAGGCAAGGGGGCTGGACGCGCCCTTCCCGGCGATGGATACTGGCTACCCAACCCCCGCATAAGGAGTTTCCCATGCCCTACGTCAACATCCGCATCACCCGCGAAGGCGCGACCAGCGAGCAGAAGGCGGCGCTCATCCAGGGAGTAACACAGTTGCTGGTGGACATCCTCGGCAAGAATCCCGCCACCACCGTGGTGACCATCGACGAAGTGGACACCGACAACTGGGGCGTGGGCGGCGAGACCATCACCGCACGGCGCAAACGCGGGGCCTAGCGCAAGATCGCAAGGGGCGGCGTGCCCGCCTTCGCCGATGCCGCGCACTGTGCGTCGCTACGGTGCGCCAGGGACAAGGGCACGCCCCATTCTGCAACGCTTCTGGCGGTGCGGCTGGCGGGTATTGCCGGGGCACCCCTACCCTTTGCCGCCGTCCGGTATGTCCGCGGCCCCGTATCTCCGTGCCCCCGGCGCACCCACCGTGCCCGCCGTCCGCGCCGTGCCTTGCGCGCGCTGGCGCATCGCCCCCCCATCTGCTACAGGCTGGGTATGCACACGGACACGCGCCCCCGCCTGGTGGTGCTCGGGCTGGACGGCCTGCCGTTCTCGCTGGCCCGCCACCTTTGCGATCAGGGCCGCACCCCCAATCTTGCCCGCATCGCCGCATCCCCCAACGCGTCGGCCCTGGCTGCCGAGCTTCCGGACCTTTCGCCGGTAAACTGGACCTCGTTCTACACGGCGTCCGGGCCGGAAACGCATGGGGTGTACGGCTTCACGCGGTTCAACGTGACCACGCGGCAACTGTCGCTGGCCGACTTTTCGCAGGTGGCCGCACCCACCCTTTTCGACCGCCTGGGTGAGCGCGGGCTGACCAGTCGGGTTATCAACCTGCCCAACACTTACCCGGCGCGGCCCATTCCGGGCATGCTGATTTCCGGGTTCGTGGCGCACGATCTGGCGCGGGCGGTGCATCCACCGTTTCTGCTGGGGCCGTTGACCGGGGCGGGCTACCGGCTGGAGGCCGACACCGCGCGCGGCGGCTCGGACCCGGCCCACCTGCTGGCGGAACTGCGCGCCACCCTGGCCTCGCGCCGCGCGGCATTGCGCCTGCTGTGGCCTGACCTTGCCTGGAACCTGTTCGTGCTGGTGCTGACGGAAACCGACCGGCTGTTCCACTTCCTGTGGGACGCGGTGACCGACGCGGGCCACCCGCAGCACCCGGCGTGCATGGAATTTCTGGCGGAATGGGATGCGCTGGTGGGCGAAGTGCTGGATCTTGCCAGGGCGCTTTCCGCGCGCGACGGACGCCCGGTGCGCCTGCTGGCGCTGGCCGACCACGGCTTCGGCCCGGTGCGGGCAGAGGTAGACCTGAACGCCTGGCTGCGCGGGCAGGGCCTGCTGCGTCAGGTCACGCCCGGCGGCGTGGAACAATGCCACGAACTGGACGCCGCCACCCTGCACCCGGACAGCGCGGCCTTTGCGCTGGATCCGGGCCGCATCTACCTGCGCACCCGCCGCCGCTTCCCCGATGGCACGCTGGACGATGCGGCAGGGCGGCGACTGGCCGAGCGGCTACGGCGCGAGTTGATGGAACTGACCTTCGAGGGCGCGCCGGTGTTCCGCGCCGTGCTCACGGCGGACGAGGCCTATGGGCCGGAGGTGCCGGGGCAGGGCGCGTTGGGGCAGGGTATGCCCGAACAGGGTGGATTGGGTCAGAAGGCTGAAGGTTCCGTTCTGCCGGGTCAGGTCGTTTCCGGGGCAGGCAGCCGCCTGCTGCTGTCCGGCACGGGTGCATCCGCCCCCGCCAGTCTTGCCGCTACCACCGCTCCGGAAAACGGCCCGCCCCTGCGCTGGGCCGCGCCGGACCTGGTCTGCGTGCCCGCCTACGGCTTCGACCTGAAGGCCAAGTGGAACCGTAGTCAGGTCTTCGGTCTGCCGGACCAGTATGGGCGCACGGGCACCCACACCCCGGACGACGCCTTCTGGTACGATTCGCAGGCCGGGCAGCCGGGCATTGTCGCGCCCGTTTCGGTGCGCGATGCGGGCGCGCTGGTGCTGCGTCACTTCGGGCTGGAAGCGCCGCCGCGCACTGTGGCGTACCCGGCGATGCTCACCGGGCAGCCGGACTGGCGCGGCGCGGCGTCTTCGTCCATCGGGCAGCCGTCCGTCAACGGTACGGAAGGCGGGACGACAGCGGACCCGGCAACCCATATGGATGCCGCCGCCAACGCGCGGTGATGCCGTATCGGCGCTTATCGATAGTCAACCAAGTATTTCGCCTGAGCCATGCCCAGCAAGGGCTCATAACAAAAACGTATCGATCACCATCCGGTAACTGTATGATAGATTATCGCAATGAATTGAATCCTGCCCAGTATCAGGCCGCCACCACCCTGGAAGGTCCGGTGCTGGTCATTGCCGGTGCGGGCAGCGGCAAGACGCGTACCATCGTCTACCGGCTGGCCAATCTGGTGGAGCAGGGCGTGCCTGCCTCGGCCATCCTGCTGCTGACCTTCACCCGCAAGTCTGCGCGCGAGATGCTGCATAGGGCCGGGCGGCTGCTGGAGCACAGCGCCACCGCCGCCGTACACGGCGGGGTGCATGGGGTTACCGGGGTGCAGGGCGGCACCTTTCACGCCTTCGCCTATTCGGTGCTGCGCCAGTTCCGCCCCTCCGGCTACGAGGCGGGCGACCTTACCGTCATGGACGGCGCGGACATCGTGGACGCGGTGCGCCACTGCAAGGACAATCTGGGTATCGGCAAGGGTGACCGCTCCTTTCCGCGCACCCAGAACATCGTGGGGATCATCAGCAAGTCCCGCAACAAGGAACTGGACATCGACGAGGTGATCCGGCGCGAGGCGTTCCACCTGCTGGTGCATGCCGAAGGCATTGGCCGTATCGCCGCCGCCTACCACGCCTATCGCCGCGAGCACGGCCTGCTGGACTACGACGACCTGCTGTTCGAACTGGAGCGTCTGCTGCGCGAACGGCCCGAGGTGCTGAACTGGTGCCGCGCCAAGTTCCGGTACATCATGGTAGACGAATATCAGGACACCAACCTGGTGCAGGCCCGGCTGGTGCATCTGCTGGCGGGCGAGGGCGGCAACATCATGGCCGTGGGCGACGACGCCCAGTCCATCTACGCCTTTCGCGGGGCGGACGTGCGCAACATCCTGGATTTCCCCACGCTGTTCCCTGCCGCGCAGATCATCAAGCTGGAAGAGAACTACCGCTCGGTGCAGCCGGTGCTGGACCTGACCAACGCCATCCTGGCGGAGGCCCCGCAGGCTTACCGCAAGAAGCTGTTCGCCGCGCGCGAAGGGGGCGACAGGCCGCAGGTGGTGCGCCCGCTCAGCGACCTGACCCAGGCCTCGCTGGTGGTCTCGCGCATCGTGGAATTTCTGCGCAGCTATCCGCCGCACGACATCGCCGTGCTGTTCCGGGCGGGGTACCAGTCGTACCATGTGGAAGTGCAGCTCAACAAACTGGGCGTGAAGTTCCGCAAGTACGGCGGGCTGCGCTATTCGGAAGCAGCCCACGTCAAGGACGTGTTGTCCTACGCCCGCCTGGTGCTGAACCCGCTGGACCTGCCCGCGTTCCAGCGCATTGCCGCCATGTCCAAGGGGGTGGGGCCAAAGACCACCCTGAAGCTGTACGACGTGGCCCGGCAGGGCAACCCGGAGGCCACCAGCCGCGCCTGCCTGCGCTACCCCGAACTGCGCGCCGACCTGACCTTGCTGGACGGCCTGCGCAAGCGCCCGCACACGCCCACATCGCTGCTTGAGGAAGTGATGGAGCACTACAAGCCGCGCATGGAGGCCGCCTTCCCCGACGACTGGCCGCGCAGGCAGCAGGGGCTGGAGCAACTGCTCCAGATTGCCGCATCCTACCGCGACCTGGACCTGTTCATCTCCGACCTGTCGCTGGAAGACCCCGGCGAGGAAGAGGAAAACCGCGACAGCGTGGTGCTGTCCACCATCCATTCGGCCAAGGGGCTGGAGTGGGGCGCGGTGCTGCTGATCGACCTGGTGGAAGAGCGTTTTCCTTCGCGCCACGCCATTGCCCGCGCCGAAGATTTTGAAGAAGAGCGGCGGCTGATGTACGTGGCCTGCACCCGTGCCCGCGACCACCTGTGCCTGTTCGTGCCCGCCAGCCTGTACAGCCGGGGCGACGGGGGCAACCAGCCCGCCGTGCCCAGCCCCTTTGTGCGCGAACTGCCCGCCCACCTGTTCGACGAGATGCACGAAAGCTATTCCGGCGGGCTGATGCGGCGCGATGTGCAGAACGGCCACGCCGCGCAAAAGGGGGCGGGCTTTGGCGGCGGCAGGAGTGGTGTGGGTGGCGGCGGCTTTGCGCAGGGAGGGCGTTTTGACGGCGCGCCCGGCATTCCCCGACCGCCCATGTTCGCGGAAGGGACCGCGCCGGGCAGGGCCGGAGGGACGGCAGGTCGTCCGTTGCCACCGTCGGCGTACCCCGTCGGTGGGCAGGCAGGGGCGCATCGGGGCGGGCAGTCCGGTCCGGATGCCGCCGCACCCTCGTCGCTGTCCGGCGGCACGGTCCCGGCGGGCCAGTGCGGCTACTGCACCCACCGCATCTTCGGGCGCGGCAAGATCGTGCAGCATCTGCCGCCCGACAAGTATCGCGTGAACTTTCCCGGTTTCGGCCTCAAGGTGATCATGGCCGAATACCTGACCATGGAATCCGACTGACGCGGGCGGCGCAACTGACGCAACTGGCGCAACTGGCGCAACCGTGCGCCTTCCTGGCTGACAGCATGCCCGGCGGTCTGACGGATGTCGTCAGCGCACCGGGCACCTCCCACATCACCTGTTCAGGAGCCTTCGCATGACCCGGCTTGCCTCCGAGGACGATTTCCTCTCTGCCATCGACCGCCATTTCACCAATGCCCACCCCCATTTGTGCGTGGGGCGCGGCGACGACTGCGCGGTCATCGCCTGCCCGTCGCGCATGGCCGTGAGCACCGACCTGTTCAACGAGCACAGCCACTTCCGCACCAGCTATTTCACCCCCGGCGACATCGGGCACAAGGCGCTGGCCGTGAATATCAGCGATCTGGCCGCCTGCGGGGCGCGCCCGCTGGGGTTCAGCCTGGCGCTTACCGCGCCCGCCGACCTTTCGCGCGAGTTCTGCGACGAGATGTTGTCCGCCATGGCCGCGTTGGCCCGCGAGCATGACATGGCCCTGTCCGGCGGCGACCTGACCCGTGGCGATGCCCTGTCCCTGTGCATCACCGTGTGGGGCGGCCCCGCGCCGCGTCCGGCGGCTGCGGTTGGTTTTGCGGGTGGCGGTGCGGATGGCGGCGTGGTTGGTGCAGATGGCAAAGCGCCTGCCGCAGGCGCTGCTTCGCCCTTCCTGCGCCGGGGCGGCTGCCAGCCGGGCGACCACCTGTTTCTTGCAGGCCGCGTGGGCCTGGCCCGCGTGGGCCTGCTGGCGCTGGAAAGCATGGGGTCAGAGGCCGCCCGCCTGTACCCGGAAGCATGCCGCGCCCATTTGCGTCCGCGCCCGCAGGTGGCGGCGGGGCTGGCGCTGGCGGCGCTCTGCGGCACGGGTGATGCACGAATCGCGCTCATGGACGTGTCCGACGGCCTTGCGCGCGATCTGCCCCGGCTTATCGGCGCAGACCGGGGCAGCGGTCTGGGGGCGGAACTGGCCATGGACGCCGAAGCCCTGCCCGACGAGGTGCGCGCCTACGCCCTGGCCAACGATCTGGACCCCGTGGACATGGCCTTTACCGGTGGCGAGGACTACGCCCTGCTGGGCTGCTGCCGCCCGGCCATGTTCGATGCGGTGCGCGCCGCCGTGCCCGGCCTGATCCCGCTGGGGCTGGTCACCGCCGATGGCGTGGTGCTGGTCAACGGCGATTTGCCTGCGTCCGTCGGGTTCGACCATTTTTCGGGGTAAGAGATAGATAAAGAATTTACGGGGGAGGGACCCTTTTGCGGCAGCCGTAGGCGAGTCCCCGAGCCGTACGGATGGCGTCCGCAACGCGTGAAAAGGGTCTCCTCCCCCGAACCCCCGCTTTGCGCTGTCTTTATCCGTAATGCTCGAAGACTTGCATAACGGCTAAAGCTCCCCCTAAAACTTCCAATTAGGGTTGCCGAGACCCGGTATTCAAGTCCCCGGAAATCAAGGAGCGGAGCATATGGACACCACCCTGCGGCCCATCGGCGTCATCGTGTCGCCGCTCACGGATCTTTCGCAGTGCCCCAAGCAGGGCGACGAAGGCGCGCCCGAAGCGTGGGTGGAGATTGCCGCCCCCTACGTGCCCGGCCTGGACACCCTGTCGCCGGGCCTGTCCTTGACCCTGCTCACCTGGCTGGACCGTGCCGACCGCGACGTGTTGTCCGTGCATCCGCGCGGCGACACGCGCCGCCCCAGGCGCGGCGTGTTCAACACCCGTTCGCCTGCCCGGCCCAACCCTGTGGGCCTGCACGAGGTGCGCCTGCTGGAACTGGCCCCCGGTACGGACGGCGGCGTGCGCCTGCGCGTGGCCCCGCTGGAGGCGCTGGATGGCACGCCGGTCATCGACATCAAGACGTCGTACCGTCAGCGTCAGCCAGAGCCGGGGGGCGAGGGTGGCCCGGACGGGGGCGGTGCTGACGGCGATGGTAATACGATCCGTGCGACAAAAAAGAGTGTGAATGGTAATGCAGATCGCAACCCATCCGTACACGTCGTCTCAGGCTCTGCCCCGTCGCCGTGGGGCGAAGGCATTCCCGACGGGCATGCCGACGAGTTGCGGCGCATCTGTCTGCGCGGCTGGCAGCGCGGCCTGTACTCCGGGTTCAACGGCAACGCCAGCCTACGTATCGGCACGGCCTGCCTGCTGACCTGCTCCGGCGCGGCAAAAGGCGACCTGGGCCCCGGCGACCTCGCGCTGGTGGACATCGCCACCGGGGCGGTGCTGGCCGGGGGCAAGCCCTCGTCCGAAGGGGCCATGCATCTGGCCCTCTACCGCGCCCGGCCCGACGCCATGGCCGTGGTGCATACCCACCCGCCGCGCCTGCTGGCCCTTGGCGCGTTGGTTGGCCCGGACGACATGCTGCGCCTGCCCATCTATGAATCGGAATTGTTGCGCGCCCAACTGGGCTTTGCGCCCGCCCATGCCCCCGGCACGCAGGAACTGGCCGACGCCGTGGCGGCAGCCGCCGTCACCCGCGATGCGGTGTGGATGGAGCGCCACGGCCTGTGCTGCACAGGCCCCTCCGCCGCCCGTGCCCTGGCCCTGGCCGAGGAACTGGAACACCTGGCCGGGGTGCAACTGGCGGTGCTGTCCGCCCACGCCAAGGTGCGGGACTGAACGGCGCGGGGCACTCTTTGCGAGGCCTTTACCCCCCTCGCCGCCTTGCATCCGACACACGGAACGGCTAGATTCGCCACCTTGCGGTCATGCACCGGGCAAATGCGGCACGCGCCGACGCCTGCCAGCGCCTGTCTTGGGCCTGTCTGGGCCGGTTTGCCCCTGTCTGCCCCTGTGTGGACCGCGCCCCGGCAACCTTTTTGGGGCCTTGCCCCGCAACCCCCTGGGGGACTTCCCCGCGCGAGGACATCGCACATGGCTCAGGCTTCCGACGCCGCACAAGGCTTCCGCCCCGATTTTGCGAAAATGAACGGTCTCGTGCCCGCCATCGCCCAGTGCGCCGCCACCGGCGAAGTGCTGATGATGGCCTGGATGAACGAAGAAGCATGGGACGCCACCCTCGCCACCGGCGAGGCGCATTACTTCAGCCGCAGCCGTGGCCGGTTGTGGCACAAGGGCGGCACGTCGGGCCATACCCAGCATATCAAGGCCGTGCGCCTGGACTGCGACAGCGACACCGTGTTGCTGCTCGTGGATCAGAAGGGCGGCGCGGCCTGCCATGAAGGGTACCGCAGCTGTTTCTACCGAGAGCTTACGGACGGCGCGCCCGTCATCTGCTCGCCCCGCGTGTTCGACCCCAAGGAGGTCTACAAATAATGTCCGGCAACAACATGCTGAAGATCGGCATTCCCAAGGGCTCGCTCGAAGAAGCCACCATCAATCTGTTCGCCCGCTCCGGGTGGAAGATACGCAAGCATCACCGCAACTACTTTCCGGAAATCAACGACCCGGAACTGACCGCGCGCCTCTGCCGGGTGCAGGAAATTCCCCGCTACCTCGAAGACGGCGTGCTCGACGTGGGGCTGACCGGCAAGGACTGGCTGCTGGAAACCGGGGCCGACGTGGTCACCGTGTCCGACCTGGTCTACTCCAAGGTCAGCAACCGCCCGGCCCGCTGGGTGCTGGCCGTGGCGGGCGATTCGCCCTACGTGCGGCCGGAAGACCTGGCCGGATGCACCATCGCCACCGAACTGCTGGGCGTTACCCGCCGCTACTTCGAAGACGCGGGCATCCCCGTCAAGGTGCAGTATTCCTGGGGCGCCACCGAGGCCAAGGTGGTGGAAGGCCTGGCCGACGCCATCGTCGAGGTCACGGAAACCGGCACCACCATCAAGGCCCACGGCCTGCGCATCATTGCCGAAGTGCTGTTGACCAACACCGTGCTCATCGCGGGCAAGGCCGCCTGGGCCGACCCGTGGAAACGCGCCAAGATCGAGCAGATCGACCTGCTGTTGCAAGGCGCGCTGCGCGCCAATTCGTTGGTGGGCCTGAAGATGAACGTGCCTGCTGGCAACCTGGACGCCGTGCTCGACCAACTGCCCAGCCTCAATTCGCCCACCGTGGCAGGGTTGCGCGACAGCACCTGGTTCGCCGTGGAAATCGTGGTGGAAAACGACCTTGTGCGCGACCTTATCCCCCGCCTGCGCACCGCCGGCGCCGAGGGCATCATCGAGTATTCGCTGAACAAGGTCATTTAGAACCGGGTACATTGGGTTAAGAATGAACCGGGGAGGGGACCTTTTGCGGCAGCCGTTAGACGAGCGCATCGCGCGAGTCTTACGGATGGCGACCGCAAAGCGAAAAAGGTCTCCCTCCCCGGACCCCTCCCTCCAAAACGTCCATTGTGGGCGGGCAGCCCTGATGGAAGGGGCAGGGAGCGTCCGCCGGAGGCCGTCCCATGCCCGCACATCCGTTTCTGCCCCGCGAACTCTACGGCATCATCGGCCATCCTCTCGGCCATACCATGAGTCCCCTGCTGCACAACTGGGGCTTCGGCCTGCTGGAAATCCCCGCCGTGTACATGGCCTGGCCGCTGGAGCCGGGCCGCGTGGGCGACTTCATCACCGCCGTGCGCACCCTGCCCATACGCGGGGCCAGCGTCACCATTCCCCACAAGCAGGCCGTGCTGCCCCTGCTGGACGGCATCAGCGAACGCGCCCGCGCCGTGGGCGCGGTGAATACCCTGTACTGGCGCGACGGCCAGTTGCTGGGTGAAAACACCGACGTCACCGGCTTTCTGGCCCCGTTGCGCCAGCGCGCGGCAACGGGGTGGCGGTGCGAAAGGGCGCTGGTGCTGGGCAACGGCGGCGCGGCCCGCGCCGTGCTGGCCGGATTGTGCGAACTTGGCCCCGCCGGTGACGGCGTGGTGGTCACGGTGGGCGTAACCGGGCGCAATGCGGAAAAGGCCGCCCCGCTGGCCGCAGAATTCGGCGCGGCGGTGGTGGACTGGGACGCGCGCGCCGCCTGGGGCGCGGATCTGGTGATCAATACCACCCCCATGGGCATGTCCGGCGAACGGCAGGGCGACACCGCCTTTCCGTCGGAGGGTTTCGTGGCGCAGGGCGTTGCGGCAGGGGAGGCGGAGAAGGTTGGGCGGCGCGGGTTGGCCTATGATCTGGTCTACAACCCGTTGCGCACCCGCTTTCTGTCCGAAGCCGCCGCCGCAGGCTGGGATACGCAGGACGGCCTGGCCATGTTTGTGGAACAGGGCCGCGAGCAGTTCCGCCTGTGGACCGGGCTGGAACTGCCCGCCGAAGGCGCACGCACGCTGGTGTCCGTGGCCTTGGGGCTGGGTGACGTGGCCGTGGGCCGCGTCTGCGGCCAGTGTGAACTGCCCGGTGTGGGCAAAGGGTAGGGCATGACCGCCACAGGCGTGCCGTCCCGCATCGCGGCGGGATCTGTGACCGGACGTACGTCCCCGTCCGTTCTGACCGCCTTTTTTCTCGCTCTGCTGCTCCTGTTGTGCCCGTCAGCAGTTCATGCTGATGCCGTATCCCTTGCCGCGCTGCCCATGCCGGAACTGACGGCGCGCCTCGCGGCGCGCTATGGCGGGCAGCAGCCCGCCCAGTGGGGGCCTGCCCTGCCCGGCACGCTCACCCGCCTGCCCGCGTCAGGCGGATCGGGCATCTCCGGCACGTCAGGCAGATTGGGCACCTCTGGCGCTCCCCAAAACGGCCCGATCACCGTGGCCCTGACCTTCGACGCCTGCGGCGGCGGGTATGACGTCTCCATCATCGCCCTGCTGCGCGAATTGCGCGTTCCCGCCACCCTGTTTCTGGCCGGGCCGTGGCTTGCCGCCCACCCCGCCGAAGCCGCCGACCTTGCCGCCGACCCGTTGTTCGAGATCGCCAACCATGGCGCGCGCCACCGCCCTGCCTCGGTGACCGGTCACGCCGCCTACGGTATCCGGGGCACCCGCTCGGTGGCCGAGTTCGTGGATGAGGTGGAATCCAATGCCCGGCGGCTGACCACCCTTACGGGCGTGCGTCCGCGTTTCTACCGGGCCGCCACCCTGTTCTGCGACGAAGTGGCCGTGCGCATTGCGGCGGACCTTGGCCAGACCGTCGCCGGGTGTTCGGTGGCGGCAGACGCCGGGGCCACGCTGCCCGCGCCTGCCGTGGCCCATAACCTGCTGGCCGTCCGCAGCGGCGACATCCTGCTGCTGCACATGAACAAGCCGAAGGCGGGCAGCGGCGCGGGGCTGCGGGCAGCCCTGCCGGAACTGCTGCGGCGCGGTGTGCGTTTCGTGCGTCTGTCGGATGCGGTGCCCGGTGCGCTGTCCGGTGCCGCGGGGCCTGCCGGGGCGCAGTGACAGGGGGGCAGGGCAGCGCCGATTTCGCACTCGCGCGGTTTCCTGCGGGGCAGGGGGCGCGCAGGGGTGTTTTTTTGCTTGTCACCCTGCCCCACGCATGGCACACAAAGCGCGAACGACCACCTTCCAGCCCGCGCCTGCCTAAGGCGCGCGGCCAGTCTCCGACCCGGCGCACGACGTCACGTCATGACGCCACCTCAAGGCGGAAGTCGCACGCATGATACGCTGCTCGCAGGTCATCCTTTCATCCCGGCCCGTACACCGGGTGCGTAATCTGGGGCTTCGCCGCTCCGGAAACGCCCGAACGCCCGTGGCCGGCGATGCCGGCCCTGCGGCCCCTGCGCACCGGTAACCGGCGCGCCCTGCATCCCGTAGCGTAGCGATTCCGCCCCCTCACTCTTTCCGAAGCTTGCCGTGCCGGTTTCCGGTGCGATGCGCCCCGGCGCACCCGCACTGTCAGCGCCGTTTCCCCCGTGCAAACCATGCGGGGGGCTGCGGATGCATGCGGCGTCCGGCCCACCGCCGGAAGGCTTCGGGATGCATTTTCCGGAATCACGCCTTCACTGGCAGCGCGGCATGGGCCGCAACACGGGTCGCCCTCTCCCTCCAGGGGAGAAGGCGAATATCCGGACGGCTGAACGTCCGGCCCCCGCCTGGCCTGCCCAGCCCCTGCCCGGCATCAGGCTGGCATCAGGCTGGCATCGGGCCTGCATGCGGCCCGGCATGCTGCCCGGCGGATGTCCGCAGCATTGCATGCCCTGCACACGCAAGGCTTACTGACGCAATGCCGGGCCGCGCATGGCCCCGGCAAGGTTCCGGCCCGCAAGGGCCGCCGGGGCAGCCCCCGACCACGTACAGCAAGAGGCGACGATGGCAGAACAGGATCACATCATCGAGTTGCGCGGCGTCACCAAGACGTTTGAAGATACCGTGGCGCTCGATTCCATAGACCTCACCATCCGCAACGGCGAGTTCCTGACCCTGCTGGGGCCGTCGGGCTGCGGCAAGACCACCATCTTGCGCCTGCTTTCGGGTTTCGAGCAGCCCACGGCGGGCGAGGTGCGCATCAACGGTCAGGTGGTCAACCGCGTGCCCCCGGAACAGCGCCAGGTGAACACCGTGTTCCAGAACTATGCGCTGTTCCCGCACATGACCGTGCGCGACAACGTGGCCTTCGGGCTGAAGATGCAGGGTGTGGCGGCGGACGAAACGGCTCGCCGCGTGCTGGACGCCCTGCGCATGGTCCATCTGGAAAATTTCGCAGACCGCAAGCCGCGCCAGCTTTCCGGCGGGCAGCAGCAGCGCGTGGCCATTGCCCGCGCGGTCATCAACAACCCGCTGGTGCTCTTGCTGGACGAGCCCTTCAGCGCGCTGGACTTCAAACTGCGCAAGCAGATGCAGCTTGAAATCAAGCACTTGCAACGCCAGCTCGGCATCACCTTCGTGTTCGTCACCCACGATCAGGAAGAAGCCTTCGCCATGTCCGACCGGGTGGTGGTGATGAACGAGGGCCGCATAGAGCAGATCGGCGCGCCCAAGGAAATCTACGAGGAACCCGCCAACATGTATGTGGCGCGCTTCGTGGGCGACATCAACGCGCTGCCGGGCCGCATTGACGCCGTGCGTCTGGACTGGGCCGCCGCGCCGGGCACCCCGCTGGCCCCACCCGCTCCGGGCACGCCGGAGCACGCCGACCTGCCGCCGGACCTGAAGCCCGGCGAACACATGTACGCCGCCACCGTGGGCGGCACGGTGTTTCCGGTGCGTTCGCGCCGCAGGCTGGCCCCCGGCGATGCGGTGCAGGTGCTGCTGCGGCCCGAGGATTTGCGCATCGACCGCATTGCGGTTGCGGAAACCCCGGACTGGCCGCACCTGTGGGGCCGCATCGAGGAATCGGTGTACAAAGGGGCCACGGTGGATCTGGTCATCACCCTGGACGACGGCCAGCGCCTGATGGCGGCAGAGTTCTTCAACGAGGACGACGAGGACATCAACTATAACCCCGGCGAACGCGTGGCCGTAAGCTGGGTGGACGGATGGGAGGTACTGCTGCCCGATGACGCAGCGTAGACCCTTCCGCACCGCCAGCATTGCCGTGGTCTGGTTGTGGCTGGGGCTGTTCGCCCTGTTGCCCAACCTTGGCCTGCTGCTGGTCACCTTTCTGGAGCGGGGCGAATCGGACTTCGTGAACCTGGTGTTCACGTGGGACAATTATGCCCGCCTCGCCGACCCGGTGTTCGTCAGGATACTGGGCGAATCGCTGTGGCTGGCCGCAGCCAGCACGCTGGTGTGCCTGCTTGTCGGCTACCCGTTCGCCTATGCCGTGGCCACGGCCCGGCGCGCGTTGCGCCCCTGGCTGCTGTTGCTGGTGGTCATTCCGTTCTGGACCAACTCGCTCATCCGCACCTATGCGCTGATCATCATCCTGAAATCGCAGGGCCTTGCCTCCAACGTGCTGATGGCCCTGGGGCTGGTCAACGAGCCGGTGTCGTTCATGTACGGCGAGTTCGCCGTGTTCACCGGGCTTACCTACACGCTGCTGCCGTTCATGATCCTGCCGCTGTACGCGTCCATCGAAAAGCTGGACAAGCGGCTGCTGGACGCGGCCAAGGACCTGGGGGCCAGCAGCCTGCGGGCCTTCTGGCACGTTACCCTGCCGCTGACCCTGCCGGGCATCGTGGCCGGGTGCATGCTGGTGTTCCTGCCCTCGCTGGGGTGTTTCTACATTCCGGAAATTCTGGGCGGGGCCAAGAGCATGCTCATCGGCAACTTCATCAAGAACCAGTTCCTCGTCGCGCGCGACTGGCCGCTGGGCGCGGCAGCCAGCACCATCATGACCGCGCTGCTGGTGCTGATGATCATCGGCTACTGGCTCAGCAGCCGTCGGGTGGCCCTGCGCGAACGCAAGGGCGCGGATACCGGGGCGGCCACCGCCGGGCGCACGCCCGATGCGGCGCACGGAGACGGCGATGACGGGATGACCCACGGCGGACACGGCGCGCATGGCGCGCGGGGGAGGGCATGACATGACCCTGCGCCTGCGCACACTCCGAACGCCATCGACGTTGCGCGCCCTGCGCACGGGGCTCGTCTGGCTGGTTTACGCCTTCCTGTACGTGCCCATCCTGGTGGTCATCGTCTATTCTTTCAACGACGCGCGCTACACCACCGAATGGAAGGGCTTCACCCTGAAGTGGTATTCCGCCCTGGCTGCCAACGGACCGCTGGTGGACGCGGCGCTCAACTCGCTGTCCGTGGCCACTCTGGCCGCCACCATCGCCACGGTGCTGGGCACGCTGGCGGCCATCTGCATCCGGCGCTACCGCTTTCCGGGGCGCAAGGTGCTGCACGGTTGCATCTACGTGCTCACCGTGTCGCCGGACATCGTCATGGGCATCTCGCTGCTCATCTTCTTCATTGCCATGGGGGTGCAACTGGGGTTCTGGACCCTGCTGATCGCCCATGTCACCCTGGCGCTGCCCTTTGTCACCGTGACGGTGCTGGCGCGCCTGGCCGAGTTCGACGAGCAGCTCATCGAGGCCGCGCGCGACCTTGGCGCGTCGGAATGGCGGGCCTTTCGCCACGTGCTGCTGCCCCTGGCCGCGCCCGCCGTGGCGGCGGGGTGGCTGCTGTCGTTCACCCTGTCCATGGACGACGTGCTGGTGAGCTTTTTCGTCACCGGCCCCACCTTCGAGGTGCTGCCCCTGCGCGTCTATTCCATGGTCCGCCTTGGCGTGAAGCCGGACATCAACGCCCTGTCGGCGGTGATGTTCATGGTAACCATAGTGCTGGTGCTGCTGGCACAAACCCTTACCAGGACGAGGAGGAAATGATGCGCACGAAGCTGCATGCGGCCCGCGCCGCGCTGGTGATGGTGGGCCTTGCCCTGGCGGTGCTGGCGGCGACGCTGTTCGCAGGCCCCGCCGCGGCGGCGGAGGAAAAGGTGCTGAACGTCTACAACTGGTCGGAATACGTGCCCCAGTCGGTGCTCGACCGGTTCACCAAGGAGACGGGCATCAAGGTGGTGTACACCACCTATGAATCCAACGAGGCCATGTACGCCAAGATCAAGCTGCTGAAGGGCGTGGGCTACGACGTGATCGTGCCGTCCACCTACTTCATCTCCATGATGCGCGACGACGGGCTGCTGGTCAGGATCGACAAGTCCAAGCTGAAGAATTTCAAGAACCTTTCGCCCAAGGTGCTGGACCAGCCGTTCGACCCGGGCAACGAATACTCCGTGCCCTACATGTGGGGCTCGTCGGGGCTGATGGTGAACAAGAAGGTGGTGGACCCGGCCTCCATCACCAGTTGGAACGATCTGAACCGCCCGGAATTTGCGGGCAAGGTCATTCTGTCCGACGACCAGCGCGACTCGCTGGGCGTGGCCCTGAAGGCGCTGGGTTATTCGGTGAACTCCACCAAGGAAGCCGAAATCAAGGCCGCCTACGAATGGCTGAAGAAGCTGCTGCCCGCCGTGCGCGTGTTTGACGTGACCGCCAGCAAGCAGGCCTTCATCAGCGAGGAAGTGGCCGCAGGCCTGATCTGGAACGGCGACGCCTACATCGCCGCCAGCGAGAACAAGAACCTGGTGTACGTCTACCCCAAGGAAGGCGTGCCCCTGTGGGTGGACAGCCTGGCCATCCCCGTGGGGGCCAAGCACAAGGATAACGCGCACAAGTTCATCGACTTTCTGCTGCGGCCCGAAGTGGCCAAGGAATGTGTGGAAGAATACAACTATTCCACCCCCAACGTGGCCACGCAGAAGATCCTTTCGCCCGAACTGGCCAAGAGCCGCATCACGTCGCCGAGTGACGCGGACCTGAAGAACGCCGAGTTCACCAACAGCGTGGGCAATGCGCTGGAGATCTACGAAAAGTATTGGGAGATGCTGAAGACGGGCAGCTAGCCCGGTTTTCACGTCCGGCTTTTCCCGGCCCCCGCCGCTTGTTCGGCAGGGGCCGGGATTTTTTTTGCGCCGGGTGCGCCGGGCCGCAAGCAACCGCCGGGCATGCCTTCGCAAGGTGGCGGGTCGGACAGAACCGCGCCGTTGGCGGGTTTGACGGAATTCTTACCCATGCGGATGCAGACAAACCATGGCAGACAGGGGTGTGGGTGTTTGCGGTGTCTGCACTATCATGTGGGGTCGGAACGTGGCTTGAATCAAATCATGCGTCCATGCAATGCGGCATGATGCTCGTGAATACGCGCTTAATGTGTCAATGCTGACATATTTGCGCATGTCGAAATGTAGTGAAAACATATCCTATGTCATGCAAGGCATAAATTGACACTGTGGCATGCCATAAATAGTGAGAGTAAAGGCAGGTGTTGCGTCACGCCTGTACGCAACGGGTGCTGCGCGGGCGACAGCCTTTCGCCCGCGCGTCCCGTTCTGGTGTTGCAGATGTGGTGTTGTCGGCCATGCAGCCGCGTGCGTTCGTGCGCGGACAAGGCGCATGGCGTGGCGGCGTTGCCGGTTTGCGGCGCGCGCCTGTCCTTACACAGCAACGGAGGCTGACATGGCGAAATTCATACGCATTGACATGGGTTCGAGGACGGCGGAAATCGGGGCGTGTCCCGAAAAGTATGCCGGGCTTGCGGGGCGCGGCCTGACGTCCACGTTCATCGCCGACGAGGTGAAGCCCACCTGCCATCCCCTCGGCAAGTACAACAAGCTGGTCTTTGCCCCCGGTTTTCTTACCGGCACCAGCGCGGTCAACTCCGGTCGCATTTCCTGCGGGGCCAAAAGCCCCCTCACCGGCGGCATCAAGGAAAGCAACAGCGGCGGCAGCTTTTCGCAGAAGATGGCCCGCCTGGACATCAAGGCCATGGTGTTCGAGGGCTTGCCCGCAGACGGCACGTACACCGTGGTCAAGGTGGACAAGGACGGCGTGACCTTTGACGAGGCCCCCGCAGAAATCATGGGCGCGGGCAACTACGACGCCATCAAGGTATTGCAGGAAAAGTACGGTCCCAAGGTGGGCGTTGCGCTCATCGGCCCGGCGGGCGAGATGCGGCTGACCGCCGCCAACATTTCCTTTGCCGATCCGGAAGGCAACATCCGCAGCGCCGGGCGCGGCGGGCTGGGCGCCGTCATGGGCTCCAAGGGGATCAAGGCCGTGGTCATCGACGATGCGGGCGCAACCGCCGTACCCATCGCCAGGCCGGAAGAATTCAAGAGCGCGGCCAAACGCTTTGCCAACGCCCTGACCACCCACCCCGTCACCGGCCAGGGCCTGCCCAAGTACGGCACCAACGTGCTGGTGAACATCCTGAACGAAGCGGGCGGCCTGCCCACGGAAAACTTCCGCCGGGGCCGCAACGAGTGGGCCAACAACATCGGCGGCGAAACCATGGCCGCCACCATCGAGGAACGCGGCGGCAAGACCACCCACGGCTGCCATAACGGATGCGTCATCCGTTGTTCGCAGCACTATGTGGACAAGCAGGGCAAGTACATCACCAGCGGCTTCGAATACGAAACCATCTGGGCGCTGGGTGCGGACGCCGCCATCGACGACCTGGACACCATCGCCTATGCCGACCGCGAGTTCGACGAGGCGGGCATCGACTCCATCGAAACCTCGGTGGCCGTGGCCGTGGCCATGGACGCGGGCGTCATTCCGTGGGGCGACGCCAGGGCCGCTCTGGCCCTGATCAGGCAGATTCGCCAGGGCACACCGCTTGGCCGCATCCTGGGGAGCGGCGCGGCAGCCGTGGGCCAGATGTACGGGCTTACCCGCGTGCCGGTGGTGAAGAACCAGGCCATCCCGGCCTACGACCCGCGCGCGGTGAAGGGCGTGGGCCTTACCTACGCCACCACCCCCATGGGCGCGGACCACACCGCCGGGTACGCCGTGGCCACCAACATCCTGCGGGTGGGCGGCTTTGTCGACCCGCTGGGCAAGGAAGGGCAGGTAGAGCTTTCGCGCAACCTGCAGATCGCCACCGCCGCCGTGGACTCCACCGGCATGTGCCTGTTCATCGCCTTCGCCATTCTGGACATTCCCGACGGCTTCAACGCGCTGGTGGACATGATCAATGCACGCTACGATCTGTCCCTGACCGGCGACGACGTGACCGCCCTCGGCACGGCCATCCTGAAGACCGAACTGGACTTCAACCGCCGCGCCGGGTTCACCAGCGCGCACGACCGGCTGCCGGAGTTCTTCGAAGAGCCGTGCCCCCCGCACAACACCGTGTGGGACTTCACGGACGAGGAAATCGACAGCGTGCTGGCCTTCTAGCTACACACATCCGCGTGGTCGCCTCCGAGGGGGGCGGCCACGCGGCATGACGGAAAAGCGGACAAGCCATGCATATCACAGTGAAATGCTACGCCACGCTGCAACGCTGCCAGCCCACGGAAGGGGAGGAATTTACCCTGCCTGACGGCGGTACCGTGCATGACGTGGTGCTGACCCTGGGCATTGCGCCGGAAGACGTGGCGGTGATCTTCGTCAACGGCCTGCATGCCGCCATGGACAAGGTCCTCGCCGAAGACGACCGGCTGGGGCTGTTCCCGGCGGTGGGCGGTGGGTAGCGCGAAGCCGGGGGGATGATGGACGACCATGCGCGGCGCGGCGAGGTGGCAGGGCGGGACACCGCACCCACTGCCGGACCGGATGGCGGCACGATGCCGCAGGACGCCATTGAACTGCGGGCGTTCATGGGGCTTGCGGACCTGTTCCGCCAGCGCGGCTGGACCATGCCGATGCCAGTGCGCGTCCATCCGTGTACCACGGGGCCGGAACTGCTGCGCCAGTTGGACATTGCCCCGGAGCAGGTAGAGGTGGTTTTTGTCAACGGCAAGGCAGTCAGCCCGGATCTGGCCGTTGTGTCCGGCGGGGACAGGGTGGCCCTGGCGCCGCCCGGCGTGCCCGGTCCGTACCGGGTGCTGCTGGGTTTTCGCAAGATGTAGGATGCTCCCGATGGCGCACCCGGCCCGCAGCGGCCTTCGGCGGTTGCCAACGATGGACGCCGCCATTGGCGGGTGCCGCAGGATGCCTGGCAACGCATCGGCCCGTCAGCCCCGCACCTTACGGTGGCGGGGCTTTTTGGTACATGTCTCCTGAAGGCATGGCCGGATATCCTGCCGACCATGCCCGTCTCGAAGGCGGGCACGTGCGGCGTATCCCCGCCGCGGCATCATCCTGTACCCAAGCCCGCTCGCCCTGAAAGAGGTAGTCATGAATTCTGCCGACATATTGCTCGCGGCGTTGGAGCGGGCTGCCGTCACCGGAACCCTGCCCGACGGCAGCGCCGTGCGGGTAGTGCCACACGGCGCAGTGGACGGCGCGGCCCGCCAGACAGGCATGCCCCTGCGTCAGGCCGAAATTGCGGCGCTGGAACTGGGGCTGGTTCCGGAACGCTATCTGCGCAATTTCGCCACGCTGGATTGCGCGGCCCAGGCGCGGTTGTTGCGCGCCCGCGTGGCCCTGGTGGGGCTGGGCGGACTTGGCGGGCACATTCTGGAAGGGCTGGCCCGGATGGGTGTCGGCCAGATCCGGGTGGCCGACCACGACGTGTTCGAGCCCACCAACCTGAACCGCCAGTTGCTGGCCACGGAAGCGGAACTCGGCGTGCCCAAGACGGATGCCGCCGTGCGACGTGTGGCGTTGGTGAACCCCGCCGTGGAACTGGAGGTGTGGCGCGGCAAGCTGGAAGGGCAGGACTTTGTACGGTTCTGGACGGACGCGGACGTGGCCGTCGACGCACTGGGCGGCGTGGCGTTTCGCCCGGCGGCAGAGACCGGGGCCGCCGCCGCAGATGTGCCGTTGATCGCCGCCAGCGTGGCCGGGTGGACGGCCATGGTGGCCACGGCCCTGCCCGGCGAACGCGGTCTGGCGGGAATGTTCTTTCCGCACGGGCAGTCTGCGGTCCCCCCGGCGGAAGACGTGCTGGGCTGCCAGCCGCCGGCCCTGCTGGTGGCGGCGGGGCTGGCGCTGTCCGAGGCGGTGCGGCTGGTATTGGGCCACCCCCCGCGCCTGGGCGGCCCCCATGGCCGGATGGCCGTGGTGGACCTTTCGTCCGTCACCCTTGATAGGCTGTCGTTGCAGGGATAGCCGGACGGAAAGCACTGCCAGCGCGCCTGAGGCACACGGGCAGTGGCGTTGTCTGGTCGGGCCGCGTCGGCTGTGGGCGGGCAAAACCGCTACGCCTGCGGCGGGGTATCGGGCACTGCGTGGCGCGCGGTAAGCCCCCGCAGTTCGTCCAGCCGGTCGGCGAAGCGGTAGTAGAACTTCACGTCGTTGCCCAGCACGTTGCCCATGCGGCCGACATGCACGTTGCCAATGCCCACCCCCGACATCTGATGATGCACGCAGGTAACCAGGCCGCAGTACATCACCTCGAAGCCGTGCAGGCACAGGTCCAGGTCGTGGGCAATGTCGTCCATTTGCGAGGGTGAGAAACGCAGGTCGAAGTCGCGCACCGCGTCCAGCGCGGCACGGGTGAACACGTGGCAGCAGCCCATGACATTGGCCGTGGACCGGACGTAGTCGTAGAACCCGCCGTCGTAATTGAAGTTGGGCGTGCCCAGGCTGATGCGCAAAAGCCCCGGCTGTGCCACGGACACGGTGCGGTACAGGTACTGCAACCGGCGGGGCGCGCCGGGAAAGACCGTCTTGGCCCCGACAACGCCCGCACGCGGGTTGGCGCGCAGCACCGCAACCAGGGTGGACAGCCAGTTGGCGGGCAGCTCCACGTCGTCATCCAGAAAGGCCACAAAGGCCGCCTCGCGTCCGCGCGGGGTGTGCAGCAGCCAGTTGCGCGCCGCCGGTGCCCCCACGTTGACGGGCAACTCGATGGTCTCCATGCGCCCGTCGAACAGGCTGGCGTTCAGCGCCGCCGCCATTTCCGCAGAGCCGTCGGTGCAGCCGTTCAGCAGCAGGGTGATGGATGCCCCGCCCGTGTCCGACGCCGCCAGCGAGCGCAGGGTCTGCTCCAGCAGGTCGCGCTTGTTCCATGAGTACAGAAAGATCGCCACGGGGCCGACGGCTGAGCCCAGGGCGTCCGGCGGGGTGAAGAACGGCTGTTCCAGTTCGCGCAGGCGTAAGGCAACGGGAATCTGCGTGGGGTCCAGCCGCAGGGACGTGCGGTAGAAATCCATGCCCGCCGCCCGGTCGCCGGTGCGCACGGCCAGTTCCGCCGCGCAGTTCAGCCAGCCGGGGTCGTCAGTCCCGACGGCGTGGGTGTGGTCGCGCAATTCCTGCGCCATGGCGTCGTTGCCGTGCAGCATGCACGCCCGAAAGCGCTCCCGGTCCAGCAGGCCGCGCAGCAGGGGCGGGCAGCGCAGCCCGTCGTACCAGCCGTCACCGGGCATGATCCCAAGTTGCAGATCCAGATGCAGCAGCCGTTCGGCCATGTCCACGGAAAACGGCATTTCGCGGAACAGGCGCAACAGCATGTCGCGCGCTTCTTCCGACGGTTGATTGGCGGTCTGCTCCACCCGGAGGCGCAACGCCTCCGGCGTGCGCACCTTGGCCAGGGCCCGATGCAGCGGGGTGTCTTCCGGGGTGCCGTTCACGCGGGCGGCCAGAGTCACGGCCTGCTCGTCGAAGGGCCGCATCCGCGCAAAGGTACGCACCAGCCAGCGCAGCCAGTCCATCTGGCGGGGCGTGCTCAGGCCGCCGGTTTCGGCTGCCAGCCGGTTCAGGTAGCTGACGCAAACCGGCGCATCGAGCAAAAAATTGCCCAGGTGATTGCGCAGGTGGTCGATGACGTCGTCAATGGTTAGGGCTTCCAGTTCCGTCTGAAGGCCGGGGGCGAGGTACCGGTAGTGCATGGCGGCTCGTGGCGTGGAGTTGCGGGTGTGCGAAACCATGCTGCGGCAGGTGCCATGCCGACGGAGTGCGGAGGAGCGTGCAGGGGCACCGTGAACGCGAACATGGGGAACAGCCGGGACAATCCCGGTGTGCCTCGTCGTAACGGTTTGCGGTCAGCGCCCTCCCTTGTGTTTGCGTTGTCGTACCACGCCCCACACCTTGGCCCATTCCTGTTCGTAGGTGGAGCGGGCGGCCTCTTCGGCCTGTTCGCAGGCGGCGCGGGCGGCCAGCTTCGCGCCGTCTGCCTCCGGGGCTGTGCAGCCCGGTTCGTCGCGGCAGGTATCGGCCAGGCGCGCCATGGCTTCGTCCATCTGCCGTTCCAGCATTGCCAGGTATCCAGCCTCGTCTTCCATGGTACCTCCCGGGCCGTCCTGCGACAGCCCCCATGGCGGCGTTCCGGCGGACCGGGAGGACGGGTCGGGACCAGTCCGGAACGGTCATGCCGGGACGCAGGTTGCGCCCGCCAACGGCAATACCAACAGAGTCTCGCAGAAGGCGTCCTCCCCCCAGAAGCGATCTTCTGAAGCGCCTTCCAGAGCATTGCCGAACGCGCTCCCAGCAGCACGCACGGCAGTTCTCCATGTCCCTGCATACGCATATCAGACGGTTCCGTCCACGCGGTGGAAGGAGCCTTCCCGGGGCGCGCAACGCTGCGCGGTGGGCCATGCAGGCGCAGGCAAGGCGTGGCGCGGGTTGCGGGCAGGGCGCAGGGCGAGGCAGGAAGGTGCGAAAATTATCACGCCCGGCGGGGGGCAGCGCAAGATTCGGATGGAAAAGCGCACGCGGCGGGCCTATGTTGCCGTCATGGACACGCCCATCCGCCATACCGCTGTCGATTCGGCCCCCGCCGCGTCCACTGCGTCCGCCGCAGCTCCCAGGCCCGACGACCCGCGTCTGGCCTTGGTCCGGGCCGCTTGCGCCACGTTGCGCGAGCGTGCCGAGCCGGTGCCCCTGACGGAACTGGCCGAGGCGGCAGGATTGAGCTCCGGCCATTTCCAGCGCGTGTTTACGCGTCTGGTGGGGGTATCACCGCGCGACTATCAGCAGGCCTGCCGCGAACAGCGGTTGCGCGGTGCGTTGGAACGGGGCGTGCCCGTGTCCGAGGCCATCTACGAGGCCGGGTTCGGCTCGCCCAGTCGGGTGTATGAAGATGCCCACGGCATGCTGGGCATGACCCCGGCCCGCTACCGCAAGGGCGCGCCGGGCCAGCGCCTGGCCGTGGCCGCCGCGCAAACCTCGCTGGGCTGGCTGGTCATGGCCGCCACGCAGGATGGCGTGTGCGCCATCGACATCGGCGACGACCGCGAGGCCCTGCTTTCCGGCCTGCAACGCCGTTTTCCCCGTGCCGAACTGCACCCCCCCAGCGATGCGGTACGGCAGTGGCTGGGCGCGGTGGTGGCCTTTGTCGAGCAGGGCGGCGCGCACCCCGCGCTGCCGCTGGACGTGCGCGGCACCGCCTTTCAGCACGCGGTGTGGAGCGCCCTGCGCGAATTGCCCCCCGGTGAGACGCTGGGCTACGCCCAGCTTGCCGCCCGCATCGGCAGGCCCACGGCGGTGCGCGCCGTGGCCGCCGCCTGCGCCCGCAACCCCGTGGCCGTGGTGGTGCCCTGCCATAGAGTGCTGGGGCGCGACGGTGCGCTCACCGGCTACCGCTGGGGGGTGGACCGAAAGGCCGAACTGCTGCGCCGCGAAGCCGCCCGAATGCCCATCGGGTGACGGCGGAGCGCCGCCTGGCGGCCATCCCGTAGCGATACCCTTGCCGCCGTCACTCTTTCCGGCCCGACCCATGTCAGAAAGACCGGCACCCCAGGCAGGCGCACTGCGCCCGCCGGAGGGCTGCCAGCCTTGCCATGCCCGGTGCTGTCCGTGTATCGGCCCGTGCGTCAGTGCGTCAGTGCGTCAGTGCGCCCGTGCGTCAGTGCATCAGTGCGCCCGTGCGTCAGTGCATCAGTGCGCCCGTGCGCCTATGCTGGAGATACTTTCGGACAGCCGGACCATCATCCCAACGTCATCGGGAGGAATCATGCGTCCCGTCGATCTGCTTCGCCTGTTGCTGCTGGCCGCCATCTGGGGTTCGTCGTTCCTGTTCATGCGGCTGGTGGCCCCGGCGCTGGGGCCGGTGCTGACCGCCGAACTGCGCGTACTGCTGGCGGGGCTGGCCCTGTTCGCCTGGTTTCGGGCCACGGGAACGGACCTTGGCCTGCGCGCGCACTGGCGCTTCTTCGTCATCGTGGGCACGGTGAATTCCGGCGTGCCCTTTGCGCTGTTCGCCTATGCCGCACTCCACATTCCGGCAGCCTATTCCGCCGTGCTCAACGCCACCGCGCCGCTGTTCGGAGTACTCTGCGCGGCGGTGTGGCTGCACGAACGCGTAACCCCGGCCCGTGTGGCCGGGCTGGCGCTGGGCATCGCCGGGGTGGCCGTCATGGTGGGGGTGGGACCGGTGCAGCCGACCCCGCAGGTGCTGCTGGCCGTGGGGGCCGGGCTGGCCGCGCCGCTGTGCTACGGCCTTGCCGCCACCTACATCAAGCTGCACGGCGCGGGCATCCGCCCCGGCGCCGTGGCTGCCGGCAGCCAACTGGGGGCGGCGCTGACCCTGCTGCCCGCACTGCCCCTGTGGCCCGCGCCTGCCATGCATAATCCGGCCCTGCTCACCCCGCTGGTGCTGGCCTGCATCGTCACCCTGGCCCTGGTCTGCGGGGCCGTGGCCTACCTGCTGTACTTCCGGCTGGTGGAGGATACCGGCCCGGCCCGCGCGCTTGCGGTCACCCTGCTCATACCCGTGTTCGGCATGGGCTGGGGTGCGCTGTTCCTTGGCGAGCGCATCACCCCGGCCATGGCCGCAGGGGCCGCGTGCATCGTGGTGGGCCTTGTGCTGCTGCTGGACCTGCGCCAGTTGTTCCGGGGGCGAGTACCGGGATAGGAAAAACAGGAGGTCTCTCTTGGGATTTCCCCCTGCATGAAAAAATGACGGCGGGCAGGAATCGTGTTTCCTGCCCGCCGAATCGTCTTGCGGAATGGATGCGGAGGCTGGTGCGCGCCCAGAGTGCTTCCGTATCCTGCGTGCTAGATATCCGCCCCGATCTTGTGCATGGCCACCATGCCGCCCTGCACGCTGACCGTGTTGGTCACGCCGTCCCTGGCCAGCATGAGTTGGGCGTCGTAGGCGCGCAGGCCGGTGTTGCACACCAGCACCACGGTGCGGTCGGTGGGCACTTCGTCCAGCCTTTCGTGGATTTGTTCTTCGGGGATGCTCTTCCAGTGGTCGGGGTACTTTTCGAGGAAAGGCACGGCATTGCCCGCAAGCCGGGTGTCGATGAAACACACGGTGTCGTTGGTGTCGCGCTCCTTCCACAGCCGCTCGAATTCTTCGGGGTCGATGACCCTGGCGCGGCCTTCCAGAATGTTTTCGGCCACGTTGCCCGCCACGTTCAGGATGTCCATGGCCGAGGCGAACGGCGGCGAGTACACGATTTCGGCGTTGCTGATGTCCTCGATGGTGGGCTTGTCGGCCAGCATGGTGGCCACGGCGTTGATGCGCGCGGTCAGCGCGTCGCCCAGGGTGGATACGCCCTGAATGCCCAGCACCCGGCGGGTGGACTTTTCCACCACCAGTTCCAGCGACATGATGGTCTTTTCCGGGAAAAAGTGCGCGCGGTCGAACTGCTCCACATGCACGTTGATGGCGTCAAAGCCTTCGCGCAGGGCGGTTTCGATGGTCAGGCCCGCGCCGCAGGCAGAGATTTCGAACAGCTTGACCACCCAGCTGCCCACCGCGCCGGGGAAGGTGGCGTTGCCGCCGGCCAGGTTGGTCCCCACCACGCGGCCCTGGCGGTTGGCCATGGACCCCAGCGGGAAGAAGCCGGGCTTGCCGGTGATTAGGTTGGGGATGGTCACGCAGTCGCCGCCGGAATAGATGTCCGGGTCGCTGGTCTGCATGCGGTCGTTGACGATGAGCGCGCCGCGCGGGTCGGTTTCCAGCCCGGCGGCCTTGGCGATGGCGGTGTTGGGCGACACCCCTGCGGCCATGATGACCAGTTCCGCGTCAAGGGTGCGCTTGTCGGTCACCACGCGGGCCACGGCGCCGTCCTCGCCTTCCAGCCGCATGACCTTTTCGCCGGTCAGCACGGTGACGCCGTTTTTTTCCAGGTCATGGCGCACCATGCGGGTGAGGGTAGAGGACAAGAAGCCCGGCATGAGCCGGTCAGCCAGTTCCACCACGGTCACGCCAATGCCCCACATGTCGGCCAGCGCCACGGCCATTTCCAGGCCGATGAAACCGCCGCCCACGATCACCGCGTTGCTCACCGTGCCCGCAGCCATGGCATTGCGGATCAGTTCGGCTTCTTCCAGATTGGTGGCGGCGGTCACGCCCGCAAGGTCCAGCCCTTCCACAGGGGGGCGGTTGGCCCGGCTGCCCAGCGCCAGCACCAGCTTGTCATAGGAAAGGGTCTGCTGCTCGCCCGTGCGCAGGTGTTCCACCAGCACGGTCCTGGCCGCGCGGTCGATGGACACGGCGCGGGTTTCGGTCAGCACGTCCACGTCCTTGTTGATGCGGAAGAATTCGGGGTCGCGCACCACGTTGTAGGGGGTGGCTTGCAGCGCGTCGATGTTGTTGACCTCGCCCGATACGAAATAGGGAATGCCGCAGCCGCCATAGGAAATGCGGGGCGACTGGTCGATCATGGTGACCTTGGCGTCGGGTGCGAGGCGCTTGAACCGGCAGGCGGCCTTGGGGCCAAGGGCAACGGCCCCGATGACGACGACGTGCTTGGACATGCTGAAACCTCCGTGGGCTGCGCGCGGATGACGGCGCGGGGTGCGGCGCGCGGCACGGGGGGCGCGCGTCTGTTCGGGCTTGCGCGGGGCGTCGGGGCTGCGTGCGGAAAGCGGCAGCGGCGGCGACGCGATACGTAACGGTCGGAAAAGTCCGGACCCGCAAGGGGTTGCACTGCCCCAGGCGTGGACGGGCGTCAAGATGGCTGTGTGCAGTCGACCGGTTTTGGTGACGCCATGCAACCAGGGTGGCTCCGCAACGCCAAGGCGACGGCATGAAATACCCCACGTGAGTGGGGTTATTGCCTACTGTCTGGGTATGATTTAGGCGCTTTCGCGCCGCGTGGCAAGGTCTGCGTGTGCTTACTGCACAGGGCGGGCAAAGAAAAGTGCGGGAGGAGGCGGCAGGCAGCGGTGCGCACGCGGAAACCGCATGGGCTTGGCCGGATGTGAAGGCGGGATGAGGGCTGCGGCTGAAGAGAGGCTGAGTTGGCAGGGGGGCTGAGTTGGCAGGGGGCTGTGCCACGGGGCAGCGTCTGGTGGGGCGATGGCGGGGATAGTGAACGTGGGCAACGGCGAATGGCCGGGCAATCGGGGGCGAGGGGGGCGGCGCAAGGGCTGGCAGGGCGACGGCATGCCGGGCGTGGCAGCCGGAAAACGGCAAAAAGAAAGGCGTGCCGCTCCGGATATCCGGGAGATTCCGCGCTTTGCGCCGGGATCTCTGCTGCACGCCTGTTAGGGATTATCTTCCGTGTCCCTATTCATTGTGGGCAACTCGCTTTGCCGTTATGGGGGTAAATTTCTGCCAGAACAGTCCTCCGATGGTGTTTTCCGCTTGCTCACCTTAGCCGCGTTCCGTGCGTCGTGCCGTGGCTCGGCTGGGCTCCGCCTGGTTTGGTCGCAGGCTGCGAGCGCTCTGTGCACCTGTTGCGGACCTCGCAACGCCCTCGGCGTTGCTGCGTACTCCGGCGGGACTCCGGCCCACTGGCTAGGCCGATTTCTTTCGCCGGTGATTAAACCCTAGCCGCGAGCGTGTCGGCTGTAAAGGGGGTGTGACGTTGCAGCGGCAATGTTGCAACGACTGCGTGGCGCATTTTTTCATTGCGCAACATGGCGCATCCATTGCTGAAGCAGGATATGTGCATGCGCATGTTTTGCAGACGAGGATTGTTGTGTTTGCAACATGCTGTAAAATAACGTCATTTTTATGTAAAAAACATTGTTAGCAAGGGCGGCGGGTTGGCGGCGTTGTGGCAGTAGTACATCGTCACATGATGTTGTGTACACGCACGATGCAGGGCCGTGCCGCATGCGGCGCGAGCCTGGATGCAGCGGGCTCGTGCCGCCTCGACGCACTTCGCTCCTGCCGATTCCGCCTGACTAATTCCGCCTGACTAATTCCGCCTGACCAATTCCGTCTGACCAATTCCGCCGCGGTCAATTCAGCCGGTCCGATTCCATTTCCGGCCAGTCGTATTCGGCCTCGGCATCTTCGGGCTCGGAGGCATCAGCATCGGACGCCGGACACTGGCTGTCGTCCCATTCTTCATCGGCATTCTGGTCGCCAATGCCTGCTGCACCGCCTGCGCCGCCGCCTTTGGCCGCACGTTTGCCGCAGGGGCGCAGGTCGCGTTCCCAGTCGATGCGCGCGGCAATGGAGGCCACTAGCTCGTCCAGCCCCTGCCGTGTGGCGGCGGAAAGGGTGATGGCGTCAGGGTACATGGCGCGCAGGGCCTCGCGCGCGTCCTCGTCCAGGGTGTCCCACTTGTTCAGCACCAGGAGGCGCGGCACCTCGTGCAGTTCCATGTCGGTAAGGATGGTGTCCACCGCGCCCAGCTGGCGGTCCAGTTCGGGGTGGCCCGCGTCGGCCACGTGGATCAGCAGGTCCGCCGCCTCCAGTTCTTCCAGCGTGGCGCGGAAGGCTTCCAGCAGTTCCTTGGGCAGGTTGCGGATGAAGCCCACGGTGTCGGCCAGGATCAGTTCCCGCTCATGCGGAAAGCGCAGGCGGCGGGTGGTTGGGTCCAGCGTGGCGAACAGCTTGTTTTCGGCCAGCACCTGGCTGTTGGTCAGGGCGTTGAGCAGGGTGGACTTGCCCGCGTTGGTGTAACCTACCAGCGAGGCCAGCGGCACCCGCTGCTTGGCCCGCCGGGCGCGGGCATAGGCACGCTGGCGGCGCAGTGATTCCAGTTCGTCCTTGATGCGCCCGATGCGGTCGCGGATGCGGCGGCGGTCGGTTTCCAGCTTGGTTTCGCCGGGGCCGCGCCCGCCGATGCCGCCCATCAGACGGTCCATGGCGCGGTTTTTCCCCACCAGGCGGGGCTGGGTGTACTTCAACTGGGCCATTTCCACCTGCAACTTGCCCGCGCGAGTGGTGGCATGCTGGGCAAAGATGTCCAGGATCAACTGGGTGCGGTCCAGCACCTTGCGCTCGGTAAGGTCGGCAAGGTTGCGCAACTGGGCCGGTGAAAGTTCGCCGTCGAAGATGATCATGGTGGCGTTGCCCTGCAGGGCCAGCACCTCCAGTTCCGCCAGCTTGCCCTTGCCCAGGATGAACTTGGGATTCAGGGTGGGCACGCGCTGGATCAGGGTGCCCGCGCAACGCACTCCGGCGGTGCGGGCAAGTTCGGTCAGCTCGGCCAGATTCAGTTCCTGCAGGGGGCGGGGCGCGGTGGACACGCTGACCAGCACGGCGGCGGGGCCTTCCGCCTCGGCGGCTTCTGCGGCCAGGGCGGCGGTGTGGGCAATGTGCTCGGCATGGCTGCGCCCCTGCGGCACGGCCCCGGCGGCGTTGGCGGCAGTGCCGCGCGCACGGGTGGGGGCCACGGTGCGGGCATCGCTGGCGGCGCGGGCCATTTCCTCTTCCAGCGCCTCCACCTGGGCCACCACGTCGGTGTCCACGCGGTCCCAGGGTTGGGCGGGATGTACCCGGTAGGGCTTGCCGTCCTCCGGTTGGGGCAGCAGGTGGGCCTGCTGGAAGGTCAGCGGCTCGCCCCATTCGTTGACGGTGAGCACGCCAAAGCCGTCCAGCCGCAGGAACAGCAGGTCCATCAGGTCTTCCTGCGAAAGCAGGTCCGGCCCAAGGTGGGTGTGCAGCAGCCGCAGGCCGCGCAGGCGGCCAGAGCCGGTGCGGGCGCGGGGCAGTTCCGGAATGGTGATGGCCCCGGTGTCGCCCACCAGCACCATGGCCACGCGGCCCTGACGGTCGATGAGCACGGCTACCTGCCGTCCCACGCTGCGGGACAGGGCGGTCAGTTCGCGGGCCTGCTCGTGCGAATAGCCCCCCACGGACGGGAAGCGGCGCTGGTACAGACGGGTCAGGGCCTTGACGTGGCTGGGCTTCAGCCCCTGGGTGTTGCCGAGAACCTTGGCGATGGGAGTGCTCCTGCGCTGGCGGAATGAAACGTGGTGCGCCCGGTCGGCTGTGGTCATTTGCGGTCAGCTGCCCGGCGCGGAAAGGCATCATACGCGGAAGGGGCGGCGCGGGGAAGCGGGACATGGGAAGGGGGAAGGGGGAAGGGGGCTGGCGGAAACGGGCGCTTCCTGCCGGGAAGGGGCGCGCGCTGGCCCGTCTGGCCTGTCTGGCATGTCTGGCGAACCAGCGGACCCGGTACAGGATGCGGGAGCGGCGTCACGCAAAACCGGGCGTCCTTGCGGACGCCCGGTCGGCAGTCAAAGCGGGTGCCCGGGGCCTATCTTGCCGCTGCCGCCAGATAATCGGCGATCATGCGGTCGTAGGCCGCCGTGGCGGCAAAGGTGAGCACGGACATCTCGCGCCGGAATTCCAGCCCCACGCGCATGGAATTGGTGCGCATTTCCTCCATGGCCTGCCCGTAGTACGCGGGCGAAGGCAGCACGAGGATGGAGTGATAGTTCTTGGCTGCGGCGCGCAGCATGCACGGGCCGCCGATGTCGATTTCCTCCACGGCCTGCTTGAGGTCCAGCCCCTTGGCCGCCGCTGTGGCGAAGTCGTACAGGTTCACGCAGATCAGGTCGAACGGGGCAATGCCCAGTTCGCGCAGCGTGGCCACGTGTTCCGGATTGTCCTTGTCGGCCAGCACGCCGCCATGGATGTGCGGGTGCAGCGTCTTTACCCGGCCCCCGAGGATTTCGGGAAAGCCGGTCACGCGGCTGACGGGGGTAACCTTCAGCCCCGCGCCTTCGAGCATGCGGCGCGTGCCGCCGGTGGAGACAAGTTCCACGCCGTTGCCCGCCAGAAAGGCCGCGAAGTCGGCCAGGCCGCTCTTGTCCGTGGCGCTCATGAGCGCCCGTTTGATGGGCAGGAACTCCATGCGTTCTCCTTGTCGCGGAATGTTCCCTTGCCAGTGCCAGAAGAACCCCGCCAGCGCAAGGCCGTGAGCGGCGCTGGGCGTGGCGTGCGGGGGCGCTCGCCGCCCGTTCCGGCGCAAACGGCAATGCGGTTGGGGGGCGAAGGGTGAAGTACGGATCGCGGCTTCAGGGGGGGGAAGGCGGGCGCCTCCCGGCTGGCCACCGGCATCCCCCGCATCCCCCGCAACTCCCGCAACCCCCGCATCCCCTGGCCGGGCTAGTCGTCCTGCCCGTCCTTCAGCTTGCGGAAGATGGTGCTGCGGTCCACGCTGAACTGCTTGGCCACCTCGGCAATGGTGCCGTAACGGGCCAACGCATGGCGCAGCACGCGTCCTTCCAGTTCATGCATGATGTCCTTGAAGCTGCGCCCCTCGATGTCCACCCCCGGCCCCGTGTCCAGGCAGGGGCCTGTCCTGAGCGGCGCGGTGCGGACAAAGGGCAGGTCGCGCGGTTCGATGGCGGGGCGCTTGCAAGTGACCACAAGGCCCTGGATCAGGTTTTCCAGTTCGCGCACGTTGCCGGGCCAGTGATGGCCGCGCAGGGCGTCCTCGGCCAGGGGCGACAGGGTGAGGTTGCGGCGGTACTTTGCGCAGTAGAACCGCAGGAAGCCCTGCGCCAGGGGCACGATGTCCGCCTTGCGCTGGCGCAGCGGGGGGATGCGGATCACCGCCACCTTCAGGCGGTAGTACAGGTCGCTGCGAAAGCGCCCGTCGCGCACTTCCTTTTCCAGGTCCTTGTTGGTGGCAGCCACGATGCGCACGTCCACCCGCGCGGAGGTGGTGGAACCCACGCGCATCACTTCCCGGTCCTGCAGCAGGCGCAGCAGGCGCGACTGCATGGACATGGGCAGTTCGCCGATCTCGTCAAGGAACAGGGTGCCCCCGGCGGCGGCCTCTATGAGGCCCATCTTGCCGTGCCTGTTGCCGCCGGAAAAGGTGCCCGGCGTGTAGCCGAACAGCTCCGTCTCGATGAGGTTGGCGGGTATGCTGGCGCAGTCCGCCTTGATGAACGGCTTGCCCGCGCGCGGGCTGATGGCGTGCAGCCGCCGGGCCAGCACGTCCTTGCCCACCCCCGTGTCGCCCAGCAGCAGTGCGGTGGCGTCGGTTTCGGCGATGCCTTCCAACTGCTCGCATATGGTGCGCATGACAGTGCTGTGCAGCATCACCGGATAGTTTTCGGTGCGCTCCGGGCTTGCGCTGCTCAGGCTCTGGAAGGTGTCCAGCAGTTCCTTTTGCGAGGCCAGTTCGCGCTTCAGTTCCACCAGGGTGGTCACGTCGCGCATGAAGGTGACCACGTAGACCACCTCGCCCTGGCGGTCGAGGATGGGGCTGCCGTCAAGGAACAGCTTGCGGCCATTGGAAATGTTCTGGATGGACGTGGTGCCCTGGCGGGTCTTGACGATTTCGGGGTTGAGCACCACGTCGAACACGCCGTGGCGCATCATCTCGATGGCCGACTTGCCGAGCAGATCCTCCTTCGGGATGCCGGTCAGTTCGCTGTGCCGCCGGTTGAGGTACACGATGGTCCCCTCGCGGTCGGTGATGCAGATGGCGTCCTTGAAGGTGTCCAGCAACTGGTCGAGGTATTCCGAAAGCATGTCGCTCCCTTGGCAGAGGGATCGGTCATTCTCCGCCCGGCGCCGGAAGGGGCGGCATGGCCGGGGGCAGGGGGCGGCGATTGCACTCCGCCATGGCCAGATATAGGCCAAGGCGGGGGGGAAGGAAAGACGGGCACGCCCTGCACGGGCCAGCATGTGGGCGCGCCCGCCCAGTGGGTCACCCTCTGGCGGTACGGGCCGCCGGGCTGAGGGTTTCCCGGATTGCAGATTCTCTGGACCGCAAATTTTCTGGACAAGAGGGTCGGGCATGCGCGTCGCTTCGCATGCCCGACCGGCGGATCATACAGCGGCTGGGCCGTGGTGCCATCCGTTGCGGGGCCGCCATCCCGGCCTTGCGGCCTCGCAACGGGCACGGTCCGGACAGTCTCTAGCCGCCAAGACCGCCCATGCAGGTGTACTTGATCACCGTGTAGTCATCGAGGCCGTGGCGCGAACCTTCGCGGCCCATGCCGCTTTCCTTCACGCCGCCGAAGGGGGCCTCGCAGGTGGAGATGAGGCTTTCGTTCACGCCCACCAGACCGTATTCCAGCGCCCCGGACACGCGGAAGGCCGCGCCAAGGTCACGGGTGTAGACGTAGGCCGCAAGGCCGAATTCCGTGTCGTTGGCCATGGCGATGGCCTCTTCCTCGGTCTTGAAGCGGAACACCGGGGCCAGCGGGCCGAAGGTTTCCTCCCTGGCGAAGGCCATGTCCGGGGTGGCCCCGGCAATGATCGTGGGCTCGAAGAAGTTGCCGCCCATGCTGTGCCGGTTGCCGCCGCAGACCAGGGTGCCGCCCTTGGCCAGGGCGTCCTTGACCTGCGCTTCCACCTTGGCCAGCGCCTTGCCGTCGATGAGCGGCCCCTGGGTCACGCCGTCGTCCATCCCGTTGCCCACCTTCAGGGCGGAAACGGCCACGGTCAGCTTCTGCACGAACAGGTCGTACACGCCTTCCTGCACGTAGAAGCGGTTGGCGCAGATGCAGGTCTGACCGGTGTTGCGGTATTTGCTGGCCATGGCCCCGACGATGGCAAGGTCGATGTCCGCGTCGTCAAAGATGAGGAACGGCGCGTTGCCCCCAAGCTCCATGGACACCTTCTTCACCGTGGAGGCGCACTGGCGGATCAGTTCCTTGCCCACCTCGGTGGACCCGGTGAAGCTTATCTTGCGCACGGCGGGGTTGGATGTCATCTCGCCGCCGATCTCGCGGGCGGAGCCGGTGATGACGTTGAATACGCCCTTGGGCACGCCCGCCTGCTCGGCCAGCCCGGCCAGGGCCAGCGCGGAATAGGGGGTCTGGCTGGCGGGCTTGATGACCACCGGGCACCCGGCGGCAAAGGCCGCGCCCACCTTGCGGCCGATCATGGCCGTGGGGAAGTTCCAGGGGGTGATGATGCCCACCACGCCCACCGGTTCGCGGGTGACCAGGATGCGCTTGCCCGGCCACGGGGCGGGCACGATGTCGCCGTACATGCGGCGGGCTTCTTCCGCGAACCAGCGCAGGAAGCTGCACGCGAAGCCGATTTCGCCGCGCGCTTCGGGCAGGGGCTTGCCCTGTTCAAGGGTCATCAGTTTGGCCAGGTCGTCCTGGTTCTGCATGATCAGGTCGCGCCAGCGCAGCATGATGTCCGCCCGCTGCAGGGCGGTCATGGCGCGCCAGGCAGGCCAGGCGCTGGCGGCGGCGGCGATGGCGCGGGCGGTTTCCGCCGTGCCGCATGCGGGCACCGTGCCCAGCTGCGCCCCGGTGGCGGGGTTGTGTACGGCAATGGTGGCGCCGCCGTCGGCCCCCACCCACGCGCCGTCGATGTAGCATGCCTGACGCATCAATTCGGGATTACTCAACATGGTAGCTCCTTTCAGGTTCCGGATGCTGCGGAAGCCAGTACGAAAAGGATGGGGGCGTCGCGTCCCCAGTCCCTGGGGTTCGTGGGATCCGTGGTTATTCGGTCGCCTTGTACACGGCGTTGCAGTCTTCGCGCCCCAGCCCGGCAGCGCTGGCGCGCCGGAAGGTTTCCAGCGCGGCGGACATGGCCGGGATCTTCATGCCCCAGGCGGCGGCCATCTCGCAGCCCAGGCGCACGTCCTTCAGGGCAAGGTCGAGACCGAAGCGGTTGGCGTAGTCGTCGGCGGCAATCCACGGGCCGCGCACGTCCATCTGAAAGCTGCGCGCGCCGGTATCCTGCAGCAGCGCGATGAGCGCGCCGCGCTCGATGCCCGCCTTTTCGCCAATGCGCAGGCCCTCGGCCAGCACGGCCAGGTTGGTCATGCCCACCATGTTGCTGATCAGCTTGACCGCGCACGAGGCGGCCACGCCGCCCATGTAGTAGGCAGGGCTGCCGATGATCGGCCAGATGTCGGCCAGGCTGTCGAACACGGCCTGGTCGCCGCCGATGAACATGGGTTCCTCGGCCTTTTCCGCGTGGGCGGGCGTCTTGCCCAGGGTGCATTGCAGGAAGGCGCAGCCTCTGGCCTTGGCGGCGGCCTCCAGTCGGGCCGAGGTCTGCGGATCGATGGTGCTCAGCTCCACATGGATGGCGCCGGGCTTCAGCCGTTGCAGCAGCCCGTCGTCGCCCAGCATCACGCCTTCCACGTGGGCGGGCAGGGGCAGGCTGGTGAAGACAAGATCGCACCCGGCCAGGTCGGCCAGCGCGGCGGCGGTGCGCCCGGTGGGCCCCACGCCTGCGGTGCGCGCGGCGGCCTCTGCGCTCAGGTCGTAGACCAGTACGTTCTTTCCGGCCCGGATGAGATTGCGGGCCAGCGGTCCTCCCATCAGCCCTGCTCCGATGAATCCGATATGCATGACGTTTCTCCCTGGCAGGCGTTGTCCGCACACTGCGCGGACCCGGTTTGACGTTGCGCCCGTCGCGCTCTCCGGAATGTGGCCAAGCGGGCCAAAAGGGGCCGGTGAGACGGCACGGACGATAAGCACCGCGATGAACTCAAACCTTGGGGAATACCGGGAAACAATGGCGGGACGCCGTCCATCCGCCTGTTGCGGGCAAAGGGACGGGCGGGCGGCCTACCACCACTTGATGCGTTCAGTCACGTACTCGCGCAGCCGGACGAATTCTGGGTCGTCGTACTGGCGGGGGCGGGGCAGATCCACGATGACCTCCTCCTTGATGGTGGAGGGCTTGGGCGACAGGATCAGGATGCGTTCGGCAAGGTAGATGGCTTCTTCGATGTTGTGGGTGATGAAGGCCACCGTGCTGCCCAGCTCCTTCCAGATGCGGATCAGCTCGTCCTCCAGGTAGTAGCGCAGCTTCACGTCCAGTTGGCCGTAAGGCTCGTCCATCAGCAGCAGGTCGGGGTTGATGGCGAAGTTGCGCGCGATGACCACGCGCTGCTCCATGCTGGCCGAAAGCTGCTGCGGGAAATAGGTGCGGTACTTGCGCAGGCCCACCAGGTCGAGCATGCGCTCGGTGCGCCGCTCTATCTCCGCCTCCGGCAGGCGCTTGATGCGCAGGCCGAAGCGGATGTTGTCCTCCACCGTCAGCCAGGGGATGGCGGACACCTCCTGGAACACGAAGGCGATGTTGTGGATTTCCGGCGAGGCAGGCACGCCGTCCACCAGGATGGAGCCTTCCGTCATGGGGATGAACTGTGAAAGGCAATTCAGGAACGTGGTCTTGCCGCAGCCCGTGGGGCCCACGATGCACAGCAGTTCGCCCTGATAGATGTCGAAGTTGATCTTATCGAGCACCAGCAGGTCGTCGTAACACTTGGTGAGGTTTTCCACCTGCACCTTGACCTTGCGGTTCTGGGCGTAAGGATACGTGGCGGCAGTCTCCATGACATGTCTCCTATAGGGAAAGGTCCGTGGCGTTGGAGATCTGCTTTCTGTAGGTGAGAAAAGCAGGGTCGGTGTAGTTGCGTGGCGAGGGGATGCCAATGTCGTATTCCGCCTTGACCCTGCCGGGCAGCACGGACATGACCAGTATCCTGTCGCCCAGGTAGATGGCCTCTTCGATGTTGTTGGTGACGAAGATGACCGTGCGCTTTTCCTTTTCCCAGATGGAGCGCAGGTCCTGCTCCATGGCGTAGCGGGTCTGGGCGTCCAGCGCGCCGAAGGGTTCGTCCATCAGCAGGATGTCCGGGGCGTTGGCGTAGGCGCGGGCAATGCCCACGCGCTGCTTCATGCCGCCGGAAAGCTGTTCCGGGTAGGCCTTTTCAAAGCCCTTCAACCCCACAAGGTCGATGTAGTGGTGGGCCGCAGCCAGCCGCTCCTTCACGGGGACGCCGCGCACGGCCAGGCCGAAGGCCACGTTGTGCTCCACGGTCTTCCACGGCATCAGGGCGTAGCGCTGGAAGACCATGGCCCGGTCCGGGCCCGGCCTGGTGACCGGCGTGCCGTCCAGCAGCACCTGCCCGGCAGAAGGTTCGATGAGCCCGGCGATGCAGTTGAGCAGCACGGTCTTGCCGCATTGGCCCGGCCCCAGGACAACCAGGAATTCGTTTTCGCGCACCGACAGCGACACGCGGTCGAGAACCAGCAGCCGCTGGTCCTGCCCCGGCACGTGAAAGGCCTTTGACAGGTCGCGGCATTCGATCTTGGCAGTCTGCCCGGTCATACCAGCTCCCTCCGCCAGGGGCACAGCGCCCGTTCCGCCCAGCGCAGCGAGGCCGCCAGCAGCGAACCCACGATGCCGATCAGGATCATGCCTACAAGGATCATGGGCGGGCGGTTCAGGTCCATGCCCTGGATGATGATGAACCCCACGCCCTCGCGCGCCCCCACCAGTTCCGCCGCCAGCACGCACATCCAGGCCATGGACAGCGCGTTCTGCAACCCGGCGAAGATGGAGGGCAGGCACGCGGGCACGGCCACGTTGAAGAACTGTTGCCTGCGCGACGCCCCGAATGAGCGGGCCGCGTCGATGAGCAGCGGGTCCACGTAGCGCATGCCGGTGTACGAGTTCAGCACCAGGATGACGAAGGACCCCACGAAGCAGATGAACACCTTGGAGCCTTCGGCCACGCCCAGCCACAGGATGGCGATGGGTATCCAGGCGATGGGCGGAATGGGCCGCAGCAGTTCGAAGATGGGCGAGACGATCTTTTCGCACGTCCGGTTCCACCCCATGCACAGGCCCAGCGGCAGCCCCAGCACGGTGGCCCACAGGTAGGCGGTAAGCACGCGCCTGAGGCTGAACCCCACGTGGGTCAGAATGTCCTTGCCGCCCACGGGGGTGTGGAACAGGCGCACGGCCTCGTCCCATACGCGCCCCGGCGAGGGCAGGAAGTCGGGATTGGTGTACAGCGATACCACCTGCCAGAAGACCACGAAGGCCAGCAGCGATCCGGTGGTGAGCGCGGCGGGCATCAGCCGCTTGCCGAGTCGACCGATCATGAGAGCCTCCGGGAGGATGCAAAGCGGGCCTCGATCCTGGTCAGCCCCCACGACATCAGCGCGCCCAGCAGGCCGATGGCCAGCATGCCCACGATGATGATGTCCGGGCGGGCCAGCCTGCGGCCGAGCTGGATCATGTAGCCAAGCCCCTGCGATGCGGCCAGCAGTTCCGCCGCCACCAGGGTGGTCCACGCGGCGTTGAGCGACAGCTTGATGCCCGTGAACACCATGGGAATGGCCGATGGAACGCCGATCTTGCGGAAGGTTTCGAAATTGGAGGCGCCGTAGATGCGGGCAACGCGGATCAGCACCGGGTTGGTCAGGCGGATGCCCGTGTACGAGTTGATCACGCAGGGCACGAACGCCGCCAGAAAGATGATGAACGCCTTGGCGTGAATGCCGATGCCCAGCCACAGGATGGCGATGGGTATCCAGGCGATGGGCGGAATGGGCCGCACCGCGTCGAACAGCGGGCGCACCAGCAGGTTGACCGGCTTGTACCAGCCCATCAGCAGCCCCAGCGGCACGCCTATGCATACCGCCGCCCCGAATCCGGCCAGCGCCAGCGACAGGCTGGCCCAGGCGTGCTCTTGCAGCAGCGCGCCATCGGGATTGGGCTCGGAGAATTTGTCCACGAAGACGCCAAGGATCTCGGATGGGGGAACCAACTGGTAGGGGCCGATGATCTCGAACCGGCAGATCAGTTCCCAGATGATCAGGAAGACGATCAGGCTGACGACGGATATCCAGTGTTCGCGGGCGGCGGAGGCCAGATAGCCGGCCTTTGCGACTTCCAGCGATACGGTGTCCTGTACGTCGTCTGTGGTGGTCTGCATGCTAGACTCCTGTCGCGCGTGGAGGGGAGGGCAGCAGGCTCCATGCCGGGCGGAACCTGTCGCTCGGGGCATCATGCCGCCTTCCGTATCCGTCCCCCGGCGGCAGCGCCGGGGGACGGCGGAGGTTGCACTGCTTATTTCGCGGCGGCGCGGCGTTCAGCCAGCTTCTTCATGAACGACGGGTCGATCCCGTAGTTGCTCTTGGCGTAGCGGTCGTATTCCTTGGTGGTGATACGGCCCTGGGTCAGCATGAACTTGGCCACGCCGTCCATCCACGCGGCGGTCTTGGCCGGGTCTTCCAGCAGGCGCACCTGTTCGTTCACGTCGTACAGGGGACGGTACTTGAATTCCTTCTCCACCTGGTCGCGGGTCAGTTCCAGGCCGCAGTAGCCGGTGAAGTAGTTCAGCAGCGGCTCCACGCTCTTGCCCGGCTCGTTCTTCATCATCTCGATGCCGCGCATGTACACGTCCAGCCAGTCCACCACGAGGTCGGGGAACTTTTCGGCAAAGTCCTTGCGCACGCCGATGCCGCCCAGAATGACCACCCCGGCCTTGCTGCCGGAGGAGACCTTTTTCCAGCCCTTGGCCTCGGCAATGTAGCTGAAGGGTGCCCACAGCTGGATCACGTCGCCTTCACCCGCGTTGAACGCGGTGACGGCCTGGCCCTGCTCCATATGGACCAGCGAGACGTCGGTGTCCTTCAGGCCCAGCGCAGCCAGGGTGGCGGTGAGGGCGTAGTGGCCCGTGGACACGGTGGTGGCCAGCACCTTCTTGCCCTTCCAGTCGTCGGCGCTGCCGAAGATGTCGGGGAACTTGGGGTTGGCGCCCTTGTTCTTCAGCAGCGGCGAATCGGGGCGCACCCACAGGTCGTTGGTTTCCGATTCGTCGTTGGAAATGCCGATGAACTTGTAGCCGTAGCGCATGCTGGCCATCATGGTGGGCAGGGCGCCCATGGCCCCTACGTCCCACTGGTTGGCGGCCAGCGCTTCCACCTGGGGCGCGCCCGAGGCGAACAGCATGAAGGAGTTGGTGAACGGGGCCTTTGCCAGCCAGCCAGCCTTTTCCGCATACCACAACGGCATGCCGTGCAGGCAGGGTTGCGCGCTGGTGCGGATCTCAGGCTTGTCCGCAGCGCTGGCGCAGAGGGGGGTGAGGCCAGCGACCATGAATGCGCCGACAAGAAGGAGTGCAAGGGCAGTGGCTAGACGTTTTTTCATGTACGACCTCGCTGTTGCTGTTCTGTGAAATTGTCACATGAAGCCGGGACGGAGCCGTCTGACACAGTAAAACATCAGTCATTTCGCCGAGAATCCACCATCGAGCATGATCGTTTGTCCGGTGACATACGATGATGCGTTGCTAGCGAGAAACAGGGTCAGGCCGTGCAGGTCCTCCATGCGTCCGTTGCGGCCAAGGCAGGTTTGCGCCGCATGGCGGGCCACGGCGTCCGGGTCGTCGAACACCGGCGCGGTGAGCGCGGTGGGGAAAAAGCCGGGAGCGATGGCGTTGCAGGTGATGCCGTGCGGTCCCCAGGCCTGGGCCATGGCGCGGGTAAGCTGCACAATGCCGCCCTTGGCCGCTCCGTAGGGCGCGCTGTCGGGCATGGCCCGGAAGGATTGCAGGGAGGCGATGTTGATGATGCGGCCCCAGCCGCGTTCGCGCATGCCGGGGGCCAGTGCCTGGACAAGAAAGAAGGGTGTGGAAAGGTGCAGGTCGATCTGGCGTCGCCAGGCTTCGGGGGTGATGTCCTGGAACGGCTGGCGCAGGTTGACGCCCGCTGCGTTGACCAGGATGTCCACCTGGCCTGACGCGGTTTGGGACAGGGCGAGGGCTTGTGCCGCGCTGGCGGCGATGGCGTCGGGGGCGGTGAGGTCGGCGGAGATGGTCAGGGCGTCGATGCCGAGGGCGGTCAGGCGGGCCGCAGCCTCGTCCAGTTCAGGCTGCCTGCGGGCCAGCAGCAGCACGCGTGCCCCGGCAAGGCCCAGTGCCGTGGCCATGGCTTCGCCAAGGCCGGAATTGCCGCCGGTGACCAGCGCGGTCCTGCCGGAGAGGCAGAACATTTCGGCCATTCCGGGCGGGGAAAGGGCAACCGGCCGGTCAATGGGAGGGGCAGCAAGGCGGGTATTCGGGCTGACAGCCGGACAGACGGTGGGGGTCATGGCATGCCCCCTGTCGGCGAGAGTGGTCGCAGGACGATGGCGGCGTGGTCCATGCCGCGCTTCTGCGGGCCGCAGGCGTGCAGTGGCGTGTATGCGTCATTTGCGGACCATGCGTTCGCGGCCATGCCGTTGCAGACGGCATTTGGCGATATGCGGCAACATGTGGCCGGTGTGCAGCATCTGGAATGGCGGATGCGTTCCGTCATGGAGAACTCCACGGAGGATGCCGTTGCATGTCCACGTACGTGCAGGTCAATTAGCAAGTCTTTGCATGCCGTGTATGTTGTCTTTGCAACCAGAAGGGGTCAGCGGCAGTGCGTAATATGAAGGAGCAAGAATGGTGCCGTTTGTGAATGATTGGGCGAGCAAATAGTATTGTTGCGGGGGTACTCTTTTTTTAGAGTCGATGTTTTCGTAATATGTTTGTATTGAAGGATTTATTTTCCGAGGCGTTGGGGGAAGGGAGCGGTCGGCGCCGGACGTTTGGTGTTCAGGCGTCAGCAGCGGGGTATTCCGCCACGTGAACGACGGTGGGGGTGATTTTTGCGCACGCTTCTAATTATGCGAAAATAAAAAGAAAAATCGAAATGTCAGAAGGAAGAAAGGCAGGGTTGCATCAGGTCTTGTATATGATGCAAAAAAGCGACGCAAGGTTGCCTGTTGGAAAAGCCATTAAATAACAAAGTATTGTTTTGATAGGCGAGCGGGTGTGTTGCAAAAACGCGACGTGCCGGGCGGCCTGCTGTGCCGATTTGCACCATCCGGAACACATGGCGCAAAAAACCGGCATCCCTTTCGGGATGCCGGAGAAAAAAGCTGCCTGTGCGAGAAACAGACTGCAAGGGCGCGACGGATCAGCGGGCCATGGACACGTCCTGCAACCGCCGCAGTGTGCCGGTGGCCAGTTGCGCGCCGCCCATGGGAAAGGCGCGCCCAAGGAATTCGTATTTGGTCTGGCCCATGCGGTGGTAGGGAAGCAGCTCGTGGACGAGGTTGGCGCGCTTGGGCAGAAACCGGGCAATGGCCCGGATGTCGGCCTCCGTGTCATTGAAGCCGGGGATGACCGGGGTGCGGGCAATGATGGGCAATGCGGGAAATGCGGCACACACGCGGAGGAAGTTTTCCAGAATGCGTTCGTTGCCGACGCCGGTGCCATCGCGGTGTACATCGCTGGACAGGTGCTTGATGTCGAAGATCAACGTGTCCAGATGACGGCAGGCCTCGACCAGCGCGTCGCCGTCGCAGTGGCCGCAGGTTTCCATCACCGTGTTGATGTGCCTGCGGCGGGCCTCGCGCAGCAGCGCCACGGCAAAGTCCGGCTGATGCATCACCTCGCCCCCGGACAGGGTCATGCCGCCGCCGGATCGGGCATAGAACACCGCGTCCTGCTCCACCGACGCCAGCACCTCGGCCACGCTCAGGCTTTCGCCGTAGACGCTCATGGCCCCGGTAGGGCAGGCCTGGGCGCAGAGCAGGCAGCCGTCACAGCGGGTGTAGTCGATGGCCAGCAGGCCCTCTATGTCAAGGATGCACCCTTTGGCGCAGGCGGGGATACAGTAGCCGCACACAGCCGGAGAAAGACACTTGTAGCGGTTGAACCCGCGTTCCGGCCGCAGTTGCTGCGATTCGGGGTTGCTGCACCAGGCGCAGCGCAACGGGCAGCCCTTGAAGAAGACCATGGTGCGGATGCCCGCGCCGTCATGCACGGAATACTTCTGTATGTTGAAGATGATGCCTGTCCGTTCCTTGTCCTGCATGGGGTGCCTCTTCCCGTGGTGGCGGGGCAGGGGGGGGGCGTCAGCCGCCCCCTGCCCCGTGAATGCGGATGCTACATCTCGTCGTGTTCGGTGCGGTTGATCACGTCGTCCTGCAAGTCGGGCGAAAGGTCGCAGAAGTACGAGCTGTACCCCGCAATGCGCACCAGCAGGCCCCGGTACCTGTCCGGATCGGCCTTGGCCTTGAGCAGGGTTTCCTTGTTGATGATGTTGAATTGCAGGTGCCACAACTTCAGGTCGCACCAACTGCGGATGACATCCACAAGCTTGCGGGTGCCGGTTTCTCCGGCCACGCACCTGGGCGACAGCTTGATGTTCAGCAGGCGCGAGGCGCGGTTCTTCAGGTCGCAGTTCTTGGAATGGTAGTTGGACAACAGCACCGCCGTGGGGCCGTTGCGGTCCGCGCCGTGCGAGGCGGACGAGCCGTCGGACAGGGGCGTCCACGCCTTGCGGCCGTTGGGGGTGGCGCTGACCACCTTGCCGAAGGGCACGTGCGAGGTGATGGGCACGTAGCGCACGTCGCAGTTGATGCCCCGTACCTTGGAATATTTTTCCGCAAACAATTGGGTCATGCGGTCCACTTCCCTGGCGATGGCGTCCGCGTACGGATTGTTGTTGCCGTAGCAGGGGGCGGAGCGCAGCAGGGCGCGCAGGGGCTCGCGTCCTTCAAAGTCGTTGCGCAACGCGGCCACCAGATCGGCCATGGGCACCTTCTTGTCCTCGAACACCAGCTTCCTGACCGCCGCCAGCGAGTCGACCACCGTCCCGTAGCCCAGGAATTCAAAGTACGAGAAATCCACGCCACCTTCGATACGGGGTGATTGCAGGTCCTTGCAGTCTGCAACGCACAGGTCGTGCAGCACCGAGGCAAAAGGCGAGGCAAAGTGCTGCGGACGCAGGCAGTCCACCACGGACTGCTGGGTGAAGGCCTTGGACAGCAGGTTCATGTGCTGGGCCGTGTAGGCGTCCCAGAACTGCTCCCAGGTGGCGAAGGTGGTGGGGTCGCCGGTTTCCAGGCCCACCAGGTCGTCCTGTCCGTACTTCAGCATCCGCCCGTTGTGCATGGTCATTTCCATGGCCGTGGCGAAGTTGATGTACACGCAGCCAGAGGTGTAGGTGTCGCGGTTGGGCATGCGGGCCTCTGTGCAGCCCGACACGGCGTAGTCCAGGGCGTCCCTGAAGGGCGCGCCCTTGGCCACATACAGCGGCACCACTTCCTCGTCGTTGATCAGCTTGGGAAAGCCGGAGCCGTCCTTGATGGTCTCGGCCACTTCGTACAGGAAGCGTTCCGGCGAGCGGGAGTGGATGCGGGCGGCCAGGTCCGGATAGTTCAGCGGAAATTCGCGCTTGGAGCGCAGGAACAGGTAGGTCAGGTCGTTGGTGGCGTCATGTCCGTCGGGGGTCTGGCCGCCGATGGTCACGGCCTCCCAGTGGGCGTAGCCTTCGTTGAACTCGTTGCCGGTGGGGTTGATGTACAGGTCGATGAACTGGGCCATCTCCACCCACATGCACTCCAGAAGCTCCATGGCGCTTTCTTCGGTGATGCGCCCTTCGGCAAGGTCCCTGGCATAGAAGGGATGTAAATACTGGTCCATGCGTCCGTTGGAGATGATGGCGCTGGATTTCTGCTCGATGCGCGAGAACATCTGGACGAACCACTGCGCTTGCACGGCCTCGTGAAAGGTGCGGGCCGGGTGGGCGGGCACACGGTCGCAGATGTCGGCCAGATGCAGCAGCTCCTGCCTGCGGGCGGGGTCGGCTTCGGCGGCGGCCTGGGCGCGGGCGAGGTCGGCGTGGCGTTTTGCCCAGGTCATGAAGGCGTCGCACACGATGACCATGGCTTGCAGGAACGGCTTCTTCTCCCAGTTGTCGATGGGGCTGTCCGGGTCCAGCCTTTCCAGACGGGCCAGCATTTCGGCCCTGATGTCCAGCATGCCGCGCCGGAGCACCTTGTCGTAGTCATGCACCCATTGCAGGGCCGAACGGTAGGAAGAGGTTTCACTGACCACGAACTTGGACTTGAGGCCCGAAGCGTCGGCGTAGGTGACGTTGCGCAACTCTTCGGGCAGCGCGCCGTTGAGATGCTCGTGGTAGGTCTTGCCTTCCCAGTAGGGGGCTATTTCATCGAGGATGATGTTGATGTCCGCGTCCGAGATGCGGAAGGGACTCTTGGCGCGGTTCGGCAGGTCGCGCATGACCACGCCGTAGAAGTCGCCGTCGATTTCCGGGTACAGGATGCCGTAGCGGCCAAACTGCCCGGCGCGGCCGGCGATGAGCTGGTTCGGGGTGATGTACACGGTCATCTTCTCGGCGCAGTTCTGCAGCGCCTTGGCCCAGCGCAGGGACAGCAACTGGCCCTCGGTGGCGCGCATGGACTCGGTGAAGTAGCGGGCGCGCTCCACGTCGATGAACGGAACCTGATACTGGAAGGTCTCGAGAATGGAGTAGACGCGCGTGCGCCCGGTCTTGTCCGGTTCCGGGTTTTGCAGGCGCACTTCCTGGGGGGACAGGCAGCAGGTGGTCATCAGGATTCTCCCCGGGCTTGGCCCGTATGGGATTGTTTGCGAATACACGGCACAGGCAGGAACTGCGTCGGCATAAGCATCGAGCGTGCCACCGGGGAAAATCTTTTAGGTACGAGATGTTAGGGGGGAAAGGCGAGTTGAGCGAACAAATGTGTTTTTACGGTGCGTGTTGCAGAAATGCGGCGGTTTCTGTAAAAAGTCATGATATTTTAGTGTGATGTAAACTGCTGTGCAGAACGGCACAGGTGCCGCGCGTTGCAAAAATGCACACCCCCTCGCGGGGCGGTGGTGGGGCGGCCCAGGGTTCCGTTTCTGTGACCCGGTGAATTGCCGAACCCGGTAGCCCGCGCGCCAGTGAATCCGTGCGCTGGTGAATCCGCGCCAGTGCTGCTGCCCCTTTTCGGCTCCCCGTTACTCCCTGCCCGCCAACGAAAGCGCGGCGCACGGAGTGTTTCCGTGCGCCGCGCTTTCGTTGGCGGGGATAGGGCGTCAGGCCAGCGTACGCTGGCTGCGGGCGTTACGCCTTTTTCGCCAGGCCCAGCTTGGCCACCACCGCTTCGGCGGCGGCCAGGGTGTAGGCCTCTGGCGACAGGCGGGCCTTGTCTTCCGGGCTGACCACCAGCGCGGGCGCGTTGGCCAGGCTGGGGTCCGGCGTCACGCCGTATTCTGCCGGGAAACTGTTGGTGAAGTACATGTCCTGAAAGCCTGCAAACTTCAGGCTGTGCGCGGTGGCGTCGAGCACGGCGTGCTCGTCCGGCGACACCAGGCCCAGTTCGCGGGCCTTGATCAGCCCGGCCAAGCATTCGCCGCCCTGGGTGCAGGCAATGTGCCCGTGGCGGTTGCCCCGGATCATGGCGTCCATGATCTCCTGCTCGGTCACCTGCACCACGGAGAAGGCCCGTTCGCCCCCTTCCGCGATGAATCTGTCCGCCAGCGCCTGTACGCGCGGGAAGGACACCGGGTTGCCGATCATGGCCGCCTGGGCCACGCTGGGCTGCACGGTGACGGGCGCATAGGTGCGCGTGGCCGGGTCCGGCTGGCTGTAGTAGCGCCATACCGGGTCGGCATGGTGCGACTGCACGCCGATGACCCTCGGCAGCGCGTCGATGACCCCAAGGCGCAGCAGCTTCAGGAAGCCTGCCATGATGGCCGTGACGTTGCCCGCGTTGCCGATGGGCACGAACACGCACTGGCCCTTCATGTCCCAGCCGTACCACTGGGCCACCTCGAAGGCGTACGATTCCTGCCCCAGGATGCGCCAGCTGTTCTTGGAGTTCAGCAGGGCCACCCGATAGTTTTCGGCCAGGTGCTCGACCACCTTCATGCAGTCGTCGAACACGCCGGGAATTTCCAGCACCGTGGCCCCGCTGCCCAGCGGCTGCGAAAGCTGCTGCGGGGTAACCTTGCCGTGCGGCAGCAGCACCACCGACTTCACCGGCCCGCCCACGTACGAGGCGTACAGCGCGGCGGCGGCGGAAGTGTCGCCGGTAGAGGCGCACACGGTCAGCACCTCGTCCCAGCCATGCTTGCGCACCAGCGCCTTCAGGTAGCTGAACGCGCAGGCCATGCCCCGGTCCTTGAACGAGGCGCTGGGGTTCTGGCCGTCGTTCTTGAAGGCGAAGGGAATGCCCACGGCGTCGCGCAGCACGGGGGCCGCCTCGACGATGGGGGTGTTGCCCTCGCCAAGGTACACGATGTCCTCTTCTTCCAGCACCGGGGCCATCAGCTCGTAAAAGCGGAAGATGCCGCGCAGGGCGGTGGTACGGGTGGCGGCGCGGGCGTCGAACAGGGCGCGCCATTCCGGGCCGGTGCGCTGGGCCGCAAGCTTGTCGAAATCGAGGTCTTCAAGCAGGTACACCCCGCCGCAGTTGGGGCAGGTGTACAGCAGCTCGTCGATGCCGCGGCGCTCTCCGCAGCCAAGGCAGACATACTCCATCCGCGTGCGCGCGGCCGGAAAGTCGTGACCGGGTGCGGGGCAGGGCGTGGTGCTGGACGTGGGACAAGGCATTGGGCCGGTCTCCTTGAAATCGTGCAATGCAGCAGTTGTGGCGCCTTGCCGTGGCACTGGCAACAAGGCCGGGGCGACGCCGTGAAAACTACTTTTCGGACGTGGCGTCTGCTTCGCCGTGCGCGGCGCAGCCGCAGCCGCAGGCCGTGGCGGTGTTTGCGTCCGCCGCTTCAGGTGCTTCAGGCGCGCCCGTCTCTTCAGGTGTGCTGCCGGTGGGCGCAGCGTCGTGGTGCTTCTTCTGCCAGGGCTTTTCCTCACCGCGCGCCAGACGCCCGATGTTTTCGCGGTGGCTCCAGTACACCAGGGCCATGACTACCAGCGCCAGCGGCAGCAGCTTCCACTTGCCGTACACCAGCAGGAACACGGGCAGGGCCGTGACCAGGGTCAGCGAACCCAGCGAGACGAAGCCGGAGCGCCAGATCACCAGCAGGCAGGCGATGCCCGCCAGCACCAGTTGCCCGAAAGCCAGCGGAATGAACACGCCCACCGTGGTGGCCACGGCCTTGCCCCCCTTGAAGCCCAGGAAGCAGGAATACAGGTGGCCCAGCAGGGCGGCCAGCGCCGTCAGGCTGTGGAAGAACGCGGAATCGCTGAACGACATGGCGATGGCCACGGGCAGCGCGCCCTTCAGCGCGTCGCACAACAGGGTGGCCATGCCCCACTTGGTGCCGCACAGCCGGGCCACGTTGGTGGCCCCCACGTTGCGGCTGCCGCCGGTGCGCGGGTCCACCCCGCAGAAGGTGCGGGCGAACACCAGCCCGAAGGGGATGGAGCCCATGACGTAGGCGATGGCGATCCAAAGCAGCTTACCCATCATGATCGTGCCTCCTGCGGGGGCTGGGCGGGTGAAATGTCGCGGCGGCGGCCACCGGGGCTGCGGGCGCGTCGTCCCTGCCGGGAGGCTGCGTCCGCCGGACCCACAATGCCGTCACTCTTCTTCCGCGTCCAGTATCTGTATTTCGTTGTTCAGCGGATGGATCTTGCCCACCCGCACCCGGAAGTGCTGGCCGGGGTTCACCTTGTCGCCGAAGGTGGAACGCCGCCCGCGCAAAAACAGCTGTTCGCGCGGCAGGCTGACGGTGACAAAGGCGTCGTTTTCTTCCGTGACCACGGCGTGCCACCAGGTCTTGTCGCCCTTCTGGCGAAAATGCAGCAGCTTCCAGTAGCGCGGGCGAAAGCGCTGCACCTGCCCCGCCGCATCCAGCCGGGCGTTCAGCAGGGGCAGCATGGCGTCCAGTTCCTCGCGCGTCCAGCGGCCCTGCCCGGTGGCCAGGGCGTGCAGCACCTGGGTTTCGTTGATCAGGTCCGGATAACGGCGCAATGGCGAGGTGATCGGGCTGTACGCGGGCATGCCGATGCCCGCATGGGGCCGGGGCGAGGTTTCCAGCAGCGACGAGGCCAGCGCCTTGACCACCCGCGCCACCTCGTGCGGGGCGCGCCACACCCCGGCGTATTCGCGGGGAATGCCCACGTCCTGGGTGCGGTGCAGCAGGGCCACGCGGTTCTCACCGGCCCAGCGGGCCACCCCGGCGTTGGCCAGAATCATCATTTCCGCCACGATGGACTGGCTGCGCGGCGCGGCGGGCTGCTCCGCAATGTCCACGACGGTGGCCGCACCTTCGCCGGACAACGTCACTTTGGGGTCGTCGCGTTCGATGATCACCGCCCCACGGCTGATGCGGTGCGCTTGCAGCGCGCGGGCCAGCCTGTCGGCCACGGCCAGCCTGTCCGCGTGGGGCGCTGCGGCGTTATCCGGCAGGGGCAGGGGCGCGGCAGCGGTTGCGGCGGCCTCGTCACCCGCATCGGGGTCGCCCGCCAGCATGGCCGCCAGCAGTTCGTCGTCCGGGTCAGGGGCGGCCTGCGGCGGGGCCACGGCGGCAAGGCAGGCCTCGCAGGCCTCGTAGGTAAGATTGGCGGCCAGGCGCACCCACGCGCCGCTGGGTACGCAGGATTGCAGTTCGCCGTCCGGGGCCACTTCCATGGTCAGGATCAGCGCGGGGCGGTCCTGCCCGGCCAGCAGGCTGAAGAAACCGGTGCCCAGTTCCTCCGGCAGCATGTGGTGGGTGGCTTCCGGCAGGTAGATGCTGGTGGCGCGGCGCAGCACGGCCTTGTCCAGTTCGCTGCCATAGGGCCAGGCCAGGGCCGGGCAGGCCAGGGCCAGCCACAGGCGAAAGCCCCCGTCGCCGCGCGCCTCGATGTGGAAGGCGTCGTCGATGTCGCGGGTGGTGGCGGAATCTATGGAGATGAACGGCGTGGCCAGCGGTGCGCGCCGGGCGGATTCCACGGCGGCGCGCAGGGCGGCCATGTCGCCTGCGTGGTGAGCTGTCCAGGCGTTGCCGGGGTCGTAGCCCGCACGGTCCATCCAGAAATTGTGGTGTTCCGGCACCAGGCCCCAGGTTTTGGCCAGGTGCAGGGCCAGGTGCGGGTCGTCGGGCAGGCCCTTGGTCACCTGTTTCCAGACCGGCTCGGAGTCGTGGTCGTCCGGGTCGGCCAGGCGGGTCATGATCAGCGCGGCGAGCTGTTCGGCGATGTCCGGGGCAGGGCGTTCCGGCGATGTTTCCAGCGGCAGGGTGCGGCGGCGCGAATGCACGTCCCACAGCACGCGCACGAATTCGTGCCCGGCGGCAACCAGGGCTTCGCGCTGGCGGGTGGCTTCCTGCTCGGCCAGGCGGGTGTCCACCTTTTCGGCGGTGTACACCTCGAAGTCGGGCGGCTGGAACTTGAAGTGGGTCTTGCAGGCCAGCATGGCGCGGCCCAGGGCGGCCAGGTCGTCCACTTCGGGCGTTTCCCACAGCAGTTCCGCGAACCACTCCAGCGAGGCGCGGTCCACCTCGCCCTGGGCCAGGGTCCAGAGTTCCAGCGGGTCGAGCGCGGTTTCGCGGTCGTCGCGGCGCTGGCGGTGCAGTTCCAGCAGGTCGATGATCTGCTGGCGGCCATACTCGCCGGAGTAGACCGGGCCGGACCAGGGCAGCAGGCGGTTGGTGGTGAGCTTGGTTTCGCGGCGATTGGCGAGCAGCAGGCGCAGCTTGCCTGCCTGTTCTTCGAGCACCCAGGCCGTTATGGGGCGGTTGCCCTGCATGAATTCAACGATGCACCCCGGGCCGGGGTAGCGCACGATGCCGGATGGTGCCGCCATGTTTCCCGCTTGGTTTGTGTCGGTGAGGCCAGAGAAGGCGTTTGGGCTGCCGTAGGCGCGCTATGTCGGCGTGATCCTAAGGTGCATCCCGTCAGCGCGGTGGCGCTGCTTGCAGAATCCGCCTTTTTGGGCCGGGCTGCGTTGGCGCTTGATTTTCGCTGCTCACGTACGCCAGTACGTTCCGCGCGAAAATCGCGCGCCGCCTTGCCCGGCCACAAAAACTCGTAATTCCTTGCATCGCCCCCGCACCAGCCACCCGCAGCGGCAGACCGCTGCGGGGTATAAGGAAGAAAGGCAATGTCCAGATAGGGGAAAGGCAATGACTACCTGCAACACCCTCTATAATGAGCTGAAGTAAAGGCAGATTTCCCGTGCGTCTCCCCCATTGAAAAATTTAGGGGGGAGGGGTTCGGGGAGGGGACCCTTTTTAAAGGGTCCCCTCCCCGAGATTTCTTATCTCTGGAATTATTAGTGTTTGAACGACCGTTGCCCCGTAAACACCATGGCCACCTGCGGGCTGGCCTCGTTCACGGCCATGATCACCTCGTGGTCGCGCATGGAGCCGCCGGGCTGGGCGATGGCGGCAACGCCCTGTGCCAGGGCCACGTCCACGCCGTCACGGAAGGGGAAGAACCCGTCGGAGACCAGCACGGTGCCGGGCAGGCCGCCGCGCTCTTCCTGGGTGCGGCGTTCGATGTCGGCCAGCGATTCGGCCAGCGCCGGGTCAGTGGCCGCCTTCAGCTTCAGGTCGTACAGCGAGCAGTTGTGCGCGGCGAAGGCCAGCGAGTCTGCGTACTTGGTGTAGGCCTTGTGGATGGCCAGTTCCACGCAGCCCACGCGGTCCTGTTCGCCGGTGCCGATGGCCACGGTGGCCCCGTTCCGCACGAAGATGACCGAGTTGGACGTGACGCCCGACTCCACGGCCCAGGCGAACAGCAGGTCGTCGGCTTCCTGCTTGGAGGGCGCGCGGGCGGTAACGGTGACGCCGTCCTTGCTGGTGGCTTCGGCGGGCAGAAAATCGGCAACGGTGCGGATGCGGTTGCGGAACGAATGCTGGATGACCATGCCGCCGTCGGTCAGGCTCTTGATGTCCAGGAACGGCGCATCGGCGAAATTTTCGAGCTGGGCCAGGCCGGGCATGCGCAGGATGCGCAGGTTCTTGCGGGTTTGCAGCAGTTCCAGCACGCCGGGTTCAAAGTCGGGCGCGGCAACCACCTCGAAGTAGTTGGCGGCGATGCGTTCACCGGCGGCGCGGTCCAGCGGTCGGTTGACCACAACGGCCCCGCCGAAGGCGGCGATTCTGTCGCAGTTGTAGGCCTTGTCCAGCGCGTCGGCCACGCCATCATTGGACCAGGCGGCCCCGCACGGGTTGTTGTGCTTCAGGATTACGGCGGCGGGGCGCGCGGCCAGGTACTGCAGGATGTTCACCCCGTTGTCCACGTCGGTCAGGTTGGTCTTGCCGGGGTGCTTGCCCGCCTGGACCATGTGTTCTTCGGCGATGGCCGAGACAAGGCCCTGCCCGGCGGCACGAAAGGCCACGCCGCCAAGGGTCAGGCCGCCTTCGGCCAGTTCGTACAGCGCGGCGGGCTGGTCGGGGTTTTCGCCGTAGCGCAAGCCCTTGCGTTCACCGTCGATGGTCCAGGTGCGCTTGCGGTAGGTCAGGGTGGTGTCGCCCAGCGTCAGGGTAAGGGAATCCGGAAACGGATCGTCCTGAAGGGTGCGGTACATGTCCTTGAGGCTGGCGGGCTTCGGCGAAGTCATGACGGGCTCCGGCAGGGGCGGCGCGGCCCGGCAACGATGGGCGCATCCGGCGCGCGTTGTTGCGTGCCGGGTGCGGCGTGCCGGGTAGGGCGGGCCTGCGCCCGGCGGCGAGGCCGGGCGGAATGGGCGTTATCGGGGGCGGAAACGGCTGCGGCATGCGCAACGCCCCGCCACGGGGCGGGGCGCGGTCGCCTTCCGGGCTGCGACAGCGGCAATGCTAGCACAGCCCGCAAGGGCGGGCAATTTCCATTTGAACCGGCATCCGGATTGGCGTAGTTTGCGGGGCACGGCGCGGCCACTGCAATCACGCGGACGTTTCGACGTTGCTGCCGCCGCGCACCCACCCCGCATGAAGGAGCGATGACCCCATGGAGCGCATGCTGCAAAAGCTGGCACAGCAACTGAACGCCTACGACGAGGCGTCGCTGATGTCGCTGTGGGACCGCTACGCCGCCGTGGTGGACCGTTTCGAACCTACCAAACGGTGGGAAGAGGCCGCGCTGGTGCTCAGCCTGATCCAGGCGGTGCGCTGGAAGAACCAGCTCTTCAACCACCACTGGGCCGCTGCGGCCCGGCCCGAGGGCGAACCCGTTGGGGTGCCCCCGCGCATGGCCTTCAACCTGGAGCCGGTGGCCGAAAAGGACGATCCTGCCCTAAACGGCGGGCCAGCGGACGGGGAGGGCGTCCAGAAGCGGCGCAAGGTGCTCAGCTTCCGGCCGCGAGAGGGCGACTAGCCCGTTGAGTATGTAATAGTAGTAGCGCACGCTTTCCACGAATGCCACGGCCTCGTAGCCACGACAGTACCCGTACCGGGTGCGGGCGTGGTAGCGGGGCCGCGCCAGTTTGGGAAAGGTGTCCTTCAGTTCGCGCCAGGTGCGGCCCGAGCCGCCAAGGTCCTGGTTCAGCCGGATGGCGTCGCGCAGATGCCCCGGCCCCTGGTTGAACGCGGCCAGGGTGAAGAACCAGCGATCCCACGGTTGCAGGTTCAGGTCGTCCAGGCTGTCCCACAGCATGCGCAGGTAGCGCGCCCCGCCCCGGATGGACTGGCTGGGGTTCATGCGGTTGACTTTCAGTAGCAGGGCCGTGCTCTGGGTAAGCTGCATGATGCCGCGCACCCCGGTCTTGCTGCGGGCGGAGGTGTCGAAGCGCGATTCCTGAAAGATCACGGCGGACAGCAGCAGCGGGTCGATGTTGCTCTGGGCTGCGGCGCGGCTGATGGCAGGGGCGTGGGTGGGCAGCTTTTCACCCACCACGGTCATCAGGTCCATCAGGTCGAAAATGTCCACAGGCCCGGCATATTCGCCGTCTTCGGGCACGCCCAGCGATTCGGGCAGAAAGCCGAAATAGCGTTCGGTCAGGTCGTCCAGCAGGGTGTCTGCCGGGGTCATGCGCGTCCGCCAGAAATCGGCCAGGCGGGCGGCCAGGGGGGCGTCGTCGCCGCGCCAGTACCAGTGGTAGGACAGGGGCTTGCCCGTGGCCCGGCCTGCGGCAGGTTCCGCCATGAAGGGCTGCCACAGCCGCCACGAATCGCCGCCCACCAACGCGTGGCGGGCATCGTCGGAAGTCTGGGGAATGGCTGATGCCTCGGCGGCGACCTGAGAGGACAGGGTGGCCTGGGCCGGCAGGACGGCGGGGCCGCCGGAAGGCGACAGCAGGCCGGGTTCGGCAACGCTGGAGGGAAGTCCGCCGGGTGTTTCCCAGGTGGTCAGCAGAAGGGCAGAGCGCAGGCCGCTGCCGGGCTGGTCGTCTGGCGCGGTTCCAGGGGTGCCAGGGGATCTGGGAGCGCGGGTGTCGCGCAGCGCGGCGTTGATCGGTTCGGGCATGTCCGGATCCGACCAGCGCACCAGCACCGGGCGGGCGTGGTCGTAGGCGGGGCCTGCCACCAGGTCGGCGGGTTCGGTCTGGTCCGCGCCGGTTGTCAGGCGGGCCAGCAGCGCGGACAGCGAGATGCCGGGCGCGCCGTCCGCTTCGGCCAGGGAGGCGGCGGCCACGTCGTTTGCCGAGGTGTCGCCGGGGGCGGATGCCTCGCCGCCCGGCAGGGCGTCGAACGCAGTGAAGCCGGAGGGGCTGCCCCCGTCGCCGTTGCCGCCGGGCACGGAGCCAAAGCCCACGGCCACGTCGGCGTAGCCGTCGGCCACCAGGCGCAGGGCTTCTTCGCGGTTGTCGGCCTTTATCCAGCGCAGTTCGTAGCCGTGGCGGGCGCAGAACGCGGTCAGCAGTTCCTGTTCGAATCCGGGGCCATAGGGCGAGAGGCGCGTTTGCACTCGTTCTCGGGCAGGGGCGGCCACGCGCAGCACGTCGGAATCGCGTGGTGCGGGCAGCAGGATGAGCAGCAGCAGGAACGCCTGGGCAATGGCAAGGCCGAGCAGCGCAAAGCGTTCACGGGTGGTGAAGATAGGATTATGCATGCGGTACGGTGGGCCGACGGGTGGAGAGCAGCGAGGCGGAGCAGAGCGGGTGGCCGGATGCGCGGGTGGCCGTGTGGTCGAGAGGGGGGGAAGGGGCGTTCGCCTGTGGCGGGCCGTGCTTCCGTGCGCGGGGGTGGCCGTCGGGCCGTGGGTTGTGCGGCGTTGCGCGGAGCGGCGCTGGTGCGCCGTTTTCCCGGTGGGCCTTGGCCCGCCGGTGGTTCCGGCATGTCCGCGTGCGGACGATTTTGTGCTGTCGGGGTCGGATTGACAGCAGTTCCGTTGACTTCCAAGAAGTCACGGGATAAGACATGATGCCTTTTCTGCGTGCCTTCGGCAAGAGCCGGAGCCGCAGGGTGGCACTCAATGTCACAAGGAGTGGGAAATGTCAAACGTGGTCGTGATGGGCGCCCAGTGGGGCGATGAGGGCAAGGGCAAGATCGTCGATCTGCTGACCCGCAAGTGCGATGTGATCGTGCGCTTCCAGGGCGGCAACAACGCCGGGCACACCGTGCTGGTGGGCGAAAAGCAGTACATCCTGCACCTCATTCCCTCGGGCATCCTGCACCCGGGCAAGAAATGTCTTATCGGCAACGGCGTCGTGCTCGACCCCGCCGTGTTCTGCCGCGAGGTGGAAACCCTGCGCGACAAGGATGTGGACGTTTCTCCGGCGCGGCTGATGATCAGCCGCAAGGCCCACGTGATCATGCCCTACCACAAGGCGCTGGACGTGGCCCGCGAATGCCACAAGACCAACGAATCCAAGATCGGCACCACGGGCCGGGGCATCGGCCCCTGCTACGAGGACAAGATGTCGCGCATCGGCATCCGCGCCGCCGACCTTGCCATGCCCGAACTTCTGCGCGCCAAGATCGAGGCCGCGCTGCTGGAAAAGAACGCCCTGCTGGCCGGCCTGTACGGCGGCGAGGCCATGACCGTGGATGCCGTGTTCAACGAGGTCATGGAAGTGGCCCCGCGCGTGGTGCCCCACCTGGCCGACGTCACCGCAGAGATCGAGGCGGCCTGGGCGGCAGGGCAGCACGTCATGTTCGAGGGCGCGCAAGGCACCCATCTGGACATCGACCACGGCACCTACCCGTTCGTCACCTCGTCCAACACCGTGTCGGGCAATGCCTCGGCGGGCAGCGGCGTCGCGCCCACCCGGCTTGACCGCATCGTGGCCATCGTCAAGGCGTATACCACCCGCGTGGGTGCCGGCCCCTTCCCCACCGAACAGATGAACGAGGCGGGCGACTACCTGCAGCAGAAGGGCCATGAATTCGGGGCCACCACGGGCCGCAAGCGTCGCTGCGGCTGGCTGGACGCCGTGGTGCTGCGCGAGGCCGTGCGCCTGAACGGCCCCACCGACATCGCCCTGACCAAGCTGGACGTGCTTTCGGGCCTGAAGGAACTGCAAATCTGCACCGCCTACGAATACCAGGGCGGCACCATCACCGTGGCCCCGCAGGAGCAGAACGGCATGGCTCACGTCACCCCGGTGTACGAGACCATGCCCGGCTGGGATGACGACATCACCGGCTGCACCACCTGGGAAAGCCTGCCCGCGCCCACCCGCGCCTACATCGCCCGCATCGAGGAGCTGACCGGCGTGCGCGTGAGCCTGGTGTCCGTGGGTCCGGAACGCGACCAGACCATCAGCCGGGGCTGGTAGCCCGGTTCGGAATATCCACCTGAAAGGGGCGGCGCAGGCCGCCCCTTTTTCATGGTCTGCCATGGGGGGCCGCCCGCAAGCGCCATTTGTGTGATGGGGGCGGCGGGGAATATGTGGGTTGACCGCCGCCCGCGCGGATGGGAGTGAGACGGGTACGCTGATGCAGGTGACGGAATGACTTGCCCGGCTTAGGTGGCCCGCCTGAAGTGTTTGCATATTCTGATGTGGCTACGGGGGCTGTATGTCGTCGTTGCAGGTTGCCCTTTGGTGCGGATATTTTTCGGGATATATCGCCGTCGTATATTATGCATACAGGCGCGCAAGCCTTGCGCGTGTCAGAGTCCAGGCGATTTTGAAGGACAGGTTTCGTGACGGCGAATGGAAATTCGTCGAGAAAGCCTACAGGTGGGGAACTGCACAATATTTTGCAGGGGGAATAGCTTCGTCTGTCCTGGGTGCGCTGGTTGTCATTGTCATGCCCCATGCAAAAGGAGGTGCGCTTGTCATACCGCTTGTTCTTTATGTGGCGGTGGTTCGCGGCCTTGTCATCAGGCTTATGAGCATGCAGGTTGGCCAGGCAGTGTATACTAAAAATTATATTATTGCGCTCGACTGGAGAAGGGAAAAGTGGGTGCGCATAAAAAATGACACCATCAGAGACATCAGATTCTCATTATATAGTGATATGTGTATCCTGTACGGTTATGATCGCAAGCATGTCATGTATTATGTGTCTGACGAACGCTTTCTCAACCTCGTCAGGCAACACGGAGCGCGTCGATACGTGCAGATTGGCTCGAAAGGCCCATGAAAGGAAAGAGGTCCGAGGCCAGTAAAGGGGCGTGCCGTGCAGGCGCTGCCGTGCCCCAACCTTGATGGGGATAGGGGGGGCGGGCCGGGTTGTGTGCGCGGGAGCGGCGGAACAGGCATGGACGGCCCCCCGCGCCTTCGGGTAGCATGGTCCGGCGCGAGGATGCGGATGGTTTCCGTCCGCGCCCGGCCTTCGTTCAGCGCTTCCGGCACATGCGTCCGGAACCAGCACCACCCCAGTACCGGAACCATCATGGCCAACGATACGTCCCCCCCCAGCGGCGCCCCCAAGCGCGGCCGCGCCGCTGCCGCCGCCACGGACACCCCGCCAGCGCCGCAAGACCCGCGCGAGGCCGTGGCCCCGCTGCTGGCCCCCCGGCACCAGCGCACCGTGGGCCATCTGCACGCGCTGGCCGCATCGCCGCCACAGGTGGTGCTGGCAGAGGGCGGCACCGCGCCGGAGCGCATGGCCCTGGCCCTGTACTGGGCGGCGCTGCTGAACTGCGAGGCCCCAGACGGTGGTCTGGACGATGCCCGCCCCTGCCTGTCCTGCCCGTCGTGCCTGCGCATGGCCGGGGGCGGCCACCGCGACCTCGTCGTGCTGGACGGCAACAAGCCCAGCGCCGAGGAAGGTTCCTTTTCCATAGAAAACGTGCGCGCCCTGCGCGGCCTTTTGGGCGAACCCCCGCGCGAGGGCCGCAGGCGCGTGGTGGTGCTGGTGGACGCCCACACCCGCGTGGAAGCGGCCAACGGCCTGCTGAAGTCGCTGGAAGAACCCCGCCCCAGCACCTGCTTCGTGCTGCTGGCCCCCCAGCGCGAACGGCTGTTGCCCACCCTGGTGTCGCGCAGCTTCGTGCTCACCCTGGCCTGGCCCACCGACGCGGCCCCGCCGCCCCCGGCGGTGCGCGACTGGATGGACGCGCTGGTGGAATTCATCCAGACCGGCGGCGGCTGGATGGAGCGCACCTCCCGCAAGGGTGATCTGGACGCCCCTCTGGCCGCTGCCGTGGTGCTGCACTGCCAGCGCGCCCTGGCCGACGTGCTGGCCGGGCGTGCCGCCGATCCTTTGGGCCGTCTGCTGGCCGAGCGCATGGATCTGGCCCGGTTGCGCCGCTGCGACGAGGCCCTGGCCGCCGCGCAGGAGGCCCTGTCCCTGAGTCCCAGCCCGGTGAACCCGGCCCTGGTCATGGACTGGCTGGCCACCCGGATGTTCCTGGGCGTGCGGTAAGGCTGGCCACCCGTCCTTATTCACACCCCCCATCCCAACCCATCCTTCCGTCTATCCTGCCGCTCATCTTCCGCTGTCGCGTCCCCCTGCGTGCCGGCTGTCTGACCGTGCGCAACGCACGCCTGTCGTGCGCGGGCGCGCGGCGTCTCTCAGCCGCCCTTGCCGCGCATGGCTGGGAAAGCCCCTGCGGGACGATCGGCAACATCGCGTAACATAACATGTTTATTGCGCAGGATCGGCGCTGGCAGGTGCGTCCGGCATTGCGCCCCCACTGCCGAGCGTGTAGCATCCGGGCGACACACTGACAGACGACGCGCCGGGGAGGCCGCATGAACATGACCGCAGAAGCGCCGCGCACGGTGCTGATCATCGAGGACAGCAACGTGCAGTCCAAGATCATCCGCAAGCAGATTCAGGCGCTTACCCAGTTCGACACCCTCATCGCCCACAGCATGCAGGAAGCAGAGACCCTGCTGCGCGACAATGGCCAGCAGATATTCATCGCCGTCATCGACCTGAACCTGCCGGACGCCCCCGACGGCGAGGCCGTGGACCTGTGCCTGGCCTGGAAGGTGCCGTCCATCGTGCTGACGGCCACCTTCAACGACGAAATTCGCCGCCGGTTCATCGAGCGGCGCGTGGTGGACTATTTCTTCAAGGGGTCCATCCAGGACATGGACCCCATGGTGGCCAGCCTGGAGCGGGTGTTCAAGAACCAGTTCATCACCGCGCTGGTGGTGGACGATTCGCGCACCCAACGCGCCCAGATCAAGAAGCTGCTGGAAGTGCAGCGCTTTCGCGTGCTGGAGGCTGTGGACGGTGTGGAAGCGTTGGCCGTGTTCGAACAGAATCCGCACACCCGTCTGGTGATTACGGACTACCAGATGCCCAACATGGACGGCATCGAACTGGTGCGCGAACTGCGTGGCCGCCACAAGATGGACCGCGTGGCCATCATCGGGGTATCCTCGGTGGGGTCCGGGCCGCTGACCGCCCAGTTTCTCAAGAACGGGGCCAACGATTTTCTCACCAAGCCCTTCGAGGTCGAGGAGTTCTACTGGCGCGTCAACCACAACATGGACGTGCTGGACATGATCTGCGACCTCAAGTCGTGCATGGATTCGCTGGAAGCGCACTAACCGCCATCTCTGGCTGGTCGCGGCTGCTCTGGCCGGTCCCGGCAGTGCTGTCCGTCCTGCCTGCCCGGTGCGGCACTGTCGCGGCGTGGGCGGCAGCCCCACGGGGGAAGGGAGGATGCCATGAAGCCGCAGGACGCGTACACTCCGTCGGGTCTTTCGCTGGTCGTGGACCCTCGCCGCGTGGTGGGCATGCATGGCGGACCCGCCACACCTCCGGCACCGGGCGCAACATCGGGGCACAAGCCAGCGGATGGCCCGGTGCTGTACTGGATGCACCGCGAACACCGCGCCCGCGACAACTGGGCGCTGCTGTATGCCCATGCAGAGGCGGCCCGGCTGGGCGCGCCGCTGGCCGTGGTGTGGTGCCTGGCGAACAGCTTTCTGGGGGCCACCATTCGCCAGTTCGGCTTTTTGCTGCGCGGGATGGAGGAAACCCGGCGTCATCTTGCGTCGGCGGGCATTCCCCTTGTGGTGCTGCGCGGCAACCCGCCGGAAGAAGTGGTGGAGTACGCCCGCGCGGTGGGCGCGTCGCTGGTGGTCACGGACTTCGACGTGCTGCGGGTGAAGCGGGCGTGGCTGGCGTCCGCAGCGCGCGGACTGGACAGGTTCTGCCCCCTGCACGAGGTGGATGCCCGCAACGTGGTGCCCTGCCGGGCGGCATCGCCCAAGCGCGAATACGCGGCCCGCACCCTGCGCCCAAAAATCCATCGCCTGTTGCCGGAATTCCTCACCCCCATCCCCGCGCTGCCGCCCGAGGGTTTTACGACCGGCGCGTCTGGCGAGACGGGCGTATCCTCCGTATCTGGTCCCCCATGGCCGCTGCCGGTTCCCGAGGTGGACTGGGCGTCCCTGCGCGACAACCTGCCCGTGGACCGCAGCGTGGGCGAGGTGGGTCCGCTGCCGGGCATAGCGGACATCACTCCCGGAGAAGACGCGGCCCGCGCCACGCTGGACGACTTCATCCATTCCCGCCTGCACCGCTACCACCTGCGCAACGATCCCAACGCGGGCGGCGTGTCCGGCCTTTCGCCGTACCTGCACTTCGGCATGCTGTCCGCCCAGCGGGTTGCGCTGGCGGCTCAGGCTCATGTCGAAGCGCCGGACGAGTGCCGGGCCTCGTTTCTGGAAGAACTGATCGTGCGGCGCGAACTGGCCGACAATTTCTGCCTGCACGCGCAGGACTACGACGCTGTCACCTGCTTTCCCGACTGGGCGCGCGCCACGCTGGACAAGCACCGCAGCGATCAGCGCCCGGCCCTGTATGCCGAAGCCCAACTGGAGGCCGCGCGCACGGCGGACCCGCTATGGAACGCGGCCCAGACCGAAATGGTGGTTACCGGGCGCATGCACGGCTACCTGCGCATGTACTGGGCCAAGCAGATACTGCTGTGGTCGCCCACGCCCGAAGACGCCGTGCGCGTGGCCGTGGCCCTGAACGACCGCTACTTTCTGGATGGCCGCGACAGCAACGGCTACACCGGCATTGCATGGTCAGCAGGGGGCGTACATGATCGCCCGTGGGGCGAGCGGCCCGTGCAGGGAACCATACGCTCCATGACCTACAACGGTGCGCGCTCCAAGTTCGACGTGGGCGCGTACATCCGGCGCATGCAGGCGCTGCGCGGCGGGGCGGGGGAACAGGGCACGCTGTTCTGAAGGAAACGCGGAAAGGGTCTGCCAAGGCAGAAACAAACGAGCGGGGCGCACCATGTCGGTGCGCCCCGCTCGTTTGTCATGGCTGCATGGGCAAGGGGGCGGAACGTCGGCCCCAGTGTGCCTGTTGTGGCTGTTATGTGCCTGCCGCGCCAGTCCGGCCAGGCCTGCCAGTCCGGCCAGACCTGCCAGCCTCGCCGCTGACGTTATCTCACCGGCCCGGCCTGCCCGCGCAACGGCGACTCGAAGACCGTGAAGGGAATGGTGGCGCGCATGCCGTCGAGAAAGGCGCGCATCTCCCGTTCCTGATGGGGCGAAAACACGATCTTGAGCACCGCGTCCACACCGGGTGCGGCGGTACCCTTGGCCCTGTTGGCGGGGGAGATGTCTGAGGTGCCGCCGGAAGGTGCGCCGGAGGTGCCGCCCTCTGCGGGGCGTCCGTCCCCTTCCGTGCTGCTGCCGTCAGGACCGTTGCCGGTCACACCGTTGTCGTCCGCGCCCCCGGCCCACCCGATCCCCCCGACCCCGCGATCAAGCACGGTCATGTAGCCCAGGTTGTCCTGCGCCTCCAGCAGAAAGCGGAACATGGCGATGTGCCGGGGCGCGATGCGCGCGTACAGTCGCGACGATGCGCGCGGCGGCGGCAACGGCGGTGAAGGCTTGCGGGGGCGTTTGCGGGCCACGGAATCTCCTGTGGGTGACGGTGGCGGCGGCCCTGCGGGGACAGTGGGAGCATGCGGGAGCATGCGGGAACATGTGGGAGCAGGGACTGGGGAAGCAGGCCGCCGGTACGGGGGAGGTGCCCCGGCAGGGCGTGCGTGTCAAGATGGAGAGAAGATCGGAAGGCGTTAACCAAGGAGTGTCGGAGCAATCAGACGGCTATTCGCAGACTGTATGGATGTCTGGACAGTCTGCGTGGAGGAGTGATGCCGCACAAAGCAGATTTGCAAAAAACATGTTCAATATCAGTGTGTTGTTTTGTTGGTGCGTGTTGGGCGCATGTTTTGCAACAAGGGGGGGACACACTGGCTCCACCCGTTAGTCGGGATGGACGGATGTCTACCGGCCGGACATCCGACAGCGTGATTTTACACTTTCAAGGAGCACATCATGCCCAAGATGACCCCCAGTGAAGCAATGGCTGAAGTCCTTGTGCAGGAAGGCGTCACGCACGTCAGCGGCATTCTAGGGTCGGCCTTCATGGATCTGCTGGACCTTTTCCCCGCTGCGGGGATTGATTTCATTTCCGTCCGGCACGAACAGACCGCCGGGCACATGGAAGACGCATTCACCCGCATGACCGGAAGGGCCGGTGTGGTCATTGGCCAGAACGGCCCCGGCATCACCAACTACGTCACGGCGGTGGCCACGGCCAACATGGCCCACACGCCCATGGTCGTCCTGTCCCCCAGCGCGGGCAGCATTTCGGTGGGCTGGGACGGCTTTCAGGAATGCGACACCTGGAATCTGTTCAAGCCCATCACCAAGGCGTCGCTGCGCGTGCCGCATCCCAAGCGCGCCGCCGACATCCTGCGCACCGCTTTCCGCATCGCCTACGCCGAACGCGGCCCGGTGCTGGTGGATATTCCGCGCGACTACTTTTATGGCGAACTGGACGAAGACATTCTGGCCCCGTCGCAGTACCGCGTGGCCCCCGGGGGCATCGGCAATCCCGAACAATTCCGCGACGCGGTGGAAGTGCTGAAGTCGGCCAAGCGCCCGGTCATCGTGTCTGGTCGCGGCGTGGTGGATTCCGGCGCGCTGGAAACGGTGAAGGCCCTGGCCGAGCACCTCAACGCCCCGGTGGCCTGCACCTACCTGCACAACGACGCCTTCCCCTGCGACCATCCGCTGTGGACCGGTCCCATCGGGTACATGGGGTCCAAGGCTGCCATGCGCATCCTGCAGCAGGCCGACGTCATCCTGGCCATCGGCACCCGGCTGTCCTACTTCGGCACGCTGCCGCAGTACGACATCAACTACTTCCCGAAGACCGCCAAGATCGTCCAGATCGACATCAACCCCCGCCACATCGCCAAGACCCATCCCGTGGCCGTGGGCCTGTGCGCCGACGCCAGGGACGCCTCGGTGGAACTGCTGGCCCGCGTGCGCGAAGCCATGCCGAACCCCAAGCGTGACGACGCCGTGTACGGCATGGTCAAGGCCGAGCTGGCAGACTGGTACAAGGAAATCGCCGCCATTGCCGACGAACCGGTGCAGGATGGCTGCATGCATCCGCGCAAGGCGCTGGAGGTGGTGGGCCGCTTCGTTACCGAGCACAACGCCATCGCCACCACGGACATCGGCAACACCTCGTCCACGGCCAACAGCTACCTGCGTTTCCGCAACGCCAAGCGTCACATCTCCACGCTGACGTTCGGCAACACCGGCTTCGCCTATCAGGCGGGTCTGGGCGCGCAACTGGCCTGCCCCGAAGACCAGGTGGTGGCCATCGTGGGTGACGGCGCCTGGGGCATGAGCCTGTTCGAGGTGCCCACCGCCGTGCAGTACAACCTGCCGGTCATCGCCACCGTGTACAACAACGGGGCCTGGTGCGCGGAAAAGAAGAACCAGGTGGACTTCTACAACAACCGCTTCGTGGGCGCGGACATCTGGTCCAACTCCTACGCCAAGATCGCGGAAGCCATGGGCGCCGTGGGCTACAAGGTGAACACCCAGGCAGACCTGGCCGATGCCCTGGACGCCGCCCGCAAGAGCCGCAAGCCCTCGGTCATCGAAATCATGACCGACGGCACGCGCCTGGCCCCGCCCTTCCGGCGCGACGCCCTGGCCCTGCCCACCCGGCATCTGCCCAAGTACGAGCACCTGGACAAGCGGCACTTCCCCAAGTAGCCGCGCAGGCGTTGCCCGGCGCGGGCTTTTCGCGCCGGGCGATGCTGCATCAGGATAGGAAGAAAGACAGGCCCGTCCCTTGTGGGGCGGGCCTGTTGCGTGGTGCATTTGCTGGCGGGCCTGCCTGTTTACCGCTTCTGGCCAATCACGCCTTGTCGTCGCGGGTCCGCACGGCCCGGACGCCGTGTTTCTTCATTTTCTCATACAAGGTAGCCCGCGAAACACCCAGTGCCGACGCGGCCTTGGTGACGTTTCCGCCCTGCTCGCGCAGGGCGGTTTCTATAAGCGCGGCCTCGCTGTGCGCCAGAATTTCCGCAAGGCCGTTGTGGTCTTGCGGCGGCGGGCAGGATGCCGCCGGGGCCGCGTGGGCCGGACGTATTTCCGGCGGCAGCGCGCAGACGTCTATGGCGTTGCCCTCGCGCATGGTGGCGGCATGCAGGATGGCGTTGTGCAATTGCCGGATGTTGCCGGGCCACTCGAACGCGTGCAGCGCGGCAGCGGCAGCGGGGGTGAAGGTCAGATCGTCGTGGCCCATTTTCGCAAGGAAATGGTGCGCCAGGGGCAGGATGTCGTCTGCCCTGTCGCGCAATGAGGGAATTTCTATGATGAAGGTGTTGATGCGGTAATAAAGGTCTTCGCGGAACGAGCCGTCGCGCACCATGTCCTTGATGTCGCGGTTGGTGGCGGCGATGAGGCGAAAGTCCACGGGTTCCGCCGTCACCGCGCCCACGCGGCAGATGGTGCGGCTTTCCAGCACGCGCAGCAGCTTTGCCTGCGCCTGAAGGGGCATGTCCCCTATTTCGTCCAGAAACAGGGTGCCGCCGTCGGCCAGTTCTATCTGGCCCATTTTCCCGCCGTGATGCGCGCCCGAAAAAGCCCCGCGCACGTACCCGAACAGTTCGGATTCAAAGAGATCCTTGGGGATGGCCGCGCAGTTGATGCTGACCAGTGGCCCGGCCGCGCGCTTGCTTTCGGCATGCAGGGCGTGGGCGGCCAGTTCCTTGCCCGTGCCGGTCGCGCCCAGGACGAGAACCGGCGCGTCCATGCGGGCGTAGCTGCGCAGCCGGTCGCGGATCTGGCGCATGGGGGCGCTGTCCCCCTTCAGGCTGGCAAGCGAATACTGGGCATGCAGCGTGGCGGCCATGCGCCGCTTGTACTGGCTGAGCTTTTGCCCAAGCTGGTCTATCTTGTTGGAAAGACGCTTTAATTCGCTGGGATCATTGAAGATGGCCTGCGAGATCATGCCCACCAGCGAGCCTGCGTCATCGCGCACGGGAATGCGGTTGACCACCAGCTTCTGGTCGGCTCTGGGGCCGGGGATGCTGCACAGATCGCCCATTTCTGCCTTGCCGGTATGCATTACTTCGGGCGCGCGTGACGATGGAATGACTTCGGTGATGTTCTTGCCGATGAGGTCTTGCGGTCGCTTGCCCAGCAATTCGGCATAGGCCTTGTTAGCAAAGCGGATCACGTAGTCTGCATCGCAATACAGAACACCCATTGGCAAATGGTCGAACACCAGAAATGACACTGCGTTGCTGTTTATAGCATCATGGATTTTTGACATGCGTAATCCTGTTTGCAGTATGGCTTTACATTGCGTGCCAAGAAGCACATGTGCATAAAAGGGCGTGAGCAGGCACTTCTGTTTTTATGGTCTTTTTCGCCCCATGGCCACCAGTTGTTCGCACAGGCGTATGGCAAACCGGCGCTATTGCAAAAAAGTGTCTGGTTGTCTGGACGATTTCAAGGTCAATGCGCCGCATCATTCTTCTGTCGTCCGTCGCTGTGGAATTATAACAGCGCGGATTCGCAGGGTGTTTTTTATTTGTTCCAAAAATCCCAAGTTGCGGCATGTGGGTTGCAACTTACTCGCCCAGAACGCGCCGCCCCTGGCCGGGGGGACGTAGATCGCGCAGAGGCCTGAAGGATACAGCATCATGAAAACAGAATGAACTGTATCATATCGGTCATGGGCATGTGATGCGCATGGTCGATGATGGTGAACCGTGTAGCACAAGGAGAGAATCCATGAAAAGAGCAGTCATGCTGGCAGTAGCGTTGCTTGTGACGGCAGTTCTGGCCGCGCCCGCCATGGCGGCCTATGACGGTCCGAAAATCAAGTTCCGCCTGGCGCACACTACGCCTCCTGGCAACCATATCACCCTGGCTTATCAGAAGTTTGCGGATCTGGTGGCGGAAAAGTCCGGCGGCAAGATTACCGTGCAGGTGTTCCCCAACGCCATTCTGGGCAGTGACCGCGTGCTGGTTGAGGGGGCGCAGAAGGGCACCCTGGAAATCGGCGTCAGCTCTACCCCGAACCTCGCCAACTTCTCCAAGCTGTATTCGGTGTTCGACCTGCCCTACATCACCTCGCCCAAGTTCCAGAAAAGCCTGTACGCCGCCATCGATCCGGGCGGCGCGCTGTACGACTACTTCCTGAAGGTGGCCAACGATGTGGGCCTGCAGCCCGTCATGTACGCGGAATACGGCTACCGCCACTTCGTTTCGGTAAAGCGCCCGCTGAACAAGGCTGCTGACCTTGCCGGGCTGAAGATGCGCACCACCGATTCGCCCGTGGAAGTGGGCGTGGCCAAGGCGCTGAACACCAACCCGTCGCCCATCGCCTGGGGCGAAGTGTACACCGCCCTGCAACAGGGCACCATTGACGCCGAAGGCAATACCTTTCCCCATCTGTTCGGCGCCAAGCACCACGAAGTGCTGAAGTACGCCATTACCTCGGCCCACAACTACTGCATGCAGGTCGCCATGGCCAACAAGGGGTGGTGGGATGCGCTGCCCGACGCCGCCAAGCAGGTCATCAACGAAGCCGCCCGCGAGGCCACCCAGTACCAGCGCGATGTGCTGTACCCCGCAAACGAAAAGGCCGCCCGTGAAGGCTTCGTCAAGGCGGGCATTGCCATCCATGACGCCACCGATGCGGAGATCGACGAATTCCGAAAGCTCACCCGCCCGGTGTGGGACACCGTCACCCTTCCCGCTGAACTGATCAAGCTCGTGCAGGACACGCAGAAGTAACACTGCGTGCCCGGTCCGTCGGGGGGAGGGGCGAGCCTCCCCCCATTTTCCTGTCCGCCCGCCATATTCCGGAGACCATGCACATGTCTGAACGAAACACATTCTCCTGGACCGCCGTCAACGAGTGGCTGGAAAAGCCCTTTCTGGTGCTGGGGCTGATGGTCATGATCCTGACCATCACCTACCAGACGGGTTTTCGCTATTCCATGGCCACGATTAACGAAATGCTCAACGACGCGGGCACGGTAACCTTTCTTGCCAGGTTCATCGACGTCGCGGGGCTGAAAGCCGGGTTGCAACGCATCATCGGCTGGTCGGTCTGGTCAGAAGAACTCTCCCGCTATCTGTTCATCTGGATTTCCTATCTTGCCGTTCCCGTGGCCATCATGAAGCGCAGCAACATCCGGGTGGACGTGCTGTGCGCAAAACTGCCGCCGCGCCTGCAAGACGTGGCGTGGGTCGTGGTGGGGTCTTGTACGCTGGTGCTCACGGGGGCGCTTTGCTACATGGGGTTCGGCCATGTGCAGATGCAACTCGCCATGCCCCAGACCACGCCCGCCATGGGCATCAAGTACTTCATTCCGTACCTGATCCTGCCGGTGGGGTTCTTCCTCATGACCCTGCGCACCGTGCAGGACATGTGGCGGCAGGCGCGCACCATGCCCGCCCTGGACGTGGTGGGCGGCATTGCCTGCGGCGCGCTGCTGTTCCTGCCGGTGCTGCTTTCCGACCAGTGGAGTGCGGTGTGGCTGCTGTTCGGCTACTTCGTGCTGTTCCTGCTGATCGGGGTGCCCATCGCCTTTTCGCTGGGCCTTGCCACCATCGCCACGGTGCTCGGCGCGGGCACGCTGCCCCTGGAATACCTGGCGCAGGTTGCGTTCGTGTCCATCGACAGCTTTCCCATCCTGGCCATTCCGTTCTTTATCGCCGCCGGGGTGTTCATGGGCGCGGGCGGGCTTTCGCGCCGCCTGCTGGCCCTGGGCGATGAACTGGTGGGCGCACTGCCCGGCGGCATGGCGCTGGCCACCATCGTGACGTGCATGTTCTTTGCCGCCATCAGCGGTTCTGGCCCGGCCACGGTGGCGGCCATCGGCAGCATCACCATTCCGGCCATGGTCGAGCGCGGCTACGACAAGTTCTTCGCGGCTGCGGTGGTGGCGTCCGCCGGGTGCATCGGCGTGATGATTCCGCCCAGCAACCCCTTTGTGGTGTACGGCGTGGCCGCGCAGGCTTCGGTGGGCAAGCTGTTCCTGGCAGGCATCGTGCCCGGGGTGCTGTGCGGGTTGGCGCTCATGGCGGTGGCCTACTACATCTCGTTGAAAAAAGGCTGGCGCGGCGAGGCGCGGCGCCGTGACTTCCGTTCTGTGGCGCAGGCCATGTGGGAAGCCAAGTGGGCGCTGCTGGTCCCGGTCATCGTGCTGGGCGGCATTTACGGCGGCATCATGACGCCCACCGAGGCGGCGGCGGTATCCGCGCTGTACGGCATGATCGTGGGCCTGTTCATCTACCGCGAAATCACCTGGCGCGGGATGTGGGACTGCATGGTGGAATCGACGCAGACCTCGTCGGTGATCATCGTGCTGATGGCCATGGCCACCCTGTTCGGCAACATCATGACCATCGAGCAGGTGCCCGACCATATCGCAGCCATGATCCTGGGCGTGACCAGCAACAAGATCGCCATCCTGCTGCTGATCAACGTGTTCCTGCTGTGGGTGGGCACGTTCATGGAGGCCCTGGCGGCCATCGTGATCATCACCCCCATCCTGCTGCCGCTGGTGACGCAGGTGGGCGTCGATCCCATCCACTTCGGTGTTGTCATGGTGGTGAACCTGGCCATCGGCTTCATCACGCCGCCGGTCGGTGTGAACCTGTTCGTGGCCAGCAGCATCAGCAAGGTGAGCATCGGCGACGTGGTGCGTGCGGCTTGGCCGTTCCTGGTCGCCATGATCGCGCTGCTCATGGCCATCACCTACATTCCGGCCATTTCGCTGTGCCTGCTGTAGGCGGGGCCGCCATGCACACGATACTGCTGGATGATGCGCTGCACGCCACCATGGAGGCAGAACGCCTGGCCCGTGCTGACGGCGGCCTGCCGGTCTGCCTGTGCGTAACCGACGGCAGTGGCGACCTGCTGGCCTTCGTGCGCATGGACGGGGCTCCGGAACGGCTGGTGCCCATCGTCATCGCCAAGGCCTACACGGCAGTGCGCATGCGCGCCACCACGGAAGCCTTCAGAAAGCGGCTGCTTGACGGAGGCCTGACCATGGCCGATTTCTGCGACCCCTTGCTGACAAGCCTGCCCGGCGGGGTGCCCCTGCTGGGTGCGGACGGGCGGTGCGTGGGAGCCGTGGCCGTGAGCGGGCGCGCGCTTGCCGATGACGCCGCGCTGGCGGGGGCGTTTGCCCGCCTGCTGGAAGAACGATTGGACCCGGTCCGGGGAGCGGACTGATACCGGGCCCTGCGCGCGTGGCGTGCGAGCTATGCACACGCCACGCGCATGAAGAAAGGCCGCCCTTGGGGCGGCCTTTTCGTGTAGTTGTGGCGCGGACATTCAGTCCTGAGACTAGAGTATCTCCACCCCGTCCTCGGTGACCAGCACCATGTATTCCCAGCGGATGCCGCCCCATTCGGGGTAGTACAGGCCGGGTTCCACGGTCACGGTCATGCCGGGCTTCAGGATCATTTCGTTGCGCGGGTTCAGGCTGGGCGGCTCGTGGGTTTCCAGGCCGATGCCGTGCCCCAGCGCATGGGTGAACTGCGCGGCCACGCCCTGTGCCTCGAAGTGGGCGCGCGCGGCGCGGTAGGCGTCTGCCACGGGCAGGCCGGGGCGCATGATCTTTATGGCGGCGGCCTGGGCGGCCTTGGTCTGCTCCAGTGCGCGGGTGTAGTGGTCGGCGGGCTTGTCGCCCACCCAGAAAGTGCGGGTCTGGTCCGAGCAGTACAGGTCCAGCCGCGCGCCCACGTCTACCAGAATCGGGCAGTTTTCGGTCAGCACGGCGTTGCCCGCGCGGTAGTGGGGCAGGGACCCGTTAACGCCCGCAGCCACAATGCACGGGAACGACAAGCCGCTGGCGCCGTGTTCGCGGAAGTATTTCTCGATGTCCCAGCCGATTTCCTTTTCGGTGCGGCCAGACGCCAGAACAGAGGGCAGCCATTCCATCATCCGGTGGTTCAGCGCGGCGGAGCGGCGCATCAACTCGATTTCTTCGGGCTCCTTGATGATGCGCAGCGCCTCAACCATGCCGTCGGCGCGTTCCAGCGCAAGGCCGGGCGCAAACTTGTCGAAGAAGGTCAGGGTGGTGGTCTTCGCCTCGAAGCCCACGGTGCCGCGCACCTTGTCCTTGATCAGCGCGTTCAGTTGCCCGGCGGCATCGCCGGAATAGATGAACACGCGCTCTTCGGGCCACAGGCGGCGGGCCGCGTCGAGGTAGCGGGGGTCGGTACACAACCAGTCGTTGCCGTCGGCGGTGACCAGCAGGTACCCGGCGCTCTCGTTCAACTGCTCGTCGTGCAGTTCGAAGCCGGAAAGATAGAACCGGTTGGCCGCGTAGCTGACCAGCAGGGCGGACAGGCCTTTCTCGCGCATGGCGGCACGCAGTGCTTCGCGCCGCGCCTCGTAGCGTTGTGCATTCATGGTGGTCCCGAATCGGGTCGCCGGTCTGGCGGCCGCATCACAGCTTGTAGGTGGTTTCCTTTTCGCCGAGCACCATGCGCCCGGCCCATTCCACGCCCTGCATGACCGAATGGTCCATGTTGGCGGCCTCGTACTTCCACCCGCCGAAGCGCCCGCGCGAATAGATGCCGTGCGCTTCCAGCCACGGCTGGAGGGTGCGCAGGGCGGCGTCGCGCCCCAGGGTGGGCACCGGGTAGCCGTAGTCCACGGCAATGGACCACCGCGAGGCGATGCGCTCCTTTTCGTCCGGGTGGAGCATGGAGGTGTGTACAAGCCCCTCGATGGTCTTGTCCATCAGGGTGTCCAGTTGCTCCGGCTTGTGGTCCGACCATGAGGTTTCGGCCATCAGCGCGCGCTGATGGCCGGGACGGGCCGCGTTGTTGGGTGAGTAGTTGTGGAAGTTGGTCAGGCGGTAGAAGGGCGCGTTGGATTCCGGAAAGTACATCCAGCAGGTGTCGTCATCGTGCATGCCGTCCACGCCCACGCCAGCCACGTATACCCCGTTGCGGGCCAGTTGCCCGGCGGCGGCGCGCAGGTCATCGCCCACCATGGCGGCGGCAGGCCCCGCGCCGATCTGGTCGCGGATAAGGATGTCCAGCGGGCCGGTGGACAGCAGGTGATCGTAGGTGATGGTCTCGCCGTCGCCCGTGCGTACGGTGCGGTTTGCCGGGTCGACCGATGCCACCGGGGTGTTCAGGCGTACCGTGTCGCCCAGGCGCGCAGCCAGCCGGGTGAAAATCTCCCCGGTGCCGCCGTGCAGCGGAAAGCGGAACAGGTTGTTGGGGCCCCAGCTCACGTTGTCCTGTTGCAACACCAGGTTGCGCAGCACCATTTCCAGGTCGATGACGCTGACCCGCTCGCCGATCCACTGATAGCTCATCAGTTCGGCGGGGGTGGCCCAGACCTTGAAGTTGTAGGGCCGCATGAAGTGTTTGGCGATGCCCGCGCCAAAGACATACTCGAACCATTCCGCAAAGTTGGTGGGGTGCTGTTCGGGCCTGCGGCCGGGCAGCAGGGCCTGCACGCATTCCCACTGCATGTCCGGCGGCAGGTGGCGGATGTTGTTCTGGAAGGGGTAGGGCACCCAGCGGTCGGCAATGCGTACCCGCGCGATGCGCATGTGCTCCAGATACTGCCCGTCCAGCAGGTTTTCCACCAGTCGGTCGAAATATTCGTAGTGCGAAAACACCACATGCCCGCCGATGTCCCAGGTGAACCCCGCCGCATCGCGGAAGCTGGCGGCCAGCCCGCCGGCATGGGGGTTGCGCTCCAGCACCAGCACGGAGCGTTCGCCCAGTTCCGCCAGTCGGTGGGCCGCGCCAAGGCCCGTGGGGCCTGCGCCGATGATCAGGTATTTGACATGCATGGGCGTCCTGCGTGATGCGCGCGGTGGGTCCGCGCGGTTGCCGTGTGCCCCGGTGACGGGGCGCGGTAGTCCGGATGGAAGGTTGCCGGATGGTGCCGGCTGCGACCAGTTGCGACCAGTTGCGACCGGATGCGACCAGTTGTGACCAGTTGAGATCGGAAGCGATCGGATTGGCCGGATACACCGGGCCGGGCTGGCCAACCAGAACCAACCTCAGGTTGATCACCGTGCGGTTTTGGGAAAGCCTCCGGCGGCCAAGGACGGCAGCAGTCAGGCGAGCTTGCGAGCCTTGCGGGTGGCGATCGCAGAGCAGCTGTCGCCCCTTGGAACCCCTTTTCCTCTCCATACCCAAAGCATACCAGGCTGCAAACAACGGAAGGTTTTTTGGGGGGAAGTTCAGCCGTTACGCGAGTCTTCGGGCATTGCCCCAGCCGTAGGGTTCGCAAACGCACCTGACCCTGCCTCTTGGGTTGGCCAAGGTGTGCGGTCTGATCGGGCGCCACTCCAAACTAGGATTTGTCCATATGCACGCCAAGAACGTCTTCAGGACTGTTTCGCATGCATCCGGAGTGTCATGTCGTGCGTGTCGGCAATAGACTTGTGGCAGATCAAGTGCGAATGCTGAATTTGTCAGAAATTTTCAGGCGCATCGCCACGCGATTGTTCAACCCGCGCTCGTACTCCTCGTGAAGTATGCTGATGATTGGCGCTGGAATTTCAGTTTTCGTGAGAATCGTAAATCCAAGTTTTCTATACAATGGAGCATTCCATTGTACGTTGGAAAATGTGGTCAAATACAATGCAGAAAATCCACGTTTCCTGATTTGCTCTATGCCGTGGATAACCAATGCTGTTCCAATACCTTTCCGTGCGTGATCCGGATGGACGTCAACCTGCGCAAGAAGGGCAAGGCCATCCACCATTTGCAAGAGAATATACCCAACGGGTGAATCGTCAGTGTCAACAGCCACCCAAAGCATACCCTGATCCTTTGCAGCCAGCAGTATGTCGAGCGGCAGTTTTTCGGATAGAATATGTTCGGGCAGTGAATTCTCAGGGAAAATCGTTGCGGCTGCCAGTTCAATATCATTAAGCAGTGGAATATGAGTATGTGCAGCTTGCTTGATGGTGTATCTGGCGTGTTCTGTTCTGCACTCTGCTGTTTTCATGGTGCATTCTGCCTCAAGATGGCAACCGGGAAAAGCGGTACGCAACGAAAAGGGGTCTGCAGTACAGGCAGGCGTGCAACTGCGGCCCGGCGCTGTCAGGAACCCGTATGCGCAGACAGCGCCGCCAGCTTGCGGAGCAAATCGCGTTCCAGCGCCTCGAATTCGCGGCGGCGCATGGCCAGCACCTCGGCGGCATCGAACATGCCCGAAAGCTTGTAGCGGTTGCCAAGGCCGTTGCCGAACTGCGCCGCGCCCATGCGCACGGCCTTGCCGCTGCGCTTCATGTGGCGCACGGGCAGAAAGCCGGTGTAGCAGGCCATGTGTCCCTCGCGCGCCCGGCGCAGGTCGTGCTCCAGATCGTCGTACTGCGAGGGTGACAGCGAAAGGGAAAAACCCCCGCTTTGCAGCAATTCGGCGGTGCGGAACATGTGGCAGCATCCGGTTACCGAGATGCACGGACGCAGGTAGTCGAAGCGGCCCATGTCCGTGACCTGGGCGTGCAGATCGCTGACCGAAAAGGGCAGCGCATGCACGCGGGACGCGGCAAAGGCCACCTCCGGCGACAGCACGTCGCGTGCGGGACCGCCAGCCGCGCCGTCTGCTTCGCTACCCGTATCATTACCAGCATCATTACCTGACGGGGGCGGGGTGTCGTCCGCAAAGGCGGCGAGGTCCGACGGGGTGCCTTCCGGCGCGCGAAAGTGCGCGGTCAGGTGCAGGTCGGCGGACTGGACAATGTACGGGGCATGCCAGTCCAGCGTGCGGCCCCCCCAGGCGGCGGCATCCGGCTGGCGGCGTACCGCCCCGGCCATGCGGCGCAGCCAGTCGGGCGGCACGGCGGCGTCGTCATCCAGATAGGCGGCAAAATCGCAGGCGGCCACTTCCGGCAGGCGCATCAGCCAGTTGCGCGCGGCGGCGGCCCCCACGTTGACCGGCAGATGCACGGCGGTGCAGCGGTCCGCCCCGAACTGACCGGCCCAGCGGCGCACCACGTCGCCCGTGCCGTCTGTCGAGCCGTTGTCCAGCAGGGCGATGCGGGTCACGTCCGGCAGGCCGGGGGCCAGATGGGCAAGGGCGGTATCCAGTTCCTGCGCCTTGTTCCACGAATAGAGCAGCACGGCGGTGGACCCGGCGGGGGCGGCTTCCGGCGCGTCCACGCCGCGCCAGACGTCGTGGGCGCGCAGGGCAAGGTTGACGTGCCAGGGCCGGGCGGCCAGCACCGCGTCCCACAGGGGCAGGGCGGCGGGGGCGTCGCCAAGGCGGGTCAGGCAGTGGCCCGCAAGCTCCACCGGGGCCAGCCAGCAGCCGCAACCGGGCGCGGTGTCCGGCTGTCTGGACCCCGTGGCGGGCAGCAGGCCGGATACGGCCAGCGCGGCGGCGCGGAAATGGGCCAGCGCGGCGGCATGCAGGCGTGCGGCTGCGTCATCCCCGTGTCCTTCCTGACCGGAGGCGCGGTTGGCGGCGAGGCAGCCGGAAAGGTGGGCGAAGAGCGGGGCAAGCGGGGCTGTCCCGACAGAACCACAGGGGCCACATGTGCCAGATGCACCGGATGAGACAGATAAGGAGATCGGGGCAAGCAGGGCCTTGGCCCTGTCCAGATGCTCGCCCAGCCAGTCCAGGTCCGCCGCCAGTTCGCCCACGGCCACGGCCTGCTGCACCCAGAACAGATTGGCGGGGTCGCGTTCGCGCTCGGCGTCCACGTGGCGTTGCAGGCGCACCCAGTCGGCCTGGGCAGCCAGCCGTTCGTAGCGGGCAAGGTCGGCGGGCCGCCGCCAGGCCTCGTGTATGGCGGCCAGAAGCGCGGCCAGCGCGGGATGCAGCCAGGGCGAACGCCCGGACATGCGCTGGTGCAGCAACAGCACCTGCCCGGCCAACTGGCCGTTGCAGGGGTCGTCTTCCCATGCGGCCAGCAGCAGTTCGCGGCCCGTGCGCAGCAGGGTGTCGCGCCCGGCATGGTCGGCACGCCCGAAAGGGGCGTCCGGCGCGGCGGAGGGGGATTGCGATCGGGTGATGGCGTCAGCGGCGCAACGCAGCCGATGGACGGACCCCACGCTGCCGTGCGCAAGGCGGATGCGCAGCCACAGCGGCAGGCGCTGCCAGGCAAGGGCAAGGGATGGGTGCGGCATGCGGCGTCCCTGTGGGTGACCCGTCGGGCATCCCGCGCGTCTGTCCGGTAACGGCGGGACAGCCGCGAAGCAGGGCCGGTCGGGCCGGATCGGGCGGGCGGCGGGCCGGAAGCCGGTTCCGGCGCGCGTCACTCTGAACCCGGTGGCGCACCCCGGTGCGGAGCGCGCGGCAAAACAAAGGCGGGGCGGGGTCAGTCGGCGCAGTTCACGCAGCGGCTGGCTTCCGGCATGGCCATCAGCCGGGCCAGCGGAATGGGGTCGCCGCATTCGACACAGAAGCCAAAGTCGGGGTCGTCCTCGTCGATGCGCTTCAGGGCGTATTCCAGACCCACCTGGCGGTTGCGCAACTGGGCCAGGGCGGCCTCGTTGACGCTCTTGTTCTGGATGGCGTCCATGCGCGACACCTCGTCCATGCCGTCCGCGCCGGGGGGGACCGGCTTGGTCAGTTCCTTCAGGGCCTCGATGTCCTGCGCGATGCGGGCAAGATCGGCGACGATCCGTTCCCGGAGTTTTTGTCTGTCGTTGGGGGTCATCGTGCTGCTCTCTTCCGGGGCGAGCGGGAAGGGCGGTGGTTGCTGGGTTCGTCGCGGCACGCACGGGCTGCGCGGGCGCGCGGCGCCGGGCGAAACGCCGCAGAAAACCGCCGTGGGGCGGAACGGCACATGCCGAACAGCCGACACGGTTCATGCGCCGCCGTGGGCGCCGCCATGGGTTGCCGGAGCTTCGTCCGCATGGAACCCGGACGAGAATTCAGCCCTACCCCATTTGCTCGCGCTTTCCAACCCCTTGACGCATGTCGGGTCGGGATGGGGGGCGGCGCGGCGTGCGTTGAGGGGTTGGCTGCTTCCTGCTATGGCTGGGCGCTATACGGGAGGCGAACGTGCATACAACGGCCATGATCGCGGAATTTCTCGGGCGCATGGCCCGACAGCCGGATGCGGGGCGCACGGCGGCCACGGGCGCGCCCCCGTGCGGTTTGTCCGGCGTTTCGTCTGATATTTTGCCTGGCATGTTGCCCGGCGCCCCCGATGTTCCGCACGCCCCTCATTCTCCTCACTCCCCGCACGGGCCGAATGGTCGGAACGAGCCGAGCTGGCCTGACGAAGCGGACGCGGCCACGCCCCGCGCCTGGGCCGCCGCGCTGGGCGCGCCCGTGTCCGCAGCGGACATCTCCTTTCTGGCCGCCGGGGAATACCACGAAAACTGGCAGGTGCGCGCCAAGGCCGGGCCGGTGGTGCTGCGCATCAACCGGGGCGGCGCGGCGGGCAGCCAACTGGGGCTGGCCGACCAGATTTCCTACGAGTACCGGGTGCTGCACGCCCTGGCCCGCTGCGGGGCCACCCCGCGCCCGCTGGCATTGGCCCCTGCGGTGCTGCCCGGCGGAGATGCGCCTGATGGCGACGCGCCTGTCACTGGCGCGCCAGGCGGGGATGTGGCTGACGGCCCGGACGCCTCCTGCGCCATGTCCGGCGGCGCGCTGCTGATGCAGTGGCTGCCCGGCCGCCCGCTGGACTATCGCACCGACGCCCTTCACGCCGCACGGGTGTTCGCCGCAGTGCATGCGGCCCCCGTGTCGCCGTCCGTGCAACTGCCCCCGCCCGGTCCCGTGCCGCATGTATTGTCGCCCGGCGTGCTGGTGGCCCAGCCCGATCCGCTGGCGGCCATCGTGGCGGAAAGCTCGGCCCTGCTGGACCGGCACGCCGATCATCCGCTGGCCCCGCGCATGATCCACGCCCGCCATGCGCTGCTGGGATACCGCGACCGGGTGGCCCGCCTGGCCGGGGATACCCGCCATCTGTTCGCGGGCGAGGCCCAGGTCATCGCCAATACCGAGGTCAATTCCGGCAACTTTCTGGTACCCGAAGGCGATGGCGCGGCAACGTCCGGCGCTGCGGGCTTCGCCGCGCCCTGCGGCGCATGGCTGGTGGACTGGGAAAAGGCGGTGGTCACCACCCGCTATCAGGACCTGGGCCACTTTCTTGCGCCCACCACCACCTTGTGGAAGACCGATTTCACCTTTGACGCGGCCTCGCGTGCGGCCTTTCTGGAGGCCTACCGGACAGCCCTGCGCGATGTGGACCAACCCGTGCCGACTACGGAAGAATGCGCGACAAAGGCCGATGTCATGGTGCGCGCCGTGCTGTTGCGCGGCCTGTCATGGTGTCTGATGGCCTGGCACGAATACGCGGGCGGCGGGCGCGCGTTGGCCCATGCCGACACCTTTCGGACCATCGAACGCTATCTGGGGAACATCGCATGGTTCTTGCGGTAGAGGGGCTGTGCGCCTCGTACGGAGAGGGTGCGGCCACCGGATGCGCCGGGCCGCAGGCGGCATGCCCGGCCCGCGAGGGCAGTGACGCGCCCGGCGGCGCGGGGTTGGTGGCCGCTGCCGTGGGCCGGGCTGTGGGCTTCGTCTCCGGAAAGCGAAGGGGGCGTGCCGCGTCGGCGGACAGCGCCGGGGACGGGCATCCCGCGCAGGCAAGCCCGGTGTTCAGCGGGGTCAGCTTCCATCTGGCGCAGGGCGAGATGGCCTGCCTTGTGGGGCCGTCCGGCGTGGGAAAAACCACCCTGCTGCGGGTGCTGGCCGGGCTGCATCCGTATGCTGCGGGCAGCTTTGCCGTCACCCCTCCCGCCGGGCACGATGATGCGGTGATCCTGGTGTTTCAGGACTATCTGCTGTTTCCGCACCTGACCGTGCGCGACAACGTGGCCTTCGGCCTGCGTGCGCGCGGCATGGACCGCCGCCAGCGCATGGCGCGGACAGGTGACATTCTGGCCGATTTCGCCATAGGCGAACTGGCCCACCGCTACCCGGCCCACCTTTCCGCCGGACAGCGCCAGCGGGTGGCCCTGGCGCGGGCGCTGGTGTGCAACCCGGCCCTGCTGCTGCTGGACGAACCCTTCGCCAACCTGGACCGCACCCTGCGTCTGGAGATGGCTGCCTACGTGCGCGACACGGTGCGCCGCTACGGGGTGACCACGCTCAGCGTTACCCACGACCTGGAAGAGGCGTTCGCCGTGTCCGACCGCATCGGGGTCATGCTGCACGGGCGTCTGGCCCAGTTCGGCACACCGGCGGAACTGTACGGACGGCCCGCATCGCTGGAGGTGGCGCGCTTCATGGGGCCGGTCAACGTGCTGGACGGCCCGGCCTGCACGGCCTTTGGGCTGCCCCTGCCGGGCGGCTGCCTGTGCGGCGGCGGCGACGACTGCGCCCCGTTGGCCCTGCGTCCCGAAGGGCTGGCAGCCACCCCCGATCCGGACGGCCCCGCCGTGGTCACGCGGGCCGTGTTCACCGGGCAGGTCACCCGGCTGACTCTGTCCCCTGTTCGTGCCCCAATCAGTGCGCCAGTCCGCGCTCCGCTCCCCGCCCCGGCCCGAACGGAAGGCGCGCGTCCGTCCGGCGTGCCGGAACTGGTGGTGCATACCCTGCGTGCAGACATGCCGGAGGGGACGCGGGTGCGCGTGGAACTGGCATAACGTGGTCGGCTTGTTCCAACATCCCGTGCAGGCCACTGTTGCCGTGCGGCCATGCCCGGCAGGAGTGTGCCGGGCCAACTGTCCCGGAGGGGGCGTCACGTTCCCCGGCTTTTTTCCGCAACGCAACGATGCAACGGTTGCGGCGCGCTTTCCGCGTGCCGTGCGGCGCGGTATCGGCTGTCCTGCGCGCCATGCCGGCGCGCTACATTTTCGTCGCATTGCCGGAATCGTTACAATGGGCTATGTGCCACGCATGATGCCATATCCTGAGGACGAAACTGCGCCCACGACACGTGCCGACACCCGCCCCGCCGCTTGTGCCGCATCCGCGTACCAGCCAGACGCGGGCGCGCGCCGCCGCATGGTGTCGCTGGTGGTGCCCGTGCTGAACGAGGAAGATGCCGTCCCCATCTTTCTTGGCGCGGTGCGCGCGGTGGTGGACCGCGAACCCTACGACTTCGAATTCGTGTTCGTGAACGACGGCAGCAGCGACCGCACCGTGGACGTGCTGCTGGCCGAGCATGCCCGCGACCCCCGCGTCAAGCTGGTGGACCTTTCGCGTAACTTCGGCAAGGAACTGGCCCTGGCGGCCGGGTTGCAGGCCGCGCGCGGCGACGCCGTGGTGCCCATGGACGTGGACATGCAGGACCCGCCGGAGGTGCTGCCCGACTTTCTGCGCGCCTGGGAAGAAGGGGCCGAGGTGGTGGTGGGCGTGCGCCGAGCCCGCGCCAGCGACACCGTGGGCAAGCGGGTCAGCGCACGGCTGTTCTACCGGCTGTTCAACCGGGTGAGCGGCAACCCCATCGTGCCCGACGCGGGCGACTACCGGCTGCTTTCACGCCCGGCGGTGGATGCGCTGAACGCGTTGCCGGAGCGGGTGCGCTTCACCAAGGGGCTGTATACCTGGGTGGGTTTCCGGCAGGTGGCCGTGCGCTTCGACCGCGCCCCGCGCGCGGCGGGCACGGGCAAGTGGAAGCCATGGAAGCTGTGGAATTTCGCCATCGACGGCATTACCGGGTTCAGCACGCTGCCCCTGCGCATGTGGAGCTATCTGGGTATGGGCGTGGCTCTGGCCGGGTTCGTCTATGCGGCGCTCATCGCCGGTCGCACCCTGCTGTCCGGGGTGGATGTGCCGGGCTATGCCTCGTACATGGTCACCCTGCTGACCCTGGGCGGGCTGGTCATGGTCTCCCTGGGGATCATCGGCGAGTACCTGGGCCGGGTGTATGAAGAGGTCAAGCGCCGTCCGCAGTACGTGGTGCGGCGGCGGGTGGGTTTTGATGTGTCGGGGGATGGGCATGGCGTCCCGTCCGGAGCCGGAAATGGCGGGTGTGGCGTCTCCGACGGTGGATATTGCCCCTGCTGCGGCGCAAGGCTGACGGGCCGGGCACATGCCGCCCCGACCGACGATTCCGGCCCGCATCGCGGCTGATGCCGCGCATCCCCATGGAACACGATCCCCGTCTTCCGGATTCCTGTTCGTCCCGCACGCCGGGCGCGGACCCTTGCGACACCGCCCCCGGCGTTGCGCCCGACGTTGCGCCCGGCACTGGTGTCCTTTCTGCCGCCAGTCCTGTCTCCAACACCAATCCGGCCGCCGACACCAATTCTGCTGCCGCGTTGGCCGGACCGCCTGCCTCCACTCCGCGTCAGGCCTTCCTGTACCTTCAGGCGTCCATCATCGGCACGCTGGCCAATTTCGTGTCGCGCTTCGCGTGGTCGGAACTGGTGGGCTTCGAGGCGGGCGTACTGCTGGCCACCTACACCGGCATGGTCATCGTGTTCCTGCTGTCGTACCGCCGGGCCTTTGGGGTGCGGCGGCCCGACGCGGCCATGTGTCTGCGCTTCGTGCTGGTGGCCCACGTGGGCATGGCCGTGGTGTGGGTGGTGTCCGTGGCTGCGCTGCGGGTGGTGGAGGCGTTGGTTGTGCTGCTGCCGGGCTGGCCCGTGGCTGCGAGGGGGGACGGCATGGGCGCGGCCCTGCACGATGCGTCCATCTGGCGCGCCGTGCTGCCGCAGGGCATGGGCACGCTGCTTGCCCCGCTCATGGGACGGGCGCTGGAGGGCGGCTGCCACGCGGCGGGCATAGTGGCCGGGTTCGTGGTCAATTTCGCAGGGCACAAGCTGTACAGCTTTCGGCGGCGAGGTGGAGGCGGCGAGGCTGGAGAGGGCATCGACGAACATGCCCTGTCCGCCGGGGAACGCGGTGCGCCGCAGGGGCGTTCGCTTCTTACCCCCGTCCGGCTGGCCAGCCTTATCGCCGTGGCCGTGCCCTTGTTCTACGTGGCGGTCTATGCGCCCTACGGCATGGACACCACCGACTTCGGCTTCTTCTACGGGCATGCCTGGCGCATTGTGCTGGGCGAGGTGCCCTACCGCGACTTCTTTTACGTCAAGCCGCCGCTGTCCCTGTACTGGCATGCCTTCTGGCTGTGGCTGACGCCGGAACGGATTTCCGTGCTGGCGGGCAAGGCCGGGTTTTATGCCGAGATGCTGGCCGCATCGTGGCTGGGCGCGCTGTATCTTGCCCGCGCCGTGGACCTGCGCCGCCTGGGCGTGCCCCTGCCGCTGCTGGCCACGCTGGGCTTCGTGTGGTCGGTGCATGCCTTCCCGCCCATGCCGTGGCACACGGTGGAGGGGGTACTGTTCGGTGCCGGGGCGCTGTACGCCGTGGCCGCCGGACATCCGCTGCTGGCCGGGGTGCTGGCTGCGGCCAGCGCGCTGACCAAGCAGTCGTACGCGCTGATGCCGCTGGGCGTGGCCGTGGCCGCGCTGGTTGCCGAACTGGTGACCGGACGCGGCGTGTGTGGCCGGGACGGCGCGGGCGCTGTGACCGCAGCCCCGCACGATGCCGCAGCCGTTCCCCTGCGGGTGCGCCTGAGCGGACTGCATTGGCGCGACGGTGGTCTGGCGCTGCTGGGCGCGTCCGCGTCTCTGATGGTGTTCGCCGGGCTGCTGCATGTTGCCGGGGCGTGGGACGCCTTCCGGGCCATGACCACAGGCCAGACTGGGCTTGGCGAGGCGCTGCAGGCGGGCGTTGTGCTGTACCTGACGCAGTATCTGCCCCTGCCTGCGCTGGCCCTGCTGCTGTGGGGGGCGTGGGCCGTGCTGGACGGCAGGCCGCGCGGCGGGGTGCAGCCGCTTGTGCTGTACGTGCTGCTGCTGGCGGCGGACTACCTGTACACGGTGGCGACTACCCGCGTCTGGATCGGCTACGGGGCGGACTGGCCGCTGCTGCTGGTGACCGTGGGCGCGGGGTGTGTGCTGTTCTGTGATGACCTGCTGGGGCGCTTTGCCGTGGGCGCACCGGTGGCGCAAGGTGCGTCCCCTCACGGCATTGTTTCCCCTGCACCTTTCACTCCGCAAGGGATATCCCCCGCCGTATCCCCGGCGGGGCGAGCCGCCGTGTTGCTGGGCGCGGGCCTGCTGCTGGCGTGGTCCACGGGCATCAGCTGGGGCTACAAGACCCCGGCCTTCTTTGCCGCGCCGTTGTGGCTGGCGGCCATGCTGGTCCATGCGCGGCTGGGTGGCCGGGCGGCCACGCTGGCGTGGGTGGCCCTGGCCTGCGGGCTGGTCATGTTCCGGGCCGGGTACCAGTACCCGTACGTGTTTCCGCAGCGCCCCCTTTCCCGCGCGGAACTGGTGCATGACGCGGGCACGGTGTTTCCGCGTCTGTCCGGGGTGCAGGTGGACGGCGTGCTGCTGGGCAAGCTGCGCGACCTGCGCGACCTGCGCGCGCGGTACGGGGCCAACTACAAGACGCTGCCCGGTTTTCCGCTGGCGTACCTGCTGACCGGCGACCGGCCCGCGCTGCCCGCCGAATGGTTGCAGGACGGCGAGATCAACGGGCGGGTGGACGAGGTGTACGACCTGCTGGCGGCCCGCGACGTGGTGGTGTTCATGGAGCGCGACCAGATGGACACCGTGGCCCCGGACGGGTACGCGCGCACCCGCTATTCCGTGCCCGCGCGGGTGCGGCGGGAATGGCGCGCGGTGGACGAGACGGAGCACTTCGTGGTGTTCCGGCGTCCGTAGGCAGGCAGGGGGGGAATCGCTCCGGTGGCCCGGCGCGTGCGCTAGCGGTACGGCGCGAAGCGCAGGTCCGTGGTCAGCTGGTCGATAAGTTTGCGGTGCCCGGCGGGAAAGGTGAAGCGCGGCAAGTCCGCGAATTCCACCCAGCGGTACTCGGTGGCCGCATCCAGAACCGGCGGCGCGGGAGGTTCCCCGGCCATTTCTCCTTCCAGCGTACACAGGTAGCAGTGCAGGGTAACCCGGTAGGTGGTGTACCCGTGGCGGATTACCGCCAGCTTGTCGCGTACCGCAATGCGGAAGGCGGTTTCCTCGGCGTATTCACGCACGATGGTCGCGTCCGGAACTTCGTCCTTTTCCACACAGCCGCCGGGAAATTCCCAAAACCCAGCCCACACGCCCTCATCGGGCCGCTTCTGGATGAAGATGCGGTTGCCATGCACCAGCACGCCGGTGGCCACGTCCAGCGGGGTGATGGGCTGCTTGCGCCCCGGCACGGGCCGCTCGGCCGGAATGCCCAGGCGCAGGCTCTCGCACAGGCCGGACAGCGGGCATGAAGCGCATTGCGGTTTCTTGCGGCAGACCAGCGCGCCCAGTTCCATGAGTGCCTGGTTGAAGTCGCGGGCACGCCCCGTGGGCAGCAGCGCGGCGGCCAGCGCCTGGATGCGCGCGGCGGCGGGCTGGGCGCGGACGGGGGTGTCGATGTCGAACACCCGCGACAGCACCCGCTCCACGTTGGCGTCGATGCAGGTCACGTCGCGGTTGAAGGCGATGCCCGCGATGGCTCCCGCCGTGTAGGGGCCGATGCCCGGCAGGGCGCGGATGGCTTCCGGGTCGTCGGGCAGTTCGCCGCCGTGCCGTTCCACCAGTGCTTTCGCCGCCTTGTGCAGGTTGCGCACGCGCGAATAATAGCCCAGCCCCTCCCACGCCTTCAGCAACTCGTCCTCGCTGGCGGCGGCCACGCTGGCCGCGTCGGGGAATTGCGTCATCCAGCGCAGAAAGTAGTCCACCCCCCTGTCCATCTGTGTCTGTTGCAGCATTACCTCGGAAATCCACACCGAATACGGCTCGTAGGCAAACCGCCACGGCAGCGGGCGCTTGTGCATGGCAAACCAGTCCAGCAGGGCCGTGGCAAAGGCGTCCGCAAAGGCGGCGGTGGGCAGTTCGCGGGGTTGGCCGGTGTCTGCGGTTGCGGCGGCGCGCGGGCGGCGATTCGAGGGGATGGGGGGGGCGGCGTCGGACGGGGACCGGTGCTGCTTGGGGGTTGGCTGGGCGTCCGGCTTGATGTCCGGCAGAGTGTCCGGCAGTGCCTTCGGCTGGTCAGCGGCAGGGCTGGCGCATGTGGCAGGGCTGGCGCATGTGGCGGGGGGGGATGTGTCGCGGGCGGGCATGGGCGGGGATGTACCGCACGCACGGCGCGGCTGGCAAGGCGCGGAACTGCACGGGGTGCCGCGTGGAGGGGAGCGATTTCATGCGCAAGGGGGGAAACGGATCGACTCCAGTTCGCCCCTTCGAAACATCGAGCGCGGCGCGTTGTGCGGCACAGGCCGCGCATCCTGTCGCCGGAGGGGTTTTACGCCCCCGGCATCCGTCCCACCTACGCGTGATGCACGCGGCCCAGAAACTCGCGCAGGCGCGGGTTTGTCGGCGCGCCAAAGAATTCGTCCGGCGGACCTTGTTCCTGTATCCGACCCTGGTCGATGAAGATGACCCGGTCGGCCACCTCGCGCGCAAAGCCCATTTCGTGGGTGACGATGACCATGGTCATGCCTTCCAGCGCAAGGGCGCGCATGACCTCCAGCACTTCGCCCACCAGTTCGGGGTCCAGGGCGCTGGTGGGTTCGTCGAACAGCAGCACCTTGGGCTGCATGGCCAGCGACCGGGCAATGGCCACCCGCTGCTTCTGCCCGCCGGAGAGCTGGTCCGGGTAGGCGGTGGCCTTGTCGGCCAGGCCCACCTTTTCCAGCAGGGCCAGGCCCAGCCGGTCGGCCTCGGCGCGGGGGGTGCGGCGCACGCGGATGGGGCCAAGGGTCACGTTGTCCAGCACACTCATGTGCGGAAACAGGTTGAACTGCTGGAACACCATGCCCGCTTCGGTGCGCACGTAGTTGATGTCGGTGGCGGGGTCGTACAGGTCGTGCCCGTCCACGATAACCTTGCCGGAGGTTATTTCCTCCAGCCGGTTGATGCAGCGCAGCGCCGTGGATTTGCCCGAGCCGGACGGCCCGATGATCACCACCACCTCGCCGGGACAGACGGTAAGGTCGATGCCGCGCAGCACCTCGTTCTGGCCGAACCGCTTGTGCAGGTTGCGGACTTCGATCATGGGGGATTCACAGGTCTTCATGGTGGCAATCCCCCTATCTGCCGGAGCGGGCGTTAAGCCTGCGTTCATATACCCGCAGCGCGCGGGCGATGCTCAGCGTCATTACCAGGTACATCACGGCCACGGTCAACCACACCTCGAAGGCGCGGAAGTTAACGGCGATGATCTCTTGTCCCTGCCGGGTCAGTTCGCCCACCCCGATGACCACCAGCAGCGAGGTGTCCTTCAGCGAGATGATGAACTGGTTGCCCAGCGGCGGAATCATGCGGCGAAAGGCCTGCGGCCACACCACGTACAGCATGGTCTGCATGCGGGTAAGCCCGATGGAGCGCCCCGCTTCGGTCTGGCCCACGTCGATGGACTCGATGGCCCCGCGCACGATTTCGGCGATGTACGCCCCGGAATTGACGGCAATGGCGATGATGCCCGCCGTCACCGGCGGAATGCGCATGCCCGTGGCCAGCGGCAGGCCGAAATACAGGAACATCACCTGCACTATGAGCGGAGTGCCGCGTATGGCCTCCACATAGATGTCGGCCAGGGCGCGGGGCAGCTTGCCGCGCGCGGTCTTGGCCAGCCCGGTGACGGCCCCCAGCAGAAAGCCGATGGCCAGCCCGCCCAGGGTGATGATGATGGTCAGGTGTACCCCGCCGAGCAGCAGGGGTACGCTTTCCCACATGACGCTTGCTTTGAAGTCCAGTGCCATGGAATGCCTTTGGGTGATTCGCGCGGGTGCGGGAACGGGCAAGGGGATGGCCCTGCGGCCATCCCCGTCGTGCCCATTCAGAAGTTCAGGCGTTCAGGCGGTCACGGCGGCGCAGCGCCCGCCGTGACCGTCATCAGCAATGGGGCGGGGCTACTTGCCGGGGGCGTAGCCGAACCACTTGATGTACAGCTTCTCGTAGGTGCCGTCGGTCTTGGCCTTCTTCAGGGCCTCGTTCACCTTTGCCACCAGCGGGCTGCCCTTGGGGAAGCCGATGCCGTACGACTGGCCCTGGTACAGCGGGCCAACGGTCTTCACCTTGCCCTTGCCGGCGGTCATGGCGAATTCCTTCACCACGGGCATGTCGAACACCACGGCGTCGGCGCCGCCGCTCATCAGCTCAAAGAACATGCCGTCGTTGTTGGGGAACAGCTTCACTTCCTTGGCATTGGCGCTGGCCTTCACGAAGTCGACGGACGAGGTGGCGGTCTTGGTGGCCACGATCTTGCCCTTCAGGTCTTCCACCGACTTGATGGCGGTGTCGCCTTCGCGCACCAGGATCATCAGGCCGGAATCGTAGTAGGGGTCGGAAAAGTCGATGACCTGCTGGCGCTCGGCCTTGATGGTGATGCCCGCAATGCCCACGTCGATGTTGCCGGTCTGCAGGCCGGGGATGATGCCGTTGAAGTCCATGGGCTGCAATTCGTACTCCACGCCCACGGTCTTGGCCACGGCCTGCCACAGTTCAATGTCGAAGCCGGTGTACTTGCCGTCTTCGCCCTTGAACTCGAAGGGCTTGAAGTTGGTGTCGTGCGCGACGACAAGCTTCTTGGCCATGGCGGGGGCGCACAGCGCGGCCACCAGGGCAAGGCCGAGGGCGATCTGGATAAGACGCTTCATGTGGTTCCTCCGGTCTGTTGCGGCTGGTGCGCTGGTGCGCGCACGGCCCGTGGTGCGTCCGCGCGGCGTGCGCGCGAACCGGATAGAAATTGCAGAATCCGGGCGGGAAATCAAGGGTTCCGGTCTGCGTGAGCGGCTGGTGCAGGGTTGCTCCAACCGTTGTGTCAGGAGCCGCGTCAGCGTCTGATGGACGAAAAACGGGCCGGAAGGCGCATCCCTTTCGGCCCGTGGATTGCCGCGAAACGCAGGCAGTGATTCCGCGTCTTGTCGTATGGCGGTTACGCGGCCCTGCCACCGGCGGCGAGGGCGGCGGGTGCGGGGCAGGCGGGCTGGCCCGGTTCGCCGTCATCGAAGAAGGCCAGGCTGGCGGACGAGATGACCACGATCACCGATCCCACGTTGTGGAATACGGAGGCCATCACCGGCGACAGCAGGCCGTAGCCGCTGCCCAGGATGGACAGCCCGTTGAACAGCACGCCAAGGCCGATGTTGATCTTGATGAGCGAGATGGCCCGGCGCGAAAGCCGCACCAGAAAGGGCAGGCGGCCTATGTCGTCGTGGGTAAGGGCCACGTCGGCGGTTTCCAGCGCCACGTCGGTGCCCGCGCCGCCCATGGCCACGCCCACGTCCGCCCCGGCCAGGGCGGGGGCGTCGTTGATGCCGTCGCCCACGAAGATCACCGTGGCCCCGGACTGCTGCTGGGTGCGGATGGCGGACAGCTTGTCCGCTGGCTTCAGCCCGGCGCGCCAGTAGTCTATGCCCGCTTCTGCCGCAATGCGCGCGGCGGCGGTCTCGTGGTCGCCAGACAGCATGCCCGCATGGGCAAGACCGGCGGCGCGCAGCCCGCTGACCGAGGCGCGCGCACCGGGCCGCAGGGTGTCGGTGACGGCCAGCAGCCCGGCAGGGGCCGCATCCACGCGCACCAGCAGGGCGGTGGCCCCGCGTGCGCGCAGGTCGGCCAGCGGTTGCATCAGGGCTGGCGCGCGTTCGGCAAGTTCCGCTTCCACTTCGGCGGTCACGCCGCAGACTTCCACGGCATGGCCGTCCACGGTGGCCCGCACGCCCACGCCCACCTCGGTGAATGCACCCTCGGCAGGGGCGGGGGTGATGGACCGTGCTGCGGCTCCGGCCACGATGGCCCGCGCGATGGGGTGGGTGCCGCCGCCTTCCGCCCCGGCGGCCAGGGACAGCAGACGTTCTGCGGTCATGCCGGGCACGGGCAGCACTTCGTCCAGTTCGGGCCGCCCGTAGGTGAGGGTGCCGGTCTTGTCGAACAGTACCAGAGTGGCCGCAGCCACCTTTTCCAGGGCCTGCCCGCCGCGCACGATGATGCCCGCGCGGGCGGCGCGACCCACTGCGGCCACGGCGGCGGTGGGCGCGGCCATCAGCAGGGCGCAGGGGCACCCGGCGATGAGCACGGCCACGGCGCGCGACGACTGGCCGGAAGCGGCCCAGGCCACGGCGGCGCACGCCAGCACCACCGGGGTGAACCACTGGGCGTACTTGTCCACCAGCCGGGCGGCCTTGGGGTTGTGGGCTTCTGCCTCTTCCACCAGGCGCACCACCTTGCCGATGGTGGTGTCTTCGCCCACGCGCTGCGCCTCGACCACGATGACGCCGTTGTAGTTCATGGTGCCCGCCAGCACCTTGTCGCCCGTGGAGCAGGACCGGGGCAGCGGTTCGCCGGTGATGGACGATTCATCCACGGCGGTGATGCCGGACAGGATTACCGCGTCCACGGGAATGCGCTCGCCGGGGCGCACCCGCAACTGCTGGCCCACGCGCACCTCTGCGGCGTGTACGGTGTGCTCGCGGCCATCCGGCTCGATGATGGTGGCGGTATCCGGTGTGACGGCGGCCAGGGCCTTGATGGACCGGCGGGCCGCATCGCTGAGGAAGCCTTCCACCAGCGAGCCTGCCTTCATGATGCAGGCCACGATGGCGGCGGACAGGTATTCGCCCTGCGCCACGGAGGCGACAAGGGCGATGGACACCAGCTCATCCACGTTGACCTGCCTTTCCATCAGACCTTCTACCGCGCCCTTGACGATGGGCAGGCCGTTGATGGCGGCCCCGGTCAGGGCCAGGGCGGCAGCCAGCCAGACAGGCGCGCCGGAAAGCGACGCGATCCACGAAATGGCGGCCAGAACGCCGCCCAGCAGGCAGAGCAAGGTTTCGCGGGAAGAAATCAGTTCACGGTAGGAGCCGGGGCAGGCGAAGCGTCCGATCACGGGGGTGCCTCCAGAATGTTTGATGGTCAAACTTCTTTATGTCCAAGATAGTTTGAGCGTCAAGGTATTTTCCGAGGCAGGCATACGGGGGCGGAACTACAGGGAAATCAGACGGTAGCGGGGCGGGTTGCCGCCAGGGGGGCTGGCGGGGGGGGGGCTGGCGTTGTCGTCCTGTTGCCGTCAGCCCAGCGCCACGTCCAGGGCCATCATCAGGGTGAATCCGGCAATGACCCCCATGGTGGCAAGGTCGCCGTAACCGGAGCCTTGCGATTCGGGGATCACCTCTTCCACCACCACGAAGATCATGGCCCCGGCGGCAAAGGCCAGCGCATACGGCAGCAGGGGTTGCGCCCAGAGCACCGCCGCTGCGCCGATGACGGCGGCGACGGGTTCCACCATGCCCGAGGCCTGCCCGAACATGAACGCCTTCATGCGCGAAAAGCCTTCGCGCCGCAGCGGTACGGATACCGCCGTGCCCTCGGGAAAGTTCTGGATGCCGATGCCCAGCGCCAGGGCCATGGCCCCGGCCAGCGATGCCGACGGCAGGTCCGCCGCCACGGCGCCAAAGGCCACGCCCACGGCCAGCCCCTCCGGAATGTTGTGCAGGGTGATGGCTGTCACCAGCAGGGTGGAGCGCTGCCATGTGCTGGGCAGACCTTCGGCGTGTTCGATGGGATTGTGCAGGTGCAGGTGGGGCAACAGCATGTCCACCAGCCGCAAAAACAGCGCGCCCAGCACAAAGCCCACGGCGGCTGGCACGAACGACCAACGGCCAAGGTGCTCGGACATTTCCAGCGCCGGGGCCAGCAGCGACCAGAAACTGGCGGCAATCATCACCCCGGCGGCAAAGCCCAGCATGACGTCCAGCGCCTTGCGCGAAAAGCTTTTGGTCAGGAACACCAGTGCCGCGCCCAGCGCGGTGACTCCCCAGGTGAACAACCCGGCGAGAAAGGCCTGCATGACGGGGGAAAGTTCGGTGAAGGCGTCGTACATGTCCGGTCTCCGGATGGGGTGAGGGAAGTCGGCCGGAAGGCTTCAATATTGCGAAGTATACCCGGAAACGGCGTAACGTCTACTGTGCGGACGGGATGAGTGCCAAAGGCGAGCGGCCGGGGGCAGGCGGAAAACGAGAAGCAGAGAACGTGTCGGGCGGTCGGGCAGATCACGCTCTTGCTGCGCAAGTCGGACAGTGCGGGGTCAATCCCGGCGGGAATAGCGCAGCTTCAGCCAGATCACGGCCAGGATCAGCGCCAGCCCCACCGCGTTGGCGGCCATGACCGGCCATGACCCGATGCCGATGCCGTAGACCAGCCACAGCGAAACACCCACGGCCAGCAGCCGGAAGGTGGGCAACGAGATGTCGTCGGCGGAGCGGGTGCGGGCAATGCGCACCACCTGGGGCAGGTAGGCCAGCGAGGTCAGCAGGCCCGCCGCGTAGCCGATGACCTCGAACAGTGTGGACAGTGTGGTCGGATCGGTCGTGGGCGCGGGCATGGGGCCTCCGGCGGGCGCGGCGAAAGGATGTGTGGACGGGCTAGGGCGTGGAGTGTCCGTTGTCCGGGACGGGCGACTCTCCATCGTTCCCGGCCATGCGCGTGGCCAGGCCCTTCACGTCTTCGGCCAGTTGGCGCAGGGCGTAGTAGAAGGCGTAGAACTGGGTCAGCATGGCCAGGTCGAAACGCCTGGTGGCCCCCGCCTCGCGCAGGGCCAGCAGGCGTCCGTCTGCACGGGCCAGGGCCGCATCCAGCAGGGCGGCAGGCGAAGTGGATGTATCCGGTGTGGCCTCTTGGCCGCGTTCGGTCCGCCAGCCCAGAGCGGCCAGCCATCGCGTCGGGGCGCTGGCGCGTTGCGTGCCCGTGACGCCGGTAGTCATGGCAGCCATGTGGTGCAGGGTGCGGGCCACGGCTTCCGCCAGATCGTGCATTTCTGCGGCCATGAGGATGTCGTGCCCGTCGGGCACGCAGGCGTTCAGGCTGCGCAGCATGGCCCGCAGGTGGTCGGTGGTGCGCTCCACCGCCGTGGACAGGGTGTCCAGCGGCTGGTTGTCGTAGAAGTAGATCAGCGATTCGTGGCGGCGCACCTTGGAAAGGCGTTCGCGGTTGCGCGGGATGGCGCGCGCCAGCGGGTCCAGCAGGTCGGCGGGCACGTGGGTCTGGCGGGCCAGGAAGTTGTCGACAAGGGTGGTCAGGTGGGTTGCGCAGCTTCCCGCCTGCGCGGCCAGGTCGCGGCGCAGGCCCACTGCCGCGCGCACGGGCCACAGGGTGACCGTGACCACAAAGGCGCAGCCAACGCCTACGGCGATTTCCAGCACCCGGAACAGGCCCACGTCGATGCGTTCGGCATGGCCCGCACTGGCCAGGATGACAATGCTGACGGTGATGGCCGCCATGCGGTAGCGCGGGTCCCACCGGGTGAGAAAGGCGCACAGCCCGGTGGTGACGAACACCGAAACGCCGTTCCCCACGGGTGTGTCCGGAAAGACCATGATGGCGATGACGCCCATCACGGCTCCCATGACCGTGCCGATGAAGCGGTACAGGCACATCTCGATGGCCTCGGCCACGTTCATCTGCATGGCGATGACGGCGGAAATGACAGCCCAGTAGCCGTACTGGATGTGCAGCACGTCGGCCAGCAGCAGGGACAGCACGGCGGCGATGCCGGTCTTGACGCCGTGGCGGATGTGGGCGGGCGAAATATCGGCAAGGGTGGGGCGACGCATGGCGGTCTCGGTCGCGGGGCGGACGGCGGTTGAGGGTGCGCGGGGCGGAGCGGTGCGGCAGACGCGGCCATAGCCTGGCAGACGCAGCGGTTCCGAGCGCACCACATACGCCGGGGCCGTGCGGCTGGCAAGCGTGGGGCATGCAGGCTGCACGGATAGGGCGGCGGCTGGCGGAGACCGGCGCGGGAATGGTGGCGGCTGGCCAGTGCTGTATGACGCAGGCAGTGTGTATTGCCCGGACGCGGCAGCCTGCGCACCGGACGCGGCTACGCGGGCTCCACGCGGGTGTGCGCGGCCACGTAGCGACCCACGCCATACAGGTACAGGAAATAGGCCAGCCCGAAGGTGACGATGGACAGCAGCAGCCAGATCAGCGCGTGGCCCACCTGAGCGGCCAGATCCAGGTCGCACACCAGCCGCTGGTGCGGCGCGTTGTCGCGTTCCACGTAGGTGCGGCTGATGATGAACTTGGCCAGGGCATACGGATAGAAGAACACGCCGATGCCCAGCGTACACAGGGTGATAAGAAACCACAGCACGGCATGGCCGAAGCATTCGACCATGGTGACGTCGGTGCGGAAGGTGCCGATGGTGTACATGGGGACTCCGGATGGAGAAGGTGTGTGCTGGAAGAGGAAGACCAAGAATGGATGTACCATAGCATGGTTGCGCGTGTGCAGGTCAAGCGGGGTGAGGTGCGTAGGCGCGAGGCGGGGTGGGAACGGGGAAGGGGAGAGGGTTGAGCGTTGTCGGGTGCGGTTTCTACGGATGCACGACAGCCCTGTTGGACGCGTTCGATTTCGATATGCCTCCGACGGGCAGGGGGGCCTTTAGCGAGGCCCCCCTGCCCGTCGGAGGCATATCGAAATCGAGGGTGGGAATAAGGGCTGGCGTGTGTTCGTAGAAGCCGCACCCATCAAAGCGCGCCACCATCTTCGCCCTTACGGCAGGTACAAGGGCTACCGCCGCAAGAACGATGGCAGCGCAAAATACACCCCTGCCACCGCATCAAACATCCCGCCGGGCAGGAACGTGGCCAGCCGGAACAACCGGAACTTCAGCGACGACGCGGCATACGGCGCAATGGCCGCCCGCGCCTCGCTCCCCTTGCCCTCGCGCCACAGGGCCACCCCGCGCTGGAAGGCGGCGCGGCGGCGCAGCAGCGCCACAAGGTCGGCATAGTCGCGCTCGTAGTCACGGTACATGCGGATGTGCTTGGCCAGGATGGCTTCCGTCTCGTCCGCGAACTGGGCGAACTTGCGGAAGGTGGTGCTGCCGCCATGCACCCGCCAGCGGGCCAGCGGCGCGTCCACGTGGTCCAGTTCCCAGTCCCAGGCAATGCGGTAGAACACGTCCGCCTCTTCGCACACGTTCAGTGATTCGTCGAACCAGTGCCCGCCCATGCCCGGCGCATCCAGCGCACTGCGGCGGATGATGGCGGAGGACATGGAAATCCACTGGGTGGTCATCAGTTCGCGGAACACCTTGCCGCGCGCGGGCGGGGCCGCCTGAAACTGACGGCTCAGCTCCTTGTCGCCGCTGAACATCACCGTGTCGCAGCTCACCAAGCCCACGGCGGGGTTGGCGCGGAACAGCGCCACCTGCCGGGCCAGCTTTTGCGGGTGCCACAGGTCGTCGCAGTCGAGAAAGGCGATGAACTCGCCCCGCGCGCGGGCAATGGCCAGGTTGCGCGCAGCGCCCAGCGGCACGGTGCTCTCGGCGCGGAAGTAGCGCACCTTGTCGCCGCAGCTTTGGGCAATGTCCGCGCTGCAATCGGTGGAGCCGTTGTCCCAGAACACGATTTCCCAGTCGTCAAAGGTCTGGGCGAACACGCTGTCGATGGCGGCGCGCAGGTGCTCGCCGCAGTTCAGGCAGTTCATGATCACGCTGACGGCAGGGGCGGAGTGGGCGGCGGTGTCGGTCATGGCAGTTTGCTTCTCGGGGAAGGAACCGGGGGAAGGGACCTTTTGGCGCGTTGCGGTCCTCATCCGTAATGCTCGAAGACTCGCATAACGGCTGAGGCAAAGGTCCTTCCCTCGGACCCCCATCCCCCAAAACTTTTTATTGGGGGGATGTGGTGGTGAACAGTTTCTTTGCCGTGGCAATCCGTATGCAGGGTCCGCGTGGGCACCAGAAAATCGAAACCTAGCTTAACGCCTCCAGCAAGGCATCGCACACCATATCCACGTCGGCGTCGCTCATGCCGGGGTGCAGGGGCAGGGTGGTCAGCTGGCTGCCCAGCATTTCGGTGACGGGCAGGGACTGCGTGCCGCCGCCGTAGTAGGTCAGCAGGTGGTTGGGCTTGTAGTGCATGCCGGTGGGAATGCCCTTGGCCTGCAATGCGTCCACCACGTGGTGCTTCTTGTCGTCCAGAATGCGCACCGGAAAGATGTGCGGCACCACCACGTCACGGGGGTCCGTGGTCAACAGGGCCAGGTGCGGCGCACCGGCAAGCCGCTGGCGGTAGCGCGCGGTCAGGCGCATGCGCGCCGGGGCGAATTCGCCGGGCAGGCGGGCAAGCTGCACGCGGCCGATGGCGGCCATGATGTTGCTCATGTGGTAGCGCCAGCCCTGCCGGGTAACGTCGAAATCCCAACTGCGCTGGCCGGAGAAGCGCTTTTCCGTGTCGTTGGCCACGGACAGCAGGCGCGCATCGCGGCACAACTGGGCCACGGTCTGGTCGGCGGTGACGATGCACCCGCCCTCGCCGCTGGTGATGTTCTTGATGCCGTCAAAGCTGAAACAGGCGATGTCGCCAAAGGTGCCGATCATGCGGCCGTCGTGCAGGCAGCCGAAGGCGTGGGCCGCGTCCTCGATGACGCGCAGGCCGTGCTTTTGGGCAAAGGCGTACACGGCATCCAGCCCGGCGGGGTTGCTGGCGTAATGCACCGGCATGATGGCGGCGGTGCGCTCGGTCAGGCGGCGCTCGGCGTCGGCAAGGTCGATGGTGCAGGTTTCCGGCAGGGCCTCGCAGGCCACGGGTACGGCCCCGGCCCCGCTGATGGCCTGGAACGAGGCCACGAAGGTCAGCGACTGCACCAGCACTTCCGCCCCCGGCTGCACGGCGGCCTGCACGGCCAGGTGCAGGGCGGCGGTGCCGGTGTTGGCGGTGACCACGTTCTGCGCGGGCACGCCAAGGTAGGCGGCGATGTCTTCTTCAAAGCGCTTCACTTCGTTGCCCATGCCGAGGTAGCCGTCCTCAAGGATGACGCGGCTTACGGCGTCGGCTTCGGCCTGGCCCACGATGGACCGGGAAAGACGCAAGGAGGGGGTGGTCATGGCGTGTCGCTCTGGTGTTGGCGCGGACGCGGGAGCGCCGCGACGGAAGTTGTGGACGGGAAATTCGGGGTAGGCCCCGTGGCAGCCGTGCGGGCCGACACGGGGCCGGGATGTGCGTGTATGTGTTGCCGGTGTGGGAGGCGGCCTGCGGCAGCCATCCCCCGCTGCCCGTTGCCTACCAGCGGTACGGAATCTCCGGCGCGTCTTTCGGCGCGCGTTCGCTTTCCGTGGGGTCGTGCGGCAAATCCGCGCAGTTGCAGATCAGCGCGGGCGTTTCGCTTACCGCCGTGAACCCGTACCACACCAGCGGCGGAATGCGCAGCAGCCGGTAGTTGTCGGGCCTGCCCAGCAGGAATTCTTCCGTCACGCCGCAGGTGGGCGAACCGGGGCGGTTGTCGTGGATGACCACCTTCATCCGCCCCACGGGCACCGCAAAGTGCTGCGTCTGGCGGGTGTGGCGCTTCCACGCCTTCACCGCGCCGGGCTCCACTTCAGAGAAGTACAGTTCGCCAAAGCTCATGAACAGGGGCGAATCGGGCCGCAGCATTTGCAGCACCGGGCCGCCTTCCGTGGGGATGACGCGCAGGTCCAGCGTCACCACACCGTCGATGGTCGTGGCGTTCACGGCAGCATCCTTTGCGCGGCAGGCGCTATTTCGCCCAGGCAAGGCCCTTGGCGGCGGCCTTGTCGGAGTATTCCGCGATCTGGTTCATGGTGAAGGCGTACATGTCCGCACGGACTTCTCCACCCTGGCCCTGCGGCGCGTAGAACGCGCGGTACCATTCCGCCGTGAAGCGGATGGTTTCGGCAAAGTTCAGCGTGGCCTGCCAGCCAAGGTACGCCAGCGATTTGTCGCAGCACAGCTTGAGCAGGGTGCATTCCTTCATGCCCGCCTGCCCGGCGCGGTCCATTTCGCTGGCGAATCCGGGCCAGTATGGGGCCAGGGCGTCCACCACCTCGGCTACGTTGTTGTTCACGTCCGCCGCCGGGCCGAAGTTGTAGGCCTCGCCCGACAGGGGGAACGGCCCCTGCTCGTTCAGCAGCAGCTTTGCGCCCAGCCACAGGTAGCCGGAAAGGGGTTCCAGCACGTGCTGCCAGGGGCGCGTGGCCCACGGGCTGCGGATCTGCACGGCCTTGCCCGCAGCCCACGCCCGCGCGCAGTCGGGCACGATGCGGTCCGCCGCCCAGTCGCCCCCGCCGATGACGTTGCCCGCGCGGGTGGTGGCGCAGCGCACGCCGTTCCTGAAGAACGAGCGAAAGTACGAGTGCGCGATGATCTCGGCGCAGCCCTTGGACGCGGAGTACGGGTCCTCGCCGCCCAGGTGGTCGGTTTCGCGGTAGCCCCACACCCATTCGTCGTTGCGGTAGCACTTGTCCGAGGTGATGCACACCACGGCCTGCACCGAAGGCGCGCAGCGCACCGCCTCCAGAATGTTCAGGGTGCCCATGGCGTTGGCTTCGATGGTGGCCGCCGGGTCGTCGTACGACTTGCGCACCAGGGCCTGCGCCGCCAGGTGAAAGACCACCTCGGGCGCGAAGTCGGCAACGGCCTTGCACACCGCCGCGCGGTCACGGATGTCGGCGCGGATGTCCGTGATGCGGGCGCCAAGGCCCATCTCGTCGAAATTGGCGGGGCTGGTGGGCACGTCCACCGACAGCCCGGCCACTTCCGCGCCAAGCTGCAACAACCACGCGGTCAGCCACGACCCCTTGAAACCGGTATGGCCGGTGACCAGCACCTTGCGGCCGCGATAGGCATCTGCAAACATTGTATGTCTCTCCGTATTCTCGACGGGGAAGGCGGTGGGAGGCTTTTTATGCGTTTCCGGCGGGCAGGGGGCTGTGCCCGCTCTGCGATCGCCATACGTAAGGTTCGCGCGGTGCGCTCACCTAACGGCTGCCGTCCAGCACCCCCGCAATGAAAAATTTAGGGGGGAGGGGTACGGGGAGGGAGACCCTTTTTAAAGGGTCCCCTCCCCGGTTCGCTTTTCCAGCGAAGTTTAAATCTTAAATCCCTTGGCCCACGGCGCACTGCCCTTGTCCCACATCGCGTTCAGCTTCTGCCAGTCGCGCAGGGTGTCCATGCATTCCCAGAAGCCTTCGTGGGGGTACATGGAAAGCTGGCCGTCGGCGGCAAGGCGTTCCAGCGGCTGCTTTTCGAGGTCGCACGATTCGTCCTCGTCCAGGTAGTCGAGGAATTCGCGCTTGAACACGAAGAAGCCGCAATTGATGTATTCATTCAGCACAGGCTTTTCCTGCCAGGACAGGATGTTGCCGTCAGCGTCTGTCTGCACCGCGCCAAAGCGCGAGGGCATGCGCACGCCGGTGAAGGTGCCGATCTTGCCCGACTTTTTGTGGAACTCCACCAGCTTGTCGATGTCGATGTCCGACACGCCGTCACCGTAGGTGACCATGAAGCGGTCGGTGTCGATGTGCTGGGCCACCCGCTTGATGCGCGCACCCTTCAGGGTTTCCTGCCCGGTGTCGCACAGGGTCACCTTCCAGTCGGTGCAACTGTTGCACTCGTGGGTGGTCATGGCGCCGGTGGCGAGGTCCACGGTGAAGTCGGTGTTGCGGATGCGGTAGTCGTGGAAATACTGCTTGATCACCTCGCCCTTGTAGCCCAGCGGCAGGATGAAATCCTTGTGGCCGTGGCGGGCGTAGATGCTCATGATGTGCCACAGCACCGGACGGCCGCCGATCTCGACCATGGGCTTCGGCTTGAATTCGGTTTCTTCGCGCAGGCGGGTGCCCTTGCCCCCGCACATGATGATGACCTTCATGCGATACCTCGTGATGGGGTAATGTGCTGTCGTCTTCCGGATGGGTATAGCAGAACGCGGCGCGTTGCGGAACGGTTCTCCGACCGGCAGGACCGAGCGGGCGTGGACGCTGCCGCCGGGGCCGGGGTGCGCAGAACCACACGGCACACGCGGTCCGCGTTGCGGGGACCAGGAAAACCGTGGAATGCGGCTGCGTTGCCGGTCGGATGTATGGGATGGAATGGGTGCGGTGGCGTCATGATGACGTGCGGAACCTCCGTTCCGCGCGCGGGTGGGTGGCCGACATTCCGGGGTGCGCCACGGCTTGCTGGCGCGTGCGTTTCCGGCGGAATTTCCGGCCCTTCTACGTGGCGTGCTAGATACGCTTGCGCGTGACGCTTGTCCATAGGTGCGGCACGTGATTTTCGCGGGTGCTGTTCTCCTGCCCGGTTGGCGCATGCGGGCCGTGCTAGGGAAACCGCTTGCCCGCTTTCTGTTCGCGCAGCAGGTCCTCGAACCGCGCGGCAGGCACCGGCGGCGAAAACAGGTAGCCTTGTCCTTTTCCGCAGCCCAACGATTTCAGCAGCACGTACTGTTCCATGGTTTCCACTCCCTCGGCCAGCGAGGTGACGCCAAGCCCTGCGGCAATGCCCAGCATGGCCCGCAGCAGCGCCAGTGACGAGGCGTCGGGCAGGTCCTTCACGAACAGGCGGTCGATCTTGATGACGTCGAACGACAGTGCTTGCAGGTAGGACAACGACGAATAGCCGGTGCCGAAGTCATCCAGCAGGATGCGCACCCCAAGGTCCATCACCGCGTCGAGCATGGTCCGGGCCTTGTCGATGTTTTCCATGTACACGGTTTCGGTAATTTCCACGGCCAGTTGCGCTGCGGGCAGGCTGCTGGCGTCCAGAATGGCGCGGATGTCTCCGGGCAGGTTGCCGCGTTGCAGGTGGCGCGCAGAAATGTTGCACGACACGCGCAACCGGCCCAGACCCGCTTCCGCCCAGGCTTGCGTCTGCGGGCAGGCCTGCGACAGCACCGCCATGTCGATGCTGGTGACAAGACCCGTCTGCTCTGCCACGGGGATGAAATCGGCGGGCGACACCAGGGTGCCGTCCGGCTTGCTCCAGCGGGCCAGTGCCTCGGCCCCCACGATGCGCCCGCTGCCCAGATCCACCACTGGCTGATAGTAGGGCACGATGTGCCCCAGCGCGATGGCGGGGCGCAGCTCTGCTTCCACCTCCAGGCGGTGCTGGGCTGCGCGGGTCAGTTCCGGGGTGTAGAAGCGGTAGGTGTTCTTGCCCGACGCCTTGGCCCGGTACATGGCCAGGTCTGCGCAGCGCACCAGATGGCCGCCGGTGTCCCCGTCGGCAGGAAAGCCGGCAATGCCGATGCTGACGCCAAGGTACACTTCGGAGTGCGCCACTCGGAAGGGCATGGCAAATTCGGCAATGAGCCGTTTCGCCAGTTCTGCATGGGGCTCGGCCCCGCCCTGCGCCGCCGTGACGATGATGAACTCGTCGCCGCCAAGGCGTGCCACGGTTTCGTCCGGCCCCAGCACTGCGGACAAGCGCCTGCCTACCTCCATCAGCACCACGTCGCCCGTGGCGTGGCCCATGGAGTCGTTGACCAGTTTGAAGTCGTCCAGATCCAGCAGCAGCACGCCCAGCGGCTGGCCGTTGCTGCGGGCCTCGGCCAGCATGCCGTCCAGGGTTTCCAGCCCGCGCAGTCGGTTGGCGAGGCCGGTGAGCGAATCGGTGAAGGCCAGTTCCTGCAGCCGCGCTTCAGCCTGCTTCATGTCCGTGATGTCACGGATGAAGGCCACCGACTGGCGGGTATGGGGAATCATGGTCACGGTCATGGCCACGTGGTGCAGCCCCCCGGAGGCGTCAATCAGCCGGGCTTCGTACTCGCGCGGGGCGACAACGCCGTTGCGCCGGTCGGCATGGTACCCCAGCATGCGGGGCACGTCGTGCTCGTGAAAGAAACAGGTCCACGACGGGCGGCGGTCCATGTCGGCCTGGACCATGCGCGCCAGCCGCAGGAATTCCGGGTTGGCCAGTGCGATGGTGGTGTCGTCGTTGATGAGGATGGCGGGCGTGCCGGTGTTCAGGAACATGGCCCGATACTGCTCTTCCGATTCTTCCAGCATGCGCCGGGTGTGTTCCAGGTCGCTGATGTCGATGAAGGTTTCGAGCAGGTATTCCTTGCCCTCGCGCGAGATGGGCACCACGGATTGCAGGATGTCCAGATTGCCGGTGGCCGTCAGCAGCGTACGCTTGGCATGATCCATGGGTAGCCCCAGATCGCACACAGGGCACGCGCCTTCTTCCGCCGGGCATACGAACTGGTGGCACCGCCTGCCCACCACGTCTGCGGCATCGCGTCCCAGCAGGGCGCAGGCGTGGCTGTTGATGCTGACGATGGTGCGGGCTTCGCGGTCCACCAGCATCACGCCTACCTTGAGGGCGTCGAGCATCTCGGACAGGAACTGCTCGTTCTCGCGGATGGACTGGAATGCCCACGAGGTGACCAGCGCCAGCCGGTCCAGTTCGTCGCCGCCCTGCGGCATGTTTGCCAGCTTGGCGGCGGGCACGTTGGCGGCAACCCGTGCGCTGAGCGTGGCAAGGCGTGACAGTACCCGGTTGTCGAGGAACAGCAGGCCCGCAATCAGCGCAAGGATGCTGAGGGTCAGCACCACCAGCAGACCGCTGTGTACGATGTTGCGCGCGGCTTCGCCCAGTGCGCGGGGGGCCTGGACGGTGACAGCCAGGGGGACGCCGCTGGCCAGATCGGGCAGTGTCGCCCCGCTCCAGATGATGTGCGAGGTCGTATGCACCAGGGGGGTAGAGGGGGGTGAGGCCGCTGTAGTGGCAAGTTCGCCCAGTACGGGGGGCAGGCTGTCCGGGGTGGCCGGGGTGATGGCCAGAACCAGTTCCGTCCGATGCGACAATTCTTCCTGGTATTCCGCATCGACAAGGCGGAACATCCACAGCCAGCCCCGTGCTTCGCGGCTTTGTTGCGAATCGAGCACCGGACGGCACGCGGCCATCCAGATGTCGCCGTCCAGATGCACCAGCCCCAGCGCGCCTTCACGCGAGCCGCCACGCGGCAGGGTGACGGCATGCTGCCGGGCAAAGGCGATCAGGGACGGCTCTGGCATGCCCAGCCTGTCGCTGACGTCGCCGGGTGCGGCGGCGTGCCGCACCGAGCCGTCCGGCGCGATGAAGATGATGGCGTCCAGATGCTGGTCGCGGAAGACTTCCGGGGTGATGTTGCTGTCGATGTAGGCGGGGTTGCCGTCGGCCATGAACTGGTAGGAATCGTCCCACCAGGCCCAATCCTTGAGCAGGGCGTCCACGCGCTGCTCGTCGTGCAGGATGGCATTGACCGCACGGCGCGCATTGGCCACGGACAGGTCGTGCTCGAAGGCGTCGAGCCTGCCCACCACAAGGGAACCGGTGGCCAGCACGCATATCAGCCCCAGCGCGCAGAGTATGCCGGTCAGTCCGAAGGCGGCCCCGCCGCGCAGGCTGCGCCGGGGGCCAGTGGCCCTCTGGAGTTCGTCCGGTTGCGTATCCGCCGGAGCACCGTTTGGAACATCCGTATGCATCATTTCTACCTATCAATTCTGGCGAGGCATATTCTCAGAAATGATACATGCAGTGGGCGGCGTCAACAGGGGGGTGGGGGCATGCCTTTCCTATGCCTGTCGGGCCACCTGTGCGAAAAACTCCAGCAGCGGGCCTTCCGCGCCCTGTTCCACCACGCACGGCCAGTTCAGCACCTGCGTGCCCACCCGTTCCGACACCGGGCAGGCCCCGGCGGCATAGCCCAGCGATGCCAGCCCCGCTCGCGCGCCCACGATGGGGTTCATGAACCACGTCCACGCAGTGTGTACCCGTGCATCCATCAGCGATTTCAACGCATCGGCACGGGGGTGGGTGAAGGCCAGCCGGTGGGCCACGATGCGCAGCGCCGGGTCGGCATAGGCGGCAGGCAGGTGCGCGGCCAGCGGCGTGCCGTAGGCGGCGGTGAGGTAGCGTTGCAGAAGGGCTTCGCGCCGGGCGGCCTCTGCGGGCCAGCGGTCCAGCTCGAACAGCCCGATGCTCGCCAGCACCCCGGGCAGGCGGGCCGGGTAGGCGTATGCGCCCGTGCGTTCCACCACGTAATCGTCGTCCAGAAAGGTCATGCCGGGGTCAGACAGCCGCCGCAGCACCGACTTGCCCAGCATGGCCAGTTGGTACAGGCCGTAGCTGGCGGGCCGGGCCAGCCGCCGTTCCAGCAGGAACTGGCCGAACAGCCGCCGCTGCTGGGCGTCCGGCAGGGTGGGCGCGTTGGCCAGCTGGGCCGCCACCGCATCGTACAGCCCTGCGTCGCGGGTGTAGAAGAAGCCGCCCACCACGGTATTCATGGGCTTGGAATGGTCCGTGGAAAAGAATGCCGCGTCCCCGGTGTTGCCCACGGCCACGCCGTCGCGCGTGGAGCCCACGGTCAGTGCGCAGTCCTCGATCAGCGCCGCGCCGCAGCCGTCGGCCAGCGCCCGCAGTTCACCCACCCGGCAGGGAATGCCGAAGCTGTGCTGCGCAATGATGGCCCGCGTCTTTGGCGTAATGGCCTTTGCCGCCGCGTCCGGGTCCGTGCCGAAGGTGGCCGGGTCCACGTTGGTGAACACCGGGGTCGCGCCCGTGCGCAGCACCGCGCTGGCCACCACAGAGCAGGTGAACGCAGGCAGGATCACCTCGTGCCCCGCACCCACACCCAGCGTCCGCAACGTGGCGAACAGGGCCATGCGCCCGCCCGCCGTGGCCAGGCCGCGCCCTTCGCCCACCACTGCCGCAAAGCGCCGTTCGTACTCCGCCACCGTCTCCGCCGCCTGCGTGGGTGATTCCAGCACACGCCGCACCTCGGTCACCTGCGCCTCCGTCAGGTAGCCGTGCCCGGTCACGAACCCGTAGTAGGGCCGCGTACCCAGCATGCGGGTCAGTTCCTTCAGCTTGCGGGTGATGGCGGTCAGCATGTGTCGGCTCCTTGGGGAGGGGAGAGATGAGGGAGAAGGGGGAAGCGTAACCGGGGAAGGGGAAAGGGACCTTTTGGAAAAGGTCCCTTTCCCCTTCCCCGGACCCCATCCCCTATCCTCCAAAACTTTTCAATTGGGTTTTGGTGCCGGTAATGGCGGGAAGGCATGCGAAACGCGGCATCGGCCCCGTACCCCATGTAAAAAATTTGGGGGGATGGGGGTACGGGGGAAGGAGACCCTTTTTAAAGGGTCCCTTCCCCCGTTGTTCTTATTGCGCAGAAATTCGTAACAGTTTTCGCCATCTGGGCAACCCGCGATCCAGGGCCAGAAAGCCGGGGGGCAGATCGGGCGGTGCGGGGTGGGCCAGGGCGGCGGCGAGGTCGTCGGCGGTGGCCACGAAGGCAGTGCCGGGTACGCCCAGCAGCGGGCACATGTTGAAGTCATTGGCGGCGGTCTGCACGATGAGGGGCAGCCGCTGATAGGCGGCTTCCAGCGCCACGGTGGTGGAATTGGCCGCCCATACGATGGCGCCGGGGACAAGCAACTGGGCCACGGGGGTGTTCACCACGCGGGGCGCGCCGCCGGAAGGAAAGCGCGCGGCAAGGCGGCCTTCCACGGGCAGGTTGGGATGCGGCTTGACCACCACGTCGTACCCGTCCAGCGTGCCTGCCCGCGCGGCCTCGGCCAGCACGTCGAGCTGGTTGTCGGTCTCGTCGATGAAGAAGCTGGTGACGATGAGCAGGGTGGGCTTGCCGGGCGCAGAGGAAGATGCGGAGGCGGAGCCGTCGCCGGAGGGGGCTGCTGCTGTCGCACCCGGCACTGCATCGGCAAGGTACAGGTAGCGCAGCGCCTCGATTTCGCCCAACCGTTCGTCGGGCATGCCTGCGTCGCGCATGTGGCCCAGCGCGCCCTGGCCATTGCAGCACATCAGGTCGGGCAGGGTTGCGGCGGCGTCCGGCTCGGCAAAGGCGCGGGCGTCCTCGTAGTAGCGCAGGTCGGTGGGCCGCACGGTGGAATGCTGGGTGCCGTACACCGGGCCGCGTCGCGTCTCGTGCATGGCGTGGGCAAGGGATTTTTCCCAGGGGTGGTTTTCCATGGGGAAGATGGTCCATTCCTGCGGCGCGCAGACTGCCGCGTACCGGCGGAAGGCGGCGCGCATCAGGCGGCGTTGCAGGCCCAGCCAGCCGCGCGTGGATTCCGCCCAGTTGCGTTCCATGTACGGCCAGAAATCCATGCGCGAACCGGGCAGACGGCATTGCCCGGCCATGTGGCGGGTCAGGCGCGCGGCACGCAAGGCCATGCGGCAGTAGTGCAGCACTTCGCGGGCGATGGTGGCCGGGGTCAGGAATTCCTCGATGAAATGGAAGGCGATGCCGTCCTGCTTGCGGGCACGGAATTCGTCGCGCAGGCGGATGGCGTCGGCCAGCGAATAGTGCGGCGTGGGCTCGAAGATGAACAGCCAGGTCACGCCATGCACGCCCCCCTGCTGCGGGTCCAGCGCATCGTGCAGGCTTTCCCAGTAGCGCGAGCGCAGGCGGCCCTGCTTGGCGGCCTGCACGTCGATGTTGGGGAAATAGGTGGCCACGGTGCCGGGGCGCGGATGCGCGGGCAGGCTGGCCTTGCCCGTGGCCTCCGGCGCGGCGGGCAGCAGGCGCTTTTCGCGCAGCAGCCATGCGCCAAGGCGGGCCACGGCCTGCACCGGCGCGGGCAGACGGTAGTACAGGGCGGCCAGCCGCTGTTTGGCAGAGCGGGGGGCGGCGGCGTGGACGTTTGCTTCGCGGCTGGCTTCCGCCTTGGCCGGATGCAGCTCGAACCGGCGGCCCGTGGCCGCGCAGAAGCGCAGCAGGATGCCCGCCAGCACCGTGTCGTCGGTGACGGCGCAGACATGGTCGGCGCGGGCATCCTCGATGGCCAGTTCCAGCGCGCGCAGCTTGGTCACTTCGTACAGGTTGCGGCAGATCTTGGGATGCTTTTCGGCCAGCGTGGTGAACCACCAGTGCGAGAAGGTGTCGCCCACGGCCAGCAGTTCCCGCAGAGTGCGCGTGGAGCGTGCGGGCCGGGTCAGCCCCGTCTCGTGCGCCCAGGTGATGTACTCGCGCCGGATGTCCGTGAAGTGCGCCTCTACCAGTGCGGGCACCGAAAGATGTCCGTGCGGCACGTTGCGCCTGGCCCAGTGGGCCACCACCGGGGGCAGGCCGTCGGATTCCGGTTGCGGGCGGGGCGGGGCGTCTGGTCCATCCAGCAGGATGAAGGTGGTCACGAAGGCTCCTTTGCGGGTGGTGCGAAAGGCGCGGGGAGCCGCGCCGGTGTGGCGTGCGGCTCCCCGGCAAAATGCAGCGGTCGTTCCAGCTTTAGCAGAGGCCTTCCAGCCACACATTCAGCCCCGTCAGGTCATGCCCCCACGGGTGCGGGGTGGCGGCAAAGGCTTCGCCCCGGCCATAGAACAGGGTGCCCACGGTTTCGGCGGCGGTCATGTCGGTCTTGGCGTCGCCGATCATCACCACTTCCGCCGGGGGCACGGCTGCCGTTTCCACGGCGCGGCGCAGCACGTCGGTCTTGCCGGGCGGCGAGCCGTAAATGGCCTCGAAGTATTTGGCCAGCCCGCGCTCGGTCAGGATATGCACCAGTTCCTCGTGCGGCGCGCCGGAGCACACGTACAGCGGCACGCGGCCATGCCACGTGGTGATCACGTCGTGCGCGCCGGGGACCATGGGGGCGTTCAGCACGCCCTCGAAGGCGTAGTCCGCGTACTTGCGGCCCAAGTCGTCCATCTCGTCCGGGGTGATCTCGCGGCCCAGCACTTCGCGGTACAGCCACTCGAACTTCTTGTAGCGGCTCACGCCGCCGTGCTCCATGTGGTAGGCCACCAAGCGGTCGCGTGCGTCCTCGCCGAAGGGTTCGGCCACGCGGGCGAAGGCTTCGGTCTTCACGTTCACGCTTTCCAGGATGACGCCGTCGCAGTCGAAGACGATGCAGGAAAGGGGCATGGTACTCCTTGGGACAGTGCTGCGGTGGCGGAAGCCTTGGCAGACTGCTTGTCCTGATGTAGCGCGGGCGCGCTACACACGGAATCCGCCTTTTGCCGCCGGCGGCGTTGGCTCGGCGTTTTTGATGCTCACGTACATAAGTACGCTGCGCTCAAAAACGTCGATCCGCCTGGCCCGGCGGGCAAAAATCGTAATTCCGCGTATCGCGCCCGCACCAGCCTCCCGCGACGGAAACCCGTCGCGGGGTATGAGGAACAACTCCGGCATTCCGTTTGCGAAGGTTTGGCCCGTCCGCACACTGGGGGAAGGGCTGGCCACCGAAACGGGATGTGGCCGCGCGGCAGGCTGCCGGGGTGAGCGCAGTTGACCCGCGCTCTCCGCCAATGGCTTTCGCCGATGCACCCTGCCTATGCGTTCTGCCTACTTGGGCAGCGCGTCCAGCAGGTTGCGGATGGTGTCGGTTTCCATCTTCACGCGGGCTTCCACGGCGTACGAGCCGATGTGCGGGGTCAGGATGACGTTGGGCAGTTCGCGCAGGGGGCCTTCGTAGGGTTCCTTGACGAACACGTCCAGCGCGGCCCCGGCCAGATGGCCGGAGGCCAGCAGCGCGTGCAGGGCGGCTTCGTCGATGAGTCCGCCGCGCGCGGCGTTGATGACCCACGTGCCGGGGCGCATCAGACCAAGGCGGCGTTCGTCCAGAATGTACCCGCCGCCTTCCGGCTTCGAGCAATGCAGCGAAATGATGTCCGCCCAGGCCAGCAGGGCGTCCATTTCCATCTTTGCGTTGGTGTCGCTTTCGGCGAACGGGTCGGCAAAGGCCACCTCGCAGCCGAAGGCCTCGAACAGCTTGCCCGTGGCGCGGCCAATGCGGCCAAAGCCGATCAGGCCCACCTTCTTGCCCGCCAGCAGGTTGCCCATGCGCTTCTTCCACGTGCCCGCGCGCAGTTCGCGGTCCATGCGGCTGACAAGGCGCATCAGGTCCAGGGCGTAGCCCAGGGTCAGTTCTGCCACGGCCTGGGTGGGCGCGTCGGGCGTGTTGCGCACGGCAATGCCCAGTTCCGTCGCGGCGGCGCGGTCCACGCTGTCCATGCCCGTGCCGCAGCGCGAGATGACCTTCAGCTCCGGCAGGGCCTGCATCACCCGGCGGGTCAGCGGCTCGGTGCCCGCAGCCACGCCGATGCAGCCCTGCAACAGCTCGATGGCCTCGTCTTCGGTGATGGCGCGGCCCGTGGGGTTGAGCACGTACTCCAAACCCGCTTCGCGCAACAGGCGCAACGGTTCGTCGCTGAACTTGGCGAACGACGAGGTGGTGATGGCTACCTTCATGATGCGTTATCCTTTGCCGGGGGCATGGCCCTCGGCTGCCGCGCGGTGTGCCGCGCGTGTCGTTGTCGTCCTGCTATTAAAGAGCGGTGAGGCTAGGCGTCCGGAGGTGTCCCCGCCCGCTCATGCACGCCGCGCTTGCGCAGCGGCCTGGCGGGCACGCCGCCCACCACGGTGTACGGCTCCACGTCTTTCGTCACCACGGCCCCGGCCCCCACCACGGCCCCGCGCCCGATATGCACGCCGGGGGTGATGGTGCAGTTGGCCGCGATCCACACGTCGTCCTCTATGGTCACCTCGCCGTACTCGTGGCCCTGGAACATGATGGGCACGTCGGTGCGGTCGAAGTTGTGGTTGGCCGCGCGGATGACCGTGCCGGGGCCCACGGTGACGTGGGCGCCCATGCGGATGTGCCCGCCGTCCGCGTCCACCACCACGTTGATGTTCAGGGCCGCGTTTTCGCCCAGTTCCAGCGCGCCGGTGCGGGCGTACAGGTGGCAGCCCTTGCCGATGCGCACGCCGTCGGCCAGCGCGATGTTGCGGCAGCCCTGCACCGTTACCGACTGACCGAAGCGTACCCGGCCGCAGTGGCAGAACAGCGGCTGCCACGCGACAAGTCGCGCGCCCACGCCGATGACGGTGGGAATCCACGCGAACAGGGACAGCCAGAGTTCCTCGGCCAGGGCGGCAAGGCGCGACATGTCGGGCATGCGCGGCATGTGCGGCGTGGGCATGGCGGCTCCGTTACTTCGTGTAGACGAGGCGCAGGGTGTCCTCGGCCATCATGTCCACCACGCGGGCGAGGTCTTCGGGGGTGTCCACGCTGAGGGTGCGCTTGTCCGTGGGCACCATGCGCACCTTTTCGCCGTGTTCGAGGATGCGCATCATGTCCACCGACTCGATGATTTCCAGCGGGGTTTCCTGCATGTCGTTGAACTTCAGCAGGTAGTCGCGGCGGAAGGGGATGATGCACACCTGCTTCTGCATGGGCACGTCGGTGACGCCCTTCTTGCGAGAAGGCACCGCCTCGCGCGAGAAGTACAGCGCGTCGGAGTTCAGGTCCACCACCACCTTGACCTCGTTGGGGTCTTCGAATTCTTCCACGGTTTCCATGCGGGCCATCAGGTTGGTGACGTTGATGGACGGGTCGGAGAGCATGGGTTCGATGGCGGCGTCGATCATGTCGGGGGTGACCATGGGTTCGTCGCCCTGCACCATGACCACGATGTCCACGCGCTTGCCGGTGGCAGCTTCGATCTTCAGCAGGGCTTCGGCGGTTCGGGTGGTGCAGCGCACGTGGTGGTCGCCGGTCATGACGGCCTTCAGGCCCGCGCTTTCGGCGTAGTCGTAGATTTCCTGGTCGCAGGTGGCCACGTAGGTGGCGGTCAGGGTGGGGCTCATGGCCGTGCGGAAGGTGACGTGGCCCACCATGGGCACGCCGTGGATGTCGGCCATGGGCTTGCCCGGAAAGCGGCTGGAGCCCATGCGGGCGGGGATGATGGCGACGATGTTCATGGCTGCTCCTTTGGCGGCGCGGTGCGCCGGGAAATGTCGGGTTGGGGGCGGTGGTGGCGCTCAGGTCAGCGCGGGTATGCTGCGGGCGGAATCCGCCTTTCGCCGCCGGGCTGCGTTGGCTTGGCATTTTTGATGCTCACGTACATGAGTACGCTCCGCTCAAAAATGCCAATCCGCCTTGCCCGGCGACGAAACTCGTAATTCCTTGCATCATCCCCGCACCAGCCTCCCGCAGCGAAAGACCGCTGCGGGGTATAAGGAAGAAAGGCACGGGAGAAAGGCGGAAAACCTCGTGTTCGGGGACACCGGCTTGCGGCCTGGCCTCGTGCAGGGCCTGCGCCCTACTCCTCGCGGGGCAGCAGGTAGCCGCCCACGTTGTGCATGTCGGGGTGCAGTTCGCGGTGTACTTCTTCCATCACGCGCAGCACGCCCTGGCCGAGGTCGGTGGTCAGGTTGGGCACCAGTTTCTTGCCCACCTTGGGCATGAAGGCATAGGGCGTGACCTGGTAGTGGCCGCTGTTGGGGTCGTGCTGGTAGGCGACGTTCAGTTCCTTGCCCAGCATTTCGCCGATCATCTTGAACAGGTCGCCCACGCGCATGGGCTGGTTGCCGGTAAGCACGATGTTCTCGTTGGCGTATTCCGGCTTCAGCACTTCCACGGTGCAGAGGGCGGCGTCTTCCACGTGGATGTATTCGCGCAGGGCGGTGGGGCTGCCGTAGTAGGTGATGGCCCCGGTTTCCAGCGCCTCTGCCACAAAGCGGTTGATGGCGTTGCGGCGGTCGGCGCGGGGACCGTACAGCGAACCGTAGCGCAGGATGGTGTAGTCCAGCCCGTGCATGGCCTGGTAGTTTTCGATGTACAGCTCGCAGGCCTGCTTGCTGCACCGGTAGAACCCGCCGGACTTGCCGTATACGTACAGCGAACTGGCGAACACGTAGCGGGCAACCTTGGCCTTGCGGCATGCTTCCAGCAGGATGACGTTGCCCAGCACGTTGATGCGAGCGGTGTCCACGGGCTTGCGGTTGGCTTCGCCGATGTCGGCGATGCCCGCGAAGTTGAACACGGCGTCGGCCCCGGCAACGGCGGCGTCCACGGCGGCCTCGTCAAGGACGTTGCCGACCACCATGCGCTGGTCGTTGCGCAGGTAGGGCGAGGGGCGCAGGTCCACGATGGTGACTTCGTGCCCGGCGTCGGAAAGCTTGTCGCAGACGTGGGAGCCGAGGAACCCGGCCCCGCCGAAAAAGGTGATCTTCATTGTGCTGCATCCCTTCGGGGCTGTGCCCCATGCCGCCCGTGGGCGGGGTGGTCCGCTGCGCAGCAGGGGCGCTGTGCGGGCCGTCTGGATTCGGTTGCTGGTGTGATGCGTCGGGCCGTGGCCCGGAATTGGCCTGGCCTTCAGTCAGCGATAGGACAAGTCAGGTGCCGGAACTACGCCGCGCCGCCAGCAGGCGGGCACGCGCAGTTGCGGTACAGAAACACTGCATCGATGCACCACGCGATGAACCGGTAGCCTTCGCCGATGCGGCGCGCAAGGTCCGCCGTGTCGGGCTGCACGATGTGCAGGCCCATGGGCACGTCGTGGGCGCGCGCGGCGGCGGCGATGCGGTCCAGCGCGGCCAGAAAGTCCGGGTGGTCGAACTGCGCGGTAAGCCCCATGGAGCCGGAAAGGTCGTACGGCCCCACCATGATGGCGTCCAGGCGCGGGTGGGACAGGATGGCGTCCAGGTTGTCCACCGCGCGGATGTGCTCGATCTGCGCCACGAACAGGGTGTCGCGGGCAGTTTCGTTCACGTAGGGCGTGAATTCGCGGCCAAACAGGTTGGCCCGGCAGTAGCCCACGCCGCGCACGCCGGAAGGACCGTCGGTGCGGGGGTACAGCGCCCAGCCGATGGCCGCGTCGAGCTGTTCGCGGGTTTCGATCATGGGAAAGATAAGGCCCCGCGCGCCGGAATCCAGCGATGCCTTGATGTCGGTCAGGGTCGCCTCTGCCACGCGGGCAAAGGGCGCGGCCCCGCCAAGCTCAATGGCGCGGAAGGCGTCGGGCAGTTGGCTGCGGGTGAAGGCGGCGTGTTCCAGGTCCACGGCCACCCAGTCGTAGCCGGACCGGCCAAGGATTTCGGCCACGTCGGTGGAAGGAATCTGCATCCAGGTGCCGATGGTGGCTTCGCCCCGGCGCATCTTTTCCCGAATGTCGCGTGCGGTGATCATGGTGGTTGCGTTCACGTGCGGTGCGGCGGCAATGCCGCCGGATGGTGTGGGGCGGGCGCGGTGGCGTCCGTCGAGGATGTGAGAACCGCGCGGGCCGGGCTGCGCCCGGTTGCGTAAGGTCGCGTCCCGTTGCGCCCGGTGCGTAAGGTCGCGTTCCGGTCATGCCGTGCAGCCGGTGGCGCGTCCCGTAGCCCGTTGTCCCGTGGCCCCCGTGCGCGGGCCGCACCATGCGGCCTGGCAGGGGGGCTTTTCAGGCGGTGGCAGTATATCCGCGCACGATGCGGGGTGCAATATGCACAGACGTAGAGGACTAAGGTGGTTGTTAAGTGTGTGGTTATCGCTTAACGGGTATTGAATTCGATGGACTAAGACGCCATGGCAGGAGCGGTTAGATGTGCACCGTAAAGGCTAGATGGTTAATTTTTACTGTTGTCGTAGGGCTAATCCCTGCATTGGCTCGATTTCTTGTGTGGGGAGTGTTCCGTGGCGATGACGTCGCTGTTTTGGCGCAAAACGATTGGATAGTGTTTGGAATAGTTTTGCATGTATCAGCTACGAATGAGGTTAGTAGAATTTCTGGGGATGAAAGCTGGAAAATTTTCAACACAGGTGTCTCTACTGTTTTTATAGTTTTATACGGTGTTCTTTTGACAATAGATATTATTATGAAAATAGTTCCTCAGGTTAATGGTGGGAGCTTTTTGTATATATCTATGGCGATGGCTATTGCATCGTTTCTTATGACGTATGCCGTATACGACAGAATATCGAAATTTGGGTACGGAGAGCGCCATGAATGAGATATTCGCTTTTGTGCGGCTTGCAACAGTCGTTGCTTCTGCTGTGGGTGGTGTTTTTGCTGTTTTAACAATGATTGATAATAGAAATAAGCACTATAAAGCGTTTAAAGAAAAAAAGAAGGCGGAGCAGAAAAATGAAAAATAGATTGAGAGTTTTTTTGTATGTGGATAGGGATAGGGTTGAATCAATAGCATCTCAAATTTTTGAAGGTGTTACAGAGTCATTATTGCGAGAGAAACGTTCGTTTGTTGAAGAGCTAGAGGCGCAAAAGGGACCCTTGGGTAGTGGCTGGGAAGGCCGCGATAATCAAACTCGAGAAGACAGGACAAGTGAGTTTTTATATGTACATGATTACATGTATACTAAATTAGAGAAGGAGCTGTTAGAGCAAGGGTACCTGCATGATGTGGAGGCATCGGAGGATAAAGACTGGGCCACTGAAGCACTTAATTATCCTATTTTAAAGATACGTGGGTGTGCGTCTATTATCGACGTAACTACAATAACGAATGCCATAAAGAATTATCCGCGCGTTTCAAAGGCACTGAATTTTTTGACGAACCCATATGTGAATACCCCAGGTGTCAAAAAAGCGGGGAAAGCAGTGAAACTCGGGGGAATTAGCGAAGAGTACCTGAAAGAGATGGAATATTTATTTTCGTACGGATTTCAAGACCAACTTATGATGACAATACATCGAGAAGGCTTGAGGGTGACAGCAGTTTTGCGGAGAGATATGCTTCGTGAAAAGGAACGGATGCTTCTGCAAAAATTTTCTCGCAATACGGAAAGAGAGCTTGTTGCTGTAGGTTGGGTGACTCAGAGCTTAGCCAAAGCCGGGCCAAGTAATGACCCTGCTCAGGAAACGGAATCTTTGAAAGAAAAAATTTTTGAGCTGTCTGAAAAAATGGAGGCTGTTGATTACTCTTTTTCTGGAAGACTCAAGAACGAAATGATTTTTGATCCGATTGCGATATACATAGAGCTTTAACCGTTGGCGGTTTAGGACTTGCGGAACCGCCCCAGCGCCCGCCTGGCCAGCCCCCGCAGGTCCTGCCGGGTAAGACCCACCAGTTGCGGCACGGCCAGCACCGCCCCGCCCACCAGTGTGGAATAGATCACGCCGGAAACGAAGAAGCGCACGATGTCCTGCGTATCCCCCAGCCCCACGGCAATGGTCAGGCTGCGGCAGGCCCATGCGGCCCCGGCCAGAAAGGTCAGGCACAGCGCCTGATGCGCCACGTTGCGCAGGTAGTTCAGCGGGATGATGCGCGAACTCATCCACAGCATGAAATTGACCGACAGGAACTGGACCAGCACCGTCTTTACCGCAAGGCCCATGGCTCCGAGGCCGAAGCCGAACTTGTCCGCCGGGGCCAGCAGCACCCATGACAGGCCGAAGCCCAGGATGTATTCCGTGACCGCCATGTTGCGCATGGTGCGGGTGCGGCCCGTGGCATAGAACACCGACCCGGCAAGCTGCCCGTAGGCCTGATGCACCGGGTACAGGGCCATGATCTGCACCGGCAGGATGGCCGCCGCGTAGTCTGCCCCGCCGAAGATGCGCACCACCGCCGGGGCCTCCATGGCCGTGAAGCACGAAAAATAGCCCGCCACCGTGAACAGCAGCGGCGCAAAGCGGTCCATCAGCCTGCCCATTTCCGTCCGGTCGCCCTTGCCCCAGGCAATGGACAACTCGCGCATGACCAGCGGCGTCATGGCCGAAACGAACAGGAAGCAGGCCATGCCCACCTTCTGCGACAGGGCAAAGAACCCCTGCTGCGCGCTGCCGTTGAAGGTTTGCAGCAGCCAGCGTTCCGCCACCAGAAACACGGTGGACGCCAGCGCCTGCACGAACAGCGGCGTGCTGTAGTCCGCAAATTCGCGCGTGTAGGCCCGCCGGGTTTCCCGGTCCATGCGAAAGCTGACCGTGGGCCAGCCCCCGCGCAGCACCATGGCGTACCCCACCGCCAGCGCGATCAGCGTCACGTACTGGTGCGCGAACAGGGTGCCCATGTTCAGCCAGCCCAGCAGGAACAGCGCCAGCAGCGCCCCCACGCTGGCCAGGTTCAGCACCGTGCGCGAAATCTCGCTGGATACCGTCACCCCCAGCGCGTCGTTCATGGAGCGCAGCACCCGGCCCCACCACGACAGAAACGCCCACAACGCCGCCAGCGGCACGATCCATGCGGGCACGTCCGGCAGCAGCCATTGCCCCAGCCCCGGCACGAACGCCGACAGCGAGAACAGCATGGTGACGGCCAGCACCAGCGCCGCCACCCGCACGTAGAACGACACCAGCCCGAATTCCTGCTGCCGCCGCGACAACGCGTTGTAGAAGCAGGTGGAGGTCCCCATGTCCAGGAACCCCGCGAACTGCTGGAACATGTTCGTGGCAAAGCTGTAGTTGCCGTACCCCGTTGGGCCCAGGGCGCGCGGCAAGACCGCCTCCATGGTCAGATACACCGGGATGGACGCCACGTTCGCCAGCAGTTTGAACGCGTATCGCTTGGCAAGGGTTTGTTGGGTCATGGGGTGGGGCTGGTTACTGTGTGGGGGAAGGACTGCGCACGAACGGATGTATCGGATACAAAGGCTGTCGAATGTTGGCTGGGTTTGGGCCGCCTCCGGCGTGGGGTAGGGGGCCGCGCGTTGCGGTCGCCATCCGTAAGGCGCGCAAGCGCGCCAACGGCTGCCGCATAGCGGCGGCCCCCTACCGACCCCCGCGCTTCGGGGAGCGAGCCCCCCGATCCCCCCGGCCTCATGCGCCGACATTCCTGTGCCGGTCAGCTTCCCTGCGGCGCGGGGCGCCTTCGGGTGATCTGACCGGCGGAATGCAAGGCGCGCGTTGCTCTCGTCGCCATGGCGGGGCGTGGGGTGCCGGTATCACACGTTGTTCGCGGCGTACCCGCTTCGCCGGAGCTTCCGCCGCCATGCGTCGGCGATCTCCGGCGGCGGGCACGAACCGCGCTACGGTTTGTGCCTGCGCAACAAGGTCTGGCGCAAAGCCTGGCCGTTGCGCGAGCGCATACACCGCATTGGGGAAAAAGGGAACGAGGGCGATGCGGGGGCTACGGCAACTGTCGCACCACGCGGGCGGGGGTGCCTGCCACAAGGGTGGCGGGGGGCACGTCGCGGGTGACCACGCTGCCAGCGGCCACGATGGCCCCGTCGCCGATGGTCACGCCCTTCAGGATGATGCAGCGCATGCCCAGCCAGACGTTGTCGCCGATGGTCACGTCGCGGTCACGCTCGAAGGCCGGGGTGGTCAGGCGCGTTTCCGGCGGCCACGGCGCGTGAAAGTCGGAATCGGTGATCACGCAGTTGGGGCCGATCATGGTCCCCTTGCCGATGCGGATGGTGCGCGAGCGGGCGGTGATGGCCGTGCCGTTCATGGTCACGCCGTCGCCGATCAGGATGGCGGCGCTGCCCGCAAAGGTGCGCAGCCGGGTGGGGGCGTGGATGGTGGCGGACGTGCATCGCCGCGACGAGGAAATGATGCCCACCCCGCGCCCCAGCTCGATGCGGCTGCCCGGCCAGCGTTGCAGGATGATGGGGCCGCAGCACTCGCAGCCGCCGCCCAGCAGCACGCCGAACAGCGCGGCCTTCAACCGCATGCGCACCGTGCCCCACAGGCAGGATGCGTTGCGATGCACGGTCATGCAGCCGTAGGACACGATGTCGCGCGGGGTCAGCCCTTCCTCGCGAATCTTGCGCAGCGCCTTGGTGATGAATCCGCCCATTTCAGGCTCCTTCGCGGGCCACGTTTCCCACCCAATTGAAAAGTTTGGGAGGGTGGGGGTGCGGGGGAGGGAACCTTTTTTAAAAGGTTCCCTCCCCCGCGAAGTCATTTGCCTTTCAGCTTGTTGCCCTACAACCCGCGCAACGCGT
>CAYOCV010000011.1:0-127893 GCA_964402645.1 uncultured Desulfovibrio sp. | reverse complement strand
TGTAAGCTTACGAGAACCCCGCGCATAGCGCGGGGTTTTCTACATACAAAAAACCGGGGGCCTTGCGGCCCCCGGCGGGGTGTGCGGTATCAGGCAGCGTAAGACCTAGAAGTCGTAGATGAAGTTGAAGACCAGCTTCTTCGCGTCGGCGAAGTCGTCGGAACCCCAGGTGTCTTCATCCATGTTCAGCTTGATGTAACCCATTTCGACCACGAGCTTAAGGTTGTCGTAGATCTGGTAGGTGGTGTCGAAGTTCACTTCGACGGCGCTGTCTTCGTCGGTCAGGAACACTTCGCCAGCGGAGGGCGAGAAGGCGGAAGCAACGCCAGCGTTCTTCTTCACGACGTCGGCGTCGTTGGTGCCCTTCATGTACACAACGCGGAACACGTGCGACAGGTTCTCCATGAAGGAGATGTCAGCCAGCTGCAGGCCCACGGCCCACTGACCGGCGGGGGTCAGACCGAAGTAGGTGTCCTGACGGTACACGGAACCGGGGAAGCCGAAGCTGGTCACGCCCCAACCGGTGGGGGAGATGGAAGGCATGCGTTCGGAGCCGTTGCTCACGTCGTCGTCTTCACCAGAGCCGTACCAGGCCAGGATGCCGGGGGTGACCATGTCGAGCTTGTACTCGGCAAGGGCAGCCACGATCCAGCCGGTGCGCTCGGCGGAGTCAACGTCGTCGCCGGTCTTGGAGCCGTACACGGCGTCCATCTTCAGCGAGAAGGGAGCGAAGTAGCTCATTTCGAAGGCAGCGCCGGCCCACCACGCGTCGTAGGTGTCGGAACCGGAGTTGATGCTGCCGGAAACGGCTTCGGACAGGCTCAGCATGCCCTGGCCGAATTCCCAGCCGCCGTTGGGGGCGGAAGAGGAGTTCACGTCCTTGCCCACGGAAGCGTACACGCCGTAGGGGGTGATCTTGAAGCCGTCCAGGGTCACCGGCACGGCCAGAGCAAACACGTCGGCTTCGTCGAAGCTGTTGCGGCTGCTGGTTTCACCGGCAGAGGTGTCGTAGGGGCGGGCCCACAGAGCGGTCACGCCCACGTTGTCATTGATGGCGTAGGACATGGTCACGGCGGCCACGTCGTCATCAAGGATCAGCGAGGAAGGAGCCACAGCGCCGGGCAGGGCCAGGCCCTGCAGACCCATGCGGACCTTCAGGTCGGTGTTGGGCACGATCCAGTCGATGTACGAACGGCGCACTTCAACGGACTTGCCGTCGGCGCCGAGGGCGCCGTCAGAGCGGCCCCACACGGTGTTGCCCATTTCGAAGAACACGACGCCCTTCAGGGCTTCGCTGGCGACGACGTCGATCTGGGTACGCAGGCGCTGGCTGGCAGAGAAGTCATCGCCGTGGTCCTTCTGGTAGTCACCACCGTCGAGCCACGAGAAATCGAAGGCCCACTGGCCCTTGGCCTTGATGTCGGCGGCCTGAGCGCCGGAGAAGGCGCCCAGCACCAGCGCAAAGGCCAGCATCAGGGTAGCAAAACGTTTCATGGAGTTTCCTTCCTTCTTTGCTGTTGGAGTTGCCTGAAACCACGCCCACTGTTTATCCGAAGTTTAAATTTTTGGCAACAATCGTGCGTCGGGCGCGTTTAGCCTGCTGTCCGGTTAATTTCTTGTACGACAAAAATGGCAAGCGTCCATGAGTGTACCCGGCAGGCGTGATGCGGCATGGCTGACCGGATGGGCTTTTCCTTCCCGGTCCGGGTATTCCCGTGTCCTGCCCGCAAACAACAAACCGCCCCCTATTTCCGAGTATACCCGCAAAAACAAAAGGGGGGAGGCCATCAGGCCTCCCCCGCAGATTGCGTCAGGAACGTTGCGCTTTAGAAGCTGTACTTCAGGTTGAAGCCGAGCTTCCAGGCGTCGTCGAATTCCTGGTTGTTCCAGGTGTCTTCATCAAGGTCAGCCTTGATGTAGCCCATTTCGACCATCAGATCGAGGTTTTCGTAGATCTTGTAGAAGTGATCGAAGTTCACTTCCCAAGCGTGGTCCTTGTTGGTCATGTACAGACCGTTGGCGGTGCGCACGGGGTTGTAACCGGCGGCGGCGGCCATGTCTTCGTCGTTGGTACCAGTCATGTACACCACGCGAATGGTGTGCTTCAGGTTTTCAACGAAGGAGATGTCGGCCAGCTGCAGGCCAACGCCCCACATGCCGGTACCGCTGACGGACACGATGGAGTCAGTCGCGATGGGCGCGCCGACCTTATCCATGCCGAAAGAGGTGGGACCGAAGTCGGGCGAAACGTAAGGCAGACGCTCGGAGCCGTTGGTGGCGTCGTCGTCGTCACCAGAGGCGTACCAGGCGAAGATGCCGGGGGTCATCATGTCCATCTTGTAGTCGACGGCGCCGATAACCATCCAGCCGGAACGATCCATGGCTTCTTCGTCGCCGTCGACGTTGCCGTAGATGGCGTCCATCTTGAACGACAGGGGCGAGAACATGGTCAGTTCGAAGGAGGCACCGCCCCACCAGGCGTCGGTGTCAGGAGCGAAGGCAGTCGCACCGGTGGGGTTCACCGGACGCAGGCCGTAGGCAGCCTGGTTCCAGGAAGCGCCGATGCCGCCGCTCTGGCCAGCGTTCTTGCCGAGGGAGCCGTACATACCCCAGGGGGTGATCTTGGCGCCGTCGAGGGTCACGGGCAGCACGATACCGAACAGGTCGATTTCGTCGAAGTCGTTGCGGCTGGCAGTTTCACCGGAAGACGCGTCGTACGGGCGGGCCCAGAACGCGGTGGCGGCGAACATGTCGTTGAACTTGTAGGACAGGGTCAGGGCAGCCACGTCGTCGTCGAGGATCGGCGAACCGGCCACGGCGCCGGGCAGAGCCAGGCCCTGCAGGCCCATGCGGATCATCAACGCGGTGTTGGGCACGGCCCAGTCGAGGTACGAACGCTTCACTTCAACGGACTTGCCGTCGGCACCGAGAGCGCCGTCGTCACGACCCCAGATGGTGTCGCCCATTTCGAAGTACACCACGCCGCGCAGGTTTTCGCTGGCGATGACGTCGATCTGGGTACGCAGGCGCTGCTTGGCACCAAAGGTGTCTTCCTTGGCGCCATTGTTGTCCTGGCCCTGGAAGTCAGCGTTGTTCAGGAACTCAAAGCTGAAGTCCCACTGGCCTTTCGCCTTGATGTCGGCGGCCGAGGCGCCGGCAACGGAGCCGAGCACCAGCATGGCGGCGAGCATCAGAGTAACGATGCGCTTCATTGTTTTCCCTTCCTTCCTTTGCGGTTCGAGTACAATGTTCCTGACGCGGGAACACAAGGTTCAGGAGGCAAGATACGCCACCCGTAAATCCTTGGCAAGAGTCCGCGTAAAATTTTTTTTACGGTAGAACATTTTCGACCAGACGCGACCGGAGTCGGCCCATGGCCCGGCCAACTCCCGCCCAGCCCTCGCCCAGACTTGACGTGCGCAGCCCGATGGTGGAGACCGGAACACGCCGCTCGTCTGCCGCGCCACCGCGCCGCGCACGCCCGGTCACCCGAAAGTCACGCTTTTGACACATGGTCAGCCGCTGGCGGACCGCCCCACTTCCGCATGCAAAAGCCCGTCATGTCGAGCATTCCCGATACGCCCGGCGTCTACCTGTACAAGGACGCCGCCGGGCGTATCCTGTACGTGGGCAAGGCCAAGCACCTGCGCAGGCGCATCGCGTCCTATTTCCGCGAGGCGGCCGAAGGCTCTCCCCCGCCCCAGACCCCGAAGACGCTGGCCATGCTGCGTCAGGCCGAACGGCTGGACACCCTCAGCACCACCACCGAAAAGGAGGCGCTGCTGCTGGAGGCCAGCCTGATAAAAAAGCACAGGCCGCGCTACAACATCGTGCTGCGCGACGACAAGCAGTACGTGCTCTTTCGCCTGCAAAAGAAGCATCCCTATCCGCGCCTGGACATCGTGCGCGCCGCGCGCCGCGACGGCGCGCAGTACTACGGCCCGTTCACCTCTGCCGGGGCGGCCCGCGCCACGTGGAAGGCCATCCACCGCGCCTTTCCCCTGCGCCGCTGTACCGACAGGGCGCTGGAAAACCGGGTGCGCCCCTGCCTGTATCATTTCATAGGGCAGTGCCTTGCCCCCTGCGTGTTCGACGTGCCGCAGGACGAGTACGCCGCGCTGGTGCAGCGGGTGGAGATGCTGCTCTCCGGTCGGTCCGGTGAACTGGTGGGGCAACTGCGCGCGGAGATGGAAACCGCCTCGGAGGCGCTGGAATTCGAGCGGGCCGCCAGTCTGCGCGACCAGATCCGCGCCGTGGAACGCACCGTGGAACGGCAGGCTGCCGTGCTTCCGGGCGGCGGGGACCTGGACGTGGTGGGCATCGTGGACACTGGCGGCGGGCTGGGCCTTGGCGTGCTGTTCGTGCGACAGGGGGCGGTGCTGGATGGCCGGGCCTTCCTGTGGTCGGGGCTGGGCTTCGAGGAAGCGCCGGAGCTGCTGCTCAGCTTTCTGGGCCAGTTCTACGGGCCCCACTCGGCCATTCCCCCGCGCATCGTGGTGCCGTGGTTGCCGGTTACGGACGGCACGGAACTCGCGGACGGCACCCAAGATACAAGTGCGCTCCCCCAAGCAGCCCCCCAAGCCCCCACGGACATGAGCCTGCGCGCCATGGAGGAAACCCTGGCCGACCTGCGCGGCGGCCCGGTGCGCATCGTGGCCCCCCGCTCGCCCGAAGAAAACCGTCTGGTGGACATGGCCGCCGCCAATGCCCGCGAGCATTCGCGCCGTGAAGCGGAAGCCCCCCTTCCGGAACTGCTGGCCCGCGCCCTGCATCTGCCGGAACCGGTGCGCCGGGTGGAGGCCGTGGACATCTCGCATACCGGCGGGCGATCCACCCGCGCGGGCATGGTGGTTTTCGAGGATGGCCGCCCGGTGCGCGACGCCTGGCGCGCCTACGCCCTGGACCGACCAGCGGACTGCCCTGCTGTCTGGACACCCGAAAACGGGCCGGTTGCTGCTCCGGCAGATGCATTTGCTGACAATCCTTCGCCGATCCCGTCGGACTGCCTGGATGGAGAAACGTCCGTTGCCCCTGTCGGCGACCTTGCCCAAACGGACATCCCTGCCGCCGATAGTCCCCAGATACCGTTCACGGCAGGCGACGACTACGCTGCCCTCGCCGAATGGGCCCGGCGGCGCATCGCCTCCGGCCCGCCGTGGCCGGATCTGGTGCTTGTGGACGGCGGACGGGGCCAACTTTCTGCGGTGCGCCGCGCCTTCCGCGAAGCGGGCGGCGAAGGGCTGTTCGCGCTGGCCTCCATCGCCAAGGCCCGCACGGAAGATGGCCGGGCAGACCGCCGCGCGGGCAACGTGGCCGACCGCATCTTCCTGCCGGACAGGTCCAACCCGCTGCCCCTGCGCGACGGCGCGCCCGAATTGCTGTTTCTGCAACACGTGCGCGACGCCGTGCATGACTTTGCCATCGGGCGGCACCGCCGCGCCCGGGCGGGTGCGGCGCTGACCGGCGAATTGCAGCGCGTGGAGGGCGTGGGCCCCAAGACCGCGCGCCTGCTGTGGGACCGCTTCGGCACGTTGGCCGCCATGCGCGCGGCCAGCGAGAAGGAACTGGCCGAAGTGCCGGGCATCGGCCCGCGCCGGGCCCGCCAGATACACCAACGGCTGAAGGAAATGGATACCGCCCGCCGCCGCTGACGGGCCGGGTCTTCGCATCTGTTTCCGCTGCGGTGTCCAATCGTCCGGGGCGCGCTGCCCCCCACTGACTTGCTGGCCCGCCTGCTCGCCGCCTTGCTGCCCTGCTGCCCTGCTGCCCTGCTGCCCTTCTGCACTTCTGCACTTCTGCACTTCTGATTGTCGCGGCCACGCCGCAGCACGCTCCCCCATGCGGTGCCCAACGACCAACGGCCAGCATCCGGCAGCCTTGCCGCGTTTTTTCCTGTCCGCCCCGCAGGTTCCACACCCCGGCCCATTGCCTTGCGGCGCGACTTTGCGCAGTATGGCGTCAAACCGGATACTCCGGCGGATTCCCCGCCGCAGTTTCTGACTACGGGACGCACATGACACGCCTGCTGCACGACCACGCCGGAACCGGCCTTTGCGCCGTGGCCCCCACGGGCCGCGTGCTCGGCGTGAGCGGGATGTTTCTGCGGGCGCTTGGGCTTGGCGCGCTCCCGCACGACGCCATGCTGCACCACCTGCTGCCCCTGCCCGAAGGATGCGGCCCTTGCGCCGGGTGGCACTGGCTGCTGGACAGTTACCCGGACCCGGCCACGCCGTTACCCCGTCCGTCCACAACACGGGGCGGCGTACGCGGCAGCGTGCTGGTACGTACACTGACCCAGGCAGAGGCCAGCGCCATCCCCCACTGCCCGGACCTGCGGGACACCAGCGCCTACTGCAACAGCGCAAGCGGCAACCAGCCGCTTTCAGACGCGCGAACCGGCGTATTGTTGCAATTGCATGCTCCCGACCTGCCCGGCCTGGCCGACACATCGGACGTACACATTCCTGCCTGTCCTTCAGACTGGCCGGACGAGGCAACCGGGACGGACGCCCCGGCACTCCCAGGTGGCGCGTCCGCCGCACAGGGCAGCGTGGCCGGGCCGGACTGCCGCCCGACTCCGCTGCCGCCCCTGCCCACGCCGCCCCTGTCCACGCCGATCCCGTCAGCGCCGATCCCGTCAGCGCAGGCCCCATCCCCGTCGGTTCCGGACATGCATCTGCGACAGGCGCTGGATGCACTGTCCGTGGGGCTGGCGCACGATTTCGGCAACGTGGTGGCCTCCATCCTGGGTTTCGCGGAAATCGCCGTATCCAGGCTGCACGCCGTCCCGGACGGCCCGCCCGCCCCACCCGCCTCAGACCCCATGGTGGTGCGCAGTCTGGACAACATCATACGGGGCTGCCAGCGCGCCCGCGAGGTCATCGCCTTTGCCCAGTCCATTGCCGGGCGGGTTGACCTGAATGCGGAACCCGCCGACCTGCACGCGCTGGTCACGACCTGGTGCGCAGAGCTTGCGGACACGCTTCCCCCCGATGCCCGCTGGGCCGTCTCCTGCGGCATGCCCGCCGAACATGCCACAGCGCCGGGCGGACAGGACTGGCAGTGTCCAGGCGCTCCCTCTTCGCTCCGGCTGCCCCCGGACCGCCCCCCGCACACCCTGCCCCTTGTCCTCGTGGATACGGCCCGCCTGCGCGAGGCCTTTGCCGAGATATGGCACAACGCCGCCTGGGCAGTGCAGGATGCGCACGCGCACACCTCCGCAGCCCTCACAGACATCACCAACCACGCGGGCACTACCGGCCAGCAGGATTCCTTTGCGGGCCGCATTCTGGTGGAAACCACCCTGGCCCAGCCCACGCCGCGCTTCCCCGGCTTGTGGGTGCGCGTGCGCGTGCGCGACACCGGGCGCGGCATGGACGCGGACACCCTGTGCCGCATGCGCGACCCCTATTTTTCCACCAAGGCACGCCACGAGGGCAAGGGACGCGGCCTGTCCCGCGCCGTCGGCATCGTGCGCGCTCACGGCGGGCAACTGGACATCGCGGCGGGGCCCGGCCTCGGCTGCATGGTGGACATCCTGCTGCCCGTGGCCAGCAAGGCCTGATCCCAACGGAGCCTGACCCCATGGCCAACGTACTGATTCTCGACGACGACGAACTGTTCTGCGAAATGCTGCGCTCCGCCATGGAAATGGAGGGACACGCATCGTCCGCCGCCCATTCGCTGGCGGAAGGCGCGCGCCTGCTGGAGCGTGAAGTCTTTGACGCCGTTTTTCTGGACGTACGCCTGCCCGACGGCAACGGCCTGGACATGCTGCCCCGGCTGCGGCGCATGGCCAGCCCGCCGGAAATCATTATCGTCACGGCGGCGGGCGACCCGGACGGCGCGGAACTGGCCATTACCGACGGCGCATGGGACTATGTGGAAAAGCCCGCATCGCTGGAGCAGATGCGCGTTACCCTTGACCGCGCCCTGCGCCACCACGACCGGCAAGCCCGCCTGAATCGACGGTCGCTGGATACCGGCGGCATCGTGGGAGGCAGCCCGCGCCTGACGGCCTGCCTGGAACGGCTGTCCGAGGCGGCAATGGGCAATGCCGCCGTGCTCATCACCGGGGAAACGGGCACCGGCAAGGAACTGTTTGCGCGGGCCCTGCACCGCAACAGCCGTCGTGCCTCTGGCCCCTTCATCACCCTGGACTGCGCGGCGCTTTCCCGTTCGCTGCTGCACAGTGAATTGTTCGGGTACCAGCGCGGGGCATTCACCGGGGCCATCGAATCGCGCGCCGGTCTCATCCGCCAGGCGGATCGCGGCACCCTGTTTCTGGACGAAGTGGGCGAACTGCCCCTGGCCCAGCAGAAAGCGTTTCTGCGCGTGTTGCAGGAACACCGGTTCCGCCCCATCGGCAGCAAGGAAGAAGTGGAAAGCGACTTCCGTCTGGTGGCAGCCACCAACCGCAACCTGCGCGAAATGGCCGAGCGCGGGGCATTTCGCAAGGATCTGCTGTTCCGGCTGCAAGCCGTGGAACTGCAACTGCCCCCCCTGCGTGAACGCAAGGAGGACATCCGCGAACTGGTCACCACGCACGCCGCGCGTATCTGCCGCCGCGACGGCATCGCCGCAAAGGACTTCGATCCGGAAGTGTTCGAGGCGCTGGCCGCGCACGAATGGCCCGGCAACGTGCGCGAACTGGTCAACGTGGTGGAGGGCGCACTCTTGCAGGCCCGCGAGGAGCCTACGGTGCAACTGGAGCATCTGCCCGTGCCCCTGCGCGCCCGCCGGGCCCGTCATCGCCTTGCCCCCGGCATCCCGGCGGGCAATGGCGCATTCGGCATGGCGACAGCGCACCCGGCGCTGGCGGGTGGTGCGGAGGCGGCAGGCGACTGTCCCCTGAGCGCCATCTGCCCCGCCCCCTCCGGCGGACTGGGCGACGAACCGGGCGGCAAACAGCCAGGCCTAGCCGCCCCCTGCGCGGTCTTTCCGGCGCTCATGCCCCCGCAGGGCATGCCGTGCCCGCGCGCCGACGCCCCCCATGCATGGAAAGACTACCGTAATGCCGCCCTTGACCAGGTGGAAAAGGGCTATCTGCACCACCTGCTGCTGCATAGCGAGGGCAACATCACCAAGGCTGCCCGCATGGCCGGAATGTCGCGCCAGCGGCTGTATGCGCTGTTGCGCAAACATCGGATGGTCCGGCAATGGGTGGGCGACGGTGTGTCTACTTAAGAATAACATTGTAAATTTTTAGTTTACAAAATATCGTAAAAAATTACGCCAGTCTCTTGATCAGGATGATACCCATTCACAAAACACGCTGGATTCATTCACCAATACCGAAAATAACGCCATGGTATGACTTTTGATATTGCATGAGAGTGTAGCTCCAGATCACCAACCAGGAGACCGCTCATGCTTTCCGAACTTACCAAGATCGTCCACGGCATCGTGCTGGACAGCCCCACCCCCGCCAAGGCGCTGGCCAAGGAAATTGGCAAGCCCTATTCCACCCTGCTCCGCGAAATCAACCCCTACGATACCGGGGCCAAGCTGGGCGTTGAAACGCTTCTTGAAATCATGAAGCACACCGGCAACATCAAGCCGCTGGACTATATGGCGCGGCAACTGGGCTACCGGCTGGAACCCGACGCGGGCGGCACGGAAATCCATCGCCCGTTGCTGCCCCTGCGCATGTCGGCGGAACGCTAGCTCAAGCTGCGGCCCAATCCGGCACCCGACCGGGCAGGTGGAGGGGCTGCGGCACGCGCCCCCCTCGAAACCGGCGGGTTCTGCAAACCATTCCAGGCATTTTTCCCTGCCGGGCAGACGATTTGGTCGTCGAGCTGGCGGGCCAGATTGTTCGGGCCAGACTGGGCAGGTCAGATTGGTCAGGCCAGATCAGTCATGCCAGCCCGGTCAGACATCACGGGCACGGCATGCATGACGGACATGCGGTCATGCCGACATGCCGCTCCTGACGATCTGGCCGGACAACAACCGGCAGGCGGCCCGGCCCACCACGTGTCCGCAAGGTCACCAACATTGTTGATGCAAGGATGCCGACACTCAGCGCCGTCTGCGGCACGGATACCGGCGGCGCATGCAGCATGCATACAGGAGGTCAAGGTGCGAATACTGGTCGTGGACGACGATGCCGTGACGCTGTGCTTTCTCGAAGCCCTGCTGTGCAGTTGGGGACACGAGGTGGCCACGGCGGACAACGGTCGTTCGTGCATGACCAGCCAGCGCATGACCCCCGCCGAGGTGGTCATCACCGACATCATCATGCCGGAACAAGATGGTCTGGCCACCATAGCACAATTGCGACGCGAATTTCCCGGAGTGAAGGTCATCGCCATGTCTGGCGGCACCCCGGTGATGGACATGGAATCGGCCATCCGCACCGCGCATCTCATGGGCGCGGATGCCGTGCTGCCCAAACCGCTGGATACGGATGTACTGCGCGGGGCGCTCAGCGCCGTTTCTTCGCCGCGCGTGCTGGCTGCCACCGCCAGCCATCCGGACGCCCACCCCCCAGGCCCGCCCCTGCCCAAGTTGTGCTGAACGAGCCGCATTCTTTCCGCATCGCGCCGCCTTGTCCTTCCCTGAAAGACGAGGCGGCGCGGTGCGTTGGAGCCGTGCCAACACTGCCGCAAACGCAACAACGCCGCGCCCGAAGGGGGCGCGGCGATGCGGAATACAGGGCGTCGGCCATGCGGCGGCCATCAAGCGGAGACGCGGCAGCATCTGCTGCGGTCGGCCTTATATTGCCCCCAGAATGACGCCGCCAGCCAGCACGTGCCCTTCGGCATCGTACACGGCAGCCACCTGCCCCCGTGCGGGCGGCGTTTGCGGTTCACGAAAGCGCACGACCATGCCGGTGTCGCCCACGGTCACTCGCGCGGGCTGGGGAGCCTGGCGGTAGCGGGTGCGCACGCTGATCTCTGCGGGCCAGTCCGCCGGGTCCACCAGCAGGTTCACGTCCTCGGTCAGGCAGCCGCGCGCGGCAAGATGTTCGCGCCCGCCCACCAGCAGCACGTTGTTCTCCATGTCCTTGGCCACCACGTACAGCGGCTCGTCCCAGGCGATGCCAAGGCCGCGCCGCTGGCCCTCGGTGTATTGCCACAACCCCTTGTGGCTGCCGATCTTGCGCCCCCGCATGGTCACGATGGGGCCGGGGCCGGGCAGGCGTACCTGCCGGTCGCGCAGGAAGGCGCGGTAGTCGTCGCCGGGCACAAAGCAGATTTCCTGGCTTTCCGACGGCAGCGGCGGCACGATGTTCCGCTTCACCAGTTCGGCCTTCACCTGGTCCTTGCACCAGTTGCCCAGCGGAAACACGGCCTGTTCAAGCCGGGCGCGCTCCACCAGCGACAGAAAGTAGCTCTGGTCCTTGGCCGGGTCCGTCCCGCGTTGCAGGGTCATGCCCCATTCCGGGTGGCGCAGTTGGCGCACGTAATGGCCGGTGGCAAGGCGGGCCGCACCAAGGCCGTGCGCCGCATCCAGCAGCAGGCCGAACTTCATGGAAGCGTTGCACCGGGCGCAGGGGTTGGGGGTGCGCCCCACTACATATTCCTCGATAAACGGGGCCACCACGGCATCTTCAAAGGCCTCGGCCAGATCCACGGCGTGAAAGTCCACGCCAAGGCGGGCGCACATGGCCCCGATGGCCTCCGCAGGGTCCGGCTTGCCGACCTGGGGCGGCAGAAAGCGCGCGTGCAGGCCAAACACGTCCTGCCCCTGTTCCAGCAGGAGCAGGAGTGCGAACAGGCTGTCGGTGCCTCCGCTGAGTGCGACGGCGATCTTCATGCTGCGTGCGCTGCCGTGGTGCGAAGTGGGGTCATCTTGCCGCGCTTACGCGCCCGCCCCTTCAAGCTTGCCCGCCTGAACAGGTGCAACGCCCGGCACGCCCAGCGCACCGGACAGCACGTTGGCCGTGGCCAGCAGGTCGCCCTCGCCAAAGGCCCGGCCCAGCATCTGCAAGCCCACGGGCATGCCGGAACGGCTGCCCATGCCCACGGGAATGCACAGGCCCGGCAGGCCCGCCAGGTTCAGCGACAGGGTGAACACGTCCATCATGTACATCTTCAGCGGGTCGCTGGTCAGTTCGCCAAGGCCCCACGCCGTTACGGGCGATGCGGGGCCGCACAGCACGTCGCACCGGGTCAGGGCCTTCTCGTAGTCCTCGCGGATCAGGCGGCGGACCTGGGCGGCCTTGCGGTAGTAGGCGTCATAGTAGCCGGACGAGAGCACATAGGTGCCCAGCATGATGCGCCGCTGCACCTCGTCGCCGAATCCTTCCGCGCGCGACCGCACATACAGGTCGGCCAGGTCGCGCGGACTTTCCGCCCGGCGGCCATAGCGTACCCCGTCGAAGCGGGCCAGGTTGGAACTGGCCTCTGCCGGGGCGATGATATAGTACGCCGCGATGCTGTAGGGGGTGTGCGGCAGTTCCACGTCCACGATGGTTGCGCCGAGACTTTTGGCCGTGTCCAGCGCGGCCTTGCAGGCAGCAGACACTTCCGGGTCAATGCCCTCGCCCCGGAATTCGCGCGGCACGCCGATACGCACCCCGGACAGGTCCTTGCGGGCGGCCAGCGCCCCCATGTAATCATCCACGGGCAGGTCGGCGCTGGTGGCGTCGCGCGGATCATGCCCGGCGATCACCGACAGCAGCAGGGCCGCGTCCTCCACGGTGCGGGTCAGCGGGCCGATCTGGTCCAGCGACGAACCGTAGGCCACCAGGCCGAAGCGCGATACGCGCCCGTAGGTCGGCTTCAGCCCCACGCAGCCGCACAAGGACGCGGGCTGGCGGATGGAGCCGCCGGTGTCGGTGCCCAGAGACCCGAAGCACTGCCCGGCGGCAACGCTGGCGGCGGAACCGCCGCTGGAGCCGCCCGGCACGCGCGTGGCGTTCCACGGGTTGCGGGTGGGGCCGAAGGCGGAATTTTCGGTGGACGACCCCATGGCAAACTCGTCCATGTTGGTCTTGCCCAGGATCACCGCACCGGCCTCGCGCAGCCGGGCCACGGCAAAGGCGTCGTAGTGCGGGGTAAAATCGCCCAGGATGCGCGAACCGCAGGTGGTGCGGGTGCCCGCCGTGGTAAGGGCGTCCTTGACCGTCAGCGGCACACCCCACAGGGGCTTCGCCGGGTCCGGTCCGGCCCCGTCCAACGCGCGGGCCTCGTCCAGCGCGGCCTCCGCACGGTTGGTCAGCAGCGCGGCAATGGCGGGCTCGGTAGCCGTAATGCGTTCAAGACACGCGGCGGTGGCCTGCTCCGCCGTCAGTTCGCGCCGGGCCAGCCGGTCGCGCACTTCGGCCAGCGACAGGGAAACGATTGCGGTGGACGTATCGGACATTGCACTATCCTTGGCTGTTCATGCCGCCGCCTGCGCGGGGCCTTGTCTGTGAACTCTCAGAAAATATCTGCGAGAGGGGGGGGGGGAAGAATCGGGGCGCCGCCCCGAACCCCGCCGGGGGAACATGTTCCCCCGGTCCCCCTGCATTGCCTGCCACTTTGCCGGACAGGCATCGCCAACCGCGCCACGCACCTTCACGCGTCAGGTACGTCGCCGTTCGCTCTTCCTGCCTTCCCGCTGCGCGCCTCCGGGCGTCCGGTGCGGGAAGTCCGTGCTGTGGCAAGGAAGGCGCATCTTTCCGGGGCGCAGGAATACTCTTCCCGTATTTCAAGCCCCGGAAAGAAAGCCTGACGCCGCCATGGCGCGGAATCCCCGCAACGGGGCAAGGAAGGCGAGTGTTCCGGGGCGCAGGAATACTCTTTCCGTATTTCAAGCCCCGGAAAGGAAGCCTGACGCCGCCACGGCGCGGAATCCCCACACCGGAAATCACACTATCCTGGGTACGATGAAAAATTCGGAATCGGCCTCCGGCGCATTCCGCAGCACATCCTCGCGCGTGCAGCGCGGGGCTGTCTCGTCGGGGCGCAGGGCGGTGGGATGCTGCACGGGGCTGTACAGCGGCTCGACGCTGGTGGTGTCGAGACCGTTCAGCATCTCCATGTACCCCAGGATGTCGCCGAACTGCCGGGCGAAGGTTGCAAGCTGCGCCTCGTCCGGGGCCAGCCGGGCCAGCCGCGCGATGGCGGCCACCTGATCGGTGCTGATGGTGGTCATGATCGGTCCTGTATGGCGTACGGATTATTGCGGGGTTGCGGTGGCCGCAGCCTTGGCGCGGGCCTCATGGCGTTCGCGGGTGCGTTCCAGCTTCTGGCGGAACTCCGTGGGCTCCACGGGCTTGAAGCCGTCGGACGTGGGCGTGAACAGGAACATGTCCTGCGATGCGTGACCGTCGGCGCTCCAGTGCAATGCGCCCATGGCCCACTGCATGCGCTGGGCGTCGGCCAGGCGGCGGTTCACCTCTGCCGGGGTCCAGCCCTTGTCGGGCAGGCTCAGGGTGGTGGCAAAGCGCACGAAATCGTAGCCCAGCCCCACCCAGAAATCGGGGGCATCGGGGTTGCCTGCCTCGCGCAGGGTGCGCGCCAGTGCCTCTCCGGCGGGCGCGGGCTGCGCACCGTTCCAGGCGCCGGGAAACACGGCAAGGCCGAAGTTGCGCACGTCCACGTTCTTCTGTCCGGCCAGGCCCTGCTCCCACAGGGCGGTGCCCAGCAGCACCTGCCGGTCCTCGCCGTGAAAGAACAGGTTGGGCGCCAGCATTTCGGTGTTCTTCCAACTGTCGGGCAGGAAGGTGGCTTCAAAGGTGGCGCCCGGCACCGGGTAGCTGTTGACGGTGCGCACCTTCACGAAGCTGCCCGTAATGCGGTTCCATTCCTGATGCTTGCCCGTGGGGTAGGACATGGTGGAGGCCACGCTGCCGCCGCGCGCGCGAACCCGCTCGGCGAAGAGCGAGGCCATCTTGCCGCCGAAGGCATCATCAGGGTGCAGCACGCCGTAGCTGGTCAACCCCAGGGATTCCTGGGTGAATTGCAGCAGCGCGTTGGCCTGGTCGTCGGGACTGGTGAAGAAACGCCACGCAACGCGGCCCTCTTCGTTGCCGTCAAGCTGCGGCAAAAAGGTAAAGAAGGCGCGCTGGCCGGTCAGGCCACGATCCCTGGCGGCGTTGAAGCTGTTGGTGCGCAACGGTCCGCCCACCACCACGCATTGGGGCGGCAGGGCGGCCAGCTTGTCCAGCCAGTCGGGGGCTTCGGTGTTCAGCACCACCACCTCCACCTCCACGCCAGTGCGTGAAAGCTCCCACTGTGCCGCGCCCGCCCCGCGCGAAACCTTCCAGCCGATGTTGCCGAAGGCCCCGGTCATGGGCAGGGCCAGCGCCACGGTGCGCGAGGCGCGCATGCCGCTCTGCTCCAGCGGGGTCAGCACGCCGCCCAGCAGATTGGGGTCATTGAAATTGCCGCTGCGCTGCAACCGGGTAAGGGTTTCCAGCGCGTGCAGCGAACCGGCGTTGGCGGCGGCCATGCGCCGGGCCGACTCCAGTTCGATGATGTTGTAGGGATAACGCCCCTCGTTCTCCGGGGTGACGCTGGCGGCCAGATGGTCCACCGTGCCCTGGTCGGCACGCTTCAGTTCGTCCAGCAGGCGATTTTCCAGTGCCGCGCGAAAGGACTGGCTGCCCGTGCCGCCCCCGCCCTGCGTACCCGCCTGAGTCCACAGGCTGGACAGGGTCTGGAGCGAAGCGGGAATGTCGCCCCCCTCCCACTGCCGTGTGGCCACGATAAGTCCGGCCTGCGACCGCAGGCCCCACGGGCGCGAGGTATCGCCAAACACCGCCGTGGCGCGCTGGCGGCTTTCCGTCCGTGAAATGCGGGCCATGGCGCGGTACCAGGTGTCCTGCCAGTCCTGCCCCGCGTCGGCTGCGGGGTCCAGCCTGCGCCAGCCGTCCAGGCCATCCAGGGCCAGGTTGGGGTGACCGTTGGCTTCTGCCGCCACGCTGTAGCCGCGCCACGCGCCCAGACGGTCTTCGGGCGTGAGGTCGGTGCGCGCGGTCATCATGCCGAAGATGCGCTCTGCCGTGGCCGCGTCGCCGCGCTTCAGGGCCTCGGCCCCCTCGTCCAGCGCAGAGCGCCGCACCGGCTGCTGAACCTGCGGGGTAACCGGTTCCTGAGGAATGATGATGGACCGCTTGCCGCCGCACCCGGCGGCGGAAAACATCATGAGCGCAAGCAGGGCAAGGGCCGTGGCGCGCGAAAGTACGTGCTGCATCGTGGGTACCGTGATTTGCACCATGGAGTGGGCCGTTGGTTTCCGGGGGGCCAGGGTCCGGCCATGCGGAGTTGCCGGGTGGATCGCCACGCAATGAACGCGCCGGGTCACGGGCCTGCGCGCGATCCTGGCGCAGATCGACGCGGAGGCGAAACCCGACGCCAGTCAGGCGTACGCGAACGGGCGTACGCGCATCTGCGGGCATGCTCGTGGCAAACATGCTCCGGCATGCCCCGCAGCGAATCGCGTCAGGCTATACATTGTGGCCCCGGAATGCAAGCAGGGCGCGCCCTGCGTCCCGACCTTGCCCCCATGGGGCAAGCCGGGCACAAGACGCGCCCCGCAGCATTCCTGCCCTGCCCCCGGCAAAGGCCGGGGGCGCGGGCGGCAGATTACTTCTTCACTTCGGTGTAGTCGGCGTCCACCACGTCGTCGTCGCCCTTGGCCGAACCGGCGTGGCCCGCGTCGTGCCCGGCATCCGGACCCGCGCCGGGCTGGCCCTGCTGGCTCTGCTGGTACAACTGTTCGGCCAGCTTGTGCGAGGCCTGCGACAGTTCTTCCGAGGCGGTCTTGATGGCCGCAAGGTCCGAGCCGTCCATGACCTTCTTCAGGGCTTCGATCTTGCCCTCGATGTCGGCCTTGGTAGCGGCGTCCAGCTTGTCGCCCAGGTCGGCGATGGACTTTTCGGTGCCGTAGATCAGGCCGTCGGCCTGGTTGCGGGCCTCGATGAGTTCCTGCTTCTTCTTGTCCTCGTCGGCGTGCGATTCCGCTTCCTTGATCAGGCGCTGGATCTCGCTTTCCGACAGGCCGGAAGAGGCGGTGATGCGGATGGACTGTTCCTTGCCGGTGCCCAGATCCTTGGCCGACACGTTGACGATGCCGTTGGCGTCGATGTCGAAGGTCACCTCGACCTGCGGGGTGCCGCGCATGGCCGGGGGAATGCCGGACAGTTCGAAGCGGCCCAGGGTCATGTTGTCGCCGGCCATGGGGCGTTCGCCCTGCAGCACGTGGATGGAGACCGAGGGCTGGTTGTCCGCCGCCGTGGTAAAGGTCTGGCTCTTGCGGGTGGGGATGGTGGTGTTGCGGTCGATGAGCCGGGTGAACACGCCGCCCAGGGTTTCGATGCCCAGCGAGAGCGGGGTCACGTCCAGCAGCAGCACGTCCTTCACGTCGCCCGCAAGGATGCCGCCCTGGATGGCGGCGCCCATGGCCACCACTTCGTCAGGGTTCACCGAGCGGTTGGGTTCCTTGCCGAAGAACTCGCCCACCTTCTTCTGCACCAGGGGCATGCGGGTCATGCCGCCCACCAGCACCACTTCGTCGATCTGCGCTGCGGAAAGCCCGGCGTCGGCCAGGGCCTTGCGACACGGTTCGATGGTGCGGTCCACCAGATCTTCCACCAGCTTTTCGAGCTTGGCGCGCGAAAGCTTCATCATCAGGTGCTTGGGACCGTTCTGGTCGGCAGTGATGAAGGGCAGGTTGATTTCCGTTTCCATGGAGGTGGAAAGGTCCTTCTTGGCCTTTTCCGCCGCTTCCTTCAGGCGCTGCAACGCCATGCGGTCCTTGGAGAGGTCGACGCCGTTCTCGCGGCGGAACTCTTCCACAAGGTAGTTGATGATCCGCTGGTCGAAGTCTTCGCCGCCCAGGAAGGTGTCGCCGTTGGTGGCGCGCACTTCCACGACGTTGTCGCCCACTTCAAGGATGGAAATGTCGAACGTGCCGCCGCCAAGGTCGAACACCGCGATCTTCTCGTTGGCCTTCTTGTCGAAGCCATAGGCCAGCGAGGCGGCGGTGGGTTCGTTGATGATGCGCTTGACTTCAAGACCCGCGATGCGGCCCGCGTCCTTGGTGGCCTGGCGCTGGGCGTCGTTGAAGTAGGCGGGCACGGTGATGACCGCGTCAGTCACGGTTTCGCCAAGGTACGCTTCCGCGTCGGCCTTCAGCTTGCCGAGAATCATGGCCGAGACTTCGGCGGCGGAATACTGGCGGCCCTGCACTTCAACGGCGGCGTCGCCGTTGGCGCCCGCCACGATGCGGTAGGGGCTGTGGGTCTTCCAGTTGTTCACTTCGGGCGCGTCGCCCTTGCGGCCCATCAGGCGCTTTACGGCGAACACCGTGCGCTCGGGGTTGGTGACGGCCTGGCGCTTGGCGATGTCGCCGACAAGACGTTCCTTGTCGGTAAAGGCCACGATGGAGGGCGTGGTGCGCCCGCCTTCGGGGTTGGTGATGCACTTGGGATCCTTGCCCTCCATCACGTAGACGCAGGAGTTGGTGGTCCCGAGGTCGATGCCGATGATCTTGCCCATTGTCTTCCTCCTCAAAGGGTACGCGAGCATGTCGCGAAGTGATCTTGCGCAGGCCGCCGTCCCGGTGCGAGCCGTTCCGGCGTTGGCTGGAGTGAATAGTAAGGCGGGGTTGCCCGTCGTAAAGAGGGGGAGGCCAATTTTTCGTGCAAGGATATGCACCGAAGGGGCAAAATGCGGGTTTGCGCGGCTGCGAACCTTGGCCGGAAGCCCCCCGAATGCGCCACGGAATACTACCGGAATATGCCGTAGATGCGCTTCGCGCGTGCCGCCGGATGCCCCAAACGCCAACGGCCCCGGCAGAGTGCCGGGGCCGAAGGGGATCCTTGTCATGGCGCAGAGGATGGAGGAACGAAAATTCAGGGCATCAGGTCAATTCATGGCCGGTTCCGGAAAAGCAGCCGGTAAGCCGTGCATGTTCTACCGTGAGCAATACAGGCCGGTTCTTACGCCAGTCCCATCTCGTGCCGCAGCCACTCCTTGATTTCCGGAGTTGGTTCGTAGATGCCGCGCAGGTCGCCGAACTCGGCCAGGAAAAGATTGGCCAGCCGTTCGGGCAGAGGCGCGCTGTAAATGTCTTCCGCCGCCTCTGAGTTGCGGCGCACCAGGCGCACCACCGGTCGCGGCCCCCAGGTGTCCACCACGAAATAGGTGGAGTAATCGTCCTTGGAGCGCACCGGGGGGTATTCCGCATGCCAGTTGTTGTTCCCCCACTCCAGGTACATGGTTACCGCGTGTTCCGGGCTGAGGTTCCAGTCGATATCCATGTGGCCGAGCGTCTTCAGGTCTTGCATGGGTCACTCCCGCCGTAAGGTTGCGCGTTCCGGCGGCCTGCCAGCCGCCTTTGCGGAAACATCTTGCTGGCGGCCTGCTGCCGCCCGACACAATAACATCCCGTGGCTGCTTCCCCTTGTTGCGGGCTTCCGGTCACCTGAGCGGGCCGGGCTGCCACTCCCGGCCCGCAGGTGAACCGTCGCCAATGTGAAGGAGAGTGTGGCTGAGGAAGCACCACTCGATTACACAGTAACAATTACCATTAGCGTGTCAACGAGTTTTTCGGGAAAAATGTGCTGTGTGAGGCAGCACCCTGCGCACAGCTCGCATCTGGCAGTATCACGTGCCCGCAAACGCGCATGCAGCAGCCGCCACCCATCACCAACTTGACGGGTGGCCCCGCGTATGTCTTTATGGTGACGGTGGGAAATCCCGGAACCTGCCGTGGATTTTCCCTGCATACGGACATGGTTCCGCCCGTGGCCCGCGCCCTGCCGACAGTCGGCGCGCGATCTGCCCCGGGCCCTTTTCGCAACACCGCGACCTGGGAGGATACATGAAACCGGAAGAATTCGCGCACAAGTTCATGCAGACAGCCGCCGACATGGGATGCGCCATGAGCCCTTCGGGCAATGTCGTCTGCCCCGGCGGCAAGAACATTTCGGCGGGCAAGGCCGCAGCCGTGTACAAACGGCACGGAGCAGACACGGCAAAAGCGCCCTCGGCTGAATTCCGCAACGAACCGAACAGCCTGAAGCTGTTCCGCTCCATCGCCGCCAAGGCCCTGGGGTAATCCCGCTCCTCATCCGGCTTCAGCCTTGGTCATCCCGTCTCCTCGCACAATGGGCACGCCCGCGAGGCCTGGGGGCGGAACGCCGAATGACGTGACTCTGCCTGCATGCCGGGCCGATTTTCCGGCCCGGTTTTCTTTTTTGCTGGCGCCATTCGACAGACGGCGGACGGGGCCGTCGGCAGCAGCCGGAATGAGGCAGGCACCGCGTCTGGCAGAGGTGGGGTCTGGCAGAAGTGGGCCATGTCGAAAGGATGCTGCCCCAAGTCCCTTCGCGGGGCATGGCGATGCCCATGCGCGTCCATGGCCTGACAAGGGGCAACGGTTTTCTCTTGTCCGCCAAAGCAAACGGCCCGGAGGTTTCCCTCCGGGCCGTCGCTTGTCGTAGTGGGCCGGGCGTACGCGGCGCTAGGCGGCGCTGCGTACCCGCATGCGCGCCAGGGCGCGTTGCAGGGCGGCCTGGGCCCGTGCGCTGTCGAGCTTTTCCTTGACCTGGGCCAGGCGTTGCTCGGCACGTTCCTTGGCCTTGCGGGCGCGTTCGAGGTCGATGTCCTCTGCGCGTTCCGCCGATTCAGCCAGCACGGTCACCTTGTTGTCCGAAACCTCGGCAAAACCGCCGGACACGAAGATCCAGTGCGTCTTGCCGCCAGCCTTGTAGTACAGGCTGCCGATGTTCAGCGCGGAAAGGAAGGGAATGTGGTTCGGCAGGATGCCGAATTCGCCCTCGTAGCCGGGCGCGCCCACATAGTCGACCTTCTCGCTGAGCACGAGCCTGTCAGGCGTGACGATTTCGAGATGGAGCGACTTTTCCATGGGTCACTCCTTATTGCTGCTCCTGGCGCTTCTTGTACTTTTCGAGGGCCGTCTCGATGCCGCCCACCATGTAGAAGTCGCCTTCCGCAAGGTGGTCGAAATCACCGTTCAGGATGCCCCGGAACGCCTTGATGGTGTCTTCCAGCTTCACGTACACGCCGGGCGTGCCGGTGAAGGTTTCGGCCACGTGGAACGGCTGCGAGAGGAAGCGCTGGATGCGGCGCGCACGGGCGACGATCAGCTTGTCTTCATCCGACAGTTCGTCCATGCCGAGAATGGCGATGATGTCCTGCAGATCCTTGTACTTCTGCAGCACCTGCTGCACCGCACGGGCCACCGAATAGTGTTCGGCGCCGACCACGTTGGGGTCGAGGATGCGCGACGTGGAGTCGAGCGGGTCCACCGCAGGGTAGATGCCGAGTTCCGCGATCTGACGCGAAAGCACCAGCGTACCGTCAAGGTGCGAGAAGGTGGTGGCAGGCGCGGGGTCGGTAAGGTCATCCGCGGGCACGTACACGGCCTGGACCGAGGTGATCGAGCCCTTGACCGTGGAGGTGATGCGTTCCTGCAGGCCACCAAGGTCGGTACCCAGCGTGGGCTGGTAACCCACCGCCGAGGGCATGCGGCCAAGCAGCGCCGACACTTCCGAACCCGCCTGGGTGAAGCGGAAGATGTTGTCGACGAACAGCAGCACGTCCTGGTTCTCGATGTCGCGGAAGTATTCCGCGCAGGCGAGGGCGGTCAGGGCCACGCGGGCACGGGCTCCTGGCGGTTCGTTCATCTGGCCGTAGATAAGTGCGGCTTTCTCCAGAACGCCCGCGTCCTTCATTTCGTGGTACAAGTCGTTCCCTTCACGGGTACGCTCACCAACACCCGCAAACACGGAGATGCCGCCGTGCTGCTTGGCGATGTTGTTGATCATTTCCATGAGGATAACGGTCTTGCCCACGCCCGCGCCGCCGAACAGGCCCATCTTGCCGCCCTTGGGGAACGGGATGAGCAGGTCGACGACCTTGATGCCGGTTTCGAGCAGTTCAACCGTGGTGTTCTGCTCGGTGAACTCCGGAGCGGCACGGTGAATGGGCAGGTATTTTTCGGTATTGATGGGACCCATTTCGTCAACGGGACGGCCCACCACGTTCATGATGCGGCCAAGCGACGCCTTGCCGACAGGCACCATGATGGGCTTGCCGGTGTCCACCGCTTCCATGCCGCGCACGAGACCTTCGGTCGCGTCCATGGCGATGGTGCGGACGACGTTGTCGCCGAGGTGCTGGGCAACTTCGCAGACCAGCTCGGGCGCGTCGCTGTTGTTGGGGTTCTTGATGTCCAACGCGCTCAAGATGTTCGGCAGGTTGCCGCTCGGGAACTCGACGTCCACGACGGCGCCGATGACCTGAACGATCTTGCCAATGTTAGCACTCATGTGTGTACGCTCCCTTATTAGCCTTTCAGCGCCTCGGCGCCACCGACGATGTCCATGAGGTCGCGCGTGATCGAAGCCTGCCGCGTCTTGTTGAAGAGCAGCGTCAGGGAACCGATCATGTCATCGCAGCTGCGCGTGGCGTTATCCATGGCGGCCATGCGCGCCGCGTGCTCGCTGGCGGAGGTGTCGAGCAGGCCGCGATACAGCTGCACCTTGATGAAGCGGGGCAGCAGTTCGGCCAGCAGGCCCTCCACAGCGGGTTCGTAGATGTACTCCTTGTTGGAGGCGGGGGCAGCCGGGGCGACCTCCTCTTCCTTGGGAGCAATGGGCAGGATGGGCAGGGCAACGGGCACCTGCTTGGCCATGCTCACGAACTCGCCGTAGACCATGATCACTTCGTCCAGTTCACGCGTCAGGTAGGCGTTGATGACGTCCAGCCCAATCCTGTTGGCGAGCTGGAAGTCAAAGCTGCCCATCTGGTCGGCAAGCGCCATGGCGACCTCGTGGTCGGTCTTGCGGGCCGCATCGCGGCCTTTCTTGCCCACGCAGTAGAACTTGACCTTCTTGCCTTCAGCGGCCTTTCTGGCGGCCAGCTTCAGGGCGGTGGTGATGAGGTTGGAGTTGAAGCTGCCGCACAACCCGCGGTCAGAGGTGGCGAGGACGATCCCACACGTCTTGATTTCCTCGCGCACTTCCAGAAGCGGGTGGACGGAGCTGTCCGCCTTGCTCGCTAGATCTCCCAGCATGTCATAGAACTTGGACGCGTAAGGGCGAAACCGTTCTATGCGCTGCTGGGCGCCGCGCAGCTTCGCCGAGGCCACCATGTTCATGGCCTTGGTGATCTGCTTGGTCTTCTTGACCCCGGCGATCTTGACCTTGACGTCTTTCAAAGAAGGCATCGGCTACCTCCCGCCTAGGCTTGGAAGCCCTTTTTGAACTCGGCAACAGCTGCCTTCAGGCGGTCTTCGATATCCGCGTCGAGAGCCTTCTTGGTTTTGATGTCATTCAGGATGTCGGCCTTCGAGTTCTTGATGAAGTCGAGCATCTCGGTTTCGAACTTGCGGATGGACAGCACGGGCACGTCGTCCATCAGGCCGCGGGTGGCGGCGTACATGGAAGCGACCTGCTGCTCGACGGGCATGGGCTGGTACTGGGGCTGCTTCAGCAGTTCCACCAGGCGCGCGCCGCGATCAAGCTTCTGCTTGGTGGCCTTGTCGAGGTCGGAACCGAACTGCGCGAAGGCAGCCAGTTCGCGGTACTGGGCAAGGTCCAGACGCATGGTGCCGGCAACCTGCTTCATCGCCTTGATCTGCGCGGCGCCGCCCACTCGGGACACCGACAGACCGACGTTGATGGCGGGACGGATGCCCGCGTTGAACAGGTTGGGTTCCAGGTACACCTGACCGTCGGTGATGGAGATGACGTTGGTCGGGATGTACGCGGACACGTCGCCGGCCTGGGTTTCGATGATCGGCAGGGCGGTCAGCGAACCGGCGCCCAGCGAATCGTTGACCTTCGCGGCGCGTTCCAGCAGGCGCGAGTGCAGGTAGAACACGTCGCCGGGGTAAGCTTCACGCCCCGGAGGACGGCGGAGCAGCAGGGACATCTGGCGGTAGGCCACGGCCTGCTTGGAAAGGTCATCGTAGATGATCAGGGCGTGGTCGCCCTTGTCACGGTAGAACTCGGCCATGGTGCAGCCGGAGTACGCCGAGATGAACTGAAGCGGCGCAGGCTCGGAAGCGGTGGCGGAGATGATGGTGGTGTATTCCATGGCGCCGTGCTTGCGCAGGGTGTCCGCCACCAGGGCAACCGTGGCCTTCTTCTGGCCGATGGCCACGTAGAAGCACCGGATGCCGGTATCGCGCTGGGCCAGGATGGCGTCGATGCAGACGGCGGTCTTGCCGGTCTGACGGTCGCCGATGATCAGTTCGCGCTGCCCGCGGCCGATGGGCGTCATGGCGTCGATGGCCTTGATGCCGGTAGGCATGGGCTGATGCACCGACTTACGGGCGATGATGCCGGGCGCCTTCAGTTCCACGGGGCGGAACTCCTTGGCGTCCAACGGGCCCAGGCCGTCGATGGGCTGGCCGAGGGGGTTGAGCACGCGGCCCATGACCGCGTCGCCCACCGGCACAGAGAAGATCTTGCCGGTACGCTTGACCGGGTCGCCTTCCTTGATGTTGGTGTCTTCACCCAGAAGAGCAACACCCACGTTGTCCTCTTCAAGGTTCAGAACCATGCCCATGAGCCCGCCGGGGAACTCGAGCAGTTCCATGGCCATGGCATTACGGACGCCGTAGACGCGCGCAATACCGTCACCGACCGAAAGGACGGTGCCGGTTTCGCTCATCTCGACCCGCTGCTCATAGCTTTGGATCTGCTCTTCGATGATCTTGCTGATTTCTTCGGCTTTGATCTGCATAGCCCTACTCACCCCTCTTGATGTTGTCTTTGAGGATACCTAACTGCGCGCGCAGGCTGGCATCCAGCACCCGGTCGCCGACCTTCAGCACGACGCCGCCAAGGATGTCCTTGTTCACGCTGAAGGTGAGTTCCAGCTTGCGTCCGGCCTGCTGTTCAAGAGCTGCCTTGACCTGTGCGCGCTTTGCTTCCGCAAGTTCAACGGCCGTCATCAGCTCGCCGCGGATGACGCCCTTTTCGGCGTCGAGGAGAACGCCGTAGAAGGCCTGGATGTCGGAAAGGCAGTCGAGCCGCCCCTTGTCCGCCAGCAGCAGACAGAAGTTGCGGACGGTGGCGCTCACGCCGTACTTCTCGACCAGTTTCAGGATGACGCTCCGCTTCTCATCGGCGGTGATGATGGGATTGCGGAAGATGCGGCCAAGTTCGGGCGCCTTGTCGAGAGCCTCGGCCAGCGCGGCAAGATCGCCACCGCACTTTTCGAGTTCACCGACGCCCGATTTCGCGCCCAGCGCAAAAAGCGCACGGGCGTATCTGCGAGCTACGATGTTGCCGGTCAATTGAGCACCACCTTCGTTAAGTATTTGTCGATGAGCTTCTCGTGCTCCTCACCAGTGAGCTTTTCCTGAAGCATCTTTTCGGCGGCGGCAATGATCTGGTCGGCCATCTCGGCGCGCATGGTCTCCATGGCCTGCTTGATCTCGTTCTCGGCCGTGCGCGCGGCCTGCTCGGTGATCTGGGAAGCGGTCTTTTCCGCCTTCTCGATGATGGCGGCCTGCATGGCTTCGCCCTGGGCGCGGTATTCGGCAAGAATGGACTGCCGTTCCTGCTCAAGGCTCGCGATGCGGCGTTCGACATCGGCCAGGCTCTTCGCGGCCTCGGCCTTGCGGCTTTCAAGGTCGTTCAGTTCCTGCTCGATGCCCTTCCTGCGACCGGAGAAGAAGCCCACAATCTTCTTGCCCGCGGCCCAGTAAATGATGCCGATGAAGATGACGAAGTTGGCGACACGGAAGGCGAAGTTGCCCCAGTCGGCATGGTGCTCGCCCCCGCCCTCGGAGGCCAGCGCCACGCCGGCGGTGACAAGCACCAGTCCGAGCGCCGCTGCACTGTGTTTCAGCCCTTTCAACGCCGATCCCTCCTTGCTGTTGCGCACTGACGGGCGGTTAGCCCAGGACCTTGGCGGTAGCCTTGGCGGCCAGCGCGTCGACCTGCCCCTTCAGGGTATCCATGGCGGTCTTCACCTGGGCGGCCACTTCCTGCCGGGACTTTTCAAGGTAGTCCTGGGCCTGCCTGCCGGCGTCGGCCAGGATCACCTGTTCCCGGGCCACGCCTTCCGCGCGGGTCTTGTCACGCTCGGCCGTGGCTTCGGCGCGGGCCTTGACAAGGGTGGCCTCGTAATTCTTCAGCTTGGCGTCAGCCTGACCGGCGAACTGCTCCGATTCGCCGAGAAGACCGGACATCTTGTCACGCCGCTGTCTGATGATATCCCGCACCGGCCGGATGAGGATGGCATTCAGAACAACCAGCGTCACAAGGAAGTTCACCAACTGGAAGAAGAAGGTGATGTTCAGATCGATCATGCCTGCTCCCTTGGTGAGGTTGTGAATTTAAGCTCAAAGTCGGGTAGGATTTAGCTGATTACCACGGGGGTGTCAAAGTCTTTTTTCCTTTGCAAACAGCCTTCTGCAAGCCAACCCGCCGTCATTGCGATACAAATGAAAAAGCCGCCCGAAGGCGGCCGGAAAGGACATGTGAAGGGGCGGCGTTTACTCCGTCTTTTCGGACGGCTGCATGTTGATGCGGCCTTCGATGACGGCGCCCTCTTCCATGACCAGCACGGGTGTGGCCAGATTGCCGTTCAGATTGCCGGTGCGGTGCAGGATGACCTTGCGCTGGGCCGTCACCTCGCCCGTCACGCGACCGGACAGGATAAGCTGTCCCACGCGCACCTGACCCTCCACGTTGGCGTCCTTGCCGACGATGAGCGTGCCCTCTGAATGCACCTCGCCCACAAAGTTGCCGTCTATGCGCACCGCCCCCTGAAAGCTCAGCTGGCCCTGGTACACGGTACCTGCGCCAAGGAAGGCGTTTATCTCGTCCCTTGCCATGTGTGTCGCCTCCTTTGTGAGGGAAAGTGCAACGCTGTCGCAGATTGCATCTTCAGCAATCACGCTGTCTTGAACATGAACCGCCGCATGGATACATTGAGCACGAGCCCAATCAGGCAGAAATTGACCAGGGTGGCGCTGCCCCCGTAGCTGATGAACGGCAAGGGCACCCCCACCACCGGCATCAGCCCCATCACCATGCCCATATTGATCAGTATCTGCCAGAAGAAATAGAAGAACACCCCCACCGTCAGGTAGCTGCCGAAGCGGTCCTTGGCATCGCGGGCGGTGTTGAAGATGCTGAGCAGGAACAGGCAGAACAGCACCACCAGCAGCACGCAGCCGATGAATCCCCATTCTTCGCCGAACACGGCAAGCGCAAAGTCGGTGTGCTTTTCCGGCAGAAAGCGCAACTGGCTTTGCGTGCCGCCCAGAAATCCCTTGCCCCACAGTTGGCCCGAGCCAATGGCAATTTGCGACTGGATGATGTGGTAGCCCGCCCCCAGCGGGTCGTTGCCGGGGTCGAGAAAGGTCATGATGCGCTGCTTCTGGTAGTCGTGCAGGCGAAACCAGGCCAGCGGCAGCATGGAGGGCACCACCACCAGGCAGGTCTTCAGCACGCCGGGCCTTACCCCGTGGAACAGGGTGATGCCGCCCAGCAGCATGAGCAGCAGCAGCGTGGTGCCAAGGTCCGGCTGCATGACGATGAACCCGGCAGGCAGGCCGCCCAGCGCCAGCACCTCGAACAACCCCTTCCACCCCAGCGGTTCGCGGCTGCGCGACAGAAAGCGCGCCCCCATGATCAGAATGGCGATCTTGGCCACCTCGCTGGGTTGCAGGTTCATGAACCCCAGCGGCAGCCAGCGCCGCGCGCCGTACACCACCTTGCCGAACACGGGAATGGCGGCCAGCAGGATCATGGTGATGATGAACAGCGGCAGGGCCAGGCTTTTCATGTGCCGGTAGTCGAACAGCATGAAAAAGATCATGCCGCCAACCCCCACCATCCCCCACAGCAACTGCTTCTGGTAGAACGTGGAGACCACGATGCCGTCTTCCATGCGTACGCCGCTGGCCGAATACAGGTTGAGCACCCCGGTCAGGAACAACAGCGCGGTAAAGCCCACCAGGCCCCAGTTCATGTGGGTGATCAATCGTCGGTCGATGGGGCTCATTGTCCGTCCTCCGGAGCCACGTTCTGGAAGCGCCGCAACGGCGGCACCACGCCGTCGTCGCCGCCCCGCCCGTCCGGCGAGGCGGCATCGGGATCGAAGGTGTCGGGGTCGTAGCGGTGCTGGCCCTCGCGCGCGTCCTCGACTTCCGGGGGCTCTGCCCCCCGCGCACGGTCACGTCCCGTGGGACGCGCCGACCGGCCCGTGGGCACGATGCGCAGCCCTTCGTCCTGCCGGTCCTGCTGATCCTGCGGCTCCTGCGCGCCTGCCGCCTGATCGGGCCGGTCTGATCGGTCTGGCCTGACGAGCACCGGTGCGGGCGCTGCGGAACGGGAGGCCGGTGCAGGCTGGACCTGCGAGCCGGACTGACTGGGCTGGCCAGACTGGCCGGGCGCCGCCACGCCAGGAGTGCCCGGAGCGACTGGCGCAATCTGCCCGGCGGGGGCCAGCGGCGCCGCGCCCGGAGGCGGCCCGAAAAACTTGTCGTACACCCGGCGCGCCACGGGGCCTGCGTCTGAACCGCCGTGCCCGCCATGCTCCACCATGACCACCACCACCAACCGCTTGCCCGCCTTTTCGCCCCAGGTGGCGATCCAGGCGTGATCGCGGTGCTCGTAGGCCAGGTTTTCGGTGCGCACGCGCTCCTCGCCCACCATCTTCAGCTTGGTGACCTGCGCGGTGCCGGTCTTGCCGCCCATGACGGCATCGGACCTGCGCAGCACCTTGGCGGTGCCCCGGTCATCGTTGACGGTCAGGCGCATGCCGTCGAGAATCATCTTGCGTCCGGCGGCGGTGAACGGCAGCGATGCCCGCACCGTTGGGTCCTCGTCAGTCAGCAGGCTGGGCTTCAGCAGCTTGCCGCCGTTCATCAGGGCGGAAACGAAGGCCGCCACCTGCACCGGCGTGACCAGGGTGAACCCCTGGCCGATGGAGACGTTCAGGGTTTCGCCCCGGTGCCACGGCTCGCCGAAGCGGCGGCGCTTCCAGGTCTTGGAGGGCACCAGGCCGGACTTTTCGTGCGGCAGGTCTATGCCCGTGGGAGCGCCAAAGCCGCAGGCCTTGGCAAAGGATTCGATCTTGTCGATGCCGAAGCGGTCGCTCATCTGGTAATAGTACACGTCGCACGATTCGATGAGCGAACGCATCATGTCAACGCGCCCGTGGCCGCCCTTCTTCCAGCAGCGGAACACCTGCTTGCCCAGTGCCACCTCGCCCGTACACCACACCGAATCGGTGGGGTTCACGCCCTCGTTCAGCAGCATGCCCGCCATCATCAGCTTCCACACCGATCCGGGCGGGTACACGCTCTGGATGACGCGGTTCTGCAAGGGGTGGCGGGGGTTGTCGCGCAGGGCCGTCCATTCCTTCAGCGAAAGGCCGGCGGCAAAGGCGTTGTTGTCGAACGACGGCTTGGTGACAAGGGCCAGCAGCTTGCCGGTGTCGGGGTCCATGGCCACCACGCAGCCTGTTTCGTCTTCCAGCGCGTCCCAGGCCACCTGCTGCAACTCAAGGTCGATGGCAAGGTCGATGTTCTCGCCGCTTACCGGCTCCTGCACCAGCTTCTTGTTCAACTGGCGGCCCAGCACATCCACCTCAAGCTGATGCAACCCCTTCTGGCCGCGCAGGCGGCGTTCCAGCACCAGTTCCAGCCCCTGCTTGCCCACGAAGTCGCCAAGGTTCAGGTCCTTGTCGTCCTCCAGTTCCTTTTCGTTGGCTTCAGCCACATACCCCAGAATGTGGGCCATCAGTTCGCCCTGCGGGTAGTTGCGCTTGGAACGGGTGACGATTTCAAGGCCCGGCCATTGCAGCACGCGGTTCTCGATGCGCGCCAGCAGGTCGAAGGGCATGTCGGAGATGAGCAGCAGGTGCTCGAAGGGCTTCACCCGCTGGCGGTCCTGATTGAACTTGGCGGTGAGCTGTTCAAGGGGAATGCCCGTCCACTCGCTGACCTGGGCCAGGGTGGAGGGGATGTCGCGGCAGTCTTCGCGCACCAGGGCAAGGCCGAAGGCAGGCCGGTTTTCGGCCAGCAGGCGACCGGCCTTGTCCCGCAAGAGACCGCGCGAGGCGTAGATGCGTTCCTGACGCAGCCGGTTCTCGCGCGCCAGGCGCGCGAATTCCTCGCCCCGGTGGATTTGCAGATACCAGAAGCGCACCACGAACAGAAAGAACAGCCCGGCGACGATGCACTGCAGCAGTATCAGCCCCGCGCGGGGCGGCTGGAAGCCTTCCGGCTCAAACTGAATACGCATCGCCCATGCATCTCCGGCGCACGAAATGGGTCAGCCACCAGGCCGGGGGAATGGCACAGGCTTGCCATACGCTTTCCATGAGCAGCCTGTCCTGCGGAATGTCCAACTGCTGCAACGAGGCCATCATCAGCGTGAACAGAAAGTGGCACGCGCCAAGGCCAAGGCTGAGCAGCACCACGAAGGCCATGTTCTCGGCCTCGAACAGCCAGCGCCCCACGTTGAAAAAGACCACCAGCGCGCCGTACCACAGCGCCGTGGAACCGAAGGCCAGCGTGCCTGCCCCCTCCTGCACCAGCAGCAGCACCAGCAGCAGCCAGAAGGTCTGGTAGTGGCGGCGTTCCTGCAGCGAAACCAGCAGCCCGGCCACCAGCAGGTCGATCCCCGGCAGCGCCTGTTGCAGCCACACTCCCGCAAAGATGAAGCAGGCCCACCAGACAAGGTTGCTGAAATTCATGGACGTTCCGGCATGGGTGGGGGTTGTGCCCGGACGGGTCAGGATTGCGCCTGTACGGATGTGTCCGTGGACGTAGGGCCAACCCGCGCCATATGCGAAGCGGGCCGGATGGGGACTGCCTATTGCCGGGGGGGCTGCGCGGATTGTTGCGTAGCCGGAGCCTGTGCGGGTTGCGTTGCCTGTTGCGTGGACTGCGGACGCGGCGCGCGCGGCGCGGGCTGGTTGGACTGCACAGGTTGTGCGCGATGGGCGCCATGGCCGGAAGTGCCGTTGCCCTGCCCGACGCCCTGGGTGGCGTTGACCGTGGGCAGGGGCAAGGTGCGCGCGCCGGGCTGAACGGGGGGCCGTTCCAGCAGCAGCACTTCTTCCAGGGCCTCCAGGTCGGCCAAGGGGCTGGCATACACCGTCTGGAACAACGAAAGATCGGACTGGGACACGCTTTCCACGCGGGCTACCGGCACCCCCTTGGGAAACGCCCCTTCAAGGCCGGAGGTCAGCACCAGTTCGCCCACCTCTATGCGGGCGTTCTGGGGAACGTACTTCATTTCCAGCAGCCCGCGCGGGCCGGTGCCCACCAGAATGCCGGACGTGCGGTTGGCCGCGCTCAGCACCGCCATGCGGCTGCCCGGATCGGTCAGCAGCAGCACGGTGGCGGTATACGGCCCCGCCCGGAACACGCGGCCCACCACGCCTTCATGCGTGACGACCGGCGTGCCCGGCCCCGCGCCGGAATAGTAGCCGCGACTGATGATGGCCGACTCCAGCGCAGCCTGGGGCCCAAGCCGGTTGGCCACCACGCGTGCGCCAAGGGGCCGCCAGCCCTCGGGGGGCTCCAGCTCCAGCAACGCCCGCAGGCGGACCAGTTCGGCCCGCTCTTCGGAGGCAACCTGCACCTGTTGCGAAAGAGTGCGCACCTGCTCGCGCAGCGCCTCGTTTTCCTCGCGTACCCCGACCAGGTCGAGGTAATTGTTCCACGACGAAACGACCTGGTCCCTCGCCCACACACCCGGTTTCAGGATGGCGCCCACGAATTCCAGACCGGCGTGTTCCGCCAGCCTGTCGAGCACGCCGGTTCTCTGGTTCCAGGTATACAGGCCAAGGTACAGGAACAGCGCCAGTACCAGAAGCAGGATGATGCGCTTGAGCGAGGCGTTAATCTATGCACACCTCCTTCAGGATGTGCAGATTGTCCAGCGCCTTGCCGGTGCCGATGACCACGGTGGAGAGCGGATCGTCCACCACGGTGATGGGCAGCGAGGTTTCTTCGCGCAGCAGCTGGTCAAGCCCCTTCAGAAGGCCGCCGCCGCCGGTAAGCACGATGCCCCGGTCGACAATGTCGGCCGCCAGTTCCGGCGGAGTCTGCTCCAGCGCGATGCGCACCGCCTGGACGATGCTTTCGACCTGCTCGGAAATGGCCTTGCGCACCTCTTCGGAGGTGATGATGATGTTCTGCGGAATACCGGTGACGAGGTCGCGGCCCTTCACCTCAAGCTGCTGCTCGGGGTCCATGGGGTAGGCGGAGGCGATCTTGATCTTGATCTCTTCCGCCGACGATTCGCCGATGAGCATGTTGTACTTGCGCTTGACGTGGGTCATGATCGCCTCGTCCATCTTGTCGCCGCCAACGCGGACAGAACGCGAATAGACGATGCCGGACAGCGAGATGACGGCCACTTCGGTGGTGCCGCCGCCGATGTCCACGACCATGTTCGAGGTGGGCTCCTGAATGGGCAGGTTGGCGCCGATGGCCGCGGCCATGGGCTCCTCGATCAGGTACACCTCGCGCGCGCCTGCGCTCTGGGCAGATTCCTTCACCGCGCGCTTTTCCACCTGGGTGATGCCGGTGGGCACGCAGATCATGATGCGCGGACGCACCAAGCGGCGGGAATTATGCACCTTGGAAATGAAGTGGCGCAGCATGGCCTCGGTAATCTCGAAGTCGGCGATGACGCCGTCCTTCATGGGCCGGATGGCCTGGATGTTTCCGGGGGTGCGGCCCAGCATGCGCTTGGCGTCGTGACCCACGGCCAGCACCACGTTGTTGCCGCGCGTGTCCTTTTTCACCGCCACCACGGAAGGTTCGCGCAGCACGATGCCCTGGCCCTTGACGTAGACGCAGGTATTGGCCGTACCCAGGTCGATGGCCAGGTCGTTGGAAAACATTCCAAGGACGAAATCCAGTATCTTTGCCATTTTATCTTACTTGCCTCTCTGAGGGGGAATGCGTATCAACATTGAAAACAGGGCATTCTTCCAAAAGGACAGCCATTGTCAATCGAAAACACCATGACGGCCCGGCTGCACCTGCTGGCTTCCTATCTGCGGCTGCGGTTTGGCGCACGCGTCCAAAAGGTGCCGCTCGACGCCGGATTCTCCTGCCCAAACCGCGACGGCACACTGTCGCGCGGGGGGTGCATATTCTGCAACCCGCGCGGATCCGGCTCCGGGTTTGGCGAAGATGGACTGACGCTGGAAGAGCAATGGACTGTCTGGACGGGACGCTACGCCCGCACGCGCAACGCCGGACTGTTCATAGCCTATTTACAATCGTTTTCCAACACATATGGTCCCATTGATAAATTACGCCGTGTTCTCGGCGTGTTGCCTGTTCTGCCGGGTATCGTGGGTGCGGCAGTGGGGACCCGGCCTGATTGTGTAGACAATGAACGACTGGATCTGGTGGCGGCGCTCCCCCTTCCGGAAGTCTGGCTGGAGCTGGGTTTGCAGTCCGCTCACGACGCCACGCTGGCCCGCATCAACCGGGGTCACGACGCCGCAACGTCCGAGCGGGCCGTGCGGGACGCCGCCGCACGGGGGCTGCGGGTATGCGCACACCTTATCGCCGGGCTGCCGGGCGAAAGCGGCGATGATTTTCTGGCCAGCGTGGACTGGGTGAACCGCCTGCCCGTACATGGCGTGAAGTTTCACGGACTGTACGTGTGCGAAGGCACCGCGCTGGCGAAGCAGTGGAGGGAAGGCGGGTATGCGCCCCTGGAGCGCGAGGCATACGCAGACCTCATCGCCAGCGCCCTGCCCCGGCTGCGCCCGGAAATCGTCATCCAGCGCCTGACCGGCGATCCGGCGGGGGATGAATTGCTGGCCCCGGACTGGGCGGGCGACAAGCGGGCCACCACCGCGCGCATCCACGAATTGCTGGCCCAGCGCGACACATGGCAGGGCAAGGATGTGGCGGAAGAGGGCCTGAACGAGCATGAGGCGCTGACGGACCAGATTGCCCGGACGGGCCAGTTTGGGCAGACTGCCCAGACGGGCCAGACGGGCCAGACGGGCCAGACGGGGCCGCCCGCATGGTTCGGCGTGCCTGCCCACCGCATGCCGAAGGCTGCACCACGCCTGCGCGACACTCCGCAGGCCAGCGCATGGGAGGAAGACTACGCGAAGGCCTGCGCAGCATTCCCGCACCTGCGGCCCGTGGGGGACAAGGAATGAGGATTTTCGCCCTGCCCGCCTGAGCGAATTCGGTGGGTGCAGATGGATTGCACCCGACGCACGCGGGGCCAGCATCAGGGTACGCAGGGACGCACCTCGCTCTGGCTGCGTGTGACGACACCCGCGCCGCGCACCCCGCGTGCCGCTCCCCGGATGTGCGCCCCGGATGTGCGCCTGACGCCTGCGTCCCATGTTGCGGACGCCCCTTCCCCGCCTGCGGGCTTTCCGGCTATGGAAACGCAGGCGGTTTTTTTCCGGGCAACCTCGCGGGGCTGCACAGTCCGGACTGCCGCGCCTGCCATTGTCCTCTTTCCCCAGAAACAGCCACCGCCTGCTGCACACCTGTTTCCGCCTTCGGAGGCCGCATGCCGTATCGTCGTTCCACCGCGCCCCGCCGCCCAGCACTGGACATCCCCGACACCGCGCGGCCCGACACCGCGCTGCCTGACACCGCGCTGTTTGACGAGGTGCGCGAACGCCTGGTGGCCGGACCGCTCTCGCTGATCCTGCACTGGCGCACACAACACGGAAAAGACCGGCTGCGCGAAATCACCATGAGCTGGGACGGGGCCGCGCTGGGCAGCACCCCCGCCGCGCGCGACGGCTGGACCAACCCGCACCCGGACGCCTGGCCCGGCCTGCCCGCAGGGCCGGTCACCGCGCATGGCCGCGCCGTACAGACCGCACTGGCCGACTACGTGGCCGGAAAGCCGGTGCGCTGGCCCGACCTGCCCCTGCTGCTAAACGGGCTGACCCCGTTCACCCGCGACGTGCTGCTGGCCCTGCGCGACAAGGTGCCGCACGGACAGTTCACCACCTACGCCGGGCTGGCCGCACTGGCGGGCCGCCCCGGCGCGGCGCGCGGGGTGGGGCAGATCATGGCGCGCAACCCGTGGCCGCTGGTCATTCCCTGCCACCGGGTGCTGGGCGGCTCTGGCCGCAACATCCGGCTGCACGGCTTCGGCGCGTCCGGCCTGCCCATGAAACGCTGGTTGCTGCTGCTGGAAGGGGCCATCGACAACACCATGAAGGACTGACCCGGCCCATGCTGGACAAGACCACCCTTATCACCACGGTGTGCGAACGGCTGCCCCGGTTGGAAACGGGCCATTGCCTGGATCTGCGCACGTACAAACGCAACCGCTCCGTGTCCATCGTGCGCACCGGGACGGACAGCTATGACGTGTTCGAGGCGGGTTTCCACGAGGAAACCTGGACGTCACTGACCGCCGACGCGGTGCGTCGCCTGCTGAAGACACTGCTGAAACGCGAATTCCCGCGCAGCCACAAGGTGCGGATGTACACCCTGCCCAGCCGCGAAGCCGCCAACGTGAACCGCATGGGCCACGGCGCGGGGAGGTTTGGGGAATCTTGAAACCTATGTCACGAGAAACGCCATGAATAAATCTACGTTTATTGATTCCAAAATTTTTACATCCTTCATCTCTGCAACACGCAACAAACCGCTAACATTAATGCTTTCTGTGTCTACATTCATCTTTATCGCCATCCTATTTCTCCTCGCAACTAACGACGCCAGTGGCAATATACTCAGTGCAATACTAGGCTCTACCATCACGAGCCTTGCAACTATATTAGGAATAATAACAACAAACACACTAAACGAACGCACACGCCAAAGAGAAATCGCTGAATCTACACAAAATTATAAAATGACAATTGCATCTGAAATTAAATCACTATGGGATGCGTATTTAAAAGGCATTGGCCATTTCATCATAAACCATCAAAAAAACAATGCTTTCATGGTATATTACCCTGTACACGAAAAATATTTCACAGCATATGAAAACACCCCCAACATGCTATGCCTTCTAACAGAAGACGTGAGAAGCGCAGTTATAGATGCCTACACATGCGGAAAAGGACTACTTGACTGCTATCGATACAACAACATGCTATACGACAGAATCCACCAAATATATGCTATATCATCTATGCCAGGAGTTGACATGCAAAAATGCAAAATCATAGATGATGAAATCACAAGAAGAATGGCTGAATACGCCGAAGTACTACTTGAATACCACTATGCAGCGGAGCAAGCTATGAACAATGCGTACAAGCTTCTCCTTCCACAGCGCATTGAAGATTAATACTCCGCCAAAAAACGAGACGGCCAGCGCTCCCGATTGCGCTGGCCGTCTTGTTTGGAGGAGGCGGTGGTATGCCGAAGCTTCCCCTCAAGAGGGGCTGCCCCGCCGGAAACGTCCGCAATGCGGGCGCACCCGGTGCCGCCGATGTGCTCGTGCGGTATGTACACGGCACACAACAGATGAAGGCACAAGTTTCCTTGTGCCTTCAGGGAGCCGGACACCCGGCCACAACCGTTACCGCTGCTTCCTTTCGGACCTGACGGGGTTGGCGGCGTTGCCGCCGTCCGGCTCCCGATCTGTAATCACGCTGAAAAAGGCTGGCGGAGAGGGAGAGATTCGAACTCTCGGTACGCTGTTAACGTACACACGATTTCCAATCGTGCTCCTTAGACCAGCTCGGACACCTCTCCGTGCGAGAGGCAGTGTCTAGCAGACGCCGGGGCAGCATGGCAAGCGAAAAGTGCGGGTTGCTCGCCAAACCTTCGCTCGCGGCTCCTCAGGAAGCATTTCGCCAGTCGAATGGGCCGCCGTTTGTCGCCCGTTCGCAATACAGGCCCATGCACACCCGCCATGCCACGTGTGGCGGGCAGGTCCATCCGCCAGCCTCAAATCGTATCCGAATCGGCAGGGCTGGCACCTCAGCTGCCCGTAAGCCACCCGCCCGCTACTTCCGTCCTTCGTCATGCCGCGCGCGGCACGCCGCATCCTCCTCCTTCCCGGCACGCTCACGGCGCACCCGTGGCGGGCCTCAACACTCGCCGCCCGACGGCAGAAAGCGCGCGGCCACCACTACCCACACCACCAGAACGGCCACCAGTATCAGAATATCCCACATGGGGAGTTGCTCCTAGCGTACGACTGCCGGAACGGGCGCACCATGCCTGCCACTTCCGGCGCATCCGCATCCGTACGCCCGCCCCTGCCGAACGGCAACAGCGTGAGAACGCCGCCCCCGGCGTGGTGCGTTTCCCCGCAACTGCGTAGCCGTGCCGTCCGACAGCCCCCCCGCCTCCCCAAACCCACGCCACGCGCGACAACACGCCATTCCCAACGTGCCACCAACACAAAAGGCTCACCCTTGCGAGTGAGCCTTTGGGAAGGCGAAGCCGTGGCGGTACGAAAGGGGGTTTCCTCCCCCATCCCACGCCCGCGCGACAACACGCCATTCCCAAACGGAGCGATTTTGTGCCGAGGGCAAGAAAAACGGCGTTTTTGCAAGGGGAGTGTGCGACAGCCGTTATGCGAGGCTGCGAGCATTACGGATGACGACCGCAACGCGCTCTTTCGTACTCGACCCGCGCAAAAACGCCGTTTGACGACGCCATCGGGCAAAAGCGCCCGTTTGGGGATGGCGTGCTAGATGCCCATGACGTTGTACCCAGAATCCACAAACATCACCTCGCCCGTCATGGCGGACGACAGGTCCGATGCCAGGTACACGGCGGCGCGGCCCACGTCTTCGGTGGTCACGTTGCGGCGCATGGGGGAATGTTCCTCGATGTGGTCCAGGATCTGCTTGAAGCCCGAAATGCCCGAAGCGGCCAGGGTCTTGATGGGACCGGCGCTCAGGCCGTTGATGCGCACGCCCTTGGCCCCCAGGTCCACGGAAAGGTAGCGCACAGAGGCTTCCAGCGCCGCCTTGGCCACGCCCATGACGTTGTAGTTGGTGATGACCTTTTGCGCGCCGTAGTAGGTCATGGTCAGCACCGAAGCGCCGGGGTTCAGCAGCGGCTCGAAGGCCTTGCACAGCGCCACCAGCGAGTAGGCGGAAACGTCCAGCGCCAGCTTGAAGCCGTCGCGGGTGGTGTCGATGTAGCGGCCGTGCAGGTCGTCGCGGTGGGCAAAGGCCACGGAGTGGACGATGACGTCCACGGTGCCCCACTTTTCGCGCACCATCTCGGCGGCGGCGGCAACCTGCGCGTCGTCGGTGACGTCACAGGGAAAGGTGAAATCGCCGCCCAGTTCCTCGCAGATGGGTTCCACGCGCTTCTGGATGGCCTCGCCCACGTAGCTGAAGGCCAGTTGAGCCCCGTGGTTCCTGAATTCCCTGGAAATGCCGTAGGCGATGCTCTTGTTGTTGGCGACGCCGAAGATCAGTGCCTTCTTTCCTGCGAGCAGCATGCGGTTCTCCCTGTTGTTCTGGGTAGATGTCGGAAAACGGGGATGCGGCGCGCGGCGCGGCATCCCGACGTGCGGCGGCGCGGCGTCCTTCCCCGAAGGGCCCTCAAGAACACCGCGCGCCGTGATGAATCGTGCGAAAACTAGACGGCCAGCTTCTGGCCGGTCAGTATCTCATACGCCTCGCGGTACTTCTTGCCCGTTTCGGCAATGACGTGCTCCGGCAGGGCCGGGGGCGGCGGGGTCTTGTCCCACGGCTGCGATGCCAGCCAGTCGCGCAGGTACTGCTTGTCGAAGCTGGGCTGGCCCTTGCCGGGCGCGTACCCTGCGGCAGGCCAGAAGCGCGACGAATCGGGGGTCAGCACCTCGTCGATCAGGATCACCTCGCCATCCACCAGCCCGAACTCGAACTTGGTGTCGGCGATGATGATGCCGCGCCCTTCGGCGTATGCACGCCCCTGCGAGAAGATGGCGATGGAAAGTTCCTGCACCTTGGCGGCCAGTTCGTCGCCCATCAGTCCGGCGGCCTGCTCGATGCTGATGTTCTCGTCGTGTTCGCCCAGTTCGGCCTTGGTCGAAGGGGTGAACAGCGGGGTATCCAGCTTGGCCGATTCCAGCAGCCCGGCGGGCAGCTTGTGGCCGCACACCGCGCCGGTGGCCTTGTAGTCCTTCCAGCCGGACCCGGTGATGTGCCCGCGCACGATACATTCCACCGGCAGGGGCTTGGCCTTCTTCACGATGACTGCGCGGCCTTCCAGCATGTCGCGGTAGGGGGCGAGCGGTGCGGGAAAGCGGTTCACATCGTGCTCGATCAGGTGGTTCTTCACCAGCCCGGCAAAGCGGTGCATCCAGAACAGGGTGATGCTGTTCAGGATCACGCCCTTGTAGGGGATGGGTTCGCCCATGATCACGTCAAAGGCCGACATGCGGTCGGTGGTGACGATAAGCAGGGTCTGCGCGTCGATCTCGTAGATGTCGCGGACCTTGCCCCGCGAAAGCAGCGGGTATTCCTTGATGTCGGTTTGCGTGACGACCTGCATGTATCTTCCCTTGTCTTCCCTGTGGCTGGGGTTGTCTTCGGTTGTCTTCGGCTACGGGGCCGATGCTGCGCAATGCCTTGCGTGCGGCGTCACGATTGCCGACGCCTGCACGCCCGTGCGCCTGTCGCGCCTGTCGCGCCTGCCGCGCATGCCGCGCATGCGCGGGACGGATCGCCGGGCCAGCGGGCCTTCATGTACGATAACGCGGGACGGGCCTTGGGGACAAGATGTCCGGCGCACGGGACAAGCTGTCCGCGCCCCGTGCGCGCCAGTCCCCGTTGCCGTTACCCGTTGCGCGATTCCGCCGAACGGGCGTGCGCCTCCAGCCCTTCCAGCCGGGCCAGCCGCGCGATGGAGGCGGCATTGCCCCGCGTGAACGCGGCAGTGGCGGAAATGACGCTGGTGCGCTTGCAGAAGGTCTGCACCGAAAGCGCGGACGAAAAGCGCGCCGTGGCCATGGTGGGCAGCACGTGGTTGGGACCGGCGAAATAGTCGCCCACCGGTTCCGGCGACCAGCCGCCCAGAAACACGGCCCCGGCATGGCGGATGGACCCCAGCAGCGCCCACGGGTCTTTCGTCAGCACTTCCAGGTGTTCCGGAGCTATCATGTTGCTGATGGCGACACCGGCGGCCATGTCCGGCACCACCACAATGGCGCCCCACTCGGCCAGCGCCTTGCGGGCAATGTCCGCACGGGGCAGCGTCTCGCACTGGGCGGCCAGTTCCAGCTTCAGGGCGTCCACCAGCGCGGGCGAATCGGTAATGCAGATGGACGAGGCCAGCGGGTCGTGCTCGGCCTGCGACAGCATGTCGGCGGCCACCCAGTCGGCGCGGGCGGTGTGGTCGGCCAGGATCAGGATTTCGCTGGGCCCGGCGATCATGTCGATGCCCACCCGGCCGATAAGCAGCCGCTTGGCCGTGGTCACCCAGATGTTGCCCGGCCCGGCGATGACGTCCACGGGCCGCACGGTTTCGGTGCCGAAGGCCAGGGCCGCGATGGCCCAGGCGCTGCCCGCGCGGTGTACCTCGGTGATCCCAAGGTGGTGCGCGGCGGCAAGAATGAACGGGTTCAGCGTGCCGTCCTTGCGGGGCGGCGAAATGACGGCGATTTCCGGCACCCCGGCCACCTGGGCGGGGATGGCGTTCATCAGCAGGCTGGAAATGAGGGGCGTATTGCCGCCCTGCCCGCCGGGCACGTACAGCCCGGCGCGGTCCACGGGGGTGACCATCTGGCCCAGCACGGAGCCGTCGGCCCGGGTGGTGAACCACGACCGTTCCTTCTGCGCCTCGTGAAAGGTGCGGATGTTGGCGGCGGCTTCGGCAATGATGGCCCGGTCGTCGGGGCCGACCTCTTCGAGGGCGGCAGCGATTTCGTCCTCGCTCACGCGAATGCGCGCGGCGTCGAAGTCGGGACAGTCGAAACGGCTCGTGTAGTCGGCCAGGGCCGCGTCGCCCCCGGTGCGGACGGTATCCAGAATCTCGCGGACGGCGGGTTCCACGGTGTCGCCGGGGTTGTCGCGCCCCGCGAGCAGGGCCTGCAATTCCTTCCCGTCATCCACCGACCGGAGAAAAAGCGTACGGCATGGCATGGCGGCCTCCTTGAGAGTGCGACCTGAGTGCGGCGGAAATATTGGGAATTACCACACGGCGAGCAGGCCAGCGGGGCTGCCTGCGCGCACAGGCGGCGTGGCGTGTCCGCGCCACATACCGGAGCGACGGGCAAAAGTCGAGAGTGCCGCCCTGACGGAGAGTGCCGCCCTGACGGAGAGTGCCGCCCTGACGGAGAGTGCCACCCTGACGGAGAGTGCCGCCCTGACGTACGGTTCGGCCCCGTGATGATGGGGGGCGAGGAACAGGCGCTGTGCGACGGGCAGTACGACGCCGCACAGGGGGCTGCGGAACATGCCGCATGGACGCCGGGACCACATGCATGGCAGGGCGATGCGCAGAAGAGGGACGCAGCAGACAGCAATCGAGCCTGTCTGCCATCGGGCAAGGCAGGCGCGCCGCCCGTCAGCTTACGTTCAGGATGACCGAAAACACGTTGATCAGCACCCACACGGGCGTGCCCACGGCCAGATCCAGCGCGCGCACCCTGTCCGCCGTGAGCACGGAACATATCTCGGTGCCGTCTTCCAGCCGGGCCACCGCTTCCGCCGTGGCCGCGCCCACCGCCACCTTGACGATGGTGGCCGGGTACACGTTGCCCGCCGTGGACGACGGGGCCTCGCTGCCCACGGTCAGCACCACCCACGGGGCCTTCACCTCTGCCGCCGCGAACACGCCGGGCCGCAAGCCCAGATTGTCCAGACTGTCGTTGGTGATGACCGAGGCCACCCGGATGCCTGACGGCGTCTGCACCGAAACCACCGACTGCACATCCCCGCGCACCACCGCCGCCACGCGCCCGTAAAAGGCGTTGCGCGCGCTGGTGCGGCGGCGCTGTTCGCGGTCCAGCGCGTGGCCCACCATGCGCTGCATGTCCTCGTTCGAAACATCGATGTACGCCGCCGTCAGGCTGGCCGTGGAATGACCCAACAGGCGCTGCACCACCGGCAGCGGCAGGCCGGACCGCAACAGCTCGATGGCCCGCGAACGGCGCAGGGCGCTGGGGTTGGCCAGGTCGGGGGCAAGGTCGCAGTCATGGGCGCGTTCGTAGAACTTGCGGCGCACGTGGGCCTGATCCACGGCGAAGGGGTGTTCGCCCTCGCCCGCCACGGCCTCGTCCAGCAGGTCGGCAAGCTGGGTGACGAGATCGGGCGGCAGTTGCAGTTCGCGCACGGGTTCGCCCAGCCGGGCCACGCCGCGCTCCACGTCGATGTCGCGGGTGGGGGCCAGGGCCAGCACCTCGCCCAGGCGTGCCCCGGTGTGACGAATGAGCAGGAACACCAGCAACATGCGCATGCGCGAGCGGCGCACGTCGGCCCGCGCCGGACGGGCGGCCCACAGGCGGAAGGCTTCTTCCAGCCGGGCCAGTTCCACCGTGTCCAGATACTTCACGTCATCGGGGATGGAGAGCATGCCCGCCGGGTTGTGGCGGCGTTCCGCCACGTTTTCGGCCAGTGCTTCCCAGATTCGTTCGAGGCTATCGTCCTGTCGCATGGGTGTCCCGTTGGTTGCGTGCGCGTAAAGCCGGATGCGGCCCGTCCGTTGCCCGAATTGCTACCATATAGGCGCAGCCGCGTGAAAATCAAAGCCGAGATTCATTTCGCTCACTGGCATGAAAATAAAATAATCCGTGACAACGAATCTGCCCTGCGTTATCTTTCAATTGACACGAAGATTATAAAAAACGTGTCACCAAGAAAGGCAATCAAACACGCCAACCAAACCGCCTCCCCGCCAAGCCACCCGGTCCGTCCGGCCCGCTCTGGCCGCCCCATCGCCCCACCCCACCCCGGTCATCCCGATACAGGAGGCCACCATGTACTTCCCCGTCGCAGGCATACACGCGGAACCGTGGATACCGCCGCTGGTGGCGTTTGTGGTGTCGTTCTTCATGTCCATGGGGGGGGTGTCGGGAGCGTTCCTGCTACTGCCCTTCCAGATGTCCTTTCTGGGCTACGTGAACCCCTCCGTCAGCGCCACCAACCAGTTCTACAACGTGGTGGCCATCCCCAGCGGGGTGTACCGCTACATCCGCGAAGGGCGCATGGTCTGGCCGCTGACGTGGGTGGTGATCATCGGCACGCTGCCGGGAGTGCTGATAGGGGCCTTCGTGCGGGTGACGTACCTGCCGAACGCGCGCGACTTCAAGCTATTTGCCGCGTGCGTACTGGCCTACATCGCCCTGCGCATGGTGCGCGACCTGACCAAGAAGAAGGCGGGCAACGGCAAGGCCACGGCGGAGGAAAAGTTCCGCGCGCTGGTGCGCACCCACCGCGAAAAGGCGGCGGCGGAAGGCAAGAACCCCGACGACCTGCCCGCCGTGTGTATGAACGAATGCTGCCTGTCGCGCATCTCGTACAGCTTCTACGGCGAAACCTACAGCTTCCGTACGGTGGGCATCTTTACCCTGAGCTTCATCGTGGGGATCGTGGGCGGGGTATACGGCATTGGCGGCGGGGCCATCATCGCGCCGTTCTTCGTCTCGTTCTTCGGGCTGCCGGTGTACACCGTGGCGGGCGCGGCCCTGATGGGCACCTTCGTCACTTCCGTGGCGGGCGTCACCTTTTACATGGCCATCGCGCCGCTGTACCCGCACATGTCCGTGGCCCCGGACTGGATGCTGGGCCTCTTGCTGGGCATTGGCGGCATGGCGGGCATGTACCTGGGCGCGCGCTGCCAGAAGCACGTGCCCGCAAACCTGATCAAGTGGATGCTGTGCGTCATCCTGCTGTTCACGGCGGGGAAGTACGTGGTGGAGTTTTTCAGGTAGTCGCCACATCACCCTGCCGGTAACGGCAATCCAGTGCTGGACACCCGAATGCGCTACGGCTAGGTGTTGTCGGATAACCTCCCGACACCCTTCTACCACAGGCCCGCCACGCCATGCCGGAACAAACGCCGGATCACGAGATCGCAGACTTCATGAAACGCTGGGCAGCCTCCGGCGGCTCCGAACAGGCCAACGCCCAGCTTTTTCTCTCCCAGCTCTGCCGGATGCTTGACCTGCCCGAACCGGACGAAGCACGCCCGGTCAACGAAGAGAACACCTACTCTTTCGAACGCAAGGTCTACATCCCTTCCGGCGACGGCTCGCGCCGCCCTCAACGTCTTGATTTGTACCGGCGCGGCTGCTTCGTGCTTGAGGCCAAGCAAGGGCAGGACAAGACCACCGCCATTCCGCTTGCCCTTCCCATGGCGGGTGCCACCCGTTCCACCGCTGTCAGACGCGGCACGCGGGCGTGGGAGGACACCATGCTTCGTGCGCGGCGGCAGGCGGAAGCTTACGTCCGCGCCTTGCCCGCCAATGAAGGACGCCCTCCTTTCGTCATTGTGGCCGACATTGGCCACTGCTTCGATATCTACGCCGAGTTCTCCCGCACCGGGGGAATGTACATTCCCTTCCCCACCGCACGCGAAAGCCGCATCTACCTGCGCGACCTCGAAAAACCGGAAGTGCGCGAACTGCTGCGCACCATCTGGCTCGACCCTCTATCGCTCGACCCCTCGCGCCGTTCAGCTCGCGTCACCGAGGCAATCGCCCGATTGCTGGCGGAACTGGCCCGCTCGCTCGAAGATGCCGGGAACGACGCAGAACTGGTTGCCGCTTTCCTGATGCGGTGCCTGTTCAGCATGTTCGCGGAGGACGTGGGGCTCCTTCCCGCCAACGCCTTCCAGCATCTGCTGGAACAGTCTGCCGCAGACCCACAACTGTTCCGCCCCCTTGTCGAGGATTTGTGGCGTGCCATGAACGAAGGCACCGTATCGGTGGCCTTGCAGCAGAAGCTGCGTCGTTTCAACGGCAACATTTTCGCGTCACCCCGTGTGCTGGAACTGTCCGGACGGCAGATTGCCATCCTGCGCGAGGCAGCCAGGGCAGACTGGCGTGAGGTGGAACCCGCAATTTTCGGCACGCTGCTGGAGCGGGCACTTAACCCCAAAGAACGCCACAAACTAGGCGCCCACTACACCCCCCGTGCCTACGTGGAGCGGCTGGTACTGCCCACGGTCATCACACCACTGCGGGAAGAGTGGCAGAATGTTCAGGCTGCGGCGTCACTGTTGGCCACACAAGGCAAGGACGCCGACGCCCAGCGAACCATCACGGACTTCCACCGCCGCCTGTGCGCCATCCGGGTGCTGGACCCCGCATGTGGTTCCGGCAACTTCCTGTACGTGACCATGGAACACATGAAGCGTCTTGAAGGGGAAATACTGTCGGAGGCCGCCACGTACGGCGAATTCCAGCGCCCCTTAGAGGCCCGTTCGCTGACGGTAGACCCCCACCAGTTTCTGGGGCTGGAGATAAACCCGCGCGCTGCCCACATTGCGGAAATGGTGCTGTGGATTGGGCACCTGCAATGGCACTACCGCACGCACGGCAATGTCGCACCAGCGGAACCTATCGTCCGCGCGTTCCACAACATCGAATGCCGCGATGCCGTGCTGGCCTACGACGGTTGGCACTATACGACGGACGCGCAGGGGAAGCCCGTCACCCACTGGAATGGCACCACCTATCGCATGGACCTTGCCACCGGACGGCGCGTACCCGATGAAAACGCCCGTGTGGCCGACAAGACCTATACCAAGCCTCGCGTCGCCTTATGGCCGGATGCGGACTTCATTGTCGGAAACCCGCCCTTCATTGGTGGGGGAACGAAACGCAGCGCGCTGGGAAGTGGCTATTTCGAAGCTCTTTCGAAATGCTATGGAGAACTTCCGGAAGCCTGCGATTTCGTCATGTACTGGTGGCACAAGGCTGCTGAACTTATACGGCATAAGAAAGCCACCAGATTCGGCTTTATCACCACAAACAGCCTGAGCCAGATATTCAACCGGCGTATCATCGCGTTGCACATTTTCGCAGAAAACGGCCTGCATATCCAGTTCGCCATTCCGGACCACCCTTGGGTGGATACCACCGACGGTGCTGCCGTTCGCATAGCCATGTCGGTTGGCGCTCCCGGGCGGGCATCTGGCGCCCTCTGCAAGGTCATTGGTGAAACCCCTTCCGACGGCCCGGAAGTGCATGTCGCGCTTTCCGAAGCCTTCGGCCTGATCAATGCAGACCTGACGATCGGGGCTGACGTATCCGGGGCAACACCACTGAGCGCAAACGAAAACCTCAGTTGTCCGGGTGTTAAACTTCACGGGTCCGGCTTTATCGTGACCGCACAGGAAGCCAGCGCACTCGGACTTGGCAGAATTTCCGGGCTGGACGCACACATTCGTCCGTATCGCCATGGTCGCGACATTACCGATAAACCCAGAGGCGTTTTTGTTATTGATTTGTTTGGACTTTCTGAAAAACAAACTATGGAAAAATTTCCTGAGGTATTTCAGCTACTCGACGAAAGGGTAAAACCTGAACGTGTGGCCAACGCATCTCGCTCCAAAGATGCTGCATCCTACGCTGAACAATGGTGGCTTTTTGGCAAACCAAGAGGAACATTCCGACCTGCTTTAGAAGACCTGCCCCGATTCATCGTGACACCTGAAACTGCCAAACATCGCTTCTTTGTCTTTCTTGACGGTCGCATTCTTCCCGACAACATGCTCATCAACGTGGCCTCGGCGGACGCCTACCACCTCGGCATCCTTTCCAGCCAGGTCCATGTGACGTGGGCATTGGCTGCGGGAGGTACACTTGAAGACAGGCCCCGCTACAACAAAACCCGGTGCTTCGAAACCTTCCCCTTCCCCGACCCTACCCCGGAACTGAAGGCACGAATCCGGTCACTGGGGGAACAACTGGATGCCCATCGCAAGTCACGTCAGGCCCTGTATCCGGAACTGACCATGACCGGCATGTACAATGTACTGGAGGCATTGCGCGCGGGGCGCGAACTGACGGCAAAGGAACGGACCATCCACGAACAGGGGCTTGTCACTCTGCTGCGCCAGTTCCACAATGAACTGGATGCCGCTGTAGCCGACGCATACGGCTGGCCCCACGACCTGCCGGAAGAGGACATTCTGTCGCGGCTGGTGGCCCTGAACGCGGAACGCGCCACCGAAGAAGCGCAAGGACGCATCCGCTGGTTGCGCCCGGAATACCAGTGCCGCATCCGCCCCGAACCCTCTGCCCAACGCCAGGGACGGTTGGACATGGGCGAACCGGCACCGGGCCGCAAACGGAAAACCGCCACGCAAAAGGCGGCCCCACCCCAGCCGTGGCCCACCACCCTGCCCCAGCAGGTTCAAGCGGTACGCGACGCACTGGCCACGCTTGGCGGCTGCGCGGATGCCACTGCCATTGCAAAACGGTTCCGCCGCGCACAGCGCGCCCGCATCGAGGAAGTTCTGGCAACTCTGACTGCCCTCGGCTACGTGGCCGTTGAAGGCGAGTGCGTCCGGCAGGTGTAACCCGCCCACTTGCCTTTTGCCCCGCTCCGTGGTGATGGTGTGCCCGCCGGGCGCACCATGCACATCCGGGCCTGCATCGCCCAGCCAACACCACCAGACGCCGCCCGGCCAATCCGGAACCCCGCGCAAGGAGCCTGCAATGCGCAATCCCGTGCCGCGCGTAGCGGCCATCCACGATCTTTCCGGCTTTGGCCGCACCTCGCTCACCGTGGCCATACCCGTCTTGTCCGCCATGGGCGCGCAGGTGTGCCCCATGCCCACCGCCGTGCTGTCCACGCACACGGCGGGGTTCACCGGCTACAGCTTTCTGGACCTTACCGACCAGATGCGTCTGTTCCTGGACCACTGGCAGGCCCTGAACCTGAAGTTCGACGCGGTGTACAGCGGCTTTCTAGGGTCACCGGCGCAGGTGGACATCGTGGCCCGGTGCATCGACACCTGCCGGGTAGAGGGCGGCCTTGCCGTGGTGGACCCTGTTCTGGGCGACAACGGCCAGCTTGAACCCACCATGGACATGGAGATGGTGCAGCGCATGCGCTGGCTGGTGCGCAAAGCGGACATCATCACCCCCAATTTTACCGAAGCCGCCCTGCTGCTGGACGAACCCTACCGCGAATCCATCTCCACGGCGGACCTCATGGTCTGGCTGCGCCGCCTGACGGCCATGGGGCCGCGCGTGGCAGTGATAACCAGCGTGCCGGTGGCCGGGCATGCGGGCGTCAGCTCCGTTGCGGCCTACCACAGCACCCACGACAGGTTCTGGAAGGTGGACTGCCAGTACATACCCGCCCACTACCCCGGCACGGGCGACACCTTTGCCAGTGTGCTTACCGGCAGCCTGTTGCAGGGCGACAGCCTGCCCATTGCCATGGACCGCGCCGTGCATTTCGTCACGCTGGGCATCCGCGCCACCTTCGGGCACAATTCGCCCAGCCGCGAGGGCATCTTGCTGGAACGGGTGCTGGACACCCTGCGCGCTCCGGTTACCGTGAGCAGTTACGAACTTCTGGAGGACGAGGACCGATGCAAGTAGACGGCCCCGCGTGCGGCACCGCCGCCACGGGCTATGACCATGGCGGTGCGGAAACTTCCGCCCCCGGCACTTCCGGCGCCAACATTTCCGCCGCAGGCTCGCCTGCCGCAGGCACGTCGGCCCCAGACGCAGCGTACCTGCCCATCGGCATGTTCGATTCGGGCGTGGGCGGCCTTACGGTGCTGAAGGCCCTGCGCACCCGCATGCCCTGCGAGGACATATTGTATCTGGGCGACACCGCCCGCCTGCCCTACGGCACCAAGAGCGCGGAAACCATCACCCGCTACGCCGTGCAGGCCGCGTCCAGGCTGGTGCAGCGGCGCATCAAGCTGCTGGTGGTGGCCTGCAACACGGCCACGTCCGTTGCGCTGGACGCCCTGCGCGCCGCCAACCCCGGCCTGCCGGTGGTGGGCGTGGTGCAGCCGGGCGCACAGGCGGCCTGCCGGGCCTCGCGCCGGGGCAACATTGCCGTCATCGCCACGGAATCCACCATCCGAGGCCGCGCCTACCACAAGGCCATCCACAACCTGCGGCCCGATGCGCAGATCATCGGGCAGCCCTGTCCGCTGTTCGTGCCGCTGGCCGAAGAAGGCTGGGTGGACGGCAAGATCGTGGAAGACATCGCCGCGCGCTATCTGGACCCCATCTTTCGCCCCGCCTCCGGCAGCGACACGCCGGAAACGCCCGACTGCCTGGTGCTGGGCTGCACCCACTTTCCGCTGCTGGCGCGGGCCATCCGCAACGTCATCGGGCCGGAGCCGGTCATCGTCGATTCCGCCGCCACCACCGCCCTTGCCGTGCAGGCGGAATTGCAGGCCGCCGGGCTGGTGCGCCCCCTGCGCACGGGGCCGGGCGGCAACGAATGCGGCGAGGCGCGCTTTCTGACCACCGACGACGTGCCCCGCTTTGCCCGTACCGGCGGGCTGTTCCTGGGCACGGCCATTGCGCCGGATGAGGTGGAACTCATCGACCTGTAGCCTGCGCGACATGCTGTTGCCGCTTGGGTGTGGCATGAAGGCGGGGCTAGGTTTTCTTTAAGCCTCCGGCGGGCAGGGACTGCGCCCCTGCACCCCCAAAAAAGGCTTTTACTGGGATTCCACCAAGGCACCTGCGGTGTCTCACACGCTATGGGTTGCCGTGGGGCATACGGCGGCCTGCCACAAAAAGACAACCCGCACATTTCGGGGGTGCAGGGGACGGTAGCCGTAACGCGAGTCTTCGAGCATTACGGATAGCGATCGCAACGCGCGATAGCCCCCTGCCCGCCGGTGGCGTATAAAAAACCACTCCTTTTCTGTCATAACGCTGAAAAATTCACCGCCCTGCAATCACCGGAGGTCACCCCCATGGCGCACAAGCCATACGCTCCCATCCCCATGGTGCCCGGCCCGGTCACCCTGCACCCCGCCGTGCTGGCGGCCATGACCCGCGACTACGGCTCCGGCCAGATCGAGCCGGACTACCTGAAGCTGTACGCGGAAACGGGCCGCAACCTTGCGCAGCTCATGTGTACGCAGCATGACGTGGTGCTGATGACCGGCGAGGGCATGCTGGCCCTGTGGGCCGCTCTGAAAAGCTGCCTTGTGCCCGGCGACAAGGTGCTGTCCGTGGGCACCGGCGTGTTCGGCGACGGCATCGGCGACATGGCCGCGTCCATCGGCTGCGAGGTGCTGAAGGTCTCGCTGCCGTACAACGAAACCATCGACGACCTGACCGGCATCGAAGACGCCATCCGCAGCTTCAAGCCCAAGATGCTCACCGCCGTACACTGCGAAACGCCGTCCGGCACGCTGAACCCGCTGGCCGACCTGGGCGCGCTGAAGCAGGCCTGCGGCGTGCCCCTGTTCTACGTGGACGCGGTGGCCAGCGTGGGCGGCGCGCCCGTGCAGGCCGACGCCTGGCACGCGGACCTGGTGCTGGGCGGCTCGCAGAAATGCCTTTCCGCCCCGCCGTCCATGAGTTTTCTGTCCGTCAGCCCGGCGGCGTGGGACGTCATCGAGGCCGTGGGCTACCAAGGCTACGACGCCATCGCCCCCTTCCGCACCGTGCAGCAGGATGGCCGCTGCCCGTACACCCCGTACTGGCACGGCACCGCCGCGCTCAACGCGGGCGCGCTGGCCATCCTGAACGAAAAGGGCGGCATGCAGGGCTGCTTTGACCGGCATCGGGAAGTTGCCGAACGCTGCCGCGCGGGCCTCGCCAAGCTGGGCATCGACCTGTGGACGGCAGAGGGCGCGGTGAACTCGCCCACGGTGACGGCGGCCCTGGTGCCGGAAGGCTTCGACTGGCCGGAATGGCGGCAGCGCCTGCGCGAACGCGGGCTGATCGTATCCGGCAGCTTCGGCCCCATGGCGGACAAGGTGTTCCGGCTCGGCCACATGGGCACCCAGGCCACCGAAGCCCTGGTGGACGCAGCGCTGGATGTGATCGAAAGCGTGATGCAGGATTAGGCCGACCCGCACAAGTGAACGCGCAAGGTCATCGGAAACTTGCCGGACCTGTACTTCCTTCAACCTGCTGAATGACAGAATGAACGCCCTCGGCGCACAACATGTGCCGGGGGCGTTTTCCGTTCCCGCTGCAAGACAGGGGAGGGGCTGGAGCCATGATTCTTCAACCGATTACCGCAACAATGCCTCCACCTCCGCCGCGCAGGCCAGATAGCGCGCCAACGTGGCCTCATCCTTGGCCAGATCGGTCCGCTCTTCCAGTATCCGACCAAACCGCAGCCGCGCCTCGCCCACGGACGCCACCAGCCCCGGTTCCTCCACAATGTCAGCCAGTTTGTCGGCGTAGATCACCAGCTTCTCTTCCAGCGAGGTCAGGCTGAAGTCGCGCCGGGGTAACTCGTAATTGGCGGTCTGCTCCAGCGGCACACCCGCGCGAACGTGCTTTTCCATGATGTCCAGCACCGCATCCGGCAGCCCAAGGTGCCTGCCCAGCCGCGCCCCTTCCACCCCGTGCAGGATGCCGTCGGTGCGCACCTTGCCAAGGTCGTGGAACAGCGCGCCCAGCGCCACCAGCGAAAGGTCCACCGCCACGCGGACCAGGCTGCCCAACCCCACGGCAATGCCCGCCACCCGGCGCGAATGGGTGATGTCCGCTTCCGCCATGCCCGCCTCGCGCAGCAATTCCACCTGCGCGTTGTCATGCCATGCATTCATGTCTCTACTCCTGCCCGCACAGGGTTCCGGCAACGTCGCAGCCGCGCATCACCGCGAGGAACCACGGCACCGAACACAGCAACACCCCGGCGATGATGGCGAACGCCGGGCCGTAGCCCAGCGCGCCCACCAGCACGCCGCCCAGCAACGGACCGGAAGCGTGCCCCACGTCGAAAATGGTGCCGAACACGCCCATGGCCGTGCCGTAGTGGCGGGCGCGGCACAGGTCGGCCACCAGCGCGGCGGACGACGAAGTTACCAGCGCCTCGCCAAAGCCGAACACCAGGCACGCCCCGGCCAGCGACCAGAACCCGTCCAGATGCGGGATGAGTGCAAAGGGTGCGGCGCAGGCCGCCACGCCTGCCACAATCAACCCGCGCCGCCCAAGCAGGCCGCCTGCGTCGGATGCCCGGCCCAGCAGGGGCTTGGCCAACAGGGTGGTCACCACCTGCGCGGCCCACAGCAGCCCGGCCTGAAAGGGAGCCAGCCCGGCCACGGTCACGGCGTACACGGGCAGAAACGCCTCCAGCGCGCCCATGCTCATGTTCTGCACGCCTTCCATGGCCGATACGGCCACCACCCGCCGGTCGGACGCCACCTCGCGGATGCCGGAGGCAAACTGTCCTAGCCGGTCGCGAATGCCGCCGGATGCGTCGGCCGTGGCGATTTCCCGCCCGTCGCGCAACACCCGCCAGCCCAGCGCCAGCGCGGCAAGGCCGGTTGCCGCCACCACCCCGTACACCACCCGGAAGGCCACGGACGAACCGCCCGCATCACTTTCCAGCAGCGACAGGGCAAGCCCGCCCACGGGCGCGCCAGCCAGAGTGCCGATGATGCCCACGGACGAGAACCAACCCAGCATCTCGCCCTTGCGCGCCCCGGCCATGTCGGCCACCACGGCCATGACCACCGGGCCGTACACCGCCGTGGCGAATCCATGCACGAAGCGCACGGCCACCAGTTGGACATAGTCGTTCACCAGAAAGTAGGCGAAGGGAGCCAGCGCGAAGAAGCACAGCCCCGCCAGCATGGTGCGCCGTCGCCCGATGACGTCGGACAGCGCTCCGGCGGGCAGCTTGAAGAAGATGCCCGTCACCGTGGAAATGCCCACGGCAAGGCCCACGGCCTCCGGCCCCGCCCCCAGGAACACCGCGAACAACGGCAGCACCGGATTGCGCGCCAGCGCGTACGAGAAGCGCGCCAGAAACCCCACCGAGCACAAGGCCCGGAACATGCCAGATACATTCATGATCGTTTCCTTTCCTGGGCCAAGCCGCCTGCAAAACATGCCGGACGCAACTGCTCCATCCGATAACACAACTGCCACATACGAATTGCGTTATTATATGTCAATTGTCAGCTTCACTAAAAACGGTTATCGGGCAATTGAGACATCAAGGAGCTACTCATGCCCCCAGACCAGCCCCGTAAGCTGCCGTGGCTGCTATGCATCCACAACATCCCCCCCAAACCGCCCTACCTGCGGGCCAAGGCGGCCCGCCGCCTTGCCGCGCTGGGGGCAGTGGCCCTGAAGAACGCCGTGTACGTGCTGCCTGACGGTGAGCGGCAACGCGACGGCCTGCTGTGGCTGGCCCGCGAGATCGAGGAAGGCGGAGGCCGGGCCTTCGTCTGCGGGGCATGCTTCGACGTGGAAACGGGCGGCCTGACCGACGCCCAGGTCAAGGCCCTGTTCGTGGACGCGCGCGATGTCCAGTACCGGGAACTGGCCGCCGAGGCGCAGCCGGAATTCGAAACCCTGGGCGACCCGCGCGAGGCCAGCGCCCCCCGGCGCGATGCCGTGGCCGCGTGGGCCGTGCAGTTGCGCACCCGGTTCGAGGCCATTGCCGCCGTGGATTTCTTTGGTGCGCCCGCGCGCGAGATGGTGGAGGGATTGCTGGCCGGGGCCGAACGCTGGCTGCGCCTTGGCGCGCCCGGAGCAGCCCGCGCCGTGCAGACCGAAACGCGCCTGCGCGCGGACGATTACAAGGGCCTCGTGTGGGTAACCCGGCCCGGAGTGCATGTGGACCGCATAGCCAGCGCATGGCTGGTGCGCAGGTTCATAGATGCCGAGGCCGCGTTCCGCTTCGGTCCGCCGCGCAAGGCAGGGTCAGGCTTGAAGGACGGCGGGCGTTGCGTCCGCTTCGACATGGCCGAAGCAGAATTCACCCACGAAGGTGAACTGTGTACCTTCGAGGTGCTGCTGCGCCGCTTCGGGCTGGACGCGGACCTGGGCCTGGCCGCCGTGGGCGCGGTGATCCACGACATCGACCTGGACGAACTCCGTCCCGCCCGGCCCGAATCGCCGGGAGTGGGGGCGCTCATCGCGGGCATCACCCTGCGCACCGATGATGACGACGAGCGGCTTGAACGCGGCTTTCGCGTGCTGGACGACCTGCTGGAGTACTTCCGCCGCAGCGCGCCCACCCGGTCCGCCTGACGCCGGGTCAGCCTGCCGACCATCAGTCCGGATGCCTGCCGGACTTAGTTGCTTGTTCGGCAGCCCCCCGTCCGGCATGCCTGCTCGACACGACAAATACGCCCCCGATGCATGGTCTGCACCGGGGGCGTTGTTCATCTGCCGTAGCAAAAACGGTCCGCGCGGCTACTGCACGGGTTCGAAGTATTCCTTCTCTGCGTCACACCACGGGCACACCCAGTCCTCGGGCAGGTCGGCAAAGGGGGTATCCGGGCCCACGCCGTGCTCAGGATCGCCCTCGGCGGGGTCGTACACATAGCCGCAGGGGCACTTGTACTTCTGCATCGGTGTCTCCTTGCGCCATGGTGGGCGCTGTTTGGGGCGTCAGCACACCGTCCGCACACTGTCTGGGCGCGGTTTGGGCACGGTCCGCCCGGATCGTGAAGAATACTGCAACTGCTACGGAATCAGGTACGACTTCACGGAACGCACGCCACCCACGGCACGCGCCACCATGACGGCGCGGTCCACGTCGGCCTGCGCGCGCACCATGCCCAGCAGCACCACGGTGCCACCATACACTTCAAGGTCGATCTGGGTGGAACTGAGGGCCTTTTCTGCGATCAGGTTGGTGCGCACCTTGGTGGCCACGGCCAGATCGTCTGCGGTATGGCCGGTGCCGGGGTTGAACCAGTGGGTGGTGACCGAACGCACGCCCTTGACCTTGCGGGCAATGGTCACCGCCGGGTCGCGGAAGGATTCGGGCACTTCGCCCACCAGAAAGACGCGCCCGTCGTAGCTGTACACCTTCACGGCGTACCCGTCGGAGGCGTCGCGCTGCAGGAGGTCGGCCTTGATGGAGGTGCGGATGGTGCTGTCATCCACCATGGTGCCCACGGTGCGTTCGTCCTTCGGCACGGAATAGACGGCACAGCCGCCTAGCGCGGAAAGCGCAAGCACCGAAGCCGCCAGCAGCAGCACCGACATGAGGGCGGAAAGGATACGGCGTTTCATGGCTGTCTCCTGAATGTTGTTCTGCAATTGGGCTTTCTGGCCGCAGTATCCACGGGACAGCGCGGGCGCGAAGGCTCACGTTGAAATATAGCACGCGCGGGGCGCGATGTCACCGGGCCGGAAGTCGTTCGGCCACCCGGCGGACAATCTCTCGCCGCACAAGGCGCACCTCTTGACCTTGGGCATTGCGCCCACCTACGATGCGCCGTACGGCAGCGCCCGCCCGCTCCTTCTCGCGCCCCCGGCCAGCATCCGGGATAACGCCGCAATGACAACGCCACGCTCCCGCACCCTGCCCGCATCACCCGGTATACCCCGCAACGACGCCGCCCCCTAACGACGCCCCCAATGACGCCAAGGAGATCGCCGCATGACCCCCGAACAGCGCGCCGTCCTCAATCATATCCTGTCCCGCGCCCTTGAGGCGGTAGCCCCCGACCGCGCCGTGCATCGCCACGTGCGCCGCGACGGCAACGTCCTGCACATCGCTGGCCGCACCTACGACCTTGCCGCCCACGACCGGGTATACGTGGTGGGCGCGGGCAAGGGCGCGGCCCCCATGGCCGCCGCGCTGGAAGACATCCTTGGCGACCGGGTGCATGACGGCGTGGTGGTGGTGAAGTACGGGCATACCGCCCCGCTGAAGCGCATCGCCCTGCGCGAGGCCGCACACCCCGTGCCCGACGCCGCCGGGGAGCGCGCCGCCAACGAAATCCTGGACCTGGTGCGCGCGGCAGGCCCGCGCGACCTTGTGCTGTGTGCCCTTACCGGCGGGGCCAGCGCGCTGACCCCCGCGCTGCAACCGGGCATCACCCTGGATGACATGCGCGCCGCAACCACCCTGCTGCTGGAATGCGGGGCCACCATCCACGAGATCAACGCCCTGCGCAAACACCTGTCCGCCTTCGGCGGGGGCAATCTGGCCCGTGCGGCGGCCCCGGCGCAGGTGGTTTCCCTCATCATCTCCGACGTGGTGGGCGACGACCTGGACGTCATCGCCTCCGGCCCCACCTCGCCCGATGCATCCACCTACGCAGACTGCACATCCATCGCCGACAGGTTCGGCATCCTGCACAGGTTGCCCGCGCCTGTCATCGAACGGCTGACGGCGGGCCTGCGCGGCATGGCGGCGGAAACGCCCAAGCCCGGCGACCCGATGTTCGGCGCGGTGCAGAACTGCATCGTGGCCAGCAACCGGCAGGCCCTGGAAGCGGCGGCGGAAGCAGCCGCCGCACACGGCTACCGCCCGCGCATCCTGACGGACACCATGACCGGCGAGGCCCGCGTGCGCGCCCGCGAACTGGTGGAAGAAGCCACCCGCGCTGCCGAAACCCTGCCCCACACGGAAGGGCCGTTCTGCCTGCTGGCGGGCGGCGAGACCACCGTCACCATAACCGGCGGGGGCCTTGGCGGGCGCAATCAGGAAATGGCCCTGGCCGCCGCCATCCGCATGGACGAACTGGCCGACTGCCAGCACATCGCCATGCTCTGCGCGGGCACCGACGGCACCGATGGCCCCACGGACGCCGCCGGGGGCTATGCATCGGGCAGCACCCTGTGCGTGGCCCGCGACTGCGGCGTGGACGCCCACGGCCACCTTGCCGACAACGACGCCTACAACTTCCTGGACCGCACCGGGCACCTGCTGCGCACCGGCCCCACCCTGACCAACGTCATGGACCTGGCCGTGCTGCTGGTGGATGCGCCCAAGGGCAAGCCCGCCGCCTGAGGCTGCCCTGCCCGCGTAACGAAAGGAAAAGAATGGCAAAGGACACGCACGATACCGTCAGGGCGAAGACAACGGGCAAGGCCGTTGTCCGGCGCAATGGCAGGCCCGCATCCCGCACCGCACATCCCCTGGCTGGGCTGCGTTCCGTGGGACCGGCAACCCGGCGCGATCTGGATATGCTGGGCGTGCGCACCCTGGCCCACCTCGCGGCGGCGGACCCGCAGGAACTGTACGACCGGCTGTGTGCGCTCACCGGGCAACGCCACGACCCGTGCGCGCTCGACGTGTTCGCTTGTGCCGTGGCCCAGGCCCGCGACCCGCAACTGTCCGCCCCCTTGCGCAACTGGTTCGCCTGGACGCCCCACCGCAAGGCCGGGACGCTGGGTGCGGCCCTGCCCCCGCCTCCTGAGGACTGATTGGCGACCTGGCTGCCTGACTGGCTGACTGGCTGTCGGGCGGGCTGTCGGGCTGCTTGCGCCGGATGGGACGACCGAGCGTACGGTACCGGCCACGTCCGCCCCTTTCTCCAGCGCCAGCACGTCCTTTTTCCCGCGCAATGGACACGTTCCACCCCCCGCAAACGCGAAACGCCCCGCGTCTCCTTGCCGGAGACGCGGGGCGCGGAAATCTGCGGCCCGTGGGCTGCCTACTTCACGGAATCCTTCAGCAGCTTGCCGGGGGTGAACTTCACCACCTTGCCGGAAGGAATGGTGATTTCTTCGCCGGTGCGGGGGTTGCGGCCCTTGCGAGCGGCGCGTTCGGTCACCTTGAAGCTGCCGAAGCCGGTGAAGGTCACGGATTCGCCAGCGGCCAGGGCGTCGGCGAGCACGGCGATGGTGGCGTCAAGGGCGCCTTCGGCCTGGACCTTGGAGGCAAGACCGGCCTTGGCGCGGATCTTTTCAACCAGTTCAGCTTTGGTCATCGGTATCTCCATATGGGGGGTTTCGGTCCGCGCGCGCTCCGGCGGCGCGGTATTGCATGCACGTGGTGCAAGGGCGCAGCTTTTACAGAGGTTGGCCCCCTTGTCAACAGTTTGTGCCCACGAAGGCGCGCCGTTGCTTGATTCGTCACGAAAAAGCCCTCCTCCGGGCATGTCCTGCGCACCTGCGCCAGGGCACCCGTCCGCGGCGGAACGCGCCGTCATGACGGGAAAACGCGCGGGGCAACCCTTTGATTTCGCCCCCGCATGCGCTATAGAACCCCCCAGAGACGGGAAACAGGGAGACGCAAGCCCCATGGAAGTGCGCATCGAACGCCTGCCGGAACTTCGCGTGGCCGGCATCCGCGTGCTGGGCCCCTATGCAGAATCAGGCCCGGAAGCGTGGAAGCTGCTTACGCCCTGGATCGCACGGCGACAGGTGGCCAGCGCCTCCACCATGTTCCTGGGCCTGTGCCACGACGACCCGGAAATCACCCCGCCGGAACGCATCCGCTATGACGCCATGGTCACCGTGCCCGAAGACTTCGAGCCGGACGACTATGTCACCGTGCGCATCATCCGCCCCAGGGAATATGCCGTGGCAGAACACAAGGGCCCCTACGCCACCCTGCCGTGGTCGTGGTCGGCGCTGTACTGGGAATGGCTGCCCGCCAGCGGGCGCACCCCCCAGAATGCGCCGCGCATGGAGGTATACCTCAACGACCCCGGCGCCACGCCGGAAGACGAACTGCTCACCCGCCTCTACCTGCCCCTGGCCCCGCTGTAACCCCCGCCGCCCTGCGGCGAACACGCTGTGCCGCGCCCCGTGCGCAGCACACAGGAGGAACAATGCTGCATCTCAACGCCTCGCGCACGCTTGCCGCGCTGCTGCTGATTCTCGCCACGCTGGCCCTTTCGGCCTGCGCCCCCGGCAATTCCGTCCGTCTGCTCTACTCGCCGCCCGACGCCGCCGTGCTGCCCGATCCTTCCGCCCCCCGCGTGACCGTGGTCATGTTCGAGGACAAGCGCCCGGTGGTGCAGGTGGGTGAACGCAAGGACGGCACCTCGTTCGTGGCCTCGTCCACCGTGTCCGACTGGGTCAGCCGTTCGCTGGCCGACGAACTGGCCCGCCAGGGCCTGCAGGTGTCCTTCGCCCTGACCCCGGAACAGGCCCGCGCAGGCGGCCCCGACTACATCGTCACCGGCGTGGTCAACGAAGTGTGGCTGAAGGAACTGAAGACCACCGAATTCAGCACCTCCATGAAGCTGGCCGTCACCGTGTCCGACTACTCCAAGGTGCTGTACACAGAGCATCTGTCCGGCGGGCAGTCCAAGCAGGTTCTCCCGGCTTCGGACGTGGCCGAAAAGCTGCTGTCCGAAACCCTGCGCGACGTGTTGCAGCCTGCGGCCCGCAAGATACAGAGCACCGTGAAGAAATAGATGCGCCATTCCGGACGGGCGGCGCCGGGTCCTGCAACGGGCCCGGTTCCGCCCCCTTCCGCCCGCCTCCGCATCGGGCTTGTCCCGCTGCTTTGCGGCATCGCCATCCTGCTGGCGACAGCCGCCACTACGCACGCCGCCAGCACCGTCACGGTGCCCTTCGGCGGCGGCCTGCGCAAGGAATCCGCCATCGTCATCGCCCGCTCTGCCGCACGCCTTGCCGCGCTGCGCGAGGGGCTGCCCCTGCTGCGCGAAGGCTCCGCTGCGTCCTTCGCCGCGCTGGCCGCGCACGATCCGCAGCGCCGCCTGGCCGTGGCGTCCGCCGCGCTGACCACCCGCGTCATCTCCAGCCGCGTGGAAGGTTATCCGCCCGAAGTGCGTGTGGCCGTCACCGTCGAGGCCGTGCCCCCTGCCGTAACGTCGCCCGTCGCGGGCAGCGGTCCGAACACGGCTGGCCCGTACATCTCTGACAAGGACATCTCTGACAAGGACACGTCTGGCCCGAACATGTCCGGCAAAGGCACGCCTGACGAGGACATGCCCGACCCGGCTCTGGCGGATGCGCCATCCCCCGCACAGGACGCCGGTTCCGACCTTGTTCGCGCCGTGCTGCGCAATGAACCCTTGCTGGAACTGCACGAAGAAGTGTTGCGCCGCGAAGCGTCCCTGACCGAAGAAGCCCTGGATGCGGCTCAGGCCACCGCCCGCCACGTGGCCCGCCACGGCGGCGACGACGAAAGCCCCTTTGCCCAACGGCTGGGCGCGCTGGCCCGTTCGCTGGAGGCGCTGGAACTGTACCGTGCCTGCCTTTCCGGCACTGCGCCCGATGGTGATATCCCTGCCGGGGACACGCCCGCTGGCGAGGCATCCGGTACCTCCCGAACGGCACAGGCCGCTCAAGGCGGCTGGGGCCTTGCGCCGTCAGCCATGTTGCGCCACATGCGCCGCGCCGTATCCCTGGACACGCGCAACCCGCTGCTGTGGAATGCGCTGGGCGAGGCCCTGCTGCTGCTCGACCGCCCACAGGACGCCATGGAAGCCCAGGACCGCGCCCTTCGCCTGTCCCCCGGCTTTGCCCGCGCCCTGCTGGCCCGCGCCGTGTGCCACCTGCGCTTGCAGCTGCCCGCCCTGGCCGTGGGGGACGCCTCTGCCGCCATCCGCCTGCGACCCGACGTGGCCGCCCACTGGCGGGTGCGTGGAGCGGCATGGCAGGTGCGCGGTGAACCCGGCCCCATGTGCGATGATTTTTACCGGGCCTGCGCCCTTGGCGACTGCGAAGGCCTGCGTCTGGCGCGCGGGCGGGGGCAGTGCCGCCCCCCGGCGGATGTGGACAAGGCCGCAGGCAACGGGCTGTCTGTGCAAACCGGGCAGACTGGGCAGACCGGCCAGACCGGCCAGGCTGGGCAGATTGGTTCGGACGCCGGAAAGCAGCAGACCGGTGACACGCAAGATGTGCCGCATCCCGCGCAGGACGCGACGCAGGATGCAGCAATGTTCAACGAACACGTGCCCGCCAACGAAAACCCTGCTATGCTGCCCTCCGGGGTGCAGGGCGGCGGAAACGGCCCGGCGCGCGACGCCGGACGCGAATCCAGCCTGTACGAACTGCCGGACGACAGCCCGGCCCCCCGCACCTTGCCCTGAAGGCCGCAGCCCCAGCGCACGGTGCTCTGCGGCGGTTCGCCCATGTCTCACGGTTCTCGCAGTTCATAGCGTCGCCCAGCCCGCCCGGCGCACACAGCCTGCCCCACCCGCGCATTCCCCCTCGCCGAAAAGAGGTCGACCGCGCTCCGAGGGGCTGGAACGCGGTCGACACTGCAAGGGGGAGGATGAGTGGCCGGGCGACCCGTGCCGCGCCCTTTCTGGGGATACGTTTGCTGCCGTACGTATCCCGGTTCCGCACAGGGGGGTGCGGGGCGGACGTTGCGTGGAAACCGTAAACGGGTTTCCGGGGCGCCACGGTTCCACCCTAGCACGGGGCGATGGTCCGGCAATGATAACTTCGCCGCAACGGTGATACCTTCGTGCGCGGCGCACCCATTGGAGCACACCATGTACGATGCCGAAACCCTGGGAAAATACGCCGATGTCATGCTGTGGGGCCTGGCGCGGGGCCGCCGTGCCCCCTTACGCAAGAGCGACTTCGTGCTGGTGCGCTTCGACCTGCCGGGTCTGCCCCTGGCAGAAGAACTGTGCGGCAGGCTGCACGACATGGGCATGATTCCCGTGCCGCGCATGCAGCCCACCCCGCGCATGGAGCACGACTTTTACGCCAAGGCCAACAACAAGCGGCTGACCACGCTGATTCCCGGCGACCGCGACCTGTACAGCCACCTTGGCGGGTGCATCACCATCATCGCGCCGGAATCGCTCACCCATCTCGCCTCCATCGAACCGGAGCGCATTTCCATGGCCCAGGCCGCGCGTCGCCCCTTGCAGGACATTGCCCACCTGCGCGAGGACATGGGCGCGTACGGCTGGACCCTGTGCATCTGGCCCACGGCGGCCCTGGCCGGGCAGGCCGGGCTTTCGCTGGACGACTACGCCGACGAGGTGCGCCAGGCCTGCCTGCTGGGCGAGGCCGACCCTGCCGCAACCTGGGCCCGCATGGCACGGCAGGCCGAGGAAATCCGCGCCCGCCTCGACGCTCTGGGCGACGCCACCCTGCATGTAGAGGCAGACGGCACCGACCTGCGCCTGCGCGTGGGCCGCATGCGCCGCTGGGCCGGGGTGACCGGGCGCAACATTCCCAGCTTCGAGCTGTACGTCTCGCCCGACTGGCGCAGCGTGGAAGGGGTGTACACCGCCGATCTGCCGTCGTTCCGCTCCGGCAACATCGTGCGGGGGGTGCGGCTGGAATTCCGGCAGGGCCGGGTGGTACAACTGGATGCCGAACAGGGTGAAGGCTTTGCCACCGGGCAAATGAACAGCGACCCCGGCGCGGCCATGCTGGGTGAATTCGCCCTGGTGGACCGGCGCTTCTCGCGCATCACCCGGTTCATGGCCAACACCCTGTACGACGAGAACCACGGCGGCCCGCACGGGTCCATGCACGTGGCCCTGGGCCAGTCGTACGCCAACACCTTTTCCGGCCCGCCCGACGAACTGACTGCCGACGCCCGGCGCGACCTGGGCTTCAACAGTTCCAGCCTGCACTGGGACCTGGTGGCCACCACCCCGCGCAAGGTCACCGCCGTCACGCCGGGGGGCGCGCGCGTGGTGATCTACGAGGATGGGGAGTTCAGGGTGTAGGAGAAGAGGCGGGGGAGTTTTTTTTACGCCTCCGGCGGGCAGTGGACTCCTTTCCCTGCACCCCTCGATTGGGTTATCCAGATCATGAGCGGTGTCCTGCTGGGGGTGCAAGGAACAACGTCCCCTGCCCGCCGGAGATGTACAAAACTCCAGAAATGTCTCCCCCTCTCCCGGAGCGCACGACAACATCCACCCACAGCAGGATACACGCAAAGGAACCCGGCATGGCCCGCGACATGATTCAGGAAAAGGTTTACGGCTCGGTGTGGCCCGCCGGGCAGGACATGCTGCGCGCGGCGGCCACGGCCATCGGCGAGGAGTGGGTGGAGCTTGAGGGCGACCTTCTGCGCATCGCCTACGAGGGGCCGTACTGCGATGCGCAGGAACTGGCCGACGCCATTGCCCCGCACCTGACCCCGGATTGTCAGGGCCGCATCGACCACATCGACATGGACGCCTGGCGGCTGACCCGCTATCTGATCGCCGGCACGGAAATGAAAAAGTCCAGCGCCGGGCTGAACCACGTGCTGGCCTATTCCGGTCACTAGCGGACTGGCCGGGGCATGATTCCCCCGCCCGGCCCGTCCCGTCCGGGCCCGCCACATCCTGCCACACCTGATCCGGTCCGGCCTCATCCTGTCCCGGCCAGTCTCGACCAACCTCGCCACGTCCTGTCCCGTGCGCTCTACGCCGCACGGCCGACCTTCCATCCCGTTCACGCCTCTTCGTTCCACCCGCCAATCTTTCATCCGTGCCTTGCCCCCGCCTGCCCGCTGTGCCAAGGTGGCGCTGAATCCGTGGTGCGCGCTGCCGTCTGACGACGGTCCGAACAGACAGGACTCTGGACAGGCCGGAGCGGGCCGGAGCGGGCCGGAGCGGGCCGGGGCGACCACGGGCCGAGACACACCATCACCACGACACAAAGGGAGGCATGCCATGCCGAGAGATATCGAACTCGTCCTGCACGGGGAACCTGTCACCGAAGGCGCGGGCGTGCGGTTGCGCCGCATGTTCGGGTACTACGAAGCCCCCATGTTCGACCCGTTCCTGCTGCTGGACGACTTTCGCTCCGACAGGCCGGAAGACTTCCTGAAAGGCTTTCCCTGGCACCCGCACCGGGGCATCGAGACCATCACCTACATTCTGCGCGGCGACGTGGAACACGGCGACAGCATGGGCAACAAGGGGGTCATTTCCTCCGGCGACGTGCAGTGGATGACGGCGGGCAGCGGCATCATCCACCAGGAGATGCCCAAGGGCGACGCGCACGGCTCCATGCACGGGTTCCAGTTGTGGGCCAACCTGCCCGCCACGCACAAGATGATGGAACCGCGCTACCGCAGCATCACGGCGGCGGAAATCCCCACGGCGCACTTGCCGCAGGGGGTGACGGCAAAGGTCATTGCCGGGACGGTGCCGAGCGCTGGAGGCGCGGTGACGGGACCGGCGGCGGACATCGTCACCGACCCCGGTTACCTGGACTTGTCCATTCCGGCTGGGGTGACGCACGCGCACCTCGTGCCGCACGGGCATACGGCCATCGCCTACGTCATTGACGGAACAGGGGCGATCGTCGGGGCGGGCGGAAACGCGGGCGAGGGCAACGCCGGAGAAACCGCCGTGGCCAACCGCACCCTGGCGCTGTTCAAGCGGCCCGACGGCGTACACACAACGCAGGGCGACGACACCGTGGCCTTCCGGGCAGGCGCGGACGGCCTGCGCCTTCTGCTGTTCACGGGCCGCCCGCTGGGCGAACCCGTGGCCTGGCGCGGCCCCATCGTCATGAACACGGACGAAGAACTGGAAACCGCGTTCCGCGAGGTGCGGACGGGCACCTTCATCCGCCACCCCGCGCCCGCAGGGCTGAACCGGTAGGGGATTGCACGGCCCGTCGCGGCAACGGCCATCCCCCGTAACCAGCACTCACGACGCATGACGGCGCAAGGAGACAGCATGACCCCGAATCGCCCGCATGCGGACCACGAGGTTCGCACGGATCACAAGATACCCAAGGCAGGGCTGGCGGCGGCGCGGGCCTTCGTGGAGGCGCGCGCGGGCATGGTGCTGGACGTGATGGTGCCGGAACACTTTGCGGAGCGGCACATTCCCGGCGCGGTGCTGGCCTGCGTCCACGAGGTGGTGTTCTGCGACGCCGTGACCGCGCTGGCCCCGGACCGCTCCATGCCGATACTGGTCTACGGCGCGGGCGCGGGGTCGCAGGACGGGCGCATGGCGGCGGAAAAGCTGCTGCGCCTGGGATATGCCGACGTGCGCTGGTTCACGGGCGGGCTGGAGGCATGGTGCGCCGCCGGGCTGCCGCTGGAGGGCAGCGCGCCCCATGCCCGACCCGACGCGCACCCGCCCGTGGTCATGCCCGACGGCAACTACGTGCTGGACACGGCGGCTTCCGTCATCCGCTGGACCGGGCGCAACGACAACGGCGCACACACTGGCACCGTGGCCTGCGCCGGGGGGACGCTGACATTTGGCGAGGGACGGGGGCACGGCGGCCTGCGCATCGACATGCGCACCATCCGGGATCTGGACATTACCGACGACGCCCTGCGCCCCGTGCTGGAAGCCCACCTGGCCTCGGACGACTTCTTCTTTGTCTCCCGGTTTCCGGAGGCCGCGCTGGAGGGCATGGCGCTGACGCCGCTGCCCGGAGCCACGGCCAGCACCCCCAACTACCGGCTGGCAGCGCAGTTTGCCCTGCGCGGCCTGCACAGGAAAATGGCCATGAACGTGGCGGTGCGGCGCATCGGCGATGCGGGCGGGCTGGCGCTGGCCGGGCACTGTGATCTGGACCGCACCCGCTGGGGCGTGCTGTACGGATCGGCGCGGTTTTTCCGGCATCTGGGCTATCACCGGGTGGACGACGCCATCTCGCTGGATTTCCGGCTGGTGTATGCACCGGCTGGTGGCCGGTAACGAACCGCGCCTGCCTGCCGGACGGACGGACGGACGGGCGGGCGGACGGACGGGCGATGCGGCAACACATGAAACAGCAGCGGTCGGGCACAACCACGCCCGACCGCTGCTGTTTCATGCCGAAAAAAGAAAAACCGTGCGGATTGTCCGCGTCTCAGCAGACCTCATCCAGCATGTCCATGATGTCGTCGACGTTGAACGGCAGCACATCGTCAAAACAGATGCCCGCCTGCAACCCGCTGCACCAGGCCACGCGGCCCTGGGCGCCTTCCAGCGCGTTGGCCAGGGCGTGCGGCACCTCCACCAGGTTCACCAGTTCCCCAAAGGGCAACCCCTCGTCTGCGCAGAAGGGGGGCAGTTGCAGCATCACCCCGCCCGCGCTGATGTTGCCGATCAGGCACGGCAGGTCGCCAGCATCGCGGCGCAGGGTGACAAAGCACGGGCAGTCCAGTTGCAGGCGCGGAAAGGTGCGGCGGTCATCGCTCATGAGGACTCCTTGCCGAATGGGGGGACGCCGGGGCCGTGCCGCCGGGCTGGGTGTGCTGCGGCGGGCCGCCGCGCTGCGTTCAAGGTATCCGTGCTGGCGCGGTCGCGCCGTCGAAATGTGGGGCAGCCCTGACCGTCCGGTTCCCTTCCGGCGTCAGGCGCCCTGCGGGTCGCTGCCGCCTTTGGCGGCAATCGCAGCGGCATCGGCTTCCGCATCGGTGTTGCCCGCTGCGGCAGCTTCTGCCTCTGCGGTGCGCATCCCGGTCAGGACAAAGCGCAGGAACTGCTCCGCCACCGCCAGGCCGGGGTTGGCCGCCAGCGCGCGCCGCAGACAGTCGGCGGCTTGCGCTGCCCGTCCCGTCTCGTAATACACCCGCGCCAGATTGAACAGGATGCGGTCTTCCTGACCGCTCACGGCCAGGGCCCGTTCGTAATAATATTCCGCCGCCGCAAAGTCCCCGCGCTTGCGCAGGGCTATGGCCACTCCGGTCACGCGGTTCTGGAAATCGGGCACCATGCGCAGGCGCGACATGCCCGCCAGCATGGTCCGCAGGTCGGGGATGTCATGCGCGCGGGGCACCAGCCCCGGCTTGCCCCGCAGCACCGCCAGCAGGCCGTCCAGCACGCGCAACTGGTCGAAGGGCAGGGCCAGCGGGCTGTACAGCTCCACCGAAAAGGGCGCGTCTTCGGGCAGTGCGTCAATATATGCGGCCAGCGCCTCGGCGGCGGGCAGGATGAACGCTTCGTAGCATTCCGCATCGGGCAGGAAGTGCTCGATGAAATCGGCCTCCGGCAACTCCTTCACCAGCCCCGAAGGCAACTGCGCGTCGGTCAACGGTTGCAGGATGTAACACCCGCCGCCCGTGCTGTCCGTACTGTCCTTACCGCCTGTGCCATGCGGGCCGCGCAGATCTGGCGGGGCACTGCCCCCGCCGGTTCCATCGGGCTGCCACGCAGCCAGCCAGTAGATCTTTTGCGCAACGTCCCTGCTCGTGGCGCCCATGCCCGCGCGCTCGTTGCGCATCGAAACATATACCCCCAACACCTGCGGCACCATGTGCCCCCCCTCGCTTCGGGTCTGGCCGGACTGGCAGTGCGGGGCATTGCCGCGCGCGTTCCGTGCCGCCGTTGCCAACGGCGTGTACGCGGCCCTGCCCACCCCGTCATTCCGATTCTTCACGGGGTGATGGCATGGTGCGCCCCAACGCGTCAATGAGACTTGCGGGCACGCTGCGCCCCCTGCCGCCCGATCATGCCCGCAACACGCGAATACCCTGCGAACCTGCCCCAAGCCCTTGGCGCGGGGCGTGAAATGATGCATGATGCAGCCGGACCAACAGCCATCGGATGCCCCGCCCTCCACCGGCCAACGCTCGGCATGCGCAGCCCCGCCATCTGAAACGAGCGGACGCCAAACCGGGACGCCCCACGCAGGAGCGCCCGCACGGCCCCGAAAGCCACGCAGGCCGCCGGGTAGCCCAGAAGGTTGTCATGACGTCCGAACAGCCCCCCGCTCCTCCTGTTCCCCCGGCCCCCCCGTCCAACAGTTCGCCCCCCGCCCCGCCCCCGGTGATGGGCGCGGAGCACGTCTCCGCGCGCATCCACGCCAAGCTGGACGACTACACGCGCTATAACTTCAGCGCGCGGCAGATCTGCGCCTTCAACGTGTTCTTCGACCTGGCCCAGGAATTCGACGCCCTGCCCGACCTGTACGCCCTGGCCGTGCTGGTGCCGCGCATACTGTTCGACATGCAGGCCGAATTGTACGTGCTTGACGCCTCGGGGGCCCTGGTGCGCCGCAACCCGGACATGCCCCCCTTCGCCGACAACCCTCCCCAGCGCGACCACCTGGCCGAAGGGCCGCACATGCAGGACGGGCAGTACCGCATCCCCGTGCGGGGCCGCCATGCCGACCGAGAAAGCCTGCCCTTCACCCCGGTGGGCGACGTGCTGGGCATGATGGTGCTGCACCCCACCGCACCGCTTACCGAACACGACCGCTTCTATTACGAAAAATACGCCAACCGCGTGGGTTTCCAGCTGCACAACCGCCTGCTGCAAATGAAGAACCGCGAACACATCCGGTTCATCCGCAGCCTGGTGCATGACATCGGCCACAACGTCATCGTGCCCAACATGTACTTCAAGCTGCTGTTCCGGCAGTTGGAAGGCAAGATACAGGCCATGGGCGAACTGCGCGAAACCATGAGCGCGGGCGGGCGTATGCCCAGCGGGCCAGAGGCAGAGGCCATCCGCCAGTTGGGCTACCTGCACGAACGGCTGGACGAGCAGTACCGCGAAATCTACCGCCACTTCCTGCAATCCAGCCTGTTTCTGGAAACGCTGCTGCGCCAGAGCCACTTCGACCAGGGCCATTACGTGCTCCAGAAGTCGGAAATCGACATCGCCCAGCGGGTGGTGCTGCCCCAGCTTGAACGCTTCCGGGCGCGGCTGGAGGAAAAGGGCATCGACGTGCGCATGGACATGCGCCCGGAATGCGAACACGTGCGGGTTTCTGCCGACGTGGGGCTGATCAGCCAGGTGCTGGCCAACCTGCTGTCCAACGCGGTGAAGTACACGCGGCCCACGCCGGGCACCCGGCGTCTGGCCGTGCAGTGCCGCATCTGCCGCATGGCGGACGCCTTTGGTCCGGGGCGCCACGGGGCGCGGGTAGAGGTGTTCACCACCGGACCCGGCGTTTCGGCAGAGGATGCGCCCCACCTGTTCGAGCCGGACTTTCGGGGGTCCAACACCCATGGCGAATACGGCACCGGGCACGGCCTGCACTTCGTACGCGAAATAGTGGACCTGCACGGCGGACGCGTGGGGTACGAAGGGCAGGAGGGCGGCAACGCCTTCTACTTCCTGCTGCCGTGTGATGCGCCGCCCCTGAGCTGACCTGCGCGCGAACTGGACAGGCTGCAGCAACGCCCCGCTACGACACTCTGCTGCGGCAGCCGCAAGAACGATGGCGGCACCCCACTTCCGGGGTAACAATTTCGCAAATTCACATCTCCACTAATGGTGCTGCGTCTGCCCAGCTTGGGCCAACTGCCCGCCATAAAGAACGATATCCCGCACAGCCTTGCCACCCACCTGCATCGCAACGCCGCGAATTGAAACATTAATGTCAAAAGCGTCAGCTCACGGGTTGCTCGCCCCCCTGTATTCTGCTACTTCGCAGGCGCGGGGCGCGTCGGCGCATGCCGCCGCAGGGAGCATGCCGCAGGTGTGCTCCCCTTCCGGACGGAAACAGCACGTTCCGGAACGTCCAGACCGCCCCAGACCGAACCGTGGAGCACCGCGTGATCAAATTCGACCATGTCCACAAGTGGTACGCCAGTGGACTGCATGTGTTGCAGGATATCACTCTTGAGATCAAGCAGGGCGAGGTTGTCGTCATCTGCGGACCCAGCGGGTCCGGCAAGAGCACGCTGATCCGCTGCATCAACAAGCTGGAGCCCATCCAGAAGGGCCACATCGTGGTGGATGGCGTGGACATAAATGCCCCGCGCACCAACCTTACCATGCTGCGCGCCGAGGTGGGCTTCGTTTTCCAGCAGTTCAACCTGTACCCGCACATGACCGTGCTGGAAAACATCACCCTGGCCCCCCTGCTGGTGCGCAACACCCCCCGCGCCGAGGCCGAAAAGACGGCCATGGAACTGCTGGAAAAAGTGAACATTCCCGACAAGGCGGGCGCTTACCCCGGCCAGCTTTCCGGCGGGCAGCAGCAGCGCGTGGCCATTGCGCGCGGCCTGGCCATGAAGCCGCGCATCATGCTGTTCGACGAACCCACCAGCGCGCTGGACCCGGAAATGATCAACGAAGTGCTCGACGTCATGCGCCAGCTTGCCCGCGAGGGCATGACCATGGTCTGCGTGACCCACGAAATGGGCTTTGCCCGTGAAGTGGCCGACCGGGTCATCTTCATGGACCAGGGCGTCATGGTGGAAGAAAACACCCCGGAAGCGTTCTTCAGCAACCCGGTTCATGATCGCACCAAGGAATTTCTCAGCAAGATTCTGACGCATTAAGGGGCTGTTTCCATTGGGGCAGCCCCTTGCCTTTGGCCCCGGCACGCTTTTGCGGCGCGCCTTGCCGTGACATGTTTCGCCTGTTTCGCCTGTTCCTGCTGTCGAGCCTTTCTTGCCGTTGTCGGCCCGACGTCCCTTTTGCCGAAGGGACCGCAGCCCCGTAGGGGCCTGCCCGCATGTGCGGGGGCCGTGGGCAACCCAAAACAGGGAGAAAGATATGCGCTTGGTCAAACTGCTTGCACTGGCTTCGGCCCTCACCGTGCTGATGGCCTCCGTGGCCATGGCCGGCCCGGTCTTCGACCGCATCCAGAAGGAAAAGAAGATCCGCGTCGGCATCATGACCGACTCCATCCCCGGCGCCTTCTACAATGAAAAGGGCGAATGGGGCGGCTTCGACTACGACATGGCCACCGAAGTGGCCAAGCGCATGGGCGTGGAAATCGAACGCGTCCAGGTGAACAACAAGACCCGCATCGCCCTCGTGCAGTCGGGCCAGATCGACCTTTCCGTGTCGAACATGACCCACACCCGCGAACGCGACAAGTCGGTGGACTTCTCCCTCACCTACTTCTTCGACGGCCAGAAGATCCTTGCCAAGAAGGGCCAGTTCAAGTCCGTAAAGGACATGGTTGGCAAGAAGATCGCCACCATGCAGGGCACCACTTCCGAAGTGAACGTGCGCCGCGCCCTGAAGGAAGCGGGTGACCCCAACGCCGAAACCAACGTGATCTCCTTCCAGAAGGAATCCGAGTGCTTCCAGGCGCTGCAGAACGGCCGCGTGGCTGGCTGGTCCACCGACGCCTCCATCCTGGTCGGCTACGCCGCCAAGACCCCCGGCCAGTTCGAGCTGGTGGGCGACTTCCTGTCCGACGAACCCTACGGCATGGCCATGCCCCAGGACGATTCCGCCCTGCGTGACGCCGTGAACGCCGCCATTCAGGACATGTGGAAGGACGGCACCTACAAGACCATCTACAACAAGTGGTATGGCCCGGGCACCCCGTTCGAAATGCCGCTGGCCGGCCAGATCGAAATGTGGCCCTAAGCGACCACACCTGCTGAACATTGTGCGCAAGCCCGGCCCGTCCGGGCTTGCGTATTGTTGAAGACCCGCGCACCAGCGCGCGGACGGGCGGCAACCCTGCGGCCGCACGCCCGCACAGCATACGACCACGCACGCGCCGCCGCCTGCCCCGCAGGGGCATGGCATGGCGCGCCCCCTCTCCGGAACGGCACATGATCCGATACTGGCTGGAAAAGACCTGGGTTCAGAACGCCATCCTCATTTCGCTGGCGGCGTTCGCCATTTACTACTGCGGCTGGGTCTTCGACTTCGGTTATGAATTCAAGTGGAGCATGCTCTTCACGCGCAACGAGACCTACGGCATGGTCATGGGCGCGGAAATCCTGAAGGGCCTTGCCAACACGGTGCGCATCTCGCTTATCAGTTCGGCGCTTGCGCTGTTGCTGGGCACCATGCTGGGTCTTGCGCGGCTGTCGCTGTTTCGCCCGCTGCGGGCCACGGCCACCTGCATCATCGAATTTTTCCGCAACACGCCGCTGCTCATCCAGCTGTTTTTCTGGTACTTCGCGTTTCCGGCCATTTTGCCGGACAACGTGCGCGAGATACTCTTTGCCGGGCAGTTCGAGTTCTGGTGCGCCACCATGGGGCTGTCCATCTACACCGCCTCGTTCATGGCCGAGGTCATCCGCGCGGGCCTTCAGTCCATCCCCAAGGGGTTGCTGGAAGCCGCCTATTCCTCCGGCCTGTCCTATTTCCAGGTGCTGCGCACCATCATCCTGCCGCTGGCGTTCCGGGCCATCATTCCGCCGCTGGGCAGCGAGTTCCTGAACAACATGAAGAACTCGTCGCTGGCCATGGTGGTGGGCGTGGCGGAACTTACCTGGCAGGCCCAGCAGGTGGAATCGCTGACCTTCAAGGGCTTCGAGGCCACCAGCGCCGCCACGGTGCTGTACCTTTCGCTGTCGCTGATCATCTCGTTCATCCTCAACGGGGTGAACGGACGCATGCGGCTGGATACCGCCCCCGCCCGCTCCGTGCCGGTGCTGGTGGTGGGCGCGCTGCTGGCCCCCTTCGGCATCATCCGCCGCCTGTTCGTACGGCCCGTCACCCGTGCCCTGCGTGCCCGCAGGCGCGCCGCCGCCCAGACCACCTACAGTCCGCAGGCGGCCATGCTGCACCAGCTGGGCGGGCACGCCGTGCGCGCCGCCGTGCTGGCGGGCAAGGGGCTGTTCGTGGCCCTGCTGGCCGGGCTGTTCTACTCGGTGGGCAAGGGGTTGTGGGGCTTTCAGTGGCACGTGGTGTTCGACAACCTGCGCCCCCTGCTGATCTGGCACTTTCCCAACGGCCGCCCGGACGAAATGTTCCTGGGTCTTGGCGGGCTTGCCTATTCGCTGCTGATGGCGGTCATCGCCATTTCCGTCAGCTTCTTCATCGGCCTGGCCGTGGGCGTGGGGCGTTCGTCGTCCAACCGGGTGTTCCGCATTCCCTGCCTGCTGTACATTGAGCTGATTCGCGGCAACCCGCTGATCATCGTCATCTTCTGGGTATACTTCTTCATTCCGGTCATGTTCGGCACCACGCTGAACGTGTTCTGGTCGGCCACGTGGGCGCTGACGGCCTTTACCGGGGCCTACATCGCCGAAATCGTGCGCACCGGCATCCAGAACATCCCCGCCGGGCAGATGGAAGCTGCCTACTCCACGGGCCTCACCTACCTGCAAACCATGCGCAAGGTCGTGCTGCCCCAGGCGCTGAAGCAGATGATTCCCGCCATTGTCGGGCAGTTCATCGCCATCTTCAAGGACACATCGCTGGCCTTCGTGCTGGGCGTGCTGGAACTGACCTTCGTGGCCCAGGGCATCAACAACCGCCTGATGATCCACCCCATGGAAATCTACGGCACGGTGGCCTTCTTCTACTTCATCTGCTGCTACACCATGTCGCTGTTTGCGGCGCGGCTGGAGCGCAGGCTGTCGCCGGAAAAGGTCAGCCTGCGCATGTAACGCCGCACCTTGCCGCAGCACGCCTGCGTGACCACAAGGCCCCCGCCGTCCTTCCCCGGAAGCGACGCGGGGGCTTTTTCGTGGGCGGGGGGGGTGCGCCCCGCTGCGGGGCAGGCCTACGCCTATCGCTCGCTATAACCTGCCTGGCGCCACCTCCTCGCCCCCTTCGCCCCCCTTCGCCCCCCTTCGCCACGGAGCCGCACTCCTTGCTTGGCAGTCCCGCATTAGCCTGCACACGCTGATAACCGAAAGTGAACACTGCAAACTTGAAGCAACACCTGCAACTTCAAGGAGGCAGCAAAAGCAGCATCCGCACGGGACTGACCCCGGTTGCAGTCCGGTGATACGGCGGTGTTACAAGGTTTTCCGGCGTGGCACGTCCCTTGCTCATTGATGGAGACCATTCCGGCATCTTACCCGCAAGGAGACGTCCATGTCGCACCGGTTGTCCAGCGTCCGCGCCCGCATCCTGCTGCTTGCCGCCTGCGGCATCGTGGCCACCGGCCTGGTGGCGGGCATTGCCCTGCACGCCATGAGCGCCATCCGCGCGGACTTCACCCTGGTGACCCAGCACAGCCTGGCCGGCAAGGTCGCCACGCTGTCCATAGGCAAGGACCTGAACTACGTCAGCCGCCTTACCCGCAACATCATGCTGGGCAGCAACCTGGAAAAGGATCTGGCCGGACTGGAACGCACTGCCGCCTCCATCCGCGAAGGGTTTCGCGCCCTGAACCGGGCCGCCGACAACGACGCCATCCGCCGCAAGGTGGCAGAGGCCGAGGATTCCACCATGCAGTTCGTGGAGGACGGCATGGTCTTCGTGCGGGGGCTGGCCTCGCTGTCCCCGGCGGAACGGCATCAGCGGTATCCGCAGTACCAGGCCTCTGCCACCCCGCTGGCCGAGGCCTCGCGCAAGCATTTCGACGCCCTGGTGGCCGAGGCCGATGCTTCGTACGCCGAAAGCCTGGCCCGCTTCGAACATGACCTTGCCGCCGGGCGCACCCAGGTGCTGCTGCTGTCCGTCGGGGTGGTGGCCGCGCTGCTGCTGCTTGGCTGGGCCATCGTGCGGGCCATCGTGCGCCCGCTGGACAGGGCCACCGCCTATGCCCGCGCCGTGGAAAGCGGTCGCTACGACGACCTGACCGAGGCCGAGGCCAGCGCCTTCACCGGCGAGGTGGCCACCCTGGTGGGAGCCATGCGGGCCATGGTCAGCCAGATCCGCCAGCGCATCGGCTTTGCCCAGGGGGTGCTGCACAGCCTGCCGGTACCCTGCGCCATCCTGAATACCGACGGCACGGTACAGTGGGCCAACGACGCCCTGGCTGCGCTGTCGGGCCGCGGCGGTACACAGCAGACCGGTTCCGGCGCGGCGCTGGTGGGCCAGCCCGGCGCGCGCGCCCTGCCCACCCCGCATGCTGCCGCCATCTGTGACGACGCCCTGCGCCGCAACCGGCTGCGCCGGGCCGACCTGCCCCTGGATGACGAAGGAGAGCGCGGCGCGGACATGACCGCCTGCCCCGTCCACGACCTGGACGGCAACCCCCTGGGAGTCATGGCCTGCCTGGTGGATGTTTCCGAACTGCGCCGCCAGCAGCGGCTGGTCATGGAACGCAACGAGGCCCTGGCCGAGGCCGCCGACAACGCGGGCCGGGTGGGCGGCGACGTGGTGGACGCCGCGCGCCGGGTGGATGAAAGCGTGCGCGAATCGCTGCGCCGGTCGGACATGCAGCAGGCCCGCACCGCCGAGGTTTCCGTGGCCGTGGAGCAGATGAACGCCACCGTGGCCGAAGTTGCGCGTGGAGCCACCGATGCCGCCGGGTCTGCCGACGAGGCCCTGCGCCGCGCTGCCGAGGGGCGCGAGGTAGTGCAGCGCGCCGTGGCCGCCATAGCCGAGGTGGACGAGACGGCCCGCAACCTGCGGACCGAAATGGGCGACCTGGCGGGCAAGGCCGAAGGCATCGGCCGCATTGCCGGGGTCATCAGCGACATCGCCGACCAGACCAACCTGCTGGCGCTGAACGCCGCCATCGAGGCGGCCCGCGCCGGGGACGCCGGACGGGGATTTGCCGTGGTGGCCGACGAAGTGCGCAAGCTGGCCGAAAAGACCATGACCGCCACCCGCGAAGTAGAGGAATTCGTGCGGGCCATCCGCGAAAGCTCCGGGCGCAGCGTACGCGCCACGGAAGAAACCACGAACATCGTGGGCCGGGCCACGCAACTGGCGTCCGGCGCGGGCGAGGCCCTGGCCGCCATCCACCATATCGCCACCGATACCGCCGACCGGGTGCGCGCCATCGCCACGGCCAGCGAACAGCAGTCCGCCGCCAGCGAGCAGATTGCCCGGTCCACCACAGAGATTCGCGGCGCCGCAGACGAGACCGGAGCCGCCCTGCGCGGCATTGGCGCAGCCATGGACGACGTGCGCCGCATGAGCGCGGACCTGGCGGCCATTGTGGAGACCATGCAAAGTTAGGCACCGGGCAGGGTTGCCGTTGCAATACAATTTCGGAGCATTGCACCACTAGTGCAACGGGACAGCCCCGATGCGCTGCCAGAAACTGCCGACGGGCATGGCGGTCCGTGCGCCAACGGTCCACCTCCCTGGGTGCGGAGCCGCTGCTCCGCGCGCACGACCGTGCGCCCCATGCCCGCTCCCCCCGACGGGAGCCCCGTGCGACGCGGGGCTCCCGTCACTCTTTCCGGATGCAGGCGCAGGGCATGCCTCTCATCGCCGGTTGGTTGCACAACCTTGCAGCACGCAACCTGCCGCCCCTTTTCAGATTCCCGTGGCGCATGTACAGTGCGGGGTGAATGTCACTTTTCCGTGTACACAAGGCGCGGAAGCTGCGGGCGGATTCCGCCATGCAGCCACAGTGTTGCCCGGCAGCGCCAGCATCGTAACGGCAGCGCCCCGCGCATGCGGCCCATCCGCAGTCACGCCACGGTCACACGATCACGACAATCACAACGGTCACAACGGTCACGGTATGACGCGCCTGAACACCCTCCTCGCCCACCCCGACCCGGAAGTGCGCCTGCGCCTGCGCCGCCTGCTCGCGCCCGTGCCCTTCCTGCGGGTGCTGGGAGAAGCGGCGGACGGCGATGAGGCGTGGGCCCTGCTGGATGCCCTGCCCTATGGGGTGTTCTTTACCGGCGTGGATCTGGGCGGCGAAACATCCGGCCTGGAACTGGCCCGACGTCTGCTGGGCCAGCGCGATCGCCCAGCCCTGGTATTCATCGCCGAGGATGAAAATCTGGCCTTCGAGGCCTTTGACCTGGACGCCACCGACTATCTCATCTTTCCCTGTCCGGACGAGCGGTTCCAGCGTACCGTGGGGCGGCTGGACCAGTTCCGCGCCCATTTCCGGCTGGCCCCGGAACCGGCGGCCCGATGGCGCGAACCGCATCAGGCCCCGCAGTCCCAGACTGCACAGGCGGCGCATCCCGCGCAGGATGCCCACAGCGACGCGGCCAACCCATCCCGACCGCAGGTTCCGTCCACCGCCGCAGTTCCCCCCTCTGCCGTGCGCGCGGCCATTGCGTCCGGCGACATCGAACCCCTTGGCGGGTGGCAGGACGGCTGGCACGAGGAATGGCGGCATGACGGTCATCAAGCGCACGACGGGCACGGCCCCGAAGTCCCCGACGACGGCCCCCCCGTGCGCACCCTGCAACTGGCGCTGGGAGACGAAGAGCAGGACAGCTTTCTCTCGGCCCTGGGTTCCGCGTGGGACTACACCAGCCGCTTCCGCCCGGTGGAAATCGGCAAGCTGGCCATCACCCAGGACGGCACCACCATGCTGGTGCCGTACAACGAGATCGTCTTCGTGGAGGCCTACGAGGACTACAGCTACGTACACACGTCCACCGACAAGTATCTGACCTCGTACCGGCTGAAGGTGCTGGAAGGCAGGCTGCGACCGCACCGCTTCTTCCGCGTACATCGCAAGTACCTGGTGAACCTGGACATGGTGACGGAAATTGCCTCGGTGCCGGGCGGCAACTGCATGCTGCGCACCATGGGCCTTACCCGCATCGAACTGCCCATCAGCCGCAGACGGTTGAGCGAACTGAAAGAGATACTGGGGCTTTAGCCATGCCGCGCCGCAAACATCCCGCACCCACTTCCGCAGCGCCGGTCACCCCGACCGACGCCGTGACCGGCATCGGCCCCGACGTGTTGCCAGGCACCTCTCCCGACGCAACGTCCACTGTGCATGACGGGGGCACTCCCCCCACGGCCGCAGTGCCCCCCCTGCCTGACTTGCCCAGTCGGCCCGGCCTGCCCGTTCGGGACATGCCCTTTACCGGCGGGGCCATAGACGCCCTGTTGCGCGAGGAACGCGTGTTCCGTCCCCTGCCGCAGGTGGTGGCCGGGGCCGTAGTCAACCCGCAGGACGTGGCCCGCGCCCGCGCCCGCGCCGCCGCCGACCCTGATGGCTACTGGGAAGAGGCGGCGGAAGAACTGGAATGGTTTCGCCGCTGGGATGCGGTGCATGACGGCAGCAACGCCCCCTTCCACCGCTGGTTTCCCGGCGCGCGCTGCAACATTGTCCACAACGCGCTGGACCGGCACATCGAAACCGGCGCAAAGAACCGCCTGGCCCTGATCTGGGAAGGCGAATCGGGCGACACGCGCAGCTTCACCTACTACCAGTTGTACCGCGAGGTGAACCGCCTGGCCAACGCGCTGCGCGGCCTGGGCGTGGGCAAGGGGGACCGGGTAATCATCTACATGCCGCCCCTGCCGGAAACGGTGTTCGCCATGCTGGCCGCCGCCAAGATCGGCGCGGTGCATTCCACCGTGTTCGGCGGTTTTTCCGCCCGTTCGCTGCGCGACCGCATGGAAGACGCCCGCCCTGCCGTCGTCGTCACCGTGGACGGCTTCTACCGCAATGGCCGGGTCATTCCGCTGAAACCCATCGCCGACGAGGCCGTGGCCGGTCTGCCCCCGGACCTGGCTGCCGGGGTGCGCCACATGCTGGTGGTGCATCGCGCCCACGTGGAAACGCCCATGACCGAAGGGCGGGACATCTGGTACCACGACGCGGTGCGCGGCCAGCACCACGAGGCGCTCACCGAGATCATGGACAGCACCGACCCGCTGTTCCTGCTGTACACCTCCGGCACCACGGGCAAGCCCAAGGGGCACGTGCATGCCCACGGCGGCTACATGGTGGGGGTACACCGCACCATGCGCTGGGTGTTCGACGTGAAGCCCACGGACATTTTCTGGTGTACGGCGGAGCCTGGCTGGATCACCGGGCACAGCTACGTGGTGTACGGGCCGCTGATGGCGGGCACCACCACGGTGCTGTACGAAGGGCACCCTCTGTATCCGGAACCGGGGCGGGTGTGGGCCATGGTGGAACGGCTGGGCATCACCATCCTGTACACAGCGCCCACCCTGGTGCGCATGTTGATGCGCCACGGCGCGCAGCACGTGACCCGACACGACCTGACCACATTGCGCCTGCTGGCCACGGTGGGCGAACCCATCAGCCCGGAAGCGTGGCTGTGGTTCCACCGCCACGTGGGACGCGGGCGCTGCCCGGTGCTGGATACCTGGTGGCAGACGGAAACGGGCATGATCATGCTCAGCCCTCTGCCCGTGTCGCTGCTGAAGCCTGGTTCGGTCACCCGACCGCTGCCCGGCATTGAGGCAGACGTGGTGGACGAGCACGGCAAGCCCGTGGGGCCGGGACGCGGCGGCCTGCTGGTGCTGCAACGCCCATGGCCCGCCATGTCCTGCGGGGTGTACAACGACGACGAAAGCTACCGCCGCCTGTACTGGGAACGCTTTCCCGGCTGGTACTGCACCGGCGACGTGGCCCGCCGCGACGAGGACGGCTATTTCTGGATCCAGGGCCGGGCCGATGACGTGCTGCTCATTGCGGGGCACCGCATCGGCACGGCGGAGATGGAGGCGGCGCTGGCCTCGCACCGCTCGGTGGCGGAATGCGCTGTCATCGGCGTGCCCGACGCCCTGCGCGGCGAGGTGGCCAAGGCCTTCGTGGTGCTGGTGGACGACCATCCGCCTCTGGGCACCATGGTCAATGCCGAAGACCTGGCCGCCGAACTGGTGGAGCATGTGCGGCGCGAACTGGGGCCGGTTGCGGTGATCCGCGAGGTGTCCTTCCGCGAGGGGCTGCCCCGCAACCGCAGCGGCAAGATCATGCGCCGGGTGCTGCGCAGCGAGGAACTGGGCCGGGATACGGGGGATCTGTCCACGCTCGAAGACGGCTATGTATAGCCCATGGCGGCGCAGAAAGGCCTCACCCTGCTGACACGGACGCCGGTCTTCTGGCCTTCCCGCCCGCTCTCGCCCCGTTACCCCCCTCACCCTGCCTCCGGGGCACAATCCACCCGTCGATACCCGGCGTTTGCCGCCGTCAGGGGCCGAAAGAATCGCGCAACTCGACAAACCCGCATCAAAAGCCATCTCTAGAAAAATCACGCCAAACTCTAAAGTTTTTCAAACAGGCTTACCCGAACAGAAAAATCGGCCTGCACTTTCCGGGCATCGGGCATCCGACGCCCGAAAGACCCACAATGTGAACGCCGCCCCACCGATATGGTCAGGCGGCGTTCGCGTCATCGTGCAGGGGGCGGACACTCTCCGACCAGAAGTATCTGGGCGGTATGTCGGTCGGGGGCATGCTCGCAAAAACGCCGGGCCACGCGGAACAGGCCGCACCGGCAGCAGGGCGGCATGCCTGCGCCAAAACCAACCGCGCCCGACCCTGCCGGAACTATCCTTCCACCCGTCCCCGACGCACTTTCAGGATGCGGCCAGCCAGCGGCTCCAGCCAGTCGCGGTCGTGCGAGACCACGATGACCGTGGTGCCGCGCTCGGCCACGGCGCGGGCGGCGTCGGCGATGCGCGCGGCGCTGTCCTCGTCCAGGCTGGCCGTGGGTTCGTCCATCAGCAGCACGCGCGGCGAAAAGGCCAGCCGGGCGGCCAGGGCCACGCGCTGGGCCTCGCCTCCGGACAACTCGAACCAACGGCGGCGCAGGAACACATCCGGGTCCAGGGCCACCAGTTCCAGCGCCCCGCGCACGGCGTCCGCCGTATCGCGCACGCCGCGCCCGGACCGCCCGGACCGCACGGACAGCCCAAAGGCCACGTTCTCGTAAACGCTGCGGCGCAGCAGATAGGGTTCCTGCAACAACAGGGTCACCGAACGGCGCAGGTCCGCCGTGTGTGCAGAGGACAGCGGCCCCACAACTTCGCCCGCAAAGCGCAGTTCGCCACGGCAGGGCGCATCCAGCAGGGCCAGCAGACGCAGCAGGGTGGACTTGCCGCCGCCGTTGGGCCCCACCACTCCGGTGATGCCTCCGGCGGCAATGTCCAGCCGGGGCACGTCGAGCACGGTGCGGTCGCCGTGGCGGCGCACCACGCCGTCCAGTTGATAGAGCGGCACGTGGCAGCGGGTACACAGCACGCCGGTGCATGGCCCGTCGGCACTCGGTCCGTCAGCGCCCGATACGTTGGTGATCGGTCCGCCAGAAGCGCCATCCGCCAGAGTCACGGACCCAGCCGCAAGGGCAGCATCGGCAACCATAGCAACTGCGCCGCTGCCGGAGGACGCCGGAACCACGTGTTGGAGCTCGCGTCCGCTCATCGCCCCGCCCTCCTGCGCAACGTGGCCAGCACCAGGTTCAGCAACAGGGCAATGCCCAGCAGCACCAGTCCCAGCGCGATGCCGAGAGCGTAGTCGCCCTTGCCCGTTTCCAGCGCAATGGCCGTGGTGATGGTGCGGGTGTGCCACTTGATGTTGCCGCCCACCATCATGGAAATGCCCACCTCGGACACGATGCGCCCGAAGGCCGCCACCCCCGCCAGCATCAGGTGGTAGCGGGTCTCCCACAGGGTGGCGAAGAGCATCTGCCGCCCATCGGCCCCCAGGGTGAGCAGGGTCAGGCGCAGGCGCGCGTCGGCCTGCTCCACGGCCAGGGCGGTCATGGCCATGACGATGGGTATCCCCAGCAGGGTCAGGCCCACGGACATGCCGGGGATGGTGAACAGCAGCCCCAGGTCGCCCAGCGGCCCCTGCCGCGACAGCAGCAGGTACACCAGCAGGCCGATGACCACGGTGGGAAAGCACAGCGCCGTATCCACGGCGATGCGTACGGCCCGGCGGCCCGGAAAGTCGTGATAGCCGATCAGGAACCCCAGCGGTGCGCCGATGGCCAGGCACGCGGCCATGGACATTCCCGACGCCGCAAGGGTGATCCACACGGCGGAAAAGGTTTCGGCGTCGCCAGCGGCCAGCAGGCGCAAGGCAGTGGCGAAGCCGTCGAGCAGATAGTCCATGGGGCGATGGTCTCCTTGCGGGGGACTCTAAACGCTGTTGCACCATGCAGGCAACGGCGGTGGCGCATGAAAGACACATGCCTGCCGGGCACGGTAACGTATCGGTTCCCACATGCTCACGCAAAGGCGGCGGAACGGCACTGCCGCCCCGCCGCCGGGAATGCATCAACGACGCGCTGCTACTTGCCCGCGTTCGGCGTAAACAGCGGCTTTTCCATCAGCTTGAAGTCGGCGATGCGCTTCTGGGTGGAGGGGCTGGCCATCCACTTGGTGAAGGCGTCGGCCAGTTCGGCCTTGGCCGAGGGGCACTTGGCCGGGTTCACGGTGATGGAGCTGTACTGGTTGAACAGCTTCTGGTCCTTTTCCACCACGATGGCCAACGGTCCGGCTTCCTTCAGGCCTGCCTCGTACTTGATCCAGGTACCGCGGTCGGTAAGGGTGTAGCCGCCCTTTTCCGCGCACATGGCGATGGTGCGCATCATGCCTTGCCCGGCTTCCACATACCATTCCTTGCCTTCGGGCACGCCCGCGCCAGTGTCCTTCCACAGGCGCAGTTCCAGCGCATGGGTGCCGGACTTGTCGCCACGGCTGATGAACGGGGCCTTGCCGCCGGAAAGCGCCTTCATGGCCTCTGCCACGGTCTTGCCCTTCACGCCCGCCGGATCGGCCTTGGGGCCCACCATGACGAAATCATTGTACATCAGCTGCACGCGGTTGATGCCGAAGCCGTCGCCCACGAACTTGGCCTCGGCCTCTGGGTCATGCACCAGCAGCACATCGACGTTGCAACTGCGGCCCATTTCCAGCGCCTTGCCGGTGCCCGTGGCCGTGAACTTGAGCTCGATGCCCGTCTCCTTCTGAAAGGCGGGGGCAAGGTCATCGAGCAGGCCGGTATCGGCGGTGCTGGTGGTGGTGGCCATCATCAGCACCTTGTCTGCCGCCATGGACTGCGCGGGCAGCAACATGGTGAACAGACAAAGAACAAGAAGCAGACGACGCATGGCATCCTCCGGGTTTGTCGGTTGTCGATCAGTCTACGTTTTTTCCTCGGACCGCATCAATGGTAGCAGCCTGAACAGTCACGAAACAAGTGTAAAACGTGTATAAGGATTGACACTTTTCTTTCATTAAAACGACCAAGGCAAACCATAAAAAACCATACATATCCAACACAGACATAGACTCACCAGAATAAACATGCTGAAAAAAGCAGAAAAGCATACGCACGTGCCCTGCCGCCCTTTCAGGCCGTAGCGGCAGCGCCTTGTCACCGCATGCACCGCCAACGCCACGCGGTTGCCCCGGACACGAAACGAACGCGCCCCGCTCCGGCATTCCGGGGCGGGGCGAGCATGGCGCAATGCACCACAGCAACCCATAAGCCTCAACGGGGACATCACCCGTCCGCGTCCTCCACGGAACCGGATGCGTCATCTCCCGCCGTCTCGCCGACCATGCCGAATTCCACAAGCTTGCGGTACACCGTCTGACGCGAAACCCCCAGCAAACGGGCAGCGCGGGCCTTGTTGCTCCCGGCCCTTCGCAACGCGTCCGCCAGCAGTTCCGGCGTCAGGCGCTGGCGGCGGTTCGCATCCGGCCAGTAAGAGGCATGCTCCTCGCCCACCATCCCGCTGACGGCATCCGCCGCCGGTGGCATGGCAGACGCAACGCGGTACGCAGGCTGAACGGCCCCGCCTGCTACGCCTGATACGGCTGGAATGCCTGTTATGTCAGACGGGGCAAGCCGACCGGGCCTGGCCGGATCGCCCTCCACCATGGGGGATGCAAACGCCACGGGGGTGCCGTCCGGATAGAAGCCGGAATGCCCCGCACCAGTCTGGCCCAATCCCTGGCCCAGATCCGCCCCGTGGCGGGGGATGCCGGGTGTCCGCGCCGTACCGTCAGCGCCGCCCACGTCACGTTCCATGGCCTGGTCGTCACTACGCCGTTCACTCGTACCGCCCGGCAGCATATCCGTGTCACAGGCGTATACGCGCGGTGCTGGCGCGGGTTGGGCCGCCGGTTCCATCGTCGCGCGCACTTCGGGCGGCAGGGCGTCCACATCGATGATGTCCCCGCGCGACAGGATAAAACCATGCTCCAGCGCGTGCCGCAGCTCACGCACGTTGCCCGGCCAGGAATGCGCCTTCAGCGCCTTCAGCGCCGTCGGCGTCACCCCGCCCACGCGGCGGTGGAAATGGATGTTGAACTGCTCCACAAAATGATCGACCAGCAACGGAATGTCCGAGCGCCTGTCGCGCAGGGCGGGCAAGTGCAGTTCCACCACCCGCAGCCGGTAGTACAGGTCTTCGCGCAGCCTGCCGGAACGCACCAGGTCGGCCAGGGGGCGGTTTGTGGCGGCAATGACCCGCACGTCCACCTTGACGGTGCGCGTGTCGCCCACCCGTTCGAACTCGCGTTCCTGCAACACCCGCAACAGCTTGAGCTGCACGGCGGACGAAACGTCGCCTATCTCGTCCAGAAAAATGGTGCCGCCATGCGCCAGTTGGAACCGCCCCACCCTGTCGCGCACGGCCCCGGTAAAGGCCCCTCGCACGTGGCCGAACAGTTCGCTTTCCAGCAGGTGTTCGGAAAGCGCCGAGCAGTTCACCTTGACCAGCGGCCCCAGCGCGCGCGGGCCGCCCCGGTGCAGGGCCTCGGCCACCAGTTCCTTGCCGGTGCCCGATTCACCGGTGATGAGTACGGTGGTATCGGTCTGGGCCAGTTCTTCCAGCAAATGGAACAACTCGGACATGGGGGCGCTGCGCCCGATGATCTGGTTCATGCCCGCCCGGTGTCCCAGGGCTTCCTCCAGCCCGGCCAGCCGGGTGACGTCGCGCGCCACCAGCAACGCCCCCAGAAATTCGCCCCCCGCGCCCACCAGCGGCGCGGCCTCTATCTCGAACACCTGTTCCCGCCTGTCCGCCAGTTGGGCGGAAACCCTGCGCCGCCGCGATGCCCGGCGCGAGCCCAGGGTTTCGTCCAGCACAGGGCGGAACAGCGGCGCGAACAGGCCCAGCACCTCGTCAAAGCGGCGTCCCGCCGCCTGGCGGGCATCACGCGTCCCGCCCGGCAGTTCACGCGCGGCAAGGTTCATGCGTTGCACCCGCAGGTCTGGCGTCACGGTCACCAGCACGTCGGGCACGGCCTGAAACACCGCCTCCAGATGCACCCGCAGGTTTTCGCGCTCGGCCACCAGGGCGCGGCGCTCTTCGTCCAGGGCCTTGTGGCGCAAGGCTGCGCGGGCGGCCTGAAGCATCTGCTCCTTGTCCACCGGCTTGATGAGATACTGCTCCGCGCCTTCCGCCACCGCGCGCACGGCGGTTTCCACGCTGGGTCGCCCGGTAAGCAGGATGACGGGCACGCCGGGCCATCTTTCGCGGACGGTTGTGGCGAAATCCAGTCCGTTCTCCCCGCGCAGCACGATATCGGTAATGACCAGGTCCGGCGGACCGCCGTTGGCCGGTTCCAGTTCGCGCCGCGCCTCGTCCAGATTGTCCGAGGTGACCACCACGTGGCCGTCGCGGCGCAGAAAGGCGGAAAGGGTGAAGCGGATGTTTTCCTCGTCGTCAACGAGCAGTATCTTCGCCATGGGCGACCTCCCCTTCCTGCCCGGCGTTGCGTGCGCCCCGCGCCGGGGCATCCCCTGCGGCGGCTTCGGGCTGCGCCGCCAGCGACGATTCCGGCGCTTCGGGCAGCACCACCACGGCACGCGTGCCCGACGAGCCGTCGCTGTCCAGCATCAGCGTGCCGCCATGGCTTTTGATGATGCCGTAGCTGATGGACAGGCCAAGGCCGGTGCCCTTGCCTTCCGGCTTGGTGGTGAAGAACGGCTCGAAGACTCGGTCCAGCACCACGGGATCGATGCCCGGCCCCGTATCGGCCACGGTGACGCACACGCACGGCCCGCTCACCGCCAGCCGCCCGCCGGGCCGCCGGGCGCTGCGGCGTTCGGGGATGCAGGCTCCCCGGCAGTGGTCGCCGCCCACATCAAGCTGAAGGCCTTTGCGGCCTCCTCCCTTGTGCGGCCCCAGCGAAGAGCGCGCAGCCGTCAGGATCAACCGGCGGGGCCGCCCCGCTCCGTCTGTCCGGCCAGCAGCGTCCAATCCGGCAGCAACGTCCGGTTTGGCAGCAATGTCCGATCCGGCCTGGGGCATGGATGTCAGGGCATGGTGGGCGTTGGCCAGAAGATTCATGAATACCTGCTGCAATTCGCCGGGACGGCCCACCACCATCAGCGGCACATCCGGCAGTTCGAGTTCGATGCGCACCCCGTCGCCTTCCATGTGCGCGCGGGTAAGCGCCAGCGCATCGAGCAGCACCTCGCGCAGATCCACCTGCGTATCGGTGTCGCGCCGGTCACGCCCGAAGAACAGCAGGTTGCGCACGATGCCGGCAATGCGCTGGCCTTCGTGCAGGATGCGCCCGGCAAGTTCCGCCTGCGGTTCGTGGCGCATGCCGCCCTGCGCCCTGGACGCGTCGTCCGCATCATCCAGCATAAGTTGGGCGCAGTTGATGATGCCGTTGATGGGATTGTTGATTTCGTGCGCCACCCCGGCGGCCAGTTCGCCCAGGGCGGCCAGTTGCCCGGCACGCACGGCTTCGGCCCGCAGGCGGTGCAGTTCGGTCTGGTCTTCCACCACGCCAAGGCCGAACAGGGGCAGGTCGTCGGTGCCCCAGACCACCGTGGAGGTCACGCGGCACAGCCTGATCTGGCCGTCCGGCCTGCGCACCCGCACCTCGAAGCGGGCCACGCGATCACGCTCGCCACGGTTGCGCTGCATCTCGAAGGCCAGGGATTCGCGGTATTCGGGCAGCACCAGGTCGAGCACGTGCATGCCGCGCATTTCGCCCAGGGTCAGCCCCGTGATGGCGCACAACGCCCGGTTCGCCTCGATGACGTTGCCCGCCGCGCTGGTGTGCAAAAGGCCCACGGGCACGTCGTCGTAAATGCGCCGCAGCAGCCGTTCGTGCCTTCCCAGGGCCGCCTCGTGGGCATGCACCATGCGGTCCTTGCGTTCCAGCCGGGCTTGCAACTCTTCTTCAGACCTGCGCTGCACGGTCACGTCATGCACATACACGGCAACCTGGGCCACCCGCCCTTCCGCATCGCGCACGGGCACCAGGTTATGCCGCAGCACGCGTCCTTCATCGTGATCCTCGAAATAGCCGCTCCGCCCGGTGGACAGACAGCGTGCCAGCTCTGCCCGCCGAAGGGCCGCCATGTCCGGCGGCATCTGGGCAAACAGGTTCTCGCCGGTCATGTCCTGCCCTTCACGCCAGGCCAGACGCGCTGCGGCGCTGTTGTGGGCCACGATGGCGCCGTCCGGCTCCATCAGAAAGGCGGCCCCCGGCGCTGCGTCCAGCAGGGCGCGGCGGGTATCGCCAATCTCGCGCAGGGCTCGCCGCGCCATGACCGCCTCGGTAACTTCCACCCCCACCAGCAGGGCTCGGCACATGATGCCCCGCCCCGGAAGGCCGCGCCCCGCAAGGGTGATGTTGAAATACCTGTCGCCGCTACGGCTGGTGACGGCCAGTTCGCCGGTCACGCGCTGTTCCCCGGCAAAGGCACGAGCCAGCAGGGGGGACAGTTGCTCGGCAACCTCCGCAGGCACCAGATCCTCCAGCCTGCGCCCCCGCGCCTCCACGCGCCATATCCCGAACAACACCTCGAATCCCCTGTTGACCATGCGCACACCGCCGTCGGCATCCACGCACAGCGCCAGCAGGGGTACCGCGTCCAGCAGCATGTCGGGGGTTTCCGGGTCGGCATCCAGGGGCAACAGGCGGGCTTCCGCCTTGCGCAGCCTGTGCCGCAGCACGGCCAATTCGGCCTTCAGTCGCTGGACTTCCTGCTTTGACGCAGCGTTGTCGGGCCGATCAGCGGCATTCGCGGACTGTTCCGCCTGGTGCGGGGTGAAGGTGCCCTTGCGCTTGCCGTTCACCGCGCCCGATGCCGCACGGGCGGGACAGGCGGGATTGTCCAAATTGGCCAGACTGTCCAGACGGGCCAGATCGGGTGAACAGGCCGGATCAGGCGGACAAGCGGAATTGGCCAGGCTGGCGGGATTGGCCGGACTGGCGGACACGGACTGGTCCGCCGTCCCGAAAGACGCCACGGGCGCGCCCCCGGAACCAGGAGACGTGCCGGGACGGGAAACGGCGCGTTTGGACATGGTCTACTTGCTCACCCACAGGGAAAAACGGTTCACCCGGTCGTGCAGCCGTTCGCTGACGCTGCGCCCGAACATGCGGCGCATCAGGGTATCGGGCAGGGCAGTGCGGCGTCCCACCGCCACCACGGCAAACCTGTCCCGTTCGGCCACGCGCAGGATGGTTTCCGCCTTGTCGGCGCGGCCTGCGCAGTCGCGGGCGTCCAGCAGCAGCACGCGCACCCGCGATTCGTCCACGCCGTTGGCCAGCACGGCTTCTCGCGCGGCGGCAATGGCGTCTTCGCCGGACATGCACGACCCAAGGCCGGAAGCATGGGCGGACGTATCGCCACAGGCGTGGCCGGATTCCGGACCCTGACTGGCGGCAACGCCCGGCTGGCGTCCCGGCTCCCTGCAATGCAGCAGGGTCACGGTGTGCTCCTCCGCGCCGGGGGCGCTGAGCATGAACCCTACATGGTCGGCCATGCGCAGGTTCTCGCCCGATCCGTCCACGCACAGCAGCACGTTGGACAGGCCCGGCTCCGGCTGGTGGCACACCCACAGGGGAAAGGCGATTTCCTCGCCCAGCAGCCCGCGCGAGACGCTGGTGGTATAGGTTTGCTCCAGCCAGCCCAGGTAGCGGCGGCCCGAAACCACGGCATCGTACAGGCCCCTGTGGGCTTCCTCGACGATGTCGCGCACCACCCCGAACTGGCGGGGTACGGCGCGCGTCTCCACGTTTTCGGAGGCAAAGCCGTTCTCCACGGCCCATTTGCGCGCGCGTGACAACTGCTCCAGGCCCTGGCGCATCTGCCCGTCGGACAAAACGACCTCGCCGGGTCCCGTGCTGTAGGCGTCGGGCACCACGTAGAACAGGGTCAGCCGCAGGGCCGACTTGCGGCGAAAGAACCCGGACACGAAGCGCAGGTTCCACGACTCACCGCCGTCTCCCCCCATGGTCAGCAGCAGGTGGCGCTCCATGGCGGACCTACTGGAACAGGTAGCCGTAGCGGACGGAAATGCCGTCGGTGCGCTCGGCTATGTGGGCCACCAGGTCTTCCACGCTTTCGGCGGTGACCACGCCCACCTCGCGGGCCAGATAGTGGCGCAGCGTGCCTTCGCTCTGCGAAAACACCCAGACCACCGAGTAGGCCGACCCCACCGAGGGCCGCGACGGGAATTCCGGCGTGGTGGAAAGCAGCACGCGGATCTTGGGGGCGTCCTTTTCGGACAGCACGAACAGCGAACTGGCGTTGAAGGTATCCTTCAGGCGAAAGGCCAGGCGCGCGCCAAGGCTGTCCGTGCCTTCCAGTTCCACGGCCACCTGGACGGCCCGGTCCACATTGGGAGCGGGCTTGTCGGCCACGGCCTTGGGCGCGGCCTCCGCAGCCAGCGCGATCTGCCCGAAAGACGACCCCGTGAATCCGGAAAGCAGTGCGGTGGCGATCAGGAACAGCGAAACGGACAGCAGCAGGCGCGCCCGTGGGCGCGGTTTCGATGCGGGCGTGCGTAACGGAAACAGGCGCAGCATGACACAACCTCCTTGCGGTTCACGAATCGTCCCACAAGGGTAGTCGCTGCCGCCCCATTTAGCAAGACGCGCCCCGCGCTGGCAGCCGCATGAACAGTGTCGCCACCAGTGAGCACCCCGCCAAAACGGCCCCCAGATAAAACGGAATGCGAAAGTCCATCATCCACAACATGCCGCCCACGGCAGGCACCACCACTGCCGCCACATGGTTCACAGCAACCCCCACCGCCATGCTGGGAGCTATGTCCGCCGGGTCGGCAATCTTCTGGAAGTAGGTACGCACCGCCACGATGAAATTGAAGAAAATCTGGTCCAGCACGTACAGCAGGCCCACCAGCCAGCGATCTTCCACAACGGTGTAGGCCAGGCAGATGCCCGCCAGCGACAGGCATTCCATCACCAGCAGCCTGCGTTCGCCCACGGCGTTGATGGCCTTGCCGATGAGCGGGTTCAGGAACCAGTTCACCGCGTTGTTGAACATGAAGAACAGCGTCATCTCGCGCACGCCGAATTCGAACCGCTCCACCAGCAGAAACGCCGAGAACACGATGAATATCTGCCGCCGCGCGCCACTCAGCAGGGTAAGCAGGTAGAACAGCCAGTACCGCCTGCGCATGACCATGCCCCGCCGCTGCACAGGCAGCCCCTGGGCTCGCGGGTCCTGCGTCAGGGCCCACAGCCCGGCCAGCAGGGCCAGCCCGCCGGAGATGGCGAACAGGCCGGAAAAGGGCAGCACCCCCGCCGCCAGAAAGATCACCGCGCCGATGGCCAGGTTGCCCCCCGCGTTCAGCCCGCGCAACCGGCCAATGACCAGCGGCGCGGTGCGCACGTCGAAGTATTGCAGAATCAGCGACTGGTTGGTGGTCTCGAAGTAGTGAAAGCCGAAGGACATCAGCATGGTGGTGAACACGATGCCCCCGAACGACGGAAAGAACCCGGCAGCCATCACCCCCACGCCCAGCATGATGACCGACAGCGCCGCCAGGCGATGTTCGCGCAGCACCAGCAACAGCAGGATGACCCCGATGGACAGGAGGCCCGGCACCTCGCGCAGGGATTGCACAAGGCCGTTCTGCGCGCCGGTAAGCCCCGCCTCGTGTACGGCGAAATTGGTGTAAAGCGTGCTCCACCCCTGGTAGCCGATGGCGTTGGCCAGAGTGAGCACCAGCAGAAAGACGTACATGGGCCGGTTGGGAATTGTCGGCAGATCGGGGATGCGCTGCACGCATGGCTCCTGCGGGCGCAACGGAACATGTCGCGCCGGATGTGGGGGCGGAAAGGGCGGAAAGGGCGCATGACGCAGGCCAAAACCCGCGCAGGCAGGTGCCGGAACGCGTGCCCTACGCCCCGCGCGTACTCACTGTCAACGCGGCGTGGATGCGCCCGCGTTGCGCCACGGGGCAAGATGGGCAAGCCAGGGCCGGGCGGGCCAGATGGGCCAGATGGGCCAGACGGGGCAGGCAAACCGGGACAAGGTGCGCTGACGCCATCGGGGAAGGCAGGGACGCAGGATGACGGGCGGGTATGAAGACGCCGCACAGGAACCGTCAGCCACACCGGGGAAAGCGCGCGGCGGCTCGTCACGACAGTTCGCGCGCCGCAGAATGCGGCCTGTGCCGGGTGCGAACCTGCAAGAGGTTCGGCGCCAGCTACTGGTCGCCGAACACCTCGGCCTCGAACCAGTACAGTTCGGTGCGTCCGTCCTTCCATGCATCGCGCCACACGTCCGGTGGCAACCCCGCCTTGTGGCAGGTCTGGGCCAGAAACGTCTCGCGGTTCCAGCCCCATTCCACCGGCACCTGCGGCAGCAGGACGCCGGAACGGAAGCCCTGGCGCACCAGCAGCCCGTGTCGCCCCACCCGTACCAGGGACGGGTCCGGGCAGCGGGTCAGCGGACCCAGCACCGAAATGTCCAGTTCCAGTTCCGGCACCTCGGCGGCGGTCACTGGCGGAAAGCGCGGGTCCTCGAACGCCGCCGCGCGGGCCATGCGGGCCACGGTAAGGTACAGCGGCCCATCACCGAGCATGGAACCGATGCAGCCGCGCAGGTGGCCGTTCTTCTTGAAGGTGACGAACGCGCCTAGGGACCGGTGCAATACGCCGGGGGGCGGCGCGGGCGGATCTTCGGCATCCGGGCTGGCGGCATCCGATGCGCCTGCATCCGGCGAGCGTGCATCCGTTGCCAGATGGCGCAGCACGGCCCAGCGGGCAAGGTCAAGCAGCCACGATCGCTCCGCGGCGGCCAGTTCCAGCCGGAACTCGCTGGCGGCGTCAGAAGACCCGGCGTCGCCGGACCCGGCGGGATGCGTGGAATCTGCGGATGGAGGGGGCACGGCCATGAAGACTCCCTTGCGCGGGCGGGGCGACGCCATGCCGCCTGCGGCTGCCGCGCATCCCCATGGTGCCAGAGCGCGTTTGGCCCGTCCACAGGATTGGCGGCTCCGCCACGCCGGAGCACGCAACACGCGGCAGGCAACACCTGCGAAATCAGGGAGATCGGCCACGGGAACGACGGCGGCCTTCGGCCAGCGGATGGACTTTCGCCCATGCCCGCTATAAGATTGCCGCATCGCCCACCGCTAGAGGTTACATGGCGCAATCATCCCACGGCACCGCACCGGAACGCCGCCAGCGACATGCCATCGCTGCCGCCGCCGCGTCCCTGACCGTACTGCTGGCCCTGCTGCTGGCCGTGCGCCTGTGGACGCGCGAACCGCCCCCCCTGCGCATCGGCTTTGCCGGGCAACTTGAAGGACTGATGTCCGACCTGGGGGTGCAGGGGCGCAACGGTGCGCAACTGGCCATCGAACGCTTGAACGCCGCCGGTGGCGTTGCCGGGCAACACCTGGAACTGGTGGCGGAACACGACGGCCTTACCCCGGAAGACGCCCGCGCCGCCGTTACCCGACTGCTTGCACGCGGCGTACGGGTGGCAGTGGGTCACATGACCAGCGGGCAGACCATGGCCGCCCTGCCCCACTGGGAAGCCGCCGGAGTGCCCCTGATTTCTCCCACCACAAGCACCCCGTCGCTGGAAGGCAAGGAAGACGGGTTTTTCCGCGTCATTCCCGCCAACACCGCCTGGGCCGTGGCCCTGGCCTCGCACGCCCGGGCCCAGGGACTGCGCGAGATGGCCGTGGTGCGCGAGGGGAGCAATGCCCCCTTCTCCACCCCCTTTGCCGAAGCGTTCACGGCGCGATTCCGCGAACTGGGCGGCACCGTAAGCGCAAGCCTGTCCTACGATGCCTCCGACCGGCGAGAGTTTGCCGAAGTGCTGCGCCATGCGCGGCAATCGGCGGCGTCCGGCGTGCTGCTGGTGTGTCCGGCGCGCGACGTGGCCATGGCCGCGCAGACATTCCACCGTGACAGTTTCTACCCCGCGCTGTTCAGTTCCTCATGGGGCTATACCCGCGAGGTGCTGCTGACGGGAGGACGGGACGTGGAGGGCATCATTTTCGCCCATGCCTATGCCGCCAACCTGAACGACGATACCTACCACGATTTTCATGCCGCATACACCGATCGCTTCGGCTGGACGCCCAGCTTCGCGGCGGCGTTCGCCTACGAGGCTATACTGGTGCTGGGCGAGGCGCTGGCCCGCGCCGAAGGCGATCCGGACAGGCTGCGCCAGACCCTTCCCCAGGTCCGCAACCTGACCGGCGTGCTGGGTCCCATCAGTCTTGACCAGTATGGCGACGTACACCGCCGCTCGTTCATCCTGACCATCCGCGACGGGGAGTTCGTGACCCTGCAATGAATACCTCCCCCACCTACATCACCGGCCCCACTGGCCCCAGACGGGTTCCCCGTTCGCTGCGCCGCCTGCTGCACACCCGGCTGCTGGTATGGCTGTTGCTGCTTGCCCTGTGCATCCTGGCCTTTGCGGGTACCTTCACCTACCTTGGCCGCAAGGCCGACTTCGAGCGGCAAAGCACCCTGCTGACGGGCACCCTGGCCCGCTACGCCGAAGAACACGTGAACAACGCCTCGCTGTCGCTGGCCCGGCTGGCCTCGGCCCTGCCGCCTTCGCCCTCGTCCGTCCGCGTGGCCGAGGAACTGGGACGGCGACGTTCCACGCGCCAGTACTTCGCGCGCATCATGTTGCTGGATGCTGCGCGGCGGGTGGTGTTTTCGCTGCCTGACGGCCCGGTGATGGTGGACTTTCCCGACCTGCGCGGCCCCCAGTCTTCCGTGCGGAACGAATCCGCCCGACGGATGAGCGCCCCGACGCCCCTGCCCGACACCGGAGAGGTGGTGGTGTTCATCAGCGAGGCCATCGAAGGCGGCGGGCAACTGGTGGGAGCGTTGCGCCTGGACACGCTGCAGGACCACATGCTGCACCTGCTGCCCCCGGAGGACGGCACGGTGCTGTTGGCCGACGCCTACGGCAACCTCATCGCCCACCCCGACCTGAAGCGCGTGCAGCGCCAGGAAAACATCGGCCATCTGCCCTTTTTCCAACGGGCAGACAGGCACGACACGGAGGGCGCAACGCAGCGCGGCACGGGTCCTGCCATACAAATTGTGGATATTGATGGCGAAAAATGGTTCGCCTGCGCGACCGAAGCGGGCGCCACCGGCTGGACCTTCATCACCCTGAAGCGGCAAGGCGTCATATTGGCCGAGGTGGCCAGCGAGATGGCCATCTTCCTGCTACTGCTCGCGGTGCTGCTGACCGTGTTCGCCGTGTCGCTGCTGGCCGAACTGGAGTGGAGCATCGCCCGCCCCCTGGCCGGGTTCTGCCAGTCCATCCGCCTGGTTTCGAGCGGCAAGTACGACCTGCCTCCGCCGGACGGAGGACGACTTGCCGAACTGGACGACATGGACCGGGAATTCCGCGACATGGCCGCCACGGTGCGCCAGCGCGAGGCAGCCCTGCGCCGCACCCGGGCCTATGTCCAGCAGATCATGGACGCCATGCCCTCGGCCATCATCGCCCTGGACGGGCACGGCAGGGTGGTGCGCATGAACCCGGCGGCCCTGCGCCGCACCGGGCACGCCGCGACGCCGGCGGGCATGCCCCTAGACGAACTGCTGCCCGACTATGCCGAAACGGCCATGCGCCTGAAGTCGGCCATGACGCGGCGCATTCCGGTGGACCGCGAACGGGTGGTCACCCTGAACGGTGGGCAGTATCGCTACGAGGACGTCTCGCTCTACCCCATGAGCAGCGGCATGGCTGCCCCCGCAGGCGGCGACGGCGGCGTGCTGCGCATTGATGACGTGACCGACCGGGTGCGCATGGAAGAAGTGCTGGTGCAGTCGGAAAAGATGCTGTCCGTGGGCGGGCTGGCGGCGGGCATGGCCCACGAGATCAACAACCCGCTGGGGGCCATCCTGCAGGGGGCGCAGAACATCCAGCGGCGGTTGGCCGACGGACTGCCCGCCAACGAACAGGTTGCGGAACGCCTGGGCTGTTCGCTGCCGGTGATCCGCGCCTATCTTGCCGAACGCCGGGTGCTGGAATTTCTGGACAGCATCCGCGAGGCGGGCTGCCGCGCCGCCAACATCATCACCAACATGCTGGAATTCAGCCGCAACAACGGGTCGCGCCGCACCACCGTGCAGTTGCACCCCCTGCTGGACCGCACGCTGGAATTGGCCACCAGCGACTACGACCTGAAAAAGCGTTACGATTTCAGAAAGATCACCATCGTGCGCGACTATGCGGACGACCTGCCCCCGGCGGTATGTTCCGAACAGGAAATCACCCAGGTGATGCTGAACCTGCTGCGCAACGCGGCGCAGGCCATTGCGGCCAGGTCTGACGGAGCCCGGCCCGGCCCCATCCCGCCCGCCACGCCCGGCACACCGGACGGCGCGGGCGACCAGAATGACACGACATCCGACGCCATGCCCCCAGTCGGGCCGCGCGCGCGGACCCTGTCCGCCAACGCCGCTCAGTCGGAACCGCGCATCGTGCTGCGCACGCGCAGCGAGGAAAAATGGGTGCGCATAGAGGTGCAGGATAACGGTGTGGGCATGCCGGAAGATGTCCGGCGGCGGGTGTTCGAGCCGTTCTTTACCACCAAGGAGGTGGGCGTGGGCACGGGGCTTGGCCTGTCGGTGTCCTACTTCATCGTCACCCGCAACCATGCGGGCAGCTTTGACGTGGCTTCGGAACCGGGCCGGGGGGCCACCTTCACCATCCGCCTGCCGCTGCCGGGCAGCGACCGTGCCCCCGAAGCGCCGCAAGGGTTTCCCGGTTGCCCAGTGTAACAGTCCGCGCCTGACGTGGTTTGCGGCAAAGCCCCCCTGCCCCTACCCGCGCAGAAAGGACACCACGCTCCACCCTGCCAGCAAGAGCAGCAACGCCCCGGTCAACCGCACCAGATGCAGGCCGTGCCGCTCGTAAAAGCGGCGCATGGGCGCGGTGTCCAGAAAGCGCACAAAGATGGTCCAGCCCACCAGCGCCTCCAGCACGATGACCGCGCCGTAGGCCACCCGCTCGCCCGTGGGCGTGCCGGGGGCCACAAACTGCGTGAATACCGAAAGAATGAACAGGGTCACCTTGGGGTTCAGCAGGTTGCAGAACAGCCCGTCACGAAAGCCCTCGCGCAGGGTGGGCGGCGCGGCACCCTCGCCGCCCTCGTCGGCCCGCGACCGCAGGGCCTTCCACCCCACCCACGCCAGATACGCGGCCCCTGCCAACTGCACCGCCTGAAACGCGCGGGGGCTGCCCTGCAACAGGCCAGTGCCCAGCACCGCCCAGGTCACGTGAAAGGTAAGCCCAAGACAGATGCCCAGCACGCAGGCATAGGCCGCGCGCGTGGGACCGCCCGCGCCGTGGCGCACCAGCAGCATCATGTCCGGGCCGGGACTCATGCGGCCCACCATGCACAGGCCGAACAGGGCAACGAGATTGTAGAGCATGACGGGGAAGGGAGGAGGTTGAAGGACAGGCCGCTCAACGAAAACCACAGCCAGTATGATCCACCGTAACTCCATCAGGAAGAAAGGAAAGCCCACTTCAACGGTTGTCGTGGACCTGCCTTTTTTCCTTATACTCCGCGCCGGTCTTTCCGGCGCGGATGGCTGGTGCGGACACGATGCAAAGAATTACGGGTTTTGTCGACCGGGCAAGGCGAATTGGCGTTTTTGAGCGCAGCGTACTCTTGTACGTGAGCATCAAAAACGCCAATTCAACGCCGCACGGCGGCAAAATACGGATTCTGTCGGCAGCGTGTGCGCGCTACCAAAAACAGTGCTGTTCCTAACCCGTCTAAAATCCAGGCTCAAGCGCCGGCCAAACCAGCCACGGTCCGTCGGGGATGCCCGGCACGGCTTTGCCGTCGGGCCGCGGCAACACCCGCACCACCCTGCCCTCAACACGCAACCGCCCCTCGGCCAGCCACTGCAAGGCCTGCGGGTAAATGCGATGCTCCATGGCGTGAATCCGCGCCTTCAGGTCATCCAGCGGCTCGCCCGCATTCACCGGCACCGCCGCCTGCACGATGACCGAGCCATGGTCCATCTGTTCGTCCACGAAATGCACGGTACACCCGGCCAGCGTCACCCCATACGCCTGCGCGTCCGCCGCGCCGCGCAACCCCGGAAAGCTGGGCAGCAGCGCAGGGTGGATGTTCATCACCCGCCCCGCAAACGCGGTCAGAAACCCCGGCGTGAGCAGTCGCATGTACCCGGCCAGCGCCACCGTATCCGCCCCATGGGCGCGGATGGCTGCCACCATGGCCGCATCAAAGGCTTCCCGGTCCGGATGGTCCGCCGGAGACAAGGCCAGGTGCGCAACCCCCGCCGCGCGGGCGCGTTCCATGGCGCGGGCTTCCGGCTTGTTGCACAGCACAAGGCACACCCTGGCATCCAGCGCGCCGCTGGCGATGCGGTCCAGAATGGCCTGAAGGTTCGACCCGTTGCCGGAAGCAAGCACGGCCAGTTGCAGCGTCATGAGACTCCCTGAACACGGGGGATCGAAGGTTATCGGAGGGGCGGGCGGGATTCACGCCCGCATGAAGGCTACCCCGCCGTCATGTCGATGGCATCCCCGGCGCGCAGCACGCCGCCGCGCAGCACCTTTGCGAACACCCCTTCGGTGGGCATGATGCAGAAGCCCACGGTCTTGTGGATGTTGCACTTGGAATGACAGGTCTTGCCGATCTGGGTGATTTCCAGAAGGATGTCCGGCCCGGCGGTGAGCCGGTCGCCCACCGTGCAGCGGGTAAGGGGCAGCCCTTCCACCAGAATGTTTTCCGCAAAGTCGCCCGCCGCCAGTTCCGGCATGCGCGGGCGCATGATGTCCACGCTTTCCACGGCCAGCAGGCTGACCTGCCTGCCGCTGCCTGCGTGGACGTCTTCTTCCACGCCGTAGTCCTCGCGCAGGGTGATGGCGTCCACCACCCGCTTGCGTTCGCCTTTCCGTTCGCTGATGCAGACGGCCCGTACGATGCCCATGCGGAGTCCCTCCCTTGAGTGTCCGTAAGGATGCTGCGCCCGGCACGGGGCCGGGCGGGATTGCGGACCGGATCACTCCGGTCACGCATTCCTCACAACACGGGACGTTCCGCCTGTCAAATACCGTCGTACTGGGGCACGGTCCTGCACCGGACCTACGTCTGGAAATTCGGCACCGGAACGGCATGTGTTCAAATCCGGCACCGGAGAAACGTCAGACACTCCGGCTCCGGGCGGCATCCGCAAAGGGAGCCGCCCGCGCCGGACTTCGCTTACATCTCGGGCAGGCGGCGGACCAGTTCATCCACAAGCGCGGGGATGGTGAAATCCTCCGGCTGGATGTGGCAGGTCAGGCCGTAGCCTTCCAGCGTCTTGCGGGTGACAGGGCCGATGCAGGCCAGCTTCACTTCCGGGTGGGCCTTCACCATGTCCACAGGCACCAGCGAGAAGAAGTTGTCCACCGTGGACGACGAGCCGAAGGTGACGCAATGGATGCGCCCTTCCTGCATACGGGCCAGCACGTCGTCCTTGCGGGCGGTGCTGGGCACGGTTTCGTACACCGGCAGCACGTCCACCACGGCCCCGGCCTTGCGCAGTTCGTCGGGCAGCACCTCGCGCGCCTCGCGGGCGCGGGGCAGCAGCACGCGCTTGCCGCCCATGCCGCGCGCCAGCATGCCTTCCACCACGCCTTCGGCCACGTACTTTTCGGGGATGAAGTCCGGTTCTATGCCCTTTGTCCGCAGCACGTCGGCGGTGGCGGGGCCGATGGCGGCCACCTTGCGCCCGGCCAGCGCGCGCGAATCCTGCCCGCACGCGGCAAGGCGGTTCCAGAAGTGCTTCACGCCGTTGACAGAGGTGAACACCACCCAGTCATAGCCGGGCAGGTCGCGGATGGCCGCGTCCACCGGGGCATAGTCGGCAAGGGGAATGATCTCGATGGTGGGAAACTGCACCACGTCGGCGCCCAGTTCGCGCAGGGCTTCGGCAAGGCCGCTGGCCTGCTCGCGCGCGCGAGTGACCACCACGCCCTTGCCCAGCAGGGGCTTCTGCTCGAACCAGTTCAGCCGGTCGTGCAGGTTGACCACGCCGCCCACCACGATGAGCGAGGGATTGGTGAAACCGTGCTTCGGCCCTTCTGTCGGCAGGGTGGCGATGGTGGCCACAAGGCTGCGGTGACGGGCGGTGGTGCCCCAGTGGACCAGGGCCGCCGGGGTTTCCGCGGGCATGCCCGCCTCGATGAGCTTGCGCGAGATTTCGGGCAGGTTCTTCATGCCCATGAAGAAGACCAGGGTGCTGGCGCTTTCGGCCAGGGCCTTCCAGTTATGGACCGAGCCGGGCTTGGTGGGGTCTTCGTGCCCGGTGATGAACGACACGGACGAGGAGTAGGAGCGGTGCGTCAGCGGGATGCCCGCGTAGGCGGGACCGGCCACGGCGCTGGTGACGCCGGGCACTTCCTCGAAGGGAACGCCCGCGTCCAGAAGTTCTTCGGCCTCTTCACCGCCGCGTCCGAACATGTACGGGTCGCCGCCTTTCAGGCGGGCCACGGTCTTGCCTTCCTTGGCCTTGTCCACGATCAGTCGGTTGATGCCGTCCTGCGTCAGGGTGTGGTCGCCGCCCTTCTTGCCCACGTAGATGATTTCCGCGCCGGGCTTGGCATAGGCGAGGAACGCGTCATTGGCGAGGTAGTCGTAGACGATGACGTCCGCCGATTCGAGGATGCGCTTGCCCTTGAGCGTGAGCAGGCCGGGGTCGCCGGGCCCCGCGCCGATGAGATAGACCTTCATCCTTCCTCCGGTATGTGTCGCGCCGCGCGTGGGCGCGCAAAGGAACCTTGTGTTATTTCAACTAAAAAAACACAAACTCGTGGATAACGTGCGTTCTCTCTGCGGCTGGACAGGGGCGAACCGTCACACCGGCCCGGCCACGCATGAGAGCGCGTGCATGCCCGCTTTTTCGACCGCCGCAGCCTACAGGTAGCGGGGCGTTTCGGCAAGGGCGCGCAGAAAGGCGTCGCGCCCCGCCGCGCGGATATGGTCGTTGCAGGCGCGCCACTTCTGCTCCAGCCGGGGCGGCAGGCCAGTGTCAGCGCAGGGGTAGTCCGCACAGTCGGCGCAGAAGTCCAGCCCGCGCGCGGCGGCGCACCCGGCCACCTTGCAGGTGGGCAGACAGGTGCGGCGTTCCGTCTTGCAGCCGGGACAGGTGCCTTGCGCCAGCGCGTCCAGCACGCGGGCAAAGGCCGGGTACTCGGCCAGGGCCGGATTCATGGCCGCCAGCCGCTCGGCAAACGGGCCGAAGCCGGGGCCGAGGATGTCGCGGATGGCCTTGGCATGGGCGGCCACCTGGCCTTCGCTACAGTTCACGCAGCGCGAACAGTCCAGCCCGCAGGGGGCCACCAGATGCAGGGGGGCGGTGTCGGTCATGGGGGCCTCGAACATTCTTCGCAGTGGGATGAAGGTGATGCGCACGAAAACCGGGAAAAACATTGGGGACAGGCATTACCGCGCCATCACGGAACGCGCATGCCCGGTATGGCGGATTCATGCCGGGGTGGCAAGGTGCGACGCCCGTGCGGAGTTCGGCTTACTGTCGTAGTTTGCTTTTGGTACGCTTTCGGCGGATCAGGCCCTTTGCCCCCGTACCTTGTATTTCCGGATCATACGAGAAACACAAATGAAAGTTTTGGGGGGTGGGGGTGCGGGGGAGGAGACCCTTTTCACGCTTTGCGGACGCCATCCGTACGGCTCGTGGAGTCGCCTACGGCTGCCGCAAAAGGGTCCCTCCCCCGCAAGAATTCAAATTCGTCACAACGCAAAACGCCGCGCCAGTTGCCCGGCGCGGCGTTGTCTCTCCATCCCAACGGATGAAAGACCTTTTAGAAACGACCCTAGCCGATGGCCTCGCGGAACCGCTGCTGCAACGCCTCCAGCTTGGCCTTGGCGTCGGCCAGTTCACCGGCGCGGGCGCGCTCCTTGGCCACCACCTCGGCGGGGGCCTTGTCCACGAAGCTTTCGTTGGCCAGCTTCTTGTTCACCTGCACCAGATCCTTCTCGATCTTGCCCAGTTCCTTGTCCAGGCGGGCAAGTTCCGCCTCAAAGTCCACGGCGCCGGTCAGCGGCACGATGACCTCGTTGCCGGACACCACGTTGCTGGCGGATGCCCTGGGGGCCTCGATGGCCGGACCGAACTCGGCGTTTTCCAGCCGGGCCAGCACCAGCAGCATCTGGCGGTTTTCTTCCAGCACCTGCCGGTCATGCTCGTTGGCCGTGCGCACCAGCGCAGTCAGGCGCAGCGAAGGGGCGATGTTCAGTTCCGCCCGGATGGTGCGCACCGCGCCGATGACGCCCTGCACCAGTTCCATGCGCGCGGCGTCCTCTGCCCGGACGCAGCCGGGGCGCGCGGCGGGGAAGGGCTGCACGGCAAGGTCGGTGCCCGCGTTGCCCGGCAAGGCCGCCCAGATTTCGCAGGTGATGAACGGCATGATGGGGTGCAGCAGGGTCAGCGTTTCGCGCAGCACGGTAAGCAGCACGTGCTGCGCTGCGGCCTTGCGTTCGCCCCCGGCTTGCATATCCGGCTTGATGAGTTCCAGGTACCAGTCGCAGAACTCGTTCCAGATGAACCGGTACAGCCCCTGCGCCGCATCGTTGAAGCGGTAGCCCGTGATGGCGGCGTCGGTGGATTCCTTCATCTCTTCCAGCCGGTGCAGGATCCAGCGATGGTGCAGCCCCTGCACGGCATCCAGGTCCACCGGGGCGGGCACTTCGTCGTCAGGCAGGTTCATCAGCGCGAAGCGCGCGGCGTTCCACAGCTTGTTGACGAAGTGGCGGTAGCCTTCGATGCGCTCCTCGCTCAGCTTGATGTCGCGCCCCATGGCCGCGAAGGCCGCCAGGGTAAAGCGCAGCGAGTCGGTGCCGTACTTGTCGATCATTTCCAGCGGGTCGATGACGTTGCCCGTGGACTTGGACATCTTGCGGCCTTCGGCGTCGCGCACCAGGGCATGGATGTACACGTGGCGGAACGGCACCTCGTCCATGAAGTGCAGCCCCATCATCATCATGCGGGCCACCCAGAAGAACAGGATGTCGAAGCCTGTGACCAGCACCGAGGTGGGGTAGAAGGTCTTCAGTTCACGCGTTTCATCCGGCCACCCCATGGTCGAGAACGGCCACAGCGCGGACGAGAACCACGTGTCCAGCACGTCCTCGTCCTGCGTAAGGTTGGCGGAACCGCACTCGCAGCGTTCCGGCGCGTCCACAGCCACGAGCAGCTTGCCGCAGTCGCCGCAGGTCCACGCAGGAATGCGGTGGCCCCACCATATCTGGCGGCTGATGCACCAGTCGCGGATGTTGTCCAGCCAGTTGTAGTAGGTCTTTTCCCAGTTGTCGGGAAAAATCTGCGTGGCGGCGGGCACGGCGGCGCGGGCGCGCGGGGCCATCTTGCTGGCCGCCACGAACCACTGGGTGGACACGTGCGGCTCGATGACCGACTTGCAGCGGTAGCAATGGCCCACGCTGTGGTCCAGTTCCTCTTCCTTGACCAGAATGCCCTGGGCGGCAAGGTCGGCCACCACGCGCTTGCGGCATTCTTCCTTGGTCAGGCCCGCGTAGATCCCCGCGTGCTCGTTCATCACGCCGTTCTCGTCGATGACCTGAAGGAATTCCAGCTTGTGGCGGTGCCCCAGTTCCCAGTCGTTGTGGTCGTGCGAAGGGGTGACCTTCAGCGCGCCGGTACCGAATTCGCGGTCCACGTAATTGTCGGCGATGACCGGAATCTCGCGGTCCGTCAGGGGCAGCTTCACCATCTTGCCGATGAAGGCGGTGTAGCGCTCGTCTTCGGGGTGGACGCACACGGCGGTGTCGCCGAACATGGTTTCCGGGCGGGTGGTGGCGATGACCAGTTCGCCGCTGCCGTCGGCCAGCGGGTAGCGCAACTGCCACAGGTGGTCCTTGCGCGGCAGGTGATCCACTTCGTCATCGGCAAGGGCGGTGTGGCAGCGGTTGCACCAGTTGATGATGTAGTCGCCCTTGTAGATCAGGCCGTCGTCATACAGCTTCACGAACACCTGACGCACAGCGCGCGAAAGGCCCTCGTCCATGGTGAAGCGTTCGCGCGTCCAGTCCACGGATGCGCCCATGGCGCGGATCTGGTTCAGGATGCGGGTGCCGTACTCCTCACGCCATTCCCATACCCGCTCGATGAACTTCTCGCGCCCCAGGTCGTGGCGGCCCTTGCCTTCCTTGGCCAGCCCGCGTTCCACCACGTTCTGGGTGGCGATGCCCGCGTGGTCGGTGCCGGGCACCCACAGCACCTTCTTGCCCTTCTGGCGGGCATGGCGGCACAGGATGTCCTGGATGGTCAGGTTGAGGGCATGGCCCATGTGCAGGGCCCCGGTGACGTTGGGCGGCGGTATGACGATGGAGAAGGGTTCGCCGGGGGCGTCCAGGTCGGGGGTGAAGGTGTTGTTCCCCTCCCAGTGGGCACGCCAGCGGGATTCTACGTCCCGAGGCTCGTAGCCCTTGGGCAGCGCGTTGTCCGACATGTTGTAATCTCCGGAAAAGATGATGTAGGGTGCCGCACCGGCGGGCGATACGCGCGGCGGCGGCCTGTGACGGCCACCCGCAACGGGTGCCCGGACATGGACGAAACGCCGCGCCGGGCATGCCGCGCGAACGGTTCGTCGTGACGGCAAGGCCCGGCGATGCCCCCGGTAAAACGGCTTCCCCACCCTAATGAGCGGCAGAGAGATGTCAACCCTTCACATACTTTGGGACGAATCCCACGTCTGGGGGCTGCTGGCCTGGCGTGCGATGGAAAGCATGGGCCTGCCGTACCGGCTGGTGCGGGCGCAAGAGATAGCCGACGGCCTGCTTTCCCGCAATCCCCCCGCCCTGCTGCTGGTGCCCGGCGGCACCGCGCGCCTGAAAGCCGACGCCCTGGGCGATGCAGGCATGCAGGCCGTGCGCGACTACGTGGCCGGGGGCGGCAGCTACCTTGGCTTTTGCGGCGGCGCGGGCCTTGGCCTTACCGGCGAACACGGCCTTGGGCTGTGCCCGTGGTCGCGCGCGTCGTTCACCGATCGCATGCAGCATTTCGTGTCCGGCCACGTGCATGCCACGATCAGCGCAGGGCACCCCCTGACCCCCGACGCCCTGCCGCAGGAACCGGCCCTGCCTGTGTGGTGGCCGGGGCGCTTTGCGCCCGAAGACGGCCACGACGTGGAAATCCTGGCCCGCTACACCGAGCCGGGCAGCGACTTCTGGGTAGCCGACCTGCCGCTGGATACCCTGCCCCCCGGCACTTTTGCCGAATGGGAAGACCTGTACGGCATCCGCCTGCGGCCCACCTTTCTGGCCGGGCAGCCGTGCATCCTGCACGGCAGGTACGGCGCGGGCAGCTACACCCTCAGCTACACCCACCTCGAAACGCCGGAATCGCCCCAGGCCAACCTGTGGCTGGCGCATCTGGTGGAGCGCCTGACCGGCGGCCCGGCTGCTTCCGGTTGCCCGGCGACACCCGGCGACACCGGCGACACCGGCAACGCCGGCAACGCCGCCTCCGGCGGCCTGCGCGCCGCAACGCCGCTGGTGCCCGCGTGGGAACTGGACGCCCTGCCCGCCCGCTGGCACGACGACGGCCTGCTGCGCGCCCGCGCCCTGCTTGACGACATCGTGACCATCGGCATCAACCATTGCCTCTTTTTCCGACGCAATTCGTGGCTCATCGGCTGGCGCGCGGGCATACCAGGCGCCAACCTGAACAACCTGCACGCGGCGGTCTGCACCGCCGTGTCCACCCCGCCCACCCCCGCCGCCGAGGCCTACTGGCACGAGCGCAAGGCAGACTTCCTGAACCGGCTGGCCCTGTTCCACAAGGGCGTCACCGGTTACCTGCTCGCAGAGCGGTTGGCCATGACCCTGTCCAAGACCTTTCCGGAAACCGTCTCGCGCCAGAGCCTGAAGGAACAGCGCGCCGCCCTGTTCGGCCCGCCCATGGCCAGCGGCGGCCTGTATGCGGAGTTGCTGGACGTGCTGGACCGGCTGGTGTTTCTGCAACTGCACGGGTAGCCCCACGGCACGCGCGGCATAGTCAACACAACCATCTGAAAACACAAAAGACATGCAACGGAACGGCAGCACGCCGGAACGTCATGGCGCTGCCGCGCATGCTCCGAAAACATACAAAGCACGCAGCCTGCGGCGGGAGAACACAGCAGCCAACCATGGGGGTTTACCCCCATATTCTTGCCGCACACTCCAACACGCCGTTATTGCATGCCATTTCTGCAGATGCCAAACCAATGGACACCGTTCGCACGCCTTTCACCGCCGGAAAGCGTGTACACACACCACCCATCTGCCGTGCATGACGCATCCGGACCGGCACAAGGGTGGGAATTCCACCACTTTGCCTGCTTCCTGAAAGCGCGTATAGACTTCCACCATGGACCGTTCCATATCAAGCGACCCCATGGCGTTCCCCCGCGCGGCGGGAACCGCGTGGCTCTTTGCCGCGCTTGCCGCCTACTGCGTTGCAACCTGGCTTGACGCCAACATCTTCGCCCTGGGAGCGCACAACCTCACCCCGCTGCGGCTCGGCGCAGGCGTGGCGCTTGTGGTATACCTGCGCACCGGGTGGCAGGCCATGCCGCTCATTGCGGTTCTTTCGCTGGCTGTGACCCTGCTTGCCGGGCCGGAACGTCACACCGTGCTCCCCTTGCCCTGCGCCCTTTCGGCCGCAGCCTCCGACGCACTGGCCGGCGGGGTGGCCGCCGCACTGCTACTGCGGGTGTTTGCCGCGCCGCCTACCAGCGTACCCGACCTGTTCCGCGCCGTGGGCAAGGTATGTCTGCCCGCCGCCCTGGCCGGGGCCGGGGTTATCGTGATGCAGCAGGTTGCCGGGGGGTACCTGCCCTGGAGCCGGGCAGGGCACCTGTTCGCCACGCTGGGTATGGCGGTGTGCCTGGGATTGCTGCTGGTCTACCCGCTGTACCGGGCAGGCGTCGCACAACGCCGACTTACCTGCATGGAATGTCGTTGGGTGGGGGGCGTGCTGGGGGGCAACCTGGTGTTCCTTGCCCTGTCGTTCAACGGCTATGCCGGGTGCATCTATTTCATCATGCCCCTGCTGGTGCTGCTGGCCTATCAGGTTCGCCTGAACGGCCTGATGCTGGCCCTCGCCCCCTCCATGATGGCCGTGGCCTACAGCGCCACACAGGGGTTCGGCCCGTTCCAGATGCCCACCACGGGCGAGGCGGCCTTTCTGCTGGCCACCTTTCTGAGCAGCACCACCCTGGTGACCCTGGGGGTAGCCCTGCACAACAGGCAGTTGCTGGCTGCCGACACGTCCCGCGAAATGTGGGAACAGAAGGCCATGCGCGATCCGCTGACCGGGCTGTTCAACAGGAGCAGGCTGGATTGCGCGCTGGAAGGCGAACTGCGCCGCGCGCAACGGTCCGAGGACGTGCTGTCGCTGCTCATGGTCGATGTGGACCATTTCAAGGCCTACAACGACATCCACGGCCATGTGGCGGGCGACGCCTGCCTGCGGGCCGTGGCCTGCACCCTGACCGCCGTGGTGCACCGCGCGCCGGACATGGTGGCCCGATACGGCGGCGAGGAGTTTGCCTGCGTGCTGCCCGGCACCGCCGAACCGGGCGCGGCCCAGGTGGCCGAACGCATCCGCAGGGCCGTGGAAGAACTGTGCATCGTCCATCCCGGCAGCACCCCGGCGGGGCACGTCACCGTCAGCGTAGGTGTGGCCACGGTGCGCGGCGGGCGCAACATCACGCCGGACCAGGTCGTCGACATGGCCGACCGGGCCTTGTACCGGGCCAAGGCCGAGGGACGGAACACGGTGGCGTCGGCCCCCGCAGTCCCGCCCCTGCTGGCCTGCCCGCGTGAAGCACTGCACTCGCCCGGCGACATGCTGCGCCTTGCCTGGAGCCGTTCGTACGAGTGCGGGGATGCGCGCATCGACACCCAGCACCGCCAACTGTTCGAGATGGTCAACAGGCTTCTGGCCGCCTTTCTGGACAACGCCCCCCGCGCGGCATGCCTGGCCATCATCCACGAACTGCTCACCGCCCTGACCATACACTTCCGCGACGAGGAAACGGTGCTGCGCAGCCGGGGCTATCCGGATGCGGACCATCACGCGGAACTGCACACCGCCCTGCTGGAGGCCGCCGGCAACCTGGCGGAACGCTACGAGCGCGAAAACCTGCCCCTGGGCGAGGCGCTGGGCGTGATTGCCAGCGAGGTTGTGGCGCGCCACATGCTGGACGACGACGCCAAGTTCCATCCTTACGTGCGTGCCGCATGCACGCCGTACGCCGCCTGACCTGCGGCACGGCATCCTTCCCGGCTTCCCGCGTCTGCTCCCCCTTTTCAATTACGCCCGGCCATGAAAAACGGCGGCCATGGCCGCCGTTTCGCATGCCCCCTCCCCCCGGTTCCGTATGAGGTGGGCGCTCGTCGTGTGTCGTCATGCATAGGGAATCTCTCGTTCTCCGAACGATTCGTAATCCGCAACGGGTGCAAACTGCGGCAGCGGGGGAATGGGATCGTCCAACTGCCGGATGCGCCTGCGCGCCCTGCCCAACAGACCGTCGGCGATCATGGATGGACCGTTGCAGGCGTTGACCACATAGTCGCGCACGTCGGCTATGTTCTGGAACACCACCGCCCCCCGCAGCATGCGGTGCCGGGGAAAATTCAGGTGGAATACCGAGGAAAGCACGAAGCCTCCCACCTCGGAACGGTACAGGGCCAATTCCCACCAGTTGGGGGCTATGCCCATCCATTCCCGGTCGTCCACCGTGGCCAGGTGTTCGCCCGAAAAGACAAGGTCTTCGCGTCCGTTACGGTGCAGTCTGATTTCCTGCATGGCGCCACTCCTGCGGTTTGAGGGTGGATATGGATGACCGCATGCCTGCCCGCGCCGCCAGAAGCGCAAACGGGAGGAGAGAATCCTGCCGCTACCGTACACTGGAACGGACGCCTGAGTGAAATGATTTTCCAAAAGACCGTCGCGTATTATCATCGATATCACGCACCGTACGTCGATGGTCTGGCAATCCGCCAGATTACGGAATACCCTGCCCCTGACGTTCGATGCTCGCCCCCCACGCCTTGCCGCAGCAGGAAAACGCATGCAGCCCCACGCCTCGCCATCCGACCAGCCGCCACAACCGCCACGCACCGCCCCGCGTCACGCCCCGCGTAACGCCCCACGTAACGCCCCACGTAACGCTCCACGTAACGTCCTGACATGGGCATTGCGCTGCCTGGCCGTGCTGCCGCTGGGATACGCGCTGGCCGTGGCCGTGCTGGGCACGATGCCGCGTCCCACCGATAGGGTGCCCGTCCCCGCATGCTGCCCGCCTGGAGGCGCTGTGCGCTCCGCCGCAGAACAGCAGGGCATCGTGCCGGGCGGCAAGGGCGCAAGCATGGCGGAAGCCGACACGCGCAATGCCCCGCCAGTGACCATCCATGTGGTCAGCAACGGGGTGCATGCGGACATCGTGCTGCCCGCGCGTGTGGAAGGGGAACCGGGACTGGCAGACGTGCTGGGGCTGGGGGACGGAGCAGGCAATGCACCGGGCGGGGGAGCGGGCGGTCCGCCAGCCTTGGCCGATCAGGCCGAACGAACGGACGGGGCCGTACAAACGGACGGTGCCCGACGAACGGGCGGGGCGGAACTGGCAGACCGGGAAGGATTGGCATCCCTGCCGGACAACGCCCATCTGGCGGTGGGATGGGGTGCGCGGGAATTCTACCTGACCACGCCCACGTGGGAACAATTGCGCCCCGGCGCGGCCCTGCGGGCGCTGGCCCTTGCCCCTGCCGCCCTGCACGTGGAAGTGATGCCCGGCCCGCCGCTGCTCGACGCGGACACTCGTACCCTGCACCTGTCACGGCAGGGATACCGGAACCTCGTGACCTTCATGGCGGCCAGCCTGACCCGCGATGCGACGGGACGCCCCATGCGCATCGCCGTCACGCCGGAAAGCAACAGCACAGGCTACGGACCGGACAGCCTGTTCTTTGAGGCTGCCGGACGCTTCAGCCCCGTGCGCACCTGCAACACCTGGGCTGCCGAAGCACTGGCCGCAGCCGGGGTGCGCACCCCGGCATGGACGCCGCTGCCCCAGTTCGTGCTGTACCACCTGCCCGCCACGGCGCGCTGACCCACCGGCGCAAGCGGGTGCGCCTTCCGTCCCTCCACCTCTCTCAGGGCCTGAGCAGGCTATGAGGATTTTTGTTCTCTGCCAAGGAAGAATGTTTTTTTATGAAGGGAATATACTCTTATCGTATTTGACTGGAATAAAAAACCATTCTGACGAAGGCAGAGAACAAAAAGACCATAGCCTGGCAGGCCCTGAAACGGCGACAGGCCGAAGGGACCGCCCCTCCGGCCTGCGACCACATGACTCGCCCAGGAGACAGGGCGTTGCCAACTTCGCGTTGCGGACGTGCGCGCGGCAGTTGGACCGCCGCGCACACGTTCCGCCACGCAAGGTTTCGGCACGCATTTGTGACGACCCCATGCAGCGGAACGAATGCGCACGTTTCCGGCACGGGTGTACGGGCACCAGGGTGTCGGAAAGCATGGCGGATTCGCCTGCCGGGAAAGCCGGTGTGGAAGCGGAGGACGGCAGCCCGCACGGGGCGGGCCTGCCTGGGGGCACGGTGGGATCCGGCGACACCCCGGCTGCGGGCACGATCCCAAGGGATCGGCCAGTCTGCCGGGTCGCGGGCGGGTGCCGCCAGCGCACGGGGCGCGGCGGGCGCATGCCGACCGGAGTCACGCGTGGCACTCTGTCCTTTTACCTGAGAGTTTCGCCGCCCCGGTTCCCTGCGAGGACACGGGCGGTTTGCTCCTTCGGTGCTCCACGGATGGAGGCTCTCCAGAGGTTCGTCGGGCAGCAGTCCTTTCGCCTGAAAGATTCACTTCGTCGGCGCCCCATGCCGTTTGCCGCCGGCTGGGGTCTCTCCTGCTGTCGTCATCCGAAACCAAGCGTGAATGGGGGTGTATCCGGTTGCCGGGGGAAACGCAAGCGGCGCGGTAACACACTTGCATTCCACACAAAACATACCGTTCATGCAAACAGTCCACGATCAATCCGCACGGGGACGCGGCTGTCTCAGCCGACAAGCCCGCGCCACCCGTCGGAACAGCACCCGCGACAGGTGCGCACATTCCGCGTCGTCCCGGCGCGCATGCCATCAGCGGCAATTCCCCCTACCCCTGCGCCAGCGGACGCACCGCCAGCAGCCGGGCCTTCAGTTCCGTCGGGGCGGTGATGGGCGGGGAGCAGGCGTAGTTTTCGCACAGCCAGGCCGTGGCGCGGTCTTCCACCGGGGCCAGGTGCGCGGTGAAGGGCACCAGCGCCGCAAGGTCGCGTGCGTTGTCGGTGGTGCGCAGGTGCAGCACCGTGGTGGGGGCATACGTGCCCCGCACGGCGGCCAGCATGGCCTCGGTGTCCGGTTGGTCCGGCTCGCCCGCCACGATCACCGAACGCCCGCCGCTGAGCGCAAAATCCACGCCGCACAGGAACATGGTGGACCCGATGGGATGATGACGCACCTGCGTGGCAAAGGCGCGCAATACGCCCCGCGCCCGTTCGCCGTATTCCTGCCGCCCCAGCAGCAGCGCAAGGCGCAGCAGGTTGAACAGCGAGGCCGCGTTGCCGGAGGGCAGCGCGCCGTCGTGTCCTTCCTTGCGGCGCACCAGCAGGGCGTCGCCGTCCGCGGGGGTCATCCAGTAGCCGCCGCCCTCGGCATCGTGAAAGAAGGTGTCCTGCACCTCCTGCAACCGCAGGGCACGGCGCAGCCAGCGCACCTCGCCGGTGGCCCCGTACAGTTCGATGATCCCCCAGATCATGAAGGCGTAATCATCCAGCAGGCCGGGCACGGCGGCTTCGCCGTCGCGCCAGCGGTGCAGCAGCCGCCCTTCCGGGGTGACCATGCGCGTAAGCACGAAATCCGCCGCCGTGGCGGCGGCCTCCGCCAGGTGCGGCGCGTCAAAGGCCTGGGCGCAGCGCGACAGGGCGGCGATGGCAAGGCCGTTCCAGTCGGCCAGCACCTTGTCGTCCAGATGGGGGCGGGGCCGCTGCGCGCGCAGGTCGAACAGCGCAGCCCGCGCCGCCTCCAGCCGTTCCTCCGCCTCGCGCGGGGGCAGGCCCAGTTCCTGCGCCAGTTCCTGCGTGGTGCGGGGCAGGTGCAGGATGTTGCGGCCCGTGCGGCTGTGGGTGGCCTCGTCCTCGTAGTTGCCGTAGGCCGTGCAGCCAAAGGCCCTGGCCGTCAGATCCGCTTCGGAAATGCAGGCAGGATCCGCGTCGGGGGCATGGTCGACGCCGCCTGCGTCCGCCGTCACATCCAGCGGGGCGCAGGCCTTCTCGATGTCCGCCAGGGTGAAGGTATAGAACAGCCCCTCGCCGCGTGCGCCGTCCAGCTCGCTGTCCGCATCCTCGGCGCTGTAGAAGGCCCCTTCCGGCGATGTCAGGTCGCGCAGGACGTAGGCGGCGGTTTCTTCCGCCGTGCGCCGGAACTCGGCATCGCCGGCGGCCAGCCATGCCTCGGCGTAGGCCAGCATCAGCATGGCCTGGTCGTAGAGCATTTTCTCGAAATGGGGCAGCAGCCAGCGGGCGTCGGTGGAATAGCGGTGAAAGCCGTAGCCCACGTGGTCGTGGATGCCGCCGCGCCGGATGGCCCGCAGGGTGCGGGTGGCCATGCGCAGGGCCTTGGCTCCGCCGGGTTCGCTCGCCCTCGGCGCGGTGCCGACCTGCGCCGCCGTTTGTCCGGCCCCGTGACCGTTGCGGCGCGCCCAGCGCAGCAGAAACAGCAGGTTGTGCGGCGAAGGAAACTTGGGGGCCGCGCCAAAGCCACCGTTGGCCTCGTCGAATTCCGAGGCCATGGCCTCGCAGGCGGCGTGCAGCGTGCCCCCGCCGGGCAGACGGCCATCGGCGGGCGGGCGCAGCATGGCTTCGGCATGGCGGCGCACGTGTTCCACGATGCTCTCGGCAGACTCCAGAACGTCGTCGCGCTTGTCGCGCCACACGGCCAGCACGCGGGGCACCAGATCCATCAGGCCGATGCGGCCCGGACGCGAATGCTTGGGCAGGTAGGTGGCCGCAAAAAAGGGGCGGCCATCGGGCAGGGCGATGATGGTCAGCGGCCAGCCCCCGGAGCCTGTCAGCATCTGGCAGGCGGCCATGTAGGCGGCGTCGATGTCGGGGCGCTCCTCGCGGTCCACCTTGACGCACACGAAGGCGTCATTGAGCAGGCTGGCCACCTCGTCGTCCTCGAACGATTCGTGCGCCATGACATGGCACCAGTGGCAGGTGGAATAGCCGATGCTGACGAACAGCGGCTTGTCCTCGTCGCGGGCGCGTTGCAGGGCTTCTTCGCCCCACGCAAGCCAGTGTACGGGGTTGTCCGCGTGCTGAAGCAGGTACGGACTTCTGGATTCCGACAGACGGTTGCCCCGCGCCGCGCCGGAAGGCCCGCCGATGGCGGCGCCCGAAGCGGAGTGGCCCGAAGCATGGGTGGCGGACTTTCCGGAGAGGTTGGACATGGCATATCCCCCTTGCCCCTTTACGGCGTCGCGGGCAGTGAACGACCGTGGCGGCAATGCCCGCCCCCGGCACCGGGCCGTCCGCCGCGCGGACGCCCCGTTCCCCTCCCGATGGCGCGCACGGGCCGGGATATCCTGCGCACGCGGCAGCAGACGAAGGAATACACCCGACCTTATGCCTGCCCTATCAGACTCACGCCGTGCGGGCAACGTGGCTGTACAAAAAGAAAAGACCGGTCCCGGCATTCGTCAAGCAAAGGAGGAGGCCGCAGAAGCAGGGGCGCAGTCAGGAGACGCACCGCCCTCCTGCCGCCCCGGCCATCCCGACTTCAGACGCCCCCTTTCCGCACGCCCCGCCCCTGCACGCCGTCACCGCCCGGCAGGTCATGCCGCCCTTTGCAATCTTTCGCCTGCGGCCAGCCTGATCGCCAACCGGCGTCCGGCTTTGCGGAATGCTTGCCGCACGGCGCTCCATCCTGTACGTTTCCGCATCGTTCGGCCATGCCCTGACTGTGCGCCCCCTCCCCCGGGCGCGAGGACCGCCATGCGGGTCATCCCCCTACGGCAACGCCTGTTGCTGCTTCTCGCCATCCTTTCGTCCCTGACGCTGGTCGCGCTGGGGACATTTTCCTACATGCGCGCCAAGGACATCATGCTGCGCGGGGCCGAATCGGCCATGGCCCTGCAGGCGGACACCCTGGCCAATACCATCGTCAGCCAGTACGCCGGGGAATACGCCCGCGCCGTGGCGGCCCTGCGCCAGGACCAGCGCATGCTGGCCTGCCTTGCCGGACGCCCCTGCGACCGCGAAGGCCTGCTGGCCAGTTGGTCCAGTTTCCTGCGGCTGCGGTCAGAAGCGTACTTCGTCTATTTTGCCGACATGTCCGGGCGCATCATGGTCATGCAGCCCCCGCGCGAGCTGCCTGCCGATTTCGACGGCAGCGTCCGCCCGTGGTTTCGCCGAGCCATGCGCAACCCCGGCGTGGTCGGCTGGTCCGACCCGTATACGGAGATTGTCACCGGCAAGACCGTGGTCAGCACCGTGGCCACCGTGGACAACCCGGCTGGCGGCAAGCCGCTGGGGGTGCTGGGCCTGGACATCACCACCGAAGGGTTGCACACCATCCTGCACGGCGTGGCCCTGCCCAAGGGCAGCGGTCTGCTGGTGCTGACGGCCGACGGCCAGCCGGTCACCGCCACCGGGCTGGGGGCCATGCTGGCCGACCGCCTGGACACCACCCCCCTGCGCAATCTGGCGCGCGGCACCTACGCAGCCCACGCTGCCCCGGATAACGACCACACCATCGGCGGCACCCTTGGCGACAACGCGGGCAACGGCGCAACCTACCTGACCATCGACGGCGAGCGGGTGCTGGCCGCCGTACGCGCGGTGCCCGGTCCCGGCTGGCGGCTGGCGCTGCTGGTGCCGCAGGAAGAACTGCTGCACGCCGTGGCCCCCATCCGCTACGGCACCATCCTGGCCATCGGCGGCATGCTCACCCTGTTCGCCGTGCTGTTTGCGCTGGCAACGGCGGGGGCATCCGGCAGGGTGGGGCAACTTGCAGAATACATGCGCAGCGTTGCGCGCGGCGACTTCACCGTGCGCAACCTGTTTCCGGGCCGCGACGAATTCGGCGAACTGAACCGCCACCTAAACGAACTGGTCATGGCCCGCCGCGATGCGGAATCCGCCCTGCGCGATGCCGAACGCCAGCACCGCGAACTGGTGGAAAACGCCCCCATCGGCATCTTTCGCACCACATGGGACGGCACGATCCTGGTGCTGAACCAGCACGGTGCTGCCCTGCTTGGTTTCCGGGACACGGACCACGCCCGCGCCCTGCTGGATGACTCCGTCATCCCCCTGTACGCGGAGCCCCTGGACCGCCAGGCCATGCTGGACGGCCTGATCGCCGGAGAAGTGGTGACCGGCCACCGCCAGCGCTGGTTCCGGCGCGGCGGCGAGGCCATCTGGGTATCGCTGTACGCCCGGCGCACCGGCACCCCCGAAGCACCGGAGGTGGAAAGTTTCTTTCTGGACGTGACCGACCAGGTGGAAGACACCAAACGCCTGGAACAACTGGCCACCACGGACGAACTGACCGGCGTGTCCAACCGCCGCCATTTCATGGCCCGGCTGGAAGACGAGGCGACACGGTCGCAACGCTATGCCCGCCCGCTCTCGGTGCTGCTGCTGGACGCCGACCACTTCAAGTCCGTCAACGACACCTGGGGGCACGAGGCGGGCGACATGGTGCTGCGCCACATCACCGACGTGATGGGGCTGTCGCTGCGCGAGAATGACCTTATCGGCCGCCTGGGGGGCGAGGAATTCGGCGTGCTGCTGCCGGAAACGGCGCTGGACCGCGCCCTGCGCACGGCAGAACGCATCCGCAGCGCCGTGGAAGACGCCCCGGTGGCCGTGCGCGACGTATGGATAGGCTGCACCGTCAGCGTGGGCGCGGCGGAATACCGGGGGGCCAACGATTCGCTGGACGACCTGATGCGCCGGGCCGACCACATGCTGATGCGCGCCAAGGAAAGCGGCCGCAACCGGGTGTGCGCCCAGCAGGAAACGCCCACGTGCCCAGGCAATATTGACGGCACGGGCAGTGGCGATACGTCCGGAAACGGACAGGACGCGGCCTGACCGCGACAGCCGTCACCTGACCGCGACAGCCGTTACCTGACCCGCCTCAAAGAACCGGAACCCACCCGCAGTAGAACGAAAGGGGCCGCCACGCTGTCGTGACGGCCCCATGTCATTTCGGGTCAGGGCGGGGAGTCGGATCGGGCTGGCCAAACCGATCGGAGCGGAAAATTCGACGCTGTCTGCGCCCTACGCCACAACTTCTTCCGGGTAGATAGCCTCGAACCCCGCCTTGTACGCGGCAAAGCGCCCCTCGGCGATGGCCGCGCGCGCGCCGCGCACCACGTCCAGAAAATGGGTCAGGTTGTGGACCGAGTTCAGGCGGAAGGCCAGCAACTCCTTGGCCACGTACAGGTGGCGCAGATAGGCACGCGAGAAGGTGCGGCAGGCGTAGCAGTTGCACGCCGGGTCCAGCGGGCCGTCGTCCTCGGCAAATTCCTTGCGCTTGATGTTGATCTTGCCGAGCGACGTGTACAGCGTGCCGTTACGCGCGTTGCGGGTGGGCAGCACGCAGTCGAACATGTCCACCCCGGCGGCGATGCCGTTGATGATGTCCAGCGGGGTGCCCACGCCCATCAGGTAGCGCGGCTTGTCCGCAGGCAGCAGGGGCGCGCTGTGGTACAGGATGTCCATCATCTCCGGCTTGGATTCGCCCACCGAAAGCCCGCCCAGCGCAAAGCCGTCGAAATCTATCTGCGTCAGTTCGCCGATGGAGCGTTCGCGCAGGTCCTTGAAAAAGCCGCCCTGGGTGATGCCGAACAGCAGGTTGCCCGCCGTGCCCTTGGGGTAGGCGTCGCGGCAGCGTTGCGCCCAGCGGGTGGTGAGGGCCAGCGACTTTTCGGTGTAGGGCTTGTCCGCGCCGTACGGCACGCACTCATCCAGCACCATCATGATGTCCGAGTTCAGGTTGCGCTGGATGGACACAACCTTCTCCGGCGTGAACAGGTGCTTGGACCCGTCAAGGTGCGAGCGGAACTCCACCCCCTGCTCGGTGATCTTGCGCAGGGCGGACAGGCTGAACACCTGAAAGCCGCCGCTGTCGGTCAGGATGGGCTTCTTCCAGGCGTTGAAACCGTGCAGGCCGCCGCGCCGGGCCACCAGTTCGTCGCCGGGGCGCAGGTACAGGTGGTAGGTGTTGCCCAGGATGATCTCGGCCCCGATGGCGTCCAGATCGTCCGGGGCCACGGCCTTCACGCTGCCCACGGTGCCCACGGGCATGAAGATGGGCGTGCGCACCGGGCCGTGCGCGGTGTGCAGCACGCCGGTGCGGGCCGCGCCGTCGGTGGCGTGGATACGGAAGACGCCGGGGGCTTCGGCGGGGATGGAGTCCGGGGCGTCGGCAGGAGCCTTGGCGGTGGAAGTTTCGGTCTGGTTCGGCATGGCGCGCACCATAGCGGCGTGCCGCACGTTTGAAAAGGGGGGCGACGCACCGAATGCCGGGGCACGTCCCGGCCCCAGCCCTCCACTGTGGTCCCGCGCCCGCGCCTGCTGCGCAGGTTCACCCGGCTCCGCCTGCCGCACCAATTTTCCCATCCACGCCCCGTGCCGCCAACGCACAACGCCCGCCCCGGTTCCCCGGAGCGGGCGCATGCGATGCAGCAGGATGCGACGTTCGGCAGCGGCTACAGTTCCACCTGCACGGCGGCGGCAGCGCGGCGGGCCTTCTCGCGGGCCTCATCGATGCTGGCGCCAAGGGCCAGGGCCACGCCCATGCGGCGCTTGCCGTGCACCTCCGGCTTTCCGAACAGGCACAGCCCGGTGTCCGGCTCGGCCAGGGCGGCATCGATGCCGTGAAAGCTGGGCGACGTGCTGTCGCCCTCGGCCAGCACCACGCACGAGGCGGCGGGGCCGTTCTGGCGCAGCGAGGGCACCGGCAGCCCCAGAATGGCCCGCGCGTGCAGGGCGAATTCGCTGAGGTTCTGCGAGATCAGCGTCACCAGCCCGGTGTCGTGCGGGCGGGGCGAAACCTCGCTGAAGTATACCGTGTCGCCCTTGATGAACAGTTCCACCCCAAAGATGCCCCACCCGCCAAGGGCGCCGGTAACGGCCTCGGCCATGCGCCGCGACTCGGCCAGGGCGGCCTGGCTCATGGGCTGGGGCTGCCACGATTCGCGGTAGTCGCCGTCCTTCTGCAAGTGCCCGATGGGGTCGCAGAAGGTGGTGCCGTCCGCGTGGCGCACGGTAAGCTGGGTGATTTCGTAGTCGAAGTCCACGAAGCCTTCCACGATGACCTTGCCGCCGCCCGCGCGCCCGCCGGTCTGGGCGTATTCCCAGGCCTTCATGACGTCGGCCTCGGTGCGCACGGTGCTCTGCCCCTTGCCGGACGAACTCATCACCGGCTTGACCACGCAGGGCAGGCCCACGGCGGCCACGGCCTCGCGGTATTCCGCTTCCGTTGCGGCAAATCGGTAGGGAGAGGTGGGCAGGCCCAATTCTTCCGCCGCCAGACGGCGGATGCCCTCGCGGTCCATGGTCAGGCGGGCGGCGCGGGCCGTAGGCACCACGCGAAAGCCTTCCTTCTCCAGTTCCAGCAGGGTTTCGGTGGCGATGGCCTCGATTTCCGGCACGATGCAGTGGGGGCGTTCCGCCTCGATGATCTTGCGCAGGGCTGCGCCGTCCAGCATGGACACCACATGGCTGCGGTGGGCCACCTGCATGGCGGGCGCATTGGGGTAGCGATCCACGGCGATCACCTCCACGCCAAGGCGCATGGCCTCTATGGCCACCTCGCGGCCCAGTTCGCCGGAGCCGAGCAGCAGGATGCGGGTTGCGGAGGGGGTGTTGGGGGTGCCGATGGTGACCATGTGCTGCTCCTGCGCCGCTTGGGCATGCTGATGATGAAGGGGAAGGCCGTGCCGACCGCACGGGTGTGCCATGCCCGCACGCCCAACGCAAGGGACGCGCGGATGCAGGCCCGACACCTTTCGGCAACTTGCCAGGTCCATCTGAACCTGTCCGAACGCGACCTTTCGCATATGGGCGCATATGGGCGCATATGGGCGCATATGGGCGCATTCATCCGCATATGGGAGCACTGGACACACCTGCGCCCTACCTCCACCGGGCAGCGTTGGCACGCACTGCAATGCTTCGCACCGGCACGGGGATTCGTGCGCCCTCTTCCTGTCGCCATATGCCGCGCCACATCAGCCCACCTTGCGGCTACGGGCAACATTGGGCTATGCATGGAATATGGAAGGCAATCTGCCGCCACTGCAACATCCGTCCGCCGCAAGCGTCCGGCATCCCTTTCCAGCGAGCTCACCACGCCCGCGCACCGGAGTTCTGGATGACCACAAGCCCTGTCCCGCCCTTGCCGCCCGCCACGGTGCTCATCGTCGATGACGCCGCCCCCAACCGCGCACTGCTGCTGCTTCTGCTGCGCGATACACCGTTGCGCTGCATGGAGGCGGATTCCGGCCACGCGGCCTTGCGCATCTTTCGCGAACACCCCGTGGACCTCATACTGATGGACGTGGTGATGCCCGACATGGACGGCACGGATACCGTGCGCGCCATGCGCGAGGAAGAACGCCTGCTGGGCCGCAACCCGGTGCCCATCGTGGCCCTGACCGCCCACGACAGGCACGAGGACCTGCTCCGCTGCACCGACGCGGGCTGCAACGGCCTGCTCACCAAACCCATCACCCGCCAGGACCTCATGGACACCATCGCCGCACACCTGGCGGGGTGAACCTTCCCCGCCCGGCCACCCCAAAAGTGAAAGGCGCCCCGTTTCCGGAGCGCCTTTTTGTTTGCTTCATGTCCCGCGGTTCCGTTCGGCACGCTACGAGGATTTCGTTCTCTGGCAAGGAAGATGAGCTTTTTACGAAGGGAGCGTACTTTTGCCGTACGTGACCGGAGTAAAAAGCGAAATCTGACGCAGCCAGAGGGCGAAAGACCGCAGCGTGGCACTGCCCCTAATGGCCAGAGCCGCCCAGATACGCATCCTGCACGTCCGTGTTCGCCAGCAGGTTCGCCGCCGAATCCTCCATGACCACCCGGCCCACTTCCAGCACGTAGCCGCGTGTGGCCAGCTTCAGGGCGGCGCGGGCGTTCTGCTCCACCAGCACCACGGTCATGCCGGTCTTGTTGATGGCGCGCACGGTCTCGAAGATGGACTTCACCAGAATGGGGGCCAGCCCCAGCGAGGGTTCATCCAGCAGCAGCACCTTGGGGTCGCCCATGAGGGCGCGGCCGATGGCCAGCATCTGCTGCTCGCCGCCGGACAGAGTGCCCGCAAGCTGGTCCTTGCGCTCCAGCAGACGGGGGAACAGCTCGAAGATCCAGTCCCGCGTGGTGCGGATGCGGGCCTTGTCGTTGCTGGTGAAGGCCCCAAGGTTCAGGTTCTCCAGCACGGTCAGGGTGCCGAACACCCGCCGCCCTTCGGGCGACTGGGTGATGCCCTCGCGCACCACGGCGTGGCTGGGCATCTCGTGCAGGGCCTTGCCCTTGAAGTAGATGCCGCCCTGGCTGGGCTGCACCAACCCGCTGATGGACATCAGCGTGGTGGTCTTGCCCGCGCCGTTGGCGCCAAGGATGGTCACGATCTCGCCTTCGTCCACATGCACGTTGATGCCGTGCAGGGCCTCGACGTTGCCGTACTTCACATGCAGGTCGCGCAATTCCAGAAACATCGTCTCTCCAGGTACCCGTTAAAGCCAAGGCTCGCAGGGGTGGCATGTTCCGGCAATACTGTTGTCGTTCATCTGCCCGGTATGGCTGCAACCGCCATGTCCGGGTTGGTGACCGTGTCGCTCGACCGCCCGCGAATCCGTCTAATCATCTGTATCAACACCAAGATACGCCTCGATCACGCGCGGATCGTCCTTGATGGCCGCAGGCACGCCCTCGGCCAGCAGTGCCCCGTATTCCAGCACCACCAGCTTTTCGCACACCTTCATGACCAGGCTCATGTCGTGCTCGATGAGCAGCACGGTAATGCCCCGGTCGCGGATGGCACGAATGGTGTCGATGAGCGCCGCCGTTTCCTGATCGTTCATGCCCCCGGCGGGTTCATCCAGAATGATGAAGCGCGGGTCGGTGGCGAGAGCGCGGGCTATCTCCAGCAGGCGCTGGTTACCGTAGGACAGGTTCTTGGCCAGGTTGGCGTGTTCGTCGGCCAGCCCCACGAACTCCAGTTCGCGCGTAGCGCGCAAAAGGGCGTGCTGCTCTTCCGCACGCTGGGCCGGGGTGCGCAGCATGGCCGCAAGCATGCCCGACTGCATGCGGCAGTGGCAGCCTGCCAGCACGTTCTCGATGACCGACATGTTCTGGAACAGCCGGATGGTCTGGAAGGTGCGGGCAATGCCCTGCTGCACGATGCTGTGGGTGGGCAGCCCCTTTATCGTGCGGCCATCAAAAAAGATGTCGCCGGAATCGGGCTTGTAATTGCCGGTGATCAGGTTGAACACCGTGGTCTTGCCCGCCCCGTTGGGGCCGATCAGCCCGACGATGGACCCTTCGGCCACATCGAAGGTCACGTTGTTCACGGCCACCAGGCCGCCAAAGGTCTTGGTCAGATTGCGCAGCGCAAGCAGGCTCATGCCTCACCCCCCGCCTGTGCGGCGGCGTCGCCGCCCTTGCCGGTAATGCAGCGGATACGCTCCGGCAGCGTGTAGGAGCGCGGCCTGGGCGGCAGCATGCCCTGCGGACGGAAGATCATCATCGCCACCATGGCCAGGCCAAAGGCCAGCATGCGGGCACTGGCGAATTCACGGAAGAATTCCGGCAGCCCGATGAGCAGGAACGCCCCCAGCAGCACGCCGCGGTTGGAACCGCCCCCCAGGATGACGATGGCGAACAGCACCACCGACTCCCAGAACGAGAACGATTCCGGCGAGATGATGGTCATCTTCGCCGCGTAGATGGTGCCGGTCATGCCGGCCCAGAACGCGCCCAGCACAAAGGCCCACAGCTTGTACGAGGCCGTGTTCACGCCACTGCCCTCGGCGGCGGTGTCGTCTTCCTTGATGTAGTTGAGCGCGCGGCCGAAGCGCGAATTCTCCAGCCTGCGAAACAGCAGGATGGAACAGGCCACGTACGCCCAGACCAGGTAGTAGAAGTGCATGGGCTTTGCGATCTTGAACCCGAACAGCGTGGGCCGCGCAATGCCGAAGATGCCGTTGGCCCCGCCGGTAAGCCCGAACACGTTGTTGATCAGCGCAATGCGCACTATCTCGACAATGCCGATGGTCACGATGAGCAGGTAATCGCCGCGCAAGTGGATGATGGGCCGCGCCACAACCATGGCGAACAGCGCGGCGGCCAGCCCCGCAAAGGGCATGGCCCACAGCACGGGCACGCCCCACATGGTGTTGGCGATGGCCGTCACGTAGGCCCCCACGGCATAGAACGCCGCATGCCCCATGTGGAACAGCCCGGCCTGGCCCAGGATGATGTTCAGCGAAAGGGCCAGCACGGAATACAGGCCGATGCTGACGAACACGTCGGTCCAGTAAGGGTCCAGCAGCAGGGGCAGCACCGCCACCACCACCGCGAGGCCCGCATAGCTCGTGGTGCGCGACACCTTCATATCTTGTCGGCCACCCTTTCGCCGAGCAGGCCCGTGGGCCGGATGATCAGGATGAGGATGAGCACCAGGAACGCGATGGCGTCCTTCCACGCGATGGAGATGTAGGCCGCGCCCAGCGCCTCGATGACGCCCAGCAAGAGACCGCCCACCATGGCCCCCGGAATGTTGCCGATGCCGCCCAGGATGGCGGCGGTGAAGGCCTTCAGGCCGTAGACCCAGCCCATGGTGAAGTCCACCTGGCCGTAGTACAGGCCCACCATCACCCCGGCCACGCCGCCAAGCGCCGGACCGATCATGAACACCAGCGAGATCACCCTGTTGACGTCGATGCCCATGAGCTTGGCCGCGCCCTGGTCAATGGCCGTGGCCCGGATGGCCGCGCCGATGCGGGTGCGCTGGGTGAACCAGTACAACGCCAGCATCAGGCCCAGCGAGGCGGCAATCATCATGATGCGCACCAGCGGGACGTCAATGCCCATGATGGACAGCACGTAACTGGGCCGGATGTCGTTGGGGTAGACCTGGAACTTGGCCCCGTAGATGAGCATGACCGCGTTCTGGAAGAAGATGGAGGCGCCCAGCGCCGACACCACGGCGGACAGACGGCTGGAAGAGCGCAGGGGGCGGTAGGCCACGCGTTCGAGCAGAAACCCGATCAGCGCCACCAGCCCCACGACCATGACCAGCACCAGCAGCACCCCGCCCGGCCCGGACACCCAGCCCGACAGACCGAAGGCGGTGAACAGCGTGAAGCCGAGGTAGGCCCCGATGGTGAACAGGTCGCCATGCGCGAAATTTATGAGTTTGAGCACACCATAGACCATGGTGTAGCCCAGTGCGATGAGCGCGTAGATGCCCCCCACCGCCAGACCGTTGGTCAACTGCTGAAAGAATTCTTCCATAGACGTTCCTGTGCTGCTTCCCCCGCGCCGCCGGTCCTGCTTCCGGGCGGATGGCCCGGACATGGCGGCGCGAAACGCGGACCCCGGTAAGGGTCCGCCTGCGGATGGGGCGTCGTGCGCCCCGCTACGGCCTCGTGGCCATCTGTTACGTCGAACCGCCGCCCGATGCCAATGCGGGTCTCACCCTGTACCTGTACTTTCCGGACGGTACAGGCCATTGCCGGATGCCGGGGCGGTGGAAACGGGGCGGGCGGCAGCGCCCGCCCCTTCATGCATGCTGTATCGACTGCGTAAGGCTGCTAGGGCTGGAGAATGAATTCGCCGTTGGCGTTCACTTCGTACACCCGGTACAGGTCGCCCACGCGGTCGCCCTTCTCGTTGAACGAGATCTGGCCGGTGAAGCCGGGGTAGTTCTTCAGCTTGGTCTTCAGGTACTCGGCAATGGCGGCGGAATCGGCCTTGCCGGTGGACTTCACGGCCTCGACGATGACGTTGAACGCGTCACCGGCCAGCACGGACCACACGGAGCCGGGCACGCCGTTGTACTTGGCCTTGTAGGCGGCCAGCATGGCCTTGGCGGCTGCGGCGTCCAGGTCCTGCGGTCCGGGAGGGCTGAGGAAGAAGTAGCCCTTGGCCGCTTCCTTGCCGGAAATCTTCACCAGGTCGGCATGGTTGGCGGCGTCGCCGCCCATCATGGGCACGTTCCACTTCATTTCCATCTTCTGGCGCAGCAGCATGCCCACTTCGGGGTAGTAGCCGGTGCAGAAGATGATGTCGGGGCCTGCAGCCTTCAGCTTGGTGAGGATGGCGGTGTAATCGCGTTCGCCGGGAGTCAGGGCGTCGTAGAACACGATCTTGATGCCGTTCTTGTCCAGCAGCGCCTTGGTCTCGTCGGCCAGGCCCTTGGCGTAGGACGAGTTATCGTGCAGCAGGGCCACGGCCTTGTAGCCCTTGGCCTTGATGACCTTGGCGGCGACCATGCCCTGTTCGTCGTCACGGGGGGCGGTGCGCAGGAAGCGCTTCAGACCCTTTTCGGTCAGGCGCACGGCGGTGGAGCCGGTGGCGATCTGCACCACACCAGCTTCGTCGTAGATGCTCTGGGAGGCTTCGGTGACCGCCGAGCCATAGGTGCCGATGGCGGCAATGACGCCCGAGGTGGTCAGCTTCTGCGCGGCCAGGGCTGCGGTACGCGGGTCGCCGCCGTCGTCTTCGACGACCAGGTCGACCTTGTTGCCGTTGATGCCGCCAGCCTTGTTCAGTTCATCGGCGAGCAGGGTGACGATGTTGCGCATGTCCTGCCCTTCGCTGGCCCACTTGCCGGTCAGGGGGCACATCAGGCCGATCTTCACCGGTGCCGCAAAGGCCGTGGCGGCCATGAGCAGCGAAGCGGCAAGTGCGAGCGTCAGCGCCTTTACTACGTGTTTCATGTCGAAACCTCCCGGGAACCCGCGGATCCCTCGCTAGACTGTTTCCCCGATACCTTTTCCTCGCCTCTTCGCATGGTGCGACACGACGGGCGTCAGGCCCGTCGTGGTACCGTCCCTGTGATGGACATGTTTGTCGACGTTATTGTCAACACAAATGACCGGGCCGCGCCTGATGCGGGCCGCTAAACGACATTTTGCGGAAAAAGCCGAAGAAAAGCAATCCCTCTGACACGATTACTGTACGTCATGCCAATGATCGGGACGATAAACGCGTGGCCGCGACCGGAAAGGAATCGGGCCGAAGCAAGGCCGGGCACGGTGGGCGCGGATTCGGTGCGGATTGGGGAGAGGCTACAGGGGGCCGATCGGCAACATCAGAAAACATGCTCCTGCCGGACAGGCGGAAACACGGCGATCAGCGCATGATGACGCCACGGCGTTCAACGTATGACGACGCTGCACGCGATTAACGCATGACGACGCTGCACGCGATTAACGCATGACGACGCTGCACGCGATTAACGCATGACGACGCTGCACGCGTCTGGCGTCTCCCGTCCCGGTGCGTAGACCAGTTCGGGGCGTTTCAGCAGCACGCCGCCGCAGCCGGGGCGCTTCCAGGTGGCCAGCCAGCGGGCCACGCGGGTGTCGGTCTTCATGGCCGGGGTATGTTCGTGGGTCACCGGGCGCACGTGGGGCACCCGCTGTTCCAGTTGGCAAAACAGGTCGGCCAGCAGGTTCACCTGCCGCCATACCGGAATCTCCGGGTGGATCAGGTCGTAGATGCGATAATGGGCGGAACCGTCCTGCCCGCGCAACAGGGTGCCGTTCATGGACACGGGAAGGGCGGCGGATGCGCTTCCCGCCAGCGCCGCGCCCACGGCGTCACGCAGCACGGTCAGCTCCCCGGCCAATGCGTCCAGCCCCGTCACAGCCGCTCCCGCCTCGTCCACGAATTCCTGCGTGCCGCCATCCCATAGCAGATGTGACCCCGGATAGCGCATGCAGTGGAACAGCCCGCCCAGGCTGCCGCCGCAATGCTGGCGAAAGGCCTCTATGTCGGTGCCGACGATCATGGGACGAAGGGCGCTCTGCGCCATGCGGCCAAGCTGCATGCGAAACTCCTGCGAAAACGGTTGCGCGGTCGTGTGCTCGATTGCCGAAACAGGGCGACCTCATCGGGCCGGATCGGGCCAGATCGGGCCAGATCGGGCCGGATCACACCCCTACCCCACCGTCCCAAGGTGCGGCAACCCCTTGCGCTTCGACGGGCCGATATGCCATGCGCCATGAAACAGCTTCGGAGGCCCGCATGCCCTCTCCCCACCCGTTCACCACGCTCCGCCGCGCATTCACCGCTCCCCTGTCGTGCCGTGCCCTGTGGGTCATGGCGTTCGTAATCGCCCTGCCGTTGCTTTCGCCCCCCTGCGGCATGGCCGGACCCATGGCCAGCCAGGAAAACGCAATGTCGTCCGCCGGGGCGGGGCAAACCTCTCCTCCGCTCCCCCCGACCAACGAACAGGTGGCCCGGCTCACCGCCCAGGCGGAATCAGGCGACCCTCAGGCCCAACTGCAGCTGGGCCTGCTGCACGAAAAAGGACACGGCATGCCGCAGGACCTGCGCCGTGCCGAAACCCTGTACCGGCGGGCCATCTCCAAAGGGAACACCAGCGCCATGAACCAGTTGGCCGTGCTCATCGACAGCGGCAGGGTCGGCACCACCGACCGTGGCGAGGCGGCGCGCCTGTTCCGCAAGGCCGCCGAAAAGGGCCACGGTCTTGCCGCCTACAATCTGGGCCTGATGCTGCGCGAAGGCCGAGGCACCAGCAAGGACTGGCCCCAGGCCGCCTATTGGCTGACCTGTGCCGACGTGCTGGGCGAACCGCTGGCCATGAAGGACCTGCCGCCCCTGCTGCGCCAGCTTTCGCCCGACCAGCGCAAGAAGTTCAACGCTCGGTTGGTAAAGTCGCCCCTGCCCCCGCGCGTGACGCGGACCGGAAACTAGCCGGAGCAACGCCGGCTGTCCGCGCATGGCGTTGCGTGGGCAGGCGCGCCGCCCCTCCCCTGCCCTTGCACTGGCCCGGTCCCCCGACATCCCCCACGGAATCCGGACGACCTTCCGACGGCTGCACGCGCCCCTGCGCGCGCAACCTCCTCATGTGCAAGGACATATCCCCGCATCAAAGTCACAACAGACGGACAGGTGTGCAAATCTAACCGTTTGCCCTCCACACCGGTCCGTTGTACGTTTGTACTGCTGGCGCGCTGCCCGGCCTCGCCGCTGTGCCGCCGCGCCCCACATGGCATGTCCCCGGCCAACATCGCCGGACGCCATCGCACCGGACTACCCCGGACACCGCACCATGGTCCCGCCACGGCGCATGTCCGTCCCATCCACCGCATCTGGCGCATCCGGCGCATCCGGACACACGGCAACGCATGAGCGGCCACATCCTGCTGATCGAAGACGACACCGCCTTCCAGTCCATGCTGCGCGAGGCGCTGGAGGAACGCGGCCACCGCGTCACCACCGCCGGGCGCGCCGAGGACGGCATCGCCCTGCTGCGCGGCGGCGGCTTCGACCTGGTGTTGTCCGACGTCATGCTGCCCGGCATGTCCGGGGTGGAAGCCATCCCCCACCTGCTCTCCGCCGCGCCCGGCACCGACATCATCGTCATGACCGCCTACTCCACGCGCGAACTGGCGCTGGAGGCGGTAAAACTGGGCGCGTACGACGTGTTTTCCAAGCCCTTCAGCCTGAAGGAAATGGACATCGTCATCCGCCGGGCCATGGAAAAACGCCGGTTGCAGGCAGAGATCACCGCCCTGCGCGATTCGCTGCGCCGCGACGGCCCTGCCAGCCGCATCATCGGCGAAAGCCGGGCCATCATGGAAGTGAAGGCGCTCATCGAAAAGGTGGCCCCTCTGGACACCACCGTGCTTATCATGGGCGAATCGGGCACCGGCAAGGAACTGGCCTCGGACACCATCCGGGCGCTGTCACCCCGCGCGGCGGCCCCCTTCATAAAGGTGAACTGCGCGGCCATACCCGAACATCTTTTCGAGAACGAACTCTTCGGCCACGAAAAGGGCGCGTTCACCGGCGCGGCCAACTCGCAGCCCGGCAAGTTCGAGCTGGCCCAGGGCGGCACCCTGCTGCTGGATGAAATCGGCGACATGCCCCTGGCCATCCAGCCCAAGCTGTTGCGCGTGGTGGAACAGAAGCAGGTGGAACGCCTGGGCGGGCGCAGGCCCGTTTCGCTGGACGTGCGGCTCATTGCCGCCACCAACCAGAATCTGGCCGACCGGGTGCGCGAAAAGGCCTTCCGCGAAGACCTGTACTACCGCCTGGGGGTGGCCGTGGTACACCTGCCCCCGTTGCGCAGCCGCAAGGAAGACATACCCCTGCTTGCCCAGCATGTGGTGCGGCGGCTGCAAGGCACCCTGGGCCTGCCCGTGCATGGACTGACCCCGGCAGGCGTGACCGCCCTGTGCGCCTACGACTGGCCAGGCAACGTGCGCCAGTTGGCCAACGTCATCGAGCGCGCCGCCATCGCCGCTGAAGGCCCCATCGACGCCCCCGACGTGGACCGCGCCCTGGGCCGCGTGCCTGGCGCCCCGCCGGAAGGGGCGACGACCGTATCCGCAACAGGGCACACCTTCGAGCCGGACGATGCCGCTGGCCGCAGCGACAGCGAGGAGACCAACGTCTCCGGCCAGCCCATCGCGGGCCAACCCCCCGCCGACACCGCCAGCATCTCGGCGGGGGCCACGTCCACCCACGCCTTCGCTGCAGCAGCCCTTACCGGCCCCATCGACCTGCGCGAAACCATGCGCATGGTCGAACGCAACCTGCTGCTGGATGCCCTGCGCCGTGCCGAAGGCCGCCAGACAGAGGCCGCCATGCTGCTGGGGCTTACGGCCAAGAATCTGTGGGCCAAGTTGCAGAAGCACGGCATCAAGCCACGCAACGGGCTCCCCTTGATCCAAGAATCCTAGATTCTCCCCCGCCGCCCGCCGCCCCCACCCACACGGGGCGCGGCGTCCCCCGCATCGCATCTCCCTGCCACAATTCATGGCGCGCTGCGTTCCCACACGGCTGCTGGCGCGCCGCACCTTGCGCGCAACCGTGCGGCTGCCGTCCACGCGGGGCACTGCCTGCCACTCCAAAAAAACTAGATTGAACCCAGCCCGCTGCTGCCATTGGGGTTCCGGGTCCCCTCCCTCATCATTCCCCGCCTCGCCGCACACCGTGCTGCCGCACGAATCCACGATTTGTAGATTTTCCTCCGATTCCTCGAATCATCCCCCTGCCCCGCCCACCCGGATATCACCCGCTCTAACAAGCCCGCTTGGGCCATGTAAAAAAATATTTTGCATGATTTCATAAAGTTACACCGTATTACGTTCTGCATGACGCGGCTTGGCACGCGGGTTGCTGAATGGGAATCAACAACGGCCCCCCGGCCAACCCAACAGCCCCCACTGCAGGAGAGACACCATGTTTGAACGCATCACCACCCTGTTCCGTGACGAAGAAGGCGCAACCGCCCTCGAATACGGCCTCATCGCCGCCCTCATCGCCGCCGTCATCGTCGCCGCCGTCACCGC
>CAYOCV010000010.1:0-150854 GCA_964402645.1 uncultured Desulfovibrio sp. | reverse complement strand
TCGAAGCGGTTGCCGGTGAAGGCAAAGGGGCTGGTGCGGTTGCGGTCGCCCGGATCCATGGGCAGCGGCGGCAGCACGTCGACGCCGATGTTCATGACGCAGGCCTTCTTGCAGCCGTTGACCTTGCCGGTCTTGATCTGCTCGAACACGTCGGCCAGCTGTTCGCCAAGGTATACCGACATGATGGCCGGCGGGGCTTCGTTGGCGCCCAGACGGTGGTCGTTGGACGCGGAGGCCACGGTGGCGCGCAGGAGGGCGCCATACTTGTGCACGGCGCGGATGGCGGCGGCGCAGAACACCAGGAACTGGGCGTTTTCATGCGGGCTGTCGCCGGGATCGAACAGGCTGCCGAGGTCGGCGTTGCCGATGGAGTAGTTGAGGTGCTTGCCCGAGCCGTTGATGCCCGCGAAGGGCTTTTCGTGCAGCAGGCAGACCATGCCGTAGCGCTTTGCCACGCTGCGCATCACGGTCATGATGAGCTGGTTGTGGTCGGTGGCCAGGTTGCTGGTCTCGAAGATGGGGGCGATTTCGTACTGGCTGGGGGCCACTTCGTTGTGGCGGGTCTTGACCGGCACGCCAAGCTTGAACAGCTCGCGCTCCACTTCCATCATGAAGGACAGCACGCGGCGGGGAATGACGCCGAAGTACTGGTCTTCGAATTCCTGGCCCTTGGCGGGCTTGGCGCCGAACAGGCTGCGACCGCAGATGTGCAGGTCGGGCCGGGCGAAGGCGAAGTTGCGGTCGATGAGGAAGTATTCCTGTTCAGGACCGGCAAACGAGACCACCGGCAGCTTGGTTTCGGTGCCGAACAGCTTCAGCACGCGCTGGGCCTGCTTGTTCAGGGCCTGGTTGGCGCGCAGCAGCGGGGTCTTCTTGTCCAGGGCCTCGCCGGTCCACGAAACGAACGCGGTGGGGATGCACAGGAAGGTGCCGTTGGGATTTTCAAGGATGTAGGCGGGGCTGGTCACGTCCCACGCGGTGTAGCCGCGCGCTTCGAAGGTGGCGCGCAGGCCGCCGGAGGGGAAGCTGGAGGCGTCGGGTTCGCCCTGGATCAGCAGCTTGCCGCTGAACTCGGCCAGCGCGCCGCCCTTGCCGTCGGGCACCAGGAAGGCGTCGTGCTTTTCAGCGGTCAGGCCGGTGAGCGGGTAGAAGACGTGGGTGAAGTGGGTGGCGCCCTTTTCGATGGCCCAGTCCTTCATGGCGTTGGCGACCACGTCCGCGATGGAGGGATCGAGCTTTTCGCCAAGTTCCACGGTCTTCTTCAGCGACTTGTAGACGGCCTTGGGCAGGCGGTCCTTCATGACCTTGTCGTTGAAGACGTTGCAGCCGAACAGCTCGGTGGGCTTGGTTTCGGCAAAGTTCATGGGGGCCGCGCTCGGCGTGTAGTTGGTGATGGCCGAGATCGCGTTCAGACGGGCCTGGATTCCGCTCATGGACGTTCTCCTGAAAGGGGGTTGCGGTAATCGCGATGCTTACAAATTTGTCGCATGTGTCCGGCGCGACCTGCTCGCGCCAGTGTCCCTGTTCACGTGGTCGCCTGCCGGGGTGCGGCTGTGTGCCGGTTCCGCCGCGTGCCACGTGGCGGATGTCGGCGCGATGCGACGCCAAAAGCAAAGCAAGAAGCGGTCCACCAAAAAAAGGCCCGGTGTTCCGTGCGGTTGGCGTTTTTGCCTGCGCAGGGATCCGGAGGAAAAGCCGCAAATTTTACAAATTCGTGTAAAGCGTGGGGTGTTGTGTCCGCGTTATTTTTGCAAACTTGTAACAGCAGCGGAATTTGGAGGCAAGTGCGAAGCGCCGGGGAAAGGTCGCGGCGGAAGCGGCGGTCCGGTGCGCCAACGGTAACCACAGATAAAGGGGGAACGTCCGGAATGAAAGGGGGGCACTGCGTTGCGCAACGGAAAAGGGCCGGGAAATCCCGGCCCTGCGACATTCCGTTCATGCCCCGCTGGTGGCGGCTACAGCGCGTGTACCATGTGGAACGGGCTCTTTTCCATGTCTTCCAGCAACCCGGCCCAGTCGCCTTCGCCACGGGTGCGCAGCACCACGTAGCGGGTGCCGGGCGCGGATTTTTCGTTGGTGGACATGATGCTTTGCAGGCGGAAGCCATGCGCCCGCACGATGTCCCCGGCTTCCTTGATGGAGCCGGGCCGGTCGGGCAGCACCAGGGCCAGCCGGTGGCCGCCCCCGCGCACGCCGGTAATGTCCACCATGACCCGGAACAGGTCATTGTCCGAAATGATGCCCACCAGCCGTTGCCCGCCTGCTGCGGCTTCGGTCACCGGCAGGCAGCCGAATTCGCGGTCGTGCATGATCATGGCCGCGTCCTCTATGGGCGTTTCCGCCGGTATGGAAACCACGGGCCGGGTCATGGCCTGGCTGACCTTGGTCTTGGCCAGCAGGTAGTTGAGTTCGTAGATGTCCAGCGATGTGCCCTTGGAGGGCAGGTAGGCCTTGATGTCGCGGTCGGACAGCATGCCGACCAGCATCTCGCCCGCCACCACCGGCAGGTGCTTCACGTTGCGTTCGCGCATCATGCCCGCCGCGAATGATATGGAATCGTCGGGCGTTACCGTATAGACGTGGGTAGTCATCCAGTCCTTGACCAGCATGGGAACCTCCGTTGGATGCAACCGAATGCGTGTTCGTTGCGCTGGCTACACGCCAAGATACGCGGCCTTCACGTGGGGGTCGCGGAGCAGGTCGGCCCCGGTCCCTTCCTGGGTAATGCGTCCGTTTTCCAGCACGTAGGCCCTGTCGGACAGGGCCAGCGTCTGCCGCACGTTCTGCTCCACGATGAGCACGGTCATGCCTTCGTCGCGCACCGCGCGGATGACATTGAAGATATCCTGCACCAAAATGGGCGCAAGCCCCAATGACGGCTCGTCGAACATGATCAGCCGGGGCAGGGCCATCAGCCCGCGCCCGATGGCCAGCATCTGCTGCTCGCCGCCGGACAGGGTGCCGGAAGGTTGCCTGCGCCGTTCGGCCAGGCGCGGGAATATGGAGTACACCCGCTCCCTGGTGCGCGTCCGCTCCTTGCGGGCCTGGCCGCGCAACGACCCCATGTCCAGGTTTTCTTCCACGCTCATTTCCGGAAACAGACGCCGCGCTTCGGGCACGTGGGCCAGCCCTTTCTCGATGAGCGTGTACGGCTCCACCGTATGGATGGCCTCGCCCGCCAGCAGTATCTCGCCCTTCAGGGGGCGCAGCACCCCCGAAACGGTGCGCATGATGGTGGATTTGCCCGCGCCGTTGGCCCCGATCATGGCCACTATCTCGCCCTTGCCCACGTGGAACGAGACATCGCGGATCACCTGCACGTCGCCGTAGGCGACATCGATGTTGCGTACCTCAAGCACGGTGCTCCTCCCCCAGATACGCTTCCACGACCTGTCTGTCGGCGCTGATTTCCGCCGGGGTTCCTTCGGCGATTTTCTGGCCGAAGTTCAGCACCACGATGCGGTCCGAGATGGCCATTATCACCTTCATGTGGTGCTCGATGATCATGACGGTGATGCCCTGCTGCTTGATGCCCCGGATGATGTCTATGGACACGTCCAGTTCCGTCGGGTTCAGCCCGGCGAACGATTCGTCCAGCAGCAGGAATTCCGGCTGGGTGGCCAGCGCGCGGGCTATTTCCAGCCGTTTGCGCTTGCCCAGCGGCAGCCCCTTGGACAACTGGTCCTTGTCATCCCACAGCCCGGTGAAGTGCAGCACTTCTTCCGCCACGTCCTCCGCGCCCTTGCGGGTGGGGTTGCGCAGGAAGGCGGATGCCAGCACGTTGTCGAACACGCTCATGCGCGACAGCGGCTTGACCACCTGAAAGGTGCGGGCAATGCCAAGGTGGCAGACCTTGTGCGGCGCAAGCCCGGTGATGGGACGGCCCTTGAACAGCACCTGCCCCTCGGACGGGGTGTAGAAGCCGTTCACGCAGTTGAACAGCGTGGTCTTGCCCGCGCCGTTGGGGCCGATGAGGGCCAGTATCTCGCCCTGGCGCACGTCGAAGTTCACGTCGTGCAGGGCGGCCAGGCCGCCGAAGAACATGGACATCTTGCGGATTTCCAGCATGCTCATGCCGTGGCCCCCCTGCGCAGCAGCTTGCGCTTAAGCACCGGCCAGTCGCCCACCAGCCCGTTGGGCAGATAGATGATGATCACGATGAGCAGCACCCCGAACATGGTCTGGTAAGCCACCCCGATGAGCGGCAGCGAGCGGATGTATTCCGCAAGGATGACCATGATGCCCGCGCCCAGCGCAGGACCCCATTCCGTGGCCACCCCGCCCACCATGACCACCATGATGATGAGGATGGATATTTCGCCCAGCGAAAAGACCACCCCCGGATCTATGTACCCCATGTAGTTGGTGTAGAACGCCCCGGCGAGACCGGTGAGCATGGCGCTGACCGTCAGTGCGATGGTCTTGTAGCGCGTGGTGTCTATGCCCAGCGATTCGGCGGCGTCCTGGTCCTCGCGGATGGCCACGAAGTAGTACCCCCAGCGCGACCGCACGATGACCCGGCAGACGATGAACGCCAGCGCGGCCAGCCCCAGTATGATGTAGTAGTATTGGGTCTTTTCCACCCAGGTGCGGGTGATCATGATGCCAAGGGTGCCCTTGGTAAGGTCCGTGAGGTTTTCACAGGTGATGCGCAACACCTCGCCGATGGCAAGGGTGGCCAGCACGAAGTAGGGGCCGCGCAGCCGCAGCACCACCCTGCCCATGGCCAGCGCCACCAGCGCCACCAGCGGCAGGCTGAGCAGAAAGCCCCACCAGGGCGACAGCCCCAGGTGCAGGTGGATCAGCCCCGCGCTGTACGCGCCCATGCCGAAGAACGCGGCATGGCCGAACGAAACCTGGCCGCAGTACCCGCCCAGCAGGTTCCAGGCCATGCCCGCAAGGGTCCACATGATGGTCAGGATAAGGATGTGCATGACGTAACTGTTGGGGCCAAAGAGCGGCAGCGCGGCCAGCGCCGCCAGAATGGCCAGCGGTACGAGATGGTGTTTCATTTGCCGAGCTTCCTGGTCTTGAGGAGCGATGCGACGCCGCCCGGCAGGAACACCAGCGCGGCCACGAAGATGACAAAGCGCCCCACCGGCGCCCAGCCCATGCCCACGTAGGTGGCGGTCATGGACTCGAACACGCCCAGGATCAGTCCGCCAAGGATTGCCCCCAGCGTGGACCCCAGCCCGCCCAGGATGGTGATGACGAAGGCGATGAGCGTGAACTGCGACCCCAGCGCGGGGAACAGATAATAGATGGGGATGAACAGGCACCCGGCGCAGGCCACCAGCGCGGAACCCAGGCCGAAGGTGATGACCCGCATCAGCCCCACGTTCACGCCCATGATCAGCGCGGCGTCCTTGTCCTGCGCGGTGGCGCGGATGGATTTGCCCGTATCGGTATGGGCCAGGAAAAACCACAGCAGCAGGGTGATCACCACCGAGAGCAGAAACGACACCGCCCACGGCAGCGACAGCGATATTTCCACCGGGGTGCCAGGCCACAGGTCGGACAGGTAGAAGGCCGTGGTGGCGTACTCCACCGGGATGGAGCGGTAGTCGGAGGTGAACAGGATGGTGGCCACGTTCTGCAGCACCAGCCCTATGCCCACGGTAAGGATGACCTGGTTGTGCGGCAGGATGGATTCCACCCGCAGCACCGGGTTCACCAGCGCCTTCTGGATGAGCATGCCGAAGGCGAACATGAGCGGCGGCGCGATAAGCAGCGACACGTACGGGTCGATGCCGAACAGCGTGAACAGCCAGAAGGCGATGTACATGGCCACCATCATCAACTGGCCATGGGTGAGGTTGATGATTTTCATGACGCCGAGGATCAGCGTCATGCCGATGCCGATGAGCGCGTAGAGGCCGCCGAGCAGAATGCCGGCGACAAGGGTTTGCAGAAACACTTCGGCTTGCACCCACATGGGGCGTGACCTCCCGGAGTTGGTTGGCCTGAGTTGGCTGGTCAGAGTGGACGGGCCTGCGTTGACAGGCGGCGGGTTGTCCGTGCGGTGGCGGAGCGGCATGCGAGACGTTTCAAGCTGTTGCCCGGCCTTGCGCAGGCGCGCCCGGCGCATGCCCGCCCACCCGTTCACCCACCCACCGGGTGGGCGGGCGGTGCGGGCGCTGCGGACGGGTGCGGTGCGGCGTTGCGTCCTCCGACCTGCCGGAACCGGGGTTTGGTGAACCCGGCCCCGGCAGGCGCGCGGAGGGGCGGACGGCGGACGGTGTGCAAAGGCCACCGTCCTGGTGGCCGGGCGTCACGCGGGGCGGGAGGCACTCCGCCGCCGCGCGTTACGGCATGGCGATGGGCAGCGCTACTTGCGTTCGCGCCACTTGGGGATGGGGAATACCGGCTTGGCGCTGGCGTAGCGTTCCGGCCAGATGGTCTCGTGCTTGCCCTGCAATACCTGCAAGGCCAGCGTGTCGATGAAGTTCTGGTTCTGGTAGCCGTCGCGGCTCTCGAACTTCACCGGACCGAAGGCAGTCATCATGTCCACGCCCTTCATGGCGGCGTTGATGTCCTCAGTGGTCAGGGCCTTGGCCCGTTCCACGGCATCCTTGACCACGTAGACCGAGGCATAGGCCAGCGCGCCGTGGTACGAGGGGTAGTCGCCGTGGGCGGCCTTGTACTTTTCGGCGAATTCGCGCGCGCCGGGGTAGCTTACCTGCGGGCTCCACAGGGTGGCGGTAACCACGAACTCGGCAGCATCCTTGGCGTTTTCGATGAATTCGGGGATGGCGAACCCGGCGGCCCCGCCCGCAAACAGGCGCGCGTCGATGCGCAGTTCCTTGATCTGGCGCATCAAGAGGGCGGCGTCCATGACGTAGGAAACCATGTAGATGACGTCGGGGTTCTGGGCTTTTACCTGCGAGAGCACAGGCTTGAAGTCCACCGCGCCCTTTTCGTACTTCTCCTTCATCAGCACCTTGATGCCCGCCTTTTCGGCGGACTTGGCCATTTCTTCCGCGCCGGAGGTGCCGAAGTCGGACGATTCGTACAGGATGACCATGGTCTTGGGCTTGACCACCTTGTCCATGAACGAAAGCAGGCCGGATGCGTAATAGGCGTTGGTGGGGTTGATGCGGTAGACGTACTTGTAATTCTGCTGGGTTATTTCATCTGCTGCAGAGGCCACCACCACGTAGGGGGTTTTGCGCTCTTCTGCCACGGCGGCCACGGCCTTGGCGCAGGCCGAGGTGTATTCGCCGAACAGCAGCGGCTGCTTCTGCACGTCGATGATCTTTTCCGCAATGGACCGGGCGATTTCGGGCTTGCCCTGCGAATCCTCGAAGCGCAGCACCAGCTTGCCGCCCTTCACGCCGCCCTTGGCGTTGATTTCCTCTGTGGCGATATCCATGGACTTCTTGATGATTTCGCCAAACTTGGCCTGCCCGCCGGTAAGCGGCAGCGGCACGCTGAGCACGGTGTCCGCCGCCATGGCCGTGGCGGGCAGGACGAGGCACAGGGAAAGGCACAGGGCCAGCAGGATGTTGCGCATGATTCGACCTCCGCGAGAATGTGAAGGAAACGAATGACCGCCCGGCCACGGGGCCGGGTGGGGATACACATGCGCTCACGAGGACGGCGGCATGGCGTGTGCGGGCGTCGGCAGCCGTGCGCTGAGGCTGGCTGCCTGGGCGGGACGCCCGTTTCGACCATGCCGCGAAGTGCGGCGGGCTCCTTCTCGCAAGCCGGAATGTTGTAATGGCGTTCCAATACGCGCGTTTGGACGAGAATGTAAACACGGCGAACAGTGGTAGGGTCATCATTTGTCGGAGGTAATGCTTCGTTTTGGCCTGATATCACTCATCTTAAAAAAATTTGGCAATCAATACGGTTGGTTGTTCAACCTATTGACAGGTGCAGCAATCCACATTGCGGAGTGGAGGGTGCGTTGCGGAACAGGGGTAGGGCTGGGAAAGGCGGAACCATGCGACAGAATTGTCGTAAAAAGGCGAGACCGCGCACAGGCGGGGCCGGAGCGCGGAGAAGGGGAAAACGGGAAACCGGGGGAAGTGCGGGAGGGCGACCGGTCAGCAAAAGCCGGTCAAGAGGAAGCCGGTCGGCAGGACGTCAGGTGGGAGGCCAGTCGGGGAGGCAAGGTGCCGGTCAGGCAGGCAGCAGCAGGCGGCGGGGCGCGGGGTGCGCCCCGATCAGTGCAGGCAGAGCGGACCGGATGTTTCCACGTACTCGGACATGGTCACAAAGGTACACCCTGCTTCGGTCAGGCGGTCGATGAGGTTGGGCAGCGCCTCCACCGTTTCGCGGTGGTTGTCGTGGAACAGGAACACGCCGCGCACGCCGAGCACGCCGTAGGACCGGCGGGGCAGGATGGCGGCCAGGTCGTGCTTGCGCCAGTCGCGGCTGTCCACCGACCACAGGGCAATGGTCATGCCCAGGGCGGCGGCGGCGTCGATGGTGGCGTTGTCGTAGCGGCCATAGGGCGGGCGCAGGTAGCGCGGCACAATGCCCAGTTTGTCCAGTTCCGCGTTGGTGCGGACGATCTCGCTCAGTTGTTCCACGGGGGCGCGCTGGCGCATGCTGGTGTGGGTGAAGGTGTGGTTGCCCACCTCGTTGCCCTCGGCCACCAGGCGCTTCAGCGTTTCGGGGTACAGATGCACGCGCGAACCCACCACGAAGAAGGTGGCCCGCACGCCCTTGTCGCGCAGGATGTTCAGCAGCGCCTCTGTGGTTTGTCCGGGGCCGTCGTCAAACGTCAGGGCGCACAGGTTGGCGCTGACGCCGCGCTGGGCCAGGGACAGGCCGTCGAGCACAGAGGGGTCGCGGGCAAGGGCCGTGACCGGCAGCAGGGCGGATGCCGCAATCACTGCCACGATCAGGCAAAACGGAACAAGCCCGATCACACGGCGTGCGAACGGGAACGGGCACAGTCGTCGGGGGCGCGGTGCGTGCAGTGGATGCATACTGGTCTGGGCGAGCATGTGGGCTCCCGCTGTGGGGGTGCGGCGTGGAATCGCGTCAGTTGCTGCGGGCCGACGTGTCAGGCGTCGGCGGCGGAGCGTGTGGGCGTTCATCCGCAAAGCGGGTGCGCAGCCGGGCAGCATAGGCGGTTGCGTCGCGCAGCAGCAGGGTAAGCTGCATGCTATGGTCAATGGCCGGCTGTATGCAGGCGCGGCAGGGGGAATCCTCTGCGGCGTCGATATCAATGGGGTCGAACATGTGCGTACGTCGCACTCCTGAAAAGGACGTTCTGTCTCCGTCGTCGGGTGCTGCAAGAAATTGCCGCGCATGACGACGGTATGCGAATACCCTTGTATAGAGAGACGGTTTGTCGCGCAAGGATTGTCTGTGTCCTGCGCGCGGATTGCGGAGAGGGGCGGAAAGGGGCCGGGGAAGGAAAAGAGCCGGGGAAGGAGAGAGGAAGGAGCGTTTGCACAAAGGGATTGTCGGGTGCCGGAAGCCTGCCGGACGACAGAAGAATGCCGGACGAAGGTGGAGCCTGCCGGACGGGGGCGGGGTCCATGCCGTCGTATGTGCGGATGGCGGTCCCGCTGGGGAAGGGGCAGGGGCGTGCGATGATAATGTGGTGTATGGATGGACGGACAGGGTCTGATGACGGTCACGTTGCGGGCAAGCGGGGTGTGCCGGCAGGTGGTGGCCGTCTGGTCTGACAGGTCTGTCTGGTCTGTCTGGGCGACCTCGACGGTCTGGGCGGCGCGGAAACGGGAAGGGGCTGGGCAGGTTTGGGGCCGGGAAATGCGGATGCGTGGCTTGAATGTTATGCAATTTAGGCTCGTTACGTGTGCATGGCAAAAAAATGTGTCTCTCCGGAAAAATTCCGTTGACAACTTCGGGGGGGTGAGGATAGACATTCCTTCCTGCGTGGGCAGTTAGCTCAGCTGGGAGAGCACCGCCTTCACACGGCGGGGGTCGCAGGTTCAAGCCCTGCACTGCCCACCACCACGCGGAGCCGTAGTTAAGACGGTTATAACGCCGGCCTGTCACGCCGGAGGCCGAGGGTTCGAGTCCCTTCGGCTCCGCCAGGATCCCACAGGGGGAGCGCAAGCTCCCCCTTTTCTCAAGCCGAATTTCCCGGTGCGGAAGATCGCTTTGCGGTCGGTATCCGTGTCGGGTTTCCGCGGAGCGGTAGTTAAGACGGTTATAACGCCGGCCTGTCACGCCGGAGGCCGAGGGTTCGAGTCCCTTCCGCTCCGCCATCGAATGCACGAGGGGCGAGGTAGCAATACCTCGCCCTTTTTGCGTTTGTCGGGTATCTGCCGGGCGGGGATCATGCCCTGTCCCTGTCCCCGCCGGGCTGCTCCCCGCCAATCCTTCCCAGATTCTCTTCAATCCAATCCGTCAGTTGGCGTACCTGCTCGCTGATTTCACGGCCGAGCGGCGTCAGGCTGTATTCCACATGCGGCGGCACCACGGGATAGGCGGTGCGCAGGACAAAGCCGTCGGCCTCCAGCCATTGCAGGGTCTGGGACAGCATCCGTTCGCTCACCCCGCCGATGCGGCGGCGCAGTTCGCTGAAGCGGTGCGTACCCTCCAGCAGGGCCACCAGGATCAGCACGCCCCAGCGGCTGGTGACGTGGGTCAGAATCTGTCGTGACGGGCACTTTTCCGCAAACAGGTTGCCGCGCAGCAGTAACGCAGCCGGGGCGGCAGCGGGAGTGGGGTCGGCTGCGGCGGCTATGCCTGCTGTCTCGGATGGCCAGGAATCGGAAGTGTTTTCGGCTGCTTTGGGTGCGGATGCAGCGTCGTGGGCAATTTTCTTCATACTTACCTTTGTGTGCGTACTTACTAAAAGTGCGCGGCGACCATATATTGGCAACTCCAACCCCGAACGTAAAGGAGTTTGACCATGATTGCCGTAACCGGAGCATCCGGCCAACTGGGCCGATTGGTGATGGAAGGGCTTCTGGCCCGCGTGCCTGCGGAGAACATCGTGGCGGCGGTGCGCAATCCGTCCAAGGTGGCGGACCTGGCCGCCCGGGGCGTGGTGGTGCGCACGGCGGACTACGCCAAGCCGGAAACGCTGGACGCGGCCTTCGCGGGCGTGGACCGGCTGTTGCTGATTTCCTCCAGCGAGGTGGGCGGGCGCGTGCCGCAACATCGCAACGTCATAGAGGCCGCCAGGCGCGCGGGCGTGGGACTGGTGGCGTACACCAGCATCCTGCACGCGGATGCCACGCCGTTGGGCCTTGGGGCGGAACACCGCGAAACGGAGGCCCTGTTGCGGGCGTCCGGGCTGCCGCATGTGCTGCTGCGCAACGGCTGGTACACCGAAAACTACCTGGCCAGTCTGCCCGCCGCCCTGCAACACGGCGCATTTGCGGGCAGCGCGGGCGACGGGCGCATCGCCTCTGCCGCACGCGCCGACTATGCCGCAGCCGCCGTGGCCGTGCTGACCGGCGAGGGGCATGCGGGCAAGGTGTACGAACTGGCGGGCGACACCGCGTACACGTTGGCGGAACTGGCCGCCGAGGTCAGCAGGCAGACCGGCAGGCAGATCGGCTACACCAACCTGCCGCAGGCGGAGTACCGCGCCATGCTGGTGACCGTGGGCCTGCCGGAACCCATCGCGGATCTGCTGGCCGATTCCGACGCGGGCGCGGCGCGCGGTGGCCTGTTCGACGACAGCCGCCAGCTTTCCGCGCTGATAGGTAGGCCCACCACGCCGCTGTCCGCGCTGGTGGAGAAGGCCTTGAAGAAGGCGTAGTGCGTGTTCGGAAGTCCCTGGGGCCGGGACGGACGCCTTTCCATACTGATGCACCGGGGCTGTGGCAGGAATGCTGCGGCCCCGGTGTGTTGTGTACGGTGACGTGCATGCGGAGCCGGCCCGACCCGCCCGGCGTGGCTGACACTTTCCTCCGCACCTGCTACCTAACCCGCCATGCTCACCCTGCGCTGCGCGGCATGCCGCCGCAAACTCTGGAAGTACCTGAAACTCGGCAAGGGCGAGGTGTTGCGTTGCCACAAGGAACGCATCACCCGCGTGTATGATGCCGAGGAGCGCGACGGGCGTATCTGGTGCGCCTGCGGGCAGGCCGTGGGCGTGGACAAGGGCGGGCATTGGGCCATGATCTCCAATGCCTTCACCTATTCCGGCACCAAGGACACCCGGCTGTGAACCGCCGGAAGCGCCGCGCCCTCAGCGCGGCGCTCTGGGCACGGTGATCTGGCGCGCGGCAGACCTGAGTGCCTGCGCACGCCGGTTGCGTGCCCCTGGGGGTGCATTCACAGCCAGAGTCATCCCCGACATCCTTCCTCCGCCCCGGAGCTTCCCATGACGCGCCCCCCGCTCGACACATGCCCGGACACAAGTCCGGACAAAGCCCCGGAAATTGCTCCGGGCATCACTTCCGGCGCCGTCCCGCCTGGCGGTTCCACCCACGCAGTCGCAACTCCGCAAGGTGCAGCAGCGGTGCGGTCAACGGGCGTCTTTACGGGGTACGCACTGCCCGGCGCGGACACCGCCTTCGGTCTGCCCCGATCCGACGGCCTGCCCACGCGAGAGGACACCCTGCGTCGCTACGAGGCACGCATCAATCGCGTCATCGATTACATTGTGGCGGACCCCGCGCGTGAGTTCACCCTGGACGAACTGGCCGGGGCCGCGCCGTTTTCGCGCTTTCATTTCCATCGCATCTTCGCGGGGCTGGTGGGAGATACGCTGCAATCGTTCATCCGCCGCCTGCGCATGGACCGCGCTGCCAACATGCTGGCCTTTGCCCCGGATGTGAGCGTGACGGGCGTGGCCATGTTCTGCGGCTTTTCCTCATCGCAGAATTTCGCGCGCGCCTTCCGCGAACGCTTCGGCATGACGCCCAGCGAATACCGGCGGCGGCGCCACTACCGTACCGGGGCCGACAGGGAAGGGGCCTGTTGCCTGCTGGCCGACCCTTTTCGCGCGCACGCCGCGAATGGCAAGGCAGGAAACGCCCCGCCCGGCAGCCTGCGGTACGAAGAGGGAATGTGCGCGGGGGCTGTCGGTCCCGTGGCGCACCATTCGGAGCCGTCGCCTGCCCCGTGCCCGTCGGGCGCTGCCCGCCCGTGCGGAGACATCCCGTGGTTGCCCGACGGCCCGCCATACGTCCGACTGGATCCGGACGAAGCCAGGAGCAACACCATGAATGTGGAAGTGATGGAAAAACCGGCCTACCGCGTGGCATACCTGCGTCACATCGGCCCTTATGCCAGCGAGACCATCGGTCCGGTCTGGGGCCGCCTGAGGGCTTGGGCCGGGCAGTGCGGCCTGCTCCGTCCCGGGGTGCCGGGATTCGGGGTAAGCTGGGACAACCCGGAAGTGACCCCGCCCGAATACTGCCGTTACGACGCCTGCATCGCCATCAGGCCCGAGGTTGACGCGCTGGAACTGGCCGAGGCGGGCATCAGCGTGCAGACCCTGCCCGGCGGACTGTACGCGGAGTACCGCAGCATGATTCCCTGCGACGGATTCTTCCGGGCCTGGAATGACATGTATACCCGGTGGCTGCCCGCCAGCGGCTGGCAGTGCGACGACCGGCCCGGCTACGAACTGTACCACGACATGCTGGGCGGCCCACCCGAAGGGCCGTGGGATGTGGGCATCTGCGTGGCGGTGCGCCCGCTGTAGCCACGCGCCGCGGTGTCCCCGCCAGCGCTTCGCCAGGCGGGTTCATGGCGACAATCTGCCCGCTCCGACATGCCCATGAACTGTTCGCCGCTGTTCGACACAAGAGCGAACAGTCTCCGTCCCGCATGGGGGCGCGCGATCCCGTGCGTTCCCATGCGGGGCAGTCTTATATAACACACGGCAATATTCTGAAATATAAGCGGATAAGAGTCTGCTTGCCAATGCGCCGCACCGGGAGTAATGGACCGGTCTTTAGGGTGCGTGTTTTACTTACTGCTGAAAACGGCAGCGTTGCCGCAATTTACGGCGCGGCGCGTACCCGGCTGTTTGCGACCCCGTCAGGGCAACGCATATGCGGCATGACCGGGGGAACGTAGGCAGTTTTTGCGAGTGAGTACGCGCGTCAATCGGGGCGTGGCGCACTCATGACGCGAGCCGGGCGCGGAGGGCTGCCGCATCCGGTTCGGGAACGACAGCGCCACCGATGCCTGGGGCCGCATGCGGCACCCCCGGCGTGCGCAAGCAAGGGAGCGGCAATGGCTGGCACAGACAACATGGACGACGGCGCGACATCCTTTCTGCCGCGCACCATCACAGAACTGCGCGCCGGGTATTCGGCGCAGAAATTCATCCGCGACCTGCTGGCAGGGCTTACCGTGGGCGTGGTGGCGCTGCCGCTGGCCATGGCCTTTGCCATCGCATCGGGCACCACGCCGGAACGCGGGCTGTTCACCGCCATCGTGGCCGGGTTCCTCATCTCGCTGCTGGGCGGCAGCCGCTACCAGATCGGCGGCCCCACCGGCGCGTTCGTGGTCATCATCTACAACGTCATCTACCGGCACGGGTACGACGGCCTTGTCATCACCACGCTGCTGGCCGGGGCCATGCTGCTCATTTTCGGTCTGTGCCGCATCGGCGTGCTGATCAAGTACATTCCCTATCCGGTCACCACCGGGTTCACGGCGGGCATCGCCGTCCTGATCTTCTCGTCGCAGATGAAGGATTTCTTCGGGCTGCAAATGGAGGCAGTGCCGCCGGAATTCTTCGACAAGTGGATGGCCTATGCCGAGCACTTGGGCACCATCAACACTACCACGCTGTGCGTGGCCGGGCTGGCCCTGGCGTGCATCCTGGCCACGCGGCGGTTCATACCGCGCATCCCGGCCCCGGTGGTGGGGGTTGCCGTGGCATCCCTGGCTGTGTGGGCGCTGGGCTTGCATGTGGAAACCATCGGCAGCCGGTTCGGCGGCATTCCGCGCGAACTGCCCAGCTTCGTGTGGCCCACGTTCACCTTTGCCCGCGTGCGTGAACTGCTGCCCGACGCCATGACCATCGCCCTGCTGGCGGGCATCGAATCGCTGCTTTCGTGCGTGGTGGCCGACGGCATGACCGGCGACAAGCACAACTCCAACGTGGAGCTTACTGCGCAGGGCGCGGCCAACATCGCCTCGGTGCTGTTCGGGGGCATTCCGGCCACCGGGGCCATCGCGCGCACCGTCACCAACATCCGTTCCGGCGGGCAGACCCCGGTGGCGGGCATGGTGCATGCGGCAGTGCTGGTGGCCTTCGTGCTGTTCCTTGCGCCGCTGGCGTCGTTCATTCCGCTGGCCAGCCTGGCCGCCGTGCTGATCATGGTTTCGTGGGACATGAGCGAACTGCACAAGTTCCTGCGTCTGCTGCGCGCGCCCAAGTCCGACGTGACGGTGATGTGCCTGACCTTCGTGCTTACCGTGGTCATCGACCTGACCGTGGCAGTGTACGTGGGCGTGGTGCTGGCCGCACTGCTGTTCATGCGCCGCATGAGCGAGGTGACCGCCATCTGTTCCTGCGCCATTGATGACAAGCCGGTCATCCAGGGCCGCGAGACGGCGGAACTGCCGGTGCCCGAAGGGGTACAGGTGTACGAGATCGACGGGCCGTTCTTCTTCGGCGTGGCCGACCGTTTCCAGAGCGTGTCGCAGGCGTTGCAGAAGCAGCCGGACGTGTTCATCCTGCGCATGCGCAAGGCCAATACCGTGGACTCCACCGGGGCCAATGCGCTGGAAGCCTTCGCCCGCACCTGCCGCCGCCGGGGCACCGCGCTGCTGTTGTCCGGCGTGCGGCCTGCCGCCCGCAACATGCTGGAACGCTTCGGCACCCTGGACATGATCGGGCGCGAGAACCTGTTCGAGAACGTGGACCGGGCCATCGAACATTCCGTGCGGTTGCTGGCCGACAAGCGCGGGGTGGCGCCCACTGCGAAGAAATAGCTTCGGCCGGAACGGTCGGGGAAAGGCATGACGACGCCCCGCCGGTGCGCACCGGCGGGGCGTTCTGCGCGGGACTGCAAGTCATGGAGTTTCCGCGTCGCGGGACAGGAACAACCCGCGCTGGACGCAGGCCGTCCGGGCGCGCTACAAGGTTCCGGTCATGGAACATTCGGGCAATGACGGCACGTGGCCGGAGGCGGGATGAAGGTAGCCATCATACATTACTGGTTCGTGGGCATGCGCGGCGGCGAGAAGGTTGTCGAGGCGCTGTGCCGCATGTATCCGCAGGCCGACATCTTCACCCACGTGGTCGATCGCACACGTCTTTCGCGCGAGCTTCTGGCGCACAACATCCGCACGACGTTCATCGGACGTCTGCCCGGCGCGACGCGACATTACAAGAAGTTCCTGCCGCTCATGCCGCTGGCCCTCGAACAGTTGGACCTGCGCGGCTACGACCTGGTCATTTCCAGCGAGTCGGGTCCGGCCAAGGGTGTGCTGACCCGTGCGGACACCCCTCACGTCTGCTACTGCCACAGTCCCATGCGCTACCTGTGGGATTTCTATCAGGACTACCTGGAAGAGGCGGGCTGGTTCATGCGCGGCATGATGCGCCCGTGGTTCCATTACCTGCGCATGTGGGATGCCGTGTCGGCCATGCGGGTGGACCGTTGCGTGGCCAATTCGCGGACGGTGGCGGCGCGCATCCGCAAGCACTGGCGGCGCGATGCGGTGGTCGTGACCCCTCCTGTCGAGGTGGACGCCTTTGCCGCCGCAGCCCCCGCGCCGCCCGCCAACGACGCGCCGTATCTGTGTTTGGGGCAGTTGGTGGGCTACAAGCGGGTGGACCTGGCCGTGCGCGCCTGCACCGCCACCAACCGTCCCCTGGTCGTGGCGGGCGAAGGCGAGATGCGCCGCGCGCTGGAGGCCGTGGCCGGTCCCTCGGTGCGTTTCGCCGGGCGGCTGGATGACGAGGCCATGCGCGCCATCTACGCCAGCAGCCGTGCGCTGCTGTTTCCCGGCGAAGAAGATTTCGGCATGGTGCCCGTGGAGGCCATGGCCTCCGGGCGGCCCGTCATTGCCTACGGGCGGGGCGGCGCGCTGGAAACGGTGGTGGACGGCGAGACGGGGCTGTTCTTCGGCGAGCAGAGCGTGGATGCGCTGGTTGCCGCGCTGGACCGCTTCGAGCATGCGGAACACCAGTTCGATCCTGCCCGCATTGCGGCGCATGCCCGGAATTTTGGCGAGGAACGGTTCCGCGCCGAGTTCGGCGCGGTGGTGGAAGAGGCGCTGCGCGAAGTGGCGGGGCCGGGAATGGTGCAGGCCCGTCAAGGCTGACGATACGCCGCGCGCCGCAGCGCGGGGCACACAGCCGCCGCAATGCATGAAGGCCGGGAGCTTCCTCTCGGCCTTCATGCATTTGTTCCTGATCCGACGCCCACAGGCGAAAGATTGGGCGCAAGGTGGCCCCTAGTACGCGCCGTTGCGCTGCAGCACCACCGGCACGGTCTTGGCCAGAATCCAGATGTCGAACCACACAGACCAGTTGCAGATGTAGTAGCGGTCCATTTCCACCCGCTGCGGGTAGCTTACGTCGTTGCGGCCGGAAACCTGCCACAGCCCGGTAATGCCCGGCTTGACGCGGGTGTACAGGTCGAACACCTCGCCGTACTTGGACACTTCGTCGTCCACTATGGGGCGGGGGCCGACCAGGCTCATCTCGCCCTTCAGCACGTTCCACAACTGGGGCAACTCGTCCAGGCTGGTCTTGCGCAGAAAGGCCCCGGCGCGGGTCACGCGCGGGTCGCACTTCAGCTTCTGGTCGCGCTCCCATTCGGCACGCAGGGCAGGGTCGGCGCTCAGGCAGTCGCGCAGCACGCATTCGGCATCGCGGACCATGGTGCGAAATTTCAGGATGCGCATCTCGCGGCCATTCTGACCGATGCGCCGCTGGGTGAAGAAGGGAGACCCCTTGCTGTCGATGCGGATCCACACGGCAATGGCCAGAATCAACGGCAGCACCAGCACGGCGCTGCCCAGCGTGAGCAGCAGGTCGATGGCCCGCTTCAGGCGCACCCGGTTGGCGTCCAGCAGGTTCTGCCGCACCAGCAGGCCCAGCAGCCCCCCGATGTCCATGGCATTGACCCACAGGCGCGCGCCGCCCGTGGAGAAATGAGGCATGATCAGCAAGTTGCGGAACCTGGCCGTGGCATCGACCAGGCGTTGCCTAGCCCTGGCGTCGTCAAAGCTGTCAAGCAGCAACAGCGCGTAAGCGCTGGGGTACAGCCGCAGGGCTTCCTCGTCGCTGGCGCAGCACGTCAGCCCGCTCGCCTGGCACATTGCGCCGGAAGCGGTATCCGGAACCACGCAGGCCACGGGCCGCAGGCCGATGACGGGCCGCTCCTGCAGGGTGCGCACCACCTCTGCCGCCGCCGCGCCGTCGCCCAGGATAACGGCAGGCACACCCCACCACGGCTCTGCGGCAAACCGGCAGCGCAGCCAGTGGCGGCACAGGGGCAGGGCCACGGCACACCCCAGCCAGGCCAGCAGGAAGGCGGCCCGCGAGTACCGTTCACCGCCCTTGGCGAAAAAGATGAACGAACCGGCGCACAGGAAGGCCATGGAGACGCCCAAGGTAAGCTTTTTCAGCTCTTGCGGCGGGGGCTGCGTGATGCTGGCGTACAGGCCAAGCACCGCATTGAACAGCGGCAGCAGCAGGAGAAAGGGGAGCAACTGCGGGTAGAACGCCCACTGGATGCCCTTGTCGGCAATATCACGAAGCAGGGCAGCTGCCAGGGTGACGCCGAGGATGACGGCGGTATCCGTCAGCATCAGGAGCAGGGCGGTGCGCCAGGGAGCGGTCTGGACGGGGCAGAGCGTCATGGATGTCCGGGACGTTGGTTGCGGAGGTGGCGTTTTCTGGTTCTTGCGGCGCACGGCACACCGCGATGGACCGCCATATACTGCAAAGTGTCGCGGCGCCGCAACCAGTGCGACGCCGCGCAGTCCGCAGTTTTTCCGGACCTAGGAGCGCAGCCCCTTGCCCGCCGAGAACGCCTTGGCCAGAAATTCGCCCACGGCGTAATATTCGCGCGAAACCGGGGCAAAGATGACCGGGTCCACCTTGTTGATGTCCGGCAGGCCGTCGTCGCGCAGGCACGATTCGTCCACCTTCACGTCCATGATCTCGCCGATGAACTGGGTATGCAGCCCTATTTCTATCTGGTGGATCAGCTTCAGTTCGATGGCCATGGGAAATTCGCCCACATAGGGCGCATCCACGTGTTCGCCAGGCACCGGGGTTAACCCCAGCGAGGCGAACTTGTCTTCGTTCTCGCCGGAATAGATGCCCGCGTAGTCTGCCTGGCGCACGAAGGCCCGCGAGGGGATGGAAATGGTGAAGGCCCCTCGTTCGGTGATGGAGCGGTAGGTATAGGTGGCCTTGCGCAGCGAAACCGCGATGCTCGGCGGTTGAGAGCAGCAGATGCCCGCCCACGCCGCCGCCATGATGTTGGGGCGGGAGTCACGGTCGTAGGTGCCCACGAGAAAGAGCGGAGTGGGGTAGGCAAGGGTGCGCGCACCCAGGGATTTCTTCATGTCCGACCTCGTTTGGGGAAATGGGCGCCGCCGATGCCGGATACCATGATCGGCACGCGACGGGACGCAGAGGGTGAGTGTGGCAAACTTTGGCCTTCGCGGCAAGGCAAGTGACGACGCAATTGTCAAAATCACGCCGGGGGCGCTTGCGCGGGCATTGCGTTTCTGGTAGCGAAATAAAGAAATTTAGCTTTTCCGGCATGTTCGCATGGCGGTATGCATGGCCGGGTATGCGTGGCCGGGTATGCGTGTCGGGGACGGACCCCGCGCGCGGGTGTGGTGAAGCAACGGTTCAACGAACGAGAGGAAGCACAAGCATGTTCAGAATGACCACCCTTGTGGCGGCCCTGGCCCTGGTCCTGGCGCTTGGCGGCGTGGCCTTTGCCGAGAAAGCCTACATCAACGGCATCGACGCCAACTACCCCCCCTTCGCCTACGTGGACAAAAGCGGCAAGCCCGCCGGCTTCGACGTGGATTCCATGGACTGGATCGCCAAGAAAATGGGCTTCAAGGTCACCCACCAGCCCATGGACTGGGACGGCATCATCCCCAACCTGTTGGCCAAGAAGATCGACATGGTCTGCTCCGGCATGTCCATCACCGAAGAACGCCGCGAGAAGGTCAATTTTTCCAACCCCTACTGGAACGTGAAGCAGGTCTTCATCGCCAAGAAGGGCTCCACCCTCACCGCCGACCAGATCCTGAAGGGCAAGGTGAAGCTGGGCGTGCAGCGCGGCACCTCCGAGGCCGAAGCCCTGCAGAAGGACAAGGAAGCCAAGGGCTACGGCTATGACCTGCGCTTCTACGATTCCGCCCCGCTGGCCATCGAAGACGTACTGAACGGCCGTATCGACGCCGCCACCATGGACAACCTGCCCGCCGACGACGCAGCCTCCAAGGGCAAGGGCATCCAGGTCGTGGGCGTGTACGGCGACCCCGAAGACTTCGGCGTGGCCACCCGCAAGGAAGACGCCGAACTGCTGAAGATGATCAACGACGGCTACAAGCTGCTCATGGCCGATCCCTACTGGGAACAGCTGAAGCAGAAGCACCTGGCCAAGAAGTAATCCGGCTCCGGTCGTGACCGGTCATGACCAGTCATGACCCCCTCGCGATCGGCCTGATACAATCCGTCCGGGGGGCGCGGGAAATATCCTGTCGCCTTCCGGACCTTTTTTGGGTATGCAACCCGTTGCGCCTCGGCGCGCCACAGTTAAAAAAGGGGGGGCCGCCCGGCCCGCGTCCATGCTTGAAAGCATTACCACCATCATAGAGGCCCTGCCGTACATTCTGGAAGGCACCCTCGTCACTGTCGCCACGGTGTTTGGCGCCATGGCGCTGGGCCTTGTGCTCGGCGTGCCCATGTCCGTGGCCCAGGTGTATGGGGCGTGGCCCGTGCGGCTTGCCGTGGGGTTTTACGTCTGGTTCTTCCGGGGCATGCCCATTCTGGTGCTGCTGCTGCTGTTCTATTTTGGCCTGTTCCAGCTCATCGGGTTGAATCTATCCGCCTTCACCGCCTCGTGCCTGGTGCTGGGCATGACCAGCGCGGCGTATCAATCGCAAATATTTCGCGGGGCCATCCAGGGGCTGCCGCAGGGGCAGCTGCGCGCCGCGCGCGCCCTGGGCATGAGCGACGGCACCGCCATCCGCTCCATCGTCCTGCCGCAGGCCCTGCGCCTGTCCATACCCGGCTGGTCCAACGAATATTCCATCCTGCTCAAGGATTCCGCGCTGGCCTTCGTGCTCGGCACGCCCGAAATCATGGCCCGCACCCACTTCGTGGCCTCGCGCACCTACGAGCACCTGCCGCTGTACATGACGGCGGGCGCGCTCTACTTCGTCATCACCCTGATCGGGCTCAAGGTGTTGCGCCGTCTCGAACACAAGCTGCACATTCCGGGCTACGCCAGCCACGGACCGTTATAAGGATATCTCCATGGCCACGCCTGAAAGCGTCACCACGTCCGGCGCTCCCATCCTGCGCCTTGAGCACATCGGCAAGACCCTTGGCGGCAAGCGCATCCTGTCCGACATCTCCATGGATGTGGACAAGGGCGAACTGAAGGTGCTCATCGGACCCTCCGGCGCGGGCAAGAGCACGCTGCTCCAGTGCATCAACTACCTCATCCCGCCGGACGAGGGGCACATCCGTCTGGAAGGGCGGGTGGTGGATGCCGCGCGCAAGTCCGAGTTGTACGCCTTTCGCCAGCAGGTGGGGATGATCTTTCAGGATTTTAACCTGTTCGACCACTTGGATGCGCTGAACAACGTGTCCATCGCCCTGCGCAAGGTGCGCGGCATGAGCCGCAAGGCTGCTGCCGAGCGGGCCATGGCCGAACTGGAACGGGTGGGCCTTGCCAACCGCGCCACCCTGTACCCGGCCCAGCTTTCCGGCGGCCAGAAGCAGCGCGTGGCCATTGCCCGCGCCCTGGCCATGGACCCCAAGGTCATGCTGCTGGACGAACCCACGTCCGCCCTTGACCCCGAACTGGTGGGCGAAGTACTGGCGGTCATCCGCGACCTTGCCCGCGGCGGCATGACCATGGTCATGGCCTCGCATCAGATGGACTTTACCCGCGCCCTGGCCCACGAAATCCTGTTCATGGAGCGGGGCAACATCATCGAGCGCGGGTCCCCGGCAGAGTTGCTGGCCCCCGGTTCCGGCACCCGCACCGCCGATTTCTGCAGCCGCCTGACCGACCTGTGCGAGGAGTGCAGCTAGTGTTCGACGTCGGTTTTCTCGTCGACCGGGTGTTCCCCTCGCTGAACGCCGGGCTGTGGATGAGCGTGAAGCTCATCGTGCCTTCCGCCGTGTTCGGCCTGCTGTTCGGGGTTATCATCGGGGTCGTGCGGGTGTTCGGCACGCCGTGGATGCAGCGTGCGGCCAACGCCTACACCGCCCTGTTCCGGGGGGTGCCGCTGCTGGTGCAGTTGTTCATCCTCTATTTCGGTCTGCCCAACATCGGCATCTATCTCGAACCGTACGCGGCGTCGGTGCTGGGCTTTATTTTGTGCAGCGCGGCCTATAATTCGGAATACGTGCGCGGTGCGTTGCTCTCCATCCGTCAGGGGCAGCTCAGTGCGGCCCAGGCGCTGGGCTTCAGCACCATGCAGACGCTCGTCTCCATCGTGGTGCCCCAGGCCGTGCGGCGCGCCCTGCCGGGGTGCGGCAACGAGATCGTCTATCTCATCAAGTACTCGTCCCTCGCCTACGTGATCACATGCATCGAGCTCACGGGCGAGGCAAAGGTTCTCGCGTCCCGTACCTTCCGGTTCACCGAGGTGTTCCTGGTGGTGGGCGCGTATTACCTGTTCCTTGTCACCGTGGCTTCGTGGCTGCTCCACAAACTGGAGGAGCGCTTCCACATTCCCGGGTTCGGTCGCCCGCGCCAGTAGCGCGCGGCGCGCCGGTTCCGTCAGCCGGTCCTGCCTCCGGGAAGGCCCGGCGCGGGGCCGGAGCGCACGCCGCCTGCCGGGTGGTTGAACCAGCGTGCCGTCATGTCTGATCGCAACCTGCCCCCGACTTCCGATTCCGCTCCCCGCTTCGTGCTCACCGACGCCCACCGTGCCGCCATCGTGGCCGCCGTGGGCGAGGCCGCCGTGCTGCACGCCCCCGGCCAGCCCTATGACCGCGACGCCTCTGAACTGCGCGCCGCCCCCGATCTGGTGGTGCTGCCGGAAACCGTGCAGCAGGTGCAGGCGCTGTTGCGCTGCGCCAACGCCCATTCCATCCCGGTCATTCCGCGCGGCGGCGGCACCGGCCTTGCGGGCGGCTGTCTTGCCGTGCGCGGTGGGGTGGTGCTGTCGCTGGAGCGCATGAACCGCATCCGGGCCATCGACCCCCGCAATCTGGTGGCCGAAGTGGAGGCGGGCGTCATCTCGCAGCGCGTGCGTGACGCCGCCGCCGAACAGGGCCTGTACTACCCGCCCGACCCGGCGGGCATGGACCGCTCCACCATCGGCGGCAATGTGGCCACCAACGCGGGCGGTCCCGCCTGCGTCAAGTACGGCGTCACCCGCGACTACGTGCTGGGCGTGGAGGCCGTGCTGCCCGACGGCGAACTGCTGCGCGCCGGGGTGCGCACCCGCAAGGGCGTGGTGGGCTACGACATGGCCCACCTGCTGTGCGGGTCCGAAGGCACGCTGGGCGTCATCACCGCCCTGACCCTGAAGCTGGTGCCCCTGCCGCCCGCCACCGTGAGCATGGCCGTGGCCTTCCCGGACATGGCCGCCGCCATGCGCGGCGTGGCCGCAGTGCTGGGGGGCGGGCACCTGCCCTCGGCCATCGAATTCCTGGACCACCGCTGCATCCGTCTGCTGGGCGAACTGCTGCCCATCCCCGTGCCCGGCGACAAGCCCTCGCTGCTGATCATCGAACTGGACGGCGCGCGCGAGCAGATCGTGCCCGAACTGGATCTGGTTGCCGCCATCTGCCGCCAGCAGGGCGCCACCCACGTGCTGCCCGCCGCCGACGAGGAAACCCGCGCCCGCGTGTGGGGCGCGCGTCGTCAGGTGTCGCTGCGCATCCACGACTACGCCGCCCTGTACATGTCCGAGGATGTGGCCGTGCCCCTGGGGGCCATTGCCGAACTGGTGGCTGCGCTGCCGGAGTATGAGCAGCGTTACGGCATGGAGATATTCGCCTTCGGCCATGCGGGCGACGGCAACATCCACCTCAACGTCACCGCTCCCACCCGCGATACCCGCGACGTGGTGGAGCAGGGCATCGTGGCCCTGGTGGGCAAGGTGCTGGAGCTTGGCGGCACCATCTCTGGCGAGCATGGCATCGGCGAGGCCAAGAAGCACCTGTTGCCCCTGGAACTCTCCCCCGCCTCCATCCGCCTGCAACAGGGCATCCGCCAGGTGTTCGACCCCAAGGGCATCATGAACCCCGGCAAGGTGTTCGGGTAGGAAAGCGAGAAAGGCCCGTCTGGGCGAGAGTGTGAGCGCAAGGCGGCGCCTGCGTGCTGTTGCGCGCAGGCGCCGCGTGCGTTGCAGAGAGGCGAGATGCCCTTTCGGGTCATGCAGAGGGGGGGGCGATGCCGGGACTTGGGCGCTGAGCTTTGTCTTGTTTTCAAGGCAAGGTCTCGCACTCGTCGCTTACTTGCTGAACGCTTTCGCACTCCATTCGGCAAAGGCGGGTTTCAGGCAGTCAGCCGGGTTATAGGCTCCGACCATGTTGATGGTCGTTGGCGAACCGTTGCAGGTGAGACTGTCGGAGCGCAAAAGAACGCCCGTTTCCACATCATGGACAGACAGCACCACTTCTCCTCTGTCGGAGTGCAGTTGGAAACTTGCGGGCGGGTCACGCCAGTCCACGATGCGCACCTCAACGAGCAGCGCGCATTCGGTCTGGCGGGAAGCCGTCATGGCGCTGGGCACGTCTTGCGGTGCATCGGCGGGTACCTTTGCACCCGGCAGCGTTTCCATGGCCTTCAGCAACGCCTGCTGCGTCTTCAGACCGGAGTCCTTCTGCGCGGAACCGTTCTGTTGGAAGTCGGCAGGCATGGCGATGTACAGGTTTTTGCTGCCATCCAGAAGTTTGGCGTCCTTGAGCGGGATCACCTGGTACGAGGTGTGCCCTACGCGCATGGAGCAGGCGCAAAGGGTCACGCTCATTATAATGAGCAGAGCAAGGTGCAGGCGTTTCATGGTGTCTCTCCCGTATGTCCCTATTTAATTGAAAGTGCCTCTGTCCTGTTGGGGAGCTGATGTGCTGTCTGTTCCAAAGGTTTGTTGTGCCCACGCGTCAATCTGTGGTCGCACACATTCCCGGGGTGAGAATTCAAGGCCCATCAACATGGCGTAGCATGTAGCCTCGATTTTGGCCTTGTTGAGCGTTGCTCCTGTTGCTGTATCCAGCACGGTGACATCTATAGACACTTCGTGTGCAGGATTTGAAATGCTTTGCGATTTCCAACGGGTCACGTTCAGTGTCACAAGGTAGTCACCGCCTTGCGCTTTTGTCGTCTGCATGGCTTCATCCGCATTTGAGGACAGACCACCGGGTATGCAGGAGCGCACGGCAGGGCGAATGTATTTGCTGAATTGCAGCGATATGAAGTCTGGTGTCGCTTGGGCATCTGTCGGAAACGGGGACGTGACCGCGATGTACAGTGCCTTGTCTCTGTCCAGGGGGGCGTTGGCGTACCCCGGTTCGAAGGAGACTTTCTTGTCTCCCATGCTGTGCCAGGAGCACCCGTTCAGGGTGAGCGCGAAGAGTACAGCGAGAAGGCCCAGATATCTGCGCATGAATCCTCCCTTTGTCGTGAGGCTGCTCCATCAGGATGCAGAGATGGGCAGCATTCGTTGCACGGCGATTGTCGATGTGAGTGCTGTTCCTGAGCGGAATGACACGCTTGCCATGTAAGTGAGCGCAAACGTGTGTAGCTATGACGTTGTTCCGTGTAAAGTGTCAACTGTATGCGCTTGCATTTCAAATTTGTGTTCTGGTGAAGTAGTTACATTTTTTTTATGATACATATTTCATGTGCATGAAAATATTTTGTTGATAATATTCAAAAAAAATATGCGCGCATATTGTACTATGCGCGCATTCGGGATTGATGATTTATGATGATTCTGTATTGTTAGATATAACGCTTGGAACGTCTGTCGACGATATTTTGTAAGTATTTATATCTCATGGATCTCAGATTCTGAATGGGAAAAGTGACGTATTGTCCAATGCGTTACGCGGCGAGAGAGGGGAAGCGCGAGATGTTGTGTAGAAGGCGGGTAATGTGCTGAAAACTATATTCTTATGTGGGTAAGTGCGCCGATGGCGGATCGGGCTGGGCTGCTGAGCAGCGGGAGCAGGACGCAACGGCTACTTTTCCAATTCCAGCACATGCAGTCGGCTGTGCAGTTCCGCCCGGTCCTGCCGCGTCTCGAAGGTCAGGTCCAGCCGGTCGGCCCCCCGCAGAGCCTTGATGCGGTTGGTGCTGTCCAGCCCCGCCGCGATGGCGTCCACGAACCCCGCGTCAAACGCGATCAGTCGCACCCGCTGCGGGTGGCGCACCTTGCCCGCCAGCGTGGCCGCCAGTTGCCGGGCGTCCTTTTCCGTCCGGCGCAGGATGCGGAAGGGCGTGTCCTCGCCCAGCTTGGCCGCCACCCGGTCGGTCTTGCGCGCCGCGATGTTCCCGCAGTCCAGCCACAGCCGGATGTTTCCCGCAGCGTCCAGCGAGACCAGGTCCGGCTTGTAGTGCCAGCCCACGCCTTCTTCCACGCGCGGTTCCCATTCCCGGTACAGCAGGTACCCCAGAAACTTCAGGGCGATATGCCACGGTACCTCGCCGGGGGCTGCATCCAGCACGATGCGGTCACGCACCGGCAGGGGCAGGCCGGACGCGGGCACGGGCGGCTGGCCGTAGTCGTCGTATCTGCCGGTGTCCGGGGCGGCGTCCATGCCGAATCCAGTGGCGTATCCGGCCCCGTGTCCGGCCACATGGCGTGGCGGGCGGGGCGGCGTTTCCAGCGGGCGTGAACCGGGCAGGTGTTCGATGGTGCAGGTGTACTTCATGCGGACCTCGCGGGGTGGCGGCGGGCTGGCAGACGGGCTGCATCCGTTCATGCTGCCGTGTCCTCAGGGTGCCACCGGGCGCGGGGCGATGCAAGGGCGCGAGGCAGGACAAGAGCGCGGTGAATGCAACCGCAGGTGCTTTCTGACGCGTCCCCGTGGCGCGGTCCCTCCGTCCCTGCGCGTTGCGGAGCACGGCGCAGGCGGGTATAGCCCAAGGCTGGCCGCCGCATCGCGCCATCGGGCGCCCGCGCGCAGTGCGGAGCTTGCCCCTGCGTGGCCATTTCGTCACGTCCGCCCAATTTCGCCTTCCACCGGAGCCGAATCATGTCCGCCACCACCCCTTCGGAAACTTCCCTGCGCGTTGCCGAGCGCGTGCGCAACATTCGCATTTCCGCCACCAAGCTCATGCCCATGCTGGCCGCCAAGGTGGGCGGCTGCGTGTCGCTGGGGCAGGGCGTGCCCTCATTCCGCACGCCGGACCACATCGTGGAGGCCGTGTGCCGCGCCCTGCGCGACGACCCCACAGCCGGGCGCTACAGCCTGCAACCCGGCATGCCCGCCCTGCGCGAGGCCATCGCGGCGGACATCCTGGCCCGCAAGGGCGCGAGTTTCGACCCGGAGACGGAAATCGGCGTCACCGTGGGGGCCATGGAAGCGTTGGTGATGATCATGCTCACCGTGGTGGAGCGCGGCGACGAGGTCATCATTCCCTCGCCGGGCTACGCCTCGCATGCCGAGCAGGTGCTGATGGCAGAGGGCGTGCCCGTGCATGTGCCGCTGCGTGCGGCGGACTGGGGGCTGGACGTGGACGCGGTGCGCGCCGCCGTCACCCCGCGCACGCGGGCCATCATCGTGTGCAGCCCCGGCAACCCCACCGGCGGGGTGTATGACGACGCCGACGTGCGCGCCCTGTGCGATCTGGCGCTTGAGCGCGATCTGGTGCTGATCGTGGACGACACCTACGACTACATGGTGTACGGCGAACAGCCCGGCGCATCCCGCTTCTCGCCCCGCTTTTCGCCCCGTTTCTCGCCTGTCGGCCAGCCGGAACTGCGCCGCCACGTGATTACCGTGAATTCCTTTTCCAAAAAGTACGCCCTGACCGGGTGGCGCGTGGGCTACGTGGCCGCCGACGCCGCGTGGATGGCGGAACTGCTGAAGGTACACGACGCCACGGCGGTATGCGCGCCCACGGTGTCGCAACACGCGGCCCTTGCCGCGCTGACCGGCCCGCAGGATTGCGTGGACGCCATGCGCACGGCCCTGACCGCCCGGCGCGACCTGACCTGCCGCAGGCTGGACGCGCTGGCCCCGCACTTCACCTACGTGCCGCCGCGCGGCGCGTTCTACGCCATGGCCCGCTATACCTTCACCGACGCCGACTCCATGGCCGTGGCCCGGCGCATGCTGGAAGAGGCGCGGGTCATCACCGTGCCTGGCGGCTCGTTCGGCCCCACGGGCGAACGCCACCTGAGGCTGTCCTTCGGCATGGACGAGGCGGAACTGACCGAGGCCTTCGACCGTATCCAGCACTGGGTGGCGGCACTGTAGATGGCTCGGCGCAGGATACTGGTGGACGGCCCGGTGCGCGGGACCGGAGAAACGGGGGATGCGCGGGACGCTGGAGCCGCGCAGGCGGCTGCGGCCAGCGTCGCGTCAGCGCCCGACGCGGCATCCGCACTCGCCCACGGCGACCAGCCGCAGCCACTCCCCCGGCGGCGCGGCAGGCCGCGCAAGACGGAAGGGGCGGTCGCGCCTGACACGGCGTCTGGCGTTGTTCCTGCTCCCGCGCAGGGCGCGTCCGCACGTGTTGCATCGCCTCGCGCATCTGTCATTTCCACTGCCGACGGGTCGGCTGGGTCCACTGCCGCCAGATTGGCTGTGCCCGATCCCGCCGTGCTGGCCGGTCCGGACCCGCTGGCAGGCACCGGCTGGGTGGAGCGCGTGGCGGAACTGGCTGCCGGAAAACATCTGGAAGCGCTGGCGCTGGCCGAAACGCTCCGCGCGCAGGGGCGCACCATCTACCCGGCACGCGCCGACGTGTTCCGGGCGCTGTGCGCCACGCCGTGGGACGCGGTGCGGGTGGTCATTCTGGGGCAGGACCCCTACCACGGGCCGGGGCAGGCCCACGGTCTGGCCTTTTCCGTTGCCGACGGGGTGCCCTTGCCGCGTTCGCTCCGCAACATCTTCAAGGAAGTGGCCGCCGATTGCGGCGAACAGGCAGGTGCTGCGCCGGGGACGACTGGCGGCAGGGCTGGCGGCACGACTGGCGGCAATCCGAACGCCGCGCAGTTGCTGACGCCTTTTCGCAGCGCCCCGCCAGTCTCCGCCGTTCCTTCCGGCAATCTGACGCGCTGGGCCGCGCAGGGCGTGCTGCTGCTGAACACGGTGCTCACCGTGGAGGATGGCCAGCCCAACAGTCATGCAGGACTGGGGTGGGAGGCGGTGACGCGGGGCATCGTGGCCGCGCTGGGTGCGCGTTCGCAGCCGTGCGCCTTTCTTTTGTGGGGCAGGCCTGCGCACGGGTTTGCCGGGCTGGTGACCCATCCGGCGCACCTGGTGCTGACGGCGGCGCATCCCTCGCCGCTCTCGGCCTCGCGCGGGTTTTTCGGATGCGCGCACTTCTCGCGGGTCAACGCGTGGCTGACGGAACGGGGAGAACATCCCATCCGCTGGTGAACGGCTGGGCAAACAATGGTTTTGCGGCGGCGGTCGTCCCGGAGTGCGGGGTGGTCGCCGCCGTCATTCCAGCGTGAACGTATCGTCGTCGCGCCAGTGGACCATGGCGCGGGTGATGCCCATGGCCGCGTAGGCGTCCACCAGTCCGTTGGCATGCCCCCACAGCAGGCCGCGCAGGCGGCGCGGCACCCCCAGGCGCACGGGCGGCCCCGGCAATCGAGTGAGATGTGCGGCCACGTGACGGCGCAGGGCCTCTGCCTTGACCAGTTGCCCCAGTGCCGGATGCACCGGCCCGGCCAGCACCGCGTCGTCCAGCCCGTCTTCCGGCGAAAGGCCCATGCGCACCACGGCCACTCCGCGCGCCCACGCGGCCAGCAGGCCGTCGGCCAGCGCGTCCACGGTGTTGTCCAGCGGCCACGGGGCATAGTGTCCGGCCTGCCAGCGTTGGGCCAGCGGCGTGCCGCGCAGCACAAGGCAGGGATAGAAGCGCAGGAAGGAAGCCAGAGGGCTGGCCCCCTCGGTTTCCGGCAGCAGGGCGGTGCGCACGTCGGCCCGGAACACTTCCGGCGTCACCCCCGGCATGCCGGGCATCAGCTGCACTCCCAGTTCCAGCCCGGCCCCGGCCACCATGGCGCATGCGGCGCGGGCCACCGCCCCGGCGTAGCCTCGGCTGGCGGCGGCCAGTGCGGCATCGTCAAAGCTCTGTATTCCCAATTCCACGCAATCCATGCCAGCCGCGCGCAGGTCGGCAAGGCTGCCTTCCGTCACCGCGTCTGGCCGGGTGGAGCAGCGCACCCGGCAGATCACCCCGCGTTCCCGCCAGCGGCGGGCAAGGTCCAGGCAGGCGGCGCGTTGTTCTTCCGGCAGCAGGGTGAATGTGCCGCCGTAAAAGGCGATTTCCAACGGGGTAGGGGGACTGTCGGCGGTTGCGCCGTGCCTTGTGCCGCGAACCGGCGTTGCGTCGGATTGCCGTGCGCCGTCGGGGCAGCGTCCAGCGTCGATCTGGCGTGCCTCGTGTTCCAGCCGCGCTTCGGCCAGGCTCAGGGCATGGGCCACTGTGTCGGTCCCGCTACGCTGGCCGGTTTGCACATCCTGCGCGCAGAACACGCAACGGGTGGGGCATCCGGCAAAGGGTAGAAAAACCGGCAGGATGCGCGGTCTGCGGTGTGCCGTGGGCAGTGGGGGGGCCGCAGGTCCGCACGCCGCACTCTGCCTGGGGGCCGTTGCGTCCGACGTGGCGCGGGCAGCCCCGCGTCCGCCGCAAACGGGTTCGGGGACCGGAAAAATCAACGCCGACATGATTGCCTTGTGTTGCTGATGTGTTACTATCGAGACGAAGTTGACCGCTTTCGGAGTGGCAATGTGCCCCGTTCGGGCATTGGGCCTTCTCCATTTGCCGGGCCGCAAACAGGCGCGAGAAGGGCAGACAGCGGCATACCCCTTTGCCGAAGGGGGGTTGGAGCCATGTCCGCAGCCCCTTCCGTCAGGGACGATGGCACGGAAGCCCTTGTGCCGCAAGGCGTGGCAACCCGGCATAATCTTGCAAGATTTTACTTGCGGTTGCGGCTTTGACTGTGTATATAACTAGTTACATGCCCGCCGCTTTGCGCCGACACGCGTGAGCGAATGATTTCAAAGTGTTCCATGTGACGGAGAATCCATGTCCCAGTCTGATTGCATTTTCTGCAGGATAGTGCGTGGCGAAATTCCCTGCGCGCAACTCTACGCCGACGAGCACGTGCTTTCCTTTCTGGACATAGGGCCCGTCAACCGGGGCCATGCGCTGGTTGTTCCCAGGGAACATCACCGCACGGTGCTCGACATGCCCGCGCGGCTCGGCGAGCACATCATCGCCGCCCAGCAGCGCGTTGGCCGCGCCATCATGGAGACCACAGGAGCGGAAGGGCTGAACATATTCCAGAACAACTTCGCGGCGGCGGGACAGGTTGTGTTCCACGTCCACTGGCATCTGGTGCCCCGCTTTCCCGGCGACGGCCACGAGTTGTGGCCGCAGGGGCAGTACGGCAGCATCGACGAGATGCAGGCGCTTGCGAAGGCCATCAGGGAACGCATGGAGTAGCCGGAAGCACCGGCCCGGAGGACAGTATGAGCGGCAAGACCCTGACCAAGGCGGAAATCGTCGATGCCATCTATGAAAAGACCGACAGGAACCGCGCCGAAGTGAAAGGCGTTGTCGAGTCGCTTCTCGGCATCATGAAGCAGGCGATCAAGAAGGATCATGCCCTGCTCATAAGCGGATTCGGCAAGTTCGAGGCCTATGACAAGAAGGCCCGCAAGGGGCGCAACCCGCAGACCGACGAAACCATCACCCTGCCCCCGCGCAAGGTTGTGGTATTTCGCCTGTCGCGTAAGTTCCGCGCTGAACTGAACGACGAATAGCGCGACCGCGCGCACCTGCCCGGCCTTTGGCCGCTAGGGTTTTCGACGCCGCTCCCCGGCTGTGGGGGCGGCGTCGGTGTTTTTTCGGGCGTAACGGGAGCAAGAGAGGGGCGATGGAGGCGCAGGGCGAACGGAGACCGGGGGCGAAAGCCGCAGGGTGCATGAGGTGGGGGCGACACCGGGAGTGTGGCCGTGCGGTTGTTACGCGGTGCGGCGCGGCCCTCGTCCGTTGACGCAGCCCCGGTATTCCGCGGAGTACGCCTGGCCTCACGTTCCGTTCAGATCACGCCCAGCCACCGCCACCACAGGTAGTCCAGCGGCAGCAGCACGGCCACGTTGACGGCGGCCAGCAGCAGGCACAGCCGGGTCATGTGTCCGGAGGGCACGTTGCCCAGTTGCATGGCCACCACCAGCGGGGGCGATTGGTAGGGCAGAAACATGGATGATACGGCCACTATCTGGGTCATCAGCACGGCCTCCAGCCCAAGGCCGGATGCGGCTGCCAAATCCCCCGCCAGCGGGGTGAGTACGGCGGGAATGCCCGGCAGGGTGGTCAGCAGCCCGGTGACCATCGCATACCCCGTCAGAACGGCGAAATTGCGCGCCGTCTCCCCATGCGCTAGCGGCAGTGCGTCCAGCATGGCACGCACCAGCAGGTGCCCAAGGCCCGTTGTCGCCACCATGGCGCCCAGCCCCATGATGCCTGCCACGAACAGCAGCGGTCCCATGTTCACGTCCCGGCTCAGGGTCTGGCGACCCGTGAGACCCAACGGCGGCCACAGGCAAAGCACGGCGGCGCCCAGGCTGATCCACGCGGGCGAGACGTGGTGCAGGAAGTCCGTGGCCCACAGCCCCACGGCAACGGCCAGCACCACCATCAGCCGCCGTTCCGCCGGGCTGGCGGGGGATGACGACGGGGCGGTGTCGGCCATGGGTGCCGCCGCGTCAACGTGGTCTGCCCGGCGGTCCGTGTCCTGCCCCAAAGCCAGGGTTGGTTCACGTGCCGGATACAGCCACAGCACGGTCACCCCGATCAGTGCGGTCTTCAGCAGGCCGAGCACGGGAAAGTGCAGCAGCAGGTAGCGCCCGTAGGTCAGGGTATGCCCGAACAGGTTTTCCGCACTGCCCGCCAGAATCATGTTGGGCACGTTGGCGGGCAGGATGGCAAAGGCCGGTTGCAGGGCGCCGAACAGGGCGGCCAGCACGATGCCGGTCCGCTGCGTCGTGCCCGTTCCGTACCCTGCCGCCTCTGCCAGCGACATGGACAGGGGCAGCAGCAGCGCGATGCGTCCCATGGACGAGGGCATGATGAACGACAGCAGCACGCCCGCCAGAACCAATCCCCAGACCAGCGCGGTATAGCCAGACCCGGTGCGCGCCAGCAGCCCCCGCGCAATGCGCGCGCCAAGGCCGGTGTGGTGCATGGCCGCGCCCATGCACAGCCCGCCGAACACCAGCCAGAAGGTGGCGGAATGAAACCCGGAGAACACTGTGGCGGCAGGGGCCGCACCCAGCAGGATGGCCAGCAGGAAGAACAGCAGCGCCGTGAGGTATTCGGGAATCGCGGCGGTAACCCACAGCCCGATGGCCCCGACCGCAAGTCCGGCTGGTCGGGCGGCCTGCGGCGGCAGTGATGCCGGCGGATACAGCGCCAGCAGCATGCCCGCCAGCACGCAGGCCACGGCTATGGCGTGACGGGGCGAACGCGCCAGTATGACGAGCGCGGCCAGGCCGTCACGCAGCGGGCGCAACGGGTGAGCGGCGGGGGACAGTGAATCAGGGGGCATACGTGACCTCTTGCTGGTCACCCTGCGTAGCATGGTCGGTATGAGGGGACAACTCGCGTTGGACGAGCGAAACCGGATCAGCGCGCGTCAACCCGGCAGGCGCTGCGCGGCAGGTGCAGGGTATGCAGGGTGTGCAGGTTGGTTTGCAGATCAGCAACCGGAGGTCTGCGGGCTGTTCGTCGCGCGCGGCAGAGTCCACGGAATTCCACGGCATTCAGGGCGTTGCCCGGTTAGCGGCCCCGTGCGGCCCCATGCGGTGGGGACGCCGACGGGGCCGCGGGTGTCCGGCGGTCGGCTAGAAGCCGTAGTGCAGGCGCATGAACAGCGCGGGGGCGTCGTCCACGTCGTAGGTATCCTTCTTGTCGCCGTCGCTGTCGTACACCGTCATCTCGCGGCGGGTCAGGTATTCCGCGCCCAGCGTCAGGGTAAGGTCGTCCAGCGGGGTGACGTCGATGTATCCGCCAAGGGTCAGCGATGAGCTTTTCATGTACCCTTCACGTTCGACGGGGCTGTCGTTTGCCAACCGGTACGTGTCGTCTTGCAACCGGCCGCCCGCGCGGAAGGACAGCAGGTCGGATGTCCGGTAACGCAGCATGGTTTCGGGAATGCCCACCGTGGCGGAAAAGCCCATGTCGCGCAGGTTGCCCCAGTCTGCGGCGGCCAGGGGCAGGAGCCGCGTGCCCACCGGGTGGAGCGACGCTGCCACGCCGCCGCGCAGGCGAACCCCGCCCAGGGCCCAGGTGAGTCCGGCAGACCCGGAAACGCCCCAGGCGTCGTCCATTTCCTCTTCCCACCCGGCGGTCAGGCCCGCACCGGCAAACCAGCCCAGCCCGCCGAAGCCCAACTGCTCTGCGATATCGGCGCGCAGGCGCAGCAGGTGCAGTTGTTCCCACGGATCGGAGCCGTGAGACAGAGAGTGCCCGGCGGTGTCCGACCAGTCGTAGCCGCGGTTCAGGTAGTCGATGCTGAACCAGCGATAGCGCAGGGTGGCCCCGGTTTCGGTGACGGAAACCGCGCCGCCGCTGTCCACGTCGGCCTCGCCAATGGCGCGCCCGGTGACGGTGACGTCGAAATCGTTGTCGGCGGCATGCGCAGCAGGCGCTGCCAGCAGCAGGGCAAGGAGCAGCAGCCCGCCAGGAAACATGCTGGCGGTGCGCCGCGTGAGGACGTTGCAAAGCGAAAGGGACATGGAAGGCTCCTGTACGGGGCGCGCTCTGTCGCGCGTCGGATGTGGGGTAGTGGTCGGAACAGGCAGGGTGATGCGGCGCAACTGGCGCAGGAAAACGGGCAACTACGTCGCGCAGAAGGCATCCGGCATGTGGTGCGAAGGTTCCGTACTGCTGTCAGGCCGGTCCGTCAACAAGATGTGCTGTTCCTCATGGGTGATGAAGGCATGCGGCATGCTGAGCGGGGCCGATGGTCGCTGCGGGCGCGGTTGCGGGGATGCGTCCGAGTCGACAAAGGATTTATGAGGCCCGGGGGCTTTCGAGGATGTGTATCCTGTCCTCTGCGCTGGTGAAGAGCGTGCAGATGATTCGCCTGCGAAGCTGAAGGCGGAACGAACCCACGACCATGCACGGCTGCATGGCGCGCATTGGGGCCTGTTCCCGGAAAGAGGCCGGGAGGGGGGGCAGGGCGACTGGCGCCTGGTGAGCGCGCGGGGGGGGGGGCTAGATGCCGTCTGGCGCGGCAGTCTGGCTGGTGCGGAAGTCGCACGCAGCCCGCACCATGGCGGGGGCCCAGTGGGGCACGGCAGGCGCGAAGATGTGGGTGTACGCGGCCAGGGTGTTGCGAAGCAGCAGGCCGTCGCGGCCATCGCCCATGCCGGTTACATGGCCGGACTGGGCCGTCAGGCGCAAGGCGCAGGGCGTGTCGGACGCCGTGTCGCAAGGTTCGCAGCGCGAATAGTGGAATTCGTGCCCGCGAAATTGCACCCCCGTCGGGTGAAAGGGGTTGCCCAGGACGGCAGCGGCATCCACATAGCCAAGGCCCTGTGGTTTTTGGTGGAAGACGGTGCGCACGGGGAAAATGCCCGCCATGGGGTGTTCGGTGCCCTGCATGACAATGGACCGGCCAAGCACCATGAAGCCGCCGCATTCGGCATAGATGGGCAGCCCCGATTCGGACAGGGCGCGCAGCCGGTCAAGGGCCGCGCGGTTGGCGGACAGCCGGGCAGCCAGGTTTTCCGGAAAGCCGCCGCCCAGGTACAACCCGTCCAGTTGCGGCCATTCCGCATCGTCCAGCAGGGAAAGGCGCACCAGATCGGCCCCGGCGTGGCGCAGGGCCAGCAGGTTTTCTTCGTAGTAGAACCACAGGGCCGCATCATGCACATAGCCGATGCGGGGGCGGGCGGGGGGGGGGGCGTCCTGTCCGGTATCGTTTCCGTCGGAGTGGGCAGAGGCGTTGCGCTCCGCAACGGGCAGCCGTGACCACAGGTCGGCCACCGGTCCCCGCTGGGCGGGCGCGGCGGCTGCCACCTGGCGCAGGCGGTGCAGGTCCACGTGGTCGGCCATGATGTCCGCCACCCTGTCCAGCCCGGCCACGCATTCCTCGTGTTCCATGCCGGAGACAAGGCCCATGTGCCGCTCCGGAATGGGGTTGTCCGCGATCTTGGGCAGTACGCCCAGCACCGGCACGTCAGTGTAATGTTCTATGGTTTCGCGCAGCACCGAGCGGTGGCGCGGACCCGCCGTGCGGTTCAGGATGACCCCGGCAATGTGGACCCCCTGCTCGAAGTGGCGCAAGCCGGATACGATGGCCGCCGCCGTGCGGGTCATCTTGGTGCAGTCCATGACCACCACCACTGGCGCGCCGAGAATGCGCGCCAGTTCCGCCGTGGAGCAGGAGCCGGAAAGGTCCCGCCCGTCGAACAGGCCCCGGTTGCCCTCTATGACGGCGAGGTCATAGGGGCCGGGCGGGTTGGCGGAAAGGGAGGGCGTTGCATGGGGGAGGTTGCCCGGCGCAGCGGCCGGGCTGGCCAGCCCGCATTGCGTCCAGAACAGTGACCGCAGCATGTCCGCATCAAGAAAGTAGGGGTCCAGGTTGGTGGCGGGATGGCCCGCAGCCAGCGCCAGCCACCAGGCATCGATATAGTCCGGCCCTTTCTTGCAGGGCTTTACCGCAAGGCCGGAGCGCGCAAGGGCGCGCACGACGCCAAGGGATACCAGGGTCTTGCCGGAGCCGCCGGAAAGACCGGCAATGACGATGCGCGGAAGATTCATGCAGTGGGGGGCCGGAATGTCCGGTCGGTGTGCGGGGTGACGTTTGCGCCCGCATGCATGCGGGCGCGCATATGAAAAGAGCGTATGAACCTTGCAGTCCATACGCCTTTTCGGAAAATCAGTTCCCCGGCGTGGAGAACTACTATTCGCCCTCGGCCCCGGCCTGCTTGCCGGCGCCCTTGAGGCCGTACATGGTGGTGCTGCCGGAGGACCAGTATTCCAGAACTTCGGCGTTCACCAGCGCGGTGAGGATCTTCTTCACGTCGCGCGGGCCCTTGTCGGGGAACAGGTCGAGAAAGTCGTTGAAGTAGAACTTGCTCTTCGAGCCGGCCTTGGACTGCAGGAATTCCACGACCTTGTTCTTGGCTTCTTCCATGGATAGCCCCTTTGGTTATCCGGGGGCGGCAAACCCGCCCCCGGAATGTGGTTGCCTTCCGGCTTAGAACTTGAACTGGGTGCTCTGACGCCAGGTGTAGTAGGCCGGATCGCGGAAGTCGTCGATGAGGTGGTGGGTGAACTCAAGGCCGGTCAGCTTGAAGAAGCTTTCCCAACCGATGCGCTCGGCCCATTCGCCCAGACGTTCGTACTTGTTCGCGTTGGCGGCGTACACCTCGATGATGTGCTTGATCTTCGCGGTGAGCGAGGGCCAGCGCGGCATTTCGTTCGGGATGTAGGCCACGACGACCTTCGAGAACTTGGGCATGGAGATGCGGTTGGAAACCTTGCCGCCCACCATGATCACGACACCGTCGCCTTCGCCGTCAGAGATCGGCAGGGCGGGGCACATGGTGTAGCAGTTGCCGCAGTACATGCAGCGGTCGTTCTTGATGGCGATGGAGTTCAGCTTCTTGTCGCCGATTTCCATCTTGGTGGGACGCACGGCGGCAGTGGGGCAGGCGGAGACGGCCAGCGGGATTTCGCACAGCTGGTCGGTCCATTCGTGGTCGATCATCGGGGGCTTGCGGTGGATGCCCACCACGCCGATGTCGGAGCAATGCACCGCGCCGCACATGTTGATGCAGCAGGCCAGCGAGATGCGGACCGGGGCGGGCAGACGCATGGACTGGAAGTCGGTGAAGACTTCATCCATGATCGCCTTGACCGGGCCGGAAGCGTCGGTGGCGGGGGTGTGGCAGTGGACCCAGCCCTGGGTGTGAACGATGTTCGACACGCCAGCGCCAGTGCCGCCGATGGGGAACTTGTAGGAGCCGCCAGCGAACTTGCGCGAGGACAGGTCTTCCTTCAGCGCCTTCAGGCCCGCTTCGGTGTCGACCATGAACTCGACGTTGTTGCGGGTGGTGAAGCGCAGGAAGCCGCCGCAGTGCTTGTCGGCGATGTCGCACATCTCGCGGATGTGGGTGATCGACATCAGACGGGCAGCGCCGATGCGTACGGTGTACACCTTGTCGCCGGATTCGGCGACGTGCATGAGCACGCCGGGTTCCAGGATTTCATGGTACAGCCACTTCCCGAAGTTCTTGGCGATGAACGGGGGGAAGAAGGAATCGTGCTTGCGGGGGCCGATGTCCGTGATACGGTTCGCCATCGGCTTTTCGGGATTGTACCCGGAAGAGATGAATGCCATGATGTGCTACCCCTCTTCTTATCTCTGGTGTCTCTTGCGGTATTCCGTGATGTCGCGATCCCAGCCGCCGGGCACTTCTTCTTCCTTGAAGAAGATGTACGGGTTGGAGCGGGGCTCCTTCACGTGCTGCGCCACGGGCGCGATCTCGGTCACCTCGAGCAGCTTCTGGAAGCTGAGACGCTTGATGGTCTCGCCCAGACGCTCGCGGTTCTTGCCTTCTTCCATCCACCAGTCCCAGATCTTTTCGACGACTTCCTTGATTTCGTCGAAGGGATCGGTGGCTTCCACGAAGGGAACCAGCAGCGAACCCATCTGGGCGCCGTCGAGGACGGGCGCCTTGGCGCCGACCAGGATGGACGCGCCGCGTTCGTCACCGATACGCAGGGCGCGGGGCATGGTGTTGATGCAGTGCATGCAGCGCACGCACTCGCTGGTCTTGATGGACAGGGCGGAGCCGTTCCAGGAGATGCACTTGGAGGGGCAGCGTTCCACCACTTCGGCCACGATGTCGAACTTGCCCCAGTCGCGGCCCGAGTGGGCGCCGGCGTTGGGCTTCAGTTCGCCACCGACGTAGGCCTTGACGGCGGCCTGGTCGATCTTGATGTCGTCCTTCCAGGTGCCGATGACCGAGAAGTCGGAGCGGGCGATGGAGGCGACGCAGCCGTTGGGGCAGCCGTCGAACTTGAACTTGAACTTGTAGGGGAACGCCGGGCGGTGCAGTTCGTCCTGGTATTCCATGGTCAGGGCGTAGCAGCAGGCCTGGGTGTCGTAGCAGGCGTATTCGCAGCGCGACATGCCAAGGCAGGATTCGGGCGTACGCAGGTTCGAGCCCGAGCCACCGAGGTCGGTGTTCATCTTGTGGGTCAGTTCGAAGAACAGTTCTTCAAGCTGCGGGGTCTGGGTGCCAAGAAGCACGATGTCGCCGGTGGAGCCGTGCATGTTGGTCAGACCGGAGCCGCGCAGGTCCCACAGGTCGCAGAGCTGGCGCAGGTAGTCGGTGTTGTAGTACTTCGCCGCGGGCTGGTTCACGCGCACGGTGTGGAAGTGCGCCACGCCGGGGAACTGTTCGGGCTGGTCACAGTAACGGCCGATGACGCCGCCGCCGTAACCGAACACGCCGACGATGCCGCCGTGCTTCCAGTGGGTTTCACCCTCGTTGTAGGACAGCTCGAGAACGCCAAGCAGGTCTTCGGGGCAGTCCACGGGGATCTGGTAGTCCAGACCCTTGGGGTTGGCAGCCCGGTAAGCAGCTTCCTGCTTGATGTCGGACACGAAGCTGGGCCAAGGCCCGGATTCGAGCTGGTCCAACTTGGGGGTTGCATGTTTCGCCATTGCCTTACCTCCACATTGGTTTGTTGAAGTTCTGGACTCTCAACAGACACGCCCATCGCCCCTGGGGCGCAACAGGACGGCGTCTTCCGGAAGTAAGGGCTTTGGTCGGCGCGGCCCTTGCGCCCGGAAAACTCGTGATTTTTTGGACAAAGTAACGCCATTCCTAAAAGGATTCCGGCGCGTTGTCAAGCCCCGACACGAGCCGCCGCAACACCCCGCCGGGCGGCGGGGACGCGTGCAACATCTTGTCGGGATTGCCGAAAAGAACCTGGCGCGGCGTGTCGGTAGCGCCGTGAAGCCATTGTCCTGTCCGGCGCCCGCCGCGCTTTCGCGCGGGGACGGGGCGTGGCAGTCTCCCCGTCGGACGTCCTGGCGCCGCCATGCAGGGGGCAGGCGACACTCCCTTGCTTGTAGCCCACCCCCCGGGGAATGACAACAGCTTGCGCGCATCGGCGGGATAGGGCATTGACCGTATGCCCGCGCCTGCCGTGGCGAGCGCCCGGCCCTGTCCCGCTCCTGTCTGGCCCTGTTCGGCCTGTCGGCATGGCGCGCGGGTTTATACGCTTTTCATGTGTTCAGGAGTGCCCATGCAGGACGATCTTGGCCTTTACTACTACCCTGACCCCAACGACAAACGCACCCGCGTGTACGTGCGCTCGCGCGGCGACAGCGTGGAATTCCGCCTGTGGCGGGCCGACCGGCCCGAAGTGTGGGAACGCCACGAATGGGTGCCGCTGGAAATCATCCGCCATGCCGCAGGGATGTACCGCGACATGGGGCGAGAGACCGACCCCCTGAAGCTGTACGACGAGGCCGTGGCGCGCGCCCTGCTGAAGGCCAACTGACGCAGGTTGTGTGCCGAAGGGCAATTGACGAAAGCCTGGTGGCAATGGCCCATTGGGCATGGTGAGAGCGGTGCTCGTGAATTCCGGAGCAAGCCGCCCGCAAGCGGGGGTGGTCTTGCCGGAGGGCCGCATGCATGAAGTCAGCCTTGGGGCCACCCTGCGCGATTATCTGACCGGGCAGGACGTGGACCACACCACCTACGAGGACCTGCGGCAGGCGCTGGCGCGATTGCTGGTGGAAGAACTGGGTCACCCGCGCGGGTTGGTGGAGCCGCGCGTGCGGGTGCGGTTTGACGCGCCTGACGCCGCGGGCGGGCAAGCCCCCGCATACCCGCATGGCGGGGCTGAGCCGCAAGCGGCTGCCCAGGTCGATGCTCCTTCTGTTTCTCCTTCTTCTCCTTCCCCTGAAGCCCTTCGCATCCCCGAAGGTGCCGCCGACCCCGACGAAGGCTGCCGCGTGGTGGATCTGACCCTGCGCGACGACGACGGCACACCGCTGTGCATCGTGCTGTTCTGCCCCGGCGCGCCCGGCACCTATGTCCGCGAAAGCGTGGCGGCGGCCCGGCTGTTTCCCGGCGGCCCCGCGCCGCTGGTGGCCGTGACTGACACGCGCGATGCCCTGCTTGTCGCTGCCGTGAACGGCGTGGTGCTGGGCGAGGGCATGCGGGCGTTGCCGAAACGTGATGATCTGCGGCGGCTGGCGGCAGAGCATCCGTGCCCGCCGCTGACGCCGGAACGTGCGGCAGGCGAGCGGCGCATACTGGGTGCGTACACGGCGTTTCTGAAGCGCTGCTGCGGCGAGGATGTGTGTTTGTTGTAGCTGCGGGGCGGGGTGTGGGGGGGGGAGGGAGTGCCTTGATGGGTGCTGCCTCTATGGAAATAGCCCCACCTGCCTGATATTGCTCGGCTTCAATGTGCCCTCGGCGAGGGGCGAAGATGTGTCGCGCGCCGCTGGACACGGCATCTACGAAGACAGTCCTGCCCTGTTGATTACCCTTTACGATTTCCGGATACAATCCTGGCGTGGCGATACGTGTCAACAAAGGGACGTTACTGCGTCGCAAATGCACGTCGCAGGTAAACAGTGGCCAAAGGCGCCCTTGCATCGTAGCGACGAGAACGCGATGGATGATGTGGGGGGTAGGGCGCCCATGTGTCATGTGAGGGATGAGAGCTTCGCGCACATCGCATTCCCGTCGCCAGATCGCCCGAAGGCGCCCGGCGCCGACGGGAAGCTGGCGGTGAAAGGAATGCGGTGCGGGATGGGTATGGAGAAAGGCACCCAGGCCTCATAAAGGCGTCGGGAGATTCGTGCGCATTGGCGGCACCGGCGGCAGATCACCCGGAGGCGTCTTGCGCCGGAGGGAAGCTGCCGCCGAAGGGACGCCGCGCAAGACAAGCTGGGGGTCCAGGGGTGGCGAAGCCCCCCTGGAGCGCGGGGATGCAAGGGGCCGCCGCTAAGCGGCCCCTTGCCCGTCGGAGACATAACGAAACCGAGGGCAATCAAAAGGGCTGGCGTGCCTACGTAGAGGCCGCACTCACCAAGGTGCTACCCCACCGCCCGTCGGAGACATAACGAAACCGGGGGCAATCAACAGGGCTGGCGTGTCTCCGTAGAAACCGCACCCACCAGGGCGACAGCCTACCTCCCGCCGGAGGCATAACGAAACCGAGGGCAATCAACAGGGCTGGCGTGTCTCCGTAGAAACCGTACCCACCAGGGCACAACCCACCCCAACCGCTACGCCCTGTTCGTAATGAACACCCCGCACGTCACCAGCGCGGCCCCCAGCAGCAGCGACACGGGCAGCGCCTCGCCCAGCATGGCCCAGGCACACACGATGGCCGTCAGCGGCACGAAGTTGATGAACACCCCTGCCCGCCCGGCTCCTATTTCCTTCACGGCTTCATAAAACCAGGTGAAGCCCAGCACGGTGCCGAACACGCCCAGATACGCCACCGCCGCCCACATATCCGCCGGGTATTCCGGCAGTGCCGTCCACAGTCCTTCGTGCAGCGCGAACGGCAGCAGCATCACCGTGCCCACCGCGCACGACCAGGTCACCGCCGCCAGCGGCGACAGGGCGCGCATGACCACCTTGCCCAGCAGCGAGTACGCGGCCCAGCTTGCCAGGCAGCCCAGCAGCGCCACGTCGCCCCACGACAGGGCCGACGAGAACAGCGTCAGCGGGTTGCCCCGCGTGATGGCGATGACCGCCCCACTCACGGACAGCAGGATTCCCGACAGTTTGCGGCGCGACAGCGGCTCGCCCAGGAACAGCGCCGCGCCCACGGCGATGGCGATGGGGTTGTTGGTGACGATGACTGCCGCCCGGCTGGCGGGCACGGTGGCAAGCCCGGTGAAGAACAGGGCGTTGTAGGCGAACACCCCGGTTGCCCCCAGCAGCAGCACCCCGGCCCAGCCATGCATGCCGGGCGTGGTCAGGCGCGGCAGCGCCCCCTCGCGGCGGCGCACGTGCCAGAACAGGAGAACCGTGGCTACGGCAAAGCGCAGGAAGGCGGCGGAAAACGGGCCGGCATGCGATGCGGCGATGCGCCCGGCGACAAAGGTGCCGCCCCAGAACACGGTGGCCAGCATCAGCTTGGCATACAGCAACATGGACGACTCCCGCGTGCGGACAAAGGCGCGGCGGCGCGGGCGCACGGTGCGCAGGGCTCGTCGCAGGAAATGCGGAAAATAACGCAGCAACGCCGCGCCCAGCCACTGTGACACAACAGCAGGTTACAGCATTGCATGGCCTGTAACATGCCGGGATTGCGGCACGTTGACACGTGCGGCGATATACGGGAAAAACACGTTACTGTCGAGGTGCCACCCCCAAGGTTTGCCCGGCAGCCCGTTGCACAGCGGGAAACACCGAATGTTGCCCCAGAGCCGTGTCCTTGCGCCGGGCAGGACACGACCCGCCACGACCTTCCGTGGCACGCAACCGCAGGAGGCCCATGACCCGACGCCACCCCCTACGACACCTGCCGACCATCCTGATGCTTTGTGCGGTGCTGTTCGCGGCACTGCCAGCCGACGCCAGCGAAGCCCCCGCCCGACGCGGACGCGCTTCGTGGTACAGCGACGATCTGCACGGCAAGAAGACAGCCAGCGGCGAGGCCTATGACCTCAACGCCCTGACGGCTGCGCACAAAACCCTGCCCCTCGGCACCGTGGTCCGCGTGACCAACCTTTCCAACGGGCGCTCCGTGCTGGTCACGGTGAACGACCGGGGCCCCTACAGCGGCAATCGCGACATCGACGTTTCCTATTCCGCCGCGAAACAGTTGGGCATCGTCAAGCCGGGCAGCGCCGCCGTGCGCATCGAGGTGATGGGCGACGCCAAGGGCCGTCCCCTGGACCCTGACAGCGCCTATTTCGTGCGCATCCGGTCGTATGCCAGCAAGGCCGAGGCCGAACGGCTGGTCCGCAAGCTTGAACGCGAGGGCGAAGCCGCCGCGCGCGTCCGTGCGCGCGTGGAAAACGGCCGCAAGCGCTGGATGGTCTGCGTGGGCCCCTTCCGCGATTTCGACGATGCGCGCGCCCTGCGCCGTCACCTGATGCAGCGGCACGCCGACATAGACATCGTGGCCGACCGCGCCCGCGACTGATCGTCGCCCGCGCTGCGTGGCCGACCGCCCGCAGGCCGCGGCAGCCAGTACCCAGCATCCCGCGTGCTTCGTCGCGGGGCATCTTTCGTCGCGGTCATCCCGCACGGCTGCCTGCACGTCATCCTGCATTGGTCCGATCTGCCCGCCGGGCGGTTCCTTTCGTTCGCCTGTCGCCGCCCCACCGTCGTACCGCTGCCCCGTCGTACCGTCGTACCGCCGCATCGCCGCACCGTCGTACCTCCGTACAGGGTTTCATCGCATGCATGGCCCGGCAGGTTCGACCCAGGCAGTTCTGGCCTGCGCAGATTCGGTCAGTTGTACACGCCGTCCGTCCGTCGCTGCCAGCCCCGGCATCCGAAGCGGCGACAAACTTCGATTCGTGCGCCGCAGCCCTGCCCCGCATGGCCGTGCCGTCATCGGGCAGTCGCTTCACTGCCGTGTTGCGGACATTTTTTTGTGGATAATTTTCGCGCTGCTTGGCAATCTGGCAAAGGAATTTCCCATACCCAGTCAGCGCAACCCACAGGGAACCCGCGTCCATGCATCAACGGCCCCCCCGCATCCTGACCATCGACGACGACATCAACGTGCGCTCGAACCTGGTCGCCTACCTTGAAGACAGCGGCTTCGACGTGGTCGAGGCGGAAAACGGTCGTCGAGGGCTTGAGGTGTTCGCCGAAAGTTCGCCCGACCTCGTGCTCGTAGACCTGCGCATGCCCGTCATGGGCGGCATGGAGGTGCTGGAGCGGCTGCGCCAGGACGCCCCGGACGTGCCGGTCATCGTGGTGTCGGGCGTGGGCGTGCTGGAAGAAGCGGTGGAGGCCTTGCGCCATGGCGCGTGGGATTACGTGACCAAGCCGGTCACCGACATGCGCGTGCTGGAACATGCCGTGAACAAGGCGCTGGAACGCGCCCGGCTGCTGGAGGAACGCAAGCGTTACCGCGAGCACCTTGAGCAAGAAGTGCAGGAACGCACCCGCGAACTGCGCGAGACCAACGACCGGCTGGTGGAATACCAGGCCCTGCTGCAAGAGAAAAACCAGTTCCTTGAGGCGCTGGTGGAAGGCATGCCCAACCCGGTGTTCTACAAGACGCTGGAAGGCACCTACATCGGCTGCAACCGTGCCTTCAGCCGCCTGACGGGCCGTTCGACCGAGAATATCGTGGGCCGCTCGGTGCATGAAGTCCTGCCGCAGGAACTGGCCTGCCTGGTGGATGAGGCCACCGGGCGCTTTCCCTCTCCCGAAGAGGACGACGGCGCCGGCTATTCGTGCATGATCGGCATGCGTGACGCCGAGGGCGAAGACCGGGTGCTGGTGCTGTACAAAAGCTATTTCCGCGACCGCACCGGCCAGCGCGCCGGGGTGGTGGGCACCTTCCTTGACGTGACCGAGCTGAAGCACAAGGAAGCCCAGATACTGCACCAGGCCACCCATGACGAACTGACCGGCCTGCCCAACCGGATGGGCCTGCGCCAGCGCATGGAAGACCATGCCCGCGCTGGCGGGCCGGGAACGCGGCTGGCGGTGCTGTACCTGGACATGGACAATTTCAAGACCGTCAACGACAGCCTGGGCCATGCCGTGGGCGACGAACTGCTGCGCGCCGTGGCCGGACGCCTGGTGGGCATGGCCCCCCGGCGCGACATGGTGGCGCGTCTTGGCGGCGACGAGTTCGTGATGCTGCTGCCCCTGTCTCCTGAAGGTGACGGCGCGGCTGCGGAGGCGGAATCTACCCGCATCCAGGAGGCGTTCATCCGCCCCTTTGATGCCGCCGACCACGAACTGTACGTGATGCCGTCCATTGGCATCAGCGTTTCGCCCGACGACGGGCGCGACCCGGCCACCCTGCTGAAGAATGCGGAAATAGCCATGTACCGCGCAAAAGAGCAGGGCGGCGCGCGGTTTCAGCGCTTTACCCAGGCCATGAACGACGAGGTGACCCGCCGCCTCGCCATCGAGAAAAGCATCCGCAAGGGGCTGGAAAACGACGAGTTCGTGGTATTCTACCAGCCGCGCATGGATATTATTGCCGGGCAGGTTACCGGCATGGAGGCGCTGGTGCGCTGGGCCCGGCCCGATGGCACCCTGGTGCCCCCGCTGGAGTTCATCCCGGTGGCCGAGGACACCGGCCTTGTGGTGGCGCTGGGAGAGCGGGTGCTGCGCGATGCGTGCATCCAGACCCGCCGCTGGACCGAGGAACTGGGGCCGTTGCGCATTGCCGTGAACATCTCGGCCCGGCAGTTCCAGCCCGACCTGCTGGACAGGGTGGAAGCGGCTCTGGAGGAATCGGGCCTGCCGCCTTCGCAACTGGAACTGGAAATCACCGAAACCACCATGATGCGCGACCTGCCCACCACGGTGGCCATTCTGGAGCGGCTGGCGGCGCGGGGCATCTCCATCGCCATCGACGACTTCGGCACCGGGCATTCGTCACTGTACTACCTGAAGAATTTTCCCATCGACACCATCAAGATCGACCGCTCGTTCGTGCGCGACGTGCCCGGCGATGAAGGGGACGCCACCATCGTCTCCACCATCGTCACCATGGGGCGCAACCTGTCGCTGAACGTGGTGGCGGAAGGGGTGGAAACGGTGGAGCAGCTGGACTTTCTGCGGGCGCACGGCTGCCGCGAGGTGCAAGGCTACTACTACAGCAAGCCCCTGCCCGCCGAGGGATTTGCGGACTGGATGCGCGCGGCTCTTGCCGAGAGCGGCAAAAAATAGGGCACGCCGCCAACGACAGGAAAGAGGGCGGTCCGCAGGCGGCGAAAGGCGAAAAGCCCTCGCGCAGCCATGACCGGTGAAGATGATGAAAAATGGGGCCGGGATGCTGTGCATCCCGGCCCCATTGCGTTGCCTTGTGTTGCGTGACTGGTGGGTGTGCAGGAAAAGGGGATGCCTACACCTGTCCGCGTCCCAGAGAAACGACCTTCGGGACGGTGCGCGTGCCCTGGCGATAGCCGGAAAGGCGTTGCGACTCGCGGCGCGTCTGCTGCAACTGGCCGCGAATGTTCTCGTGCAGCCGCCGGGCCTCTTCGGTCAGGCGGCCTTGCAGGCACTGCAAGCGCAGCAGTTTGTCGCGCAGGTCGTCCAGGGCTTCGGGGTCGCGGCGGCTCCAGGCCTTTTCCACCAGTTCCGCCCGCTCGCGCGAGGCGGATTCTGCGGTTTCCACGTCTCCGGCGGCCAGGGCCCCCAGTTCGCGCTCACCCAGTTGCAGGGCCAGGTCGAGCAGGGAAAGGCTGTCGGGCATGGCGATTACCCCTTGCTGGTCTGACGGATGTCCTCGCGCAAAACCTGGATGACCTTTTTCCAGTTTTCGCAGGCGGGCAGGAATTCGTATTCCAGCAGGTCGGCCAGCAGGATCCAGTCCTCGTTTTCGAGCACCTCGGTCATTTCACCCAGCAGATCGGAAAAACGTTCCACGTTGTCGCTGAAATCCTTGGTGGTGCGCAGGGAGAATTCGTTGCGCAGCACGCCGATCATGCCCATGAAGTCGCGGGTGACTTCCAGCAGATCCTGGAACATGTCCAGCGCCTCGGCGTCGTCGGCCTGACGGAACAGCACGGCCACCTGGCGCGCGCCGTCGGTCATCACCTGTACCACCTTGTACAGTTCGCGGGTGATGTTCACAGCCATTTCGCCCACAGGCATGCTGCGGATTTCAACAGAACGGATGTCGCCCTGCTCGATATCCTCGGCCTGGTGGGGGTAGATTTCCGAAAACGCTTCGTCGTTGACGAGCACGTCAGTCACCACGCGGTTTTCGAGGTAGCTGCCCTCCATCACCCTGACGAGGATTTCTTCGAGATTGGCGAAGTTTTCCAGCTTGATGTCGGCCTGGCGGCCATCAATAACGATCATGGGGTCTCCCTCCTGCATCCCGGCACCGGGAAAATTTGTCACGTCCGCCTGCGATAAAGCAAAAAGCGGACCATCATGTGCGGCCGCGTGTCGCGCAAGAAGGCGTCCGGCTGCTGCCGCCACGTTGCAGGGAAGGAGACAGGGGAATCAGGCGGACGGGGAAAGGTGGGCCAGCCAGGCCCGCACCAGCCCGCGATAGGCCGCCGCCAGGGCCAGTACGGCGTCCAGCGTGCCGCCAGCGCCCTGCGATTCGCACAGCCACAGGTGCCCCAGCACGTTGAACAGCGTGCTGTTGTCCCACAGGGCCTGTACCCGGCTTACCGTGCCGAGGAAGCGCGACTTGGCCATGTCCGAGGGGCGCACTTTCAGCAGGCCGCCCTGTTCGCCCAGTAGGTGCAACAGCGCGTCGGCCTGGCGCAGTTCGTCCACGGCGCGGTTGCGCAGGGTGTCGGAAAGGGCGGGCGGGGCTTGCGGCGGCAGAATGACCGGGCCGGACCCACCTGCGGCAGCGGGCTGGCCCACGGAATGGGCCGGGGACCGGTCAAGAAACTGACGATAGAAGTGGCGTTGCAGGCGTATCCAGCGGGTGCGGTCTTCGGCCTCGTGCCCGGACAGCGAGACAAGGTCCATGAATCCGCGTCCGGGCATGACGATGCCGGAGGAAAGGGCGGGGGGCGCATCCGCCTCGCACTGGGTACGCCATACCCGCGCTTCAGGGGGGACACCCAGAGCGGAGGCCGGTACCACCTCAGGCGAGGCATCGGAGGGCGCCCACCTGCCGGTGGTCAACTGGCTGCGGACCAAGGCAAACGCAGTGTCAGCGGAAATGACCTGGCGGCAGCGTTCGTCATGCGGGCAAGGCACGCCGAACGGACAGGGATGGCAGTCCAGTGCGGGTTCCAGACAGCAGCAGTCCTGGCGGTAGGGGCCGGTGTCCCACGGCTGGGCCGTGGCCAGAAAGATGGCCAGCACCGGCACGTCCAGCCCGGCGGCCAGATGCATGGTGCCGGTGTCGTTGGTGACCAGCAACCGCATGTGGCGCAGGGTGGCGGCCAGTTGCGGCAGGTTGGTGGCCCCGATCAGGTCGATGCAGGGCGTCGGGGCGGCCCCGGCGCGCCCGGCGTCTTCCGCCAGCGCGGCGCGCAGCCGTTCGCCCAGTGTGCGTTCACCGCCCGCGCCCAGCAGCACCGGCACCAGGCGCAGTTCGCGCCACAGCTGGGCGGCCAGCGCCGCAAAGTGGGCCACGGGCCAGCGGCGGCGTTCCTCGCTGGCCCCAAGCTGCATGGCCACGTACCCGGCATGGTCCGGCGGCGCGGCCTGGGCCAGCCGTGCCCCGGCCTCGGCCAGGTCGTCCGGCGCGGGCGCGCGCAGCTGGTACACCGGGTCCACGTCGCCCACGCCCGCCGCCATGCGGAACAGGTCCACAAGGTTGAACGGGCTGCATCCGCGTTGCCGGGTGGAGGCTTGCAGAAAGGCCGACCACGGGTCGGCGTTGACCCCGAAGCCGAACGGGTCCAGCCCAAAGCCGCGCAGATCGCCCCCCGCACTCCCTGCTCCCCCGGACTCACCGGTTCCGCCGTTACCGTTGCCCGCCAGCAGCCGCCCCAACAGGCGGCCGCCCAACGTGGCCGTTAGGTTCAGCACGGCATCGGGGGCATAGGCTTCGCGCAGCCGTCCGGCCCAGGTCAGCAGCCCCGCCGTGCAGGCCCGCCAGTCGCCGCCGGTCTGTATGCCTGCCAGCAACGCCGAACCCGGCAGGGCGGCCACGTGGTCCACGCCTTCCAGCAGCGCCGCAGCCCCGGCAAAATTCTCCAGACACACCAGCCCCACCCGGTGCCCCTGCGCGCGCAGGCCATGCACCACCGGCTGCGTTTGCAGCAGGTCGCCGAAGCGGGTCAGGTTCACCAGCAGAAGGTTCATGGCGCATCCTTACCGTGAGCAGGCCCGAAAGGAAACGGGGAGAGGCGGGCATCGGACTGGCGGGGCATGAGAACCCCGCGCGGATCAGCCAACCACCACGTGCTTATGACGCTTGCGCTCGACAGGATTTTCGTTCTCCGGCGAGGAAGATGAGTCTTTTGCGAAGGGAGCGTGCGGCAGCCGTTACACGAACATCGTGAGTGTTACGGATGGCGACCGCAGCGCGCTCTTCTCGTACGTGACCGGAGCAAAAGGCGAAATCTGACGCGTTGCTCTCGATGGCCGTAAGGCTCGCAAGCTCGCCTAACGGCCACGCTTCGCGCCCTTCGGGTCGGTCTGCCGGAGGACGAAAAGACGGAGTGCGCTAGTCGGCCACGACAAAGTTGACCGCAAAATCACCCTTGAGTTTCTCGCGCATGCGCTCGGCCTCGCTCAGGGTGTTCCACGGACCTACCTGGACGCGCCAGAAGCGGACCATGTCGGCCCAGTACATGCGGGCATTCCAGCCCTGGCCCTGCAGGCGGGTCACCAGACGGCTGGCGTTGTCCTTGTTGGAGAAGGCCCCCACCTGCACGTAGAAGCGGCCCGTCATGTCGCCGTCCTGCAGGCCGGGCACGTCGCCCACGGATTCCACGCGCACCCGCGCGGTGCCTGGCCCCAGCATGCCGATCTGGTTGGCGGCGGTGTTGGTCAGGTCGATGATCCGGTCGCCCACGAAGGGCCCGCGGTCGTTGACACGCACGGTGGTGGAGCGGCCCGTCTGCAGGTTGGTCACCTTGACCACGGTGTTGAACGGCAGCAGCTTGTGCGCGGCGGTCAGCCCGTACATGTCGTAGATTTCGCCGTTGGCGGTCTTGCGACCGTGAAAATCCTTGCCGTACCACGAGGCCACGCCCTCTTCCGAAAACCCGTGCGCCGAAAGCAGCGGATGGTACGTCTTGCCCATGACGGTGTACGGCTTGGCGCGCGGTCCCTGGGGCTGCCCCTTGGGGTACTTCACGGACTGGTCCGACGGCGGCGCGGAAATGCGGCGCGGGCCGGAACCGCAGCCCGTCACCAGCAGCGCGGCAAGCAGCAACAGCACGATGGGCAGAACGGACCTAATGGACACTACGGGGCGAGACGGCGTGGAACAGGTCTGGCTTGGGCGAAGGTGCGGCATTAAGGCTCCGTCGGGTTGCGCCGGATGCGGCGTGTACGGCGGCCATGAGCGAATCATGACGCAATCGGGCGGCAGCGGGTAACGGTCATTCCGGATGCAGCGGCATGTGGCCGCAGCGGGGCTGGCGCAGAGAATCGGGCATAACAGGTCGGGCACAACGGGGCTGGCGCAATCTGCCAGGCACAATCCGTCAGCACAATGCAGCGGCATCACGCGACGGGCACGCCCGGCGCGACGCGTTGCGCGCTGTCCGAACTGTTACCGAAAACCGGCGCACACGCAACTGCTTGCACATCCGCCTGCCATGCAATGCAGCGGGCCGTGTCAGGCATGAAGCAACGCCGTCGTGCCCGTGCCGGTGCGGCAGGGTACTCCCCATGGGGCCTCGGCGCATGCTGCCGCCGCAGTCCTGGCGGGGCATGACACGGTGGGCATGACACTACCGGGGCGCGCGCTTTGGCCACGCCGGGGCTTTGGTCTGCCACGGTACTGCTCCGGGTGCTGTTCCCGGCCCTGCTCATGGTTCTGCCCCCGACGGGAAGCGCAGGCGCGCGCCGCAAACCAAAAGGCCCGGAAGCGTTGCCGCCCCCGGGCCTTGCCCATCGGGTGCTATTCGTCGGAATCGCTGTCCACCACGTCTTCGATGGCCTCGGCCTGGCGGAGCAGTTGCTCGATCTGGATGTCCGCGCCGATGACCCCGGTGATCTCGTCGTTGTCGTCGGTGACCGCCGTGGACACGGTAAGGATGAGCTGGCTGGTGAACTGCGACTGGTACACGTCGGTGATGTGCAGTTCGCCGGTCTGCATGGGCCGGATGAACCAGGCGCGGTTGGAGAAGTCGAAGCCCAGCGGCAGCTGGTCGTACTTCGACTTGTACGCCGGGTCGGTGATGGCGGCAGAGAGCAGCTTGCCCTCCTTGTCAGTGAGGTACAGGTACTGGATGAACGGGTACTCGCGCACGAAGTCGCGCATGCACGGGTACTTGTCCTCGCCGCCAAGGCCGGTGATCTGGCATTCCTGAGCCAGCTTGATGATGAGATGCGCCGAAAGTTCGCCCGCCAGCTTCTTGATCTGGTCGAATTCCGAGGCGAACAGTTCGGGCATGAAGCGCCGCACCAGCGCCTTCATTTCCTTGTTGGAGAAGGACGTGTTGCGGCCCTTTTCGTAGGCGTCCATGATCTTGGTGTAGATCTTGCCCACGGCGGGGTGCTTTTTGGACACGTGCCGGTCTTCCGGCAGGCCCAGGTACTGGTTGATCCAGTAGGCGACGCCCGCGCGGCCCGACTTGTCGGTGATGATGATGGGCACCGGCCGGTTCAGGATCTTGCGCGTGTCGAAGATGTTGTAGATTTCCTCGTTCTTGGCCAGGCCGTCCACGTGAATGCCCGCGCTGGTGGCGTTGAAGTCCTTGCCCACGAACGGATAGTTGTCCGGAATGCGGTAATCCAGCTCTTTCTCGAAGTATTCGGCGATCTCGTTGATGACCCGCGTGTCTGCGGCGTCGTCGTCGCCGGTCAGCGAGATGTACTCGATCACCAGTGCTTCCAGCGGGGTGTTGCCGGTGCGTTCGCCAAAGCCCAGCAGCGTGCAGTTGACGCCGGAGCAGCCGTACAGCCACGCGGTGGCCCCGTTGATGAGCACCTTGTGGAAGTCGTTGTGGCCGTGCCATTCCAGCCACTGGCCGGGCACGCCCCCTTCGTCGGTCAGGGCGCGCACGATGCGCGGCACAGAGCGCGGCAGCGTTGCGCCGGGGTACGGCACGCCGTAGCCCATGGTGTCGCACATGCGGATCTTGACCGGCTGGCCGCTCTGCTTCGAAAGGTCCATCAGCTTGCGCGCGAAGGGCAGGCAGAAGCCGTGGATGTCGGCGCGGGTGATGTCCTCGAAGTGGCAGCGCGGGGTGATGCCCCATTCCAGCGCCTGTTCCACCACGCGCAGGTAGTTGTCCATGGCCTTTTCGCGGTCAAGGCCCAGCTTGAGGTATAGGTGGTAGTCCGACACGCTGGTCAGAAGGCCCACTTCATCGAATTCCATGTCCCGCGCGATCTTCAGGTCGTTAATGTTGGCCCGTATCCACCCCGTGACGTGGGGGAACTTGTACCCTTTGGCCCGGCAGGCCTCGATGGCCTTGCGGTCCTTGTCGGAGTACATGAAGAATTCCGAGGCGTGGATGAGCCCGCTGCGGCCGCCCAGGCGGTGCAGCATGTCGTAAATGTGGACGATCTGCTTCACCGTGTAAGGCGGGCGGGCCTGCTGGCCGTCGCGGAAGGTCGTGTCCGTGATGAACATCGGTTCCGCCGGGCGCGGCATCAGGAAAATGTCGTCGAACTCCACGCGGCTGATCTTGGAATAGGGAAAGATCTCGCGGTACAGCTCGGGGTCGTCGCGGTTCTCCAGCCGTACGCGGGAAGAAGCGCGGTTGAGATGCAGCAGGCTCATGGCTAGATGGCTCTCCTTCGGGGGGTCTGGTCGATACGCTGTTCCGCCTCGGCCACAAGGCGGTGGGCGCGCTGGCAGTCGGGGGCCAGGGCCACGGCGGCGTGCGCGGCGCGCAGGGCGTCTTCGGGCCTGCCGCCGTCAAGCAGGGATTCCCCCGCCTGGATGAACATGCGCTCTGGCTTGTCGCCGTACAGTCCTTGCAGCAACGGGGCGTACTCTTCGCCGAACACCGAGCGCACAAGCTCGTCGCGGTCGAACAGCAGCCGCGCCAGCAGCCTGTTGCCGCCGTGGGCGGCATAGTACAGGCACATCAGCCTGCGGATGCGGCCAAGGATGTAGCGGATGCGCCGGATTTCGCGCTCCATGCTTTCCCGCGTCTGGGCCAGCATGGATGCAAGCGGCTCGACAATGGCCCGCACCTCCTCTCCCATGTCCTGCTCTCGCAGGGCCCGGTACTGCGGCGCGTAGTGCTGGTGCTGGTAGGCGTCTTCCTTCAGCTTCACGCATTCGTGAAAGGCGTAGCCCACGGCCCAGTCCAGCATGGGCGCCACAGGGTCTTGCGCCGGGTCGTTGCGGAAGAGGTGGTGCGCGGTGTCCTTCAGACGCCAGAGCAGCCCCTTGTTCATCATTTCGCCCAGAAGGTCGCGCATGACAGGGAAGGATACGGCACCGGCCTCATCGAAGCGGTGGAACTGCCCCTCAAGCACGACGCTCGCCATGCAGAAATCCCGCATGACGTCCCGTGCGAACTCGGCCAGATTGGCCTCTACCCAGCGTCTCGACATGGTGCGTGGTACTCCAAGCTGGGATGTATAGCGTGATTTGACAAGAACGGGAAGTGTGGGGTGAGGGCGGGGGCAGGGGGGGGAAGGGGGGAGAATCAAGAGGGGCGCGCCTTGATGGACACTACTTCTACGAAGGCAGTTGTGCCCTGTTGACCCCGCTCGATTTCGTTATGTCTCCGACGGGCAGGGGGTGTTGTAACGAACACCCCCTGCACCCCCGCGTTCCAAGGGGCTCCGCCCCCTGGACCCCCGGCGTATCTTGCGCGGCGTCCCTTCGGCGGCAGCTTCCCTTCGGCGCAAGGCGCCTCCGGGTGATCTGCCGCCGGTGACGCCAATGCGCACCAATCTCCCGACGCCCTTATGGTGTATGGGGCCTTACCCGCACGCCTCCTGCACCGCATCCCTTTCGCCGCCAGCTTCCCTTTGGCGCTGAGCGCCTTCGGGTGATCTGCCGACGGGAACGCGAATGTGCCCAAATCTCTCGTCGCTACGGTGTGGCGAGGATGCCGTTCTCTTCGGTTCGCATACGGAGCTCATCCGCGACGCCGGTGCTTCCGCCTCGCAAAGCCTCGGCGGTGATCTCCGGCTGCGGACGCGTATCGCCGCACCGGGGCTGTATGCGGCCAGGCGCACAGCCCATGTGTTTTTGCAATCTATGGATGTTGTTAGTAGTTGTAATTTCTAGCGATGCTGTGCATCGCTCAACGGAACCGCATTGTGCGTAGAAGCGTGTGACGCCGGGCCTTGGCGGCGGCACATGCGTCGCAACGAGGCGTGGGACTGGGCACCAAGCGGGATGGAGGTAGCGAGAGCCTTGCGCACATTCGCGTTCCCGTCGGCAGATCGCCCGAAGGCGCTTTGGCCGAGGGAAGCTGCCGACGGAAAGAACGCGGTGCAGGATACGCTGGGGGTCCAGGGGAGGCGAAGCCCCCCTGGAGCGCGGGGATGCAAGGGGTCGCCGCTTAGCGGCCCCTTGCCCGTCGGAGACATAACGAAATCGAGATGTATCAATAGGGCAGGACTGTCTTCGTAGAGGCCGTGCCCAGCGGCGCGCCACGCCTCCCCATCCTCATCGCCATGGCGGCAGCCGTCCCCTACGGCACCAACTGCAACACATCATCCTGCTTGCCGATGACCACCAGCGCATCCCCCCGCCCCAGGGTTTCGTGCGCCTGCGGCACAAATCGATACTCCTTGCTGCCTGCGGGCTTCACGGCCACCACCATCACCCCGTGGTCGTTGACCAGCTTCAGGTCCAGCAGGGTGCGGCCCGCCCACTTGTCCACAACCAGTTCCTGCACCAGCACGCCCCCGCCCAGCGGCAGCAGGTCGAGCATGCCGGGGTTGGCCAGCCGGTGGGCCACGTGGGTGGCCACGTCGTGTTCGGGCAGGATGACCAGGTCCACGCCAAGCCGGGTGAGCACCTTGCGGTGTTCGATGGATGCCGCCTTGACCCCGATCTTGCGCGCGCCAAGTTCCTGAAGGTTCAGCACCACCAGCAACGAGGTTTCCATGGAATCGCCCACGCTCACGAACACGATGTCCAGGTCCTGGAAGCGCAGCTGCTGCAACACCGCAATGTCTGCCGCGTTGGCCTGGTAGACCTGCGCCAGCACGTCCTGGGCAAGGCGCACGCGGGCCTCGCCGGTATCCAACCCCACCACGGTATGGCCCATGCCGGTCAGGGTGCGGCCCAGTTGCAGGCCGAACTTGCCAAGGCCCACGATGCCGATTTCCAGCTTCTTTGCCACATGTACCATGGGATGCTCCCGGATGGGTTGCCGACCCGCGCGGTCTACCCGATGGGGTAGTCCACCTCGGGCCAGCGGAACTTGGGTTCGCTCTGCAAGTGTTGCAAGGTGGCAAGCAGCCAGACGGGGCCGATGCGCCCGATGAACATCAGCAGGGTTACCAAAATCTTGCCCGGCACGCTCAGGTGCGGGGTAACGCCCGTGGTCAGGCCCACGGTGCCGAAGGCGGAAACCACCTCGAACATCAGGTCCAACTGCTGGAACCGGGCATGCGTGTGCGGAGCGATGCCGCCCTCGGTCAGGCTGAGCAGCATGGTGCCCACGGTCACCACGATGATGGCGAACAGGAACAGGGTCAGCGCCTTGCCCTGCGTGGGGGCGTCCACGGCACGTCCCAGCAGCACGTTCTGCCGTCTGCCGCGCAGTTGCATTTCCACAAACCCGGCCAGCACCCGAAAACTGGTGGTCTTGATGCCGCCCGCGCACGATCCCGGCGACCCGCCCACGAACATCAGGCAGATCATTATCATCAGGGTGAAGTCGGTCAGGCGGGAAATATCCAGGGTATTGAAGCCCGCCGTGCGGCAGGTGACGGACTGGAAGAAGGCGGGCAGCACGAGCCCGGCGGGGCTGAGCCCGGTGTAGTCGCTCAGGTATTCGGCCAGCCAGATCAGCGCGGCGCCAGCCACGATGAGGAACGCGGTGGTGGACAGCACCAGCCGGGTGTGGCGGCTCAAGGGGCGGTAAGGCTTGCCGGACAACTTTGTGCGCGCGGCCCCCAGCAGTTCGTCGATGACCGAAAATCCGATGCCCCCGACAACGATCAGGAACATGATTACCAGGTTGACCCCGGTATGCTCCTGCCACGGCATCAGGTTGTCGGGCCGCAGGCCGAAGCCCGCGTTGCAGAAGGCCGACACGGCGTGAAACAGCGCGCCGAACGCACCCATGCCCTGCGGGGCGAAGATGTACAGCAGGCACGCCGCCGCCAGTTCTATGCACAGGATGGTGCGCACCAGTCGGTGCAGGAAGCGCCCCAGATGAAACGACGGGTCGTGCATCAGGGCCTGGCCCACGGCCAGTCGGTCTGTGAGCGATACGCGCCGCCGCAGCAGGAACACCAGCAGGGTGGAATAGGTCATGATGCCAAGGCCGCCAAGCTGGATGAGCACCAGGATGATCCACTGCCCGGTCAGGCTGAAGGATGTGCCCGTGTCCACCACGGTCAGCCCGGTGACGCACACGGCAGAAGTGGCAGTGAACAGCGCGTCCACGAAGGCCAGCCCCTGACCGTCTGCTGACGGGGCGTGGCTGATGCCCAGGTACAGCAGCACGGCCCCGGCAAGAATGGTGGCCGCGAACGAGTACACCGGCAGAATGAGGGGCGAGAGCAGACGACGGCGGAGCATGCCCGAAACTACCCCGGTTCGTTCGGCGCGGCAAGCAGGGCGCGGCTTGCAATGGATGCGCCGCTGCACTACGTTGCCCGGACGTGAGGACATGCAGCCGCCAGCGGCAGGCAGCCTGCCAGGCGCGGCGTTCGTTTCGTTTTTTCCGTACCGTCAACGACAAGCGAGGCATTCATGGCCCTGTTCACCAAGGAAGAGGCGTTGCGTTATCACTCTTGCGGGCACGCCGGTAAGGTCGAGGTGGTTCCCGTAAAGCCCTGCGCCACCCAGAAGCATCTTTCCATGGCCTACACCCCCGGCGTGGCCGAGGTGTGCCGCGCCATTCACGCCGACGTTTCGCTGGGCTACGACTACACCAACAAGGGCAACCTTGTGGCCGTGGTCAGCAACGGCACGGCGGTGCTGGGGCTTGGCAACATCGGGCCGCTGGCGGGCAAGCCGGTAATGGAAGGCAAGGGCGTCCTGTTCAAGATTTTCGCGGACATCGACGTGTACGACCTGTCCATCGACCAGAAGGACCCCAAGAAGATCATCGAATTCGTGAAGATGCTGGAACCCACCTTTGGCGGCATCAACCTTGAGGACATCAAGGCCCCGGAATGCTTCGAGGTGGAACAGACGCTGATTCCGCAGATGGACATTCCGGTGTTCCACGACGACCAGCACGGCACGGCCATCATCTCCGGCGCTGGCCTTATCGCCGCGCTGGAGATGACGAACCGCAAGCCGGAGGACGTCAAGCTGGTCATCAGCGGCGCGGGGGCTGCGGCCATTGCCTGCACCCGGTTCTTCGAATCGTTCGGCGTGCAGCGCAAGAACGTGTTCATGTTCGATTCGCGCGGGCTTATCCACATGGGCCGCACCGATCTGAACGCCCAGAAGCTGGAATTCGCGCAGGAGCAGGACCACGGCAGCCTTGCCGACGTCATGCGCGGGGCAGACTGCTTCCTCGGCCTTTCCGTGGGCGGCATGGTCACTCAGGACATGGTGCGCTCCATGGCCCCGAACCCCATTATCTTTGCCTGCGCCAACCCCGACCCGGAAATTTCGTACGAGGACGCCAGGGCCGCGCGCGCCGACGTGATCATGGCCACCGGGCGTTCCGACTACCCCAACCAGATCAACAACGTGCTGGGCTTTCCGTTCATCTTCCGGGGTGCGCTGGATACCCGCGCCAGCGCCATCAACGAGGAAATGAAGCTGGCCGCCGCCCGCGCCCTGGCTGCCCTTGCACGCGAACCCGTGCCCGCCGAGGTGCTGGCCGCCTATGGCCTGTCCGAACTGTCGTTCGGGGTGGACTACATCATCCCCAAGGCGCTGGACCCGCGCGTCATCGAATGGGTGGCCCCGGCAGTGGCCGAAGCCGCCATGCGCACCGGCGTGGCGCGTCGCCAACTGGACCTGGCCGCCTACAAGGTGGAACTGCGCGAGCGCATGCAGGCCGCGCGTGCCCGCATCGGGCAGTTTATCGATACCTACGGCCTGGATTTTTAATGCGTTGAGGGGACACGTGAACCGGGGAGGGAGGAACCCCCCTTTTGAAAAAGGGGGGTTCCTCCCTCCCCGGACCCCTCCCTCCTCCCCCCAAAACGTTTTCATTGTGGATAATCGGGCACGCAGCACTGGCTGTCTGTGCCGGGTGCCGTTGCAACAACCCGAATGAAAAGTTTTGGAGGATGGGGGTCCGGGGGAAGGAACCTTTCCCAAAAGGTTCCTTCCCCCGGTTCCTTCTTTTTCCGACAAGGATTATCCTGGGTGAATCGCGCCGGAGAGGCGCGTGATGGAGGTATGACGTGGACATTCGCTTTCAGGTGGGCGGTCCTGCCCAATGGCGTGCGGACGCGGTGATCGTGTTCCTGTTTGAGGGCGAGGCCCTTGCGGACGGTGCGCCGGAACTGCTGGATGCCGCGCCGTGGCTGGGCATTGCCCCGGCGGTGCGCGATTTTCGGGGCAAGAAGGACGAGGTTGCCGTGTTCCACGGGCATCCGGACCTGGCCGTGCCGCGCGTGATCGCGGCGGGCCTTGGCAAGCGCGAGGCCTTTGCGGCCACGGCCCCTGCCGGGCTGCGCGCGGCGGCTGGTGCGGCACTGCGCCGTTGCCGCGAGCTGAAGATAGAGACGGTAAGTATGGACGCGGTGTCCCTGGCCCGCGTTACGCCGACCGACAACAGCGCGCAGATGTGGTCCCCCTTCGAGGAGGCCGTGTGCGGCGCGCTGCTGGGCCTGTACCGCTACGACCGGTTCAAGACCAACGGCAACGGGGGCGGGAATGCCGGTTCCGAAACTGGTGAAGACGCCCGCTTCGAGCCGCGCTGGCTGGCCCTGCTGTGCGCCGAAGCCTCTGTGCCGGACGACCTGCACGCCGCCGCCCGCCGGGGCGAGGCCGCTGCCGCCGGGGTGGCCCTGGCGCGCGACCTGGTCAACGGCCCGCCCAACTTCGTCACCCCCGGCTACCTGGCCGAACAGGCCGTGGCCATTGCCAGGAAGTACGGCATGCAGGCCCGCTCGCTGGGCCGCGCCGAACTGGTGGAGATGGGCATGGGGGCCTTTGCCTCGGTGTTTCGCGGGGCAGAGGAAGAACCCCGGCTGGTGGTCATCGAGCATGCCCCCAAGGGGACGGAAGACCAGAAGCCGCTGGTGTTCGTGGGCAAGGGCATCACCTTTGACACGGGCGGCATCAGCCTGAAGCCCGCCGCCAAGATGCACGAGATGAAGGGCGACATGGCGGGCGCGGCGGCCATCCTTGGCATGTTCGAGGCGCTGGGCCGCTCCGACGTGCCCCGCCGGGTGGTGGGCATCATGCCCTGCACCGAGAACATGCCTGACGGTCGGGCAACCCGCCCCGGCGACATCGTGACCACCCTGTCCGGCAAGACGGTGGAGATCATCAATACCGACGCCGAAGGGCGGCTGGTGCTGTGCGATGCCCTGACCTGGGCCCAGCGCGAATACGCCCCCGAAGTGATGGTGGATCTGGCCACCCTGACCGGGGCCTGCGTGGTGGCGCTGGGCACGGACGTGGCGGCGGTGTTCGCCAGCGACGACGGCCTGTCGGACCGCATCCGCGCCGTGGGCGACGTGGTGGGCGACCGCTTCTGGCCCCTGCCGCTGTGGGACATGTACTTCGAGAACCTGAAGAGCGACGTGGCCGACATCGCCAACGTGGGCCCGCGCGAGGGCGGGGCGGTCAACGCCGCGCTGTTCCTGAAGCAGTTCGTGGACAAGGGCGTGCGCTGGGCGCACCTGGATATCGCCGGGCCAGCCTACACCGCCAAGAAAAGCTCCACCTGCCCCGGCGGCGGCACCGGCTTTGCGGTGCGCACGCTGCTGGAACTGGTGCGCGGCGAAGCGTAGCCCACACCAGCAAGATCCGGAAAACGATCAGCGGGCCGCAAGGGGAAACCTTTGCGGCCCGCATTCGTTGCGATGGAGGAGCGGGGGGTGCCTCTGGGGCGGTGGCAGTGCCGCAGGGGGATTCCGGGAGGACTAGGCTTCTTCCTCGTCCAGCAACAACCCTTCGGGCAGAAAGATGTCGGGCACTTCCCCGACGAACACCCGGTTACGGCCCTGTTCCTTGGCCAGGTACAGTTTCTGGTCGGCCTTGCGGATGTGGTAGTCGATGTCGCCTTCCGGACCGCAGGTGTGTACCCCGAAGGACAGGGTAACGCTGACGGGAATGCCGTGGTACGAATACTCCATGGCTTCCACAAGTCCGCGCAGTTTTTCGGCAAGCCGGGCAGCTCCTGCTTCGTCGGTTTCCGGCAGCAGCAGCAGGAACTCTTCGCCGCCCCAGCGGCAGATGGTGTCCTGATGGCGCAGGTTGTCGTGCAGCATGCCAGCCACCGATTGCAGCACGAGGTCGCCGCACTGGTGGCCGTAACAGTCGTTCACCGCCTTGAAATGGTCGATGTCGCAGATGGCGATGGACAGTGCCCTGCCGGTGCGGCGGGCGCGCACCTGCTCGTATTCCAGCCGTTCGCACAGGGCGCGGCGGTTGGCGAGGCCGGTCAGTTCGTCGGTGCGGGCGCTTTCGGCCAGTTGCTGGGTCAGCAGCATGAGCAGGCGCTGGGTGTGGCGGCGGGTGTATTCGGCAAGCCCCGCGAAAATGCCGCAGCACAGCAGGGCCAACATGTAGCGGATGCGGAAGGCCTGCGAGTAGTCGGCGTACAGGAAGGGATCGCCGGGCAGGAACAGGATGGCTCCTACCCCCAGCAGCAGGGCGCCCATCAGCAGGATGCCGATGGACAACCCGAAGGTAAGCATGACCACGGGCGGAAAGATGAACAGCCACACAAAGCCGCTGCCTTCCACCCCGCCGTGGGCCACCATGTACAGCGACAGGCAGAACAGCGCCAGCACCAGCGCGGTGCTGGGCAACGCGTGGCGACCCGTGCGGCGCACCCAGAACAGGCCGAACAGGGCAAGGCCCAGCATTGTCAGCAGAAACAGCGTGAAGGTGTCCTGCCCCTGGATGAAGTCCAGCACCCCCATCACCGCAGAGAACAGCGCCGTGACGCCATAGAACAGGTTCGCCCCCCCGGTGACGCGTGCAGTCTCCGGGTCGGCGTCGTCCCGCAGGCCGTTGGCCAGCAGGGCGTTCATGCAGTAATGCAGCCTGTTCTTGTCGGGCACTGGTGTCTCTCGTGCAACAATGAGGGCGGACAAAGCCGCGCATGCCCGCAACGCGCCACGGCGTTTGCGCCGAAGCGGAAGTCGGGCTGACTGGTTCCAAACATGGGGGGAAAACGCGACGGCAGGCGCCGGGCGGTCCGGTGGCGACGTTCTCCCCGCACGTTTCCCCAAACATGCCGTACGCGCGTACCGGGTGTGTGGCCTGAAGGCAGCCGGTCGGTGAAACAATGAACGCAGACCGCAGGCGTTCTGATGGCCCCCGGCATGCCGCCGGGTAACTGCGGCCCGGCCTGCTTTCCCAAGATACGGCAGAATTCGCCCGATCTTTAGTGTCTTTCGTATATTGTATCCGCAGACTACGTTCACCGCATACCACACCGCACCTCCCCTGTCAGCGACAAGTCCCGACTCATGTCACACCCTACCTCAAAACGGGTGAAATACCCACCGGGCGCGGTTGCCGTTCCGCACGCGGTCAATGATTGCAAGGCGCTGTGACATTCGTGCGAAATGGGGGAAAATACCGTTGACAAGGCCCCCCGCTGCCAATAGATAGTGCCACTCTTCCAACGCATGCGCGCCCCTGCCCAGCACCCGCGCACGAGGGATAGAGAGAGGCTCTGGTCGGCCCGCCGTAACGGCGGCGTCGTGGCATGCACCTGTAAACGGGGTATGTATGAGGTTCGGGAATTGGCAAGAAACCGTACGCTGCAACAGTGGAGTGTCGAAGACTCCGCTGAGCTCTATGGCATCCGCAATTGGGGTGCCGGGTACTTCGATGTCGCCCAGAGCGGCGATGTCGTCGTCTATCCTTTCGGAGACAACCGCGGTCCTGCCGTAAGCATCCCGGAAATCATCCGGGGCATGCGGGAGCGCGGCCATGACATGCCTGTGCTCCTGCGCATCGAGAACATTCTCGATTCCCAGATCACCAGTCTTCACCAATCCTTCCGCAAGGCCATCGGGTCGCTCGGCTACAAGGGCGAATACCGGGGCATCTTCCCCATCAAGGTCAATCAGCAGCAACAGGTGGTCGAAAAGATCGCCCAGTTCGGTTCGCGCTACCACCACGGGCTGGAGGTAGGCAGCAAGGCCGAGCTTATCGCTGCCGTCTCGCAACTGCGCGACCGCGAGGCCTGCCTTGTCTGCAACGGCTACAAGGACGAGGAGTTCATAGACCTTGGCCTGCACGCCGTGCGCATGGGCTACAAGTGCTTCTTCGTGCTGGAAATGGCCAGCGAGCTGCCGCTGATTCTGGAACGCTCCAAGTGCCTTGGCGTGCGTCCGCTGATCGGCGTGCGCGCCAAGTTGTCCGTGAAGGCGGGCGGCCACTGGACCGATTCCGGCGGCGAACGCTCCACCTTCGGCCTGACCACGGCGCAGATCGTGGACGTGGTGGACCTGCTGAAGGACCACGGCATGCTCGACTGCTTCCAGTTGCTGCACTACCACCTGGGTTCGCAGGTGCCGAACATCCGCGACATCCGCGCCGCCGTCATGGAGGCCTGCCGCATTTACGGCGGGCTGGTGGCAGAAGGCGCGGCCATGGGCTACCTGGACCTTGGCGGGGGCCTTGCCGTGGACTACGACGGCTCGCACACCAACTACGTGAGCAGCCGCAACTACAGCCTTGACGAATACTGCGCGGACATCATCGAGGCGGTGATGAACATCCTCGACGAGGAAGGCATCGCCCATCCGCACATCGTCACCGAGTCGGGTCGCGCCACCGTGGCCTACTACTCCATGCTGCTGTTCAACGTCCTGGACGTGAGCCGCGTGGAGATCGGCAACCTGCCCGACATCCTGCCCGACGACTGCCCCGAGCCCGTGCGCAACATGCGCGAGGCGCTGGCCGGTCTTACCCTGCGCAACCTGCAGGAATGCTACAACGACGCCGTGTACTACCGCGACGAAGTGCGCCAGCAGTTCCTGACCGGGCGCATCACCCTGCGCGAACGCACCCTTGGCGAACGCTACTTCTGGGCCATCATGAAGCGCATCGCCCAGGAAAAGCAGAAGCTGAAGCACGTGCCCAAGGATCTTGCCGAGATAGACGTGGCCCTGGCCGACATCTACTACGGCAACTTCAGCGTGTTCCAGTCGCTGCCCGATTCGTGGGCCATCGACCAGCTGTTCCCGGTGGTGCCCCTGCACCGCCTGAACGAGCTGCCTTCGCGCCAGGGCATCCTGTCCGACATCACCTGCGACAGCGACGGCCGCATCGACCACTTCATCGACCCGCAAGGCGTGAAGGGCACCCTGGACCTGCACCCCCTGAAGAACGGCGAGGAATACTACCTCGGCGTGTTCCTGGTGGGGGCGTATCAGGAAACCCTGGGCGACCTGCACAACCTGCTGGGCGACACCAACGTGGTTTCGGTGCGCGTCCACGAGGACGGCAGCTACGAATTCGTGCGCGAACTGCGCGGCGATTCCGTGGCGGACATCCTGTCGTACGTGGAATACGACCCCCGCCGCATCATCGAGGATATCCGCGAGGCGGCGGAGCAGGCCGTGCGCGAGGGGCGCATTACCCCCTCCGACCGGTACCGGGTGATGCAGGCGTATGAGGATGGGTTGCGCGGGTACACCTACTTCGAACGCTAGGCGTTTGCGCCGACAGGCGATTTCGCCCGCTGGACTTCGTCAGGCTGCGGGCCGCATATCGGTCACGTACCAAAGAGTACGCTCCCTCATGCGGCCCTGGCCTTCCTTGCCAGCGAACGAAATCGCACTGTCGGCGGATGACGCGATGCCACAAAGAAGGCGTTGAGCTTTCGGAAGCGGGTGCCATGGTACCACGGCGATGCGGTGAAAATCGCACTGTCGGCGGATGACGCGGGGGCTTGAAGAGGGCTTCAGCTTTCAGCGTCCTTCGAGCCCCATCGAAGTAGGATACCCTTGATGCATGCCCTGCGGATCGCATGGTATGCTGACGCCGGCCACCGGCGCATACAGGCAACAAGCGGAGCCGCCCCATGGTGGGGGCTGGCCGTTCGGGATAACCACAGCAGTGTGGCGCGGTCGCGCGTTTCCGGGCATGGGTGTTCGGGGCGGGCGGGGTGCGCAAAGGAGTGCGTCATGGCACGTGTCCTCATCATCGGCGCTGGCGGCGTGGGCGGCGTGGTCGTCCACAAGTGCGCGCAGGTCCCCTCCGTGTTTTCCGAAATCATGCTGGCAAGCCGCACCAAGTCGAAGTGCGACGCCATTGCCGCAGACGTGAAGGCCCGCACCGGGCGCACCATCGAAACGGCCCAGGTCGATGCCGACAACGTGCCCGAGCTGGTGGCCCTGATCCGCGCCTACAAGCCGGACATGGTGCTGAACATCGCTCTGCCGTACCAGGACCTGACCATCATGGACGCCTGCCTCGAAACCGGCGTGCATTACCTGGATACCGCCAACTACGAGCCGCTGGACGAAGCCAAGTTCGAGTACAAGTGGCAGTGGGCCTACCAGGAACGCTTCGAGAAGGCCGGGCTGATGGCCCTGCTGGGCAGCGGCTTCGACCCCGGCGTGACCAACGTGTTCTGCGCCTATGTCATGAAGCACCTGCTGGACGAAGTGCATGTGCTCGACATCATCGACTGCAACGCGGGCGACCACGGCCACCCCTTTGCCACCAACTTCAACCCGGAAATCAACATCCGCGAAGTGACCGCGCGTGGCCGCTACTGGGAACGGGGCGAGTGGGTGGAAACCGACCCCCTGTCGTGGTCCATGAACTACGACTTTCCGGACGGCATCGGCGCGAAGAAGTGCTTCCTCATGTACCACGAGGAACTGGAATCGCTGGTGCAGAACCTGAAGGGCCTCAAGCGCGCCCGGTTCTGGATGACCTTTTCGGACAACTATCTGAACCACCTGAAGGTGCTGGAAAACGTGGGCATGACCCGCATCGACGAAGTGGAGCACGACGGCAAGAAGATCGTGCCCATCCAGTTTCTGCGCGCGCTGCTGCCCGACCCGGCGTCCCTCGGCCCGCGCACCAAGGGCAAGACCTGCATCGGCTGCCTGATGCAGGGGGTGAAGGACGGCAAGCCCAAGACCGTCTACATCTACAACGTGTGCGACCATCAGGAATGCTACCGCGAGGTGGGTTCGCAGGCCATTTCGTACACCACCGGCGTGCCCGCCATGATCGGCGCCATGATGATGATGACCGGCAAGTGGTCGGGCAAGGGCGTGTACAACATGGAGCAACTGGACCCCGACCCGTTCATGGACGCCCTGAACAAGCACGGGCTGCCGTGGGTGGTGGTTGAAAAATAGGCATTCTGGGTAGTTTGCCCTCAGAATGCCGATTGTCTCGGCACAGCGGGCGGCATGAATTCCGGGGGGCCGCGCAGGCGGTCCCCCGGTCCTTGTTCAGGCAGCGGGTCTGGGGGCAGCAGGGCAGTAATTCGCGGGAGAGGACTTGCGGCATTCTAGAATCTAGAATATGGAATGTCCATGAACCTGCTCCCGCAAGATGTACTCGTCATGCTCAAGCTTTCGGTGGCGCGGCGTACCCGCTGGACCTACGACCAGTTGGGCGTGGCGCTGGGCATGAGCATGTCCATGGTCCACAGCTCCATCAGGCGTGCCACGCAAGCCCGACTGTATGATGAGAACAGGCGCAAGCCCGTGCGCGCCGCGCTGGAGGAATTTCTGGTGCATGGCGTGAAGTACGCCTTTCCTCCGGACATCGGCACGGTGACGCGCGGGGTGCCGACGGCTTTTGCCGCGCCCGTGTTGCGCGCCGAATTCGCGCAGAGTCTGGATGACATTGGGGTATGCGTTTGGCCCCATCCCACGGGGGAGAATCGGGGCGTGGCCCTGACGCCGCTGTACCGTTCGGTGCCGGACATCGTCCGGCCCGGTGATATGCTGTACGATGCCCTGTGCCTGCTGGACGCCATCCGCATCGGGCGTGTGCGCGAGCAGCAGCGGGCGGCGGAACTGCTGGCCGCGCTGCTGCGCAAGGAGCCTGATGGTGACGATGCGCCGGCGGCATAACATCGGGCATGTGCTGGACGCCGCGCGCCTGCTGGGTGACCTTGCGGACGAAGTGGCCTTCGTCGGCGGGGCCAGCGTGGCCTTGTTGCTGACCGACCCGGCGGCCCCGGATGTACGTCCCACGCTGGATGTGGATGTCATAGTGGAGGCAGCCACGCGTCACGACTACTACCGCGTGGCCGACCGCCTGCGGGCACGCGGCTTTGCGGAGGACATGGACGTGGTGTGCCGCTGGCGGCACGGCGCGTTGGCGCTTGATGTCATGCCTACGGACGAGGCATTCTGGGATTTTCCAATCACTGGTATGCCGATGCGTTGCGCCATGCCGTGCGCATGACCGTGGAAAGCGTAACTCTGCGGGTGGCCGCCCCGGCGTATTTTCTGGCCACCAAGATGGAAGCCTTCCGGGGGCGGGGCAACGGCGATTACCTGACCAGCCACGACATGGAAGACCTGGTGGCCGTACTGGATGGCCGATCGAACATCTTGGATGAGATACTGGCTGCTGACGCCGCCGTGCGCGGCTACCTGGCCGCGGCTTTTGCCGCACTGCTGGTCGATGACGACTTTCTGGACGCGTTGCCCGGCTACCTGCCGCCCGACCCGGCAAGCCAGAGGCGCGTCCCCCTGCTCATGGGGCGCATGCGCGCCATCGTCACGGGTGGGGCGTAAACGGTTTCCGGCTTCCGCGCTGCCGACAGAAGTCCATATTACACCGAGGCATCCCGCATTCCGCTTTTGCAAGGAGTACCCCCAGAATGATGGACCAAGCCTATCTCGCCAAGCTCGACCCCACCCGCTTCCCGTCCCCGTGTTTTGTGGTGGACGAGGCCCGCATAGAGGCAAATGCCGCCATTCTGGAAACGGTGCAGCGTCGCACCGGGGCCAAGGTGTTGCTGGCGCTGAAGGGCTTTGCCATGTGGAGCCTGTTTCCGCTGCTGTCGCGCGCACATGGCGGGGTGCTGCATGGCGCCTGCGCCAGTTCCCCGCACGAGGCGCGGCTGGGCCGCGAGGAATTCGGGGGCGAGGTGCATGCCTTTGCCGCCGGGTACAGCGATGCGGACATGGCCGAGCTGGTGACGTTGGCCGACCATCTGGTGTTCAACTCGTTCGCGCAGTGGGACCGCTTTCGTGCGCAGGTGGCGGCGGCGGGGCGGCCCATCGAGTGCGGCATCCGCATCAATCCGGAGCACTCGGAAGGGGCGGTGGCCATCTACAACCCGTGTTCCCCCGGTTCGCGCCTGGGCGTGCGTCCCCATCATTTCGAGGCCGCGCTGGCAGAGGCGGCGGCGCGCGGTCAGGACGCGCTGGACGGCATATCCGGCCTGCATTTCCACACCCTGTGCGAGCAGGATGCCGACGCCCTGGACCGCACCCTGCACGCGGTGGAAGCAAAGTTCGGCGCGCATCTTTCGCGCATGAAATGGCTGAATTTCGGCGGCGGGCATCACGTCACCCGGCCCGGCTACGACCTTGACCTGCTGTGCCGGTGCATCGAGCGCATGCAGCAGACGTACGGGGTGCAGGTATACATCGAGCCGGGCGAGGCCGTGGCCCTGAACGCCGGGGTGCTGCTGTGCTCCGTGCTGGACGTGGTGCAGGCCGACATGCCCGTTGCCATTCTGGACACCTCCGCCGCCGCGCACATGCCCGACGTGCTGGAAATGCCCTACCGCCCCGGCTGCATCGGCTCCGGCCTGCCGGGCGAAAAGGCGTGGACCTGCCGTTTCGCGGGCAAGTCGTGCCTGGCGGGCGACGTCATCGGTGAATACTCGTTTGACGCGCCCCTGCAACCCGGTGACCGGCTGGCCTTTCTGGACATGGCCATCTACAGCATGGTCAAGACCACCACCTTCAACGGGCTGCAACTGCCCGCCATTGGCCGCTACAGGCCCGCCAGCCCGGAGGGCGGGGCGGGAGGGGGCGCGCGGCGCGAGGTGGTGCGCGCCTTCGGGTACGAGGCGTTCAAGTACCGCCTGTCCTGATGTGACGGCGGGGGCGTCTGTCCCCGCGCCTGCGTCGGATTTTTCCGGCAGGGTGGTCGGCTGGGCCACGGCGGCAGCGACCGGACGGTGATTCGTCGGGATCGTGCAGTGTCCGGAGGGTGATGGAATCGTGCGCGGTCATGCGGCACCGCTTGCGCCCGCACCCGGCAATGCCTAGCATGTCTGCATGCGGGCGTCATGCGCCCCCGGAGGCAGCCATGATCTACATCGATGACGACGCGCGGGAACGCATCCTGTCGGGCGGCGGCAACGTGATCGTGTACATGCAGGCGGCGCGCGGCTGCGGCTGAGTGTCGCGCATCATGCCCGTGCGAACTCCCGCCGTGCGCGTGGGGCAACCCCCGGAATGGATGCGGCCCGCCTTTCACCGGCACATGGTGGACGGCGTGGTGGTGTGGCTGGACCCGGCGGTGAAACGGATGCGCTGGGACGAACCGGCCCGCGTGCGGCTGCGCCGGTTCCTGTGGTTTTCGTTTTTCGACGTGGAAGGCGCGCGCACGCTGGTGGCATAGCAAGGGGGCGGTGGCGGCAGCCGCCGAATACCGGCAGAACATCCACGTCCCCGGAGGCCGTCATGATCGACATCAAGCCGGACGCCCTGCGCCACGTGGCCGGGCGCGGCGGGCACGTGACGTTGTACTACCAGCTCCTGCGGGGTTGCTGAGGCGGCGGCTCGCTGCTGAGCCTCCCCGCCGTGCGCGTGGGCAAACCCAAGGGGCGCGAGGCCGCCCGGTTCCGGCGCGAGGAACGCGACGGCGTGGTCATCTGGTCCGACCCGGATCTGAAGCCGGAACGTGCTGGCGACAGCGTGGTGGTGCGGTTGCGCCGCCTGTTGTGGCTGTGGCCGTATCTGGACGTCATTGCGGCGGAAAAGTCGGCCCTGTAATGCCGCCATGGCCGCATCGCGCGGCTTGTCATCTTTTCGTTTCCTGGTTTCGGCTGCCGCCCCCTGGGGGCGGTGTTGTTGGAAGGTGCGCGCGGCCTGTCAGGGGTGTCGGGCCGCGCGTATGGGCACACAGCCGCCTCCCCGTGCGGGAAGGCGTTACCGGAGCTTGCCATGCGGCACGCCGAAGGGCGTTTTCTGGCCTCTGAACTGGACGATGTCGCGCCCGCCGGGGCGCGTTTTCACGTTATCCCCGTACCCTACGAAGAAAGCGTGTCCTACGGCGGGGGCACGGCGGCGGGGCCTGCCGCCATTCTCGCCGCGTCGGACCAACTGGAGCTGTGGGACGGCGAATCCGTGCCCGCAGAGCTTGGCATTCACACCGCGCCCGCCGTGGACTGTTCCGGCGGGGCGGAGGCGGTGTTGGCGCGCATCGAGGCGGCCACGGCCACGGCACTGTCCCACGGGGGCATGCCCGTGCTGCTGGGCGGCGAGCATACCGTCACCCTGGGGGCGTTGCGTGCGCTGCACCGCCAGTGCGACACCTTTGGCCCCTTTGGAGTAGTCCAGTTCGATGCCCACGCCGACCTGCGCGACAGCTACGGCGGCACCCCCTACAGCCACGCGGCGGTGATGCGCCGCGCCGTGGCCGACCTTGGGCTGCCGCTGTTCCAGATCGGGGTGCGCGCCCTGTGCCGCGAGGAAGTGGACTGCCGCGCCGCGCTGGGCATCGGCCATCTGGACGCCGCCGCGCTGGCCCGCCACGGCATTCCTGACCCGCTGCTGCCGCCGGGCTTTCCGGAACGCATCTACGTGACCTTCGACGTGGACGGGCTGGACCCTTCCATCATGCCCGCTACCGGCACCCCGGTGCCCGGCGGCCTTGGCTGGTACGACGCCCGGCGCTGCCTGGAACTGGCCATGGCCGGGCGGCAGGTGCTGGGCTTTGACGTGGTGGAACTGGCCCCCATGGAGGGCTTTCACGCGGCGGATTTTGCGGCGGCACGGCTGGTGTACGACATCATGGGGCTGGTGCAGCGGCTTTGCCGCTGAATGCCGCGTCAGTGCCATCCCCGCTTTTCGCCACCGCACCCTCTCCACTTTTCGCCACCGCTCCGCCACGCATTTCTCCCGCAATGACAACGCCCCGGCTTCCGGATGCTTCCGGGCCGGGGCGTTTGTGGTGTGATGGTGTGCTGTCGGGTGCGGGGGCTGCTGCACGGGCGGGGAATATCCGCCGGGATTACTGTGTCTTGCTTCACGGGAACAATACGACGCGCCGCACTATGTCGTGCTGGTCAGCGCATGGCTGGCGGCGTTGGCTGGCCGGGGCGCTTCCGTCAGCCCTGCCAACCGGTGCAGCCCTGTCAACCCGTTCGATCTGGCCCGCTCAGGCCTTTCCCGTCCCGTTATCCGCCCCGTTATCCGGCACGGTCAGGTGTCTGCTCCGCGCCAGCAGCGCGGTGAATTCTTCCGGCGGCAGGGGGCGGCTGAACAGGAACCCCTGTACCTCGTGGCAACCTTCCAGCAGCAGGAAATTGAGCTGTTCCGTCGTTTCCACCCCTTCGGCCACCACGCGCAGTCCCAGCCTGTCGGCCATGGTGATGATTGTGGCGGCGATGGCGGCGTCGTTGGGGTCGTCCGGTATGTCGCGGATGAACGACCGGTCGATCTTCAGCGAGGTCAGCGGCAGATTCTTGAGCTGGTACAGTGAGGAATACCCGGTGCCGAAATCGTCCACCGAAAGGGCGATGCCCATCTCCGCCAGCAGGTTCAGCTTGCGGATGGCGTGGTCCGCGTCGGTGACGATGGTGGATTCGGTGATTTCCAGTTCCAGCAGCGTCGGCGGCAGGCCGGTCTCGCGCAGCACGTCGGCCACCATGCCCACAAGGTTGGGGTGGCGGAACTGGTGGACGGAAAGGTTGACGGCCACGTGCAGGTCCGCGTGTCCGGCGTCGAGCAGGGCGCGGGTCTTGGTGCAGGCCAGGCGCAGCATGTGTTCGCCAAGGGGCACGATAAGGCCCGTGGCTTCGGCCAGGGGAATGAATTCTGCCGGATGTTCCTGGGTGCCGTCGGCGCGCGTCCAGCGGGCCAGGGCTTCCATGCCGGTGATCAGGCCGGTGTTCAGGGCCACGCGCGGCTGGTAGTGGGCGGTGATGTCCCCTGCGGCAAGGGCGCGGTGCAGATCGCCTTCCAGCAGCAGGCGGCGCATGGCGCGTTCGTTCATGGCCGGGGTGAACAGATGATAGCGGCGCTTGCCCTGCTCCTTGGCGCGCGACATGGCGATGTCGGCGTTGCGCACCAGGGTGTCCGGGTCGTCGCCGTCGTCGGGAAACAGGGCAATGCCCACGCTGGTGCCCACGAACAGTTCGTGTTCCTGCACCCGCACCGGATCGGTGAACCGGGCCAGCAGCCGTTCCGCCACCTGCGCGGCGTCGCGTTCGCCCTGCACGTCCTGCAGCACCACCACGAATTCGTCGCCGCCCACGCGGGCCAGGGTGTCTTGCGGGCGGAACAACTGGCGCATCTGCTCGGCGGCCTGTTGCAGGTAGATGTCGCCCACCATGTGCCCCAGGCTGTCGTTGACCTGCTTGAAGTTGTCCAGGTCCACGGACAGCACGGCAACCTTGCGGCCCTCGCGCCGCGCGCCATTGATGGCCATGCCCAGGCGGTCGCGCAACAGGGCGCGGTTGGGCAGGCCGGTCAGCGCGTCGTGATGGGCCTGGTGGAGTATCTGCGATTCCTTGGCCTTCAGTTCCGTGATGTCGTGGAACACGGCCACGTAGTAGTCTGTGCGGCCCGTGGGGCCGGGTATGGCGCTGATGCTCAGCCATTCCGGGTAGACTTCGCCGTTCTTGCGGCGGTTCCATATTTCGTCTTCCCAGCGGTTTTCCTCCACCAGGGCGCGCCACATGTCTTCGTAGAAGGCGTTGTCGTGATGGTGCGATTTGAGGATGCGCGGGGTGTGCCCCACGGCGTCTTCCGCCGGATATCCGGTGATGGTGGTGAAGGCCGGGTTCACCGCCAGGATGACCCCTGCCGGGTCGGTGATGCAGATGCCTTCCAGCGCGTTGCGGAACACCCGCTCGAACAGCCGGGCCTGGCGCTCGGCGGCGCGGCGTCCGGAAATGTCATGCACCACCACCAGTGCGGCCATGCCCGCATCCAGGTCCTGGTCCGGCGACAAGGACAGGGACAGGGGCAGGGGTTCGACGCTCACTTCCGCCTCGTGGATGGAATGCGCGGTGCGGCACATGCCTTCCATGCAGAACCCGCCCGTGGGGCAGAGTCCGCCGCTGGTTTCCGCGCCGTCGGCAAGTCCGCCGGAAATTCCGGCGATGTCGGCAGGGCACCCGGACAGCAGGTGGTTGATGCGGATTTCGATGTCTTCCGGCAGCAGGTCCGCCGTGTGCAGGGCCAGCAGCGTTTCGCGCGGGTGGCCGGTCATGCGTTCCGCAGCGCGGTTGCAGTCGAGGATACGGCCATTGCCGCCACGCACGTATACGGCGTCCGGGGCCAGTTCGAACAGCGCGCGGAAGCGGGCCGTGCTTTCGACAAGTGCGGTGGTGCGCTGGCGCACTTCCTCTTCGATGTCGGTCTGGACCACGGCGGTGACGTCGAAGGCCAGGCCCAGCACGCCGCCGGGGCCGGCCACGTCGGGCGGCAGGGGCAGCTTGGCCACGCGGAGCACCCGTTCGGCATCGTCACCGGGCAGCATGCGTTCGCACAGCAGGGGGGAGCCGGCGGCTGCCACCTGCCTGTCTTCGTCCAGCAGGGCGTTGGCCACGGCGGGGGGAAACACGTCATGCGGGGACAGGCCCGCCATGTTGGCGTCTGACGCCCCGGCCAGGTCGGCATACAGCTTGTTGGCGGCCAGGTAGCGCCCGTCGCCGTCGCGCAGGAACAGGGCCACCAGGGGGTTATCCAGCAAGGCGCGCAGCAGGCCGTCCCCCTGATTGCTGGCCAGGCCGTCTGGCTGATTGCCGACCAGGCCGTCTGGCTGATTGCTGGCCAGGCCGTTTGGCTGATTGCCGACCAGGCCGTCTGGCTGATTGCCGGCCAGGCCGTTTGGGGGGGAGTCCGGTGTACGGGCCGTGTCCGCCATGTGGGGTGCATGGGATGCAGGAGACGCGGAAGAGCCGTCCGGCAACGCGCCAGTGTCGGCATGCCCGGCGGATGTCCCGCGTGCGGTGTGAAGCTTGCTGTCGTCGTCCTGCATGTCGCCTGTCATGGGCCCCCCTTGGAAACATGGAGCACGTGAATGGTCCAGTGGCATGCCATATCAGAAAGCCGGGGGGGCCGGAAGAGGCGCGCATGCCGATCCGGCTCCATGGGTGGACTGTCCGAATGGGCGATGCGTCGGAGGAGTGATAGTGCGCGGGGATGCACAGAGGCGCGCAGGGTTGCATTCCGTACACCTGTCGTGCATTGTGGGGTATCGGCAGCCGTCTTTTTTGCCGGTGTCAGCCAGTGCGGCATGGCGAAGACGGCGGATGCGGCCACACGGCACGTCGGACGCAACTGTATAAAGGAGCCTTGAATGCCTTATTCGAAGATACTGCTTCCCATGGATGGTTCGGAACATGCGCGTCTTGCTCTGCGCCATGCGGTGGATCTGGCCCGTTGCGGCGGTGCGGGGCACGTCGTGCTGCTGCACAGCTTTGGCGAGATTCCCGCCCTTATCGGCGGAGAAGCGCGCGAGGAGCTGATACGCGAATGCACGCAGGAGGCGGCGGCCATGCTGGCCGAACCGCGTGCCCTGCTTGACGAACTGGGCGTGTCCAATTCCGTGCGCATCGTGGATGGCACGCCCGGCAGGGCCGTGGTGCGCGTCTGCGAAGAAGAAGGGTGCGACACCATCGTCATGGGTTCGCGCGGGCTGAGCGAACTGGGCGGCATGCTCATGGGCAGCGTCACCCATCAGGTGCTCCAACTGGCCAAGGTGCCCGTGATGGTGGTCCGCTAGGCTGGGGGTGGCAGCCATGGTCCGTCCCGTGCCTTGCCTGCGGCGGCGTACCGCATCCCGGCGGGGTGCGGCATGATCCCCATCCCGGCAGTGGCCCTGACCACCCTGCAATGGGTGCTCATTACGGCCATGTACGGAATATCCGTGTATGCCGCCGGGCATGCCCTGCTGCGCAAGCGCGACCCGCGCGCGGCCCTGGGTTGGATTGCCGTGTGCCTTACCTTTCCCGTGGCCGGGCCGCTGCTCTACTTCCTGTTCGGCATCAACCGTGTACACAGCCGCGCCGCCCGCCTGCTGGAAGAATCGGAAACCCGCCGCCTGCGCGAAGGGGGCCGCCTGCACGGCGGCCCGGCCCGCCACGAGCCGCCGGGGTCCATGCCGTCCGGCATTGTGCCGCCGCGCTACGAGCGACTGGCCAGGGTGGGCTATGCGGTCACAGGCCGCCCCCTGGCCGGGGGCAACCACGTGCAGCCCCTGCACAACGGCGAACAGGCCTACCCCGCCATGCTCCAGGCCATCGACAACGCCGAGCACAGCGTTTTTCTGACCACCTACATCTTCGGCACCGGCGACGCGGGCCAACGCTTCGTGGATGCCCTGGCCGACGCTGCGGCGCGCGGGGTGGACGTGCGGGTCATCGTGGACGGCGTGGGCGGTTTGTACCACTGGCCGCGCGCGTGGCGGCGGCTGGGCGGGCGCGGGGTGCGCGTGGAACGCTTTCTGCCGCCGCATCTCGTACCGTTGCAGCTTTCTGTAAACCTGCGCACCCACCGCAAGGTGCTGGTGTGCGACGGCAAGGTGGGCTTTACCGGCGGCATGAACATCGCCCAGAACCACATGGCCGCGCAGGGCTGCACCCGTTGCGTCACCGACATGCATTTCCTGTTCAGCGGCCCCATCGTGGCCCAGTTGCAGGAAGCCTTTCTGCGCGACTGGGGCTTTGTCACCGGCGAATATGCGCCCGGCCCCCCGGTGCGCGAGGAACCCTGCGGCGATTCGCTGTGCCGCATGGTGCTGGACGGCCCCGGCTTCGGCTTCGAGCGTGTACACGACCTGCTGGCGGGCGTTGTGGCGGGGGCAGAGCGGTCCATCCACATCATGACGCCCTATTTCCTGCCCTCGCGCGAGTTGATCAGCGGGCTGCGGGCCGCCTCGCTGCGCGGGGTGGACGTGCAGTGCGTGCTGCCGGGCCGCAACAACCTGCCCTTTGTCCACTGGGCCACCCGCAACATGCTGCCTTCGCTGCTGGATAGCGGGGTGCGGGTGCATTACCAGCCGCCGCCGTTCTGCCACACCAAGCTGCTGCTCATCGACGGCTGCTATGCCCACGTGGGGTCGGCCAACATCGACCCGCGCAGCCTGCGCCTGAACTTCGAGCTGACGGTGGAGGTGCTGGACACCACCGTGGCCCGCCAGTTGGGCCACCACTTCGAGGCGGTGCGCGCCGTGTCCACCGAGGTGACGCCCGAATCGCTGGACGGACGCAGCATGCCGGTGCGCCTGCGCGATGCCGTGTGCTGGCTGTTTTCCCCCTACCTGTAGGGGCAGCGCCCCTGCATCCCCCCCCCTCCCTTTTGGAAAAATCATGTATCGCCGCGTATCGGGCGGGTTTCGCAGTCCACCGGCATCATGGCGCTTTTCGCGCCGGGTGAAAGGGGACGGTCAGACCTTCCGCTGGGCGCGGGGTTGGTAGATATGCGGAAATCAATGATGGCGGTGTGTTGCGAAGGTGCAATGCGGCGTGGCGGGCCGTTTTGAGGGGGACAGGCGCGGGGTTGACACCCCCGGCCAGGGGATTACTAGGGGGGTCGCAAAGCCATTTACCCGGAAGGTAGCCTTCGGAATGCATACGTCGCTTCAGCGCCCGGTTTCGTGCGGCATGCCGCGCAGCCTTGGCGCATCCGATACCGGTTGTACACCCTTGTCTTCCGCCCCTGTCGTGCGCAACCCGTCCTGCTCTGGCGCGTCCCGCGCGCGCTGTTCGGGCGCTGCGACCCGTTCCGCGGTGGCGCTGGTCTGCTGCGCCCTGCTGGCCGTGCTGGGCGTGGTGCTGCTGCCTGATGCGGCCTTTGCCTGGGGGCCGGGCGTACACATGGTGGCCGCGCACTGGCTGCTGCAAAACGCCTCGCTGCTGCCCGCCGCCGTGGGGTCGTCCCTGCTGGCCCACCCGGATGCCTTCCTGTACGGCAGCCTTTCCGCCGACATCTTCATCGGCAAGGGCTGCACCGTCACCCCCGGCCACAGCCACAACTGGAGCACCGGCCACAGTCTGTACCAGGCGGCGGACTCCCCGCGCCTGCATGCCTACGCCTGCGGCTACCTTGCGCACCTTGCCGCCGACACTGTGGCCCACAACCATTACGTGCCCACGCTGCTGGGGGGCACCCCCGGCACCGGCAAGCTGAGCCATGTGTACGTGGAGATGCAGGCTGACCGCATGGTGGAATGGGACGCGACAGAGGCCGTCAGCCTGTTCCGCCTGCCCAACGGCGCGGCGGACCGTACCCTGTTGCAGGCCACCCACGGCGGGCACTGGCCCTTCGCCTTCAAGAAGCGGTTGTTCCAGGGCAGTCTGGCCGTCAGCGGTAAGCAGTCGTGGCGGCGCTCGCTGGGCCTGATGCACCGGGTCATGCCCCATGCGGCGGACAGGGCCTACCTGCGCGACATGATCGATGTCAGCGTGCGGGCCGTGCTGGACGTGCTGCGTGACCCGTACGCGTCGGCGGTGACGGGCATCGACCCCATCGGCAGCGACCACCTGGCCGAGGCGCGCGACGTGTGCCGGGGCGTGCAGCCCATGGCGGCGCGCAGGCTGGGCGGCCCGCGCTTTCCGCTGGATGAACGGCTGGTGGATCTGCCGTATCTGCCGGTGCCGTGCCAAGCGGCCTGAACGACACATTTTTCATGCCACGCAAAAAGGCGGCGGAAGCGATTTCGCCGCCTTTTTGCGTGCGTGGCCTTGGGGGGGCTAATGATGGCGTGAGGGCGCGTGCCGTTGCAAGGCTCACCGCACGGGCGGGCAGCGGTCCGGCGGTGTCGGGCGGCGTCAGCCCAGCAGCCACGAGGCCAGTGCGCCCGCCCCCACCACGTACAGCATGTCCACCCCGGCGCGCAGCGCGGCAAAGGCGGCCACGCCGATGACCACGGGCAGCGGCGCGGGGGGCAGGGCCTGGGCCACGCTGATGGCCAGATAGCCCAGCAGCCCGGTGAAACCCGCCAGCGTGGCCCGCACTGCCCGGCGGTAGATGCGCGAATGTTCGATGCGCGACACCAGCCGTTCCGCCCCCAGCATGAAGAACAGCGATGGCGTGAAGATGGCAAGTCCCGCCACCACGGAACCCACCAACCCGTCCACCCGCCAGCCGATGAATGCGGCGGTGAGGATGATGGGGCCGGGCGTCACCTGACCGATGGCTACCCCGTCCAGAAAGGCGGCGTCGCTCATCCAGCCGCGCATGTGGACCACCTCGTGGCGCATCACCGGCAGGGCGGCCAGTGCCCCGCCAAAGGCTACAAGGTCGGTGCGCAGCATGGATACGGCCAGGGCGAACAGGTCGGGCCGCAGGGCCGCCAGCAGGGCCAGGGCCACGGCTACCCCGGCAAGACCCGCCAGCACGCCGCGCACCGCGCCCAGCGTGCCCGATTTGTCTGGTTTGTCTGGGCAGGTGGCCGTTCCGGGGGCGTTGCCCGGTTGCCCGGCGGGCGTGGCATCGCCGTCGCGGTACACCACCACCCCGGCAGCGGCAGCCGCCAGCACCGGCACGATGGGATGGGTGCCCAAAAGGGTCAGCCCGCACACCCCGGCCCCGATCACCCAGTCCATGCCCATGCGCAGGTAGCGCTGGCCGAAGTCGATCAGGCCCGACACCATCAGCGCCACGGTGACGGCCTTCAGCCCGATGAAGGCGGCCATGACAGCGGGCAGTTCGTGGTTTTTCCAGTACATGGCAGAAAGCGCGGTAATCATCAGGAACGCGGGCAGGGTGAATCCGAAAAACCCGGCCAGCATGCCCGGCGTGCCCCGCAGCCGCAGCCCCACGTAGGAGGCCACCTGCATCACCGTAGCCCCCGGCACCGCCTGGCACAGGGCCACACCGGAGCGAAACGCGGCCTCGTCCATCCAGCCCTTGCGCTCTACCACCAGGGTGCGCACCACGGGCAACATGGCGGGGCCGCCGAAGGCCGTGGCCCCCAGACGCATGAAGGTCAGGAACAGGTCGCGCAGGGTGGGCGGATTGCCTGCGTGTGGCGAAGGGGGTGCGTGCGCGGGCGTTTCGGACACGGTGACCTCGTCGTTTCGGCTGGGTGTCATGCAGTGCGCCGGAGAACAGGGTAACGCCCGCAGCGCCGGACGGCAGGGTCTCTCATGGCTGCATCCTAGCACGATGCGGACAGAAGAAGCATCTGTTCGGCGGCATTCTAGGCAGGTGAACGGTTACTCACAAGGGTGAACCACGCATCGCAAGAATTTCGTGACGGATTCCTCGGATGTGTGTCGGTATCTTTTTGGTGCGTACTTGCCGAAAGCGTTTCGATGGGTGAAACTTGATGCGTCTTCCGGCACCATCCGGCACCGTACGTTCCCGTACGTGCATGACGCAGCGACGTCAGCGGCACCGCCTTTCATCATAGCCCAAGGAGCACAGATCATGTCGCATCCCGATTCGCCCGTGGCGGTCACCGCCATGCTTACCGCCCGCCTCGGCAGCGAAACCCGTGCGGCGGAACTCATCGCAGGCATCGTGGCTGCCACGCAACGCCACGAGGGCATGCTGCGCTACGAGGCCCAGCAGCAACTGGACGCGCCGCGCAATTTCACCTTCATCGAGCAGTGGACGTCCAAGGCAACCCTGGACGCACACCTGGCCACGCCTGAACTGCTGGCTTTTCGCGCTGCTGCGGCTGAGGTCTTCGAAGGCCCCGCCGACGTGCGGCTGTGGCGGCTGGTGAAGTAGCGGCCGTTCGTTTCGGGCGGGCCGTGAGGCTAGGGCCCACCTGCATTTTTGCATCCCCACTTGTGATCCCCAAGCACGAATCCCCAAGCACGAATCCCCAGACGGGGAGGAGGCCCCACATGGCAAGCGACGTGACGCCCAACCCGACGACCATCGCCAAGACCATCACCGGACGGGTGGACATTGCCCCCCAGGCCTTCGTGGTGCCCATGGCCCAGACCATCGTGGGCTGCATGGCCGACGGCAAGCCCAACTTCATGGCCGTGGCCTGGCTGACGCGGGTCAACTACCAGCCGCCCATGCTGGGCGTGGCCATCAACCGCCGCAACTTCAGCCATGCGGCCATTGCCGCCACCGGGCAGTTCAGCGTGAACTTTCCCACGGTGGAGATGACGGCAGTGACCGACTACACGGGGCTTGCCTCCGGCGCGCGGGTGGACAAGTCCGGCCTGTTCGAGGTGTTCCACGGCCATCTGGACGCGGCCCCGCTGATACGTGAATGCCCGCTGTGCATCGAGTGCCGGGTGCATACCGCCGTGGAATTGCCCAGCAACACCTTTTTCATCGGCGAGATTGCCGGGGCCTGGTGCGCCGATGATTGCCTGGATGGGGACGGCGTGCCCGACCCCGCGCTGCTGCGCCCCATGCTGCTGACCATGCCCGACAACCGCTACTGGTCCATGGGCGACGTGGTGGGCAAGGCGTGGCACGACGGCAAGGTCCTGCGGGGCAAGCCGGGCGGCGAGTGACGAATTTCCGGGGGTATGCGGGATGCATCCCGCCAAACCCAGCATGCATGGGCGGGCGCGGTGCGGAACGCGACCGTCCATGCATGCCCATGCTTCGAAACAGGAAGGGGCGCGATGAACATCGCGCCCCTTCCTGTTTCCACATTTCAGAACAGAGTGGGGCGTAGTTCACGCTGCCCCCTTCCTGATCTTTCCACACGTCGGAACAGAGCGAGGCGTGGCTTGCGCTGTGCCTCTTCTTGATTTTTCCATACTTCGGAACAGAGCGAGGCGTGGTTTTCGCTGCGCCCCTTCTTGATCTTTACGCACTTCGGAACAGAGCGGGGCGCGGTTTTCACCGCGCCCCTTCTGTTCCGGGTCGTTTTCCCCGCTTCCCGGTCAGCTCTCAAGGCAGCCGCGCGTCCGGCATTCGCCGTGCCAGACGCGCGGGGTATGCAGCTAGGCTTCGGGAGCGGCAGCCTCGGCGGGCTTGTCGCTGCTCTTGTCGGCCTTCTTGGACTTTCTGGGCGTGCCCTGCAGGCTCACCACGAACTTGCTGGGCGCGGGCTTGCGGTGCTGGTTTTCCATCGACAGGCAGTGCGTGGGGCACGCATCGACGCACACCGAGCAGTACACGCAGGCAAAAGGATCGCAATCCCACTTGCCTTCCTTGGGATCCACGGTGATGCACTGCGAAGGGCACTTGTTCTGGCAGCTCTTGCAGAAGATGCAGTCGTGGATGTTGTTTACCAGTTTGCCGCGGAACCCCTCGAACGCCGGTCGCGTCTCGAACGGGTAGAGCCGGGTGGAGTATTTCCCCATGATGTTCCGCAGCACGTTGCTGAGCATGTACATGGTCAGGTCTCCTTGCTTACCGCTCGGTGCAGCTGATGCACGGGTCGATGGTCAGGGCCGCGATGGGCACGTCGGCAAGCTGCGCGCCGGGCAGCATGGCCAGAAGCGGCGGGATGTTGGCGAAGGTGGGGGTGCGGATGCGTACCCGCTCCATGTTCTTCGAGCCGTTGCCCTTGAGGTAGTACAGCAATTCGCCGCGGGGCTGTTCAACGCGGCAGACCACCTCGCCGGTGGGCTTGCCGGGAACCTTGGCGGCAAGTTCGCTGTCGGGCAGGCGCGAAATGGCCTGACGCACGATATCCATGGATTGCAGCGTTTCCATGAACCGGACCTTGGAACGGGCCCAACTGTCGCCCTCGGGCGAGGTGACGGGCTCGAAGTCCAGTTCGTCAAAGGCCGCGTAGCCAAGCTGGCGGGCGTCCTGGGCAACGCCGCTGCCGCGCAGGGTGGGGCCGACAGCGCCGAGCTGGATGGCCTGTTCAGCCGTCAGCACGCCAACGCCCACGGTGCGCTTTTTCACGGTGTAGTCGTCGAGCATGGTCTTCATCAGCTGGCGCAGTTCCTTCTCCAGCTTGTCCAGCTCGTCGAGGATCCAGCGCTGCTGGGTCTTGTCCAGGTCGCGGCGCACGCCGCCCACCACGTTGACCGAGATGACCACGCGGTTGCCCGCCGTGGCTTCGTTGATGTCCATGACGCGTTCGCGGATTTTCCAGAACTGCATGAATAGGCTTTCAAAGCCGAAACCGTCGGCGAACAGGCCCAGCCACAGAAGGTGGCTGTGGATACGGTGCAGTTCCGACCAGATAACCCGCAGGTACTTGGCGCGGCTCGGCACTTCCACGTTCATCATGGTTTCAAGGCCCTGGCAGTAGCACATGGCGTGGATGCACGAACAGATGCCGCACACCCGCTCCACGATGTAGACCATCTGGTTGTAGTCACGAATGCTGGCGAGGGTTTCGAGGCCGCGATGCACGTATCCCAGGGCGGGAATGGCTTCGACGATGGTTTCATCCTCGACGACCAGTTTCAGGTGCAGGGGTTCCGGCAGAACCGGATGCTGCGGACCGAAAGGAATGATGGTGCGGGACATGAGACCTACCTCTTAATCCTTCTTCTGGATGGTGGAGATCTTGCAGAACGGCGCCGAGATGGTCGAGGTAATCTCGTCATCCAGGTACAGCGTACGGTTGAAATCCAGCACCAGGCCGTCGAACTTCAGGTTGAAATGGTCGCGCGATTCGTTTTCCACGAGCAGCGCGCAGAAGTAGACGGGAGAGATGCTGGGCACGGGCTGGTCCTTGGGGTGGGTCAGCCGGAAGTGGGTCATCTCGTTGTTCAGGTCGTAATGGTAGAAGATATCCACGTTGCCGTCGCCCAGGTCCACCACGGACATGGTGACCAGGCGGTAGCCCTGGTCGAACATGCTCTTGGCCTGCGCGACCACGGCATCCGCGGCGATGGGCGTTGCATTCAGTATTTCACTATGCGTGGGCATTGCTGTCCTCGTTGCCCCGTGCCGGGGCTCGCCGGTCATTCCGGCGCTTGAGGGTTCGCGCCCGTCCCGCCCGCGAAAGTGCGGGGAAACGGCGCGGACGTCGGCGGGTACCCGCCGTGCGGCCTAGTCGATCACGGTCACCTTGGGCATTTCGCCAAGGCCAAGCTTGGCCTTCACCACGTCAAGGGCGGTGACGACGCCGTCGATGATGGCGTCGGGCTTGGCCGGGCAGCCGGGCACGTACACGTCGACCGGGATGACCTGGTCAACGCCGCCCACCACGTTGTAGCACTCGCGGAACACCCCGCCCGAGGTGCCGCACGCGCCAATGGCGATGACGGCCTTGGGATCGGGCATCTGGTCGTAGATGTTCTTCAGCACCTTCTTGTTGCGGTGGTTCACCGTGCCGGTGACCAGCAGCACGTCGGCATGCTTGGGGTTGCCCACGTTGATGATGCCGAAACGCTCCACGTCGAAGACGGGGGTAAGGCAGGCCAGCACCTCGATATCGCAGCCGTTGCACGACCCGCAGTCGAAATGGACGACCCACGGGGACTTCAGACGGCCCTTATTGATCCAGTTTTCAAGCAGACCCATTATCGCCTCCTCCCCTTAGCTGACGTAGAGCCAGAGCAGGTTGAACACCGACAACACAAGACCCACGCCCAGCACGTTCTTGAGCATCCACGGCCAGGTCATGCGCGCGCAGATGTTGTCGATCAGGATTTCCGCCGCGTAGGTCACCACCAGCAGGGCGACCATGCCCACGATGCTGGTGTGCCAGAACAGCGAGCACAGGCCGAGGATGAGCACCACGTCGAACCAGTGGCCGATTTCCAGCAGCGCCAGGTGCGGGCCGGAGTATTCGGTCAGCACGCCGCGCACCAGTTCCTGGTGGGCGTGGTGGCAGGCCGAGATGTCGAAGGGCGACTTGCGCAGCTTGATGGTCAGCGCGTAGCCCAGCGCAATGAACAGGAAGGGCATGCTGAGCAGCAGCGGCTTGTCCATGGCGTACACATCGGCGATCTTGAAGCTGCCGGTGGCCATGGAGATGCCCACGAACACCACGATGATCAGCGGCTCGTAGGCCAGCATCTGCAGCAGTTCGCGCTGTGCGCCCACCTGGGCGTAGGGAGAAGGCACGGACAGCGCGCCCACCACCTGGAACACCGCGCCGATGGTCATGACGAAGAAGAGCAGCAAGAGGTCGCCCTGCATGAAGAACAGCAGCACGGCCAGAGCAGAGGACATCACGTAGATGTAGGCCGACATGACCTGCCACGAGTTGACCACCATGGGCGCTTTGCCCAGCAGCTTCAGCACGTCGTAGAACGGCTGCAGGATGGGCGGCCCGAAGCGGGACTGAAGGCGGGCGGTGACGCGGCGGTCAACCCCGGCCAGAAGGCCCCCGACCACCGGGGTGAGGGCAAGCCCGATGAGAGCGGCGATGAACGTCAGCATTACAGCACCCCCCCGAGCATGACCGCAAGCAGCACGATGGCGATCACGTTGATGGACTTCGAGAGTTTCGATTCTCCGAACAGGGCTTCCAGGTAGTAGTTGCCGGCGGTGGTTTCCACGAACCCGTTCATGGGGCCGTTGAAGCCGATCTTGCCGTCAACCACCTTCTGCGCGCCGCCCATGTAGGGCAGGCTGGCCGCTTCAGGGCCGACCTTCTTTGCGGCGCGCAGGGCGTACATGAAGCCCACGCCCAGCAGCAGGAACAGCGGGTACACCGCGAACACCCCGGCGTTGTTCTCGAACACGCCCATGGTGACGGTGTAGGCGGTGGCCTTGGCGTACAGGGCCGTGGCCGGGGCCACCAGCATGCTGTAGACGAAGGGCGAGAGCAGCGACAGGCCCACGGCTCCGGCGGCCAGCAGCAAGAGCGGCAGGCGCACCGAGAAGGGCTGTTTTTCGGCGGGCGGGTTTTCGCCCGGCATGGTGGAACCCAGCATCACGCCGGCCCAGCGGGCCCAGAACAGCACCGTCAGGGCGCTGCCGAGGGCCAGCATGATAACCAGCGGGGGCATGGCGGCGGTGGCGGTGGCGGCGGATTCAAGGGCCATCCACTTGGCCAGCAGCATGCCGAAGGGCGGCAGCATCATGGTCACGATGCCGATGACGGTGATCACCGCAGTGCGGGGCATCACCTTGAACAGGCCGCGCATGGCTTCGATGTCGCGCGAGCCGATCTTCTGCTCGATGGCGCCCACGCACAGGAAGAGCAGGCCCTTGGAGATGGCGTGGAAGATGATCAGCATCACGGCGGCGGCTATGGCGGCCGAGGTGTTGATGCCCGCGCAGGCGATGATCAGGCCCAGGTTGGCGATGGTGGAGTAGGCCAGCACCTTCTTGCCGTTGCTCTGGCCCACGGCCAGTGCAGAGGCGGAGATGAAGGTGAACGCGCCGAAGATGGCAACGGCGGCGGACAGCATGGTGCCCTGGTAGGCAGGAGCCATGCGGATGACCAGGTACACGCCCGCCTTGACCATGGTGGAGGAGTGCAGCAGCGCGGAAACCGGCGTGGGCGCAACCATGGCGCCGCACAGCCAGCTCTGGAAGGGCACCTGCGCGGCCTTGGTGAAGCCCGCAAAACACAGGAAGGCCATGGGCAGCAGCAGCGCGGCGGTTTTCATGCCGGGCGCGGCGGACTTGACCAGGATGTCCTGCACCGAAAGGGTGCCGGTGCTCTTTTGCAGGAACATGAGCGCGGCCACAAAGGCGACGCCGCCCGCCATGTTCATCCACAGGGCGCGGGTGGCGTTGGTCTTGGCCTCGTCAGTGCCGTCATGCCCGATGAGCATGAACGAGCACAGCGTGGTCACTTCCCAGAAGAAGTACATCCACGACAGGTTGTTGGCCAGCACCAGGCCGTTCATGGCGCCCAGGAAGAGCAGCATGAAAAAGAAGAACCGCGGTTGGCGGCTCTTGGCGAGGTGCAGGTGCTCCTCGTGCTCCTTCATGTAGCCAAGGCCGTAGAAACAGATCAGGCCCCCCACGATGGAGATGATCAGCACCATGGTCAGCGACAGGCTGTCGGCGTAGAAGCCGGTGACCTGCGTGCCGTGGTCCATCAGGAAGAAGTCCAGATAGACCATGCCCAGCACCTGAAGGGCCGTCATGCCCATGATGAGCAGGTTGCCCATGCGCAAGGCGATAAGGAAAATGAAGCCGAGCAGGGCGAAATCAAGAACAGTGATCAGGCCGTTGAGGCTGATGCCAAGAATGGCTTGGGGCGAGTAGGAGAACGAGCCAAGGCCCGCCAGTCCCACCGCCGCCGCGGCAGTTATCGCCACCGATACCGGGACGATGATGTTGCGCGCGGCGTCGCCCCTGACGAAATAGACCGCCAGGGCAGCTAAAAGTGGAAACACGACGCTTCCAAAGACAAGGGTGTCCAGCATACGCACCTCGTAACAAAGGACAAAGGAGAGCCGCGCCGCCTCCGGGTGGCGTCGCTGCTCACGGATTGCATGCCCCTACAGGCATGGGCCCTTGGATTCCCGCACGGATTCTATGTCCCGGCAATATGGAAACGTCAAGGGAATTGTAAAAAAGTACAGGTGGTTGGTCGCACAGTCCAATTGGCAGGTAGGAATTAGCGTCAGTCTCGAATGTGAGCATTGCTTTTATTTGCGGCAGTATGGAGTGCTGGCGCGGCGGGCCGCACGTGCCGAAAGGCGCGCTGTATCACCTGTCACGGGGCGGGGAACGAGGTGCTGGAGCCGGTGCTGTCGGTGGCGTTTCGAGGTGTCGGCGGAATAACCGCCCTGCGGGCCCGGCAAGCGGACCGCGTTTCGAGGGGCGGACCCGCCGGGCGGCGGCGCGGCGCGGAGCAGTGCCTATCCGTTGGTACAGGCGGCATGGAGGCCGGGCGAGGCGCTGTGTCGCCTTGTCAGGCCAAAATGGCGGGCGTGGGGCATGTGGTGAACGGGTACAAGCGCGGCAAGGGGCGCCAATGCCCGGAGCATGTTGCCGATGCTCATTGATTGCGGCGTATTGCAAGACTATTGACTTTCTTAAACACTCGTTTAAGTAGGCCGAACGCCCTCTGGAACGGACCGGGGATGCGCAGTCTGCCCGTGCGGACTTTTGCAGGACCCGACAACACCGGGTTTTCCTTTTTTGCCGTGGCCGCCTTGCGGTCGCGCCGTCTGGATGCCGCATGCACGACGCCCTGCCGGACCGCCACAAACCCGCTGCAACCAGACGCACGGCGCGCAAGGTTGCCGGCGGAAAGCGCACGCCCATGCCCGCGCCCGCCACTGCGCCCGTCACGGCACGCGGCCCTGCCGCGCTGGAGCAGGCCGCTCCGGCATCCGCCCGCACGCAGCATGACGGCAACGAGCCGGACAGCCGGTCGCGCCTCATGGCTGCTGCGGGCGAGACCTTTGCGGAACTGGGGTTCCACCGCGCCTCGCTGCGCGAGATCTGCCGCCGTGCCTGCGTCAACGTGGCCCTGGTGAAGTATCATTTCGGCGACAAGCAGGGCCTGTACCGCGAGGTGCTGCTGCAACCCTTTCCGGAGCCGCCGCTGCCCTCGCCGGGCGTGTCCGCCCCAGTGTCGCCCCAGGTATCCGGCCAGGTATCCGGCCAGGTGTCCGGCCAGGCGTCTTGGGATGTCACCGGTGATGTTTCGGGCGATGCCCCCGGCGGCACTGCCGGCCCCGCCGCGCCGGAAGCCCGCCTGCGCGCCTTCATCCGTTCGCAATTGCACCGCACGCGCGGTTCGCGCCGTCCGGAATGGTACAATCGGCTGCTCATCCGCGAGATGACCGACCCCACCGGGGTCATCGGCGACATCGTGGGCAAGGTTATCGGCGCGCGCGCGGGCTATCTGACCGAAACGGTGCGCGAACTCCTGGACGAGCCGGAGCGCAGCCGCGCCGTGGCCATGTGCGCGTTGAGCGTGGTGGGGCAGAGCCTGCACCATCACTTTGCCCGCAACGTCATTCCGCTGCTGTACCCCGAAATTTCGTACGACGCCGCCAGCCTTGATGAACTGGAAGAACACATCACCGCCTTTTCCCTTGCGGGCATAGCCGCCCTGCGCGAGCGCCTGCACGCCGCACGGCCCCAGTGCCCCAAGGGGGCCGAACGCACAGACAATACCGGCAGTCCCGGCAACGCCGCATCCCGCGCCGCATCTCCCACCCCCACTCCCAGCCGCCAACGGAACCCCGCATGAACACCGACGTCCAGTCCACGGCCCGATTCCGGCCCTGCTCCGCTGCCTCGTCTTCCGTCGTGCCAGGATTGCGCACGACGGTCCGCCTGCCCGCTTTGCCCGCTCTGCCCGCTCTGCCAGTCCTCGCAGTGATGCTGGTGTTGCTGGCCGTGCTGGCCGGGTGTTCCGGCGGGGACGACGCCGCCAAGGCCAAACCCCAGAAGCGCCCCGTGCCCGTGGCCACCGCCCTGGCCGAAAAGCGCGACCTGCCGGTGGTGGTGCGCACCGTGGGCAACGTGGAGCCGTATGCCACGGTGTCCGTGAAGTCGCGCGTGGACGGCCAACTTGTGGGCGTACACTTTACGGAAGGGCAGGACGTGCGCAAGGGCGACCTGCTGTTCACGGTTGATCGCCGCGCGCTGGAGGCGGCGCTGAGCGAGGCCCAGGCCCGGCTGCAACGCGATCGCGTGTTGCTGGCCAAGGCCGACGAGGACGTGCGCCGCTTCGAAAAGCTGGTGGCGGACGGCTACGTCAGCCGCGACCAGTACGAGCAGTACCGCTCCTCTGCCGATTCGCTGCGCGCCACCGTGCGCGCCGACGAGGCCACGGTGGAGACGGCCAGGGTGCAGCTTTCGTACACCACCATCAGCGCGCCCATGGCGGGCCGCGCCGGGCAGGTCAAGGTGGACCTGGGCAACATGGTGCGCTCCGGGGCGGACACGGTTCTGGTGGTCATCGACCAGATAGAACCCATCTATGTGGGCTTCGCCCTGCCGGAAATGCATCTGGCCGCCGTGCGCAGGCAGATGGCGGCAGGCGGCGTGCCCGTGGAGGCGCGCGTGCCCGGCCCCGGCTCCGCTGAGGGTGGCAAGGGTGACGCCGGCAAGGGCGCAGGCGCAAGGGGAGATGCCGGTACGGGCCAGGCCGCGGCGGTATCCGCGCGCGGCACGGTGTCCTTCGTGGACAATGCGGTGAACACCGCCACCGGCACCATCCGCATGCGTGGCACCTTTGCCAACAAGGAACGGGCACTGTGGCCCGGCCAGTTCGTGGACGTATACGTGGAACTGGGCACGCTGCCCGGCGCCGTGGTGGTGCCCGCGCAGGCGGTCCAGACCGGCAGCCAGGGGCTGTTCGCCTATGTGGTGGGCCAGGACAACACCGTGCAGTTGCGCAAGGTGCGCACCGGTCTTGCGTACAACGGCCTGCTGGTGATCGAGGATGGCGTGGCTGCGGGCGAGCGGGTGGTCATTGACGGGCACCTGCGTCTGACCCCGGGCGCGGTGGTGGAGGAAAAGGCCTCGGCCGGAACCGCCCCCGACACCACGGCGGCAAAACCGGGCGAAGCAGGCGGAGTTGGCGGCAAGGGCGCGGCCCCGGCGGAGGCGCGCCAGTGAACATCGCGGCGTTCTTCATCCGCAGGCCGGTGACCACCTGTCTGGTCATGCTGGCCATGTTCCTGTTCGGGGTGGTGGGCTACCGCAACCTGCCGGTAAGCGACCTGCCCAACGTGGACTTTCCCACCATCCAGGTGACGGCGGAACTTTCCGGGGCCGACCCGGAAACCATGGCCAGCGCCGTGGCCACCCCGCTGGAGCGCCAGTTTGCCACCATCGCGGGCATCGACTCCATGACCTCGTCGAGCACGCTGGGGCGCACCCGCATCACCATTCAGTTTGCCCTCGACCGCGACATCGACGCGGCGGCGCTGGACGTGCAGTCGGCCATCTCGCAGGCGGCGCGCCGCCTGCCCGACGACATGACCACGCCGCCCTACTTCCGCAAGGTGAACCCCGCCGACCAGCCCATCCTGTACATTGCGCTTACCTCGCCCACGTTGCCGCTGTCGCAGGTGAACGAGTACGCGGACACCATGCTGGCCCAGCGCATTTCCATGGTGGCGGGCGTGGCCCAGGTGCAGGTGTTCGGCCAGCAGAAGTACGCGGTGCGCGCCCAGGTGGACCCGCGCGCCCTGGCCTCGCGGGGCATCGGCCTTGACGAGGTGGCCTCGACCATCGCCAATGCCAACGTCAACCTGCCCACGGGCACCCTGCAGGGCGACCATACCACGCGCAACATCCAGGCCAGCGGGCAGTTGTTCGACGCCGCCTCGTACCGGCCCATGGTGGTCTCCTGGCGCGACGGGTCGCCCGTGCGCCTTGGCGAGGTGGGCAGGGTCATCGACAGCGTGGAGCAGGACAAGCAGTTCACCTGGTTCAATTCCACGCGCGGGCTGGTGCTGGCCGTGCAGCGCCAGCCGGGCACCAACACCGTGGCCGTAGTCAACGCGGTGAAGGAACTGCTGCCCGCCTTCGAACGGCAGTTGCCCGCATCCGTGCAACTGAACGTGATGTACGACCGTTCGCAGACCATCCGCGAATCGGTGGACGACGTGAAGTTCACCCTGGTGCTCACCGTGTTCCTGGTGGTGCTGGTGATCTTCCTGTTCCTGCGCAGCCTGTCGGCCACGGTGATACCCAGCCTTGCCCTGCCCATGTCGGTGGTGGGCACTTTTGCGCTGATGTACGTGTTCGGGCACAGCCTGGACAACCTGTCGCTGATGGCGCTGACGCTGGCCGTGGGCTTCGTGGTGGACGACGCCATCGTCATGCTTGAGAACATCGTGCGCCACAAGGAAATGGGCAAGCCGGTCATGCAGGCGGCCCTGGACGGGTCGAAGGAGATCGGCTTCACCATCATTTCCATGACCATCTCGCTGGCGGCGGTGTTCATCCCCGTGCTGTTCATGGGCGGGGTGGTGGGGCGGCTGTTCCGGGAATTTTCGGTGGTCATCATGGTGGCCATCGGGCTTTCGGGCGTGGTGTCGCTGTCGCTCACCCCCATGCTGTGCAGCCGCTTTCTGAAGCCGCACGGCGCAGAACGCCACGGGCGCGTGTACAACGCGCTGGAGGCGTTCTTTGACGGGCTGCTGCACATCTACGAACGCAGCCTGCGCTTCACCACCCGTCATCATTTCCTGACGTTTCTCGTGTCCCTCGGCGTGCTGGGGCTGACGGTGTGGCTGTTCGTGACCATGCCCAAGGGCTTTCTGCCCAGCGGCGACACGGGGCAGCTTTCCGGCTTTACCGAGGCGGACCAGTCCATCTCGTCCGACGCCATGGTGCGCAACCAGACTGCCCTGCACGCCGTGCTGGCTGCGGACCCGGCCATTGCCTCGTTCACCTCCATCGTGGGGCCGGGCGGGCCGAACCTTGGCGGCAACGCCGGGCGGCTGGTGATCATGCTGAAGGACCGCCACCAGCGCAAGGAAACCCCGGAACAGGTCATCCAGCGGCTGCGGCCCAGGCTGAACACCCTGCCCGGCATCCAGGCCTTCGTGTCCAACCCGCCGTCCATCAACATTGGCGGGCGCACCACCAAGAGCCTGTACCAGTACACCATCCAGGGGCCGGACACCGATGAACTGTACCGGGTGGCCCCCCTGCTTGAGGAACGGATGCGCACCCTGCCGGGCCTGCAGGACGTGACCAGCGATCTGCAGTTGAAGAACCCCGAAGTGCGCGTGACCATCCACCGCGACAAGGCGGCGGCGCTGGGCGTTTCGGCCCAGCGCATCGAGGAGGCGTTGCAGTCGGCCTTCAGTTCGCGGAAAGTGTCCACCATCTACGCCCCCACCAACGATTACGCGGTGCTGCTGGAACTGTTGCCGGAATACCAGCGCGATGCCTCGGTGCTGCCGCTGCTGTACGTGCGGGCCAATTCCGGCATGCTGGTGCCGCTGGATACCCTGGCCAGCCTGAGCGAAGGGGTGGGGCCGCTGTCGGTGAACCATTCCGGCCAGTTGCCGTCCGTGACCGTATCATTCAACCTGCGGCCCGGCGTGGCGCTGGGCGAGGCCGTGGCCCAGGTGGAGCAGGCGGCGTCGCCCCTGCTGCCCGCCGACGTGGCTGGCTCGTTCCAGGGCACGGCGCAGGCCTTCCAGAATTCGCTGCAGGGCATGGCCGTGCTGCTGGCCCTGGCGGTGTTCGTCATCTACATCGTGCTGGGCGTGTTGTACGAAAGCTTCATCCACCCGCTGACCATCCTTTCGGGCCTGCCCTCGGCGGGCATGGGCGCGCTGCTCACGCTGATGTTCTTCGGGTACGACCTGAACCTGTACGCCTTCGTGGGCATCATCATGCTGATCGGCATCGTGAAGAAGAACGCCATCATGATGATCGACTTCGCCATCGAGTCGGAACGCGTGGAGGGCCGCGCGCCCGCGGACGCCATCTTCCACGGCTGTCTTGTGCGCTTCCGGCCCATCATGATGACCACCATGGCCGCGCTCATGGGCGCGCTGCCCATCGCCGTGGGCTTTGGTGCGGGCGCGGAGGAACGCAGGCCGCTGGGCCTTGCCGTGGTGGGCGGCCTGATGGTGTCGCAGTTGCTGACCCTGTACATCACCCCGGTGTACTACATGTACCTGGACAGGCTGAGCCGCTGGCTGCAACGCAGGATGGGCCGCGCCCTCGGCAACGAACGGGCGGTGCCGCAGGTGCAGGCGTAGACCGGGCACCGGACAGCCGCCACGGCTGGCCTGATACGGGCGCGGGGCTTCGCCAACCGGCTATGCCGTGCCCCGGTCACGCCGTTAGCCGAGATCATGACAAAGCCCCCCCGCCGATGCGTGCATCGGCGGGGGGGCTTCCGTCTGGGGAAATGGTGTGGCGTGCGGGAATGCGTGGCGGGGAAAGTGCGGTTCAGAACGGTTTGCCGGTCGGCCTACCGCACGGCAATGCCGTCGCCGCCCCGCCGTTTCACCGCGTACACCGCGCCGTCGGCACGGGCCACCAGGGCCTGCACGGCAAGGGGTGCGCCCTGGCCCGCGCAGGCGGCGTTGCCTGCGTCGGTAACCGGGGCCAGTTGGCAGGCCGCGTCGGCCCGGCCCTCGCCCTGCTGGCGGTAGCGGGCGATGCCGATGCTCAGGGTGCAGCCGTGATTCTGGCATTGGGCGAAGCGGTGGCGGATGCGTTCAGCCACGGCGCGCACGGAATTCTCGTCCGGGCAGGCGAACAGGATGCCGAACTCGTCGCCGCCGATGCGGCAGGGGGTGTCGGTACCCGCCCGTACCGCCTCGGCGATGACGTCGCCCAGCAGGCGCAGCAGTTCGTCGCCCGCCGCATGCCCATGGGTGTCGTTGACGGCCTTGAAGCGGTCGCAGTCCACCAACATCAGGTGGAAGGGCGGTCGCAGCCGGACATCGGCGGCGAGTTCGGCCAGACGTCGCTCGAAGTGACGGCGGTTGAACAGGCCGGTCAGCGCGTCACGCACGGCCAGTTCCTCCATGTGCCGGGCGCGGCTGTCCGTGGCTTCCAGGCGGGCCATCAGGTGCCGTTCGCGGCTGGCTACCAGATGGGCCATCCATTCCAGGTTGCGCTTCAGGCGCAGCAGTTCGTGCTCGTCCTCGTGCTCGTTGGGCAGCGCCAGCGGGCGCGGCTGACGGCCTTCGCGCAGGGCCAGGCAGAACGTGTTGATCTCGCGGATGTCGCGCAACAGCACGAAGCGGCAGATCGCCCCGGCCACGGGTATGCACAGCACCAGCGCCCCGGCCAGATACAGGGCCACGGCCAGGATGATGTCGTCGTACACGGCCATGGGCAGCGCGCGGGGCAGGCCGGACACCGCAGGCAGCACGGCGCGGCCCTGCGATTCCAGGTGATGCAGCAACACCCCGGCGGGCGCGACCACCACCAGAAACAGCGCAATGGCCAGCCGGGTGCGCGGGTTCAGGGCGTCCACGCCGCGCCAGAAGGCCCCGGTCAGGCAGCGCAGCCAGCGGGGAGCGGCAAGGGACAGGCCGCCCATGCTTGCGGCGGCGGTCTGGTCGGCTCGCCGGGCTGTATCGGCGGCTGCGGCATTTGCGGAAGGGCTGTGGTTCATGCGGGCACCGGGATCAGCAGGCCGCGGGTCACGCCGCGACCGTCTTCCCACGTGTCTTCCCATGTGGCGCTCCGTGGGGTGTTGATGTCGTTGCGCCGGTCGGGTGCGGAAACCCCTGGCGCCATGGGCCTGTCTGGCATGCATGTGGCCTTGTCGTCATGGGCCTGGCGGCAGCAGGGGGCCACTGCGCGGGGCACGGCGGCGATTTCGGACCGGGGCGGAATAGGGGCGCTGAGGGCCTGATACAACTCGTCGCGCACGGTTACAAACGCCCGCACCACGGCTGGGTCGAACTGGCTGCCGGAGCAGCGCAGCAACTCCGCCTCGGCCTGCTCGAAGCGCATGGCCGGGCGGTAGGGGCGATGCTGCAGCATGGCGGACAGGCTGTCCGCCAGGGCGATGATGCGCGCGCCAAGGGGTATGGCCTCTCCGCGCAGGCTGTGCGGGTAGCCCCGTCCGTCCCACCGTTCATGGTGATGCAGGATCATGGCGGCAACACCCTCGTCGGCCAGATCGGCCACAGGGCTGACGATGCGCGCCCCGATGACCGGGTGGGCACGCATGTGTTCCCATTCTTCCGGGGTCAGGGACCCCGCCTTCAGCAATACGGCATCGGGCACGCCGATCTTGCCGATGTCGTGCAGGTGGCCGGACACGTGGACCCGGTCGGCGTCGGCAGGCGAAAGCCCCATGGCCTGCGCCAGCATGAATGCTACCAGTGCCACCTCTTCCGAGTGTGAGCGGGTGTGGGCGTCCTTGGCGTCGATGGCGTTGCCAAGCGATTCCGCGAACTGGTGCAACAGGCCGCTCAGCATGATCCTGCCCCCTCTGTGTAGCCAGAAGGCGACGCCCGATGGAAAGACCGGGCGGCTTGCCGTGCGCACATTTCGAGGTTGAAAATCATTCTCATGAGCAGGAGATATCCCCATCATCCTGTCAGGTCAATGGGGGGATGGCGGGTGAATTTCCTGTTGTCCGGAAAAAGTGGACGGGGGGGCGGGCGAATCGGCGCTGGTTGGTCTGACCGTGGGGTGGTGATCCGCAAGTGATGCGGCGGCAGCGGGCTGCCGCCACGCGTGGCTGGCAATGCGGCGCGCCCGGCGGCCACCGTTGCCGGTGAGCCGGGCGCGCCGTGCAGGGAAAACGCAGGCCGAAGTACCGCAGCGATATCCGGGCGGCTACCTTCCGGATGATCGTCGGACAGTTTTCCGGCCAGATTTGTTACGGCAGGTCGATGATGGCCTCTATTTCGATGTTCGAGCCAAGCGGCAGCGCGGCCACCTGGATGGTGGAGCGGGCCGGGAAGGGCGCGGTGAAGAATTCCGCATAGGCGGCGTTCATGGCCGCAAAGTCTGCCAGGTCGGTGAGGAACACGGTGACCTTGACCACCCGGTCCATATCCGCTCCCGCTGCCTGGGCCACGGCCTGCACGTTGCGCAGGCACTGGCGGGCGCGTGCGCCCATGTCGCCTTCCACAAAGGTGCCGGTGGCCGGGTCCACGGGCAACTGGCCGGAAACGAACAGCAGCCCGCCGCAAGCGAGGCCGGGAGAATAGGGGGCGACCGGGGCGGGAGCCCCGGCGGGGATGATGGCGGTGCGTTGGGCCATTGGCGCGCTCCTGCGATGCGGGTTGGGGGAATGCCCCGGCACGTGGGCCGGGACCACAAACAATGGCGCAGCCTAGCCGTGCGGCCCGGTGCTTGTAAAGGCGGCGTGCGCGGGTTGAGGTCGCCCGAATGCATGGTCACCCGGACGCAGGTCGCCCGAATGCAGGTTGTCCGGATGCATGGTCGCCCGCTGGCCCTTTGCCTCTTTGCCCCCCTGGCACGGTCATCTGGTCGCCACAGGGGGGCATCATCGGCAGAACCGTGCGGGCGTCCGTCATCAATCAGCGACAACGGCTATTTCTTGCTCTTTCCCTTCCCCTTGCCGTCGCCAGGGTAGTCATCGTTGCCGGACTTTCCCTTGTAGCTGTCCTTGCCCCCCTTGTGGCTCTTGTCGTGTCCGCCCTTGCCGGGCTTGCCTGCCTGGTCGCTGTCGTCGTCATGCCCGCCCTTGCCCTGCCGGTCCCGGTAATAGTCGCGGTACAGGTCGCGGTCGTCATCGCGGTTCCAGCCGCCTTTCTTGCCCTTGGAATGCCCCAAGCCCAGTGAACCGGGGTGCGCGCCTGCCTCCTTGGCCACCTGTCCCCAGCCCATGCCCGATTCGCGCATGGACCGGATGCGCGAGGGCGACATGCCCGATTCGCGCGACAGGTTTTCGATGCGGGCGTCTTCCAGCTTGTACTCGGAATCGCGCCATTCCCGCTCATAGCGCGCCATGGCGTCGCGGTCGCCGGAGGAGCGCACGCGGTCATAGGCGTCGCGCGCCCGGTCAGCCTGGCGCATGGCGTCGTCCACGGCCCCGACTATGGCGTCTGCGCTGGCGGCGCATGCCGTGCGGGGCGTGCCACAGGCAAGGATTACGGTCAGCAGCGCCAGCAGCAGGGCCACTGGCAGCAGGGCCGGGCGGGCGTAACCGTCGGCGACAGGGTGCGGTGCGGGGAAATTCGGGAAATGCATGGATACCTCCGAAGTCTGCGGGCCGATATGGCGACGCCCCAGCGCCCCGCCATGCCGTGCCGGGATTTTTCTATTGATGATATCTATGAAATCCGCACTGAAGTGTAAAGAAATGTAAATAGTGCAGTGCAGCGTGTGTTCGGGTGCGCCTCGTCCGTTTCTCTTCGCGCATGGACGGGGGGGGGCTTGCGCTCCGTCCCGGCTTCCCATAGGCGGAAGGGCAACGAGGACCGCATGAAATACCTGCTTGCCGTCACCCCTTACGAAGACGCCCTGCACGTGCTGCGCGCCAGTTTTTCCGGCGACGTCACGGTCATTCCCTGCCGCACCAGGGCAGAGGCGCTGGCCCAGGCCACCGGGCGTGCGCTGGACATGGTGCTGATCGACCTCGGCCTGCTGCTGGAAGGGCGAGAACCCTCGCGCCGGGTGCTGCACGAGGCGGTATGGGAAGTGAAGCGCCGGGTGCCCTCTGCCGAAATCATCGTGCTGGCAGAGGCCGACGCCGTGCGCCACGCCGTGGATGCGGTGCAGGCCGGGGCCGGGGGCTACCTGCCGTACCCCCTGCTGGAGGAGGAGGTGCGCCTTGTCGCCCAGAAGCTGCACGAATCGGCGTTGGTGCGGTCGGAACTGGACTACCTGCGCGACCGCCACTGGGCGGGCGACGCGGTGGACCTGGCCCACACCAACAGCCCCCGCATGCGCGAGGTGTTCGACAAGGTACGGCTGGTGGCGGGCACGCGCAGCACCGTGCTGCTCACGGGCGAGACGGGCACCGGCAAGAGCCTTATCGCGCGGCTTATCCACAACCACAGCAATCGGCGTACGCGGCGGTTCATCAGCGTGCATTGCGGCGCCATTCCCGACACGCTCATCGAAAGCGAACTGTTCGGCCACGAGAAGGGCGCGTTTACCGGCGCGGTGCGCAAGAAGCCCGGCAAGTTCGAGATAGCCGAGGGCGGCACCATCTTTCTGGACGAAATAGGCACCGTCAGCCAGTCGGCCCAGATCAAGCTGCTGGGGGTGCTGCAGGACCGCGCCTACCAGCGGGTGGGGGGCGAGGCGGTGCTGCGGGCCGACGTGCGCGTCATTGCCGCCACCAACGAGGATCTGGCCGCACTGTGCGCGCAGGGGCGCTTTCGGCGCGACCTGTATTACCGGCTCAACGTGTTTCCCGTGGACGTGCCGCCCCTGCGTGATCGCAAGGAAGACCTGCTGCTGCTGGCCGAACTGTTCGTGCGCCGCTACAACGCCCAGATGGTCAAGGACATCCGTTCCATCCATCCGGAGGTCATCGACGCCTTCATGGGGTACGACTGGCCGGGCAACGTGCGTGAACTGGAAAACCTCATCGAGCGGGCCTGCATCCTTGAAAGCAGCAACGTGCTGACGCCCGACAGCTTTCCGGCGGAATTCTTCGGCCCCGTGGGCGGCGGGCGTCTGGCCACGGTGGACACCGCCCTGCCTCTGGCCGAGGCGCGCCGCCGTTCGGTGGACGTGTTCGAGCGGGCCTATCTGGAACGGGCGTTGGCCCAGTGCGGGGGCAGCGTGCAACGCACCGCCGCGCTGGCGGGGGTGACCACCCGGCAACTGCACAAGTTGATGACCCGGCACGGCGTGCGCAAGGAAGACTACAAGTTGCGCGGCTAGCTGCAGGGGGATGCAGGCGTCGGGCATGGCTCGTCGCGCACGGCACGCCGATGGCGGAACAGGGTTCCGGCGTCGGCGTGCTGCGTTTGGGACTGTGCTGGGGCGACTGTTTTGAAGAAAAAGGAATTGAGAATTCCTTTTTTTAAATACAAGAACTTACAATTCCGTTTTGTTTGTATTCGATGTGTATCAAGTGTGTTACATGGAAAATATCAGGGGCAAAAGGCGCAGTTACAGATATTTTCAAAACGCTTGAGCGGGCAGTCCGTAAAAAAAAGAACTTTAGGTTCTCTTTTTTTGTGTGCCTATACAAAAAGTCTAGAAGTAGCGCCAGTTTGGCGGTATGGCGCGGAAAATGCTGTAAAAGCAGCATGGATTTCCGGCATCTTACCCCCAAAGGGGGACGCGGCGCGCCTTCTTCGTTCGCGGTCCCCGCAGACCTCTCTTCCGGCATGCGCGCGGAACTTTCCGCAGGCTTCGGGAAGCCCGTGGACGCCATGGGTGCGGCTGACAGCCGGACTCAGGGGCGCGATGGCCAGCCGTTGGTGTCCGTCACCGGCTATGTGCTGCCGGATGCCTGGGGCGCGCAGTATGAGGTGGCGGGGGTGCTCATTGCCGACGACCGCGAACGCGAACTGGTGGTGGACAACGTGGCGGACCATCCGGCGATGCTGAACCTGTGCCGCCGCAAGGTGACGGCCACAGGCTGGCTGACGGCGCGCGAGGGCAGGCTGCTGTTCACGGTGCGCGACTACGCGGTGGTGGATGCGGCGGGGTGATGCGCGGGACGCGCGGGGCGTCGGCCCAGGGAAGTTTCGGGGCGGAGAACATCGAAGCTGGGGTTGCGGGCCATGGCGCATGGTTGCGCCGGACACGAAAGGCCTGCGCAGGGCAGGCCGTGCAGGCGGATGTATGGCGGATGTATGGCGGATGTAAGGACGAGGGCAGGATCATGATGGCGCGGATGGAGGAAGGGATGCGCAGCATGGCGGTGCGCGCGTGCGGCAGGCTGGTTGCCGTGGCGGCGGCGTTGCTGCTTGCGCTGTTGTCCAACTGGATGCTTGCCGGGGCGGCGGCCCATGCAACGGGAATGACCATGGGGCCGGAAACCCCGGAGGTGGTGGTGACCGGCGTGGTGGTGGTCACCGATGACGGCCCGCTGCTGGAAACCATGGACGACCGCATCTTTCTGCTGCGGGGCGTTACCGATCTGGAACTGGACGGACTGGAAGTGGTGGTGACGGGCATCGCCAAGCAGATCGAGGACGGCTATTTCACCCTTGACGTCACCGGCTATTCGGTGGTGGATGAGGATAACGGGGAATCCGCGCCGCAGGCGTCGCATCTGTACGGCGTGGATACCGCGTACCTGGGCAGGCGCATTTAGCCAGACGCATTTTCCAAGCGCTTTCGGGCATATCTGGGCGCAATCGGGTGCCGGTCGCGGGCCAGGCGCGCGTGCCCTGACAGATTCTGGCGGTGCCCGTGCAGAGGGGGCCGCCTGCCGCGCGCGGTGCGAAAGATCGGACGGACACGGCGTCGCGCCTCATGCGCGATGTAGCGTGTCCGTCTTCATTTTTCGCGGCAGGCCCGGCCTGCCTCATACAGCAAGGTGCAACCATGGCCCGACAGCCCGCTTTGTATATTCCGCACGGGGGCGGCCCCTGTTTTTTCATGGACTGGACCCCGCCCGACACATGGAACGCACTGGCTGCATGGCTGCGCGCGCTGCCCGGCACGCTGCCGGAGACGCCCGCCGCGCTGCTGGTCATTTCCGCCCATTGGGAAGAACGCGAGGTCACCCTGGCCGCCACGCCCGACCCCGGCCTGCTGTTCGACTACTACGGTTTTCCGCCGCATACCTACGACCTGCAATGGCCCGCGCGGCCCGCGCCGTACCTGTTCCCCCGCGTGCGCGAACTGCTGGGCGCGGCGGGCATCCCCCTTGACGAGGACCCGGAGCGCGACTTCGACCATGGAGTGTTCGTGCCGCTCATGCTGGCCTGGCCGCAGGCCGACATACCCGTCCTGCAAGTGTCCATGCGCCACGACCTGGATCCGCAGGCGCATCTGGCGCTGGGCCGGGCACTGGCGCCGTTGCGCGACGAGGGCGTGCTGGTGGTGGGCAGCGGCATGAGCTACCACAACATGCGGGCCTTCCGCCGGGCCGACAATCTGCCCCTGCCCGATTCGGACGTGTTCGACACCTGGCTTGCGGCCACGGTGACCGATGCGGACCCGCAGCGCCGCGACCAGGCCCTGGTCGGCTGGCAGGCCGCCCCTGCCGCCCGTGACGCCCACCCGCGCGAGGATCACCTGTTGCCGCTTATGGTGGTGGCCGGGGCGGCAGGCAACGATACGGGGCAGCGGGTGTTTGCCTGCCGGGCCATGGGCGCTGCCATCGCCGCGTACCGCTTCGGCTGATGGAGTGCGGCGGCAGCAGCCGGGGACGCCATCAGGGCCGGACGGCAGATATCTGTCCAGTACAGGCGTAGGCCGTGAGAAGGCCACACCCATTGGGCGCTAGAAAAATCGCACAGGCAATACTCTGAAATAGAACAGAATTTTTCTGCGGAGAAAAAAAATATACATCCTGCCAGGGCAAACACTTGCCTTTTGGGGAAAGGGGTAATATTCCGCAGTGTTGTGTGGGTCCGAAGGGCGGACCCTTTGACGTTTGCGCGAGAGCCGCTTGTGAACACCATGGAAGGCATCAGGACTATTCAGGGGTACATCGTGCCGCTCACCCTGAAGGGGCACGACGACATGGCCGCCAAGGTGGCCGTTGCCGCCGGGGATACCGAGTTCCACATCATTCCGCGCGGCGCGGGGGCCGACCTTGCGGCGCACATCAATGCCCACGTGGAAATCGTGGGCACGGTGCGCGACAAGGACGGCGAGATGATGGTGCAGGTGCGCAGCTACAAACTGACCGACGGCTACGAGCACGAGTGGTACGACGACGACGCGGAATAGCCGCCGCTTCGCCCCTTGCCATCGGACAGCGCCAGGAGCGCGCGGGCCTGCACCGCGCGGCACTTGGCGTTTGACGCGGCGTGGTGACTGGTCGGGCTGCGGCTGCGGCGTACCTGTCCGGCAAGCTTTCTGGCAAGCTTTCTGGCAAGTTGCCCGGAAAGCCGTTCGGCAAATGTTCGGCAAATGTTCGGCAATTGCCCGTCGGTTGTCCTGCCCGGCCCTCTGCGTGTGGCATCTTTCCTGTTCCTGTTTGCCGCCGCCTTCTGACCGTCCGGGTTCGCCCCGCGCGGCGGTCACACGTCCTGTGCCTGCCCGTCTGCCCCCGCATTTGATTGCCTCACCACGCGCTGCCGGATAGCGCCGCCCGGTTGGCTGCGTCATCTGCCCTATCCCGTTCCGCCACCCCGTCCCGCCGACCCGTCCCGCAACCGCGTCCCGTCGCCTCCCGTCGCCAGATTCCTCCGGGCCGGCGCCGGGCGGCGCACTTGGCGCGGCACAGGGGGCATGCTAGATTGCCCGGATGCGTGAATACGTACCCCCGTTCCGCGAACCCACCCTCAAGGGCGACTACCAGCGTCCGAACCCCGACGCCCATGCCGGGCCGCACGAGCCGGGGCTGACCTGCACGCCTTCTTCGTCGTGCGCGGATGCCGGTCTGGGCGGGGGCGCAGACCCTGGCGCGAGGGAACAGGTGTTCACCTTTTCCGGGGCGTGGGACGTCGGCTCCATAGGCCGCATGAGCGCCCGGCTGGTGCGCCGTTGCGCCGAGGTGTGCAAGACCTGCGGCGTGCCGGGCGACACGCCCGTGGTGCATCTGGACCTGGGCGATGTGGCCCGCCTGGACACCGCCGGGGCCCAACTGCTGTGCCGGGCCGCCGCCGACATGGCGGCGGCGGGCGCGCACGTGGTGTGGCATGTGCCCGACCCCGGCCAATCCATGCTGCTGGACCGGGTGCGGGCCATCGACATTTCCGTGGTCCCACGCCAGCGCCGCATATCTCCCGTGGTGGGCGCGCTGAACGCCATTGGCGGGTCCATCGTCGAAGAACTGGAGCAGACCCGCTCCATCATCGGCTTTCTGGGCATGTTCCTGGTTTCGCTGGCCGCCGCCGCGTTCCGCCCCTGGCGGCTGCGCTGGGTGTCCATCGTGCATCACATGGAACAGACCGGCATCCAGGCCGTGCCCATCGTGGCCCTGCTCACCTTTCTCATCGGGCTGGTCACCGCGTACATGGGGTCGGAACAGTTCACCCGCTTCGGGGCGCAGGTGTTCGTGGTGAACCTGATAGAGGTGTCCACCCTGCGCGAACTGGGCGTGCTGCTGACGGCGCTCATCGTGGCGGGGCGTTCCGGCTCGTCGTTCACCGCACAGATAGGGGCCATGGTGGCCAATGAGGAAGTGGACGCCATGCGCTCCATGGGGCTGGACCCCATGGAGGTACTGGTCATTCCCCGTGTGGTGGCGCTGGTGCTGATGCTGCCGGTGCTCACCTTCATTGCCGACTTCATGGGCGTGTTGGGCGGGGGCATTGCCTCGTGGCTGTCGCTGGGCATTTCGCCCGGCGCGTTCGCCGTGCGCTTTCTGGAAATCACCCGGCTGGCCAACTTCGTCACCGGGATGGTCAAGGCGCCCTTCTTCGCACTTATCATCGGCATCGTGGGCTGCTTCCAGGGCTTTCGGGTGACCGGCAGCGCGGAATCGGTGGGACGGCTGACCACCCAGTCGGTGGTGGAGTCGATCTTCCTGGTCATCGTGGCCAACGCGGGCTTCGCCATCCTGTTCATGTCGCTGGGGGTGTAGGGTGGCAGACGCGCCCATCATATCGCTGCGGGACATTGCCAACCGCTTCGGCCCGGTGACCGTTCACGAGAACCTGAACCTGGACGTGCTGCCCGGCGAGGTGCTGGGGCTCATTGGCGGATCGGGGTCCGGCAAGTCTGTGCTGCTGCGCACCATTCTTGGCCTGCGCCGCCCCCAGGCGGGCGACGTGCGCGTGCTGGGGGTGGACATCACCCATTCCGACGAGAACGCGCGGCGCGCCGTGCGCCGCCAGTGGGGGGTGCTGTTTCAGGACGGTGCGCTGTTTTCGTCGCTGTCGGTCATCGAAAACATCAAGGTGCCCCTGCGCGAGTTCACCAACCTGCCGCCCGACACCATGGACGACGTGGCCGCCATGAAGCTGCGCATGGTGGGTCTTGCGCCGGAGGCGGCGCTGAAATACCCGTCCGAGCTTTCCGGCGGCATGCGCAAGCGGGCCGGGCTTGCCCGGGCGTTGGTCATGGACCCGGCTGTGGTGTTTCTGGACGAACCCACGGCGGGGCTGGACCCCATCGGCGCGGCGTCGTTCGATGCGCTGATCGCCGACCTGCGCGCGGCGCTGGGGCTGACGGTGGTCATGATAACCCACGACCTGGATTCGCTGTACGCCGTGTGCGACCGGGTGGCCGTGCTGGCGGAAAAGCGCATCTACGCGGTGGGAACCATCGACGAGTTGCTGCGGGTGGATCACCCGTGGCTGCGCGAATATTTCACGGGACCGCGCGGGCGCGTGGCCGCTGGCGTGGCCGAAGTGTCGGGCCACGCGGGGCACGCCGCCCATGCCGGGCAACCCCCGGCCCAAGGGAGATGACATGGAGATCAGGGCAAGCTACGTGCTGGTCGGGGTATTCACGCTCATGGCCGTGGTGGGGGCGCTGGCCTTCATCCTGTGGACGGCGGGGCGCGGCAGCGGCGTGGACATGGTGCAGTACGACATCAATTTCACGGGGCACGTTTCCGGCCTTAGCGTGGCCAACGACGTACTGTTCAACGGGGTGAAGGTAGGAGCGGTGAAGGCCATCACCATCAGCCCCACCGATCCGGGCCGGGTCAAGGTGCGCGTGGAGCTTGCGGCCAACACCCCCGTGCGCGAAGACTCCATGGCCTCGCTGGAGGCGCGCGGCATCACCGGCGTGACCGTGGTGCAGATTTCCGGCGGCACCGCCACCAGCCCGCTGCTGAAGCCGCACCCCGGCGAAGAGGTGGCGGTGATACCCGCCCAGCTTTCGCGGCTGGAGGCCCTGTTTGCCGGGCTGCCAGCCGTGGTTTCCGACAGCCGTGAACTCATCCAGCGCGTTGCGGGCATGGCCGACGACGAGAACCGCCGGGCGCTGGCCCAGACGCTGCAATCGCTGGACGTGCTGACGGCACGGCTGGCCGCGCGGGCCGATGCCATGGACCGCATCATCGGCAACCTGGACGTGACCACGCGGCGGCTGGCCAATGCCTCTGCCGGGCTGGAAGGGGCCACCGGGGATGTGCGCGATTACCTGCGCACCGACCTGCGCGATTCCACCCGCGCCGTGGGCGACATGGCCCGGCGCATGGACGGCATGGTGGCCCGCGCCGAGCCGGGCGTTTCCAAGTTTACCGGAGAAGGGCTGGAAGACATGCGCCGCCTGCTGGCCGAGGCGCGGCAACTGGTGACCACGCTGGACAAGCTGGCCCACAAGGTGGAAAGCGACCCCCGCCGCTTCCTGTTCGGCAACCCCGTACCGGAGTATGACGCCCGATGAGCGCCCATTCCTTCCTGCCCCCTCGTTGCAGCCGCCCCCGGCAGGGCGTCCTGCCCGTGTCGCGTCCTTTGCGCCCGTTGCGCCCGCTGTTCCGGCTTTTCCTGCTGTGCCTTGCGCTGGCGGTGCTGCCCGGCTGCGCCCGCGTGCTGGACCCCGGCCCCGCGCCCACGCATCTGCTGCTGGCCCCGGCCATGCCCGCACCCGGCGCGGGCGGACCGGTACACCTGCAACTGGCCGTGGCCCTGCCGGAGACCAGCCGCATGCTGGATACGGACCGCATTGCCCTGGTTCTGGGCGGAGGGGCCGGACGCGAGGTGCGCTACTATGCGGGGGCCAAGTGGACCAGCCCCGCGCCGCGCCTGGTGCAGCGGCTGCTGGTGGAAGCCTTCGAGCGTAACGGACGGCTGGACGGCGCGGCAGAGGAGTCGGCGGGCATCTACCCCGACTATCGGCTGATGAGCGACCTGCGCCGCTTCAACACCCGCGTGGACGAAGGGGCCGCGCCGCTGGTGGAGGTGGAATTGGCCCTGCGCCTGGTGGATCTGAAGACCGGACGCATCGTGGCCTTCATCTCGTTGGCGCGGCAATGCACCGCTGCCGGTTCCGGCCTGCCGCAACTGGCCGAGGCCTTCGAGACGGCCATGAGCGACGTGCTGGCGCGGGCCGCCGCTTGGAGCCTGGAGGCCATGGCCGCGCCCCGCTCCTGATGCGGGTGCGGGGCGGGGTGCCTGGCAGTGCCCCGGCTTGCGGCGGTTTCTGGTACCTGCACCGCCCTTTCCGGCGGTGTCGGGCAATCATGCCCCCGATGCTACCCGTTTTCCGTATTCCTTGTCCTTCTGCGGGGCCGGACCAGTTCCGGCCCCGTTTGCGTTCATCCTTGCGGTATTTTTTGCGCTTCAAGACTACCGCATGTCTGTGGGGTCTGTTAGAACAGTGCTCTAGGGGTTTGCTGTGCCGCTTTCCGGGGAGGGCTGCAACACGGCGAGGTGCTCCATGGGCTGGAATCTTCGCAATCGCTTTCTCGTGCCGACACTGGGCCTCGTCCTTGTCGGCATGGTGGTGTCTTCGTGGTTGTCCTACTCCGTATCGGAAGATGCCCTGCACCAGGCCATTGACGCGCAGTCGGCAATGATGGCCCGTGCCGCCGTGGGTGAACTGGGCAGACGTATTCAGGACCAGCGAGAGGATATCGCCACGCAGGCCACACGCAACGTGCTGGCGGACGTGTTGCGGGCGCACCAGGGCGGGGACCGGGCCGCGCTGGTCCGGCGGGCCAACGAGGCCTTGCGGCAGGTGGTGGCCACCTACGACGTGTATCAGGTGGTCAACGTGCTGGGACCGGACGGCATCGTGGCCGCCAGCAATCTGGACGAGTCCGTGGGCAAGGACAACCGTTCGAGCCGCGACTACTTCAAGCGCGGCATGCAGGGCGAGGCCACCGTGTCCGAGCCGCTCATGAGCATGACCACCAATACCCCGGTGGTCGTCGTGGCTGCCCCCCTGAAAGTGGACGGCAAGGTGGCGGGCGTGGCCTACGGTTCGGTGGACCTTGGCAAGTACGCCAAGGAATTCATCAGTCCCATCAAGATCGGCAAGACGGGCTATGCCTTTCTGGTGGCGGGCAACGGCAAGATCCTTGCCCACCCCGATGCCGCACGCATCTTCAAGGTGGACATCAGCGAGGAAGACTGGGGCAAGCAGATACTGGCCCGGCGTACCGGCAGCATACGCTACGAGCGGCAGGGGGTGGCCAAGTTGGCTCACTTTGCCGAAGAGCCTTCTACCGGATGGATATTGTGCATCACCGTGGACGAGAGCGACGTGCGTGATCCCGTGGCCGCCATCCGCAACGTCAGCGTGGCCGCCACCACTATCATTCTGGTGCTGGTGGGCACGGTGATCTTTTTCATCGTGCGCAACATTGCGGGCGCGCTGGGCAAGGGCGTGGAATTTGCCAGCGCCGTGGCCGAGGGCGACCTTTCGCGGCAACTGGACCTGGCCCGCACGGACGAGATCGGCGCATTGGCCAATGCCCTGCGCACCATGGTGGACCGGCTGAAGGACATGATCGCCACCTCGGAACAGAAGACCCGCGAGGCAGAAGAGCAGGGAGTGCAGGCCCGCCGGGCCATGGCCGAGGCAGAGACGGCCCGCGCCGAGGCGGAACGCGCCAAGAGCGAGGGCATGCACCAGGCCGCCGCACGGCTGGAAGTGATCGTGGACCGGGTGGGGTCCGCGTCCGAGGAACTGGCCGCCCAGATCGAACAGGCCAGCCGGGGAGCCGACGTGCAGCGCGAGCGCACCAGCGAGACCGCTACGGCCATGGAGGAGATGAACTCCACGGTCATGGAGGTTGCCAGCAACGCCTCGTCCGCCGCAGACAATGCCGAGAAGGCCCGCCGTCAGGCCGAAGACGGCGAGGGCATCGTGCGCTCGGTGGTGGAAGCCATCGAGGACGTCAACGACAAGACCGCCATGCTGCGGGGCAGCCTGCACGAACTGGGCGACCGGGCGGAATCCATCGGGCAGATCCTGAACGTGATCAGCGACATTGCCGACCAGACCAACCTGCTGGCGCTGAACGCAGCCATCGAGGCGGCGCGGGCGGGCGATGCCGGGCGCGGGTTTGCCGTGGTGGCCGACGAAGTGCGCAAACTGGCGGAAAAGACCATGAACGCCACGCGCGAGGTGGGCGACGCCGTGCGGGCCATCCAGGGGTCGTCGCGCGAGAACGTGCGCGGCATGGAAGAGGCCTCCATGTCCGTGGGCCGCAGCACGGAACTGGCCACCATGGCCGGGGATTCCCTGCGGGTGATCGTGGATGTGGTGCAGGACACGGCGGACCGGGTCCGGGCCATTGCCACGGCGGCGGAAGAGCAGTCCGCCGCCAGCGAGGAAATCAACAGGGGTACGGAAGAGGTCAACCGCATCGCGGCGGAGACCGCCGATGTCATGGAGCAATCGTCCCTGGCCGTGACCGAGCTGGCCCGTATGGGGCAGGAGTTGCGGCTGTTGGTGGAGCAGTTGAAGCAGGGGTAGGGCGGGAAGCGCCCTCATATATTATGGATGCAAAGGGACGGGCCGTCCGGTTATGCCGGGCGGCCCGTCGGCGTTGTCGGAAAACAAGAAGTGAACCGGTTTGGGCTATGCCTTGCCGGAATCGTCGCCAGAATCGTCGCCGGGCCGGCCTTTGGGCACCAGCAGCAGGGTCAGGTAGTGGGGGGCGTCCGGGGCATCGGCCAGCGCGGGGGCAATGATCTCGCCCGGCAGCCCCAGACGCGAGACGAACACCGCCTGCTCCGCCGCGCCCTGTTCATGCAGCACCCGGCGGATTTCCGGAAACTTGCGGTACGCTTTCAGGATAACCGCGTTGTCCGCGCCTGCCACGTCGGTGGCCAGTTTGTCCGTGCCGTTCACGCCGGGCACCAGCAGCAGGGTTTCGTCCGCCTCGCACAGGATGGTGCGGGTGCGGGCGGCCGCCGCCTGGTACGAGGTGACGCCCGGCACCACCTGCACCGCGTCGTCGGGCAGGTCCGGGGCCACCCGGCGCAGGGTGCGCAGCAGGTAGCCGAAGGTGGAATAGATCAGCGGGTCGCCCAGGGTCAGGAAAGCGGCGTCCTCGCCCTTGCGCAGGGTGTCGGCCACGGCGCGGGCGTTGGCCTCCCAGGCGGCGGTCAGGGCGGCCTTGTCGCGGGTCATGGGAAAACCCAGCGTCTCGATGCGCACGTCGGCGGGCAGGTGGGGCCGGGCGATGTCCAGCGCCACCGAGTAGTCGTTGCGCGTGGACGAGGCGGCAAACACCACGTGTACCCGCGACAGGGCATGGGCGGCGCGCAGGGTCAGCAGGTCGGGTTCGCCGGGGCCGACGCCGATGCCGAACAGGGTGCCGCAGGCGGGTCGGGGTGTATCGTTGAAGGCGGACATGAAAACCTCTTGGGGCTATGGCGTGGCCGTCTCCTGTGAGGGATCCGACCCGCGGGGGTAGTCTGTGGGTTAGGGACGGCGTTTCAGGGGGCCAGTCATGGGGAAACCTGTCTGGCGTCCGGCGTGGACGTGGCCGGGGTGCTGCCCCATACGGTGGGGTACAGGTATCGGGCAAGCTCTTCCACGGCGTCCACCGCGCGGGGGCCGGGCCGGGAGTAACGGGCCTCGTCCACTTCAAGCACGCGGGCATCGCGGACGGCGGTCAGGGCGGCGTAGTGGGCGCGGGCCGCAGGCGGTTCCGGCTCCGGGTTCATGGGACCGCGTTGCAGCAGGTACACATCGGGGTTCAGCCGCAGCAGTTCCTCTTCGCTCAGGCGGGCCACCCGTCCTTCGGCGGTGACGCAGTTGCGTCCGCCCGCGCGGGCGATGATGTCGGTGACGATGGAATCGGTCCCGGCAGCCAGCAGGTTGGGGTGGCGCACCTCGAAGAACACCGTGGGCCGGGGTCGATCCGCCACCCGCACGGCCACGGCGTCCAGCCGGGCGCGAAGGGCGGCTTCCAGCGCGGCGGCGCGTTGCGGCTCGCCGGTCAGGATGCCCACGCGGCGCAGCACGCCGAACAGTTCCTCGAACGATCCCACGCGGAACACCGCCACGGGTATGCTCAGGGCGCGCAGGCCTTCCACGGCCTCGCCCGCCTCGCGGCGGCCCTCCATCTGCAACACCAGGTCCGGGGCCACGGCGGCCACCATTTCCGGGCTGGGCCGCATGTGTGTGCCGATGACCGGCAGGCTGCGGATGGCGGCGGGGTCCTCGTCGGCGGCGGTGCGCGCCGCAATGCGATCGGTCAGGTCCATGGCCGCCAGCAGTTCGTTGAAGGCCCCGTACAGGGCCACGATGCGCCGGGCGGGATGGGGCAGGCGCACCTCGCGCCCGGTGTCGTCGGTGATGGAGACTGGTCCGCCTGATTGGGCTGGTTGCCCGCCTGGTTGCCCCTCAGGTTGGCCGGCGCTGGCGTTGACGGGGGCGGTGAGGGCGATGGCCAGCAGGAGCAGGACCGCTGCCAGTGCCCGGCATGAGCGATGTGAGAGCGTTCCCGCAGCAAGCATGACGGCGCGGAACATGAAAGCGTGCATGCGGTCAGTCATCCTGTGCTCCCGTGGAATGGGTCGGGACCTGTGCGGAAATTTCAGGATCGTCGGAGCGTGCCGGGAGCGGTGCGGAAGGAAGATGCGCGTGTCCGGAAAAGCCGGACAGTGATGGTGCAGATTTCGGGTGCGTTGCCCCTGACAAGTGATGCGGCACAATGTTGTCGGTAAGACGCGCCGCTGTGTCTGCTTCAGACGCTGTGGGCAGTGATGCACCCGCGTCTGCCCGGAATGGGTCCGTCCGGAATGCAGTGGGCACATAGCAGGCTTGCGGCGTACCGGTGACCGGGTGGAGGTGTACCGAAACAGGGGTTTCATACACCCGCGATAATACCTCGGCGGTGAAAACGCGGTCCACCGGGCCGTCTTCCACGATGCGCCCGTGCTTCAGGAATATCAGCCGGGTGCAGTAGAGGGCGGCCAGATTCAGGTCGTGTATGGCAGCCACGATGCGCGCCCCGGCCAGGTGGCGGGCGTGCAGCAGGTCCAGAATGTCCAGGGCACGGGCCACGTCCAGCCCGGCAGTTGCCTCGTCCAGCAGCAGTGTGTCCGCGCCCTGGGCCAGGGCGCGGGCCAGCAGCACGCGTTGCAGTTCTCCCCCGGACAGGGTGCGCGCCCCGCGCGCTGCAAGGTGGGCGCAGCCCGTGTCGCGCAGGGCGGCCAGGGCGGCGGCGTTGTCATCCGGACCATAGCCGCGCAACAGGGTGGTGTGGGGGTAGCGGCCCATGCGCACCAGCGACAGGGCGTCCAGGTCGGGGATGTGCTCTGGCCGTTGCGGCACGGCGGCTATGCGCCGGGCGCGTTCGCGCGGGCGCAGGCGGTGCAGGGGCGCGCCGTCCAGGCTCACCGTGCCCGTGCGCGGGGCCAGCACGCCGGACAACACCAGCAGCAGGGTGGTCTTGCCGCTGCCGTTGGGGCCCAGCAGGCCCACCAGTTCGCCGGGGGCCACGGACAGGGAGACGTCGCACAGCACGTCGTCTGCATCGCCGTACCCGGCATGCACGCGGGAAAGTTCGATCATGACGCGCCCCCCGTACACCCCGTCCCCGTGGTGGTCTGGGGCACCGTCTGTGCGGTGGGCTGGCAGGTCGTCCCGCCCGTCATCCCGCCCGTCGTCCTGCCCATAGTCCTGCCCATAGTCCTGCCTGTCGCGCCGCGTTCGCCGCGCACCAGCAGCAGGCAGAAGAACGGCCCGCCCAGCAGCGCCGTAACCACGCCCACCGGCAGTTCCGCCCCGCCGGGCAGCAGGGTGCGGGCCAGCACGTCGGCCCAGGCCAGCAGCACGCCACCGCCGAACCATCCCGCTGCCAGCAGCGGACCGTGGGACGCTCCCAGACGCATCCGCGCCAGATGCGGCACCACCAGCCCCACAAAACCGATGACCCCGCTCACCGCCACGCAGCCAGCGGTTATCAGGCTTGCTCCAACCAGCAATTGCAGGCGCACGCGGGCCGTATCCATGCCCAGTTGCCGGGCCTGCACGTCGCCCAGGGCCAGGATGTCCAGTTCACGAAAGCGCGGCAGCACCAGCAGCAGGCCCAGCGCCAGCCAGGGCAGCAGCACCGCCGCGTGCGCCCAGCCGCGCCCCTGCAGGCTGCCCATGATCCAGAAGACGATGCTGGACACGGATTCCTCGTCCAGCGCCTTGACCAGCGAAACCAGCGCAGAGAGCACGGTGGACACCACCACCCCGGCCAGCACCACGGTTTCGCGGCGAAAGCTGCCGCCCCCCGCCGCGCCGCCCAAGAGCAGCACAGCGCCCAGAGAGGCCAGCGCCCCGGCCAGAGCGGCCAGCGGCAGCAGCGCCTGCGGCGAAAGCGTTGCGAATGCGGGCAGATGCAGTGTCAGCCATGCCGCCAGCGGGCCGATGCCCAGGGTCAGCGCCAGCGATGCGCCAAATGCCGCCCCGCCGGATACTCCCAGGGTGAACGGATCGGCCAGCGGGTTGCGCAGCACCCCCTGAAACACCGTGCCCGCCACGGCCAATCCGCCCCCCGCCAGCAAGGCCAGACAAACGCGGGCCAGGCGGATGCGGGTGACCACCAGCATGTGGGTGGCGTCAGGCGCGCTGCCCGCCATGTCCGTGAACGCACCCGGCAGCGCCAGTTGGCCCAGCGCGCGCAGCACGTCGCCCACGGCAATGTGGAACGGCCCGAACAGGCAGGCCAGCACCACCGTGGCCGCCCAGCACAGGGCGGCCAGCAGGATGATGCGCAGGGTGCGGCGTGGCCGCGCGGCCCCGACCCGCGCCTGTTGCGGCACGGACCGGGGCGCGGTGGCGTTGTGCATTATTGATCCAGTTGCTTCAGGGCCACGTCCAGATGGCGCAGCCAGATGGCGACGATGGCGTCAGAGGATGCGGTGCCGCGCAGCACCGGGCGCGGGGTGATGCCCCGTTCGCGCAGCAGCGAGGCCAGCGAATCCGGTTCGTCACCGGCCATGTCGTTGTGGGCGTGGTCGCCCGCCACGGCCATCAGCGGCACCAGCCAGGCGGTGCGCACCTTGCGGGCGGCCAGGGTGGCGGTCACCTCGTCGAACGCGGGCGACCCTTCCACCACGCTGATGAAGAACAGCGGGTCGGCCTTGGTCAGGTAGTACTGCATGGCCGGGTAGCTGAGCGTGGCGGGGTGGTGCGGGTTGCCGTGGCCCATGAAGATGACGGCATCACCGGGCTTGCGCTCCTTGGGCAGCAGCGACTTCAGGGCCACGGCCAGGGATTCGGCGTCGTCGGTGGATGCCAGCAGCGGCAGCCCCACGGTAATGCGGGCAAGCCCCTTGGGCAGGCCTTCCATGGCTTTTGCCGTGGCCAGCAGGCCGTGGAATTCCTCGCCGGTGATGGTGTGGAACGACTGCACCGCCACATGGGTAAAGCCTTCCTCGGCCATGTCGGCCAGGGCCTGCTGGGGCGAAGCGGCGGGCTTGCCTTCCTTGATCAGCGAGGCGCGCGCCTTGCGGGCAGACCAGGCCCAGCGGATTTCCGCGCCGGGATGGGCGACGCGCACCAGCCGTTCGATGTTGGCCAGCGCGGGGCGGGCCTCTTCCACCGTGGTGCCGAAGGCCACCAGCAGGATGCCGTCCTTGCGGGCGGTTTCGCCGTGTCCGGCTAGGGCCGCGCCGGGCAGGGCCAGGCACAGGGCCAGGCACAGGGCCAGAAGCAGGGCCGCCAGCAGCGGCAGGGACAGGGAACGGGAAAGGCCGCGGAAGACGGCGGACGCAGCAACGCGCGAAAGGGCACCCCGCCGCGTGGCGGGCATGCCGGAAGGCACATGAGACATGGAGACCTCCGAAGGAGGCAGGCGGGCAATTGGCAGGGCGGCGGGCACAAGGGGGATGCGGCCCGGCATGACCCGACCGCGCCGCGATTCCGTGCTGGGGAGCAGGACGCGGCGGGATGGGGGTGCGCAGGCGCGCGAATCGTGGCCGCCGGTCCCGGAAGGGCAAAAGCCCCGTTGCCTTCCGGGCATGGCCGATAACGCGTCAGGCAGGTCTTCCGGCTTGCCCGACCTGCTCCGGCCTTCCCGGATCGTGATCCAGTGGCGCGCTGGGGAGCAGGCATTCTGCGGGCTTACGGCGGCGGGTCCGCTCCCGATTTGCACGGGATTCCCTATCAAGTCCGATGGACACCTGAAGGGTCATGGATAGGCCCCGCGCGGCGGCGCTGTCAAGCTGGCGGGGGCGGAGGGGGCACAATGCCTGCCGAGGCCATTTTTTTGTGATCTCCCCTAGCCGAATCCGACCAGATCGTTTACGGACATGTATGGTCGGGTTTCGTCTGTTCAGTGAATCCGGATTGGATGTGTCGCAATGGCTAGTAATACAGGCGTAATACGAAACTGACAGGTTTGGCACTGCGGTTGCAATGAAGTCGTTAGCTGCACGCCCGAATCCGGCTTGTCCGGACAACACCCGTGATTCGGATGGCAGCATGAAGGGATGAAGGAACAGACCGGCATTCCTTGAGAAACAGGGAAACGGGCACAGCCCGGAACAAATTTACGGCAGGAATTCAGGATTCCGGAAAAGCCGGACGGAATGCGGCAACACCGGATAACAGGCTGAACGCAGGCGGGGCGCGCCCGGATCGGATCCCGATCGGCATTCCCGCACAACGCAAGGTTGGAGTGCGCAGCGCGCCTTCGCCAACATGGGGAGATAGCCATGGTTACGCAGAACACCACCACCGCAGGAGCCGCATCGGCGGCCCGCCACATCCAGTTGACGCAGCCGCAGGCGAACCAGCAGGTTGTCATCGACAACATTGCTGGTGCGGCACTGGATATGAGCTTTCCGTCCGAAGCGGCGCAACTGGAGCAGTCCGGCCAGGATCTCGTGTTCCTGTTCGAGAACGGCGGTCGCATCGTCCTTTCCAACTTCTTCGGCCTGTTCGATTCCCACCAACTGCCCGCCTTCAATCTTGAAGACGGCCAGTCGCTGCCGGGCGACGCGTTTCTTGCGGCCCTGCGCGAAGACCTGCTGCCCGCCGCTGGCCCCGGCGCGGGTGCTGCCGCAGGCAGCGGCGGCGTGGGCGACTACGCCGACGATGCGGGCAACCTGATCGGCGGCGTGGACCGCCTGGACCCGCTGGGCACCGGCACCTTCGGCACGGCAGCCCTGCCGGGCATCGAAGACGCGGGTCCGCTGGACCTGGCCACCGGTACGCTGCTGGTCAGCCTGACCACCGGCATCACCACCACCATCGGTGAAAACGGCGGCTATCCCGAACATCCTGACGCGGTTCCTCCGGGCACCTACGTCGGCGTGTTCGAAGACTGGGAACCCAACCAGCACCTGGGGTCGCACCTTGCGTTCCAGGCCGCGTTCGGGTTCACCTTCACGCCCGACGACAACGAAGTGCTGAACACCATCACCTTCACCGGCCCCATCGGCGGGCACCTGCTGGTGAACGGCGTGGAAGTGCTGCCCGACGGCGCGGGCAACTACGTCATCGCGGCGGGGGACATCGGCAACGTGTCGCTGCTGCCCAACGCGGACAGCGGCGCGGACGTCCCGCTTTCCGGCTATGCCACCATCACCGACCCCGACTCCGGCCTGACCGGCACCGTGCCCTTCGCCTTTACGGCGGTGGTGGACGCGGTGGCCGACCAGCCCATCGGTCTGCATGAAACGGTCACCTACGGCCCGTTCCACTGCGAACCGGGCGGCGGTAACGGCGAGTACGGCGGCGAAGTCCGGGTGCTCAGCGTTTCCGAAGGCCCCGAAGGCCTCCATGTTCCGTTCCCCGGCCATTTCAACCCGCATGACGCTCCCGACGGCTTCTGGCACAAGACCGCCGCCGACCCCACCAACGTGGAAGCCGGCGACCATACCCAGAGCGCGGTACACATCACCCTGTCCGCCACCTTTGGCGACTACCAGGATGGTTCCGAGCGCCACTACCTGATCATCGAGGCCAAGGAAGGCTGGACCTACGACACCGTGAACATCGGCGGCGTGGAACTGGCTCTTTCCGAATTCCTGACCCTGGGCGCGAACATTCCCGCCTCGGGCACCCAGGGTTCCGGCACCATCGATCCCACCGGGCACTACTACGTCATTCCCGTGGGTGACGAGAGCATCGTCTCCACCTCGTCCAGCGTCGACGGACAGGGCCAGAGCCATGAACTGGCCACCAAGGCCGTCACCCTGACCATGTACGCCCCGGACGAACACTACGAGTCTGGCGGCAACGGCGGCTACGAAGGCAACGGCGACTACCCGACGCCCGCCATCGCCATGACCGAGCAGGGCGGCGAAGGCCAGCACTGCGGCCCCAGCGGCAACGACTACCAGACCCACTTCGTTACCGGCGCTCTGGCCGTGGACAGCGACACGGACGGCAGCCTGACCCTGGTCAACGACAACTCGCTGGTGCTCGGCTCCACCACCGTCTGGGTGGCCCCTGCCGACGGCACCTTCCACGTTACCGGCCAGCAGATCGGCTACGAAGACCCGCAGGCCTTCGCCCACGATCCGCCCAGCTGGTACGATCCGTTCTCTACCAAGGACATCGACCTGACCTTCCAGTTCAAGGGCGCGGACGACGAAGTGCTCGACCAGATCCGCATCGCGGTCGGCGATTCGGGAGCCAAGGTGCTGATCTACGGGCATGAAGCCACGTTCGTCTCCGATGGCGAAGGCGGCGGCTACTATGTGGTGCCCGCCTGGCTGAAGGATCACGTGACCCTGATGCCCACCAAGGACAGCGACGTTGACGTGTCGCTGAAGGTCACCGCCGTGTTCCACGACCCCGACAGTGGCGACGTGGCCATGAAGACGGTGGACCACACCGTGTTCATCGACGCCGTGGCCGACAAGCCGGTGGACCTGGATTCCAGCGCGCACTACACCCCCGGTCCTTCCGCAGCCGACCCGCACGGCACCATGAACGTGAACCTTTCCGCAACGTTCGGCGACGTGCTGGACGGTTCGGAAAAGCACTTCCTGGGCATCGAGATGAAGTACGGCTGGAGCTACCAGCCCGGCGGTTCCGTGCGCACGATCGACGGCGTCAAGTACATGGTCTACGAAGTTGACCCCAACAACGCGGGCAACGCGGCGAAGAACCTTGTGCTTGGCGTGCCGGACACCGACAGCCGCTATACCACCACCTTCAAGACCATCGCCATTGCCGACGAAGTGAACACCAGCGGCGTGGAATGGAATCCGTTCAACAACGAAGCCTACACCACCGACACCCTGAAGGTGACCGTGGACGGCGCGGATGGTTGCCTGCACGTTTCCGGCAGCGGGTATGAAGACCTTATGCCCAATGCGCATCTCGGCAACTTTGCCGAACAGCCGATCAAGCTGAACATCGGCTTCGACAACGCCGATAACGAAGTGCTTCAGTCCGTCAACGTCAAGGCGCTGGGCCAGTCGTTCACCATCGTGGTGGACGGCGTGGAGACCCACCTTGCCACCGGGCAGAGTATCGACATTGTCGGTTCCAAGGCCAACAGCGTCTACATCATCCCCGAAGACAACAACGCCAACGACATTCGCGTCCAGGCTTCCGCCACGATCAAGGATCCTGACAGCGGCGACTTTTCGGTGCGCACCGACACCGCCACCATCACCGTCGACGCCGTGGCCGACAAGCCCACCGGCCTGCATGAAACCGTGGACTACGGCACCGGTCACGATGCCGGGGCTCCGGACGGGCATGTCAGCGTGGCCGTTACGGCCAGCTTCGGCGACGTGCATGACGGTTCCGAAAAGCATTACATCGGCATCGAATACAAGAGCGGTTGGGATTACCCCGATGGCGGTTCGCTCAAGCAGCTTCCCGACGGCACCTGGTACAAGGTGTACGATGTGACCTCCATCGACAACTCGGGCACCGTGATCAAGAACCTCTCCCTTGGCGTGCCCGGCACTGATAGCCACTACGACGCCAACTTCAAGACCGTCGCGTACGCCACCGACAGCGAAGCCGCAGGCGACAGCGGCCTGACCAACGCGAACAACGCCGCGTACACCTACGGCACCGTCGGCGTGCATGTCGACAACGCGGCCGGTTGCCTGCAGGTTTCCGGCGGCGGCTACGAAGACTGGATGCCCGATGCCCATGAAGGCAACATGGCCATCGTCAAGACCGCGCTGAACGTCAACTTCACGCCTGCCGACACCCCGTCGCACGGGCCTGAAGTGCTTGACAACGTGGTTGTGAAGTTTGCGGGCAAGGCGTTCACCCTGGTGGTGGGCGACGGTCCGGGCGCGCATGAGTACACCCTGGATGGCACCCCTGGTCACACCCAGGTGAGCGTGAGCGCCGCCGATTCAGGCCACCTGTACATCAGGACCACCGCCAACAGCGACATGGACATCCCGCTGAAGGTCACGGCCAACTTCCACGACCCCAGCAGCGGCGACCCCGGCAGCGCGACCGTTGACCACACCGTGGTCATCGACGCCGTGGCCGACAAGCCCACCGTGTCCATCACCCACATCGAAACCGACACCAACCCCAACGACCTGGAGCCCAGCTACCAGTTCGGCGAAACCGGCAAGGTGCATGTGCATGCGACCTTCGGCGACTACTCCGACGGTTCCGAAACGCACACGGTTACCGTGACCATCCCGGACGGCTTTGTGGTTGACCCCGGCCACGGCGGCACGGTTGCCGGCAGCACCCTTACCTGGACGGTGAGCGGCGGGTCCTTCGACAAGGACATCTCCTTCACCTACAAGGGCGAGGCCAATGACGGCACCGCCACCTTCACCGCCACGGCCACTGCGGACGAAACCAATTTCTCCGGCAGCGGCCTGGATCTGACCAACAACCACGCGGAAACCTCTGCCACGGCGTCCGTGGTCATCGCCGACCACGCCCCCTCGGCGAACAATGCCGCTGCGGCGGTTGCCGAAGACGAACTGCATACCGTCAATCCGCTGTTTGAAGGCACCCATGTGAACGACGTGCCTGTGACCACCGTCCATTCCGGCACGCTGGCCTACGACTTCGGCAACGGCGGCAAGGGCGGCTTCTCGTGGACCCTGCCCGGCGCGCAAGGCACGGAAACCGACGCGGACGACGCAAGCACCCCGAACGTGCTGCACAACCTGACCTCCGGCGGCGTGGCCCTGGCGTGGGAACTGGCCGACAGCGGTCATACCCTCATCGGCAAGGCCGACGGCGCTGAAGTGATCCGCGTGGAACTGACCAACATCGACACCCACGCGTACAAGGTTACCCTGTCCGGTCCCATCGACCATCCGGACAACGATGCCCGCCTGACGACCGGCTCTGACCGGGGCGTCGAGGACATGCTGGAAATCGGCGTGTCGTACACCATCACCGACGGCTTCGGAACGCATGCCAGCGGAACGGTGTTCGTCACCGTGCTGGATGACGCCCCCACGGCTGGCGACGTGCTGGGCACGGCGACTACCAACGGCTCCATCCCGCATTTCATGCCTGACGGGTATGAACTGAACATGGTGGGCAGCGAACACGACCCCAGCAACCTCATCACCATCACCGCCACGGCCCCCGACGGCCATGGCAACCCGAATCCGGTGTTCACGGCTGACGGTGGCGGCGTGTCCAGCGATGGCGACCGTCTGGACGAGATCGACTTCTTCCGCGGCTCGGGTTCCGAGGCGCTGGTGATCGACCTTGGCGGCAAGCTGGCCCTGGGCGCCACGGTGAACCTTGGCAAGTTCTACAGCGAAGAACCCACCGAAAAGGGCGTCGTCGAGTTCTACCGCGACGGCGAACTGGTGGCCACCCGCACCTTCTCGGCGGTGAGCGGCTCCGGTGACGCGGATGTAAGCTTCAGCATCTCTGAAGGCCCGTTCGACAAGATGGTCTTCAAGGCGCTGGACAACGGCGTTACCGGCCTTGGCGACAACAGCGACTACTACGTCGAATCCATCACCTTCCAGTCCGCTCCCGCAGTGCCGGTGGGCTACGCCAACGGCGTGGTGCCCCACATCTTTGGCGCGGACGGCCCCGGCAAGGTGTGGCTGAGCGGCATGGACGAAACGGATTCGTCCGTGAAGACCATGGCCGGTGAAGCGGTGCGCCTGGTCATGAGCGCCGACGGCACCGTGGTCCACGGCTACGTGGGCACCGGAACCGAACAGGCCTTTGAACTGCGCATGACCCCCACCACCGGTGAATGGGACTTCATCCAGTACAAGCAGCTGAACATCGCCGACCATCAGCTTGACTTCCGCTACAGCGTTGTCGACGGCGACGGCGACGTGATTACCCAGCAGCTTGACGTCAAGGTGCTGGACTTCTCGCCGCCCCACGCGGGTGACCCGCTGAGCATCGGCCTTGACGATGCGGGCGCGGCTGGCGGCGCGGTGGACAGCCACACCGCTCACCTGACGTTCACCGCCGGGTCTGACGGCCTGACGGCTGGCGACTACAGCTTCGCAGCCCCCACTGGCGCCAATGTGCCGCATGTGGAAGGCCTTACCGGCACCATCGTGTGGAGCGTTGACGGCAGTGGTCACCTCATCGGTTCCATCGGCGGGCATCCGGCCATCGAACTCTCGCTGTCCGGCGGCGGCAACACCGGCGTGGACGTGACGGCGAAGCTCATCGACCCGCTGCACCACACCGATGGTTCCACCGACGTGACCGTGACCGGCATCCATGTGGTGGCCAACGACGGCGTGACCGCCCCGGCTACCGGTACCGTGAACATCAACATCGCGGATGACCATCCGATAGCCCACGACGATGCGGCAACCTACAATCCCGCGACCACCAACGTGGTCATCGTGCTCGACGTCTCCGCCAGCATGGGTCCCAATGCCAGCTACGGCGGCGGCGATCCCGACGGGCCTGGCGGCTTTGCCACCAAGTTCGACCTGGCCAAGGCAGCGATAACGGATCTGCTTTCCGCCTACCATGACCTTGGTTCGGTCAACGTGAAGATCGTGTGGTTTGGCGACACCGCTGAAACCCACACCGGCTGGCTGTCCGGGTCCAACGTGCTCAGCGACGCCCAGGGCGTTCTGAACGGCGTTACCCTGCAAACCTACACCCACTACGACGACGCCATCACCCTGGTGAAGGGGCAGTTGGCGACCATGCCCACGGCTGACCGCTCGGTGATGTACTTCCTGTCGGACGGCGAACCGAATCCGTCCGGCGAAGCGCTGAACTCCACCGAAACGGCCCAGTGGGAAACCGCGTTGCAGGGTTCGCACATGGATATCGTGTACGCCATCGGCATAGGCAATGGCGTGACCGATACCACCAACCTGGCGACGGTGGGCTGGGAACGCGGCGTGACGGGCGATGCCAATACGGTGGAAATCATCACCACCCCGTCGGATCTGAGCGGCCATCTGCTGGCCACCCTGCCGACGCATGGCAACCTCATCAACAATGACACCGCAGGGGCCGACGGCGACAAGCACCTGTACAGTGTGACCCTGGGCGCGGACACCTACCATGTGGGCGATGCCGACGCGACCACCCATGTGCTGAAGCTGACCCTGGCCGACGGCAAGGGCATACTGACCATCGACTTCGACGACGGCAGCTTCCAGTACTTCCCCGGCCACTACCCCGTGGGTACTGCGGCCATCCAGTACACCATCGCCGACGGCGACGGTTCGCACTCCAACACGGCTACCCTGAACCTGACCCTGAACGGGGCCTACGTCGACGCGCACGACAACTACGCCAACGCGCCGTTGCCGGGCACCAGCGTGACGACGGAATACTTCAACAATGATAGCCACGGCTGGAGCACGGATTCCCAGAGCGGTGGTGACGGTGACGGCTACGTCATCCGCAACGGCGCTGGCGGCAGCGACCCCGATCTGCTGATCGCGCTGACGAACTCGAGTGGCGACATAGGCACGAGCAAGACCTTCACCGTGGCTTCCGGTGACACCGTGAGCTTCGCATGGAGGGCGGATGCCATCGGTTCGACGTCGAATCACGACAGCGACCGGTTCGAGATTGTGGTCAGTGACGGCCGCGCAACCCAGACGGTCTTCACCGTGGGCAGCAACGGCGCGGACGGCAGCGGCGTCACCCCCATCACCTTCAACACCGCAGGCACCTACACCGTGACCCTGCGGGTTGTGGATGGCGGCGGTGGTAACAACTACACCGGTGGTAACCTGAACACCCTCAACGTCTACATCGACGACATGGTGTTCACCCACGCCTTGGCCGGTGCGGCGCTGTTCGGCAACGTGATCGCCGACCATGCCGGCGCCGATGTCGCCGACCAGATGGTCAATACGGTGGCAACGGTGGCGGAAGTGAACGGGGTGGCCATAGGCGGCTCCGGTACCGACATCGCGGGCGACTACGGCACGCTGCACATCAACCCGGACGGCTCGTACGAATACCACGCCAATGCGGGCGTGGCGGCCGGGCACGATGATGCCTTCGTGTACAAGCTGTCCAGCGCGGCTGACAGCGACTACGCAACCCTGAACATCCACATCGGCAGCGGCGATACGCACCTGCAGGCATCCGGGGAAACCTGGACCGGCAGCGGCACCGCCCATGACTTCCACCTTGGCACCACTGGTGGCGACACCCTGAACGGCGGCGACGGCAACGACGTCATCTTCGGCAACTACGGCAACGACGTCATCCACGGCAACGCTGGCAACGACTACCTGCATGGCGGCGCTGGCAACGACACCCTCTACGGCGATGCTGGCAACGACATCCTCGTGGGCGGTCAGGGCAGCGACATCCTGTACGGCGACGGGCCTGGCGTGTCCGTTCACGGTGCGGATACCTTCATGTGGAACGCGGAAGACTTCACCAAGAATGCAGTTGACACGGTGAAGGACTTCGCCCCCGGTGAAGGAGACGTGCTGCGCTTCGCCGACGTGCTGCTTGACCACGACGGCAACTCCGCCAACGGCATCCAGCTGGATCTGGTGCGGATGTCCGGCGCGGACAGCAACAACGCGCAGCTCACCCTGCACCACGGCGCGGAAACCCAGACCGTGGTCATCGAAAACGTGTTCAACAGCGGCATGACCAGCAGCCAGGTGGATGCCACCCTGCAGGCCATGGAACAGCACATCCTGAACCACAAGATCATCACCGAAAACAGCTAACCGGCGCGCCGCCATCCGGCGGCACACCATGAACACACAGACGCCCCGGCCTTGGCCGGGGCGTCTTGCGTTGGGGGAAGGCGGGGGAGTGGCGCGGACATGCTCCGGGTGGGGATGTCGCGCATGATAACGTACAGAATTCTTCGCACATGCAAAAAAGGAAGTAGCCCGCCATGTTGGCAAAATTGGCCAAGGCCAATCAACCCCCAAACCACCAAGGAAGGCTGCGAAATGAGCAATATCAGGGCGCAGGGGAAAAAGGTGGCGGAAGGCTGGGCAAGACGTGCGGGACGCCTTGTGCAAACGGGCTCTGCCGCTCCGTGCGTGCAGGCGGAAAGTGAGGGGTATCACCCTGCAAGGAGGGGTGTTTCGGGCCACGGCTGGGCGTCGTAGGCATGGCCGAGCGACGTAGTCATGACTGGGCGACGTAGGCATGGCTGGGCATGGAACGCTTCGGTGTGTCGGGATCGGTGCGGGCGTTCCTGCCCCATGCCTCGGCTCCGTTTCTTTTGACGCCCGCACGGCCGGTGCCGCCGTGCCCGAAAGGACGAACGCTTGCCCGGCACGGGTGCGCCGGGGGTGTGCGCCCGTGCAGCCCGATTGCACGCCTGCATCCTGTTGTAATGCCAAGTTGTCGTGGGTGAACTGGGGCTATCTTGTCCCCCTTGTGCCCACTGGATGGCGGGGGGCGCGTGGTGCAATTGAGCGCGTCTGGGTGCGCACGTTCACCTGCACCTTGTGCCGCCCACGCAAAAGGGGCCGGTCATGCGACCGGCCCCTTCGGGTATGCCGTTCTCTGCAGGAGCGGCTATTGCTCGGTAGACTTGCGCAGGGCGTCGCGGTCGATGCCCAGGCTGTCCAGCAGCTTGCCGCCAAGGGCCAGCAGGCGGTACTGGGCACCCGCGTCGTTCAGGCGTGCGGTCACTTCCTGAATGGACGAGCTGTACAGTTCGTTTTCGGCGTCCAGCACGTCCAGCAGGCTGCGCTGGCCCACCAGGAACTGCTGCATGTACGCGTCGCGGGTCTGCACGTTGTAGTCGATGGCGGACAGGAAGAAGCGCTGCTGTTCGCGGGCGGACAGCATCTGGGTCCAGGTGGCGCGGGTTTCGCGGCCCAGTTCGTCGATCTGGTTTTGCAGTTCCTGACGGCTCTGGCGCGAACGGGCGGAAGCGCCCTTTACCGCGGCCATGTCGGCGCCGCCGTTGAACAGGTTCCAGTTCATGCGCAGCATGGCTGCGGTGCCCCATTCGTGGTCACGGCTGCTTTCCACCTGATCCTTGTAGGTAGGACCAACTTCCGCGTAGATCACGGGGTGGTAGCCGGACTTGGCGAGGTCGATTTCCGCTTCGGAGGTGCGCACGTCAGAGATCAGCGCCTGCACCTTGGGGTTGCTGGACTGGCTGTCGGCCAGGGCGGCGTCGGCGCTGGGCGGGGTAGCCGTGGGAGCTTCCGCCGGGCCCATGGTGTCGGGAACCATTTGGCCGGTCAGGCGCAGGTAGGCGGCTTCCGCCACCTGCAACGCGCTGCGGGATTCGACAAGGGTGGACTGAGCGCGGGCCAAACGGCCCTGGGTCTGGGTAACGTCGGAAACGCTGGCCGCGCCCATGCGCGAGCGTTCCTGCTGCGAACCCAGGATGGATTCGTGCTGCTGCACGTTGACTTCGGACAGACGGACGATTTCACGCTGGCGCAGCACTTCGATGTGCGCGAGCACGGCGTCCAGCCCAAGGGCTTCGGCGTTGTCGATGAGGCGGTTATCCACCGACCCCAGCTTGTTCTTGTTGATGTCCACACGGCTGGCGGTGGCCATGCCGTCCCAGATGGTCTGGCTGAGGGTCACCGAACCTTCGCTGCGGTCGTACCAGTCGTTTTCGTTGTTGGTGGCGCGGGTGGAACGGTCGTTGTACTGTTCCACGCCTACGCCGCCGCGCACATCAAGGCGCGGAAACCAGCCGGCACGCGCGCGGTCAACGTCGTGTTCGGCGGCCTGGCGGTTTTCCTGGAAGGCCTTGAGGCGGGGATGCGTGTTAAGGGTGTTGACGACGGAGTCTTTCAACGTCACTTCCTGCGCCTGCGCCGGCACCCCGGCAGCAAGCCCCAGCACGGCGGCCAGCGCGCAGAATGCGAGCCAGCGCCGTTTTTGCGATTTCCTTTCCTTCATGACAGTCCTCCTCTTTGGCCCCCCCCGTGCATGCGGATCGGAGAGCGCATATTTATACCCGAAAAACAAGATGTCGTCGCGGTTGGCACTTTTCGCTTTTGCGGTGGTACTACACGTAACAGTACATTGATTTTGCCGTCGTGCGCAATAGGGTTAGTTACGGAGCATGAACTTTTTTGAGGGAGATTTTGCGGTTTCGGCATGCCTGAGCCACAGGGGCATCCTGCAGCGACGGCAGGTTGAAATGTTGGGCGCAGGGTGCAGATGCGCCCCGTGGTAGTGCGTACGGGCGTTCTGTTGCTGGTTGACAGGGTAAGGATACTGCAGGGGGAATGATGTGGAGGAGAGGGACGGAAGACGGGCATGTTTGTGGCGGGTAGTCGCAAACGCTTTCGCGCTGGAAATCGTGCAGCGGAAAAGGTGTAAAAATAATGGATGCCTGTCGTGGGGTGTCGTAACGTACAATCGTCACGGGTTCCCCCCACCCGTGGCAGGTTCCGTATTGCCCCCTTTCCGGTTGCCCGCTCCGCGCCGGAAAGGGGGTTTGTCATTTTGGCGAAGGCCCAGGAAACTTGAACAAATGTGCGCGGGCGGGGATGTGGGGCCTTGCCCGTGGGGTCCTGTCTGCAGGGGCCGACCAGATGGTCGGTCAGGCGGCAGGTCCGGCGCAGGTCAGTCCGCCTTGCCGAACCCGTGTTTCTTGAGCAGTTCGTAGAAATGCCCGCGCGAAACGTCGGCCAGCCGGGCGGCTTCCCGGATATCGCCCTGGCAGTGGGCCAGCATGCGGGCCACGTAGGCACGCTCCGCATCGGCCTTGTGGGCGCGCAGGGTGGGGGGCGGGACGTGAGCGGTGAAAGGCGCGATGGCGAAGCCGCTGCTGCCCGGAGCGTCTGGGGCGGCTGGTGTTGCCGTCGCTGCCGCCGCTTCGGGCGCATCAGTGCGCATGGGGGCGGCCCAAACGGTTTTGGCGCCGCCCGCCGGGGTGGCTCCTGCGGGCAGGCCCGCGCCCCGCGCGCCTGCCCCTGCGTCGCGCGTGCCTGGTCCTGGCGCAGGGCGGGCGCGCGTGCCGCCGCCGTATCCCGTCCCGTGCGGCAGCGCCGCCGCATGTCCGTCCATCTTGTCGCGGGCCACCTGTACCCGGATTTCGGTGGGCAGTTGCCGTGCGTACAGGGTGGTTTCGTCACGCGCGGCGGCGCAGGCGCGCTCCACGGCATGCACCAGTTCGCGCACGTTGCCGGGCCACGGGTAGCGTTCCACGGTTTCCAGAAAATCCTCGGCAGGGAATTTGGGGGGCAGGTCGTGCCGCTGGCAGAACCTGTCCACCGCCCAGCCGCACAGCTCCGGCAGGTCTTCCGTGCGTTCGCGCAGCGGGGGCAGGGTGATGGTCAGCCCGCGCAGCCGGTACAGCAGGTCGCTGCGGAACATGTCCAGCCGCACCATTTCGTGCAGGTCCTTGTTGGTGGCCGCCACCAGGCGAAAGTCGCTTTCCACCTCCTTGCTGGCCCCCACGGGGCGAAAGCGGCGCAGTTCCAGCGCCCGCAGAAAGGCCCCCTGAATGGACAGGGGCAGGTCGCCGATTTCGTCCAGGAACAGCGTGCCCCCGTGGGCCAGGCGCAGCAGCCCGTCGCGGCTGCGGTCCGCGCCGGTGAATGCACCGCGCACGTGGCCGAAGAGCTGGCTTTCCACCAGGTTTTCGGTCAGCGAGGCGCAGTCCAGGGTGACGAACGGCCCCGCCGCCCGCGCGCTGTTGCGGTGTACGGCGCGGGCGAACAGTTCCTTGCCGGTGCCGGTTTCGCCCAGCACCAGCACGTTCACCGAACTGGCCGCCGCCTCGGCCATCAGGTCCAGCGCGGCCTCCAGCGCCGGGCTGTTCCCCACGATGCCCTCGCGTGACAACTGAGGGAGTGGCGGTGCAATTGTCGGCGCAGCCATGGCTGACGACCCCGGCCCGCTGCCCGCCAGCCCTGCGTGCGGCGTGCCGGATACGCTGCCGTTGCCGCCACCAATCCCCCGGCGCGCCCTGCCGCTGCGGTAGGCCAGCACGCGGGACAGCGAAAGGGTGATGTCCTGCACGCGCAGGGGTTTTTGCAGGTATTCCCACACGCCGTGGCGCAGGGCGGTTTCCGCGCCGTCCGCATCGCCGAAGCCGGTGACCACGATGATCTCCGGAGCGCACGGCAGACGGCCAAAAGTGGTCACGTGCGCAAGGCCGTTGCCGTCGGGCAGCAGCACGTCCAGGTAGACCACGTCCGGTTCGCCGCTGGCGGCAAGGCGCAGACCTTCGTCCAGGGTGGCGGCGGTGAGCGCCTCGTGCCCCATGCCCACGGCCACCTCGCGCAGCATGGTGCGGACCATGGCTTCGTCATCCACCACGAGTATGCGGGCCATCAGCGGCGGGCCTCCTTCGCCGGGACTCCGCCCGGTGTTGCGGTATCTGTTGTGCCAATTCTGGAAGTTGTGCCGGGCGCACCTGTCGTGCCCTTCGTACCCGTCGTGTCAGCCGTCATGGTGACTGCGCGCACACGGGCCACGCCCGCTTCAAGCAGCGGCAGCAGCCGGTGCAACAGGTCCGGCAGATCCGGCATATCTGGCAGATATGCCAGGGTTTCGGCCTGGCCGTTGGGCGCGGCGACCGGGCGTGCCGCTGCGCTCTCCATGGCATCGCACAGGTCATGCAGCGCGGAAAGGCGCAGCATGCCGGCAGAATTGCGCAGGGCGTGCGCCTCGCGCAGGGCGTCCTGTCGACGTCCCTGACGCACGGCGTCCGTCAGCGCGGCGCGCCGGGTATCCACTTCGTCCAGAAAGGCCTGGCACAGTTTCACGAACAGGGCGCGGTTGCCCCCAAGGGCTTCCAGCGCGGCGGCCTCGTCCATTGCATCCGGCGCATCCGGCGCATCCGGTGCATCCACTGGGGCGGGTGCGACAGGTGCGACGGGGACGGCGGCAACCGAATCGGCGGTTGGGGCAGGAGCAGTTGGAGCGGCGGCTGTGGCGGCGGCTGTGGCAGCAGGTGGGGCGGCGGCTGGGGCAGGGGGTACTGTCTCCCCGTCGCGCCAGTGCTGCATGTCATCCGCATAGCCGCCAGCGCCGGGGCATTCCAGCGGAGCGCCCCCGGCTGCTGCATCGGCCACGGCAGCCAGCAGCATGGCGGCGGTCATGGGTTTGCACACGCAGCCGGTCATGCCCGCGCCCAGCAGGGCGGCGCTTTCGTTGCCCACGGCAGAAGCGGTGACGGCCAGCACCGGCATGTCCGGTGCAACTCCGGGCACCTGGCCCGCACGCAGGCGGCGCACCACCTCGGTGCCGTCGCAGCCGGGCATGCGCACATCCAGCAGGGCCAGGTCGGGCCGCAGTTCCTGCAACAGGCGCAGCGCCTCCACCCCGTCCACGGCCACGGCCACCTGATGTCCGGCGGCACGCAGCACGTCCTGCATGAACAGCCGGTTCACCGGGTTGTCGTCAGCCACCAGCAACCGCAACGGGGCAGCAGCGGCAGGCCCGGCTGGTCCCCCTGTCGTCGCGCTAGCCGCTTCAGCGGCGGTTCCGTTTGCCAGAGGGGGGGCTGTCTGTCCCGCCGTTGCCGAAGCCGGACAGGCGTTCCGTTGTCCGGCGGTTCCCACCCACGCGGCCAGTCCCTTGTCCTTTGCGTCGTCTGTGTCGTCTGTGTCGCCTGTGTCGCCAGGCGCGCCGCAAGTCGCATCCCGCCCCGTGCGTTCATGGGAGGGCGGCCCTGCCACGGTGAACCGGGCAGTGAACCAGAATTCGCTGCCTGCGCCCGGCGTGCTGGCCACGCCGATGTCGCCGTCCAGCATGCGGGCGATCTCGCGCGAGATGGCAAGGCCAAGGCCGGTGCCGCCAAGGCACAGCGTGCTGGCCGCCTCGCCCTGCACAAAGCTTTCGAAGATGGAGTCCTGTTGTTCCATGGGGATGCCCACGCCCGTGTCCACCACGGCAAAGCGCAGCAGCACGTGGCGACTTTCCCCGGCGGAATCGCCGATGTTGCCGCCCCGCCCGGAAACGCGCCCCGCAGTCTGGGCATGCGTTCCGGGGTCGGTCACCAGGTTCACCACCACGGCAACGCCGCCCTCGCGGGTGAACTTCACCGCGTTGCCGATAAGGTTGCCAAGCGCCTGCCGCAGCCGGAAGTCATCGCCCAGCAACACGTCGGGCACGTTTTCCGCCACGTGCAGCGACAGCGACAGCCCTTTGCGCTCACCCGCGAACCGGAACAGACCCAGGCATGCCTCCAGCGAGGGGCGCAGCCGGAAGGAGCGCGGCGCAAGGCGCATGCGGCCAGATTCCAGACACGAAAAGTCCGTGATGTCGTTGACGATTTCCAGCAGGTTCGCGGCGGCGCAACGCAGTTGTCCCAGGTATTCGTTGTAGCGTGCCCCGTTTTCCGCGTGGGGGGCGGCAGCGAATGCGCACCCTGCGGCGGGTGGCGTTAGCCCGCCGGGTTCGGAGCCGCGCGCTCCCTGCGTCCGCTCGTCGGCGTCATGCCCCGGCTGGAAACCGGACAGCAATTCCGCCATGCCGATGATGCCGGTGAGCGGGGTGCGCATGTCGTGGCTCATGTTGGCCAGAAAGGCGCTTTTCATGCGGTTGGCGGCTTCCGCCAGGGCCTTCTTGCGGCTGACCTGCAACGACGCCCCGCCAATGCCCAGCAGGCCCACCACACCGATAATGGCGTAGGCCAGCGCCGTCTGGTCCAGACGCTGGCGTTCCAGGGCCAGCAGCGGCGCGGCTGCGATGGATACGCTGATGCCGCCGCGCAGGCCGCCCACGGTGTCGTCGGCGGTGCGGTGGCAGCCCAGGCACGACTGATCGGCCATCAGCGGGGCCATGTAGCGAAAGCTGGGGCCATGCCGGGTGTCGCCGCTGCCGGAGGTTCTTTCCGTCACGTGAGGATGCTCGTCATCCGGAGGCAGGGCCAGGGTGAAGGTTTCCCGCGCGCCCTTGCTGAAGGCCAGCAGCGAGTCGTTTTCCCACTGATCGGCCTCGTTTTCCTGTCTCAGGGGGTGCAGGCCGGTGATGCGAAAGCTGACCCCCTGGCTGGTGGTGAGAAATTCCGAAATCTGGCGGGTCATGTAGGCCGGGTTCATGCGGGTCAGCATGGTTCCGTCTGCGGCCATCAGGGTGCGCTGGTCGGGCGGCAGCCAGGGGTTGGGCTGCCCCAGTTCGCTGGTATGCACAAACACCCCGCCGTGGGCCGCGTTCCAGGCCCTGGTGGAAACGATCTGCGAAAAGAACGCCCTGGCCTGCAACAGCGCCAGTTCACGCACATGGGCCGCCTCCGTGCGGGCGTTCCACTGGTACAGGGCCAGCAGCAGCACGCCCCACAGGGCCACCAGCACGGCAGGCACGATGAAGGTCTGGATGTTCCAGCGCAGGGCCGGGCGCTTGCCTCGCAGCCGTGTGCGCAGGCTGCGGGCCGCGCGTCCGGTGATGGGGCCTGACGTTTCGTCGGCAGAAGAAACCGGGCGCGCCGTGTCCTCGTGCTGTGCCTGGTGCTGTGTCCGGTGTTGGGTCATGGGGCGTCCCCCTGTGCAGAGTCAGGAAAGTCCGAAAAGCCTGACTCGGTCAGATTTTTCTGTCTATTTGTCATGTAAATATGACAAGTGCAAGGCCCGTCTTCCGTAAGCATCTTGTGTCCCTAAGCACAACGCATTGAAATTATTTTTGAACGGAAGGATGTGCCGGATTTCACGCAACGGCACGGGTCTTGAAGACTGCACCGCACCAAGTGCCGTGCGCACCCGTCGGGCTGAACGGGCGCGGGCACGGATGCACCCGGAGGCGCGAACTTTCGGCCACACGCGGGCCGGGCGGACGCCCTCCACAGCAAGGAGGCGGAAATGTCAGAGGAAGCACCTCGCAACGGACGTACGGGGCTGCGGCTCATCGTCGTCGGAGCGGCCCTAGGGGTCGTGCTGGCGGCAGGGGCGGGCTTCGGCATGAAGGTCACGGACCGGCGTCCGTTCTGCGCGAGCTGTCACATCATGCAGGAGGCGGCGTTGACCCACAAGGCGTCCACGCATGCCAACCTTGCCTGCAACGAGTGCCACGCTCCGCACAACCTTGCCGCCAAGCTGCCCTTCAAGGCGGCGGCAGGGGCCAAGGACGTGTACATGAACACGCTGGGCAGGCCGGACGACGTGATCCATTCGGGCCAGTCCACCAAGGACGTGGTCAACGCCAACTGCAAGGCATGCCACACCATGACCAACACGCAGGTGGCCAGCATGGATTCCAAACCCTATTGCGTGGACTGCCACCGCAATGTCCAGCACATGCGCATGACGCCGATCAGCACAAGGAAGGTCGCCGATGGATAATCTGATGAAAGACACGCTGTCGCTGCGCGCGGCGCGCGGCATGGTCCGCAGGGGGGCCCTGCTGCTTGCCGTATCGCTCGTCCCCTTCGTTCTCGCGGGGTGTTCCGATGTTGCGGAACTGAAGACCCCGGTGTTCAAGACCAAGATTGCTGCGGAAGAAACCCGCAGCAGCGCCTTCAAGGCGGAATTTCCGCAGCAGTACGCCAGCTACCAGCGCAACGACGAAAGCACCGTGATGACCGAATTCAACGGCTCGGTGCCGTTCAACAAGAACGACAACGTCGATCCGCTGCCCGAAGGCTACAAGCACGCCCAGCCGTACCTGAAGAACCTGTGGCTGGGCTATCCCTTCAGCTACGAGTACCGCAACGCGCGCGGCCACACCAAGGCGCTGGAAGACTTCCTGCACATCGACCGCATCAACACCTATGCGGAAAAGGGCGGCCTGCCCGCCACCTGTTGGAACTGCAAGACCCCCAAGATGATGGGCTGGGTGAAGCAGTACGGCGACGATTTCTGGGCCAAGGACGTCAACGAGTTCCGCGACAAGATCGACATGAAGGACGAGACCATCGGCTGCGCCAACTGCCACGACCCGCAGACCATGGAACTGCGCCTGTACAGCGAACCTTTGAAGGATCAGCTGAAGGCGCAGGGCAAGGACTGGAACAAGCTTTCGCGCAACGACAAACGTTCGCTGGTCTGCGGCCAGTGCCACGTGGAATACTACTTCCAGGACAAGGAAAAGGGCGTCGCCAAGAAGCCCGTGTTCCCCTGGGCCGACGGGTATGATCCCAAGGACATGTACGCCTACTACAAGACGGCGGGCAATTCGCAGGCCAAGGGCTTTGAGGGCAACTTCGTGGACTGGACGCACCCCGTGTCCAAGACGCCCATGATCAAGGCCCAGCATCCCGAATACGAAATGTGGCAGAACGGCGTGCATGGCGCGGCGGGCGTCTCCTGCGCCGATTGCCACATGGGCTACACCCGCACCGACGACAAGAAGAAGATATCCGGCCACTGGTGGACATCGCCCCTGAAGGACCCGGACATGCGCGCCTGCCGCCAGTGCCATTCGGACAAGAGCCCCGACTACCTGCGCTCGCGCGTGCTGTTCAGCCAGCAGAAGACCTTCGACCAGTTGCTGAAGGCCCAGGACCTGTCGGTGAAGGCGCACGAGGCCGTGCGTCTGGCTTCGGAATTCCAGGGCGCCAAGCCCGCCAACTATGACGACCTGATGATCCAGGCGCGCGAAATGGTGCGCAAGGGCCAGTTCTTCTGGGATTACGTCTCCGCCGAAAACAGCGTGGGCTTCCACAACCCGGCCAAGGCGCTGGATACGCTGGCCTCTTCGCAGCAGTACAGCCAGCAGGCCGTGGACCTGGCCAGCGAGGCCACCGGCTTTGCCATCTCCAAGGATCTCGCGGGCGACATCCACAAGATCGTGCCGCCCATCCTGAAGCACAGCCGCAAGCTGCAGCAGGATCCCGAACACATGAAGACGCACGTCTGGTTCAAGTACATCCCTGTCCTGCCCAAGGCGGACAAGGTGTGGGACGGCCAGAAGAAACTGGTTTCCACCGCCCAGTAGGGCGGCGCGAAAGGAAGGGACGGCGGGGGCCGGGTGGCCCCCGCCCATGCACGGATGACATGACGTGCCGCGCGGGCGGCACGCGGAACGCGCCGGATCGATTTCCCACGGCGCGCCCGCCGGGTTCGGCGCTCCCTTTCCGAGTGGCGCTGCCCGCACCACTGCCCGCGCGGCGCATTGCAGACATGGTTTCGCCTTGGATATCCTTCACAGGGACACGACAGACAGGAGGGCGCTCATCGGGGGCGCCCTTCGTCGTTGCGGCGCTGCAAGCCGTGGGGTGCCCGTTCCGCTCCGCGTGGGCAGGCGCGACCTCTGCCCCGTCTGGACGCCGCGCCGCGACTGGGCTATCCACGGGATGCGTTTTCCGGGTCCACGTGCGCGCGGCCCGATGCCCCATTCCATCCAGCTACACAGGCGCAGGACAGTTCATGCAGAAGCCCGTGCTTTTCCGGGTCACCAACAATCTCGACGTGGGCGGCGTGCAGCGCCGCCTGGCTGCCGTGCTGCCGTTGCTGGCCCGGACCTTCGAGGTGCATGTGGTCACCTATCGGGGGCGCGGGGTGTTTTTCGACGCGCTGCGCGAGCAGGGCGTGCAGACCCATTTTCTGCCCATGCGCGGCAAGTGGAGCCCGGCGGGCATCGCCCGGCTGGCGGCCATGTTCCGCAGCCATGGCGCGCTTGTGGTGCATACGCATTCGCTGGGGGCCAACATTCCCGGCATGATCGCCGCGCGACTGGCCGGGGTTCCGGTGCGCGTGGCGCAGGTGCATGTGGCGGGCAACCACTGGTACGCCCGCACCGCCCTGGGCCGCCGCAAGCAGGCGGTGCAGGAGGCGCTGGTGCATCGCCTGTGTACGGACAGGGTGCTGCACGTGGCCGAACAGTCGCTGGAAGGCTTTGTGCGGGGCACCGGGTTGCCCCGGCGCATGAATGCCGTGCTGCATAACGGGGTGGACTTCGCGGCCATGCTCGATCAGCCTGTGTCCAACGGTTCGGCGACCTCCATCAGTCCGGCGCCCTCCATCAATCCGGCGGGTGACGTGCGCGCGGAATTCGGCATTGCCCCCGACGAGGTGCTGGTGGGCTTTGTGGGGCGGCTGGCCACCGGCAAGGGCGTGGATTTCGCGCTGGACTTCATGCGGCGGCTGCACGCCGTCAATCCGCGCGCCCGCATGCTGGTGGTGGGCGGCGGGGCGTCCGACGCCGGGCTGGCCCGGCTGCGCGCCGAGGCGGCCGCCATCGGCGATGGCCGGGTGGTGCTGCTGGCCGGGCAGCGGCTGGACGTGCAGGCCTGCTACCGCGCGTTCGACGCGCTGCTCTTTCCGTCCGAGGAACTGGCCGAGGGCATGCCCGGCGTGGTGCTGGAGGCGTGCGCCTTCGGCCTGCCGGTCATTGCCCGGCACACCCAGCCGGTGCGCGAGATTGCCCGCTACTACGACCGCATCCGCTTCATGGACGACGATGCCGACCCGGCCACGGTGCTGGCCGATGCGCTGGCCCTGCCCCCGTCCGACGGCGCGCGCTTCCGCGACGAGTTCGACATCCACGCCATGGCCCGGCGCTCCCTGGACCTGTACCGTGCGGTGCTGGTCGAAAAGGGGCTGGACGCACCGTTCTGAGTTGCCCTGGCAGTTGCGGGCACTTGCGCCTCGGCGACCGCGCGGGTAGAGGGGTGACAGTGCGGCCATGCCTGCGCCCGGCGGAGTTGCCGTGGCCGTGCCGGTCATGCTGTCCCGGTCTGGTTTCCGCGCAGCAGATGTCCTGTTCCTGTCCGGTTCTTTCCCGGTTACAGGCCAGTTCCCGATGTATCCCCCCATGCATCCCCAAGGAGCCGACCATGGTGTCCATCTCGTGGAATTTCCTTATCGTGTATACGCTGACGGTGCTGGTGGCCACCATCACCCCCGGTCCCAGCATGCTGCTGGCCCTGACGCACGGAGTGCGCTACGGCGTGCGGCGCGCGCTGGCGTCCGCGCTGGGCAACACCGTGGCGTCGGTATTGCAGGCGCTGGTGGCGGTGGCCGGTCTGGGCGTGGTGCTGGCCGCGTCGGAAGACCTGTTCCGGGTGGTGCGCTACGCGGGCGCGGCTTATCTGGTGTACGTGGGGGTGTGCATGCTGCGCGCCCCGGCGGTGCCCCTGCATGTAGTCGCTACGGCAGAGGCGCAGGGCACGGCTGACGGGAGCGCGTCCGGCATGATCGGCGATGCCGGCCCGGCTGACGCCCCGAACGGTCCCGGCGCGCGCAAGCTGTTCGCGCAGGCATTCTTTGTGGCGGCGGGCAACCCCAAGGCCATCGTGTTCTTTACCGCGCTGTTCCCGCAATTCCTGGCCCCCGGCGACACCCTGGCCCGCAGCGCCCTGCTGGTGGCGGACCTGGCCGTCATCGCCTTTCTGGGCATGATGCTCTACGCCGTGGCCGGGGCGCGCATCGCCGCCCTGCTGGCCACCACCCGCGCCGCGCGCTGGTACAATCGCACCGTGGGGGTGGCCTTCATCGGCAGCGGGGCGGGGCTGGCCCTGTCCGAGCGGTAGCCGCGTCCGCTTCCCTGCTGGCCTTTTTGCCGCCCCCTTTCTCCGATACGCGGGAACGGGGGCGGTCTCGTGCAGGTGCCCTTGTTACCCGCCGGGTACTCGCTTCCCCAATTGTGCCTTCTTGCCGAAAACGCCGTACGTGGCAAAAAGGACCTCATGGGCGTAACGCCCAAGGAGGCCCGCATGGAACTGATTACCCTCGATACGGATGCCTGCACGGGCGACGGCCACTGCATGGCCGCGTGCCCCAAGGGGCTGCTGCAACCTGACGGCAACGGGCATCCCGTGCCCGTTCACGACGCGGCGGCGCAATGCATCGACTGCGGCCACTGCGTGGCCGTGTGCCCCACCAACGCCCTGCGTCACGCCCGCCTGCCGCTGGAATCCTTCCTGTCGGTACAGCCGGGCCAGGCCGACGCCACAGCCATGGACGCGCTGATCCGCAACCGGCGCTCCATCCGCCGCTTTTCGCCGCGCCCGCTGCCGGATGGAACCCTGCACGAACTGATGGACGTGGTGCGCCACGCGCCCACCGCCCGCAACAGCCGTCTGCTGCGCTGGCACGTGATCCGTTCCGCCGCAGCGTCACGGGCGCTGGCCGGGGTGGTTTCCGAATGGCTGAACGCATCGGGCTACTACCCGGATGCGCTGGCCGCGTTTGCCGCAGGCGGCGACAAGGTGCTGCGCGGCGCGCCGCATCTGGCGTACTGTACCGCACCGAAAAGCTACCCCTTCGGCGCGTGCGACGGCGGCATCGCCGCCACCACGCTCGATTTCGCGGCCACGGCGCGGGGCATCGGCACCTGCTGGGCCGGTCTGATGATGTGGGCGGCCCGCCACCACGAGGCCACCCGCGCCGCGCTGGGCCTTGCCGACGACCTGGACGTGGTGGGGGCCATGATGCTGGGCATGCCCGCCATGAAGTACCACCGGGTGCCCCCGCGCGATGTGCCCGAGGTGGTCTGGATGGACTGAGGGGGAAGGGGCGCTTTCCTGCGCGCATCGGGCTGGGCTGAGTTGTGGCGGAGAGGGGCGTGGTTGCCCCTCGCGTGCAACCGGTGGGCGTACCGTGCCGTTTGCTGCCGTGTGGCGTCCTGTATGTCAGCATCAATGTGTCGAACGTGTCGGAGAGTAATGAACAACGGGCTGCGTCGTGGTGACGCGGCCCGTTGTGTTTTCTGGTACCCATGTCCACAGGGAAGAGCGGTGCGACATCTTCATATGGATGTGGTTGCCCCATGCAGGCGGACAGGCGCATGTAGGGCTTCCGGCACGGGACGGCATGGGCGGGAAAGCATGTCAGGGGAGTTGCGTCACAGAAAACGGCCATGGCGGAACCCCGTTCGGATGGCCCTGTGATCCCCTGCCACCCCCCCCTGCGGGCGAAACTTCAGATATGGGCATGGTATCGGCGGTGTCGGCCACGCATGCCGACACAACACAGGAGAATGCCATGCCTTCATATGCCCGTCCCAGCAAGCAGCAGACTGCGCGGCCCCGTGCCGCCCGCCCCGCCATGTCCACGGAAGCTTTTTTGCGTGACATCGTGTTTGCCAAACAACCCAAGGATGGGCGCCCGGAGCTCCGTGCAGGTGCGCCGGATGTCGTTGTAGATAGTTCCGGCGGAATGCCGCTGCCCGCCCCCGCCGTGTCAGGGGAGACGCTGGCTGAGCCAGCCGCCAGCTCAGGGTTCTCCTGTTGTTGCGATTTTGGCACCGACGGTAAGTTGCGCACCAAGTTGGAGACCTGCGGCGGCCATGTCATTGAATCCGGTTACACCTTTGATGAGCGCGGCCATCTGTCCGAAGTGCGCCGCAACGGTACACTGGCGGAGGAATACACGTACAATGCGGCAGGCCAGCGCACCATGGCGCGGACGGCCACCGTGCCGGGAATGTCGAGGGATGCGTTACGTGGTCTGGAGCCGGAACGGAGCTTTGCCTACGACAGGGAGGGGCGGCTGGTTCGTGCGGGGCGTGTGCAGTATGGCTATGCGTCCGACGGTTCCCTGCGCTGCCGGGAGGTGGGGCGGGAACGTGCGTATTTCCAGTACGGCAACGGCAGTGTCCGGGAGGTACTGGTGCGTGACGGGGCGCGCCGGAATGCCCACCGCATTCTCGTCGCCCCGGTGACGCTGGATTCCGTGCTGCTGCCCTCTGGCGATACCGTCCGGTATCGGTACAACAATGCGGGCATGCCGTTTCTGGTGTTGCGCAACAATGCGCCCAGCGAGGAATACCAGTGGCATGACCCGTTGCGTCTGGCGCGATTCCGCGACCATCGGACCGGCACGGAGTACGTGTTTCATTACGAGGCGGACGAAGGCAAGCCGGAAGCGACGGCAGGCATGCGCCGCGTGCCGCACGCTGTCACCGTGCGTGGCCCGGCCCTGGACAGTCTGGGCGGCGGCATGCTGGCCCCGTCCCTTTTTCGTACCGATGCGGAGAACAGGGCGGCCCATGCGCGCAGCGTCACCTTTCGCATCGGCTGCGACCAGGTGGGCACGGTAAAGGCGCTCATCGATCCCGACGGTACTGTGGTCAAGCGGCTGGAGTACGACAGCTTCGGCCTGCCGCTGCTGGATACCTGCCCGTATTTCTTCTTTCCGCTGGGTTTCGCGGGCAGCCTTGTGGATCGACACACCGGCCTTGTACGCTTCGGCTTCCGCGATTACGATCCGCGCACGGGGCGGTTTACGGCGCCGGATCCCCTGGGTGACACGGGTGGCGACCATGACCTGTACGACTACTGCGTGGACGACCCGGTCAGCGCGTACGACCCGACGGGACTCATTTTGCAGGGCCTTGCCGCGCGCGGCTGGGACGAGTCGAAGCACCCGCGCGCCACGGACGGCAGGTTCACGTTTGCCCATGGCGGCGCGGCTGGAAGTGCCGCCGCGAGGGGCAATGTGCAAAAGCAAGGAGGTCGGCCTGCGGGGGATGCAACAGGCACGCGCGATGTCCCAACTGCGGGGGCTGACGGGCAGGGCAAAAGTGGTGGAGACTCCAAGACGAAAGACATATTGCAACGCCTGCGTCCGTGGTGGATGTACCCCTATGGCAGCAAAGAGAAGCAAGATGGCATTGCAAAAATGCAGGAAGCTATGACTCCTAATATTCAGGGTTGGGCGAAAACGATGGAGAACGTGGGGAGAGGCGGAATAAACGCCCAGGAGTTCTTGTTGTTTGAAGGGGCGAAAATGGGCATGGAGCTTATGAAGAAGAAAAGAGAGAAAAGGCGTCGAGGGGGAAATGCTAAAAAATAGCAGGAAATTTTTTGTGTGGTGCGCCTGTGGTTACTTGTTCATTCGCCAAGTAATCACAGGTGTTTTAGTTTTTATGTTTTTTAATAGTATTATATATTATAATTAGATATATACACTGCATGTATCCTGCAAAATAACCTCGAAATCCAATTTCTATGTGTTCATTCTTTTTGAATAGAAATAAATCTGGCCTCACATTATTGCCGCCTGTGATGTTATGCGACCATGATGTGAACATAAATGCCATAAATAGAAAGGCAGAATATATCATTATGCATGATATGATTTTATTTATGCCTTCACTGTTTTTTATATTAATGGCGGTCATGAGTAGCGTTGATGTCCAGAAAGCAATAAAACTGTATATATATAATGTGTTTACATCGTCAAATATGTCCAAGAAATGCCAGATAAGTATTTCTGACAGGAATATACATAGTATCGTAATTATTTTTTTGGTGTGATTGGTTGTTGTCATGATGCTGATCCAGATTGGGTGTAGAGGACGTAAATACGAATGTGATGGCCACGTATCATAAAAAGTGTGTTGACTTCCGGTTTGGTGATGGTGTTATGGTGCGTAGTGATCTTTGTGTCCTTCTTTTGCCTGATAGTGTCAAGGCTATCCTTGCGCTTTTGCAATATGTGCGACGCGCGCTGGAGGAGCCCGCGTTGCGTTTTGTCGTGGCTCGAAGTTGTGCTTTTTATGAAAATCTGGGATTTAGTGCGATATGATGAAATGTAGGGATGTAGTGTTTTCCCTTGGATTTACGCAGTCTTGCCGGTTGCAATGGCGCGGTCCAGAAAATATTTGCTGTGTTGGTAAGAAGTCTGCGAGGTTTTTGGAGGATAAGATGAAGATGTTGAGATGGGCATATTGTAGTGTCATGCTAGTTGCGATGCTGTTATTTCATGCGGTCGATGGCTACTGCACGGAGCGGTCCCCCGAACAAGTCGTGCGTGATTTTTATGCGTGGTATTTCGTGGCAGACCGTGGTGAAGATATGGCGGAGAAGAATGATGCAATGTATAAATATGTAGCCAAGTCTCTTGTCACTGATGTTCGCGCGGATACGTCCGGGATATACTATTTCACCAAGGTTGGTAGTTATGGGGCGCGGTGGGTTGATGTTGTTGTCGATGTGAAGGATGCGGTTAGCATTGGAGGGGGCGTCTCCATGATACCTGTGGAATTTGTTCTGGGACAGGAAAGGCGAAGTGTGATTGTTTTGGTAAAGAGCTATGATGGCGAGCTGAAAATATTCAAGGTTATGGACGTGTATCCTTTTATGTAAAGGGTGTTGATTGATGCGGTGAGAGCGAACAACGATTGAGTATCGTTCAATTTTATTTCGTATGATTCGCAAGAGGGTGCATATGAAAAAATACGTATGCCTGCTTATGCTTGTCTTGATGTGCGGATGTGCATCTGGCCATGCCACTGTGCGAAAGTTTTCAGACAGTCCGGAAAAATTTGTTTACGATTTTTATCAGTGGTACATGCGAGAAGCAATACTGCTTGGCAACGAGCCGCTGAAGAATGGAGAAATATATCGGTATGTGTACGCTGATACGGTACACAGAAATCTTGTTGAGCTGGACAGAGGGAATTACTGGTCAGACTATTTTCTGGATTCTCAGGATTCCAACGAGGAATGGCTTGAAACCATTCATGTTTACAAGGCAATAGCCATCAATGATTCCGTCATGGTGGTCCCCGTGAATTTTGCAGGGAACAAGCCGGAATGCACGTCGCTTCTCGTGTTTCTTGGGAAGGTGGCCGGGGAACTCCGCATCATCAAGGTGGAAAGGGCAGTCCACTGGGCGGAATGACGCGGAGTGCGGAGCGGTTTTCTCTCGCCTCGCTGCGATCCTCTATCACGGTCAGACGCAAGAACGGCCCGCCGCAATACGGCGGGCCGTTCTTGTAGTATGTCCAGAACGCGGGGGAGATGCGTCGCCTACTGCACGCCGCGCTCCAGCAGGCGGATGATGGCCACGTCCACGGCGGCGAATCCCAGACTGGACACTTCGCCCAGCGAGCGTAGCGAGGCGCGGAAATCGGGCGAGACAATGCCTTCGGCCCCGGTCATGCCCGGCCCATGCAGGGCCAGTTGCGCGGCGCTCCAGGCTTCTGCCGCGGCGGTGCCCACCTTCAGGGCGCAGCCGCCCTTGGCTCCGTCGCAGATCATGCCCATGACCGACGAGAACACCAGCGCCACGGCCTGTTCGGCCTGCGCGGGCGTGCCGTCCGCAAGGCGCACCAGCGCGGCGGCGGCCCCCGCCCCGGCAGCCACGGCGCAGCCGCACAGCGGGGTAAGGCGGCCCGTGCGGGCCTTTACCGCGCCGGTGACCAGATGCGACAGGGCCAGCGCGCAGGCCAGTTCCGCATCGCTGCGGCCCCAGGCGCGGGCGGCCAGCGTCGGGGGAATGATGGCGGTAAGCCCGTGGTTGCCGGAACCGGCGCTGCTCATGACCGGCTGGTTGGCCCCGGCCATGCGCACGTCGGCGGCGGCAGCCGTGGTGGCCTTTACGCGGGCGCTGATGTCTGGCCCGCAGGCGCCAGATACTCGGTCACCAGATGCGTTGCTGCCGGACGCGCCGGTATGTTGGCAATCGCCACCGCGCAGAGCCATTCCCAGGGTATGCCCCACTGCCAGCCCCCATGGGCTGGTCAGCCCCTGTTCGGCCACGGCCAGATTCATTTCCGCGCCGCGCAGCAGGTCGCGGGCGAGGTCGGCGTCGATCCCGTCGGCCCAGTTCCACAGGTCGTCAAAGGCGGCCCGTTGCAGGTCGGCCATGTACGGGGGCAGGCTGTCGCCGCCCAGGGCGTCTTCCGCCCGGTAGACCACCTGCCCGTTGTGGCGCACCTCGGCCACGCGGTCGTGCCGCCCGGCCACCACGGCTACCACCAGATGGCCGGGGCGGTACAGTTCCGCCTCGGCGTACACGGTGGGCACGTCCTGCACGATTTCCTGCGTCACCGCGCCGCGTTCGGTCAGGGCGCGGGCGGCGGCCACGTCGTCGGCGGTGACGGCGGCCAGTGCTTGCAGGCCCATGTCCGCATCGCCTGCCAGTGCGCCCAGCGCGGATGCCAGCATGTTGCCGCGCAGGCCCTGCGCGCCGGGAATGCCCACGGACTGGCCGTTCTTGTAGATGTTGGCCGAAAGGCGCAGGTGGATGCGTTCCGGCGGGGCGGGCAGATGGCGCGCGGCGGTGGCGGCGGCAAGGGCCACGGCTCCCGGTTCGGTGCAGCCCAACGCGGGCTTTACTTCGGCGGCGAAAAAGGCGGCGATGTCCATGGGGCCTCCTGCTTGTGCGCGGGCGGCCGGGGGGAGGGGAATGGCAGGTTCCGGCGTGCCGCGCGGGGTGCGGGCGTGGTGGGGCTGCGGGCGACCCCGCGTTTTCGCGCGGCGGCGCGCCGCATATACGCGAAAGGGGTCACGGTGAACCGTGACCCCTTTGATGGCGTGGTGGCGTTCCCAGGGGGATTTGAACCCCCGTCGACGGCGTGAAAGGCCGTTGTCCTAGGCCGGCTAGACGATGGGAACGCATGTTGGCTGGGCTGCTAGGACTCGAACCTAGATTAGCGGAGCCAGAATCCGCCGTCCTGCCAATTGAACGACAGCCCAACAACGAGGTTGTGTATCTATCCGTCAGGCCCCCGGTTGTCAACGGGAAATGCGCGGAGGGTGCGTAATTTTTATTTTTTATGCATAATATGCTTGAATCATGACGGATAACGTGGTGTTTAGCACCGTGCGGGCATCGCCGCATGCCTCCGTTGGCCGCTCTCTGGCGGGTGTCCCCCATTCTGGCGGAGGGCTTTGCCAACGCGAAATTTCGTACTATTGTCGGCTTGTCCGTATCGGACACCCGGCGGTTTGCCCCGCGCGCGGCCCTGGCGGCTGCGGCGTTGCCCGTCCGGCACACGTTTTTCTGCTTGCAGGCGTACGCGCCGAGGTTTTTTTGCAGCGATTCGCACCAGAGATTGTCTTGCCGGTTGCAGGCGAAAGCCGCACCCGGTAGGCGCGACGGCATGCCGTCCCCCGTCTGAAGGGGGCGCTGCCCGCACGAGGCCGTCACCCGGCCTCGTCCCATCCCGCCCTGCCGATTCCGTCCGATGTCATCGGATGGTGGTCTTTGCTTTCGTCCCGCAACCATCCTTCTGACGTTTCCAGGCCGATCATTCGCCATGCGCGCCGCATGGCGGTCGTGCGCCGCCGGGCTGCCTGCCCGGTCCGCGTCCGTCATGTCGCGCGCCGTACTTCAGGAGTGACGCAATGCACATCAGAGACGAACGCCCCGGCAACCAACAGGACAGCCGGGCGATCATCCACATCGAATACACGGCCTTCAAGGGCCACCCCATGCACGCGCCCGGCGCGGAACCCACTGAACACCTGATCCCAGGACGGTTGCGCGCCAGCGGCAACCTGACCCTGTCCCTGCTGGCAGAGGTGGACGGCGAACCTGTGGGCCACGTGGCCCTTTCGCCCGCCGTGGTGGGAGAAGACCATGTGAGTTCGGACAGGGCGGGCTGGCACCTGCTGGGGCCGGTGGGCGTGCTGCCGCCCATGCAGGGCAGGGGCATCGGCTCTGCCCTGATCCGCGAGGCGCTGCGCCGCATGCGCAACGCCGGTGCGCTGGGCGTGGTGCTGGTGGGCGACCCCGGCTACTACACCCGCCTCGGTTTCGCCTGCGTGCCGGGGCTGCACTATCCGGGCGTGCCCGACCAGTACGTGCTGGCCGTGCGCTTCGGCCACCGGCAGCCGCAGGGCGACATCATCGCCCACCCGGCCTTCGCGGAACAGGCATAGCGCCAACAACGACAATCCGCAGGGGCCGAGGCATGCGCCCTGTCCCTGATGAGGTATACGATCATGTTGCAATCATGGGGTTTCGACCCGTTGTTTGCCGTACACGCGGCGGAAATGGCCATGGAAGGTTGCGGTTTTGCCCGTGTCTGCGCGGTGGACAGGGGTGCGTACCGCATACGGGGCGAAGGCGGCGAGGTACCGGCGGAACTGGCGGGCAGGCTTGCCTACCATACGGACAATCCCGCCGACCTGCCCTGCGTGGGCGACTGGGTGACGGCGCAGTGGCACAGCGACGGAACGGCGGCCATCATCCACCGGGTGTTCCCGCGCCGGACCGTGCTGCGGCGCAAGACGGCGGGCGATGGCTGCGCCGTGCAGATGATCGCGGCCAACATCGACACGGCGTTTGTTGTCCAGTCGTGCCATTACGACTTCAACCCCGGCAGGCTGGAACGCTATCTGGTCATGCTGGCGGACGGGGGCGTGGAGCCCGTGGTGGTGCTGGCCAAGACGGACCTGGTCACCCCGGATGACCTCGGCAACCTGCTGGCGGTGGTGGCCGCCGTTACGCCCGCGCGGGTCATCGCCCTCAGCAGTGTGACCGGGGCCGGGCTGGATGCGTTGCGGCAGGCGCTTGCGCCGGGCAGAACCTATTGCCTGCTCGGGTCGTCGGGCGTGGGCAAAACGACTCTGCTCAATCAACTGACGAGCGGGCAGGCAGGGGCGGAAGCCCTACAAGGACACGGACATGCCACACGTGCTGTGAGCGCCACCGGCGAAGGCACCCACACCACCACCCGCCGCCAGCTCATCATGCTGCACGGCGGCGCGCTGGTGGTGGACACGCCGGGCATGCGCGAGGTGGGCACGGTGGCCGGGGCGGACGGCGTGGACGCAGGCTTTGCGGACATTGCCCTGCTGGCGGGCGAGTGCCGCTATGCCGACTGCCGCCACGAACACGAGGCGGGCTGCGCCGTGCGGGCCGCCGTGGGCCGTGGCGAACTGGCCGCCACGCATTACCGTAACTATCTGAAGCTGCGAAAAGAGGCCGAGTTCAGCGAAATGTCGCAGCTCGACCGGCGCAGAAAGGACAAGGCCTTCGGCAAGATGGTGAAGTCGGTCAAGAAGCACATGGGATACTGAGGGGTTCCTGCTTTTGCCCCTCCCCTTTTTTGAGGGGAAGAGCAGGCAGGGAGCTTCAAACTTCCCAATAACAGAAACACCCCGGCGGGAGCTATTCCGCCGGGGTGTCACAGCTTTTAACTGGGGACAGCCAAGTCTTGAGGGATCAGGATGTACTAGGAAGGGCAGTAGCATGTGAATACGCAAGGGGGCGTTGAAGGAAGTAAAGAAAATAGTTCGATATGCCGGTTTGTTAAGTCGTCCAGTGACTAGCGTGTTGGCTGGTATCTGAGCGTAAAAGGAAAATAATCCTGTTTCGGGTTATGGAATATGTGGTTATGGATTTTTGCGGCAAGATGCGAACGCATGGGTTTCTTTAATCTATGGATGGGAAAGGGGTTTGTATGGCTGGTGATGGTTTCGTAGCTGTGACGTTAGATGGAAGAATATTCACACGTGTTGCGATTCTCAGAGCTATGCATGAGGTGGCACGCTACGGCGATGTGGGTGTAGTCGCTGACAATGCCGATTATGTCGTTACTGTGAATAATGCACAGCTTGAAGAGCGCGAAATTCGTGAAATGATCGTTAATTCTGCTGTAGATAATCAGTTGAGGGTTGAGCTGGAGGCCTCCAATGCCAAGATTCGTGGATTGCTAATAGCAAAGGCGATCGAGTCGGGTGTGGGAGTTGGTGCGGTTGAGAAATATTTACAGGTAAATGTTGATGAATGAGTACATTCATTTGCCATTCTTTTTTCAAAGAATGCCGTATGGGGTCTTGTTAACGAATGACATCGGTGAACATCACGTTCTGGATGATGATGATTTTGAAAAATTCGTAAAAATAAAAAATGGTATTCATGCGGATATTCTTTACGAATTGGAGGGTAAATTTTTTTGTGTAAAAAGAATGACGAAAGAGATGTTTGATGTTTATGCAACGCGGTATCGGACTAAGAAATATTTCATATTTGAGTCGACGGCGTTGCATATGCTTGTGGTTACAAATAGGTGCAATCAGTCTTGCGTTTATTGCCATGCATCTTCTGATGATGCGTGCATGGCTTCTGGTGATATGAGTGTGGATACGGCAGATTTGATTGTAAAAAACATACTTATGTCTCCATCACGGCATATAAAAATAGAATTTCAGGGTGGAGAGCCAACTTTAAATTTTGAGATCATAAGGCATGTGGTGTCGCGGAGGGGCGTTCTTGAGGGGCTGGGGAAAGCAGTTGATTTTGTTATCTGTTCAAATTTGCTAAATGTTTCCGATGAGGAGATAAAATTTTTAGTAGACAACAAGGTGTCCGTGTCGACTTCGTTGGACGGCCCGGCGTATTTGCATGATCAGTGTCGGGTTATCAACTCTGGAGGGGGAACGCACGCCAAAGTTGTAGGTACATTGTCCAGGTTTAGGGAAAATGGGCATGATGCTGTTGCCGCGCTTTTGACGGTGCATAAGGGGAATATTTTCTGTCTTTCTGATGTTATTGACGAATATTTGAGATTGGGATTTGAATCTGTGTTTATAAGGAGCCTCAATCCTTTTGGGAGGTGTGAAAAAAATGCTGCTCTTTTAGTGTATGAACAAGAAGAATTCGTGAGTGCGTATAAAAATGCTGTTGAATATATAATTGAATTGAACAGGAAAGGGATTCGGATTTCCGAAGAGTACTTTACCATGATGGCCAGAAGGATACTGACTCCTTTTGGCTGTGGATTTGTTGATATGCAGTCCCCTGCTGGTGGGGCAATATGCGCATTGATGTACGATGCTGAAGGCAATGTGTTCGCCTCTGACGAGGCGAGAATGATGTATCGTTCTCATGCAGATACAGAATTCCTCCTTGGCAATGTGCATGTGGATACAAGGCGCGAGTGGTTTAGGGGGGAGAAAGTCGATAGAATGTTACGTGATTCTGTTCTTGAGTGTATTCCAGGGTGTGGATGGTGTGTTTTTTTGCCATATTGCGGGATAGACCCGGTAAGAGTTTATCACGACATGCGGGTGGATGGGGTTTCAGGCGATCTTTGCGGGGGGAAGAAGGCTTTGTTCGAGTATGTCTTTTCAAAGATATACTCAGAAGATGTCTTTGTGAGGAGATTGGTTCGGTCTTGGGCTTGGCAGCGCTGAGGCGGATAGGCAAAAGCTATGCGTGGTTTCAAGGGCGTTTCATATAATATTTCAGGTTCACTTTACGGCAGGGTTGACGCCGTAAAACGTGACGCATTTGGTGAGTCATATCTTGTGACATGTGCTGACGATGGTGGACATGCGTACGTTAGGTCCGGAAGCTTGCTGGAAGGCGTTTTTCTAAAAAGATCGTGGTATACGGTTGAATGTATGCATTTGAGTGCTGGCGACGTGATTTGTTTGAGCGGTGATGGTCGCTTGGTTGTCGAATATTCAGCGGGCTCACGCGACAATGTTTTTTGCGTTACAGATAGGTGTAACCATCGATGTATAATGTGTCCGCAACATGTGGTGATAAGTGGGAGTGCTGTCGATAGGTATGAAGAATGCTGTAGTATTGCGCGGCTCGTGGAAGATAGTCATCCGCATGTGGGGATAACTGGTGGGGAGCCGTTGATTGCCCCTGACAGGTTCGTGGGGCTTGTTGAAACGTGTCTCGACAGTGACGCGAATTGGTCTTTCCAGGTGCTTACTAACGCCACGGCATGTGCTGAGTATCAACTTGTCAAACAGTTGGCTGGATATTTGAAGGGAAGGGCCGTTTTTTGTGTTCCAATATATTCGGATTCGGCATCAGTTCATGATCAAATTGTAGGTAGTCCTGGTGGGTTATGGAAGGCAGCGTTGGGTGTCCACCATCTTGCTTGCGAAGGAATAGATACAGAAATCAGAACGGTGTTGCTCCAGCATAATATACATAGATTACGCAGTCTTGCAGAATTTATTTGTAAGAACTTTCCTTTTGTTGGACATGTGGCGTTTATGGGGCAGGAGATGATTGCAAACGCACGAATCAATATGGATAAAGTGTGGGTAGAGCCGTCGGAGTATAGTGGTGCTTTGGTTGACGCTGTTGAGCTGCTTGATGATTCTCTAATTAATGTGTCGATATATAACATTCCTCTTTGCATGCTTCCAGAAAGATTATGGAAATATGCATCAAGATCAATATCAGAGTGGAAAGTCGTGCATGCAGAGAAATGTTCTGAGTGCAAGGTAAGCGATGAATGTTGCGGTATTTTTTTCTCAAATTTGAAATATGTGCAAAGATACGTCGTTCCCATAAGGAGTTAACATGGAAAGTGCAAGGAAGATTGCCATAGCAATTCTGGCATCATCAGGATTGACGATCAGTTCGGATTGCCTTGCAGTGCATCACGTGCCTGACCATGGTGAAGAAAAGGAAAAGATTCAAAATTTTACCCTTGATTCCGCCATGGTGGACAGTCAAATGCTTATGGCTGGGCACCGAAGCCATTCGAGTCACCGAAGTCATGTAAGCCATAGTAGCCATTATTCATCATCAGGTGGTGGAGGGTATTATACGCCGTATTCCGCGCCGTCATACTCTGCTCCATCGACGCCTTCGTATGGCTCAACGTCTTCTACTCCTGCTGTTGCCCCTCCGAAAAACGCCTCGAAAGCAACCACTCCAGCAGCCCCGCTTGGTGATCATGACAAGACGCTGGTGTCGAGTATACAGACGAAACTTAAGGCAAAAGGGTACTATTCAGGGGCAGTTGACGGGGTGTACGGGTTGCAGACGAAGCGCGCGATTTTACTTTTCCAGATCGAGCATGGCTTGGCAACCGTAGGCCTGCCGACACAGGATTTGCTATCCGATCTCGACAAATACTGATTGTACAGAGATAGTATTCACCTGACACTGCCGTGCCCGGCGGGGTGCTGATCAGGCTGCCTGCTGCCCTTCGCTGTCCTCTTCCGGATGGCCCTCGGGAAGGCCATCAAGGAAGGCTTGGTAGGGTGTCCGCCCGTTCATGTTTCTGCCTTGGTGCGCCCGCTCGTGGTTGTAGTGGTGCAGGTAAGCGTCCAGGTCCGTCTGCATTTCGTCCAAAGACTCGTACCAGTTCCTGCGCCCCTGAATTCTGAAATGCTCGTCGAGCAATGTTCTGTGCAGCCGCTCCACAAAGCCATTGCTTTGCGGGCGTCTGACGCGGGTTGTCCGGTGTTCGATGCCTTCCAACTGCAGGAACAACTCGTAGGGATGCCTGTCGGGACGCCCGCAGAATTCCCGGCCATTATCCGAAAGCACCGTGATGACCGGCGTGTCGTGCTCCTCGAATAAGGGCAGCACGGACTCGTTGAGCATGTGTACCGCCGTAACCGGCAGCTTGCTGGTGTACAGCCTGCCGAAGGCGTAGCGGCTGTGGCAGTCGATGGCCGATTGCAGATAGATTTTCCCCACGCCTTTCAGCGTACCTACGAAAAACGTATCCACGGCCACCAGATCCCCGCTGCACCGGGTTTCGATATGGCGCTCCCGGAATTCCGGGCTGAACCGCTCCAAGGTGCGAACCTGGTCGTCATTCAGTGCGATTCCGGTATCTCGTACATGCCGCTCCAGGCGCAGCAGCCGCTCATGTCGGGTCAACATCCCGTTGCGGCTCCAGACGCCCCGCACGCCCCCGGAACTGACCTGAACACCTTGCAAAACCAACTGTTGGGCAACGCGCACCGGGCCATGCGTCGGGAATTCAAGGCTGTACGCCAGAATCCTTTCCGCCGTCGCTTCGTCCACCCGGTTCGGGTGCGGCTCTCGTGGTCCCGGCAGACGGTCCGCAAACCCTTCAGCCCCGAACGTCTGGTAATTGCGGCGGATTTCATAGAACTGCTGCCGCGAGTACCCCATGATGCGACACGCCTTGCTCACGTTGTCCAACTCGCTTGCAAGCTCTAGCAGGCTCAACTTCCTTCGTGCTACCTTCTTGCCAGTGGTCATGTCGGTCTCCTTGCTGGTGGTTGATGAAGCTTCGCAACCTCATCGCTACCCCAGTCGGGCACGGCATGACCACTTCCTTTTGAAGGGCCTACTGTCAGGTAATAACTAGCTCAGCACAACATGGTTTGTGCGGGGCACAAGCAAAGCCCAGGCCAAGCCTGTAACCGCTGCGGCAGAATAGCCGCACCTTGCAACATTGGGGCAGCAGCGGGGCAGAATCTGGGCCGTATCTGGGCCTATCTGAATTTTGTGTCCCGGCGTTCAAACGCGGGGCAACCCTCTGCCACAATTGCTTTTTGCCCCCCTCTGCATCATAATAATTCCGCAATTCTGGCAGTATTCCAGCAAGGCCATCTGCGGAACAGGCAGCGCCAGTGGGCTGGCCCTTTTTTGCCCCGCACCTTGCCGCACCCCTACAAATGCCCACGGAGTCATTATGCGCAAAACACTGCTCACCATCTGCGTTTTTTTTCTTGTAACCATGTGGGCATGCGCAGGCATGTGCCAAAGCGAATGGCAGGCTGCGCCAACGCAGATTGAGATTGTTGCCTCAGGCACAACGGGCACGCTTACCGTCTATTCCAACAGCAATGGCAAGCGTACCGAACTGCTGCGCACAGATGCCTATGTGGGCAGAAACGGGTGCAGCACAGAAAAACGCGAAGGCGACGGCAAAACCCCGGTGGGCGTGTATGAAATTCGCCGTGGCTTTGGTTTGTCCACGCCTCCTGCTGTCAGCATTGCCTACACAACGCTGACTGGCAACGAGCAGTGGGTGGATGACGTGGCCTCGGCCCGCTATAACCAGTGGGTAACTACCGATGTAACGCCCAAAGACTGGAATTCTGCAGAAAACCTGTCGAAAGAGGTTGTGGCATACAAATACGCCGCGGTTGTCGAATACAACACAGCCAACATCGTCAAGGGCGCTGGCTCGGCAATTTTCCTGCACTGCTCTCAAGACGAGCCAACCTCTGGCTGCATCAGCGTGCCCGAAGAGGCCATGATAAAAATTTTAGGTTTTATGAAGCCCGGCACGCGCATTGCCATTGCCCGGACAAATGCCGAACTTGACCAGATGGTAAAATAGCCAGCTGCCTCAGGCGGCCTGCAACAGACGTTTGTGCAGCAGGCAGAACATCCCGCTGACCACAACTTTGCGAGCGTACAGTACATAATAAAAGGCCCCGGTCTTGGTATGACCCCCATCAGGTAGACAAAGTAAAAAAGCCCCACTAGGCTTAAACTTTGAACACATGATGGGGGTCTTTTATGTCTGATGGTAAGAAGACCACATATTCGTCAATGTTCAAGGAAGAAGCAGAAGCCATTCGAGCCACAGAAGCCATTCGAGCCACAGAAGCCATTCGAGCCAC